>JAAUZL010000020.1 GCA_014804615.1 Lachnospiraceae bacterium
GTCCTGACCTGCCTAAAGCAGGGGCAGAAGAAAAAAGGGCTTTTATTGTTGCAGGGACAGAGGAAAATGTTGCTTGACGGGATTCACAGGGATCAGTCATGTATCGAATTTTTGGATGATGTCCTGTGCGGGATGCGGAAGGAATGCACATGATAGCAGAATACTTTTGTAAAGGCCTGCTGATTGGCCTTATATTTGGAGTGCCGGCTGGAGCCATTGGCGCACTGACAATCGGGAGAACTTTGGATAAAGGATTTGTTGCCGGTTTTCTGACCGGGATGGGTTCCTCTGCGGCGGATCTGGTTTATTCCTGTGTGGGTGTGTTTGGCATTACGGTGGTTTCGGACTTTTTATCAGCCAGACAGAACGCGCTTCAGGTTATTGGAGGAATACTGGTACTGCTCTTTGGGTTTGGCATCCTTTGCAAAAAGGAGACGGCAACAGTACAGAAAGAATCAAAAGGAACACTGGCATTCTGCTTTTTGTCATCATTTACAACGGCATTGGTAAATCCAGCCACTGTACTCTCTTTTATGGCAGCGTTTGCTGCTTTTGGGATTCATGGTGGACTCAGTGCAAAACAGGGAGCAGCCCTGATTGCCGGGATTTTAACAGGGACACTCTGCTGGTGGCTGGTTCTCAGCAGCATTACTGCACATTTCCGGGATAGGATCACAGGGAAAATCTATCGGTGGCTGAACTGCGTCTTAGGCTGTCTTATGACAGGGTTTGGCATGGTTATGGTGGTTCAGGGAATTGTGAAATAAAACAGAAAAGGAGCATTGTATGAAAAAAGTCAGTTTAGCGGTTACGGCAATATGCCTGATATGGGTTTTGACCGGATGCGGCAATTCTGTACCGGAGGGAAATCCATCGCAGAGTTTTTCTAATATGGAATCAGCCGATGTTCCGAAAGAAACCGAACCGGAAGGGCAGTCAGATGAAATACAAAGTGACCAACAGGTTCAAGATGAACTTGTGGAAGAAAACGGATTGGAGTCAGAAGAAATGAGCATATTGATGAAGATTGGTGCTGAGGCTGTTACAATTGCATGGGAAGATAATGAGTCTGTTGAGGCTCTTGCGGAACTTCTCCGTGAACAGCCTATGTCCATACAGATGTCCATGTATGGGGGCTTTGAACAGGTTGGTTCTTTTGGAACAAGCCTGCCGAGGGATGATAAACAGACAACTACACAGGCAGGAGATATTGTTTTATATTCGGGCAATCAAATGGTAGTGTTTTATGGCTCCAATTCCTGGGCATACACAAGACTCGGCAGAATCACGGACAAATCTGCCGAGGAATTAAAGGAGATGCTGGGTGGCGGGGATGTGACGATCACCCTGGAATTGGTTTCATAGGCTGCCCATATATTTTTCCAGACGGTTTAAGAACAGTTTTGCGGCTTTGGAAAAAACCTGATACTTTTTTGTAAAAAGATATACGTCTGACTGAAGAAGCGGAGATAAAGGCCGGAATGTAAGGGGATGGTTGCCGGCGGTATTGATCAACTCATCAATGCACAGGGCATAACCCATTCCAGCCTCCACCATAAGCCCGGCATTATAAATCAGGTTATAAGTGGAAATAATATGCGGTTCGGCCATTTCGTTCGGAAAGAATGTGGTCAGGTGGTTGCGGTTGGAGGTCTGGCTGGGCATAATCAGCGGGAGATCTGCAAGTTCTGAAAAGGAGATTTCTTTTTTAACGGCAAGGGGAGAATCTTTCCGCATGAGAATGCCCCATGTTTCATGCAGCGGGAGTTTCTGATAATCATAGCGGGGGCTGATTTCCGGTTCCAGTAAGAATCCCATATCCAGAAGCCCTTTATCCAGCCGCTCAGTGATGGCGTCTGCATTGCTGCTGAAAAAGTGGAACCGGATGTCAGGATATTCTTCCTGTATCGTACGGATGATCTGCATGATGGAAAAAGTGGAGCGGTGCTCGCCGCAGCCGATATAGACATCGCCGGTGATGCTCTGTTCATTTTCCCGGAAGGCACTTTCTGTCTTATCCATCAGGGAAATGATCTCCTGGGCGCGGCCTCGCAGATAGGTCCCTTCTTCTGTCAGGGTGACTCTTTTCCTGCCTCGGATTAAAAGCTGTTTACCCAGACTTGCTTCTAAGTCCATCATCTGTTTGGACAGTGTGGGCTGGGAAATATGAAGATATTCAGCGGCTTTTGTAATACTCTGTTCTTCGGCAATGGCGAGAAAATACTGTAGCAGGCGGGTTTCAATCATAGTGGGATGCTCCTTTTATTATTCGTAAAATCTATCTAAATATATTTTATATAGTTTTTTGTTATTTTTCAACAGGAACATGAGAGGATTGGAAATGAAAAAAGAAACAACGATATGTCAGAGATTAACAGAGGAAGGTGCTGATGCCATAATGATGGAACAGTACCGCCATTATCAGGAGACAGGTAACATGCAGGGGCAGTATGGAGTAGTCTGCCGTTTCCGTAGGACAAAAAGCGAAGAATTAAAAAGAGAAAGGGAGCAGCTTGCCTGTCTGGATTATATGATTGCAAAGGTGGAAAATGCCGGTGAAAAGACTGGAGGGCAAAGAACATGAAGAAAACCATTTTACACGGTACTGGCATGATAAAAAGGTTTGAAGAAACGGAAGTCTTACATGGAATTGACATAGATGTATATGCAGATGATTTTACGGTGATCATGGGTTCTTCCGGTTCGGGAAAATCTACACTGCTGTATGCTTTGAGCGGTATGGATCGTTTGTCAGAAGGAAGCATTTTTTACAGGGAAAAGGAAATCACAAAGGCTTCTGAAAAAGAGCTGGAAGCCCTAAGAGCAGGTGAATTTGGCTTCGTCTTTCAGCGGACGCATTTGGTCAGCAATCTGACGTTAGAGGAAAATATCCGTATGGCAGGACTTGTCTGTGCTTCTATGTCAGAACAGGAGACCAGAGAGAGGACAGCCGAACTGATAGATAGGATGGGACTTTCTGGGGCTGCGAAAAGACTGCCATCCCAGGTGTCCGGCGGAGAGGCACAGCGGGCAGCGGTGGCAAGGGCACTCATGTGCAGACCGGCGGTGCTTTTTGCCGATGAACCGACAGGGGCGTTAAACAAGGCAAATACTGTGGAGGTATTAAACCTTCTGACAGCGGCTTATGATGAAGGGCAGGCGGTGTTGCTTGTGACCCATGACAGAGAAGCCGCTCTTAGGGGAAACAGAATCCTCTATCTGGAGGATGGCGTGATTACAGGGGAATTGCAGATGCCACCATACAGGGGCAGGGATGAAGCAAGAGAAAACCAGCTTACGAATTGGCTGGAAGGTTTCAGGTGGTAAATATGGAAATGAGAAAAATGCTGCTTCTGGCAGCAATGAAACGGCAAAAAGGCAGCATCATTGGGATTTTCCTGTTGGTATGGATTCTTTCGGCCTGTATTTTTTCTTCCCTCACGCTACTGATCAGCGGCAATGCCTATGTGAAAGAGGAAATGGAACGTCTTGGATTCGGGGAACTAACCATCTGGATAAATGGAGAAGAAGCCTCCCTGACAGAGCAGATACAGGCTCTGCCGGATGTGGAGAAAGCATATGCACAGCCGCTTATTTTTTCTGGGTATGAAATAAACGGCGGATATTCAGATAACGAGGGACAGCTGCTTGTTTATGACGGTACGGTGGATTACCGTTTTCTGAATACTGACGGTACTCAGGCGGCAGTGCCGGAAGTGGCTGACGGAACTGTTTACATTTCCCCGGCGATGCAGTCAGGCTTTGATGTAGCAATCGGAGATACGATCCAATTTGAGCTGTCAAGGAAAGATGGCATTGTCAGCTTGAGCGTGGCAGGATATTTCGCTGACGGATTTATGGGAAGCTCCATGATTGATATGAAAAGCTTTCTTATAAATGATTCCGACTACGAAAAAATGCAGGACATTCTCCGTAATGCGAAAGAGACGGATGTGCTTGGCAGGAATGGTGCGATGGTGCATGTTTTTCAGAGAGAGGACAGTGCGCTTTCGGCATTGGAATTTAGCGCAGAAATACAGGAAAATACGGATATTTCGCTCCATACCGAATTTTCCTACCGGCAGAAGTCCATTTTAAGCTACATGCTTCTCTTGCAGAATATCCTGTGTGGTATTATGATTGCGTTTTCGATGGTGCTGACAGCTATCTGCCTGATCGTAACCGGTCACAGTCTTTCGGCATTGATTGAACAGGATAAGAAAGATATAGCTGCATTGAAAACTATAGGATTATCCAGAAGGCAGATTCGGAGCACCTATTTATCATGCTATGGCGGCATTATGGTGTTCGGATTTATCATAGGGCTTTTCTGTTCAGGAATGATAGCCCGGCTTCTGGCAAGGGGGCTCGTATCTTCTACCGGGATGTTGGTTGCGGTCAGACTGTCCACAGTGCCAGTTCTCCTTGTGCTTGGAGTGTTTCTTCTGCTGTTCGCTTTATTTTTAATGTTGCGAACAAGAAGAATCTTAAAGATAGCGCCCGTACAGATCTTTCAAGAGAGTGTGGGAGGAGGAGTGGTCTCCTCCAAACTTCGGAAGGCCTCTCTGGAGTGGGATATTGCCATGCGGGAGATACAGAGCCGCCGTAGGAATTATATTGCTTTGTGCCTTGTTGCCCTTGTATTGACGATATTTTTGTCCGTGGTTGGTCGTATGGGAAGCTGGCTGGGACCAAATGGCGAGGGGCTTATGAATGCCTTCAGTGTGGCGGACCATGATCTGGGTGTGCAGCCTTTTAACAGGGATGTTCCTATGGATGAGATTGAACGGGTGATAAACTGGTATTCTCCGATCCGGGAGACTTATGAGCTTGCCATGGAGAGTGTTACCGTAAACGGGCAGGAATATGAGGCCAATGTGCTGAATGATATCGAATGGTTTCATTTGATGGAAGGAGAGCTGCCGGATGGAGGGAGCATCCTGATCACGGAAACCGTTGCAAATGAGCTGGAACTTGGTCTTGGGGATATGGTCCGTGTGGCGGCAAGCGGGCGGGCGGAGGAGTACAGCATCTCCGGCATTTATCAATGTGCCAACGGCATGGGCAGCAATATCGGCATGAGCATGGAAGGGTATTCCAAAATCGGTGATATTACCGGATTTATCTGGTGTCACCACTATGTTTTGGAGGATGGTGCGGTACGAGATTATGTAATGAATTATCTCCAGAAGAATTACCGTGGGATTGATGTACATACCAATAGCTGGTCGGGCTTAGATGGTATTGTTTCCATGATGCATGGGCTGATCGGTTTAATCTATCTGATGGCGGCGTTTTTTATTTTGATTGCTGTCGCCCTTTCCACAGGGAAGCTTCTGACCTATGAGGCGGGTACGATGGCTGTCTATAAGAGTATGGGGCTATCGGCAAAGAAGCTTAGGCGCTCCTTTGCATTCCGGTTTCTGATCGTTTCTGCTGCAGGGACGGTATGCGGGCTTCTGGTCTCTGCTGTTGCAGCAGATGGGGCAGTAGGCATGATTCTTAGAAATTTTGGGATAGGACAGTTCCGTTCGGAATTCAGTATTCTTGGGAATATCCTCCCGCTTTTTATTCTGCCGGCACTGTTTTTCTTTTTTGCATGGGCTTTTTCTGCGAAACTAAAGCAGGTAAGCATAATAAATCTGATCAATGAAGATGATGTTTAGGGGAAAGGAGACTTATAGAAATGAAAAAAATGATTATGAGGATTTTAGCTTTATTATTGGTGTGTAACGTGGCACTGCTTTCCGGTTGCGGCGGCAAGGCAGAAGATCCGGGAGAGCCTCCGGCAGAGGTGGTAAATCCGGGACAGTCTTCTGAGGATACGAATTCGGACAATAATCTTTCTGAAGGATCATATGCCGGAAATGCAGACGATAGTGATGAAGTTCTGGAGAATGCAATATCAGTACGCATTGGACGTGATGGAGCGCAAGAGTGGGGTGTCAACATGTATAACAACGATGCAGCCCTGACTATGCTGGATTATCTTTCTGACAGTGCACTGTTATTTCCTACTTATACCTATGATGAAGATGAGGGATTTGTAGCACAGAATGTCCGTGGAAACTATACAAGGGATGATGAGCAGGAAATAGCAGATGTAAAAGTCGGTGAGCTTTATCTTTTCAGCGGCGGGCAGCTTCGTTTCTACTTTAAGGATATGGAAGGGGCAAATATTACGGCAACGCCTGTCGGGTATTATACAGATGTAGAGGGCCTGACAGAGGCTGTGCAGGAAGCCTACAAGTCAAACCTTGACGATACATGGGGCGTAGATGTGTATTTTTGGATTACAAAGACATTGGAATAAACAAAAAGAAGAATATTAATTCATGGAGTTTGACACCTATTGGAAAAATTGATAATGTAGATGCAGAGGAATTGAGAGAGGTGCTGGGAACCGGAGATGTTGCGGTGATCTTGTCTCTTGAATAGGGAAGAAAGTTTAAAAGAAGAAAGATAAAAATAAGGAGGAGAGAAAATATGATTTACAGAAAATTTCAGGATATTCAGTTATCTGGTCTGGGGCTTGGCATGATGCGTCTGCCCGTACTGAATGGTGATGACGGGGCAGTGGATGAGACCGCCGCCGCAGAAATGGTTGACTATGCTTACAAGAATGGGATCAACTATTTTGATACGGCATGGGGCTATCATAACGGTAATTCAGAACTGGTTGCAGGAAAATGTCTTTCCAAATATCCGCGGGAAAGCTATTATCTTGCCACGAAGTTTCCGGGCTATGATAATTCCAATATGGACAAAGTAGAGGAGATATTTGAGAAGCAGCTCGAAAAATGTCAGACACCATATTTTGATTTCTATCTGTTCCACAATGTCTATGAAGGAAATATTGACGATTATCTGGATCCGAAATTTGGGATTTTTGAATATCTGCTGAAGCAGAAGGAAAATGGACGCATCAAGCATCTTGGTTTTTCGGCTCACGGCAGTGTAGAGGTGATCCAGCGCTTTTTGGATGCTTATGGGAAACATATGGAATTCTGTCAGCTTCAGCTCAACTATATGGACTGGCATTTTCAGAGTGCACAGGAGAAGGCGGCTCTACTGCAGAAAGCCGGTATTCCGATCTGGGTCATGGAGCCTTTGCGGGGCGGAAAATTGGCAAAAGCCTCTGAGGAATTGAATGCAGCATTACAATCCATGCGCCCGGAGGAAACAGTTCCCGGATGGGCATTCCGTTTCCTGCAGAGCATTCCCGGTGTGACGATGGTACTGTCCGGTATGTCCAATATGGAGCAGCTGAAAGCGAATATTGCCACCTATGAGACGGATGAGCCTTTGACTCAGGAGGAATTGGACACTCTAGTGAAGAAGGTGGATGAGGAAGTTGTCAAGGGAGGATTACCCTGTACGGCTTGTCATTATTGTACCAGCCATTGCCCGAAGAAGCTTCCTATTCCGGAACTGATCGCTCTGTACAATGAGCACAAGCTTACAGGCGGCGGTTTTATTGCGCCTATGGCAGTGGGCAGTATGCCGGAGGAACAAAGGCCTGCGAACTGTATCGGATGTAAAGGCTGTGAACAGGTCTGCCCGCAGCAGATTAAGATTTCGGAGATGATGAAGGAATTTTCATCCAAGCTTGGAATGTAACATATAAACGGAGGAACGATGTTGACACAGTTTTCAAGAACGGAATTATTGCTTGGAAAAGAGGCGATGGATAGGCTGTCCGATGCAAGAGTTGCAGTGTTCGGAATCGGAGGTGTGGGAGGATATGTCTGTGAAGCCCTTGTGCGAAGCGGTGTGGGAGCATTTGTTCTGATCGACGATGATAAGGTGTGCCTGAGTAATCTGAACCGGCAGATCATAGCCACAAGAGCAACGGTAGGCAGATATAAGACAGAGGTGATGAAGGAGCGGATTCTGGAGATCAATCCGGATGCGGATGTGACCACGCATAACTGTTTTTTCCTGCCCGAAAATGCAGAGGATTTTCCTTTTGCGGAATATGATTATGTTGTGGATGCGGTAGATACGGTTACTGCGAAGATCGCACTGGTCATGAAAGCGCAGGAGAAGAATGTGCCTGTTATCAGCAGTATGGGCGCCGGAAACAAATTAGACGGCAGCCGGTTCCGGGTTGCAGATATTTATCAGACAAAAATGTGCCCGCTAGCAAAGGTCATGCGCAGGGAATTGAAAAAGCGCGGGGTTAAGGAATTAAAGGTTGTATATTCCGAGGAGGAACCCATAANACATGAGGGTNNGGAGCGNGGNGATGTTCCGGGAAGCGTGGCNTTTGTGCCGTCNGTGGCNGGNTTGATCATTGCCGGGGAAGTGGTNAAGGACCTGTGCGGGATAGAAAGGGAGTGANGGGGATATGGAGCAGATNACAAGAGAACAGANGGANAANNTNGAACATTTAAAGANNTATTTAAAAGAGCTTCATTCTGTNGCAGTNGCTTTTTCCNGTGGNGTNGACTCNACNTTNTTATTAAAGGNTGCNGCGGATACCNTNGGAGATAANGTCATTGCGGTGACAGCNAGCTCCNGTTCTTTCCCGAANNGGGAATTCGANGAGGCGNCAGCGTTTTGCGAGAAGGAAGGNATCAGGCAGTTTATNTGNGAGACNGAGGAATTAAAGATAGANGGNTTTGCGCAAAATCCCAAGAACCGCTGNTATCTNTGTAAAAAAGANATNTTTNAGAAAATCCGGNNGATNGCAGAGGAAAACGGAATGGANNATATTGNCGAGGGNTCGAATCTGGATGANAACGGNGATTATCGNCCNGGNCTTNTGGCGGTGGCTGAGCTGGNAATCANGAGTCCGCTNACGNGAATGTGATTTNACGAAAGCGGANATCCGGGCATTGTCNANATATCTGNNNCTGCCCACNTGGGNGAAACNGTCCTTTGCCTGCCTNGCNACNCGGTTTGTNTATGGNGAAACCATNACGGAAGANAAACTGNATATGGTAGATCGGGCNGAACAGCTTNTGNTGGATATGGGNTTNCNNCAGGTTCGGGTGCGTATNCANGGTATGATGGCGAGNATCGAAATCNANCCGGNGGANTTTGGAATGCTNATGGCNGANGAAAACAGAAGCANGATCATAGAAAAATTCANNGAATACGGATTNACTTATATCACGATGGATCTGATGGGNTATCGAACAGGGAGTATGAATGAAACTTTGTNATGGGAAGGAAAGAGANGAAAATGCAATNGTGTATCTTGTTGTGNTGGTAAAAGTCTGATACAATAAGATAAAAATAAGGAGGTATTTTCCCATGGCAAATGAACAGTTGACTCAGATCGTTAATTTACTGCCGATCATCAGGCAGATTTGCAATCACGATGTATATATAACNGTATTGGACAAGGATGGNGTCGTACAGGGGTATTCTCTTCCGGAGGGNGCNTCCCCTATANTGAGTGTGGGTGAGANATTTNTAGACCCAAGCGGTGCGTTAGATGAAGCGATCAGAACCGGAAAGACGAAGCATAATCTATTGCCGGAAGANGTTATGGGNGANGCGTTTGAAGGAGACTTNATACCNATCAGGGACGGCGGGACAGTCGTCGGATGTGTGAGCTGTACATACTCTGTTGATTTNAAGAAGCNGATGGCGGGGATAGCGACTCAATTTCANGACTCGGTTAAATCTGTTGACGAAGCTATTCAGACGGTCGTTGGCGGAATTGAGAATTTGTTTCATAAGCTGACGGAAATGGACAGGATGGCAAATGGCGTCGAGGGGGATGTACACGATGCAGTTGAGGTGGTAAATAATGTCAGCAAGAATGCTTCACGCTCCAATATGCTTGCATTGAATGCATCTATTGAGGCGGCGCGCAGTGGTGAGGCCGGCAGAGGATTTGCCGTAGTTGCCAATGAGATGGGNCAGCTGGCAAAGGACAGCGGCGATTCTGCAACCGCGATCAAGAATACATTAAATACCATTACCGAGCATCTTGTCTCCATTATCGCTTCCATAAAAGAAGCGAATGATGTAGCAAAAAGGAATATGGGAAATNTTAACCGGATCCAGAAGATACTGGAACAGACGATTGTTCTTGCCGGTAAATTGGAAGAGGATATCAATAAACAGTGAGAAGAGGCAGCATTTTATGTATGAGGCGAAGGAAAAGCGGTATGATACCATGCAGTATAACCGATGNGGAAGGAGCGGCCTGAAGCTTCCGGCGGTTTCTCTGGGCTTGTGGCATAATTTTGGCTCCCATGCAGATTTTAACAATATGCAGGCCATGTGCTATACGGCATTTGATAACGGCATTACGCATTTTGATCTGGCGAATAATTACGGGCCTGTCTATGGTGCGGCGGAGGAGAACTTNGGCCGTATTTTGAAGGANGGGCTTGAGAAATACCGGGATGAGATTATCGTATCGACGAAGGCCGGCTACGATATGTGGCCCGGTCCCTACGGCGACTGGGGCAGTAAAAAATATCTGGTTGCGAGCCTGGACCAGAGTCTGAAGCGGATGGGGCTTGAATACGTGGATATCTTCTATCATCACAGACCCGATCCGGAAACGCCGATCGAGGAGACGGCGCGGGCGTTAGACGGAATCGTAAGGAGCGGCAAGGCGCTCTATGTGGGGATCTCCAATTATAACAAAGAACAGACCATTGCTATAGCTTCTCTTTTTCAGGAGATGGGAACGCCCTTTATCATTAACCAGAGAAAATATTCTATGTTTGACAGGACGATTGAAAAGGATGGTTTAAAAAATTATGCTGCTTCTCACGGCATTGGCNTCATCACNTTTTGTCCGTTNGCGCAGGGNCTTCTCACNGATCGGTATATAGACGGCATTCCGGAGGACAGCCGCATCCGCACCGACGGGCGGTTTTTGCAGGAGGATGCGGTCAATGAGGAGACGATTCAGAAGGTCAGAAGTCTTTCGGTCATCGCGAAAGAGCGTGGACAGAGTCTGGCACAGATGGCGCTGGCTTGGATTCTTCGGGACGGTGATATCACAAGTGTTTTGATCGGTGCGTCAAAACCGGCGCAGATCCTTGATAATATTGGGATGCTCTCCAACCTTACATTTACGGAGGAGGAACGGAGGAGGATTGATGCGGTTTTAGAGTAGCGATAACGTAACTATTAGGGCAATTATTATCGCAATCATTGTATGAGCGCGGTGATAATTGCTTTTTTGTTTGCCGTGTGGGGTGAAGGAAAAATGAAAAAAAGCGTAAAAGTGATAAGAATCATAGTGTTTTCAATCATACTAATCTTCTTTATGTGTGCAGTAAGTGATACATTGGCAAAATATGGGGATGTGATAAAGGTCAGGAATATACTCTATTATAGTCTGCCTTTCCTATTGATCGCATACATTGTGCTTATTGTGATGTTAGTAATCAATCCCAAGTGGAAAGTTACCCGGGTGACGATATTAGATGTTGTGAGTATCGTGATGTTTATCGTATTACTGGCAATTGGGCAGAAAGAAGTTTCAAGCATGACGGAGCTTGGAAAAGCTTTTGCGGGAAATAATATATATGCCGCATTCTACTCAAGTGGCTTTGGCGGGAATAGAGGATACGATAATATGGAAGAGCTTTTGGAAGAGGAGATAGAATATGCAAAGAATACGGGGAATCATAATGAAATGGAGGAGATTTACCGCATACAAGCAGGAGAGAAAATATTTGTTTATTGCAAAGTGGATGAAGAATATGTTGTTGAATTTGATTTTATTGAGCAGGATGATTTGTATTATTGTCTCGGAAAACTATATATACTGTATGATTGGATAGGATACGATGGCAGGTACCCGGAAGAGGCTACGATCAAAACGGACATTGTACATACAATGAGGCGTGACGGCGTGAAAAGACTGGAGGGAGCGCCGGCATGGGGCG
This sequence comes from Lachnospiraceae bacterium, assembly GCA_014804615.1. GTDB lineage: Bacteria > Bacillota > Clostridia > Lachnospirales > Lachnospiraceae > UBA3282. The sequence goes on from JAAUZL010000020.1 coordinate 11,871, forward strand.
TATCCGCCGACGAGCAGATCGCTTCCATGATGATCAATGGCGAGCCCGTAGATGAGGTTATTCTGGTCAATGAAGCAGACGAAAAGAAATACTATTTCTGGCTCATAATGAATGTGGAAGAACTAGAAACTCTTATTGATGTGAAAACGGCGGAAATAGAAATGAATGGCTTACAATGAGCTTGCAATAAAAAGTTCTACATGGGAATATCCTATCGAAGAAAACATTTTTTCACAATGAGGAGAAGTGACGTATGAACATGAAAAAAATAATCCATGAAGAATTGGGACAGGAACTGGAAAACATCGGATTTCATTATGTTTCCGGTGAAAGACTTTTCTGGCCTTATGAGAGAGAAAAAGACGGGATCAAACAGGAGATCATGGTAGCAAGGGATCGGTATGAAAAAGGGTATATTAAAGTTATCTTTCATACGAATGCCTATATGCAGAGACCAAGAGAGTTCTGTGATTTTGTGCCGGAAGAGGGAGCAAAGCATTGGGATTTCTGGGGATTTGATAATGAAGAGGAACTTCGGGATGTTCTGAAAGAGTTTAAGAGACTCATATTTACCTACGGACTGGATTTCCTGGAAACGATCAGTAGACCTGCGACAGATGCAGTGCCGACCGTGGAAAAGCAAAGATATTTGTATGAACATCATCAGGAATTGTGTAAGAAGTATCAGGAAGAATTGGGAACAGAAGGAAAAAGTGCAGAAGAAGTCATCGGAATCATCAATCAAAAAATAGAAGAAATACTGGACAGACCGTATACAGAGGTAGAAGATAGATTGATGGGTTTTGCAGCATTATACGGACATACTATCTGTTGGGGAGACAGAGGGGACTGGGTATGGAATGAAGAAAAAGGGTGGTGTCAGATAGAGAAAGTATTAGGTTTAAGGAGGGCAGAATATATATTAAATCTTGTGGTTTATGAATGGGATTATTGGAGAAAACACAAAGATATAAAAACCAGAGGATTGAGTTGGAAATATGAAGCGATTATAAAAGATTATTACATAAAGCATCCGGAAGAAAGACCATAAATAATAGAGGTCAGAGCCTAGATTTCTCAATAAAAGCAAATACTGAAAATATAAGTATCTTGTTGACATTACAATATATGTGTAATACAATGTATTACATGGAGGCGTAAACGATGACAATATCAGTAAGATTGAGCGATGAAGATAGCAGTCTGATCAAACAGTATGCGGACTTAAAGAAAATGAATGTGTCTGAGTTGATTCGACAGACCATACTTGAGAAAATTGAGGATGAATATGATCTGTCAGCTTATAAAAAAGCGATGGAAGATTACAATCGAAATCCGGTGACATATTCCCATGAAGAAGTGAAAAGGCTGTTGGGGTTTGAGTGATCATGTATAAAGTGGAATATGCGCCTCTGGCTATTAAACAGCTTAAAAAATTGGATAAGCATATCAGTGCTCTCATTATTGGATGGATTGAAAAAAATCTTGTTGATTGTGAAGATCCGAGGCAATACGGAAAAGGGCTGGTGGCAAATAGAAGTGGAGAATGGCGGTATCGGATAGGAGATTATAGAATATTGGCAGATATTCAGGATGATAAATTGGTTATTCTGATTATTACGGTGGGTCATAGGAGAGAAGTTTATGATAGTTAATGTAAGGCATCCTAAACAGGATGCCTTTTTAACGCTAGTCTTCTAGTACGATTTCACTTCTTTCCACAACTCATTGTAAAGCGAATCCCCTTCCTCGCCCAGATACACGTAGGTTTCCAGATTGTCATATCGGGACAGATCCGGGAAAGCGATCTCGGAGTTCTTGATCTCCTCATCCTCGATCAATTCTCTTGCGGCAGTGTTTGGAGTGGAGTAGGTAATATAGTCGAAGTTTTGGAGGGCGATATCGGGGCGGCACATGAAATCAATAAATTTCTCCGCGTTTTCTTTGTTGGGTGCATTCTTTAGAATTACCCAGGAATCGATCCATACGTTGGTGCCCTCTTCAGGGATCACATAGACCAGATCCGGATTTTCCTGCTGTGTATAGATGGCCTCGCCGGAGTAAATAACGCCTATGGCGGCCTCGCCGCCGATCATCTTGTCACGTACCTGATCTACGACATAGGCCTGTACCAGAGGCTTTTGTCCGATCAGGGCATTTTTGGCGATTTCCAGTTCGGCAGGATCCAGAGTGTTCATGGAGAATCCGTTTAGCTTTTCAGCCACCATAAATGCGTCTCTGACAGAATCCTGCATCAGAATATTGTCAGCGTATTTTTCATCCCAGAGCTGCTCCCAGCGGGTGATAGGTTCCTCCACCATGGTCTGATTGTAGAGGATACCCACAGTCCCCCAGCAGTAGGGGATCGCATATTTGTTATCGGGATCAAATCCTCTGGCCTGTTCATAATATTGTGCGCCGATATTTTTTTTGGCATTGGGGATCTTGTCGTAGTCAATCTCCGAAAGCATACCGTTTTCTATCATCCGGCTGATCATGTAATCTGAGGGACAGGCAATATCATATGCCACTGCTCCGGATTCCACCTTGGGATACATGCTCTCATTGGTTTCAAACTCATCGTAGATCACCCGGATGCCGCTTTCCTCTTCAAACATGCGGAGCGTCTCAGGGTCGATATATTCTCCCCAGTTATAGACGATGACCTGACCGTTTACGCCTCTGTCAGAGGAGCTGCAGCCGGTCAGGATGACCGCGGTCAAAAGCGATAGCAGGAGCGCTGTTCTTTTTATCTTAACAAGTGTGTTTTGTTTCATAGTTTTTCCTTTTTATTTCCTTGATCATTGCTGTGGAGCGGCGATTTTTTGTCCGGTGAAAGGTTGATCAAAATAAGCAACAGCAGCACTGTCATAAAGATCAGCGCGGAGAGCGCATACATTTCCGGCTTGATTCCCTTCTTGATCTCAGTGTATATCTTTGTGGACAGGGTATCCACACCCACGCCCTTGGTGAAATGGGTGATGATGAAATCGTCCAGAGACATCGTGAATGCCATGAGGAACCCGGAAAGGATACCGGGAAGCAAGTCGGGAAATACCACCTTGAAAAAGGCATTCAGGTGGGAGGAACCCAGATCCAGCGCCGCCTCATAGACGCTGGGATTCAACTGCTTCATGCGGGGCATGACGCTCAGGATCACATAGGGGATGTTAAAGGTAATGTGGGACAGCAATATAGTGCCAAAGCCGAACCGGATCCCCAGACTGATATAGAGCAGCATTAAGGAGATACCTGTGACGATCTCCGCATTCAGCATGGGAATATTGGTAATCCCCATGAGGATTGTCTTTGTCCTCCGTTTCATGCCGGTCATGGCGATGCAGGCTACCGTGCCGATGATCGTAGCGGCGAGAGCGGACAAAAGAGCGATGAGCAGCGTGTTGAAAAGGGCCCGCAGAATCTCCTCATTCTGAAACAACGCTGCGTACCATTTCAGGGTAAAGCCGCCCCATTTCGCCCTGGTCTTGCTCCGGTTAAAGGACAGCACCATAAGAGTGCCTATAGGAGCATACAGGAAAAGAACGATCAGAGCTATGTAGATTTTTTTGGCAATGGATGTCATAGCATGTTACCCTCCCCGTCTTTATCGAAAATAGCGGACAGCACCATATTGACCAGAATAAATATCATAAGCACCATGGACAGGCCGCTGCCCAGATGCCAGTTGGAGGTCCTTGTAAATTCCTGATCGATCACGTCTCCGATCAGAAGGAGTTTACCGCCGCCGAGGAGTGAACTGATCACAAAAGTGGTGAGGGCGGGAATGAACACCATGGTTATTCCGCTGATGATACCGGGCACAGACAGTGGCAGTATGATGCGGATAAAGGTATAAATGTAGCCCGCGCCCAGATCGTGGGCGGCGTTGATAACGTTCTGATCGATCTTGGATAAAGCGTTATACAGGGGCAGGACCATAAAGGGCAGGAAATTATATACCATGCCGAGGATGATCGCCGCCGGGGTGTTGATGATCTTTAAGGTCGGCAGATGGAAGAAAGCAAGCGCCTGGTTGATCACGCCGTTTTTTTCAAGCAGCGTCTGCCATGCCAGAGTACGCAGCAGAAAATTCATCCACATGGGCAGGATAAAGATCAAAATGATAAAATTATGTCTCTTGGCATTTCCCTGAGAAAGGATCAATGCCAGAGGATAGGCCAGCAGGAAGCAGACCAGCGTGCTGATCAGAGACAGCAGGAGAGAGAGACGCAGCGATTTCGCGTGTCCGGCCGTAGTGATCGCTATGATATTTTCAAGAGTGAAGGCTCCCGTCTTGTCGGTCAGCCCGTAGTAAAAGATCATACCCAGAGGGATGATGATAAAGATAGCGGACCAGACCAGATAAGGCGCAGAGAGCCATTTGCTTTTTTCAGATGTCAATTGCAACCGCCTCCTCATCTTCAGATTCCGGCTTGTTCATGATCTGGATATTGAAGGGATCCACTTTGATCCCCACTTCCTTTCCGACTGGGAAGAGGGTGGTAGAGTGCACCAGCCACTCAAAACCGCCGGCCTGTACTTCCATTTCATAGTGAACGCCCTTAAAGATCAGATGCGTCACCACGCCCTGTATGCTGCCCTCTGCGGGGTCCACCAGGATCACGTCCTCCGGACGGATCACTACGTCCACCGGTTTGTTATTGCCAAAGCCTGTATCCACACAGGCGAAGCGGGTACCCAGAATATTGACCAGTCTGTCCTCGATCATAGTGGCGGGGATAATGTTGCTGTCCCCGATAAAGTCGGCCACGAAAGCATTTTCCGGTTCGTTGTAGATGGACTCAGGTGTGCCGATCTGCTGGATGTAGCCCTGGTTCATGACCACAATGGTGTCGGACATGGTGAGGGCTTCCTCCTGATCATGGGTGACGTAGACGAAGGTGATGCCCAGCTCATTTTTCATACGGATCAGCTCATACTGCATTTCCTGACGCAGTTTTAAGTCGAGCGCGCCCAGAGGCTCGTCCAAAAGGAGTACCTTGGGCTCATTGACGATGGCGCGGGCAATGGCGATACGCTGCTGCTGACCACCGCTTAGGGAGTTTGGCATGCGGTTTTCATAGCCTTCCAGATTGACCAGATCAAGAGCATAGCGGATCTTGTCGTCTATGTAGCTTTTGGATTTCTTTTTTATTTTCAGTCCAAAGGCGATGTTCTCGGCGATAGTCATGTGGGTAAAGAGCGCATACTTCTGGAAGACAGTGTTCAACTGTCTTTTGTTGGGCGGCACATGGGTGATATCCTGTCCGTCAAAGATCACGCTTCCTTTATCAGGATTTGCAAAGCCGCCTAAGATGCGCAGGGTCGTGGTCTTTCCACAGCCGCTGGGACCTAGCAGAGTGACAAATTCATTTTCATGTATGCTTAGATTTAATTCGTCCAAAACCATCTGTCCGTCAAAGGATTTGGAGATATCGTTCAATTGAATCAGTTCTTTTGCCATGGAAGTAATCCCTCCGATTTATTCGTATGTAATCTATTAAAAGTTTGGCGGTGTGCTGATCCACAAAAAGACAGCGCCGCTTTTGGTTCCTGCTTTGATATAGTGTTCGGAATCCGGACGGTAATAGAAGGCGTCCCCCTTTTTGGCCCGGATGCTTCGGTTGCCGATGATGACAGTTATGGAACCGGAAAGCACATAGCCGAATTCTTCTCCCTCATGAGGCTGGTCGGGATAGGTGGAGCCGCCGGCATCCAGTGTGACGCGGATCGGTTCCATCATATTTTTCTGGGCGTTGGGGATGATCCATTCGATCTTATTGTGGAGATCGGGATCTACTTTTTCAAAAAAATCGTCCGGACGAAAGACGATCTGCTCGTCGCCCGCGTCGTTAAAGAAATCTTTGAGACTGGTGCCAAGACACTGCAGGATATCGATCAGCGTGGCGATGGAGGGGGAGGTCAGGTCGTTCTCCACCTGGCTTATAAATCCTTTGGAAAGCTCACAGCGGTCCGCCAGCTCCTCCTGAGTCAGACCTTTCTTATTGCGAAGCTCCTTTATTTTATTGCCGATGTCAGTTTTACCGGAATTACTGTCCATAATATCCCCCGTAGTATCTTAGCTTAATTCTTTAATGCTTTGTGCTTTCATGGTTCCTCAATATATTAAACTAAAAGTTTACCAAAACTAAACTTACATATTGAATCCCATTATACAAGAATCTTTCGGTATGTCAATGGGAATATAAAATATTTTTAACAATTCTATATCAGTTACGTTTTATAATATGGCAATCGGACCGCCGATCACCTTCCGATCCACATACAGTATGAGGTCGGGTCTTGCCTGCATACTCCATTTCACTAAAGTCAGCCGGCCGCGTTCCACCTCAATACATGTAATGCAGCTTGGATGCACACAGCTTCCCGTGTTGTAATAATAGGCAGGTTCCTCGGGCATGACCGGACGATGGGTGTGTCCGGTGATCAGAATATGATGATTTTCCTCTGCAAAACGGCGCAGCTTTTCCTCGCATTTTTCTTTTACTTTATAATTTTTTGCCGCGCTTGTAGGGTCTAAGAAGCCGAGATTTTCAAGTGGATTCCAGAAATACCGCACCAGAAAACGGGCCACGCGCCAGAAGGTGGAATTGAGCAGACTGGCCTGGTGTCCGTGGGTCAGATACAGTGATCTTTCGGGAAAGGCATCCGGGCGCAGGATGAGCGCTTCGTGATAAGCGGGATTTTTCTTCTGGATGATATCGTGGTTGCCGTAGAGCAGATGCAGCCTGTTACGCGTATCGAAACAGGAAAGCATATCATAGACATCACTGTGTATTTCGGTAATATTACGCAGATGCCTGTTTTCCCACAATTCCTCCCCGTCGCCAAGTTCAATATAGGTAAAACCGTTTCGATAATAGTGTTCCAGCGCAGCGAAGTATAAGTGCTGATTCTTTAAAAAATTGTCGGAGGACGTACCTACCCCTCGGTGACAGTCACTCATAAGGACATATTTGGAGCACATATTAAAAGGGAGGATGGGAGCCTGCGCAAAGGCATGTTCCAGACGGCTGGAGGTACTCATGACACATCCTCCTTACGCGTACGGCATGCGCAATGATATCTTGGCGGGCGGCAGCCGTTTTTCTTATGACAGCGTCTGTGGAATCTGCGCAGACGAAGCAGCATTCTGAAAGCAACAGGTAGATAGTAGTAGAGGAAAAGAATACGATCTTCCGTGCAGAGGAATGGCCTTGTGACCCATATATACAGACTACAGAATAGCTGGTTGAGGAATTGAGACAGGCGGCGCCAGAAGCGTGTCAGCAGATTGAAATTTTCCTTTCTGCAGGTTCGGAAGAGGAGAGAAAGACAGCATCCTTGTGTGGAGATATCATTCATGGCATATCCTGCATGATAGAGTCCGTCATAGAAAGCGTTGCGCATTTGCATAGTGGGAAAACAGATGGAAGCTTCCATACACAGATCAGAAGGTTCTGTGAAAAGGCCGGGTAAAAACATAGTCAGCCACCAATGGTGTTCGGAAATCTGGGCGCATACCTTTTCCGTTTGGTCGCATAATCGTAAGGTACAGGGAAGCATTTCGGAGTCCTCGGCGGCAGTGAAAAGAGCTGTTTTGTATTCTTCTTCCGACAGAAGACGGTCGGCGTGATAAATGCCGATCTCCGCGCCGGTATTGATACCGTATTGCCCTTTCCAGAGTTCGATCAGCCATGTTTTGCCGTGATAATCAAAATAAATCGGAAGGGCATCGAGAACCATTTGAAAACGGGGCGCCATATAATCGTAGAGCCATGTGTAGCCGGCATCTTTCTGCCATGCATCCAGAGTGGAAGAGAAGAAGCCATAGCGGCAATGATAATCGTAACCGAAGGGTTCGGCGAGTTGTGCCAGCTTTGAACATTTCTGACATTTATCCATGCAATTGATCCGGCGGATGATCTTTTTCCTGCGGACACAGGAAAATATCATGCCGAATAGAGCGAGTAGTAACAAAATAAACAGGGCGTAATACATAATCTGTAACCTATCATTTTATGTGGAGTTACTCTATTTTATGCATGGAAATTCCTTTCCGTTCTAAAATTTAAGGATTAACAAGAGAAAGATATTATGTTAAAATAATCCTAAGACTGAGGAAAGGGCGTGGTTACGGCGATGAGTCAGGATAAATATGTGGCGTACGTGTCTACCTACACGACGGCAAAAGAGGATAATTACGGCATCAAGATCTATGATGTGGATCTGAAAAACGGAAGGATGACGGAGAAAAATCAGGTGGAGATCACAAACTCTTCCTATATCACGATCTCCCACAATGAGAAATATCTCTATTCCATCACGGATTTTGGGGTGGAGGCGTATAAGATCCTGCCGGGTGGCGATCTGGAGGTCATCAATCAGGGAACGATCAACGGTATGCGTGGATGTTATCTATCCACGGATTATGAAGATAAGCTGCTCTTTGTGGGCGGTTACCATGACGGGAAGATCACGGTGCTTCGTCTGCGGGAGGACGGCGGCGTCGGGGAGATCACTGACGAAGTGTATCATAAAGGTCTGGGCAGTATTGCGGAGCGCAATTTCAGACCCCATGTCAACTGCGTGAAGATGACCAGAGATAATCACTATCTGTGTGCAGCTGATCTGGGACTGGATCATGTGAACGTGTACCGCGTGGATCACGAAAGCGGGAAATTAAAGCCCATCGATATGATCCGGAGCGAGCAGGAGTCGGCGCCCCGTCACATGAAATTTTCCAAGGACGGCAGCATTTTATATATTGTTCATGAACTGAAAAATTATATTGATGTCTATACTTATAAGGAGGTCAATGGAGTCCCGGAGTTTGAGAAGATACAGACGATCTCCACGTTGAATGATTACCATGCCGGTGGATCTGCGGCCAGTGCCCTGAATATTTCAGAAGATTTTAAATATCTTACCAGCTCCAATGCGGGGGATAACAGCGCGGTTATTTATAAGATAGATCAGAAGACGGGAATGCTTGAGAAGATACTCTGTCTGCCTATCAGCGGCGATTATCCCAAGGATGCGGCGCTCTTCCCGGACAATAAACATCTGGTGTCCTTAAACCATGAGACGAACACGATGACCTTTTTTAATGTGGATCTCAAGAACGGTCTTTTGGTGATGAACGGTAAGGAGATCAAGGTGGACCAGCCGAACTGTATTATTTTCCATAAGCTCGCACAGTAGGGTAAGACAAAAACTTTTGCGCCGGACGGCATAGAGGAGAATCCTTCTGCATATACATTTACCAGTATAAGCAGGAGGATTTTTTATGGATATCTTACAGAATAGTACATATGACCTCTATAAAGATATACAGCACAGAACGGGAGGAGAAATCTATCTGGGCGTGGTGGGGCCTGTCAGGACGGGAAAATCCACCTTTATCAAACGGTTTATGAATCTTCTGGTGCTTCCTTACATGGAGGATGAGCATGAGAAGGAGCGGGCACAGGATGAAATGCCACAGAGCGCGGGCGGCAAGACCATTACGACCACAGAACCGAAGTTTATTCCCAAGGAGGCGGCTCATGTAAAGCTGGGAGCGGATATCGATGTAAAGGTACGTCTGATCGACTGCGTGGGCTATATGGTAGAGGGCGCCACAGGACACATGGAGAAAGAGGAAGAGCGCATGGTCAAAACCCCTTGGTCTGTGGAGGAGATACCCTTCACGAAGGCGGCGGAGATCGGTACGAGAAAGGTGATCCGGGATCATTCCACGATCGGTATCGTGGTGACCTGTGACGGTTCCTTCGGAGAGCTTCCCAGAGAAAGTTTTTTAGAGGCGGAAGAGCGCACTATCAAAGAACTGCAGGCGCTGGGAAAGCCTTATGTGGTGCTCATGAATTCCCAAAAGCCGTATGCGGAGGAGACCAGAGCGCTTGCCGACGAGATCAGCGAGAAGTATCAGGTCACGGTCATGCCCATAAACTGTGAGCAGTTAAAGAAAGAGGATATCAATCATATCATGGAGAACATTCTCTATGAGTTCCCGCTCACCATGATCGAGTTTTATATGCCAAAGTGGGTGGAGATGCTTCCCTGCGATCACAAGATGAAGAAGGATATCATTTCCCAGCTGAAGCTTTTGATGGGGAATCTGAATCATATCCGGGATATCACAACAGACCGTTTTCTGGTGGAAAGCGAATATGTCAGAAAGTGTAAACTGGACGGCGTTGATATGTCTGACGGCAGTGTGCGGATCGTGCTGGATGTGGACGACGCCTACTATTATGAGATGCTGAGTGAACTGGTGGGAGAATCTATCGGCAGCGAGTATCAGCTGTTAGCTACACTTCGAGAGATGGCAAAGATGAAGCGGGAGTATGTGAAGGTATTGCATGCTTTGGAGGCTGTGCGGTATAAGGGGTACGGCGTGGTGATGCCTGACAGGCAGGAGATCGTTCTGGAGACGCCGGAGCTCATCAAACAGGGCAATAAATTTGGCGTCAAGATCAAGGCAGAGAGTCCCAGCATTCATATGATCAAAGCCAGTATCGAGACAGAGATATCACCTATCGTAGGGACAGAAGAACAGGCCAGAGACCTGATTCAGTATATCTCTGATACGGGTACCAGTGAGGAGGGCATATGGGAGACAAATATCTTCGGCAAGACGGTGGAACAGCTTGTCAACGACGGCATTACCGGTAAGATATCCATGATCAATGAGGAGAGCCAGGTAAAGCTCCAGGAGACCATGCAGAAGATCGTAAATGACAGTAATGGCGGAATGGTCTGCATCATTATTTGACAGTCGGGAAGAAAGATTTTTATCTTTTGCTTATGTAAAATTAAAAGATAAAAATCTTTCTTTTTTATGTTGCTGAGAGTATGATAAAGATAAAGTGTAAGGGATCAAAGGAGGTAAAACATGCTGGCAACGTTAAATGAGGTAATGAAGATTGCAGAGGAGAAGAAGATTGCAATAGGATCTTTTAATACGCCGGGGCTGGAAGCTCTGCAGGCAGTGATCGAAGCGGCGGAGGAACTGGATCTTCCTGTGATCATTCAGTTTGCACAATGCCACGAACCGTGGATTCCGCTTTCTATTATCGGCCCAATTATGGTGGCGGCGGCAAAAGAAGCAAAAGTTCCCGTATGTGTGCATTTAGATCATGGAGAGACGCTGGAATATTTACAGCAGGCTCTTGCTATGGGATTTACCGGCATTATGTATGACGGTTCTGTTTTATCTTATGAAGAGAATCTGAAAAATACAAAGAAAGCTGTGGAAATGGCGGCGAAGACGGGAGCCTCCGTGGAGGCGGAGCTGGGATCTATGGGACGCCGTGAATCGGGTACCGGAGATGACTCTGGGACGGAGGACGAGACCAAGATCTATACGGATCCGGATCAGGCAGCTGCGTTCGTCAGGGATACCGGNATNGATGCGCTNGCNTGTTCTTTNGGAACNACNCATGGTATTTATCTCACAGAGCCGAAANTGGANTTTGATGTGGTAAAAAATGTCCGCACTAAGACAAACGATATTCCGGTNGTTATGCATGGCGGCTCCGGCGTGTCCAGAGAAGATTATAAGCTGGCTGTCGATGCGGGGGTGCGCAAGGTGAATTACTTTACTTATATGGACAAGTCCGGCGGNAATGCAGTGGCAGANTATTTAAAGACATTGNANGATAAGGAGCCGNTNTTTTTCTCAAGCATCAGTATGGCAGCNCGGGANGCCATGAAGGAAAATGTAAAATCAGCGATGAAGATGTTTGCGAACAGATAACATATTTATGTATGGAGGAGATCCATGAAGATCGCGGGACTTGATATCGGTACCACAGGNTGNAANCTGACGGTATTTGATGAGAANGGAAAAGAACTTGGGAAAGCCTATCGTGACTATCCGGTGAAACGAAGCGTGGGAGGCCATGAGATTGATGTGGCAGCGCTGATGGAAGGGGTGTATGCTGTCATCNCNGAGATGGCGGCGCAGTTTAAAGATATAGCAGGNATCGGCGTTACCAGTTTTGGGGAAACCTTCGTCATGACCGATGAAAANGGTAACCCGCTGGCNCCGGCCATGCTGTATACGGATCCGAGAGGGGCNGAGGAATGTGCNTACCTTGTGGACAGNCTNGGAGAAAANCATATTGCGCAGGTCACNGGNGTGACNCCCCATGAGATGTATGGACTGCCCAAGATGATGTGGCGAAAGAAACACGATCCGGAGATTTATGCAAAGACCAGACACATTTTACAGATGGAAGATTATGTGGTGTTTTTGCTTACGGGAAATTTGCAGATCGATTATTCCCTTGCGACCAGAAGTATGGCTTTCGANATTCATACGCTGGATTGGAGNGATGAGATACTCGACACTGCAGGAATCGATAAGGCGTTGCTGTCCAAACCGGTTCCCACAGGAACGGATGCNGGNGTGATCAGAGATGAGGTGGCGCAAAAGCTGGGGCTTTCGAAAGATACCCNTGTTGTTTCCATCAGTCAGGATCAGGTGGCGGCCTGTGTAGGTGCCGGAGCATTTGATGGCAAAACGGCAGTGGATGGCGCGGGAACCGTCCAGTGTCTGACCCCTGTTTTTGATAAGATGCCGGATGTGGATCTGATGATGCCGGGTAAATATGTCATCGTTCCTTATGTCATTCCCGGTAAATATGTGACCTATGCGTTTTCTTATACGGGCGGTGCGCTGATGCATTGGTGTACAGATACCCTGGCAAAGAAAGAAAAGGAGTNGGCAAAAGAGCAGGGAATTTCGGTGAATACCTATCTGGAGCAGGAATATGTNCGNGNCAGNNAGGCAAACGGATTGGATCCGGAGGGNCCGTCCGGAATGCTCACNTTGCCNCATTTTGCCGGAGCGGCNACCCCTTATATGGATACCGGTTCTAAGGGGGCTGTTNTNGGACTTACGACGGCTTCCACTACAGCAGATATTTATCGTGCCTGTATGGAAGGNGTNACNTATGAAATGTATTTGAATTACAGAAATGTGAAAGNNGCGGGAANNCAGGCGGANAANATGCATGCNACCGGAGGCGGNGCCCNTTCTGTTGTCTGGATGCAGATGAAGGCGGATGTACTCNGTCTNCCGATCACGGCGCTGAAGACTGTGGATGCAGGAACTGTAGGATCGGCTATGCTGACCGGGNTTGCGATCGGATTGTTTCAAGATTTATCGGAAGCGGCGGAGCGTATGGTAGAAAAGACTGTGACCTATGAACCNNGGGCGGAGTANCATGCNAAATATATGGAAGTNTTTGCNAAGTATGAGANATTATATGATGCGGTCAGGAGGTTAGTATGAACAGATATATNGGACATGACAGTCAGCTTTATGGGATAGAGGAGCACCGNCTGATAGGNGGCAGNGGNGACGGTATGCGCCTTTTTGANATTCATAATGGNAAAGGACTNGACATTACCGTATCNCCGGANAGAAATGGGGATATTACAAGACTCAGATACCGGGGAATCAANATGAGCTATATGAGNCCCTGCGGTTATGTGGCTCCGGCATANTATGACCGTGTTGGCAGTAACTGGCTGAATTCCTTTACAGCNGGATTNCTTACCACNTGTGGANTGAATGGGGTNGGTACGCCNTGTANCGANCAGGGAGAGGAGATACCGCTTCATGGCTCTATCGCGAATACNCCNTGNGATCAGNCCTACTTTACGGAAGANAAAGAGTCTGCAAATGGAGGGGAGCAGACCACCTGTCTGGTAGTCAGAACGGTCACCAAAGACGAGACGATCTTCGGACGGAAACTGAGACTGGAACGNGAGATCAGAGTTTCCACGGCAGAGAACAGCTTTATTATTACAGACACCATTGAAAATACGGGCGATAAAGAGGAACCTTTTGAAATTCTTTATCATATGAACATGGGATATCCGCTTCTGGACGAAGACAGTGTGGTCACGATTCCCTCCATAGAGGTGAAACCTCGTGACGAGCACGCGGCAGAAGATATCGCTAACTGGATGCATATGGAAAAGCCCACAGATGGATATCAGGAACGATGCTACTATCATGTTTTTGAACAGGTATCAAAGAAAGTCGATGATCCTTTTCCTACGACCGTTTCGATTGCACAGCCTAAACTGGATACGAAACTTTCCATCTCTTTTGATGCCTCTAGTCTGGACGGTTTTGTAGAGTGGAAGATGATGGGAGTGCGGGATTATGTTCTCGGTCTGGAGTGCGGCAATTGTTATCCGGATGGCAGAGATGTGATGCGCAAAACCGGCATGCTGAAATTTTTAAAGCCCGGCGAAAAACAGCAGTATCGTGTTAAAATAGAATTGCATTAAATAGATAAGAAGCAGATGCTGCATAAAGGCTGAGAAGAGGGAAAAGATGCAGGAACGTACGAGAAGAATATGGATGACAATAAGCGGTGTGCTGATCTGCGGGTTCAGTGTCGGAATGTTTAACTTTTCGGCGCTTGGCCTGGATCCGTTTCAGGTTTTTGTACACGGGATTTTTTATATTTTGCCGGAGGGCGCGCCGGGTTTCGGCACGGTGTATGCAGTGTTGAATCTGATACTGCTTGTTGCGATCTTTCTGGCGGACAGAAAGAAGATCGGGCTGGGCACTTTGATCAATATTTTTTTGCTGGGCTATGTAGCGGAATATTCCTCCCTGCTCTTTGAGAAGCTGATACAGGAACCGTCCCTGCCTGTCAGATTTATCTTTCTTCTGCTGGGCATCGTTATTATGTGCTTTTCCTCTGCTCTCTATTTTACGGCGGACATGGGAGTCTCCGCCTATGATGCGGTTTCTCTGATCCTCTCCGAAAAGAGAAAATGGAAGTTTCAGATATGCAGGATATCTTCGGATCTGTTCTGTACGGTGGTGGGTTTTGTTTTCGGCGCGACGGTGGGAATCGGCACACTGGTGACGGCGTTTTTCATGGGGCCGCTGATTGCCTTTTTCAATCGGACGGTGGCGGAACCGATGCGGTATGGGAAAGCGAAAGGTTAGGTTTGTCTGGCAACGGGAAGAGTGCCGGAGGGAGAATCCGAATCCTCCAGAAATGCCTGAATGTAGGGCAGCGCTGCACCAATCGCGATATTGTGAAGGGGCATTTTACTGATCCGAAGAAAATCGGCTTCCTCCGCAAAAGGTGTCATCTGCTGAATTTGATCATGGAGAAATGCCAGGTCTTCTTCGCGTAAGTATTGGGCAATATATCCCCCAAGAATAAAATCTGTATCATAGACAAGGTGGAGCATGTTGACAGCTTTTGCCAGATCTGAGAGAAAGACATACCAGCGCTTTTGGCAGGTGAGGTCATTTTGACGCACTCTGTCAAAAAAGGATTCAGCGGTCTCCTGTTCAGATAGAAGCGCGGTCAGGGATAACAGTGTTTCCATACATCCAACCTTTCCACAGTAGCACTGAGTGCCGTTGGGGTTCATCTGAATATGCTCAATAGTGGAATTGTGACCGTGTTTTCCGGTCAATATGGTACCCTTTGAGATGATGGCGGCGCCCAAATGTCTGCTAAGCGACAGGTAGAAAGCGTCTGTCAGTTCAGGAGATACCCACATTTCGGAAATAGCTGCGCTGTCCGCATCATGTATAAAGGTGCAACGGTAGGGGAGATGTCTGGAAAATTCAGTGATCGAGAGCCCGGTGCAGGACAGAACTTCGCCGTACAATATGGTCTGCTTATCCGGCGTCACCAGTCCCTGTATGGCAAAGCCTATGCCGAGAATCTTTTCATCTTCTGCAGAAATTGAATTCTTAAATTCTATGATCTTATCACAGATTGTCTTATAATAAGATTCCTTGCGTTCAAAAACGATTTCATCTATTCTACAGTCGACCATGTCTCCGTACAGATTGACGGCGATCATTTTCACTTCTTTTTCTAAAATTTCCACTCCTATGCTGATGCGATAATCTGGAACGATAGAATAGGCGGTAGCTTTTCTGCCCACAAATTCTGTATCGATCAATCCGTCTTTCCGGATCAGACCGTCTTCTTCCATGGCAGTCAGATTCGCAGCGACCGTGGGGCGGCTTAGATGGAGATTGTAGGATATGTCCTGCTGAGAAACCTTTTTGCTTTTGTAAATGAACTGATAGATGATACTGCGATTATTCTGTTTGATCTGATTGGGTGTAATGCTTTTTTTCATAATCCTATCCCTTATTTTGCAAATTCACTTTACAAAATAGTATTATATCACAAATAGAGATGCCAAAGTAGTAAAACATTTAAGAAAAAATTGTATTGTATATTTTGTATAGTTTTGAATAGAAAAAAATGTATAGGATTACATATTGATTAATTCTCTATCGAGGGATATTATGTAATTATAATTTGATAAATGATTTTACAAAATAAATTTAAAGAAGGGAGAACATCATGGGAATTATTGAAAAAATGAGACTGGACGGAAAGAAAGGATTTGTGACAGGAGCGGCGAGAGGTATTGGCAAGTGTACGGCAACGGCATTTGCGGAGGCCGGTGCAGATGTGGCAATTGTGGATCTGGATTATGAGGAGGCCAAGAAGACAGCTGCTGAGATGGCTGAGCAGACGGGCAGGAAAGTGATCGCGATCAAGACAGACTGCACGGACAAGGAACAGGTTGATGCGATGGTTGCGCAGGTGGTAGAGGAATTGGGAGGACTTGATTTCTGTCACAATAACGCGGGTATCTGCATTAACGCTCCGGCGGAGGAGATGACTTACGAGCAGTGGAGCAAGGTGATCAATATCAATCTGAACGGCGTATTCCTCACTGACATTGCAGCAGGAAAATATATGCTGGAGCATGGCGGCGGTTCCATTATCAACACAGCCTCCATGTCTGCACATATCGTCAACGTTCCGCAGCCTCAGTGCGCTTACAACGCGTCAAAGGCTGCTGTGATACAGCTCACCAAATCTCTGGCGATTGAGTGGGCGAAGAGAGGAGTTCGTGTCAACAGCATCAGCCCCGGTTATATCGGGACAGAACTTACCCTGAATTCCCCCACATTGATTCCGTTGATCGAAAAATGGAATGAGATGGCACCTCTGGGGAGAATGGGAAAGCCTGAGGAGTTGGAATCTATCTGCGTCTATCTGGCAGGCGATACGAGCACATTCACTACGGGGTCTGATTTTATTATCGACGGCGCATTCACATGCTTCTAAATGAAATCAATTTATTGCTGGACATATAAATTCAATTCGGCATCTGTAAGAGACTTTACAGATGCCGTAATTTAAAAGGAAGGAAGAAGGATATGGGGAAATGGGGAAAACGTATAGGATATGGAATTGGGGATCTGGGCTGTAATCTGGTTTTCAGTACCATGGCATCCTATCTGATGGTTTTTTATACAGACGTATTTGGCATCACGGCGGCGGCAGCCGGAACGATGATGCTGGTGACAAAATTTATTGATGCTTTCACGGATACGGGCATGGGACTGATCGTGGACAGGACGCACACAAAATGGGGACAGGGACGGCCTTACTTCCTGATCGGAGCAGTGCCCTTCGCCGTCTTTACATTTATGACATTCTATATTCCGAACTTTGGGGGTACGGGCAAACTCGTGTGGGCCTATGTGACTTACTGTCTGCTGTGTACTGCCTATACGGTGGTGAATATTCCGCTCAATACGATCGTGCCAAGACTTACCTCTGATATCCATGAGAGAGATATTCTGGTGTCTACGAGAATGGTGTGCGCGATGATCGGAACGGCTATTGTCATGTCGATCACGGAGCCGCTGGTGCGCTTCTTCGGACAGGGCAACGAGGCGAGGGGTTATCTGGTTACCATGACGGTATATGGAATTGCTGCTATGTTTATCTTCTTTTTGACTTTCGCAAGCACAAAGGAAGTGGTTCCGCCGACAGTGAGCAGCCATTCTTCTCTGAAGGAAGATTTTAAAGGACTTACCGGGCAGGCGTGGATACTGTTTTTGTTGAATTTATTCTATTTCTCGCTCTATGTGGTCAGAAGCACAACGGTCATTTACTATTTTAAATACAATCTTGGCAGGACAGAATGGTTGTCTTTGGTGGGAATTCTTGGTATACTGTCAGGGTTACCGATGCTGCTGTTACTTCCAACGTTGGAGAAAAAGTTCAGTAAAAGGAATCTGATGTTTTTTAGTATTATTCTCTACATAGTGGGCGATCTGTTGATCTATGTGGGTAGAAGTTCGGCTGCATGTCTTCTGATTGGTCTGGTCATTACGGGACTTGGCATTTACGGTATTTTTGGAATTACCTTTGCGATGCAGCCGGATGTGATAGATTATTCCGAGTATAAGAAGAATGCAAGCGTGGCGGGATTGATCGCGGCCTTTCAGGGGTTCTTTGTAAAGGGCGGTATGGGACTTACCAGCTTTATTATCGGTGTTTTCCTGAAAAACGGCGGTTATGTCGCTAATGAGGAGCAGACACCGAAGGCGCTTTCCTATATTGAGATCTGTTTTATCTGGATTCCCATNGTCCTGTGNATTTTGATTGCGGTACTNACCTATTTTTATAAGCTGGATAGTNTGCGCNGTGAGATGACNCAGGAGCTGGANGCAAGGAGGAAAAAGTAAACTAATGGCGGATAAAGGTGCAATTTTCGATATGGACGGTCTGCTCTTTGACACGGANCGGGTTTACCAGCAGACNTGGCATGAGATNGCAGAAGAGAAGGGTGTGGTTCTTGGCAATGATTTCGTCGGGGCCATATCCGGAACAAACGGGGCNCACATGNGNCNGGTAGTNGAAGACTACTATCATGTTTCCGACGGNGCCGGAATNATCGAAGATTGCATGAAGCGGGTAAGGGAAAAACTGTCCAAACAGGTTCCGATGAAAAAAGGCGTGCTTGAAATATTAGAGTTTTTTCAAGAGAANAANATTCCTATGGCAGTGGCGAGCAGCAGCNCNGTNGANCAGATCGTNTCAAATCTGNAGATNGCGGGAATACGGGAATACTTTNCCGAGATCGTCAGCGGGACGGAAGCAAAGCGTGGGAAACCGGCACCGGATATTTTCCTTCTGGCGGCGGAGAGAATTTCCCGCAGACCGGNTGACTGCTATGTGTTTGAGGACAGCGAGAACGGGATTAAGGCGGGATATGCGGCGGGCTGCCGCACCGTCATGATCCCCGATCTGATGGAAGNGTCCCCCGAAATACGGCCTTACTGCACCTTTGTCTGCGAGGATCTGATAGAAGCGAGAGAAAAAATGAGAGAAATGGATTAAAGCGAGATGTTCCACTCCAACAGTTTTCCTAAAAACTGTTGCAGCTGCTCTGTCTCTGGGTGGTCAAAGAGTTGGGCGCTCTCCCCGTATTCCAGCAGGGAGCCCTGGCAGAGAAAAGCGACTTTATCACAGGCATGGCGGGCAAAGCCCATCTCGTGGGTCACGATGATGAAACGTAGACCTTCCTCCTTCAGTTCCCGAATCACATCCAATACCTCGGTGGTATATTCCGGGTCAAGGGCGCTGGTGGGCTCATCCAAAAGTAAAAGACCGGGTTTGGCAGCGATTGCCCGGGCGATCGCGACACGCTGCTGTTGGCCGCCGGAGAGGGCGGCCGGTTTTTTCTGCCAGTCATCCTGCAGTCCGAACCGTTTTAAAAGCGCCATGGCCCGCTCACAGGCGTCAGTATGACTATAGCCGTGTACCTGTTCCAGAGGAACGGCAATATTATCCCGGGCATTCATATGCCGAAACAACCCTCCCTGTTGAAAGACAAAACCGATTTTTTTGCGGTACTGCTGCAGGGAGGGTTCATTTTGTGCANTTTCTTCGCCATCTACCCAGAGCCTTCCGGTGGTGGGAGCGATCAGACCGCCTATGATGCGGAGCAGGGTGGATTTGCCGCCGCCGGAGGGCCCGATAATGGCCAGAGTGTGCACCTCGTCCGAGAAATCCATGGGTTGTAAAATGACCGGTCCGGCCTCGTATTGTTTGGAAAGGTTTTGAAACTCAATTCTCATATTGAAACCTTCTTTCTAAGCGCTCNCTGATGAGGGAGATCGGCAGTGTCAGGCATAANTAGAGGATGCCGAGGAACAGNTAGCACTCNAACAGNCGGAAGTTCACGGCGCTGATCTCCCGCATGGACTGCGTCAGTTCGATGACGGCAATGACAGAGAGCAGAGAAGAGTCCTTGATGATGGAGGCNAACTGTCCGGTGAGCGCCGGGAGGGTGCGCGCTATCATCTGGGGAAGGATCACAAATCGCCAGGTCTGTTTCNTGNTGAAGCCCACTGCCCGAGCCGCTTCCAACTGGGACTCCTCCAGNGAGAGGAGACTGCCGCGGATGATCTCTGCAATGTAGGCNCCCTCAAAAATGGAGAGAATGAGAACACCGGCGGTGAAGCGGCTGTTNACGCCCCAGGCCGTGCCNACAATATAAAAAAACAGATAAATCTGCATGATCAGCGGTGTCCCTCGTATAAATTTCACGTAGACGCTGCAAAAAAAGCGGACAAAAAGAATCGGTGAGCTCTGTCCCGCAGCGCTCAAAATACCAATGACAAGGCTCAAAACCAGACTGCACAGGCTAAGTCCCAGAGTGACAAGAAAACCGTCCCATATGCGGATGCGAAATTGTCCCAAAAAAGTGAAATCAAGCTGCACATGGATGGCTCTGAGTGAGAGCCAAAACAGCGCCACCCACAGGGCTGTNACNACCAGAAGATTTACAAGTGCGGCGGTCCGGCTGNCNTTTTTATTATTNGGTATCAAAAAAAGTTGTTTGAATCGATTCATGGGGTTACCTGTTATTCCTTCATATCAAAAAACCATTGGAAATTCAGTTCATCAAAAGCCTTTTTCTCCTCGGAGAGATATTTTTCGGTCAGNTCTTCATAGCCGCCCTNTTTCTGNAAATCTGCGAGAAATGCGTTGATCTGATCTAGTAGTTCCTGATTNCCCTTNTGTACNGCGATTCCCCATTTTTCNACGTCCTGAAAGGGGATAAAAACGGCNTTGGTGGTGTCNGGNTTATTCTGCCAGTTGCGGTAGATGGTGAGCTGGTCATAGATAAAGCCGTCTGCACGTCCCTGAGCGACTTCGGTTACGCAGGCGCTCTCATCCGGCATAACCAAAAGCTCCGTATCGGGGAGATTCTTTTCCGCATACATATGCCCGGTGGAGCCGGATTTTACAGCAAGCACTTTTCCGGTCTGATTGAAATCGTCAATCGAGTTGATGTCGGAGTCCGCGTTGGCAAGGATCGCCAATAGGGCATTGGCATATGGATCTGAAAAATCAATCAGCCCTTTTCGCTCCTCCGTTATGGTCATGGAAGAGATCACGATATCCGCGCTGCCTGTCTGCAGGGAGGGGATCAGTCCGTCCCACGCGGTGTTTTCAATCTTGATTTCCCGAACGCAGTATTCGCCGAAAGCCTTCATCAGGTCCACACTGACCCCGGAGGGTTCCCCGGCATCATCCCTTGTTTCAAAAGGCGGATAAGCAAGTTCCATGGCAACCACCAGCGGTTTCGTTGTGTCGGCGGTTTGCGCAGAAGCATTGTTGTCTGCGGTTTCGGCATTGCTGCCGCAGCCGAAGAGCAGGGAAGTCAGAAGTAATGTAAAAAGGAAACAAATTCGTTTTTTCATAATGGATTCTCCTCTTGGGTGATTAGATTTTGCTCAACATGAAATATTTTACCACACTATGCCTGTTCTTTCATTGTTTTTTTTGCAGTATATTTTTTTTTGTGTGATAGGCGCCGCAGGATTTTGCTGTAATGATATTCTTAAATGTGCTATAATGGACACAGGTTTAATAACCAGAATGCTTCAGACATGCTATATTTGCGGAAAGGTGGAAAACATATGAATCCTGTATACGAAAAATTATTGAAATGCTATGAATGCTACAAGGCAAAGATCGACTTTGAGCCCAAGGTGGCGGTGGTTTTAGGCTCAGGTCTCGGCAATTTCGCCAAGGTAGTGGATGTGAAAGCAGAACTTCCCTACAGCGAGATCGAGGGTTTCCCGGTATCAACTGTTCCGGGACATGCCGGTAAGTTTATCTTCGGTTATATCAACGAGGTTCCGGTGGTTCTGATGCAGGGGCGTGTACATTATTATGAGGGGTATCCGATCACGGACGTGGTGCTGCCTACCCGCCTGATGAAAATGATGGGTGCGAAAATTCTTTTTCTGACCAATGCTTCCGGCGGTATCAATCCGGCGTTCCATGCGGGCAGTCTGATGCTCATCAAGGATCATGTGTCCCTCTTTGCGCCGAATCCACTGATCGGTCCCAATATCGATGAGCTGGGTACCCGTTTCCCGGATATGTCCCATGTGTAT
The DNA here is from genome assembly GCA_014804615.1 of Lachnospiraceae bacterium. GTDB lineage: Bacteria > Bacillota > Clostridia > Lachnospirales > Lachnospiraceae > UBA3282. The sequence continues at coordinate 34,168 of JAAUZL010000020.1, forward strand.
GATGAGGATCTGCAGGGAATGATCATCGAGACAGCGAAAGAAAATGAAATAGAATTATTTGAAGGCGTCTATGCACAGCTTACCGGGCCTTCCTTTGAGGCGCCTGCGGAGATTCAGCTGCTTCACAAATTAGGCGTCAGCGCGGTGGGTATGAGTACGGTTGTGGAGGCTATCGCGGCAAACCATATGGGCATGAAGATCTGCGGAGTGTCCTGTGTCAGCAATCTGGCGGCTGGGATGAACAGCGCACCGCTGACTCATGAAGAAGTGCAGGAGGCAGCCAATGCGGTGGCTCCTAAATTTGAGAAGCTGCTGGTGGAATCCATCACTAAGTTTAAAGCGCTGATTTAGGCTGGATGTTTTAGAATGGAGAAGTATAGTGGAAGACAGGAATGATAAATGTATTAACATAGAAGATAAGGGGACGCTGTCGTTGACGGAGATTCAGGAACTGATCCGAAAGGCGATAGAGGCGAGAAGACTTTCCTATTCACCCTATTCTCAGTATCGGGTGGGCGCTGCGCTGCTTGCAGGGGACGGACAGATCATCACAGGCTGTAATATAGAAAATGCGGCTTACGGGCCTTCCAACTGCGCTGAACGGACAGCCTTTTTTAAGGCGGTCAGCGAAGGGATTCGGGATTTTAAAGCGATCGCCATTGTGGGAAGTCCTGCGGGAGAGAAAATTACTCAGTATGCCTATCCCTGCGGGGTGTGCCGACAGGTGATGCGGGAGTTTTGCGAGCCGGAAAGCTTTCAGGTGATTGTGGCAAAGTCAGAGACAGATTATCGCGTTGCTGCGCTGGCGGAACTTTTTCCCGAGAGCTTCGGACCGGAAAACCTGCATTGATAAACAGTTACAAAATCAACAGAAAGGTTAAGTCAATTATGAATTACAGATTTTACAATGCAAGAATATTGACCATGCAAACGACAGACATCCTGGAAGGAGAACTCTGGGTACAGGATGATAAAATCCTCTATGTGGGGGAAGGCGGCGATGTGGCGGCAATCTGTCAGAAGCTTTCCGTAGAGAGCATTCTCTGGGATCGGGAGATTGACTGTCAGGGGAATCTTTTGCTGCCGGGCTTTAAAAATGCTCACACCCATTCGGCTATGACGTTTCTGCGTTCTTACGCAGATGATCTGCCGCTGCAGGACTGGCTGACAAAGCAGGTGTTTCCGATGGAGGCAAAGCTTGACGGGGAGATGATCTATCATCTCACGAAGCTGGCGGTATTAGAGTATNTGACCAGCGGTATCACGGCGGTNTTTGATATGTATCTGACGCCGGAGACNACGGCGCAGGCCTGTGTGGAGATGGGGATGCGNTGNGTGCAGGTCAGCGGNGTCAGCGGACAGGAGGGNTTTGNAGNNTCCCTTGCCAAGATGGANGAGCGGTATCACACGTTGAANCANCTNGATCCGCTGCATTCNTANTTCATCGGTTTTCATGCGGANTATACCTGTTCCNAAGCGCTTCTGGAGCAGGTGNCNGCCATGGCNCACAAATATCAGGCGCCGGTGTTTACCCATCTTTCNGAGACNAAAGCGGAGGTGGAGGGCTGTAANGAGCGNTACGGNATGTCNCCNGTAAANCTTTTGGATTCNCTTGGNATNTTTGACTATGGCGGGGGCGGCTATCACTGTGTCTGGCTGNATGAGGCGGACATGGAGATCTTTCNGAAGAGGGGACTTAAGCGTGGTGACCAANCCGGCCTCCAATGCGAAGNTGGCAAGCGGGATCGCGCCGATNTCNGAGTATCTGAANCGGGGAATCAATGTGGCNATCGGCACGGACGGNCCGGCCAGCAACAACTGTCTGGATATGTTCCGGGAGATGTTTCTNGTCACAGGCCTTGCGAAGCTTAAGGANNAGGATGCNGCGGCGGTGGATGCGCTGGAAGTGTTGAAGATGGCTACGGTAAACGGNTCTCGGGCTATGAATCTGCCGGATACGGATGTGCTGGCGGNGGGAAAACANGCGGATCTGATCATGATCGNTCTGCACCAGCCCAACATGCAGCCGNTCAATAATATCCCGAAAAATCTGGTCTACAGCGGCAGTAAGCAGAATGTAAAAATGACCATGATCCGGGGAAANATCCTGTATGAGAANGGTNNATTTACGAAAGCATATGATGTGGAAGAAATCTACAGAAAGGCGAATGAGATCATAGACAGTCTCAGATAAGCATGGATTCTTTGGCGNTTGCGGGCATGATCGTACTTTTGATCCTGCTCCTTATGGGAAATGAATATTACAACAGCAGAAAGTTTCATAAAAAGCGNNTGGAANAGATCTATGCNGATTACGGCGCTGTTCCCGGACGGGTNTATGGNGCGGAGGANCTTGCCCATATCAGTATGTATTATAAGAANCATCCTCANGCGGATCAGATNGANGANANNACCTGGAACGATCTGCATATGGATGCGGTCTNTCAAAGGCTGAATACCTGNCTTTCNGCNGCCGGGGATGAGTATCTGTACTANAGGCTCAGGACGCCCGCAGAGAATGTGGANGAGCTGTTAAAAATGGAACGCCGCATCTGNTTNTTCCGAGAGCATGAAAAGGAGCGGCACGATCTGCAGAGGGTATTNTATCAGCTGGGNCGGACCGGACGGCATTCTCTCTATGAGTATCTGGATCATNTGGATCTTTTGGGGGAGCGGAANAATACGAAATATCTCTTCTTTGACGGACTGGTTCTTGTGAGTCTGGGGCTTATGTTTGTCTACCTGCCGNTGGGGCTTATTTGCCTGCTNCTTATTTTGTGTCATAATCTGATNGGGTATTTTAAGGAGTATCGACAGGTAGAACCCTATGTNACNAGCTTTGCCTATGTGAGANGGCTTTTGCAGGGGGCGGAGNCNCTGGGCAGGGAAGAGATTAAGGAGATNGAAGANGAGCTTACCNCACTTCGNNTCTCTCATCGAAAACTGCGGNGCTTTTTGCGCAATTCCTATCTGGTGACGTCTGCCAATCAGGGAAACGGCAATCCGCTGGAGGTTCTCTTTGATTATCTGCGCATGATGTTTTATCTGGATCTGATCCGATTTAACACCGCGCTCCGCGCTCTGCGNGAGCACATGGGAGAAGTGGATCAGATGGTCNCGATTTTGGGACAGCTGGAGTGCATGGTGGCAGTGGGCGCTTATCGGCAGGGNCTGAACGGGGCATATTGTGTGCCGGATCTNCAGGAGNCNGAGCGGGAANGTCCCTTTCTNNAGGCGGAGGCTTTATACCATCCGCTCTTGCAGGATGCGGTGGCNAACTCACTGTCTGTCAGACGGGGCATGCTGCTGACAGGCTCCAATGCTTCGGGNAAATCCACTTTTTTGCGGACAGTCGCGGTGAACGCGCTTCTGGCACAGACCATACACACTTGTGCAGCGGCCGGCTACCGAGCATCCTTTTTCCGGATCTGTTCCTCTATGTCGTTAAAGGATGATCTGGCGGGCGGGGACAGTTATTATATGGTAGAAATCAAATCCATTAAGCGGATACTGGACCAGGTGCGGGAGCCGGGAAAGCGGCCTGTGCTGTGTTTTGTGGACGAGGTGCTCAGAGGAACCAACACGGTGGAGCGGATCGCGGCTTCCACGCAGATCATGCGGATGTTAGCAGTGGGATCGGTGCTTTGTTTTGCGGCTACCCATGATGTGGAGCTGACCAGGCTGCTTGCACCGTTCTATGACAACTATCACTTTGAGGAGCGTATCGCAGAAAATGATATTTTCTTTCCTTATAAGCTGATGAAGGGACCGGCGACTACCAGAAATGCCATCGCTTTGCTGAAGATGCTTGGCTATGACGAGCAGATTACGGTGGCGGCGGAGACTATGGCGGAGAGATTTCTGACTGAGGGAAGCTGGGAATCGGAATAGTATAACAATGGAAAGGCTGAGAACATGAAGGTGACAATCTACACGGACGGCGCGGCGCGCGGGAATCCGGAGGGGCCGGGCGGCTATGGGACGATTCTCCAATATGTGGATCCGAAAGGCGTTTTACATGAGCGGGAATATTCAGCCGGGTATAAGAAGACGACCAATAACAGGATGGAACTGATGGCGGTGATCGTGGGTCTGGAAGCGCTCACGAAGCCTTGCGAAGTGACACTTGTGTCAGATTCTAAATATGTGACGGACGCCTTCAATCAGAACTGGATCGACGGATGGCTTAGGAAGGGCTGGAAGACAGCGGGTAATAAGCCGGTTAAGAACGTGGATCTGTGGGAACGACTGCTGCGGGCTATGGAGCAGCACAGCGTGACTTTTCAGTGGGTCAGGGGACATGACGGGCATCCTGAGAATGAACGGTGCGATAAGCTTGCCACCACAGCGGCGGATGGAACAGATCTACTTGACGATTCCTTCTGATCGGTGGTATCATAAGAACAGTGAGATATCATTTTTTAGAAAGAAAAGGATGTGGACAGATGACAAATTTGATTTTATTTGTAAACGCTTTTTTATCGTATCTGTTGGTCTTTGTGTTGATCGTTGCGCTGGTGATCGTGGCATGTATCATCGGTGTGAAGTGGAGAAAGAGTAAAGATGCCAAGGCGGCGGCAGGCGGCGAGACAGACGCAGTCGGTACGAATACAACGGCCTAGAGCGGTATATAGGAGAGATTGGGAGAGGGTGTTCAGCAGGCGAACATCCTCTTTGTATATATGCGCAGCCCCGTGCAGAGGAAGCTTAAAGGAGTGAAAAATGGCGAGATCCGGAAATCAAAAACTGAAATTGTTGTATCTTTTAAAAATTCTGACGGAGCAGTCCGACGAGGAGCACTGCATGAGTGCCCAGGCTTTGATCGAGGCGCTGGCGGCCTATGAGATCAAGGCAGAGCGTAAAAGCATCTATGATGATATCGCTCAGCTCATCGATTTCGGATATGATATCGTGCTGGTGAAGGCGAAGACGGGCGGCGGCTATTATCTGGCGGGACGGGATTTTGAACTGGCGGAATTAAAGCTTCTGGTGGAGACGGTACAGGCGTCCCGTTTCCTGACGGTCAATAAATCCAGAGAGCTGATCTCCAAGATTGAAAAGCTGGCATCCAAGGCCGAGGCGGGACAGCTGCAGAGACAGGTCTATGTGGCGAACCGGATCAAGACTGCCAACGAGAGCATCTACTATGTGGTGGACGATATCCACAGGGCGATCCAGAATAACAGGCAGATCTCCTTTCAGTATCTGGAGTGGAATCTGAACAGGGAACTTGTGCCCCGCAGGGACGGCAAGCCCTATCAGGTCAGCCCTTGGGCGCTCACCTGTAAAGATGAGAATTACTATCTGATCGCCCATGACAGTGAAGAGGATAAGATCAAGCATTTCCGGGTGGATAAGATGGCGAAGATCCGGGTGCTGGAGGAGAGCAAACGGGAGGGTGCGGCTCTTTTTGAGCGCTTTGACATTGCCGATTACGCAAATAAGACATTTGGCATGTATGGAGGACAGGAGGAGACGGTCACACTGCTGTTTGAAAACCAGCTGATCGGTGTGGTGATGGATCGCTTTGGCAAAGAGGCAGCCGTTCGTATCAGGGATGAGGCGCATTTTTCCGTCAGAGTCCGGGTAGCGGTCAGCGGACAGTTTTTTGGATGGCTGACAGGGCTGGGAGAGGGTGCCATGATCACGGCACCGGCGGCTGTGCAGGAGGCCTACCGGATTCATCTGGAAAAAACGCTGGCTCAATATGCACAAAAAGACTAGACCTTTTTTGGTATTATTTTATGAGGCTTTTCCCTGATGGGACATTGACATAACTTCATTCTTAACGTATACTAATCCTAAACCGCAATATATTGTGTTATTATGTCAACTGACACTATATTTTGTGGGGGCCAAGGATAAAACTACGGAGGGGGAGCATGAGCAGTAAGTTTGAAGCAGGTCAATCGGATGGGGAAGATTACGGTCTGAAATTCCATCCGGACAAAGGCGTGAAGGTGATCAAAAAGGATGGAAGTCTGGAGGCTTTTAATGTCCAGAAGGTCATCGACGCGGTAGGGAAGAGTGCGTATCGTGCTCTCACGAAGTTTACTGATGAGGAGAAGCGCCATATCTGCCAGACGGTCATTGATAAGGTGAATGAGCTGGATGAGGAAAAGATTCCGATCCAGGTCATGCACAATATTGTGGAGAGCGCACTGGAAGATGTGAAGCCGATCGTGGCTAAGAGTTATCGTGATTACCGCAATTACAAGCAGGATTTTGTGCGCATGATGGACGATGTCTATAAGAAGAGCCAGTCCATCATGTATATTGGCGACAAGGAGAACGCTAATACGGACAGCGCCCTTGTCTCCACAAAGCGCAGCCTGATCTTTAACCAGTTTAATAAGGAGCTGTACCAGAAGTTCTTTATGACAACGGAGGAGATTCAGGCGTGCCGGGACGGTTATATCTATGTTCACGACATGTCAGCCAGAAGAGACACCATGAACTGCTGTCTCTTTAACGTGGCGGAGGTGCTTTCCGGCGGCTTTGAGATGGGCAATATCTGGTACAATGAGCCGAAGACGCTCGACGTGGCATTCGATGTCATAGGAGATATCGTTTTAAGCGCGGCGAGCCAGCAGTACGGCGGCTTTACGGTGCCGGAGGTGGATAAGATCCTGGAGCCCTATGCAGAAAAATCCTACAAGAGAAATGTGGCAAAATATAAGAAGCTTGGCATCGATAAGGAGACCGCGGAGGCGGAAGCTCTGGCGGATGTGAAGAAGGAGTTTGAGCAGGGTTTTCAGGGCTGGGAATACAAGTTTAACACGGTGGCCAGCAGCCGGGGCGATTATCCCTTTATCACTGTGACTGCGGGCATCGGTACCGGGCGTTTCGCCAGAATGGCGACCATCATGTTACTCACGGTGCGCCGTAAGGGCCAGGGAAAGAAAGAGTGCAAGAAGCCGGTTCTTTTTCCGAAGATCGTATTTTTATATGACGAAAATCTGCATGGCCCGGGTAAGGAGCTGGAGGATGTGTTTGAGGCGGGCGTCAAGTGCTCCGCAAAGACCATGTATCCTGACTGGTTGAGCCTTACCGGCAAGGGCTATATTGCAAGTATGTACAAACAGTATGGGAAGGTGATCTCTCCCATGGGATGCCGTGCGTTCCTGTCTCCCTGGTATGAGCGGGGCGGTATGCATCCGGCGGATGAGCAGGATACTCCTGTCTTTGTAGGCAGATTCAATGTGGGAGCAGTCTCTCTGCATCTGCCCATGATCCTGGCGAAGTCCAGACAGGAGGGCAAGGACTTCTACGAGGTGTTGGATTACTATCTGAATCTGATCAGACAGCTCCACATCAGGACTTACGCATACCTTGGTGAGATGCGTGCGTCTACCAATCCGCTGGCTTACTGTGAGGGCGGATTTCTGGGCGGACATTTGCAGCTTCATGATAAGATCAAGCCGATTCTGAAATCTGCCACGGCCAGTTTTGGTATTACTGCATTCAATGAACTGCAGGAACTTTATAATGGCAAGTCTCTGGTGGAGGACGGTGCTTTTGCGCTTGAGGTGCTGGAGCATATCAACAATAAGATCACGGAGTATAAGGAGGAGGACGGTCATCTCTATGCCATCTATGGTACGCCGGCGGAGAATCTGTGCGGCCTGCAGGTGAAGCAGTTCAGAGCCAAGTATGGCATTGTAGAAGGCGTCTCCGACAAAGAATATGTATCTAACAGTTTCCACTGTCATGTGACGGAGGATATCACGCCCATTGAGAAACAGGATCTGGAGTACCGTTTCTGGGAGATGGCAAACGGCGGTAAAATCCAGTATGTGAAATATCCGATCGATTATAATATCGATGCAATCAAGACTCTGATCCGCAGAGCGATGGATATGGGCTTTTATGAGGGCGTGAATCTGTCTCTGGCTTACTGTGACGACTGCGGACATCAGGAGCTTGAGATGGATGTCTGTCCGGCCTGCGGCAGCCGCAATCTGACGAAGATCGACCGTATGAACGGCTATCTGGCATATTCCCGCGTGCATGGCGACACGCGTTTAAGCGAGGCCAAGATGGCGGAGATCGCGGAGAGGAAAAGTATGTGATGAGATACCACAATATAACAAAAGACGATATGTTAAACGGCGATGGCCTGCGGGTGGTGCTGTGGGTTGCAGGCTGTTCTCACTGCTGTAAAGAATGCCAGAATCCCATTACTTGGGATCCGGACGGCGGCCTTCCCTTTGACGAGGCAGCGAAACAGGAAATTTTTGCACAGTTGGAAAAACCTTATATCAGTGGCATCACCTTTTCCGGCGGAGATCCGCTGCACTCGGCGAACCGTCTGGACGTGAGGAGCCTGATGGAGGAGATCAAAAGGAACTATCCGGATAAGACAATCTGGCTCTATACAGGCGACAGCTGGGAGGATATCCTGCACTATCCCATGATGAAGTATGTGGATGTGCTGGTGGATGGCGAGTTTCAGATTGCCTTAAAAGATGCAAAACTTCTCTGGAAGGGGAGTAAGAATCAGAGGGTGATCGATGTACAAAAGAGTCTGGTGCAAACAGACCCTTCCATTCCGGTGCTTTACAGTGCGGATTATGCGTAACGGGAAGGAATACCGATGAAGACGATCAAGATCAAATATTTTACGGATAAAATAGAGAAGCTTACCTATATTGACGGGAAGTCAGACTGGATCGATCTGCGGGCAGCCGAGGACGTGGCGTTAAAAAAGGGAGAGTTTAAGCTGATTCCTCTTGGAGTGGCGATGGAGCTCCCCGAGGGGTATGAAGCGCATGTGGTGCCCAGAAGTTCTACCTTTAAAAATTTCGGCATCATCCAGACCAATCATCAGGGTGTGATCGATGCTTCTTACTGTGGAGATAACGATCAGTGGTTTATGCCGGTGTATGCTGTCAGAGATACGGAGATTCATGTCAATGACCGCATCTGTCAGTTCCGTATCATGGAAAATCAGCCCAGGATCGTCTTTGACGAGGTGGAGCATTTAGACAATGCCGACCGGGGCGGGCATGGCAGCACAGGAAAGGCTTGAATTTATGGGGACATGGAATCCTTGGCGTGGTTGTCACAGATACAGTACAGGCTGCAAATATTGCTATATTCATAAAGGGGATTATAAAAGGGGAATTGATACAGATATTGTTACGAAAACAGAAAAATTTTATGCCCCTATTGAAAAAACAAAAAACGGAACGTATAAAATGAAATCAGGTCAAACTATTTTTGTGTGCTTTTCATCAGATTTCCTGATAGAGGACGCGGACGAGTGGCGCGCAGAATGTTGGGAAATGATGCGGGAACGCTCCGACCTAGATTTCTTTTTTTTAACAAAGCGAATTGAAAGATTTTTGGATTGTATTCCACACGATTGGAAAGATGGGTACGAAAATGTTGCGGTTGGCTGCACGATTGAAAACCAAGAAAACGCAGATTACCGCTTGGGTATTTTTTCCGGACTGCCCATTAAACACAAAAATATCATTTGCCAGCCGTTGATTGAAAACATCAATCTCTCTGCATATTTACATGATATAGAATTAGTTGTTGTCGGCGGGGAGTCTGACAAAAATGCAAGACCGCTTGACTATGACTGGGTATTGCAGATCAGGCAGCAATGTATTTCCAATAACGTACATTTTGAGTTTCGGCAGTGTGGGACACATTTTATCAAGGACGGGAAAAGCTACACGCTGTCTACTCGTGATTTGTGCAGTCAAGCAAGAAAAGCAAATATCAATTGTTGAATATAAGAAAATCAAGAATACAAAAAGCGATAGAATTGTCACAGTTCTATCGCTTTTCTGGTATATAAAAATTGTAGGTTTTTTACTGCTTCGCCTCCGGCAGCCGCAGCCGCAATAACCGCTTTGTGAGTTGTTTGAAATTAAAGGGCAGGAGCGGATAGATATAACTTTTATCTGACAGCGTTTTGTTGCATACGATGGAAAACAGGAAAAGCAGGATGGATGCCACATATCCATAGATTCCGAAAAGCGCCGTCAAAATCAGGTTAATAATACGCATGAATTTCAGCGCATAACCCAGTTCATAGTTTTGCTGGGTGTAGTTGGCGATGGCTACAAAGGCCATATATAACATGACCTCACTGTTAAACCATCCGCTGTTGACAGAAAATTCTCCCAGTACCAACGCCGCCATAACGCTTAAAGGGGTACTCAGCATATTCGGTGTATTTACCGCCGCCAGTTTCAGACCGTCGATGGCCAGTTCCAGAATCAGAAATTGTGCGATCAGCGGAATATTGGACTCTTCCTGCAGCATGATGAATTGAAAGCTGTCCGGTATCCACTGAGGATTCTGCATCAAGAGCAGAAAGGTCGGGGTCATGATATAGGTCAGGATCGAGATCAAAAATCGTGTCAGACGCAGATAAGTTCCTGTGACAGGCGGAAAGTAATAGTCATCTGCCTCCTCCACGATATCGAAGATCGAAGTGGGAACGATCATGGCGGAAGGAGAATTGTCCACCAGGATCACGATGTCTCCCTCCAGCACCTGGGCTGCCGCCACATCGGGCCGCTCCGTAAATTTGAATTTCGGAAAAGGGTTAAACCAAAGCCGCTGGTAAAGGCATTCCGCCAGACTCTCCTGATTCATGGTCAGAGCATCCACCTTGATGTTCTCGATCCGCTTTTTTACTTTCTCCAAAAAGGCATGATCTACCCGGTTATCCATATAGCAGAGCACGATATCCGTCTTAGAGCTTTTCCCCGCATTCATCATTTCCATGCGAAGTTCTGTACTTCGGATTCGTCTCCGGATCAGCGCCGTGTTAAATACAACCGTCTCCACGAAGCCATCCTTACTGCCCCGAAGCGTCTTGTCTTTATCCGGCTCGGAGACGCTTCTTGCCGGGTAGGTTCTGGAATCCAACAGCACACATCTGTCATAGCCGTCGATAAAGAGTGCAAACACGCCCGAAAGAACATTATAGATGATATCGTCCCATTTATCCTTGAGATCTACCTCCACGTAAGGCGTGGCCTTCTTCGCCATCTCATAGGCGCTCTCCGGCATATTCTCCGGCGTCAGCCCGATAAAGTACTGCAGAATCTTCATCATCAGCTCATCCTTGCAGAAACCGTCAATAAAATAGATGCAGGCCTGCCTGCCGCCCACCTCGATCACACGGTATACTACATCAAAGCTTGTATCCGGCGCCATATGCTCCTTCATGTAATCCATACTTTCCTGTAGAGAGGGTGTCATTTTTTCCTTATTATTCAACACAAAAACTCCTTCCGTGACTTACCATTGTTTCCCATAGTATGTCTTGGAAGAGGAGTGTTTATGCACCATATTGTCGTATTACCGGTGAGTTATAATAAAAATAAAGAAAACTTATTATTTCTCTTGTTATTTTACTGTTTAGATAGTAAAATAAAGTTAAATTAGCTAATTGAAATTAGATAAATGAATTAAATTTAGCTAAAAACACACTAATATTTAATCAAAAACATTGTTTTGCAAAGCAGCCATGAAATGAAGGAGACTACANTATGGGATANGATGTNCANGCNGAAAAGGGNTTTGTAANCAGAGGNAATCTCTANCGNATGAAGGAATTGATGANNAGNGCNGANCAGGGAGANANNATNACGCTGGCTTTTCTGGGNGGNTCGATCACNCAGGGCTCNGTNTCNTCACAGTACACAAATTGNTATGCCTATCTGGTNTATGACTGGTTTGTGAGACGNTTNCCCAAGACTGCNTTCACCTATGTNAATGCGGGTGTGGGCGGGACGACNTCACANTTCGGNGTATCAAGNGTNGANGANGATGTGCTGCGNTANAAACCGGATNTNGTGATCATNGANTTTTCGGTCAANGANGANAANAATGANTTTTANCGGGAGACCTACGAGGGACTNGTGCGCAGGGTNTATGGAAATGNNTTTGCNCCNGCGGTNCTTCTGGTACATAATATTTTTTATGATAAAGGNGTCAGTGCAGAGGANAAGCANCGGGAGATNGGTTCNCANTATCAGCTNCCCAGNGTCAGCATGAAGCCTACCATCTATGCCGCGGTGACAGAAGGAGCCATTGAGCGGCGGGAGATCACGCCGGACGATCTGCATCCCAATACAGAGGGGCACGCATTGCTTGCGGAGGTNATCACGGAATGTCTGGATCAGATCTANGGGCAGAGACATGAGGCNGAAGANCCATTCTCCATGCCGGAGCCATTGACACAAAATGCCTATGAGAAGGCAAANCGTTTCCAAAATNATAACAGTNCACCGATCTGTGAGGGGTTTGCTGCGGATCCCGCATTAAAGAAATATGTGACAGATATCTTTCGCTGCGGATGGACGGCGGCGAAGGAGGGGGACAGAATTACCTTCGAGGTGGAGGGAACAGAGATTGCCGTGCAGTATCGAAAGTCGGTGAAACATCCGGCGCCTGTGGCGGTNGCGGTNGTNGATGGCGATGAGGAGCANGGAATCACATTGGANGCCAACTTTGAAGAGACTTGGGGTGATTGTCTNCATATCGATACCTTGNCNCATCACATGCCTATGGGCNTGCATAAGGTGGAGATANGGNTGACNCAGACNCANGAGGACGATGNGGTNCCGTTTTATCTGGTATCGGTGATTGCGTCGGCATAGATATTGTGATAACCAGCAAGAAACTATATAAAGAAGGGAAGGGATACATATGTTTCGAGAAGATTTTGTATGGGGTGTAGCGAGNAGTTCNTATCAGGTGGAGGGAAAGGATCCGGAGGANGGNGCNGGNAAAATGATCTGGGACACCTTTACGGANGAAGGTNATATNNNGGATCACACGGATGCCTATGTGGCCTGCGACCATATGCACCGCTACAAGGACGACTATAAGATGATGCGGCTGCTTGGGGTGAAGGGCTACCGTTTTTCCATCAACTGGGCAAGGCTGATACCGGAGGGGACGGGACGTGTCAACGAGAAGGGNGTTGCACTTTATCGGGATATGATCCTGGAAATGAAGAAGAACGGGATCACGCCCTATATCACCATGTATCACTGGGAGCTTCCGCAGGCGATTCANGATCGNGGCGGATGGCTGAACGAGGANATCGTGGANTGGTTTGGCGAGTATGCNAAAGTGGTNGCNGAGAATTTNTCGGATCTTTGTGAATATTTTATCACACTCAATGAGCCCCAGTGCTTTGTGGGGCTGGGACATTTGCACGGCGTCAATGCGCCGGGCAAAAAGCTGTCTGTCAAGGAGACTTTTCAGATCACNCACAATGCGCTGCGNGCCCATGGNCAGGCGGTGATCAATCTGCGCAAGTATGCGAANCGNCCCATTCAGGTAGGNTATGCGCCCACCTGCGGNATGGCNTATCCCGCCAGTGACAGTCCGNCGGATATCGAGGCGGCAAGAAAGGTTCTCTTTTCTTTCTANAANCCGATGGATAACTGGACNTGGAATGTGGCATGGTTTTCGGATCCTGTGTTCCTGGGGCAGTATCCGGAGGAAGGACTGGAGAAATTTAAGGAGTATCTGCCGGAGATCACCAAAGAGGATCTGGAGTTGATCGCTCAGCCTCTGGATTTTATGGGGCAGAATATCTACAACGGTTATACTGTGCGTGCGGGGGCGGACGGTGAACCGGAGTTTGTGAATCGGCCTGCGGGATTCCCTAAGACGGCGGCGGGATGGCCGGTGACACCGGAATGCCTGTATTGGGGTGTGAAGTTCTTATATGAGAGATATAAGCTGCCTCTGTATATCACGGAGAACGGTATGTCCTGTCATGATATTGTATCTGTGGACGGCAGAGTACATGATCCCAACCGTATCACGTTTTTGGATAAATATCTGTCGCAGCTGCAGCGGGCGGCAGATGACGGTGTGGATGTGAGAGGTTATTTCCTTTGGACCTTCTGTGATAACTTTGAATGGAATAAGGGCTATACCGAACGGTTCGGCCTGGTGTATGTGGATTTCCAGACCCAGAAGCGGATCGCAAAAGATTCCGCTTACTGGTATAAAAAGGTGATAGAGAGCAATGGAGAGATACTTTCGATCAACCGGAAGGAGAGGCCGATCTTATTTTTAAATCCCGTGTTCAAGCAGATGATCTGGGGAGGGGAACGCCTGGGGACCGACTGGCCCTATCAGATTCCGGGAGAAGGCACCGGGGAGTGCTGGGCAGTGAGCGCCCATCCCAATGGAGATTGTACTGTGAGAGAGGGCAGCTATGCAGGAAAGACGCTGTCGAAAGTTTGGGAGGAGGAGCCGGAACTCTTTGGCAATACCGGACTTGACCGTTTCCCGCTTCTGACAAAGATCATTGATGCCAAGAGCGATCTGAGCATTCAGGTACATCCTGATGATGCTTATGCCGGCACCCATGAGAACGGGTCTCTTGGCAAGACGGAATGCTGGTATATTCTGGATTGTGAGGAAGATTCGGCTCTGGTGATCGGTCATAATGCCAAGGATAAGGAAGAACTCACGGCTATGATCAGAGAGGGCAGATGGGGAGAGTTTATCAGGGAACTTCCCGTGAAAAAGGGCGACTTCATCCAGATCGATCCCGGTACGGTGCATGCCATCAAGGGCGGTATTATGCTCTTAGAGACACAGCAGAATTCGGATATCACCTACCGTGTCTACGATTATGACAGACTCACCGACGGGAAGCCCAGACAGCTCCATGTGGAGCAGAGTATTGATGTGATCACGGTGCCCGCCAAACCCGCGGGAGAGAGTGTCAAGAAGGCGGCAGATCTGCCTAAAGATCAGATGAACCTTCTGATCGCCTGTGACTATTATAAAGTATGGAAGATTGATGTGACGAATCAAATCTCTTTCCCGCAGGAGCATCCTTTCCTGATCATGAGTGTGACAGCGGGAGATGGTCTGATCAACGGACAGCTGATCCAGAAGGGAGACCACTTTATTCTGCCTTGTGGCTATGGCGAGGTGGAACTGCAGGGAGAGATGGAGATCATTGCGGCTAGTATATGAATAGAAAATGGAAACAGTATTTAGCTTCTTTTATTCCGAGGTATGTAAGTAACAGGATAGTCGTCAGGCTGTATCATGTATTGACGTGGATCAGAGTGCCCCGGTCAGTCAGGGAAAAGAACTATGTGCATAATTTGCAACAGCTTAGGGAAATGGATCGGGAATTATGGAAGGATCCCGCTGTTTGTATTGAGAATCAGGCGCAGTGGGATGAGATACGATTCGGCGCAGGACGGCATCATAGTATGTGTTATTCCGGCTGTGAGATCATCGCTGTTTTTAATGCGCGGAAAAGATTGTATGGCAGTGGGACACCGGAAGAGCTGGCGAATCTGATCCGCAGATTTGAAGCAAAGGGAGCGGCGCTGCGGGGAGAATTTGGGACATCTCCCCTAGCGCTTACGCGGTATCTTAAGAGTAGTGGGATGGAAGTTCGCACATCTTATGGGAAGCAGCGGTCCGTGGAAGACATTGAACGGGAGAGCGCCGTTATGATCGCCACGGTATATAATGACGGAAAGGATATTACCAAACAGATACATACGGTGTGCATCACACGGGATGTAAGCGGCGGATATGTTTTGCACAACGCTTATTGCAGAGATAAAACAGGGAGATATACGGAGAGCATTTCTTATCCGACACTCAGAGAAGCGATTATACATATTTCAGGATATGGAGCAAAGCTGCTCTATCTGATTGGAATCAACCGAAAATAATGAACAGGTAGAAATCAGGCGCGGGCGAATAAGCCGCGCTTGACCTGTTTCTAATTCCATTGTAGCATATTATTAACGGGATAAAATATATGTTCCGGCATTGTGTAAGTGGAGGTGGCTGTATGGAGAAAAAATTTGTCTATGACGAAGATACTGCGGTCGTGGAGACGAGAAAAGGAAAGATACGCGGATATTTTTATGATGATATGTATATCTTTAAGGGTGTTCCCTATGCGAAAGCAAAGCGCTTTCATGCGCCAAAGCCGTTAGAACCCTGGGAAGGTGTGCGGCAGACTACCAGCTACGGCTATGTGTGCCCGCTCATGGAAATGCCCAAGCCGGAGGGAGAACTGCTGGTGCCTCACCGCTACTGGATCATGAATGAGGACTGTCAGAATCTGAATGTCTGGACGCCGGGATTGGATGGCGGGAAGCGTCCCGTTATGGTGTGGCTTCATGGCGGCGGATTTTATGCCGGGTCTTCGATCGAGCAGATTGCCTATGAAGGTGAAAATATGTGTAAGCTGGGACAGGTTGTTGTGGTGTCTGTGAACCATCGGCTGAATCTGTTGGGATACCTTGATCTTTCTCCGTTCGGGGAGGAATATGCCAATTCCGGGAATGTGGGAACTGATGACATTGTGGCGGCTTTACAATGGATTCATGATAATATTGAGAAATTCGGCGGGGACCCGGAGAATGTGATCGTTTTCGGGCAGTCCGGCGGCGGTGCGAAAGTAACCACACTCTTGCAGACGCCTGCGGCAGACGGGCTCTATGCAAAAGGAATCAATATGAGCGGCGTGATAGAGGATCCTGCCACGACAGATGGAGAGGGCAACGGAGAAAAATTAGGACGTGCGCTTATGCAGGAGCTTAACTTGACAGAGGTGAAAGCCCTGGAGTCCGTTCCGTATGAAGAGTTAGTAAGAGCTTACAATAAGGTGATACCTGCCCTTGAAAAGGCAGGAGAATATATTGGAGGCACTCCCTATAAAAATGCCTTTTATATGGGGGAACCTGTGAAGAACGGATTCCGGAAAGAGACAGCCCATATTCCCTTGATGGTGGGCAGCGTATTCGGGGAATTCGGTTCTTTCGCGCCGACCCCTTATAATCGTTCCAGATTGACCGAAGAAGAAGGTATTCAAATTGTGGAGGAGACGGTAGGAAAAGAGGAAGCAAAGGAATTGATCCGGCTGTTTCAAGAGACCTATCCCGAGCGAAATCCGGTGGATCTGATGACCATGGATTTTATATTCAGACGGCCGGAGATCCCCTACATCAGAGAAAGAAGCAGATGCAGCGGAGGAGTCTGGTCCTATCTGTTCAATCTGGACATGAATCTGGACGGTGGACGAACACCATGGCATTGTGCGGATATTCCTTATTTTTTCCATAATACAGAGTTGGCACCCTATACGCAGGAACAGGGCGTTACGGAGCGGATAGAGAAGTTGATGTTTGATTCTTTTATGGCATTTGCCAGAACAGGAAATCCGCAAAACCCGGAGGTGCCTAAGTGGGAGGCATGCACGCCGGAGAAGGAAAGTACGCTTGTGATAGGCAAAGAGACTGCGGTACGTGAGAATTTTGACCACGAGCTGATTCCCGTTTTGGAAAAGTGTATGAAACCTATATATGATAGAAACAAAGAAGAACGGATGCAGGAGATACAGCACTAAAAGTTCAGGAGAAAAAGAGATGAGCAAACAGCAATTTTGGAATGAAAATGCAGACTACATCGATTCGATCATGAATAAAGTGAATATGCTGGCAGAAGATACTTACATATATATCCTGCATTTAGAACAGAACAGAGCATGGTTTTCAGAGACTGCCAAAGACTATTTCGGGATACCGGATACCTATATCCCGGATCATTATAAGGTTATGAGTAAGCTGATCCATCCGGATGATCTGTGGGAGTACGAGGAGGAGATCCCGAAAAGGATACAGGGAAAGGATCTGGACAGAGAATTGTGTATTCGGATCAGAGATGCTTTCGGAGAATATCATTTGTTCAGTATCCATACGGATATTGTGACAGATGAGCGAAGTGCGGAGTCGTATCTGCTTCTTTTGCTGCACAATGAAAATGTCCTGCCAAGAATTGATGCCCTGACGGATCTGTATTCTCAGGCAAGATTTGTGGCGGATCTGGAAAGAATGATCGGGACGAAAGAATTGTTTGCTGTTTTAATGATAAAATTAGAGCGGTTTACCAATTTGAATATTATTTATGGCACGGAATTTACCAACCAGATCTTAAAAGAAACGGCGCTGCAGATCATTTACATGATGGATGAAAACAGTGCGGTTTACCGCCTGGACGGCCCGAAATTCGGATTTATCTTCAGGGGATGCGGCAGGGAGAAACTGCTTGCCTTTGAGCAGGAGCTCAGGGAAAGGCTGGCACACGGAATTCCTGTAGCCAATAGAAATATTCCGGTGAAAATATGTGCGGGAGCGATCCTGATCGAACAGTATGTCGGAAACGGAGATTCTGTAAGCTCAAAGGCCGCCTATGCGTTGGGAAATTCAGAGACAGAGCATCAGGGGAAACTGATCATTTTTAATGATTTGGTGAGTATATCCAGAAATGTTGATCTGGACTTGATGAAGGTAATTCACCAGTCGGTCCGGGAAGGCTGTAAGGGGTTCTATGTAGAATATCAGCCGATCGTCTCATCCGAGACAGGGCGAATCGTGGGAGCGGAAGCACTGGTCAGATGGAGAAGGGAGCCTTACGGGAACGTGCCGCCGGGCATGTTTATTGAATGGATGGAAAAGGATCCCAGTATGTATGATCTTGGAAACTATGTCCTGCAGACCGCTTTGCAGGAAACGGTGGGAGTGCTGGAAGCATTGCCGGAGTTTGTGCTCAATGTCAATATATCGGCAAGACAGATGGAGCGGGAAGAATTTCGTGAAAGGGTGCTGCAGATTTTGGAGGATACCAAGTTCCCGGCTGATCATCTGTGTCTGGAGCTGACGGAACGGTGCAAAGATATGCCGTTTGACATGATAAAGAGAGAAGTGGAATTTTTTCAGGGATATGGGATCCGCATGGCAATGGACGACTACGGAACCGGGAGCGCCTCTTCCGGGATCGTGCTTCATGCGCCGATGGATGAGATCAAGCTGGATATGACTTTCATCCGGGGGATCACTGAGGACGCTAAAAAGCAGGCGATGGTAAAGTCGATCGTAGACTTTGCCAACGACACAGGCATGAGTACCTGTTTAGAGGGCGTGGAAACCGAGGAATTGCAGAATTATCTTCGGCAATATCATGCCACCTGGTTTCAGGGGTATTATTACTCGAAGCCGGTTGAGATAGGGAGATTTTGGGAGCTTCTGAAAGAGTAGTGAACGTTCTGCAACGACATTGATTTCATATTGTCAATATGATATATTAAGTATTATGTTTTGTAACGGGAATCTGCAGGAAAGATAAAAGAGGAAAAACGATGATAAAAAGTGTGCTGGATTATCTGGAGAATACGGCAGAACTTTATGGGAACAAAGATGCATACATTGATGAAAATAGGACTATTACATTTCGGGAATTAAAGGTGGATGCACAAAAAATAGCGA
Source organism: Lachnospiraceae bacterium (assembly GCA_014804615.1). Taxonomy (GTDB): domain Bacteria; phylum Bacillota; class Clostridia; order Lachnospirales; family Lachnospiraceae; genus UBA3282. The sequence continues at coordinate 53,472 of JAAUZL010000020.1, forward strand.
CTGGGATTTTAGATGATGTGAAAATTGGAACGCCTGTCGTTGTGTATATGGACAAATGCGTAGAATGCGTTGAAGGTTTTCTGGGAGTGTCTTATACCGGAGCATTTTATGTGCCGATTGATATATCGATGCCCTATGCACGTGTGAAACTTATTATGGATACTTTAGAGGCTAAGGTTGTCCTGACCAGAGAGAAAGATGAAATTCCGGAAGAAATAAAAGCGTCATGCAACGTTTTTTATATTGAAAATTTACTGCAGATTCAGGAAATCAATGCGGAGGAATTGGCAAAGCGGAAAAGGCAGAGGATTGATACGGATCCTATCTATGCAATTTTCACTTCCGGCTCTACCGGTGTGCCCAAAGGAGTGCTGGTCAGCCAGAGGTCTGTTATCAATTTTACAGAGTGGTGGTGTGAGACATTTGAGTTTACAGAAGAGGAAGTGTTTGCTAATCAGACCCCTTTTTATTTTGATGCTTCCGTAAAAGATATCTATGCTACTTTAAGATGCGGTGCAACGATGTATATTGTACCGAAAAAATTGTTTTCTCTGCCGGCACAGTTAGTCCGCTTTTTGAACGAAAAGAAGATAAACTGTATCGACTGGGTTCCGTCTGTCTTGTGTATGATAGCTAATTTTCGAACGTTGGAAAAGGTTAAGCCGGAATATTTAAAGAAGGTAATGTTTCTTGGAGAAGTCATGCCGACAAAACAATTCAATATATGGAGGCGAGCCCTGCCGGATGTAAAATATGCAAATTTATATGGGCCTACGGAGGCAACGGGTGATTGTACATACTATAAAATAGAGAGAGAGTTTGCAGATGATGAGCCGATTCCGATCGGTTATGCGTGCGAGAATACGGAAGTTATCTTGCTGAATGAAAATGATTGTCCGGTCGGGGAAGATGAGATAGGGGAGATCTGTGTTAGAGGGTGTTCTCTCGCATTAGGATATTATAATAATCAGGAAAAAACTGATGAAGTTTTTAAAGAAAATCCTTTGCAGAAATACTACAGAGAAAGGATATACAGGACGGGAGATCTTGGAAAATATAATCAATATGGGGAAATTGTCTTTTTATCTAGAAAAGATTCACAGGTCAAACATATGGGACACCGTATTGAGCTGGGGGAGATAGAGACGGCGGTCAGTTCTCTGGAGCAGGTGGATAGAGTATGCTGCATGTTTGACAAGAATTCTCAAAAGATTATTGCCGTGTATACGGGAGAGATAGATGCAAAGGAAATGACATCAAGGCTCAAGGACAAACTCCCGCGATATATGATTCCCAATATTTATAACAGAGTCAATGATATGCCGATAAATCTAAATGGAAAGATTGACAGAGCCGCACTGCAGGATAAGTATATCAATACGAAAGAAAACAGGTAGGAAAAGATGAGTATTAAGTCATTGACTTTTTTGGCATTTGTTTTAGTCGTTTTCTGCATTTATTATGCTGTACAAAAGACTGATTTTCAGAAATTAGTCCTGCTGACTGCAGGAATTATCTGTATGGTTAGTATGTCAAGCATAGCGGCAACAGGGATTGTTGTTATACTGGCATTGTGTGTCTATGGAATAGCGATTCGCATAGAGACATTGATTAAGGAAAGCAGAGGCACAATATCCAGGGCAGTAAAAGGCTGGCTGATGCTTGCCATAGTTCTGGATATTGGGCTGTTGTTATATTTTAAATTCTTTAAGAACACTTATCTTTTGCTTCAGAATATTTTGGCCGCTAAAAATATCATGCTTGCAGAGCTTGTAGTTCCAATTGGATTATCTTATTATACGCTGGCGCTTTATGGCTATTTGATGGATATCTATCACAAAAAATATCCCGCTGAAAAAGATTTTTTCCTTTTTCTTACTTATGTGACCTATTTCCCTGCTATTATTGAGGGACCGGTGAATCTATATAAAAAAGTTGCTCCACAGTTTCGGGAACGGCATTTTTTTGATGGGCAAAAAGTTGTCATGGGTTTGCAAAGATGTTTATGGGGATATTTTAAAAAGGTCGTTATCGCTGACCGAATTGGAATCCTAGTTATGGGAATTCTGCAGGAAGATACAGCGGTGGGACCTTTGCTTCTCTATGCAATGGTTTTGTACAGTTTTCAGATTTATACAGATTTTTCCGGTGGAATAGATGTAATTATGGGTATTTCCGAAATGTTGGATATTAAATTGACGGAGAACTTTAAGTCTCCGCTTATATCATCCAGCGTAACGGAATATTGGGCAAGATGGCATATCTCGTTAGGCGAGTTTATGGAAAAATATATTTATTATCCGATTGCTTTAAACAAAAATGTTATGAAATTTTCCAAAAAAATTTCAAATAAATATTTATCTAAGGCATTTTCCTCCGCGTTGGCTTCTTTTATTGTATTTATCGTAGTAGGAATTTGGCATGGAACAGGATGGAATTATGTTGTTTATGGTTTATATCAGGCTGTGTTTGTAGCTGGTGCGGTTCTGCTTATGCCATTTTATAAGAAAATAAAGAGTATGCTGCACATAGATGATAAGACACTTAGTTGGAAAATTTTTACAGTCTTCAGGACTTTTTCTATATTGGTATTTGGGAGAATCCTTATTAAATGTGCAGACTTGCAGGGAGTCGGAATATTTTTACAAAAATTGTTTGCAGACATAAATCCGCATGCGCTTTTTGACGGGACGATTTATCAATTCGGGCTGGACTATAAAAACGTATATTTAATGTATGCGTGCATTCTTCTTGTTATTGTAGTAGATATTTTGCATGAAAAAGGAGTTCATTTTAGGGAATTGCTTATGCGTCAGGGGATTGTATTCCGCTACATAGTATATTATATTGCTGTTTTTTCGATTGTTGTTTTCGGGATTTACGGAGCAGAATTCCATTCCGCTAATTTTATCTATCAGGCATTTTAGCAGGAGGAGGAAATGGTGAAAAGGAAAGTTGTTGGAAGTGTTAAGATTTTTGTATTTCTTTTGGGCTTTTGTTTGATTTTTGTATCACTGCAAAAAGTGCTTCATTATCATTGGGATCCCGAACTGTATAATACAAATATTTATATGAAAGAACAGCCGGAAGATTCTTATGATGTTTTTTTTATAGGGACGAGTGAGTTAAAGACATCAATTTATCCGGGAGCAATTTTTCAGACCAATGGAATAACCAGTTATAATTATGCAGTGACAAATAAGTCCGCGCTCACAATGTACTATCAGGTTGAATACATTCTGCGCTATCAGAAACCAAAGATTATATGCTGTGACTTCTCCGCGTTGTATGATGATACACTGCCATCGGAGCGTGAAACTGTGTATCGAAAAGTTGTTGATACAATGCCTGATTTTGACTTGAAATGGGATATGATAAAGAGCATTCATGAGATGGATCCGGAACAGTCGATTTTATCATATCTGGTTCCTATGCTCAGATATCATAGTTTATGGAGTGAGTTGGAGGAAAAGCATTTTCAGGCGGATTATGTTTATCAGGATATGAAAGAAGACTATTATAATGGCTGCAATCTGATCCATGTGAAAGATGGCAGAGAGGGATATGATATCACGCCAGTGATATGGGAGGCCGAGAAATCGGATGAGCAGATATCGACTCAAAATGCTGAGTGGTATGACAAGATGATCGCGTTGTGTCATGAAAATGATATTATAGTAGTTGCATTATTTCCACCTTCTTTAGGAGAAGGGAGCGAGAAAACTGCAAGATGGGAAACAACAACAACTTATCTGGAATCCAGGGGAGTGGGTATTATTGACTATAACAACTTAGATGCCGCAGAACGGATAGGCTTAAATGTTGCGGAAGATTATATTGATGGTACTCATATGACATATAAAGGAAGTTTGAAAGTATCGCGAGATTTGGCGTATATTCTGTATGGCTGGTATGGGCTGGAAGATCAGAGCAATACGGAAAAGGCGACGCAGTGGAATGCGCAGTGGAATGCTTTCTGTAGAGATTATGATATAGAAGGAATTTACTAAAAAGGAAAAGGAGCATGGCAAGAGATGAGAGAGGAAATTTTAGAAATTTTATCAACAATTTGTCCGGATGTAGATTTTGAGACGGAGAAGGAATTGATTGATGGCGGCGTGATAGATTCGTTTGCTGTTATTCAGATTGTGACGGAACTGATGGAGCATTTCAATATCTTTATTGATGCAGATGATATTGAACCGGAAAATTTGAATTCTCTTGATAATATATGTGAAATGGTAAAAAGTAAGATGGAATCATGAAGAAGCAAACGATTATACAGGATAGACTTTGTATTCATGTCTATTCATTTGAATTAATGGATTCGCGCATGTATATGATACGGGAGGATGACGAGATTTTTGTCGTGGATCCGTGTATAGATAATGAACTGCTGCGGGATGCCCAAGGCGCAAAACATGTGACTGTTTTTCTGACACATGAGCATTATGATCATATATCAGGCGTGAATTGGCTGAAAGATCATTTTTCATGTTCCGTATATGCCGGCAAAGTATGTGCCGGACGTGTGGAGTCAGAGAAAGACAATTTGTCTTCTCGATTTCCGTTTCTTTTCCTTCTCGACAAAGAAAAGTACGACTATGTCCGCAGTCATTTTTCTCTGCCCTATACGTGCAGGGTGGAAACTTCTTTTTGTGGAAAAGGTCAGTTATTATGGAAAGGTCATTTGATCGAACTATATGAAGTAGGAGGGCATTCCCCGGGAAGCAGTCTGATAGTGTTCGATAAAAAGTTCCTTTTCGGCGGGGATAATATATTAGATAATGGAAAAGAACTTTGGGGAACGGATGGAGATATGAAACAATATCGTGAAAGTGTACTGCCCATGTTGCGGAAATTTAACCAGCAGATGATAGTATTACCGGGACACGGGGAGAAGAATCTGCTTGGGTATTTTTTAGAAATTATGAAGTAAATTTTATTGTAATTTAAATCTGGGAGCCGGATCAGGGTGAAATATATGAAGTTTGGGTTACAAAATGGGGTTAACCAGTCTTAAAATAAAACTGCTAACCCCATTTTTTGAAGGTTTATCCTGATACCGAGGGAAGATTTCCCAAGTTATTGCTTTCAGAACCATCCGGCAGAGACTTCAAATATTCCGTATCTTTCCTATGGGCAATGCCGACGCCTTTAATTTCTCCGTTTCTGGCAAGGGCTACGCCTTCTTCTTTGGAAACGGTGGAGCCGTCGGATAACTGATAGCCGTTGATGTGTCCGCTGCTTTTGACAAGACCGACAATTTCTTTTGCATCGCTTTTGGGCTGCGGAATATCATCAAGTGTGTTTCTTGCAAGCGCTTCGGCGAGTGTATCTTTATCGATATTTTTTATCATGAAATTCTCCTTTTATTGGTATTTTTAATTTATAGTGATACAATTAATATTTTTTGTCAGAAAGAAAAATATATACATATCAAGAGTCCTCCAAATGCAAAACTGCAATCTATACCCCCAAAAGTGCGAATTGTACCAAGCCAATAAATATTTACCTATTTAGATGATATTATGTATGTATATTGCATAATGCGGAGGATCGGAAAGTATGGTAAATGAGGCTGAGTTCAAAAAAGCGAATAATTATTTATTGAAATGCATGCGCGTCACCTTTATTGTATTGGTCATAGCATGGATTTTGAACGTGTTGCACATTTTTATAGTGGATCAGACCATTATGAATACCGCCCTCATTGGCGTAGCTATATTTTTGGCGCTGGGACATGCCGCTAAATATGTAATTGGTTTTGAAAAGGCGGCATCCAACTACATTATGCTTTTTTTGCTGGTGGCTATGATTTCCTTTGCTAATATGGAACTGGCTTATCATGCATCCCTATTTATGATTTTCCCTATGGTTACTTCTATTGTCTATACTGAGAAAAAGTATAAGAGTTTTACTTTTGTATTGACCATTGGCGGTTTCTTCCTTTCTGTTGTTGGCGGATATTATTGGGGACTGTGTGATGCCAACACATTACTTTTGACTACGACAACTTCAGCAAAAGAAGCAGAAACACTTTTGACAGGCAATTTTAATATTAATACGAATCTGGTAAATCTTATTTTGTTCTTTGCATTTCCCAGAATTATGGCACTGGTGGCATTTAATGCTGTCCTAAATTACATCAAAAATACCCTTTTGGAAAAGACCCAAAAAGAGCAGGAAGGTATGCAGATGGCTGAACTTCTCAAAAAGTGTGAATCTGCATCTGAAGAACTGGTTACTATGGTGGGAGATGTGGAAGAAAATCTGGAGAACTCCCGGCGTGCCAATGAACAGATTATATCTTCGGCTCGTGATACTTCAGAAGATTGTGATGAAAGCCGTAGTCAGGTGGTGCATATTCAAGAAAGGGTCTCGGAGATGTCAGAGGCTATCGATGGTATTTATCAAAATACCAAAGAAATGTTTAAGATATCTGAGGATGTTACCAACCATACATTGGGATTTGTCAAGACGATGGATGTGGCAGTGGATTCCATGCATCAGATTAAAGAAACGGCAAACCAGACCGGTGCATCTATCAATCAGTTGGAGAATGAATTTGATGAGATCACTAATTTTGTGGGACAGATTTCCGGGATTTCTGCAAGGACTAATCTTTTGGCGTTAAATGCAAGCATTGAAGCGGCGAGAGCAGGAGAACAGGGCAAAGGCTTTGCAGTTGTGGCGAATAATGTACAGCAGCTGGCAGAACAGTCCAAAGCGGCAAGTAGTTCCATTCAGGAACTGGTGCCCAAGATCCAGGCCAAGCTGGATGGAGTAAAATCTATCAATGAGCAGAATCGTTTATCTGTTGAGTCGGGAATTGACAAGATATTAGACGCCAAGACGAAAGCAGAATCTTTGGGGGACATGCAGAAGAGTTCCATAACCATGACCGAACAGATCGTAGAGCGCAGCGATAAAACCAGATTGTATAGTGAACAGGTGCGCGATATGGCGCTTTCTCTGGACGAACTGGTTTTAAACTTTAAGAGCAGGGCTGATGAGATCGTAGACGATGCCAACAATGAAGGAGAAATCACGGGTTTGACCGAAGAGTCCTTTGCAAGGGTAAAAAGCATTGCAGAGGAATTGTTGGCCTTGTCTCATGCATCCATGTAATATTGTATTTTTTGAGAGGGAAAGTATTATACTTTCCCTCTTTTAATAATACCTAATTTGATTTTTGACTATCACAGTCAAATCCGGGATTAAACGCATAGAAGTTCTTTTCATTTAGTCTATCCTGAACGATTCGCAGAGCTTCACCAAAACGGGAAGATTGAAGTAAAAACTTCTCATAAAAGTTTCCCTCATAAATTGTGTGTTTTAGGTTTTCATGGTGTGTGATGTTAAATGTTCCATGTAATTTCAATATTACCGTCTGCAATCCGAATAACTTTGATTAACGTGTCAACTACCGCCTGTCTGTCCTCAAAAGAGAGTGTTTCCCATGCTTTTACATGATTAGTTATCTGCTTTAGTCTGCCCTCTGTGTCTGTGACATTTGCCGTGACGATTTCTTCCTGCAAGGCTTTTCGTTCTGTATCTAGTTCTGATACCTTTTCGTCTATGTACTTCATCAGAACGCCGCTTGCCCCGGATACCTTTGAGAGAAGTTCTTCAATTTCTTCCTCAATCTGTGTCAGACGGATTTTTTTCGTCATATTCTTTTGTGCTTCTCCAGTGTCGGTTACACAGGAGAGCTTTTGAAACTCCGACAGTCTTTCTTTGATTGCACTAAGCATATATTCTTCCAATACGTCAGCATAAATAGTACAGCCTGCGCCCTTGCAGTTCCCGTGATTTCCCGACTGGCTGCACACAAAATAGCGTCCCCATTTTGTTTTTGCCTTGCGGATCGTCAGAGCATAACCGCAATTACCGCATTTTACCTTGCCTACAAGCCATGAATTTTTCGGTTTACAGGTCTTTGTGGACTGCCTGTTGTTCAGACACCGTATACGGCAGGCTAACCACGTTTTAGAGGGGATAAAGCCCTTATGCGGTGCAAGGACGATTTCTTTGTCGGACAAGTCGCATTGTTTCCTTGTAGTGGAAACTGTACCCTTGTAGAGATAGCAGGCATTGTACCCTGTAAAATCGCTTGCCGGGTTATAGATATTTGCGCCTTGACTTTGAAAGAACTGGTACACATCAATGTCAGCTTCTACATACACAGGATTGCGGAGCATTTCGCTAATACGGGCAGTACTCCAATTTGCACCACGCAGATTTTTAATCTGGTGTTCATTCAAGTACCGCACAATATCTCCGAGGGAATTGTCTGTGTCCGCATACATGGAATAAATCAGCTTTAACTGTTCACTTTCCTCCGGGACTTCCTCATACATGGAAGTGCGTACATTATCAATGACCGTGTTTGTCAGATGATATCCGTAGGGAACACGACCGCCCATGTAAAAGCCACGCTTGCACCTTGCATAATAAGCGTCTGTTACACGTTTCTGTATCGTTTCCCGTTCCAGTTGAGCGAACACGATACAGATATTTAACATTGCCCTCCCGATTGGCGTAGAGGTGTCAAACTTTTCCGTGGAAGAAACAAACTCAACATGATATTTCTGGAATATTTCCATCATGTTTGCAAAGTCCAGAATAGAACGGCTGATACGGTCAAGTTTGTAGACAATGACACGCTTTATTTTGCCTGTGCGGATATCATTCATCATTTTTTCAAAGCCCGGTCGGTTGGTGTCCTTGCCCGAAAAACCTTTGTCCGTATATTCAATACAGGCTTCCCCGTGGGTTTCGTATCTGCAATATTCAAGCTGGCTTTCTACTGATATGCTGTCCTTTTTTTCGATTGACTGTCTTGCATATAATGCGTCGTACATTTAGTATCTACCTCCCAAAACGTAAGACGCAATACCCAATGTCAAATTCCTATGGAATTTGACATCAAACAGATCATACCGTTTGCATGGTTGTTTTGCAAGTGACTTACGCATATTTTTTGAAAATCTGATAGAGCCGGGTTGCTATTTCCTGTCTGGTTTCCTGCTCTGATTTTTTCTGAAAGGCGGGGTAGATATTGGTAACTGTCAGCCTCATTTTATCTTTGTGTATCTGGGTATCGGGTGTAGGAGAGGTATCGTTGTTTGGCATAAATTTTCTCCTTTGGCGGTTTCCCTAAATTTTATGAGAAGTGGCAAGTACACTATAACGTAAATAGCGTAAACTCCCCCTCTACTCCTTACTACGCACGCAAGGCAAAAATTGGCAAAGTTTTTTGGAAATTTTATAAAAAGTTTAGAATATCAGAATAGCAAGCATAGGGATTGAGTACTCAATCCCGAAAATTTTCACATTGTTGTCCTGCGGACTTGTGAAAATTTGCTTGTTGGGAAGCGTCCCAAACCCTCTTAAAGAAAGCAGAAAAAGACACCGTGGAATGACAGTTAATGAAACTGCTTTTTCCCGGTGTTTATCCGTTAAATTTATAGCCGACACCTAACACGGTTTTTATGTAAGTCGGGTTTTTACTGTCCGGCTCAATCTTTTTTCGCAGATTGTAAATCACATTGACAACGCTTGATTGGCAGCTATTGCTATTCATGTTCCAGACGGCTTCAAATATCTGTGTTTGTGTGAATACAATTCCCGGACGTGAAACAAGAAAAGTTAGCGTACCATATTCAAGACGGGTCAGATTTATTTCTGCCCCGTCCCGAAATACACGTCTTTGATATAATCTTATTTCTAAACCCGGAAAATATAACACAGGACAGGTTGCAGGTTGATAGATTTCTAATTTTATTTCTTCTGCTAACAAGGAGAGTATTCTATTAACTGCCTGTTCCTCACTGTCCTCAAAAGTAAAAATCACTATTTTTCCTATGTTATTATCCTCCTATGTATTTTGCCTAAATGATTTATTTTATTCCCATCCATGAAGATATAACCATTCTCTGAACTTCGCTTGTTCCCTCATAAATTTCCGTGATTTTTGCGTCACGCATTAAACGCTCAAAAGGATAATCTCTTGTATATCCGTCATATCCGGCAAGTTGTGCACAACGGCGTGTCACGTTTGTAGCTGCTTCGGCTGCATATAATTTACCCATAGCTGCAAGATGTGAAAACGGCTCATGATCCTGTTTTGCCTGTGCAGCACGATATACTAATAAGCGAGCTGCGTCAACTCTTGCCTGCATATCAGCAAGTTCAAACTGTGTAAACTGATATTGTGAAATTCTTTGTTCTCCCTGCATATGCTCCGTAACATATTTTTTGCAATGGTCAATCGCTCCCTGTGCAATACCTAATGCTTGTGCTGCTACACCGATACGTCCGCCGTCTAATGTCATAAGAGCCATTTTAAAACCTTTTCCCAATTCGCCTAATAAATTTTCTTTTGGAATTTTACAGTCCGTAAAAACTAATTCGTAGGTAGCAGAGCCACGAATACCCATTTTCTTTTCTTTTGTTCCAAAGGTAAAACCGGGAGTGCCTTTTTCTACGATAAAGCCGGAAATACCTCTGCTACGTTGGCTTTTATCTGTCATAGCCGTAACAAAATAGGTATCTGCATAATAGCCGTTTGTAATAAAAATTTTTGAACCGTTCAGCAGCCAATAGTCGCCCATATCAACGGCGGTTGTCTGTTGGTTGCCTAAGTCGCTTCCTGCGGAAGGTTCGGTTACGGCAAAAGCACCTAATTTTTCCCCTTTCAAAAGCGGCACAAGGTATTTCTGCTTTTGTTTCTCTGTACCAAACTCTGAAAGCGGGAAAGAGCCTAAAGAGTGATGATCTGATAACATAACTGATGTGGTAGAACAGTGCTTTGCTAATTCCTCAATAACAGCAATATAAGCAAGATAAGAATGTCCTGCGCCGCCGTATTCTTTCGGGTAGCAAATTCCCATCATGCCTAATTCAGCTAACCTTTTTCTGTTTTCTTCGGGAAAGCGTTCCTGCTCGTCAATTTCTGCCGCCAAAGGTGCAACCTCATTAACACCAAATTCGTGAATAAGGTCTATTACATTTTGCTCGTCCTCGTTAAACTTAAAATTCATTATAAACCTCCTTTAAAATTGATTGATATTTCCTGTCTGCCGTTTTATAATAACACAAGAAAAGTGATTAAAAAATTTGATAATTTCGATATCTTAATTCGATATATTAAATGTATTGAGGAGTGATAAAAAGTGAATACAAAAAGTTTGGTTACATTCAAAACAATTCTTGAAATGGGGAGTTTTCAAAAGGCAGCGGATAAGTTGGGCTATACGCAGTCTACGGTAACATTCCAAATAAAACAGCTTGAAGAAGAATTAGCTTTGAAATTATTTGAGAAAATAGGCAGACGCATGGAACTTACGCAGGCGGGAAAAGATATTATGCCCTATGTTGATATGATTTTACAGGGGGCGGAGCAAATTGGAAACTATGGAAAAAGCCTGTCTGAAATATCCGGCTCATTAAAACTGGCAATTCCAGACTCTATTTTAATATATAATATGCAACCGTTTATGCAGGCATTTGCACATGAAGCCCCCAACGTGCAGCTTGTGATCAATTCCATACAATCCGGGGAAATCAATCAGTCTATTGTGGACGGAACTGCTGATATAGGCATAAATTGTGAAAAAGACAGTTATCCCGATACTGTAATACATAAAGAACTAGGCAAATATAAGGCGGTTCTTGTTGCTTCTCCCTTTGCTGATAGAAATATGCTTGATTTTCTCACACCACACCAACGCAAACCGTTCAGTCTGATCTGTAATGAGCCGGACGGTTATTACCAGTTGGATATGGATAAATACCTTGCCGAAAAAGATATTATTCTTAATCCGCACATGAAAGTACAAAGTATTGAAGCAGTAAAAAGGTGTGTTATGAATAATTTGGGGATTGCCGTTGTTCCCACGTATTCTATTGGGGAAGAATTGAAGAATGGTTCTCTTATGCCGATTAAAACGGAACTTGATGAAAAAAAATATAATTCTTTTTATATTTACAATAAAAACAAATGGATAAGCCCACAAATGGAGTTGGCTATGAATTTGATGAAAGAACATTTAGGAAAAGAAAATTTATAGAATATTTCCATAAGAGAATGACAGTGTATATTATTACCCGATTTTTTAATATTTTCAACAGAAGAAAACCCGGCAAATTCTACTTTATGCCTTTCCCAGACTATCAACGCCAAACAGCCAAGTCAAGGACGTAAACGCCGCTAAAGCGGTAAATCCTTGACTTGGCTGTCTGCCATTGATAAGGGGTAATTAAGGCATAAATGAATAACTATGTAGTCTACATTCTTTTCACTTCCATTCCTTTCCCATGATAGGAAAAATCGGATTATCAGTTAAAGAACGGATAGGAAAGGAATAGATATTTTATCATTACTATATTTTATTCTTTAGTATTTTATATATCTATATTTTATTGCGTTGGTTTTTCCTGTGTTGGAAATACCTATGTTGGATTATCCGGTGTAGGCTTTTCCATGACAGGCTTTTTGCTGTAATCCTCATTTAGCATTGGAGAAGAATAGACGGTATATTCCATTTCCCGAAGTTGTCCCTTTTCATTCCGCACTCTGGCACGGGTAATATATCCTGCCTGTTCTAATTCGTGTATAACCGTCGTAATGGCGTCTAATCCCTCTTTGTTGATATACGCTAACCCTTGCAGTGTAAAATTCCATTCTGAGGGCATTGAGAGCATTTGACACAGCAACCCCTTTGCCCGTAGGGATAACTGGCGGTTGCGTAAATGAAGATTTGGCATAATCGTATAATCTTTGACTTTCTTTACTCTGAATACTGGCATAATAAACTTGTCCTTTCTTTTGGTGCGAAAGCCTAAACCATAGCTTAGAGGAAATGTGGGTATGCGTCTTAGTGATTGTATTTTGTGTGTTATGATTTACTACAATGTTCCCGGTTTGCTTCACCGAACCTCTGGAAGTGCACGATCTCTCTTGCACGCAGGAATTTGATCGGTTCGCAGACGTCCGGATCATCACGTACAAGACGTAAGATGTTATCGTAAGTAGTTCTCGCTTTCTGTTCGGCAGCCATATCCTCGGTCAGATCCGTGATGATATCGCCGACGGACTGGAACTGTGCGGCGCTAAACGGCATTCCGCTGGCAGCCTGAGGCCAGATGCCGACGGTGTGATCCACGTAATAGTTTGCAAATCCGGAGTCCTCAATTTCTTCCATGGACAGATTCCTTGTCAGCTGGTGAACGATCGTAGCTACCATTTCCAAGTGTGCGAGTTCTTCCGTACCGATGTCGGTATCGAAATTGCACATCTGAAAAGTACTGTACAATGGACACATCACCTAAATTATTGATTTTCAAATATAGACAAGTTATAATTGCTTCAATAAGTCGAAAATTATTCATTACTATTCTTGCTAAGTTTGAATAGAACCATGTTATAAGTTTGGGATTAGATTGATAGTATAATCATACGAGGAGATGTCTGTAATGGAGTTTAAATTAAATGAATACCATAGGAATATACCAAGTGAAGAATTGTTAGATGATATGAAAAGAGTTGCAAAATCTTTAGATAAAAATACTTTAACTGAAAAAGAATATAGCGAACAGGGTAAATATAGCGTAACTACGATACATAAGCGGTTTGGAGGTTGGATTAAAGCTCTGGAATTGTGTGGTATGCAAGCTAATGCTAATCAATTAGCGGCATTATTAAGTAGTCATGAATATCGCACAATTGACACAGGTGAATTATTAAATGATATAAAACGAGTGGCAAAATTGCTTAATAAGGATTCTATTAGCAGTGGAGAATATAATACATATGGTTACTTTTCAAGTGATACCTGTTTTAAACGTTTTTCAACTTGGAATGAAGCATTGAAGCAGGCAGGATTAGAATCCTATGTACAAGTATCTGTACATCGTATTGATGATGAAGTTTTGTTGAAAGAAATTGAACGGATATGGATAAAATTAGGACGTCAACCAACTACTACTGATATGAAGTCGGGAATAGCAAATTATTCTCTACATGCTTATGCAGAACATTTTGGAGGATGGAGAGGAGCATTGCAAGCATTTATACAATATATTGAAAATGCAAATGATGATGTATTAATTGATAACGCACCTTCTGATGATTTAAATAATACTGATGAAGATGTTGTCTTTCATAAAAAATCAGATACTTTTCGGCATAAGACTTCAAGAGATGTGAATTATACACTTCGCTTTAAAGTTATGCAACGTGACAATTTCAAATGTTGCATATGTGGAAAATCACCTGCAAAAAATCCAGATATAGAACTACATGTAGACCATATCATTCCATGGGTCAAAGGTGGTGAAACGGTATTAGAAAATTTGCAAACTCTTTGCTCAATATGTAATTTAGGTAAAAGAGATTTGGATATGTGATATTAGGGAGTTCCAAGTGTTGTTAAACTCTATATCTGATCTAGGAGGTGTTTTGAAGATTGGTTTGGAAAGTTGAAATGGAAATAGGCGATCATATCCGTTCATGGAGCAATCAGCAGATCAAAACAGAATTTGAGGGTGTTGATATTTCAATAGAAATTAACGATAGAAAATGTAACATGATTTTAGAAGGAAAATCGGAATCTGTCAAAAAAGCATTTTATATTGTGTGGGAAGTGCTGTTCTTATATGATGGGTATTTTTACAGCCCTCTGAGTTTGACAATTGATGATGAAGAAAAAAATATTGATGATTTAATTAGGGCTGCTTTTTATAAGTCTGGTCACCATTGGATTTCGGCAGCTATATTGCTTGGACGTGCAGAACGAAATCTATCAGAAAATGTTTTGAAGGTTTTTGATAAGATGAGGAATGAAGGGAAAAAGGATGAGAAAATGACAAAATCAGTTGTAAATTCTTTTTTCTATCTTCATTCGGATGGATATGAGAAAATTAATGAAGATCATCGATTGTCTTTATACTTGAATCTTTGCGATGGTTTTGTTAATAACACATATAAAGAGACACATAATGTAAAGTATAATTTTGAACAGGTTATAAAAAGAACATTAGATACCGGTAAGATTTTGTATGGTCTTAAGTTGATGGGACTGAATAGGGATGACTTTTGTTATGTATTGGCTCAGGAAAGAAATGAAGTTGATCATTACAGTTATAAAAAAGATAGTCTTTCAACACATGTGTTTAAATCCGAGGATGACGCTAAGTTTTACATAAGCTGGTATTTTACTTATGTAGTAGAGCTGGCTCTTAGGGCTTCATTTCTTAATTATATAGGCGTAGAAGTAAAGGAAGAATATAAAGATTACGCCATGGACCTCATAAATGACTGGGTTATTTTTGAAAATAGCTTTGATGAAAATTGTGTTACTCCTTACTATCAGTTAAAACAATTTGAATGCAGATTAGCTCAGAAGCATGAAAAAGAAAATCGATAGGTGGGGGATGAGTTGCTGAACAAAAACATAACAGAAATTATTCTGTACCTTTGAACATTTGCAAGTAAAGTTTATTTAGTAGTTTTAGTGTCTTTTCATTAAGCCCGGTCTGCGCAAGGTTATTTACAACAGTATTTGCCATATCTTCTGTAATAGCAGGAAACTATTGTCGGACTGTGTCCAAATTATGTGAGAAAGACTTGTTAATTTATTATCTATATAATATAATAATTATGCGCTCCAAAACGGGTAAGCGGTTCGCCTTTTGCCGGATGATTCATCTGAGAACTTCCAGAAACAGAGGAGGTATGTCAATGGAAAATCTACGAAAGGGTACTTAGGTACATATGAGATTCGATGTGCTTGTAGGGATTGTCGGGATTGCTGTAACACTCATTAGTATTTTAACTACTGGTATCAGCATATGGCAAAACCGCAGGAATAGAGGAAATCAAAAAAGCAACCGCCCCGACCAAGGTTAATGGTTGCTTTTTGATGTAGCTATAAACTGAGGCGAACCGTTTGCTTTACGGAGCGCTCTTTTATGTTTTCATAATATACTGATAAAAAGTAATTGTCAACAAATAATGGTAATAAAAGTAGAGAAAGGTAATAAAGGAAGTAAAAGTTGTCAGGGAAAAGAAACGGATGTTATATGATTGCGCCGCGTAGTCGAATCTGGTATAATTAGGGAAAATTTTAGAGGGAAATTTTATGCGACATCGCATAAAGAGTGAAAAAACAAAGGAGAAAAAATCTAATGGCAACAACTGAAGATAAAAAAGTGTGTTTTGTAATAACGCCTATAGGAGATAACAACAGCGACATTAGGAGACACATTGATGGAATTATTGATCAGGCAATCGAACCGGCACTCGGAGAAAAGTATGAAATTGAGGTCGCACATAGAAAATATGAGATTGGTTCAATTAACGACAGAGTCGTTAAAAGCGTTTTTGAAGCAGATCTGGTTATTGCAAATTTGACAAGTCTCAATCCTAATGTAATGTATGAGCTGGCAATTAGATATTCCTTTGGGAAACCGGCCATTGTAATCGCAGAAGAAAGAACGAAACTTCCTTTTGATGTGGTTGATGAAAATACGATATTTTATGTTAACGATCCGGCAGGAGCAAATGAATTAAAGCAAAAGCTTATTGAATTTGAAAAAAATATTAATTTTGGTAAAAAAGAGCATGGTCCTGTTTTTAAAGTAATAAATAAGATTCCTCTTTACAATGATGTGGAATCTGGAGAAAATGTTTCAGAGAAACAATTGCTTCAATATATCATTGATAGAGTTGATTCTTTGGAAAAGAGCATTAATTTTAAAGGCCAGAATGCGTCAACGGAAGTTCTAAAGAAGACTAGAAAACGTAAAATAACAATAGAGTTTTTCAAACTGAAAGATGAATCTTTCGAGAATGATGAAGTAGATAAAATAATGGCATATATGAACTATTATGCCCTCACAGAATTGAACATTGAAAAAAGCGAGAAGCATCTTGTGTTTAGCTTTTTGATTCTTGATACAGAGTTGCTGGATTTGACGAATTTTCTTAGAAAATGGGAATCGACTAAAAAATCTAACCGTTTTAT
Organism: Lachnospiraceae bacterium; assembly: GCA_014804615.1. Taxonomy (GTDB): domain Bacteria; phylum Bacillota; class Clostridia; order Lachnospirales; family Lachnospiraceae; genus UBA3282. The sequence goes on from JAAUZL010000020.1 coordinate 70,505, forward strand.
ACTACATGATACTTAATTATTTTAGATACGTGTGGAGATACAATCATGTCAAAGCTTAGTGATGGTATATTTACAGGCTCAATAATAGGGATGATTTTAGGGATTTCGATATTTATCGGGATTGCCATTTTAGCAATTCCTTTTATGATCATATCCTGCATTACAGATGTACCAATGAGTATTTTATTGCAGAATCTGGCTGTATTTGCGATTGCTGTGTTTTTGATCTGGCTGTTTAGCAAACATCAGATCATAGAAAATGGAATAGTAGGATTGATCGTCGGATCCTTAGAAATACATATTTCAAATGGCATCCGCTAGTCTGTATTCTGATCGGAGTAGCGATTGTAGGACTTCTTTTCTTTATCTCCTTTATAAAGATTGGATTTTGGATAAAGACTATTTTGTTTTCTTTGGTTGTAACGTTTCTGGTATTCTTGTTCATTTATTCTAGTGCGGGACTTTTTCCGTTGCCGGATATGATATGGAAAACAGTATTCTTTTTGGAAAATATATTTATAAGGTGTGCAGTGGCATATAATAATGGTTTTTTATTCCACGGATATGCCGGCTCAGTAAAAGAAAAGTATAGTGATCATAAAGAAGATCAGACTGGATCGGCTACAGGATCATTTGAGTACAACGAAGAGCAGTCCAATAATATTTGGTTCGCAGGAATAAATAATGCAGAAGAATTAAAAAAGAGATATAGAGAACTGATGAAGATATATCATCCCGATAATCAGGCGGGAGATACGGGTGCAGTGCAACAGATACAAGAAGAATATGAAAAGCTATTAAAAAAGTATTAAATTGATAATTATAGTAAAGCGCAAGAAAGATAGAATTATAAGAAAAAAGGGTGGTTTGATTCCTTCATGGCGATCACACCGAACGGTATTGGCGAAAAGGCGAGGAGATTGGGGACAAATATACCTGTACCTACGACTGCCCCGTCAATGAAGATAGACAGGGTATCTGTTCCAAAGCGGTGATGATTCTGTTTCCAATCATGGAGGCTGTCAGAAGCGGAAGCGGCTTGGGAAATAAGAATTTTTTCGATTATTCAGATATGACGGAGGAAGCAGAACATAAAAATGATTGAACAGATATTAAATAAGGACGAAACATATGAAAATCATTAGCGCAACTATAGAGCATGTAGATATGGTGGGATATGTCCATTCTACTGCTTGGAAAAGTACTTATCAGAATATATTTTCAAAGGAATACTTGGGAACGGATACGATTGATAAAAGAAAAGAAGAGTTCATGGCTTCTTTAGCTAATGATAATATCCAATATTATCTTGTGTCTGATAATGATAATGCCATAGGAATTGTCAAACTCATGACAGAAGATAACATATGTGAAGTTTCCAGCATTTACTTTTTAAAAGAACATAGAAATAAAGGGTACGGAACAGAAACTATAAATTATCTTAAGAAAAAATACCATGATAATAGAATTGTCTTGTGGGTCTTGGAAAATAATGTGAAAGCAAGAAAATTTTATAAAAAGAACCAGTTTATGGAAACTGGAGAGACTAGGGTGATTTACAGAGGAAATGAATATATGCAAGTGAAATATGAGCTGTTAGAGATTTAAGCGAAGGCATCGGCCAAAATTGGCTGATACTTTCGCTTAAATTTACTTAAATGTGTTATTTAGTGCAGTCAAATCCCGGATTGAATGCATAGAAGTTCTTCTCATTCAATCTATCCTGAACGATTCGCAGAGCTTCACCGAATCTCTGGAAATGCACGATCTCTCTTGCGCGCAAGAATTTGATCGGTTCGCAGACGTCCGGATCATCACGTACAAGACGTAAGATGTTATCGTACGTCGTCCGCGCTTTTTGTTCGGCAGCCATATCCTCTGTCAGATCCGTGATGATATCGCCGATGGACTGGAACTGTGCGGCGCTGAACGGCATTCCGCTGGCAGCCTGAGGCCAGATGCCGATCGTGTGATCCACATAGTAGTTTGTAAATCCGGAGTCCTCGATTTCTTCCATGGACAGATTCCTTGTCAGCTGGTGAACGATCGTAGCCACCATTTCCAGGTGTGCGAGCTCTTCTGTGCCGATGTCCGTCAAGATCGCTGATACCTCTCTGTAAGGGCAGGCATATCTCTGAGACAGATACCGCATGGACGCGCCCATTTCCCCATCGGGTCCGCCGTACTGGCTGATGATGGCCTGCGCCAGCATCGCGCTGGGTTTCGTGATGTTTACAGGAAACTCAAGTCTTTTCTCATAATTCCACATTAATTACAGCCTCCTTCCCAAGGCATAGGGCTGAGAGCCCACTGCCAGTCATTGCACTTCGTTGTGTCCACGCAGGAGAGCGTGAGAGGAGTGTATTTTGCGGAATATTCTTTTTTGGCCTGGTTTGCCAGACGGTTGTAGTGGTTGAAATATTCCATGGCATTCTGATCATCGGGATGGGTGTCCAGATAGAGGGACAGTTCGACGACTACGAAGCCTAAGACGCCAATATCGTGGAGCAGTTTTTCCTGCTCATTTGCAAATTGTGTATTCATCCTTTACAACATCTCCTTCCCGTGAATGGTTTATTGAGCTCCGGGAAGATGGTGCCGTCAAGGTATCCTTTTTCCAGATTCTCGCAGATTCCCTTAAAACGCTGCCAGGGGACATAGGCCATGGCGACGGGAAATTCATCGATAGGTTCCCTATAGAGATAATCTCGCATATGCTTCCTTTCTGTAAGTGCGCCAATTAAAAATTTGGTGTACTATTTTTCTGTATTTTTTAATAATATAGTATGATATAATCATTTAAGTGTGTTTGGCGTTCATGGGACGAAAAGCTGATCAAAAGAGAAAATTTTGAAAGCATGGTGCGGTTTTAGGAGGAAAGAATGAAGTCAGTAAAAACGGAATCGAAAATCTCAATGTTGCTCATTGCTTTGTTTATAGCAGGTTTAATCCCCATATTTTTATTAGGAAGATATGACTATCCATCGGCAGACGATTATGGATTCAGTGCTTACAGCCACGTTGCATGGATGCAGAGCCACTCTGTGATACAGGTACTGAAAGGGGCCGTAGAAACCGTAATAGAACGCTGGTACGGATGGCAGGGAACATTCTCCAGCATTTTTGTGATGGCGCTGCAGCCGGGAATATGGGGAATGTATAGTCTGGTTCCGTGGATCATGATAGGAGCCATGACGTGTTCCACACTTTTTTTCTTTTATGTTTTTTTCAGGAAGTTTATTCAGGTACGCCCGGCCATATTTGTTAGTATATCTATGATTTATCTTATTTTTGCAGTAGAGTGTATGGTTGATAAAATACAAGGTTTCTTCTGGTTTAACGGGGCCGCTCATTATATGATCCCGCATAGTGTTGCACTGTGTTTATTTACGCTGCTCATTTTAATGCTGATAGAAGAAAAAAAGACGGTTCGACGTATGGTATTGGCTTGTTTTTTGGCGGCGTTTACGGGGGGCGCCAATTATATTACAGCGCTGATCACATTGGTCCTGTTCGTCAGTGCGATTGCCTTGCTGCTGTTTATGAAACAAAAACAAAAATGCAGGCTGTTTCTTTTGCCTTTTCTGTTTTTCCTTGCGGCATTTCTTATCAATGTATTAGCGCCGGGCAATGCCGTTCGTCAGGCTGAGATGACAGTTCGGCCGGGGGTAATAAAATCCATTTTATTATCCTTTTATTATTGCGTGGGATATATGGTGGATACATGGTTTAACTGGACATATTTTTTGTTTGTCTTTGCATTGCTGCCGTTTCTATGGGAGGCAGTGAAAACATTTGGTAAAAGATTTTCTTATCCTGTACCGCTTCTTGTTTTTATTTATTCCTACGGTGTGTTATCCGCTATGTTTACACCGAGCTTGTTTGCAGGCGGAGAAGCTGGCGGCGGACGTATTTTTAATATTATGTTTTTAGACTTTATGATTTTGACGATTCTTAATATTTTTTATTTTATGGGGTGGCTGTATAGGAAGCTTGGTTTTGCAGAGCATGTTTCGGGTTCCTGTCTGGAAAAAGCAGATGTGAAATGGTATCTGCTTGCGGTTTTATGTTTTGGCATCTTTGTCGGGGCGATGTATGCAAAAGTGAATCCTGATTATTTTACATCGACCTCCGCTCTGTATTCCCTTAAGACCAAAGAGGGACGGGAGTATGGCATTGAGACAGCAGAAAGAGAAGATGTCCTGAAACAGGCAGTGGAAAGTGATGCTGTCGATGCTGCTGTTCCGAGATTAACCGTTCACCCGTATCTGTTGTTCTGGAGTGATATTGAGGAAGATGCAGGATACTGGACGAATAGATCCATGGCAAGGTATTACGGGAAAGAAAGCATTCGTGGAATAGAAAGATAATGTGAATATCAATGTGGAATGGACACAGAATCTTCACAAATTGATACGAATAGAGACACATTTTTCCAGTATATTAGTACTAGCTGTCCGGGAGGGAGGAATCTATTTTGATACAGGTAGAGAATTTAGTCAAACGATATGGAGGCCGCACAGCGGTGGATGATATGTCGTTTGTTGTGGAAGAAGGAAAAATATATGGTTTTTTGGGACCCAACGGCGCAGGAAAATCCACGACCATGAATGTGATGACGGGGTATATTGCGGCTGACGGAGGACGTGTCCTGATCGATGGACACGATATTTTAACGGAGCCCATTGCTGCAAAGGCATGTATCGGCTATCTGCCAGAGGTGCCGCCTCTTTACACGGATATGACAGTGTGGGAATTTCTGCTGTTTGCGGCAGAACTGAAAAAAGTGGCGAAGAACGAGCGCAAAGCCCGGGTGGAAGATCTGTTGCAGCGGCTGGGATTGGAAGAGGTGAAAGGACGGATGATCCGAAATCTCTCCAAAGGATACAAACAGAGGGTCGGGCTTGCCCAGGCCCTTGTGGGAGAGCCGAAGGTTTTGATTCTGGATGAGCCTATGGTGGGCTTAGATCCCAAACAGATCATAGAGATGCGTGATCTGATCAGGGGACTTGCCGGAGACCATACAGTGATATTAAGCTCTCATATTCTCTCGGAAATCAGTGCTGTTTGCGATCATATTCTGATCATCTCTCATGGGAAGCTGGTGGCGAGCGGTTCTCCGGAGGAATTGCAGGAGCGGATGCGGGGTACTTCGGAGCAGATCGTGACGGTTCTCGGCGAACGGGAGCAGGCGGAAGAGATTTTGAAGAAGTTTAATGCGGTGGAACATTTTACTTTCGAGGCCGGTGAGGAAGAGGGCAGTATTTTGATCCGTCTGGCAGTGAAGGAGAATGCGGATATCCGCAAGGAGCTGTCTGTGGCGCTTGCGGGGGCAGGTATGCCCATTCTGTCTATGAGCCGGTCTGAGAAATCGTTGGAGGACATTTTCCTGGAGTTGACGGAGACCGGGGCGAACGGAGAGAAGACAGAGGAGAATGCTGTCGAGGCGGAGACAGAAGAAATAGAGGAGGTGCAGGCAGATGACAGCGATCTATAAAAGAGAGGTGCGTTCTTACTTCTGCTCCTTTACAGGCTGGCTGTTCGTGGCGGTCAATCTCTTTGTCATGGGGCTTTATTTTCAGGTTTTTAATATGTTTAATGGATATCCGACCATATCCTATGTGTTGCAGAGTATTGTATTTACTTTTATTGTGACGGTGCCGATTCTTACCATGCGGTCGCTCTCGGAGGAACGTAAAAATAAGACAGACCAGCTGATTCTGACGGCGCCGGTTTCGGTGGGCAAGATCGTCCTTGGAAAGTATCTGGCTCTTGTGACGGTGCTTTTTATTCCTACGGCGTTTATGGGAGTGCTTCCGCTGTTTCTCATGCAGGCAGGGGAGTTCCGGTTAGGTGTCTCCTATTCGTCCCTTCTGGGCTTTTTTCTGTACGGCTGTCTGGCGCTGGCGGTGGGGCTTTTTCTCTCGTCTCTGACGGAGAGTGTGGTGATCGCGGCGGTGCTTTCCTTTGGCGTCCTGTTTCTGGGATATATCATGCCGGGGATAGCGAATCTGCTTACGACCGCAGGGACTTCCACGGTCACGACGATACTTGCGCGTATTCTGAATTGTTTTGACATGGTGGGGCGGTTTGATACGCTTTCTGCGGGTTACTTTGAGGTGGAGGCGGTGGTCTATTATCTGTCGGCTGTCGCGCTGGCACTCTTTTGTACGGTGCAGTCGATCCAGAAGCGCCGCTACAGCGTCTCCGGCGGCGGTCTGAAGCTGGGTGCTTACAGTGTCTCCGGGATCGTGACGGCGATCGCTTTGACAGTTATCGTGAATCTGGGCTTGAATTATGTGCCGGAACAGTATTCTTCCTTTGACCTGACGGAAAATAAGCTGTATACGCTTTTGGAGGAGACCGAGGATTTTCTGGATAGCATGACCGAGGATGTGACGATATATGTATTGGCGGACGAAGAGAGCGGGGACGCGGATCTGGGCAAGACTCTGGAACGGATGAAAGACAGAACTTCCCATGTGAAGGTGCAGTATGTGAGTCCATCTAAGAACCCGAACTTTTATCAAAATTTTACGACCGATGAGCCTGTTGCCAACAGCCTGATCGTGGCAGGCGAAAAGCGCAGCAAGACGGTGAATTATGAGGATATTTACGTTTATGAGATGAGCTATTACAGCTATGAGACCACGGGCTATGACGCTGAGGGGCAGATCGTGTCGGCGTTAGCTTATGTCACTACCGATGATATGCCGGTAATTTACGCCGTTGGCGGGCATGGGGAGCTGGAGCTTGAGGAGACCTTTATCAAGGCAATGGAGAAGGAAAATGTGGTCTGTGAAGACCTTATGCTCCATGCGGTGGATGAGATTCCCGAAGATGCTCAGGGACTGCTGTTGAACGCTCCCACCAATGATTATTCCGAAGAGGATGCGCAAAAAGTCATCGACTATCTGGCAAAGGGCGGCAATGCCTTGATCGTTGTGACCATGACCGAGGAGGAGATGACGAACTTCGATACCATTCTGGATTTTTACGGGGTTTCGGAGGTGGAGGGAACCATTGTGGAGCTGGATCGGAACTATTATTACCAGAATCCCTACTATCTGTTCCCTGAGATCGCATCCGCCAAGGTGACGGAGCCTGTGGCGAATGCGCTGGTCTTCGCGCCTTTTTCCAAGGGTCTTGCCTACGATGAGGAATCCTCTGACGAGATCTATTACACGCCCCTTCTGACAACAAGCAGTGAGGCATTCAGCAAGGTGAATATTACGGACAGCAGTAACTACAACAAGGCGGCGGAGGATATTGACGGCCCCTTTGTGGTCAGTCTGGAAGCAGAAAAAGCCACAGGAGATGCAGATATTTCCCATGCCTTTCTGGTGGGCGGAGAGACTCTTTTCACGGGGATTGGAGATCAAGGATCGCAGGGCATTAATGTGAAACTTTTTGGCAGTATGATCAGTGAGCTGGCGGATCATGAAACGTCTGTGGTGGTGCCTGTCAAGAGTTTGGAGATGCCGTATCTGGTATTCAAGGCACAGACAGCCTATATCACGGCGTTGCTCTGTGTGATCGTGATTCCCCTTGTGACACTTGTTACCGGGCTTGTGATCTGGTTGAGAAGAAGACGGCGCTAAATGCCGTCTTTTCTTTTTCTCGCCACAGAACGATTGACTTCCTCGGAACTTTGTGCCACAATAAATATCGTATAAAGGGCAGTTTGTCTGCTAAGATTGTGAAAATATTAACAATCGAAAGAAAGGCGTGGATAGCTAAGATGAGAGGAATCGATACGCAGGTTCGCAAGAACAGAAGACGTATTTTTAAGGAAGTGGCGCATTTGGCTTATCACTCAGAAAATCTGAAGGATGACATTGAGGCGCTGCCTTACAAGATCGTAGATTATGATGAATCGGATTATGGAAATATATACAGGGATCGGGCAATCGTGAGAGAGAGGATCCGTCTTGCCATGGGGCTTTCTCTGCGGCCGGAAAATGTGCCGGTGCATCTGACACAGGGGCTGGAGGAGAGTAATATCTCGGAAAAATACTATGAGCCGCCGTTGATGCAGGTCATTCCTTCGGCGTGCAACGCCTGCCCGGAGAACCGCTATTATGTGACTGACCGCTGTATGGGGTGTGTGGCGCATCCCTGCAGAGAGGTGTGCCCCAGAGGAGCAATTTCCATGGTAAACGGCCGGTCGGTGATCGATCCGGAGAAATGTATCAAGTGCGGTAAATGTAAGGCAGTCTGTCCTTACGATGCCATTGCCCATCAGGTGAGACCCTGTGCGGGCGCCTGTGGCGTGAACGCTATCAAAAATGACGAGAAGGGACGTGCGGTGATCGACAACGATATGTGTGTCTCCTGTGGACAGTGTATGGTAAACTGTCCTTTCGGCGCAATCGCGGACAAGTCACAGATCTTCCAGTTGATCCGCGCTCTGCAGGCGGGTGGTAAGATCATTGCTCAGGTAGCGCCTGCTTTTGCGGGACAGTTCGGGCCTGAGGTGACGCCGGATATGTTGAAGACGGCGCTCAAAGAATTGGGCTTTTATGATGTATATGAGACGGCGATCGGTGCGGATATGGGGGCGATCGCGGAGGCGGAGCACTACGCGAAAGAGGTTTCCACGGGCAAGCTTCCGTTCAGTCTGACCTCCTGCTGCCCATCCTGGTCGGTGCTGGCGAAGAAATTCTTCCCGGAGACGATTGATAAGATATCAAACGCCCTGACGCCTATGGTTGCTACGGCGAGAGTCATTAAGCAGGAGCATCCTGATGCAAGGGTGGTCTTTATCGGGCCCTGTGCATCCAAGAAGCTGGAGGCCTCCAGGCGGACGATCCGCTCCGATGTGGATTTTGTTATTACGTTTGAAGAGCTGNCNGGGATTTTTGAGGCNAAGGGNATCCTTCTNAAGGAGATCCAGNCCATGGATGAGATGNGTGGAGCNACCGGTGCAGGACGCGGCTACGGTGTGGCNGGCGGCGTGGCNAGCGCNATCGAGGAGTGNGTGNGAGAGTATTATCCNGATGTGGAGGTACANATCGAGCATGCGGAGAGNCTTTCAGAGTGTAAGAAGATACTGATGCTTGCCAAGGCCGGTAAGAAGAANGGCTGTCTGATCGAGGGNATGGCCTGTCCCGGCGGCTGTGTGGCAGGTGCNGGCACGAATATCGCACCGCCTTCTGCGGCGAGNGCNGTTGCATCCTTTAANGATGCTGCNCCGAATAAGATACCCGATCCGAGCGTGCATCAGAGAATTGTNGAATAAAAAACAGAAAANAGAGGGAATTGACGATTATGGAAAANATAAGAACCAGNTATGCNCCCAGTCCTACCGGACGNATGCATGTAGGAAATTTAAGAACNGCNCTTTATGCNTATCTGATCACNAAACACGAGGGCGGGGATTTTATNCTGCGGATCGAGGATACGGATCAGGAGCGTTATGTGGAGGGNGCGGTGGATATCATCTACCGCACGCTGGAGAATACAGGACTTGNNCATGACGAAGGCCCGGATAAGGATGGCGGCGTNGGNCCCTATGTACAGAGNGANCGCCAGAANCAGGGCATTTANNTACAGTATGCGAAACNGCTGATCGAGAAAGGGGAGGCNTACTATTGCTTCTGNGATAAGGAGCGGCTGGCNACCCTGACCCAGACGGTGGCNGGCAAGGANATCAATNTCTANGACAAGCACTGCCTGCATCTGTCTAAGGAGGAAGTGGAGANAAATCTGGCGGANGGGAAACCCTATGTGATCCGGCAGAATAANCCCACCGAGGGGACGACCACNTTCCATGACGATATNTANGGGGANATNACCGTGGATAATGCAGAGCTNGANGATATGATCCTGATCAAGTCNGACGGNTANCCCACCTANAATTTTGCCAANGTGGTGGACGATCATCTGATGGGNATNACCCATGTGGTGNGNGGCAATGANTANCTTTCCTCCTCACCGAAATACAANCGTCTCTACGAGGCTTTCGGCTGGGAGGTNCCGGAGTATGTGCACTGTCCGCTGATCACGGACGAGTCCCACCAGAANCTGTCCAAACGGTGCGGNCATTCCTCCTATGAGGATCTGATCGAGCAGGGNTTNCTCTCCGANGCNATCGTAAACTTTGTGGCGCTCCTTGGNTGGAGTCCGGAGGACAATGANGAGATCTTTACNCTGGAGGAGNTGGTGAAGCGGTTNGACTATCATCATCTCTCNAAATCCCCGGCNGTGTTCGATTACACNAAGCTGAAATGGATGAACGGGGAATACCTGAAGGCCATGGATTTTGACCGNTTCTATGAGATGGCAGAGCCTTATCTAAAGGAGGCGGTGAAAAAGGANTACGATCTGANAAAGATNGCCGCTATGGTCAAGACCCGGATCGAGATCTTCCCGGATATCAAAGATCATGTGGATTTCTTTGATGCGCTCCCGGCATANGANGTGGCGATGTATACNCACAAGAAGATGAAGACCAATGCGCAGACCTCCTTNGAGGTCCTTAAGGATCTGTTACCGATNCTGGAAGCNCAGGAGGATTATTCCAACGATGCGCTCTATCAGACCCTGTCCGCTTATGTGGCGGAGAAGGGCTATAAAAACGGATATGTGATGTGGCCTGTGAGAACGGCAGTTTCCGGCAANCAGATGACGCCGGGCGGTGCGACGGAGCTCATGGAGGTTTTGGGAAAGGAAGAATCCCTTGCAAGGATCAGGCAGGGAATCNCAATGCTTGAACAGGCTTGATCTTTCCTGCACAGACAGGCAGAGAGAAGCCATTCTGCACACAGTCGGGCCGGCAGGNGTGTTAGCCGGGCCCGGCAGTGGCAAAACCTTNGTNACCACACATCGCATTCACAGACTCATCACATCCGAGGGCGTGGATCCCTCGCACATTCTTGTCATCACATTCACGAAAGCCGCTGCATTGGAAATGCAGGAGAGATTCTTTCGTCTGATGGAGACAGAAAGGCCGCCGGTACATTTTGGCACCTTTCACGCAGTCTTCTATCATATCTTAAAACAATCGGCGCAGTATCGCNGTTACACCATTATCACGGAAACAGAAAAACGGAAACTGATTCGGGATATTCTGCATATGCACAAACGGTTNCTCTATTTACAGGAGGAAGATATNGANGAAGTCCTTTCGGCANTNAGCAGAGCNAAGTCGAGCCTGACAGAGCTNCCGGTGGAGATCGGTAAGATGGGAGAGGAGGATTTNCGGTTTTTACNAACAGAGTANCAGAGTTATCTGGAGGAATTTTCAAAGTTTGATTTTGATGATCTGATGGCGGCCTGTCTGCGGCTGCTGCAGGAAGATGCNGCTTGNCTGNTCAGATGGCAGGAACAGTTTCGTTATATTCTGGTGGATGAATTTCAGGATATCTCNCCNGTCCAGTATGAGATCGTAANGCTGCTTTCGGCGCCGGANAANAATCTGTTTATCGTGGGAGACGANGACCAGTCCATCTATGGCTTCCGNGGGGCAAGCCCCGACAGTATGCANCAGTTCTTTCANNATTTTTCACAGGCCAAACGCATTTTGCTGGACGTCAATTTCCGCTGTCATGCAAAGATCGTGGAGGCGGCCGGNGCNGTGATCGGGGAGAATANGAANCGACTGCCCAAGAAGATNATTGCAAATCANGAAAANGGAGAAGGATTNTTCCTGTGCCGGGAGGAGANGGAGGAAANGCTCACNGCGGCTGTNGNGGCGGCTTTAAAAGAAGAGCAGACACAGGGNACNCTGTCNGCCTGCGCCATGATCTGNCGGACGAATTTTGCCTGCGGTCTCTGGGCACAGACNCTCCGGGAGGCGGGNATTCCCTGTGTNATGNNNGAAAANNCAAGNGACCGNTTNGCCCACTTTGTGATACAGGANATCCGNACCTATCTNNCACTTGCCGGGGNCGANCATAGCAGACGGCATTTTNTGCNGATCATGAACCGGCCTGTGCGCTATATGAAGCGGGACNGCCTGCCGGAAGANCGNGTGGAGCGGGAGAAGCTGATNGCNTATTATCAGAATACGCCNNNCATACANGANCGGGTGAAGAGACTCTATCGNGATCTGGAGGCGCTTTCTTCGAAGCGGCTTCANCTACANATTCGATACATCCGTAAAGTGATCGGCTACGAGACNTATNTGCGGGAGAAATATGGTGCANAAAAGGCGGAGGAGTTTGTNCAGATCGGAGAGTGGTTTGAGGAGTTTTCCAGACNNTTTACGACGCTGCGGGATATGAATGACTATATTAGTCAATACAGGGAGACCATACNGANGCCGGNGAAGGAGGATGNNGAGGGNGTTCNGNTTATGACCATGCACGCCTCCAAGGGCTTNGAGTTTCCNACGGTNTTNNTGCCGGAATGNAACGAGGGNAAGNTNCCCATGNATAAAGCCNANACAGAGGAGGAGATNGAGGAGGAACGGCGGATGTTCTATGTNGCTATGACCAGAGCCAAAGAGAAGCTNTNNTTATTTTNTNACAATGGAAAAACCGGAAAGGATGCTCCCTCCCGGTTCTTAAATCCGTTATTGTCTCATGACTCTTCATCGTCCACCAGCTCATCGAACTCGGCGGTATCTAAAAATTCATCGAAGGCGTCCGCTACGGCCTCGTATTCCTCGTCGTCTTCGATATAGCCAAGCTCAGGCTCCTCGTTGGGATCCTTTGGATTTTCGCTGTACCGATAAAACCAGACCTCGCCGTCCGTGTTTTCTCCGTCCTCCGCAAGAGGCAGAAGCGCGATATATTCTTTGCCTGCTACAGTCAGGATCGTGACTATGGCACAGGTGACATGAGAACCGTCATCCAGCTCCAGATCAACGGTCATTTCCTCCTTATCCAATTCTTCTTGGGTGGGATTCTTGTTTTCTTTACTCATGGTGCGCCCTCCTGTCATTTTTGTTTGTTTTAATATATCAAATCTCAGATGCCATTATAGTGAAACGTTGATGAAAGAACTGCAACGCAATTCTTTGGTCGCAGGATGCTGATCCTGCGACGATTATACCATAAATACGGAATCCAAGGAAGTATAATATGCGGGAAAGAAGGATGTAAAACATTTTAGATTGAAATAAAGTGGTGTTTTCAGTATAATATAAACTGACTTAAAGTTTGATTCCCGACTGAAGAACAGTGAGTGGCGGGAAGGCGGCTTGAATGAATGGGGGTTTTTATGCAAAAAACATTCCAGATAAAGAGTGTAAAAGGGACACAGATCTATCCGCTCGGTGTTTCTTTTGAAGAAGATGGACTGCGCATCTGTGCGGTGTGCAGTGGAATAGAGGAGGCAGGGATCGTTCTCTATGACAGAAAGCATCGGGAGGGTGTACGGATTCCCTTCCCGGAGAACTGCCGGGTGGGATCGGTCTGTGCCATGCTGCTTTGCGGCTACCGGGATAGGAGCTGCAGCTATCTCTTTTACAGGGGGGAGGAGATATATCAGGATCCCTACTGCAAACGGATGGAGAATCCCGGACGCTATGGCGAGCCGAGGGCGGCGCTTCCGCGTTGTCAGGCAGCGGATGAATCCTATGACTGGGGGGAGGATGGCTATGTCCATATCCCGCAGGAGGACATGATACTATACGCGCTGCATGTGCGCGGTTTTACAAAGCACCGTTCTTCCGGTGTCAAGTGGAAGGGTACTTATGCCGGCGTGGCGGAAAAGATACCTTATCTGCAGGACCTTGGAATCAATATGGCGCTCCTTATGCCCTGTTATGAGTTTGATGAGGTGATGCCTGAGAATACTCCGGCGCAGACCATGGAACAGGCGGTGCTGTCTTACAAGCAGGAGCTGCCGTCTGAAGATGAGAAAGAAAAACGTGTGTCCAGACTGAATTACTGGGGGTATCAGAAGGGACTCTACTATATGCCGAAGAGCGCCTATGCGCACGATAAAGATGTGGCGGGAGAGTATAGGGATATGGTACGGGCCTTTCACAGCGCCGGTATAGGGGTGGCAATGCAGTTTTATTTTCCGCCCGATGTGGGTGCTGCGGAGATTTTGGATATTCTGAAATATTGGGTGCTGGAATACCACATAGACGGTTTTCATCTGATGAGCGCCTCTTTGCCCATGGAGCTGATCGCGGCGGAGCCGCTGCTTGCAGATACCATGATCCTGGTGAGCGAGAAGGATCTGCCATGGGAGGAGAATAAAAGGACGCGCAACCTGATGTGGCTAAGTGATGGCTTCCTCTATAATACACGCCGCTTTTTAAAGGGCGATGACAATATGATCAATCAGTTTCTTTCCCATCTGCGGGATAACAGCAATGGGGTCGGATGTGTCAACAGCGTGGCCAGATGGGACGGCTTTCGGCTGCTTGATCTGGTATCCTATGACTGTAAGCACAATGAGGCCAACGGCGAGGACAATCAGGACGGAACGGATTATAATTGCAGCTGGAATTGCGGCGTGGAGGGAAAAAGCCGTAAAAAGAGTATTCAGGAGCTTCGCCTGCGGCAGATGAAAAATGCCCTGACGCTTCTCTTTATGTCCCGAGGGATTCCCCTGCTCTACAGCGGCGACGAATTTGCCAATACGCAGGAGGGAAATAACAATCCCTACTGTCAGGACAACGAGGTGGCCTGGATCAAATGGAACCAGACCGAGATGGGGAAGGAGCTTCTCATCCACACGAAGGAGTTGATCAGCATGCGCCGGGAATGGCATATTGTGCAGAGCAGAACTTTGCGCCGGGGCGTGGATACGCTGTCCAGCGGTTTTCCGGACATTTCCTTCCATGGAAGAGAGGCGTGGAGACCGGATACCGGTCAGGCAAGCCGTTGTATGGCGATCATGTATTGCGGTTATCGGGAGGAGACAGGGGCGGAAGAACGGTTTTTCTATGTCGCGGTCAATATGCACTGGGAGGTAAATTATCTGGGACTTCCCCAGCTTCCGAAAGGCAAAAGCTGGGATATTCGCATCTCCACAGGAAAGGAAATGCCGGAGATCGAGGATGACGGTTCTTTTCAGGAGATCTGTGTGCCGGCAAGGACCATTGTGCTGTGCGGCACTAAGGATGCACCGGTGGAAGAGAAAAAAACGGCCCGTAGGAAAAACGGCAGAGCCGGAAAGAATAAAGGGGATGAAGAAAGCAGATGAATAAGGCGTGGGAGCATTTAAAAACGATCACGCACCACAAGCTGTTAGTCATGGATGGATGTTTTCGGGTAGGCCTGTACAAGCAGGGACTGCTTCACGACCTGTCCAAATACAGCCCCACGGAATTCAGAGTGGGTGCCAGATATTATCAGGGAGACAGAAGCCCTAATAACGCGGAGCGGGAGGATATCGGCTATTCCTCTGCATGGCTGCATCATAAGGGGCGCAATAAGCACCACTATGAATATTGGATCGATTACAGTGCGAAAGAGATTGAGGGCGGTAAGGTGCCTGCACCGATGCCCGTCCGCTATGTGGTGGAAATGTTTATGGACCGCGTAGCGGCCTGTAAGGTCTATCACGGAGCGGCGTATCGGGATCAGGATCCGTTAGAATATTACCAGTCCTCCAAGACGCCGCCGCCTTTGCACAAAAAGACAAAAAGACTGCTGGAATTTCTTTTGCATATGTTAGCCGAGCAGGGGGAGGAAAAAACCTTCCGCTATATCAAAAAAAGAATCCTGCGCAAAGGACGGCATTGAGAACCAATCCCTTTTTCCCGCATAGGATATGGTATGAGAGAAAAAGGAGATGAAAAACTATGAACTGTTGTTGGATCATACTGTTGTTACTTTTCTGCGGACAGAATGGGAACACTCTTTTCGGCGGAGGAAACTGCGGCGGAAGAAACCAGAACTGTGGCTGTGAAGGATCAGGCAGATCAAACGGACCGTCCCGCAGGATACAGGAACAGGATAACTGTCCCTGTGAAGAATCCAGAGAGCCCAGAGATTCCAGATTCGAGCCCCGCTTTGAGGCAAGACCCTTTAATAACAATGGCACTACCTGCGGCTGCGAGGGAGAAAACAACTGATCTTTGCAGAAAATCAGATGAAAATCAAATGAAAGGGATCGCTTTGGCGGTCCTTTTTCATGTTGACGGAAAAAGAGTGCAGTGCTATATTTAGTATAGTTTTTTTGAACGCACGAAGGAGGCGGTTATCATATGATAGACGGAAATAAAGTTTTATTCAGCGGCATGCAGGCAACAGGAAATCTGACTCTGGGAAATTATCTGGGGGCACTGAAAAACTGGGTGACGTTGTGTGATGAATATCAATGCTTTTATTCGGTGGTGGATCTGCATTCTATCACTGTGAGACAGGATCCTGCGGAGCTTCGCAGAAGGGCCAGAAATCTTCTTACCCTCTACATTGCGGCGGGGATCGATCCAGAGAAGAATTGTCTTTATTATCAGTCCCATGTGTCGGGACATACGGAGCTTGCCTGGATCTTAAACTGCTTTACCTACATGGGCGAATTAAACCGGATGACCCAGTTTAAGGACAAGGCGGCGAAGCATGCGGACAACATCAATGCCGGACTTTTCACCTATCCGGTACTGATGGCGGCGGATATCCTTCTCTATCAGGCGGATGTGGTTCCTGTGGGCAAGGATCAGCTGCAGCATCTGGAGCTTACCAGAGATGTAGCGCAGCGGTTTAATGCGATCTACGGTGATGTGTTTACCATTCCGGAGCCCTATATCGGCAAGGCGGGGGCAAGCATCAAGAGCCTGCAGAATCCGGAGAAGAAGATGTCAAAGTCCGATGAAAATCCAAACGCCAGCATTTATCTGATGGATGATCCCGATACCATCATCCGGAAGTTCAAACGTGCCGTGACGGACTCCCTTGCCTGCGTGCGTTACAGTGAAGAGCAGCCCGGCATCCGCAACCTGATTGACATTTACTGTGCTTGCACAGGGAAAACACCGGAGGAGACGGAGAAAGAGTTTGACGGAAAAGGCTACGGCGACTTTAAGATGGCGGTGGGAGAAGCCGTTGTGGGCGTCTTAAAGCCTTTGCAGGAAAAGTTCGAGGATTTGAGCAAAAATAAAGACTATATTGATAAGGCGATCAAGGAGAATGCCCAGAAGGCGGAATATTACGCCAACAAGACCCTTAGAAAAGTACAGAAGAAAGTGGGATTTCCGGAACGGATCCGCTGATGGAAAGAGAAAAGAGCAGGGAAGGTGCCCTGCTCTTTTTGTGTCATATAATAAATTACGATGGCTGTTCATCCCTGGAAAGGCTCTGTAAAGTAACCGGCTTTAGAGACAGGTTCGCCGCCCTTTTGCAGATGCTGGGTGTCCCCCATGACCTGAACGCGGAAGTAGGCCGCGTGATCCATCCGCTCTTCGGAGGAGAGAACCGTGACGGAGGTGGGCGCCAGGTAGAAACCGTGCAGCAAAAGCACCGGGGAGATTCCCAGCAGATGGCTCAGCATCATACAGGTAACGCCCAGATGACAGAAGATGACGATGGTATCCTCCTTTTGGGCATCGGTCGTATCATCGGCCGTTGTGACATAGCAGCTGCCCTCTCTGGTATAGCCGTAGGAGGCGAGCAGACCATCAAGCCCTTCGCAAACCTCCTGGTAAGCGGGGAGCAGGGCATCGTTGGAACGATAGATCATCGTTTCCTTCCAGGCCTCTCTGTCATACATTTCCGGGATATTGGTCCAGTATCGGGGCATGAAATCCCAGGGCACGCCGTGCCGTCCCGTTACGGGGTCATCAATAAAATAAGAAAATTCCCGCATCCAATCGTAGATGATGGCTTCTCTGCCCGTCTTTTCGAGAGAGTAGGAGGCTGTCTTTTGTGCCCGTCCCAGAGGGGAGCAGTAAAACTGCGTGATGTTTTCCCATTGACAGACCCGCTCGGCTAAGAGCTTCGCCTCTCGAATGCCCTTTTCCGTCAGGGAATCGTGCTCGTAATCAGGATCTCCGTGTCTGATAAATATGATCTTCATGTACTTCCTCCAAGTGTGTTCTCAAATTTTTAATTTTTAATTTTGTATGTCATGTTATATAATATAATAGCCGCAGAAGAAAAACAAGCGACTGCGAATTTAATAGTGCAAAAGAAAGGTATGGTTTAACTATGTTTGGAAAAAACAGGCAGAATAATCTGAATGTCCCGGTGAAAAAGGGATTTGGGGTGGTCAAGATCCTTGTTGTGGCCATCCTTCTGGCTGTGCTGGTCAGCGGTTCCTACTATTCGATTCAGGAGGAGGAGCAGGCGGTGGTCTGCACCTTTGGTTCCCCGAAGGCGGTCACTACGCCGGGCCTTCACTTTAAGATCCCCTTTATACAGACTGTGACGAAGGTGAATACCACGATCCAGGGCTTCAGCATCGGTTATCAGACGGAGGAAGGGAAGGATGAAGAGGACGCACTGATGATCACCTCCGATTACAATTTTATTTATGTGGATTTTTATGCGGAGTATCGGGTGACCGATCCGGTCAAGGCTCTTTACGCTTCCGAGAATCCTGCTCTGATCCTGAAAAATATAGCACAAAATTGTATTCGTACCACCATCGGTTCCTACGGCGTGGACAGTGTACTGACCACAGGGAAAAATGAGATTCAGTCCAATATTAAACAGATGATCCTGGATAAGCTGGATTCTTATGATATCGGTATTCAGCTTGTCAACATAACGATTCAGGACGCGACGCCGCCCACCACTGAGGTGGAGAATGCCTTCAAGGAAGTGGAAACCGCCAAGCAGGGCAAGGAGACGGCGCTGAACAATGCCAACAAATACCGGAATGAGCAGATTCCCAATGCGGAGGCGGAGTCGGATAAGATCCTGCAGGATGCGGAAGCGCAAAAGCAGGAGCGCATCAATGAAGCAAACGGACAGGCGGCCCGTTTTGATGCCATGTATCAGGAATATGTGAAATATCCGGAAGTGACGAAAAAACGTATGTTTTATGAAGCCATAGAGGATGTGCTGCCGGACGTCAAGGTAGTCATAGAGGGTGAGGGCGGAAATACCACCACCATGCTGCCACTGGACAGCTTCGTATCTGAGCAGAGCGCATCGATCACAGAAAATAAGGCGGCGGAGCAGACCGACGACGGAGAGGAGGAGTAGGCAAAATGGAAAATTCAAATTATACGGAAAACCCGAATATGCAAAATTTTGAACGATATAATTCCGACGGTACGAAAAAACGGGACAGACAGGGAAAGAAGGGTGGAAAAATCGGCGTATTCTTTGGTGTCTTTGTCCTCCTTGCCATTTTTCTTCTGGTAAACTGTATGGTGGTGACCAAGCAGAACCAGTTTAAACTGATCCGCCAGTTTGGCCGTGTGGACCGGGTGGTGACAGAGTCGGGCCTGACCTTTAAGCTGCCCTTCGTGGAATCGATAGATACCGTTCCCAAGGAACTTTTGCTCTACGATCTGCCGGCATCGGACGTGATCACCTCCGATAAAAAGACGATGATCGTGGACAGCTATGTGCTCTGGCGTGTGACGGATCCTTTGGTGTTCGCCCAGACCTTGAGCTGTTCTGTGTCAAATGCAGAGAGCCGCATTGACGCCATCGTTTACAATGCTACGAAAAACACGATCTCGAATATGAAGCAGGATGAGGTCATCAGAAGCCGGGACGGCAAAATGACGATCACCGTGGACGAGTCGGGCTCGGAGCTTTCCGGGAACGATCTGGATCTTTCCGAGGGCAGGGAGGAAGTCATTGAGATCACTTCTCTGACAGAGGAGGTCATGGGACAGATTAACCATGTGGAAAGCCAGTACGGCATCGAACTGGTGGCAGTGGAGGTCAAGAAGCTGGATCTGCCGGATGACAATAAGCAGGCGGTCTACACCCGCATGATCTCAGAACGCGGCAATATTGCGGCGCAGTATACGGCGGAGGGTAAGTCCGAGGCCAAAATGATAGAGAATACCACAGATAAGGAAGTCTCCATTATGTTATCGGATGCAAAGGCGAAGGCGGAAGCCACCATAGCGGAGGGAGAGGCTGAGTATATGCGCATTTTGTCCGGAGCCTACTCCGATCCTGAGAAGACGGATTTTTATTCCTTTGTGCGAGCGCTGGACGCTTTGAAGGAGAGTGTGGTGGGAGATAACAAGACCGTGATCCTGACGGAGGATTCCCCGATCACACAGATCTTTAACGGGAGGTATTAGATTCCTATGAATATCGATGATTTTTTTGCCAGATTGGATTCCTATTTTGAGAAGAACGAAGTGGAGAAGATCGATGCTTTTCTGGTGTCTTCTCTGGAGCAGGCCAAAGAAGAGGAGGACTATGCGGCCTACATCTCGATCTGCAATGAGATGATCGGGTTTTACCGCAGTGTATCCGCATTTGAGAAAGCATACAATGCATCGGAGGACGTATTGCTTTTAATGGAGGAGCTGAAACTGGAAGGCTCGGAACATTTTGCCACCACGCTTCTGAATGCGGCCACCGCCTACAGTATGGGAGGAGACTGCGCCCACGCCCTGCGGTTATACAGGCAGGCCATGCAGATCTATCAGGGGCTGCTTAAGCCGGGAGATTACCGCTATGCGAGCCTCTATAACAATATGAGCATCCTGCTGGAAAAGCTGAATGAAAATGAGGAGGCCATCGACTGTGCCCAAAAAGCGCTTGCCATCATAGAAAGACAGGAGGGTGGTGAGGCGCAGACCGCAACCACTCTGACGAATCTGGCGCTGCTCTATTTCAAGGTTTCCCAGAATGAGGAGGCAAAACAGTGCCTGGAGCGGGCAATCAATATTTTTGAACAAGACGGGGAAGCGCCCAATGAGCACTACAGCGGTGCGCTGGCAGGTATGGGAGAAGCCTGTTATCGAGATAAGGAGTACGAAAAAGCGCTGTCCTATTACGAGAAGGCGCTTGCACTGGTGAAACAGCATTACGGGGAGAATCTGAGCTATGGGATCCTCTGTGAAAACTGTGCCGCCGTGTGTGCCGGCATGGGAGACGAAGCCGCGCAGAAACGCTATGAGGACAAGGCAAGGAAAGTGATTGCAAGTGTGCAGGGTACAGCGTAGAACCTGCCATTTGAAACAAAGAGGGAAAAATGATGAAAGGCCTGGAACTTTCGGAAAAATATTATGAAGCATACGGCAGGGAGATGATAGAGAAAGGATTTCCTGAGATCGCAGAACAGACGGCGGCGGGGCTGGTAGGGTATGGCTCCGAATGCCTGGGATTTGACGACAAGATCTCCAGAGATCACGACTATGGGCCCTCTTTCTGTATCTGGCTGCCAAAGGAGATCTACATACAGTACGGAGAAAGCATGCAGGCGGCCTATGACGCTCTGCCTAAGGAGTTTATGGGTTTTTCACAGCGGGTAGAGGAGGAACAGGGAAAAGGCCGCGTGGGCGTGCTCTGTCTGGAAGATTTTTATGAGGGGATTTTGGGATATAGAGGGGTGCCTCATACAGAAGCAGAGTGGCTTTCCATCCCGGAGGAAGCACTTGCCACGGCGGTAAACGGCAGAGTCTTTGAGGATCGGCTGGGCCGCTTTACTAAGATCCGCGAAAGTTTGTTACAGTATTATCCCGAAACGGTGTGGCGGAGAAAGCTGACGGACGCGTTGGCGAGAGCAGCCCAGGCAGGACAGTATAACTATGCGCGCGCCATGAAACGCGGGGAGCGCATCGCGGCGGAGATCGCCCTGACAGAGTTTGTGAAAGAGGCCATGCACTTGGTCTATCTGTTGAACCGGAGCTATGCGCCTTTTTACAAATGGATGCACCGGGGGCTGCGGGAACTTGCGGCAGGCAGCGAGATCGGAGACATGCTGGCCCTTCTTTATCAGACGCAGGAAGAGAGTGACCGGGTGCTCATTATCGAGGCGGTCTGCAATGTGCTTACGCAGATTCTGCAGGAGAGGGGCCTGTCTGACTGTCAGGATAATTTTTTGCAGAGTCATGTAGGGGAAGTGTTGAGGAGAAATGAATGAAACAAAATAGTAGTGTTGTAAATAAGCGGACAGATCGCCGGGAATGGCTGCTGCGCCTCTGTTTCCTGACGGTTGGCCTCGTCATTGCGCATCTGGGCGTGACATTATTTCTGATCAGCAATCTGGGGACGGACACGTTTACGGTCTTCGCATCCGGCATTTCCCATATCACCGGTATTTCGGTGGGGCTGTGCCACAGCGGCATCCAGTGTGTGCTGATCGTGTTGATGCTCCTGTTTACAAAAGGGTACATAAAAACGGGATCTTTTATCTGCTGCCTTTTGGGCGGTCCTATTATCGATGTTTTTAACTTGATCTTGGGGAGATTTGTGACTTCATCATCCCCATTTCTTCTGCGTTTGGTCGTCATGGCACTGGGGTGTGTCATTCTTGCGATCGGTATGGCACTGGTCATTGTCTCCGATGCAGGTACCGGGCCAAACGATCTGGTGGCAGTGATTCTTACGGATAAACTGCATAAATTTCAATTCCGCACCGTCCGTATCTGCTGTGATCTTTTTTTCATTATCGTTGGGTGGCTGTTGGGCGGGACCGTAGGCATTGGTACGGTAACTGCTGCCTTTCTGGTGGGGCCGGTGGCCCAGCTTTTTCTCCCTGTTCACAAAAAGAATGTGGAGCGTATTCTTGTAAAAGAGAAGAATTTATGATAAAATATTTACAGATTATGTCCGGCTATCGCATTGACGGACTTTTTGAGATGACATTATGTTTACGCTGAGAGAAGTAAAAAGGGAAGAAAGAGGATGAGAGGAATGAGGAAGAGCAAGCTTTATCGTGTAGGAGCACTGTTTTTGGCGGCGTTGATGGTGATTACCTGTATGCCCCAGACAGCGTTGTACGTGGCAGCGGAGGAAGCGGACGCTGTGGTACAGCAGGAGACGGAAGCTGAGGAGCCGGCTGACGGCGAAGAGTTTCAGACGGACGAAGAAGATTCTCTACAGGAGGAAACAGATAACTCTTCCGTGCAGACTTCTCAGGAAAATGAAGAGGAGATTTCTCCCAATGCGGATGATGATCCGGCACCCATTCCGGTGACCACCATTACCCTGGATCACAGCACACTCTCCATACAGAGAAAAGAGTCGGCGGATTTAAAGTATACGCTTGCCCCGAACAATGCGGATGAGGGCACAGACGTAACTTTCACTAGCAGCAATCCGACGGTGGCGGCGGTTTCGAAAAACGGAAATGTCGCTACGGTCGTGGCAAACAGTGTTGGTAAAGCCATTATCACGGCAGAGACGAGTAACGGGAAAATTGCGACCTGTGAGGTTGAGGTTACGCCGATCCCTGTGAAGGCTGTGCTCATCGATCCTTCCAACCTGACGATGGAAGTGGGTAAGCCGGCGAATCTGTCTGTGATCGTGGATCCTGCGGATGCGGATGACACGAGAACCAGTCTGGTGACCGAGTATGACAGCCGTTTGATTGATGTAGACTATGTCGATGCGACAAAGACGATCACTGTTACGCCTAAAAAAGCGGGAACCACTACCCTTGCGGTTAAATCCTTGAGCAATCCCAAAATTTACGGAAGCTGTGATATTACTGTGGATGAGCAGAAGGTTGACTTAAAGGGACTTTCTGTAAAGGATGGGTACCCAGAGAATTTATATGTGGGCGGCTCTATTAACCTGACAAAGTATGTGACTTATAATCCGACCGGCGCGACCGATAAGGAGTTGACCTGGTCGGTCGGAAGCGGTGACGATGACTATGCGGAGGTGAATCCTCAGACTGGCCGCGTGACTGCAAAGTGGAAAGAGGGAGATACTGATACAGAGCACGAGGTAAGTGTTATTGCCGCTTCCAAAAGCAACCCTGCTATCACAACAAATCCGGCATTTAAAATTACGATTAAGAGAAGCAATGTGCCGCTCAAGGCACTTCATGTAACCCCCACAGAGCTGGTTTTAGAGGATGCCGGGAGCAGGAATTACCGCACGATAAGTGTACAGCTTGAGCCTTTGGCCAGCACGGACAGGGAGATTACTGCGGTAGTTTCCGGAGAAAATGGTAAGAGGGCTGTGCTGATCAATGCAGGTAACACCTATAATGAGGAGACAGCGAAAAAGAATGACGCAGAAGGTGGCAAAGCTACGGCTGAGGCGGATGTAAACGGGCGTGTGTACTTTACCGTGAAGGCAAACGAACTGGCGGCACTGGTAGAGAAGGATACCTGTACAATAACCTTTACAAAAAAGGATGCCGATCTTGCTTCTGTTTCCACGATTAAGGCCAGATGCAGCGTGACGGTCAATAAATATGTAACGCCGGTAGAAAAGCTGGAATTGCAGGAGTCCCTTATGATGCAGGATGGAGACGAAGCGGATCTGACAGCGATGATCGGACCGTTGACGGCGGAGGACAGAAATATTTTCTGGACAGTTGATGATCCGGAGATTGCATCCATATCGGACGGCAGGACCGAGGCAACTCTGGCTGATGTGAATGATGAATATCTCTCCGCCACCGTAAAAATAAAGGCAAATATGGTCGGTACATGTGTGATCACGGCTACGGCGGCAGGGGATGTAAAAAAGACATGTAAAGTAACCGTAAAAGATAGCAATAATCCGGCAGAAGGCCTTACAATCACATCCGACGGCATTGCGGACGGAGAGACAACAGAGATCACCCTGAAGCAGGGACAGAACTATATACTGAGGCCTGAGGTGACCCCGGATACGGCTTCCAACAAGAAGGTGAAATGGTCTTCCGACAGTCCGTCGGTGGCAAGCGTGGAAAAGGGTACAGGCGAAACTGGGGTTGTGACGGCGAATGAGCTGGGACACTGTACCATTACGGCGCAGGCGAGCGGTGAATCGTCTGCCTGCACGAAGACAGTGCTTGTGAATGTTGTAAAGCCTCATATGCAGGTAAATTATCCGGAAAAGTGGAGCTATACACCGGAGGATCAGCCGATCACGGAGACGATGCTGCGAGAGAACCTGCAGGTTTTCTTCTGGCCGGTAGAAAACCCGATTCCCGACGACGATAAGCGGGAATTGCATGATTATGAATTGAGAATCCTGCGGGAAGATGGAAAAACGGAAAAAATTTATACGCCGGATGATATGCAGAAACCGGGGGTGAAGACGCTGGTGATCGCCTATACTTATGACGGCGTGACCTATAAGGAAAGCGTTCCGGTGGAGATGAAAGAATTTGACGAGGCGGATCTGATCAGTGTCACACCCTTAAGCGGGGAGGATGCCGAGGTATGGAATGTACCGAACGGAACGCCTGCATCAGCGCTTCCTCTTGCGAAAACCACAGAGATCCTCGTCGGAAGAATGGTTCTTGTAGGGGGGCAGGAAGAACTGAAGACGGCGAAGATGGATGCGGAGATCGAGTGGGATGTGGCGGCGAGCGGCTATAACTCCGCCGATCCGGAGGCACAGGAGTTTACGGTATTCGGCAATGTGGTTCTGGTTCCGGGTCGTGTGAATAACCCGAATAACGTTTCCCGGCGTGTGCAGGCAGAGGTGCACGTGCGGGAGTATGCCTCCAGCGGAAAGAAAACGGTGAGGCCGAGTTTTTCCGTTCTGGATGGGGAACAGGTCGGTAGCAGGACAACGATGACGGTACCCTACGGATCGAAGATCGTGATCGAGACCGCTACGGATGAGGCGGAGATCTATTATATGGTAGACCGTCGGCCGGATGAGGACAGAGGTGTGCCGCAGGATGAGGAGCACAAATATACAAGTCCCATCGAGATCACGGCAAAGACGACGACCATATATGCGATCGCGGTCAAGTCTGGATATAGCGACAGCGACTGCAGTGAATGTACCTTCAAACTGGTTCAGTCGCAGGAAATCGATCCGGACGATCCGGATGCGCCGCTGCCGGACGATGTGACAGATGAGGACAGGGAACAGATCGGCGGCAAGGTACCGGATGGTCTGTGGGCTGCTGTGCAGATGGATGCGGAAGAAAAGTTAGAGGGTGGTTTTGCATATACCGGTAAAGCCATCAAGCCTGCGGTACATGTGTATGACCGCACGATGCTGTTGACTGAGAAAACAGATTATACGCTCTCTTACAGTAATAACACGAATGCAGGCAGTGCAAAAGGTTCTGCGAAACCCCCGACCATTACGGTGACAGGCAAGGGCAATTATGAGGGCAAGGCAGTCGTGTACTTTACCATCAAACCACAGAGCATTGAGGATGACTCGGTGTTTATGGATGAGTATGTGGCGGTGGCTTATAATAAGAAAGCGCAGAAACCGAATCCGTCTTTGACCTGGAATGGAAAGAAGCTTACCAAAAACAAGGATTATACTTATATAGATGCGTCCTATACGGAGCCGGGGAGCTATAAGGTTACTGTAGAGGGTACCGGCAATTATACAGGCAAAAGAACGATGGATTATGAAATCTATGACAGTGGTGTCGCTGTTTCGAAGCTGACGTTCTCGAAGGTTGCCAACCAGAAGTATACCGGAAGTGAGATCAGGCCCGTTGTGGAGGTAAAATATAAGAATACTGTTCTTACGCCCGGCACGGAGAATGGAGTTGGTGGGAATTACTGGATAAAGTATGAGAACTGTACGAAGGTGGGAACGGCGTCCCTGGTGATCATGGGGAAAGGAAATTATAAGGGATCCAAGCGGATCAACTTCAAGATCCTGCCTGTAGCCAAGATCAGTCAGGCCGGAATCACGCTGGATGTACCGGCGGCCGGAGTCGCTTATACAGGAAAACCGTATACGCCAAAGTGCACCGTGAATTATCTCGGTACGGAATTAAAGGAGAATAAGGACTATAAGCTCAGCTATCAGAATAACACGAAGGCCGGAACTGCAACGGTGGTACTCACCGGTATGGGCGCGTATGACGGTACGGCGAAAAAGACCTTTAAGATCCTGCAAAACGATATTTCCGGTCTTACCGCAGTGATGGGAACAAGCTTTGCCTATGAAAAAGGCGGCTGCAAGCCGAAACCGAAGATTACTTATAACGGAATGGAACTGCAGGAGGGTACGGATTATACCCTGAGCTATAAGAATCACAATAAGATCGGGAATACGGCCAGTGTGACAGTAAAAGGCAAGGGCAATTATAAGGGCCAGATCGTCAAATATTTTGAAGTTACCATGCAGGATATTTCCAAGCTTCAAGTGGTTGCAGCTGACAAGGTTTATCAGAATAAAAAGAATATTTACAAGACAAAGGTGCAGGTGATCGATCTGAACGGCATGGCCTTAACGGCAGGGACAGATTATGCCAGTGATGTTTATTACACCTATGAAAGCGGCTCAAAGGCCGGCCAGTCGGTGTTATCCACAGATATTATACCTGTGGGAACAGTGATCGGGGTAGATGTCCGGGTTGCAAATCCACGCTGCTATCAGGGAACAGTGCATGGCACCTATCGGATCGTGCAGGCGAATGTTTCCGGGGCAAAGGTGAGCATCAGTCCGCAGGAGTATACCGGCAGAAGCATCAGACCGAAAAAGAGCCAGATTCAGGTAACTTTGAATGGCGTGCTGCTCGGCAATGACGATTATGAGATCGTCGGCTATGAAAATAACGTGAAGCAGGGCAATGCGAAAATAACCATCAGAGGAGTCGGCAGTTATGGCGGCACCAAGACGGCAACCTTTAAGATCAAAAAGAAGGGCATCTTAAACCTGAAATTTTAACCAGCTGCCATTCTTTTGAAAAAACTTGCATATTTCTAAAAAAAGAGTAAAATAAAGATATATGTTAACTGGTCGGAGTGTGCGACGGCATATTCCGACCGGCATATATAGTATGGGTAAAAGGAGCGATCCCCATATGTCGGGGTATGAAGCGGCGGGTAGAAGATTCAGGACGGAGGCTGAGTATAAGGCAGCGAAGCGGGATCTGAAGCTTATCGAAGAGATCAAGTCGAAGGTACATATGGATCAGCCGGGGGAGGTCATTTCCCTCTGCGAAGCTTTTGCGGCAGGTGAGTATCGCTTTGAAAGTGTAGTCGGAAGCGATTTTGACGATGAGATTTATGAGCTGGCGGAGGAGTTTAAGAGTCAGGGATACACGAAGAACAGCAGGCTTCCTGAAGGCAGAAAAGCCCGAAAAAAAATGCAGAAAAAGCAGGCGAGGGCGGCCGCTAAGACAGATAAGACAAAAAAGAACAGGTCAGGCAAACAAAAGTCACTTGAGGATTACGATGCTGATATGCAGAAAGTTATCCTCGCAGAAATAAAAAAGAGAGAAAAACGTCGTAAGCTGTTAGTTGTTCTCTGCGGAATCATTGCAGCAGGATGCTTCGGCTATTTTGGTGTTTATTCCTATTTTGCAGAAAGAACACAGGCAGATTATGAAAATCTTGCCATGTTGAAAGGGAGCAGCAGTCTGACTGGAGGAAGCTTCCAGGGTCCGGCTGTTACGGGGCCGGTTACGATTCATTATACGGAAGAAGAGGAGCGGGAGCTTGTCGTTCTGCCGGAGTATGAAACGCTATATAATAAAAACAAAAAACTAATCGGATGGCTTACGATTGACGATACCAATATTGACTATCCGGTGATGCAGACAGCCAATAACGAATACTATCTGGATCATAATTTTAATCAGGAATACGATAAAAACGGAAGTCTGTTTCTGGATGCCGCATGTGATGTGGTAAACAGAAATACGAATCTGATCATATATGGACATCATATGAAGTCCGGGAAAATGTTCGGGAATCTGAACAGTTACAGCAGTAAGGAATATTGTGAGAAGCATTCCACGATCCGCTTCGATACGATCTATGAGAAGGGACTCTATCAGGTGATGTATGTGTTCCGTTCCCGGATCTTTAACGAAGACGAAGTGGTGTTTAAATATTATCAGTTTCTTGATGCGGCTTCAGAGAAGGAGTTTGCTTCCAATATGCAGGAGATGGCGGCGTTGTCTCTCTATGATACGGGAGTGACAGCGGTTTTTGGCGATGAACTTCTTACACTTTCCACATGCGACAGCTCTGAGCAGGACGGTCGGTTTGTGGTGGTGGCGAAGCGGATCAAGTCTGAATAGCGATATGACAATACATTCTTTTAAATAGGAACAAAATTGTGTAAGGGAATGAGGAGAAAAAGTACCATGGCGAAAAAAACAGTGACGAAAAAGCCTAAGAGGAGACTGAAAAGAGCTGTTAGACGCAGTATGGCAGCGGTTTTGATGATTACTGCCATTGTGGTTGCAGCTATCCCTGTGCCGGAGAACCAGGCGGAAGACGGGACTTCCGGTCGGGCTTCAGATGTGCAGGCGGCTCTTACCTATGAACCTGCATCGAAGGAGAATGGGTATGTGGATAATCCGGGCGGAGAACATCACATCAGCAGCAGTACCGGAAACGACTGCTGGGAGATCGATGTGGACCGGAAAAATAATCCCGGCGGCGGTCTCCCCACTGAGTTAACGAGTGCATTACACAGTGGAGATCTGCGGGCGACTGTCAGATCAAATTATCGTGACGGCAATGTCCTTTATCTGGAATGGGAGTTCCTCTATCATCCTGGCAAAAGCGGCAGCAAGAAGGCTGTTCTCTGTAAATATAACAACGAGAAGGACAGAGACCAGGTGCGAGTTGGCGAGCTGCTGCGCACGGATTATCAGACTGTGAGCAGGGCGCAGTTCGATGCATATTACAGTGATGATCCCAAGGGAAATTATACGGATACGAAAAACAATCCGATGGATAATCTGAAAGAAACGAATGCTCTGTATCCGAATACCCAGATCGTGTACGGTATTTATCATCAGAATATAAATGCGAGACAGAAACAGTTCCTTGAGAAATATTTCCCGACAGAGTATGCGGCGACCAAGGCGGATATAGACAGATGGAATAGCAGTGTGGCCGGAGAGCCGATGGAAGAGCCGAAAGAGCTGACCATTACACCCAGGTTGGATCTTGACGATAAGCAGAAGATCGAATTTTACTGTGAGCATAATGAGGTTCTGACTTATTATGAGGGCGTGACATTTACCTTAACGTTAGCGACTGACAGGAGACTGCAGGATAACGGGCAGGAGGCAGCCGGCGATGCCGTGTATGTGGCACAGAGCGAGACCAAGGACAAAGATCTTGGCATTTGTAGTATTGTTTTTGACGATGATAACAGTGCAGTGCCTTATGTGATCGATGAAAATGGCTGTCTGGCGAAGAAGGATCCGACTAACATACTGGATACCATCGGTGAGCGTGCTTTCGCCGGAGTTACCAATATTGGTGAGATTGTTATTCCTGATGACATTGCGGTGATCGGCGACCGTGCCTTTGAGGGAGCCGGCATGAGAAGCATCCAGCTGAACAACGATGCAGTGATCGGCAACGGCACATTCCGTAACTGTACCCAGCTGACGAGCGTGAAGTTTGGAGAAAATTCCGGCACCTATATGATCGGCGCGGAGGCTTTTTACGGCTGTTCGCAGCTGAAAGAAGTGACATTCCCTTGGACTATGCAGGAGATTGGATACGGTGCGTTTGCTAACTGTGAAGCTTTAACAACAGCGGATTTTAGTGTGGTTAACAGCGGTAACGGCTGTAAGCTTGATGATTTTGCTTTCTATGACGATAAGTCATTGACCGACAGCGGACTGAAATTTGAGGGGTCCAATGTAGTATCCCTTGGAAAAGGGTGTTTTGCCCTGACTTCTATGGGTGGCAATACGTCTCTGACGAAATTTACGTTCCCGCAGAAGATTACCGGCGGAAGTGAGAAGAAGATCGGTGAGTATGTGCTCGCTAACCGTGAGAAGATTACCGAAGTGACCATGCCGGAAAATTATCAGGGGGAGCTGCCGTCCACGATGTTTTATAACTGTATCGGACTGCATAATGTGATCTTTCCGGATTCCTGTGGGGCGGCCAGCTTTAAACCGGATCTGTTTGCGCATGTGACGGATGAGACATTTTTCGTGCGTGGTCCGGAGCTTTATAATAATGATCCTTCCCAGCCGAGACAGAGCACCTGGTATGCCAGCACGAGAGTGAGCGGGGAGACTGGTGTGCCTTATGTGTATACCAAGGACGGAAAGGACTGCTACGAGGTAGCGATGCGGAGCGGAGATAATATCTACCGCTATGAGATCGATGCGGACGGGACTTTGAAATCCTGTGTGCTGGTAAAGCAGGGCGAGGATAGTGTAGACATTGTGATCCCGAAAAAGGTGGGGAATTACGATGTTCGCAGCATCGGCAAGGGATGCTTTGACAATACCGAACTGCGCAGACGTATCCGCAGCATTACCATTCAGGATGATTCTATTACAAAGATTGACGACGAGGCCTTTGCAGGGTTACCGAATCTGGCGAAGGTGCGTATCGGTAATTCGGTGGCGCAGATCGGAGAGCGTGCCTTTGCGGATTGTACGAGGCTGTTTGACGTTTATTTCAATACGCCCAAGGCCGGATATGGAAGCGATAGCTTCCGGATGGCAGAGACTGCATTCCAGACAGGCGGACGTGAGCTTACTTTCCACGGTGATATCGTGAAAGGGTATGCGCCTTTTGAATATGCCATGAATCCGAATCATGTGCTTAAGAATCCGGATGACAGAAATGAGCCGGAAGTGAATGTGTGTTATCAGAGTCTGTGGAACAGCGAGGCGGAGGGTACGCACCTGACGGTTATGGTGGACAGAAGAAACAATGATGTGGTTCTTCTGGATTATCCGAAGCTTCCCGATCTGTCTGAATCAGGCGTTCTTCAGGATGAGGAACTGAAGGATTACTGTGAGGATATGGAGCGTTACTACTATGACAAGGTTTATGACGTTGACAGCAACTCTGTAAACAGTAAGGGTAAGACCGTAGGAGAGCTGCGTCAGGAATATGCAAAACTGTTGTATGATGCTGCCAGAAATCTTGAGATGTCTGACCTGAATGGAGATGGAGTGAGAGAGACGCCCGTGTCTGATGCGGAATTTGAAAAGCGTTACGGGCCGTGGATCAACGAGCGTTTCTTAGAGATCGATGAAGAGGGACATTCCAACTGGGCAAACTGGCTTGGGGATTATGTGACTGCCAGCCTGTCCGAAACATCAGACGTCCGTATGGCCGTGAACGATGTTTATGACTTCCTCTTTGAGCCTATGGTAGTGCAGGCGGCAACGACAGGAGTCAGTTTCACAAAGTGGTCGACAAAGCCGTATTTTGATACATATCCCTATAATTTCATGAAGAATTATCAGCTTATGCAGGATAATCCTTCAGGGATCGGGCTTGACGATTATCAGACGGTAGGCAGTGCAAAGAAATTTATTGACGGCACAGAAACCATTATTGTGCCCGAAGGAGTTACCTCCATCGATGTAACGGGATATGCGGATTCTAATGTGAATGCCGAAAATTCCTATAATTATGACAGATATATCGGCAAGAGTAAGACTGGCCCGACCTATCTTCGTGATACCAGCACCGCGGGCAATTCTGTGCCTGGCCTGTTCAGCGGACGATATGTGGATTACCGTGACGAGACCGGTGCGACGAAGAAGGATCCTCACGAGGAAGATCCCAGAGGTAATGACGTTGTTAAGCGGATCGTTCTTAAGAGCATTAAGAAGCTGCCGGATTATGCTTTCGATAACTGTGAGCAGTTAAAGACGGTAGAGTTGGGCGAGGTTTCAGAAATCGGTGTACTGCCTTTCCGCGGCTGTGACAATATGACAGAGCTGATCGGTAATGAGAAATATCCTGTGGAGAAGGGTATCTTATTTGAACGGCAGTCCGGAGAAAATGATGGAAAATATAAGATCATTGAGTGTCTGACATCCAAAGGACGCCCCGGGACCAATGATGAGGGACTGGAAGAGAAGAATGTGGATGTGGGCCGGATCAGTTTGCTGAAGGATGTAACTGAGATCGCAAAGAGCGCGTTTGAGGGTTGCGATTACATTCTGCTTGCAGACTTTACCGGAGTGGATAATCTGAAGGAAATTCCGGAGGGATGCTTTAAGGATTGTACAAATCTGTCGGATGTGATTCTTCCTGTTTCTGTCAATAAGATCAAGGAAGGTGCGTTTGAGGGTGTCACACAGGCTGACGGAAAACATATATTAGATGTTACCATCAAGGGACGTGAGGTGGATATTGCGGATTCTGCTTTCTCACCGAAGAATGGTGTGATCATCCGGTCATACATCGATTCTGCGGCGAAGCGTTATGCAGACCGGTATCATCCGCCTGTAGAGTTCAGAGAGCTGGGGTCTTACCGCGTGAAGTTCTTTGATTATGATGGTACGCAGGTCGGACAGACACAGGAGCTGGAGCGTAAGGATGGAGAAAAGCTTTATGCGAGAGAGCCTGAAGAGGCCCAGAAGTTATACGAGACGAATCACAGACCCGGATATACCTTTAACGGGGAGTGGCTGGCGTTTAATTCCGAGAATGTGCGGATAACTCTGTCGGATCCGATCGAAGAGGATCTTACCACCTTTATTGCGCAGTATGATTCCAATGGCGCTACAGCGAACGGACAGTATGTTGTAGAGTTTTATGATGGCGTAGATGGTTCCTTGCTGCCAGGTGGCAGGGGTGCCAGTGCCGATGGAAAGTTCTATGTGGATGCGGGCATGAACTTTGCAGATTTAGGATGGGATCCTCCGGCACATAAATCACAGACAGGTTATGAGCCTTTCGGCTATAGTGATAATTGGACGATCAATACGGTGATCGACAGGAATATGTCTATCATTGCACTGTACAAGGCAAGCGCTGGCGATGGTACGACCAGCGGCGGTTCCACGAACACCAGCAACGGTTCGACCAGCGGCAATTCCGGTAATACCAGCGGAAACTCGTCGAACAGCAGCAGAAATTCGTCGAACAGCAGTAACAGCAGTAACAGCAGCTCTACCAGCAGCAGTTCCACCAGTTCCTCTTCCGGAACCTCCGGAGCGGGACAGTACACGGTATTCGTGGAGAACGGCAGCGGATCCGGCAGCTATGCGCCGGGAACAACGGTTGTTATTTCGGCGAGCATACCGGCTGCAGGTATGAGATTTGACAAATGGACAACGGAGTCTAACGGTGTCACATTGGCAAGCGTGAGCATGACATCTACCACCTTTACGATGCCTTCCAATAACGTGACGGTTAAGGCAAACTATGTGGCGGATACCACAACAGCTGCGGCAACAACACCAAACGGCGGTACTTCAACGACTACTACCGGCGGCAATACGAGAGTGGATATTGAGAAGCCGGGTATCTCAAACAGAGATCTGGCGACGGCGAACACCAATGGCTCTTCGGATAACTTTATTGTGAAGATTTCCGAGACCGATGAGGCGACCCGCGCAGTAGCGGCAGCTCTCACAAACAAGTACGGCACTCTGGATAATATCCTGTACTATGCGATGGATATTACCCTGTGGGATTCTACCGGAAGCTATCAGCTTACAGGAGATCAGTTGAACGGGATATCCGTAGATATCACGATCCCGATTCCGGATTCTCTGGTGGCATACGGCGGTAATAATAAGGCAGGCGCGGTAATAAACAACGATCAGTTAGAGAGCCTGAATGAGAACTTTACAACGATTAACGGTGTGCCGTGTATTCGTTTCCGGGCGACTCACTTCTCGCCTTACACGATTTATGTGGATACGGGAAATCTGGTAGAGGGTATGCTCGATGTAACACCTAAGACCGGTGATCCGATTCATCCTAAGTGGTTCTTATCGCTCGGCCTGGCTTGTCTGTCCATCATTCTGTTCATGAAGAAGGACAAAAAGGTGGCGGCAAAAGCGGCAGTAAAAGCGTAAGGGACTTATGAGCCCAGGGGGTGTCCTATGGGAAAAACANTAAGAAAGCTGATCGGCACGCTGTTTTTGGTGACAGCGATCGTCGTGACACAGATNCCTGTAGCAGATGTGGAGGCGGAGGATTCCTCCTCCGCATCTGATTTTCAGATGGATGGAACTACATTGATTAAATATAACGGCACGGCAGAGGACGTGTCTGTTTCCAATCAGGTAAAACGGATNGAGGCGGAAGCCTTTGCGGGCAATGACCATGTGCGNCGGNTCACTTTAGGTGATTCGGTGGAGGTTATCGGCGCGAGGGCTTTTTCTGGTTGNGATTATCTGGANAGNGTNACGGTGCCGGATTCTGTGGAAGTGATCGAGAATGCGGCTTTTTCAGGCTGTCCCTCTTTNNAGANTNTTTCTATCGGCNTGGGGCTTGAGAGCCTGGGGAANGGNGCTTTNGCGGGTGATTACAGTCTTTCTTCCGTGGATTTTGACAGCGCTAATCCTTATTTTGTCTGTGACGATGGCGNGATCTACAATAAAAANGGCTGGGATGTGCTCTANCAGGTGCTGGCGGGCAGGAAGGCGGATGATTATNNGATGCCCTCCTCTGTAGANACGNTCAAACCNTACGCTTTCTGGGGAGATTATAATTTACAGGACGTGAGCATAAGCAGCAATGTGAGAGAGATTCCCGGNTACGCGTTTTCCAACTGCAAGAACTTAACGGAAGTCACGATTCCGTTTTCCGTAAAAAATATTGATATGAAGGCNTTTGAGGATTGTGTCAGACTTAGGGATATCTCTATTCCGATNTCNGTCAGNTCGATCCACTCTACCGCCTTTGACGGTTGTACGAAGCTGGANATCCATGCGGANGAAGGCTCCTACGCGAAGAGCTTTGCCGATACGCTGGTGCTTGACGATATCGATGTGTCAGAGTATGANGAGGCGCCGGTGCCGGGGAAGCAGACGGTCAGTGAGAACAGTGCAGAGGAAGAGGCGCAGCTTCTGGGACCGGTGGATTATTATCATGAAGTGACCCANATGAACGCCATGGAGGAAGAGGAATATGATCCCAATGTGAAGGCGAAGTCCCGTGTGATCGGNCAGGAAGTCTATGTGCTGGTTGACAATGCCAGTGCGACCGTGAATGTGGGCAGTACGGGNGAGACTCTGGGCGGAGAACCGGAAGTGGAAGAGGAGGCGGATCTGGACACGATACCGGGTCTGGCAGGCTCTGAGGATGCGAAGGGNGGTTCTTTCCCNAAGTACACTGTGGTGAACCATGAGACGATAGCGGCGCAGGCTTATTACANTGAAGATATGACGGACTGTGAGATACCGAGCGGTATCAAACGGATCGGTGAATTTGCTTATGCCAGATCGGGGCTGAATTCTGTCAGGATTCCGGATGGTGTGGAGAAGATCGGATATGCNGCNTTTTATCACTGTGATGATTTGACTGATGTAGTCATTCCNGACAGNGTGCAGGAGATCGGCGTATCAGCTTTTGATAAGACGCCCTGGCTNTCTAACTGGCGGTCCGAGGNAGAGGGCAGCGGTGATTTTCTGGTTGTGGGAGACGGNATNCTTCTTGCCTATCGAGGTGAGNGCGGNAANGTNGTCATNCCNNGNAATGTAAANACNATCGGTGCGGGCGCTTTCCGCGGTATGAGCAATATTGTCAGTGTGCAGATTCCCGACAATGTGACGACGATCGGAGAGGCNGCTTTTGAGGACTGTGAGAATCTGCANTATTTTGAAGCNAGAAATGGATTGAGGCAGATCTGTGANCGTGCTTTTGCCGGTTGTCCNATCAGGGAGGTAAATATTCCGGCTTCCGTGGAGCAGATCGGGCTTCGGGCTTTTGATAACGAGAAGATAAAGGACGGTGTGATCGTCTTTCACGGAGAACAGCTCCCCGCCCGCTCCTATGAGAGCNCGGCGACNAAGCTGTATCGGGATACCTACAGAGGACCGGTCTTTACAGGGACGCGTACCGCNGTGATCCCGGCNGGCGTTACGGATCTGNCNGGCACATGCCTNTCCTCCNNCGGNGGTGAGTTTACGGGNGTTATCTGCAANAAGAAGGGAAGCACCGCAAGCGNTTCTTCNNCTGATTCTACAGAGGAAGCGTNAGATGAAACAGCATNGANAACNAAAGCAGATGATAAGAACACGGTAGGATCAGGNGGTGTGCTCACGATNCTGTCAAGTAACGTGGAGAGTCCGATGGCGGGTGATACGNTGGAGATCAGCGGAAGCACTTATACCTTAGAGNNGTTTGCGGCAGAAACGACAGAGGANGCGGAAGAANGCNCAGAAGNGGAAGNGGAAGTGTCNGAAACGCTTTCGGATGNTGTGGTTNAAGACAGGCAGNCGGGGATANAGGTGAGCAANAACAGCTATTCNATTCCCCAGGANAGCCTTGTNACAGCGGTGATGGAGGGTGACGANGGCAGCTANCGTCTCGATATCGAGGACGATGAGGAGGCGAAAGANAAGATCGGAGATGTGTATAANTCGATCTACGGCAATCAGCTTCCCCATTCTCTGCATGCCTATGAGATCACCATGACGGATCTGGAGACNGATGTNCCGATCACCGGNCTTGGNAAACANCGNGTNGAGATCACCATGCCNCTTCCNAGCGGTGTATTNCAGGAAAATCTCCATGTGGTGTGTCTGGATGAGGACGGACAGTTGGAGGAAGTGGACAGCCGTATCGTATCGGCGGACGGTCAGGATGCCGTGGCTTTCCAGGCAGCGCATTTTTCCGCCTACGGTATTTATAATTACGGTTCGGGTCCGGCAGTGTCTGATGTGAAAGACGGGCAGGCGGTATTTGTCTCTCTGGGCAAAAAGGACGCATCTCCCGATACCGGCGATCACAGTATACATCCCAAGTACTTTTTGGGTGCGGGATTCTTTTTCGCGGCGATGGCTATGTTTTTTTATCAGAAATCCAGTTTCCGCAGATGGAAAAGAAGGCTGCTTTCGCGTTTTTCAAGGTAGACAGACACAGAATCAAATAACGACAAGCGCATATGAGAACTCCCGGCATAAAATAATCTAAAAGCCGGGAGTTTTTTATGTACGATGGATAGGGTAAAAAAGCAGTTGAGATGCAGCGATCGTTTGCAGTGGCAGGTCGCGACAGAGAAAGTGACCGTGGCAGTACTGGACACCGGAATCAAAGCACATCCGGATTTTGGAGATCGAATCATTGCCTTTGGTGATTTTGTGAACGGCAGACAGACTTTATATGATGACAGTGGACACGGCACCCATGTGGCAGGCTGTATCGGCGGCAGCGGCAAGCTGTCCGGCGGACGTTTCAGCGGGATTGCACCCACCTGCAGACTCTGCGTGGGAAAGGTATTGGATGAAAAGGGGGAAGGCAGTATAGAGAGCATGTATGAGGGAATTCTCTGGGTACTGGAAAACCGCCTCCGCTATCAGATCCGTGTGTTAAATATCTCTGTGGGAATCGGGGAGAGCGGTACGAAAAAGAAAATGAAAGAATTGACAGACCTTTTGGAAGCGGTCTGCGATCTGGGCGTGGTCGTTGTCTGTGCCGCCGGAAATAACGGGCCGGCGAAGGGGACTCTTTCGCCGTTGGGGGAGAGCCGCAGTGTCATCACTGTGGGTTGTAATGAGGACGGGTTTTTCGGCGCCAGAAAAGATCTTTGTGAAAATTACTCCGGGAGAGGCGGGGATAATCTGCCCTACCGTAAGCCAGATCTGGTGGCGCCCGGCACAGATGTGGTCTCCTGCAATGTGAATTGGTATCGGGATAAAAGAGGGGGGTATCGGAACGCCTATATCAAAAAGAGCGGTACTTCTATGGCGACGCCTATTATCTCCGGTGCGGCCGCACTTTTTATACAGAAGTTCCCGAACAGCAACGGAAAACAGGTCAAGCGGCGGCTGATCTACAGCGCCAGAGATCTGGGGGAGGAGTGGAATAAGCAGGGATGGGGCATGCCGGATCTGGAAAAAATGTGTAGTTATTATTGACAGGGACGAATGGATTGTATACAATTATACGGGAGCAAAATGCTCCGATATGGAGGCAGAAATGACGAATTATGATAATAAGTACGACGCAAATGATAAGTATTCTCTGCGCGGCCGCGTATTCCAGAAGCTGCGGGAGGATATTTTGAGCGGCAAGTACAAGGAGCACGAGGAACTGAAAGAAGTGGCGATCGGGGAAGAACTTGGCGTGAGCCGTACCCCGGTGAGAGAGGCGTTTAGACAGTTGGAGCTGGAGGGACTGATTCGGATTGTACCAAATAAGGGCGCTTATGTGACCGGGATCACAGCCAAGGATGTGAAGGATATCTATATGATCCGCTCTTTGCTGGAGGGCTTGTGCGCGCGTCTGGCGACGGAAAAGATATCCAAAGAACAGATGGAGGAGATGGAGGAGAACATCTATCTGGCTGATTTTCACGAGGAAAAGGGACATATGGATCAGATGGCGGAGCTGGACAACCGTTTCCACGATATTCTCTATGAAGCCTGTGATTCCAAGCTCTTAGAGCATACGCTGCGTGATTTTCACCGCTATGTACTGCGCGTCAGACAGAAGACCCTTTCCACCAATACCAGGGGACGAGCCTCCAACGATGAGCACAGACAGATCATGGAAGCGATCAAGGCGGGGGATGCGGAGCTTGCGGAAAAGCTTGCGAATCAGCATATGATCAACGCCTACGACAATATGGTGAAGAACGGACTGAAAGAAATTTACGGGGAAAACGCTGACGAAAATAACAATGAAAAATAGTCTGTTGGGTTAGACAACGGCGGGAAAGGCGGAATGTATGGAAAAAATTAAAATGATAACGCCCCTGGTGGAGATGGACGGGGATGAGATGACGAGAATTATCTGGAGAATGGTCAAGGACGAGCTGTTATTGCCGTATATTGATCTGAAAACGGAGTATTATGATCTTGGTCTGGAACACCGCAATGAGACTGACGATCAGGTTACGATAGACTCTGCGGAGGCGACGAAGAAATACGGGGTAGCCGTCAAGTGTGCAACGATTACTCCGAATGCCGCAAGAATGACAGAGTATCATCTGAAGGAGATGTGGAAGAGTCCTAACGGTACTATCCGTGCGGTATTGGACGGAACAGTGTTTCGTAAGCCCATCATTGTGAAGGGAATCGAACCCTATGTCAGGAATTGGGAAAAGCCGATTACTCTGGCACGTCACGCTTATGGGGATGTTTATAAGAATACGGAGATCAAAGTGCCCGGCGCAGGAAAAGCGGAGCTGGTGTTCACGGCGGCGGACGGCACGGAAATCCGGGAGACGATCCATGAGTTTACAGGCCCCGGTATTTTGCAGGGTATCCATAACACGGAAGCGTCTATCAGAAGCTTTGCAAAAACATGCTTTAATTACGCGCTGGATACGAAACAGGATCTCTGGTTTGCCACCAAGGATACGATCTCCAAAAAATATGACCATACTTTCAAGGATATCTTTCAGGATATATACGATGCAGAATACAAAGAGAAGTTTGAGGCGGCGGGTATCGAGTATTTCTATACGCTGATCGACGATGCGGTGGCGCGTGTCATGAGAGCGAAAGGCGGATTTATCTGGGCTTGCAAAAATTATGACGGCGACGTGATGAGTGATATGGTATCTTCGGCGTTCGGTGATCTTGCTATGATGACTTCCGTACTGGTATCGCCGAGCGGAGCCTATGAGTATGAGGCGGCGCATGGAACCGTGCAGAGACATTATTATCAGTATTTAAAGGGAGAGAAGACAACCACCAACTCTGTGGCGACGATTTTTGCATGGACAGGGGCGCTCAGAAAGCGCGGTGAGCTGGATGGCATTTCGGAGCTGGTGCAGTTTGCGGACAAGTTGGAAAAAGCTGTGATTCAGACAATAGAAAGCGGGAAAATGACAAAAGGTCTGTCGTTGATCACCTCTATACAGAATGTAACCGTATTAGACTGTGAAGCGTTTATTAAGGCAATCAGAGAAACCTTTGACAGTCTTGCATAACAAACAAAAAGCAGAGCTGCCTCTTATTCGGAGAGCAGCTCCCATTTTTCCATGAGATCGGACAGTTTGCTGTCGATCTCTTCTTTTTCTTTGTTCAATTCCTGAAGCTTTGCTACGTCGGTGCAGATTTCGGGAGAAGCCATAAGTGTCTCTATCTCGGCGCTGCGCGCTTCCAGTGTCTCGATTTCAGATTCACATTTTTTCAGGTCATTTTCCCGTTTTCTCTGGGCGGCCTGCTGTTCCTTCCGGGCTTTCCAGTCCTGTTTTGCGTCGGTGCCGACAGTGTCCGTGTCGTCTGCGGTCCGTCCGGCATTTCCTGTTTCAAAACGGGAAGAAGCGGAAACCGCATCTATTTTTTCGAGCTGTTCATCCTTTTTTTCCAGATAATAATCATAATTACCCAGATAGTTTGTCAACACACGGCGGTTCAGATCCAGAATACGGTCAGCCGTCCGGTTGATAAAGTATCGGTCGTGGGAGACATAGAGTACAGTGCCGGTGTATGCGCACAGAGCGTCCTCAAGAATCTCCTTGGACATAATGTCCAGATGGTTGGTGGGCTCGTCCAGGATCAGGAAATTGGCTTCGGAGAGCATGAGCTTTGCCAGAGAAAGGCGTCCCCGTTCTCCGCCGCTTAATGTCTTGATGGTCTTAAAGACGTCCTCACCGGTAAAGAGGAAGGCTGCCAGGGTATTGCGGATCTCCGTGTTGTTCAGGGACGGATAATCGTCCGAGATCTCTTGAAACAGTGTCTTTTCGGGGTGGAGAACATGATGCTCCTGATCGTAGTAGCCGATCTGCACGTTAGTGCCAAGCCGGATGGTACCCTGATCAGGCGGAAGCAGTTCATTTATCATTTTGAGGATAGTGGTCTTCCCGGTGCCGTTGTCGCCGATGATCGCCACATGCTCCCCTTTTTTTAATGCAAACGACAGATCCTCGAAGAGGGAGAGGGGACCAAATGCTTTGGACAGTCCCTCCACCTGCAGTACATCGTTGCCGCTGGGGAATTTGGGCTCCAGCGTAAGGTGCATATCGTTTCGCACCTGGGTGGGCTTGTCCAACACCTCGATCTTTTGTAGCATTTTCTCACGACTCTCGGCACGTTTGATGGATTTTTCCCGATTAAAGGATTTCAGTTTTTCGATCACCGCCTCCTGATGCTTGATCTCCTGTTGCTGTTTCATGTAAGCGTGGTAGGCGGAGATGCGCAGGATTTCTTTCTCAGCGGCATAGTCGGAGTAGTTGCCGGAAAAGACGGTGCTCTTCGTATTGTCGATCTCAATGATTTTGCCGGCAATCCGATCCAGAAAATAGCGGTCGTGAGAGACGATGATAACGGCGCCTTTATAATTCAGAAGATAGGTTTCCAGCCAGGCAATGGAATGCAGATCCAGATGGTTGGTAGGCTCATCCAGAATGATCAGATCCGGCTTCAAAAGCAGGAGTTTTCCAAGCGCGACCCGGGTTTTCTGTCCGCCCGAGAGAGTGGAGACAGATTTGTTAAAATCCTCTTCAGCAAAGCCAAGTCCCTTTAAAACGCCTACCAGCTCACTTGTGTAAGCGTAGCCGTTGGCAGCCTCGTAGGCGTGGGTCAGGGAGGCATAGGTATCCATAAGCTGTGTCAGACGATCCTCGGCCGCGGTTTTCATCTGCAGCTCTATGGCGTGAATCTGCTGTTCCATATCCAGGATCTCCTGTTTGGATGAGAGAAGCTCCTGATAGATGGTGTTTTCACCGGACACAGCCTCATGCTGGGAGAGATACCCCACGGTCTTATCCTTGGCAAAGGTCACCAGACCTTCATCGGGTGCCATTTCCCCCATGATGATCCGAAGAAGCGTAGTTTTGCCCGCACCGTTGATTCCGACAATGGCGGCTTTTTCATAGTCTTCTATGTGAAAGGATACATTTTTCAGTACCGGAACCTCATGAAAAGATTTATGGATATTGCTGACGGATAGTATCATTTTTTACACCTGGCCTTTCTGTACATTTAGTAGTTTACAGACCGAGAAGGCTGGTGTCAATTGATTGACAGGAATTTAACAAGGATGTATCATATATAATACGAGCAAACGTACGATGGAATCGGACAGAAAGTGCGAAGCACGTGTTTGCGAGTTTAAATATCTAGCAGGAGACAACATAGTGGAAGAAAAAGAAATTTCTCAGGCAGTAGTGAGCAGACTGCCCCGATATTTGCGGTATCTGGGAGAACTTAGGGACGAGGGGACAGAGCGGGTATCCTCGCAGGAACTCAGCGATATCATGCAGGTAACGGCTTCACAGATCAGGCAGGATCTAAATACTTTTGGCGGTTTCGGTCAGCAGGGATACGGCTATAATGTGGGATATCTTTACGATGAGATCGGAAAAATTCTGGGCCTGCACAAAGAACATCGGCTGATCATCGTTGGGGCCGGACATCTGGGACAGGCGTTGGTCAATTATACGAATTTTGAGAGACGGGGCTTTTTGTTTCAGGGNATNTTTGACCGTGANCCGAAAGTGTGCGGNCAGAAGATACGGGGC
Organism: Lachnospiraceae bacterium; assembly: GCA_014804615.1. GTDB lineage: Bacteria > Bacillota > Clostridia > Lachnospirales > Lachnospiraceae > UBA3282. The sequence goes on from JAAUZL010000020.1 coordinate 113,755, forward strand.
ATNACTGTGCAGCCGATGGAGGAGATGGCTGACTTTATCCGNAAGAATGATATTGATATTGCGGTGCTTACCATACCCAAGACCTCTGCTGTGGAAGTGGCGGAACAGCTGGCAGCCTGNCNTATCAAAGGCATCTGGAANTTTGCCCATGTAGATCTGCATGTTCCGCCGCATATACAGGTGGAAAATGTGCATCTNTCNGACAGTCTGATGAAGCTGTCTTACAANCTTACTTCATCGGAGAACGATTCTTAGAAACAAAAGANNGCGGACAAAAGGAAAGGCAGGATGGCAATGGCCAGGGCAGATGAGACATTTAAACAGGCGCTGATAGGGAAAAAGATCCCGATCCTNACGCTTGATAACAAATGGCATAAGCTTTTTACGAAGTCGGAATTTTCNTCGGANCTGAAAGGNATGGAAACNCAGCTGAATGACNTGTTAAANCGGCAGGCAAAGGTTCATTNCGAGAGCAAGGAAGTGAAGAAGCTGAAGAAAAAGCTGATGGAAGACGTGGTGCTTTTAGCCGATGCGATGGGGGAGCATCCCACGAAGAAGCAGGAAAAATCCATGGAGGAGCATAAGCGTCTGATCGAAGANTGNAATGANAANATGGATGCNTNNGAGGAGGAGATGGTAGAGCTNCCAAGNCAGATCAATCAGCTCAATAATCANCTCATGCTCATTACCATGGAGGTGTGCTACCGTAANCTGCACCAGAGTGAGGAAGAACTGNCNGAGATTGAGGAATGGATCAGCGAGATCCGGAGAGANCTCAAGAAAAAGGTTGTNCGCAAGAAGGAAAAAGAAGCGGTNATCAACAGGCTNTATGCCTATATGCATGATATCTTTGGCGCGGATGTGATCGAACTTTTTGATATGCAGTATGATCCGGAGGAAAAGTACCGGAGAAAAGAGAAAAAAGAGACGGAACAGAACGCTGAGCAGGGCGAGAGCGGGCAGACGGAGCAGAAAGAAAGCGCAGAATCGGAACAGAGAGATACAGAGACGCCGAAGTCGTAAGAGATTGGCGTCTTTCTCACGTTTTTGTCAGATTTTAGTCTGTTACATATTATGTAGTAAGGAGATCGTATATGTTGGAAAAATATCAGAGAGTATATGCGGCGGTGGATCTTACAGCCATCCGGGAAAATATGGAGCGTATGCGTGAAAATCTGCAGCCGGGGACGCTGATGATCGGTGTGATCAAGGCAGACGGGTACGGGCACGGGGCGATTCCCATCGGTAAGGAGCTGGAAAAGCTGGATTATGTGTTCGGTTATGCCGTGGCTACGGCGGAGGAGGCATTTAGCCTGCGGGAAGCCGGGCTGCAAAAGCCGATTTTGATCTTGGGCTATACTTTTCCCTATTGTTATGAGGAGTTGATCGAGCAGGAGATACGCCCCGCCGTTTTTCGTGCGGACACACTGCGGGAGCTTGACGACTGTGCCAGGAGACTGGGCAAAAAGGCCATGGTACATGTGAAGGTGGACACGGGCATGAGCCGGGTAGGAATCCGGCCGGATGAGGAAGGATTGTCCTTTTTGCGGTGCCTTTCGGAAATGACCAATATTGCGGTGGAAGGGATATTCACCCATTTTGCAAGAGCAGATGAACAGGATAAACGATCTGCAAGAGAGCAGCTTGCGCAGTTTAACGGATTTGTGGAGGAGGCGGAGCAGATTCTTGGTCGAACGATTCCGGTAAAACACTGTTCCAACAGTGCGGGAATCCTTACCATGCCGGAGGCCAATCTTTCTCTGGTACGGGCGGGTATCACACTCTATGGATTGTCTCCCTCGGCACAGGTTCCCAGGGAACTGCTTTCCCTGCGCCCTGCACTCTCCCTGAAAAGCCATCTGATCTATGTGAAGGATGTAGAGGCGGGGACACCGGTAAGCTACGGCGGCACCTATGTGACAAAGCAACGGACGCGGATCGCCACCGTTCCGGTTGGCTACGGAGACGGCTACCCCAGAAGTCTGTCCAACAGGGGATATGTGCTGATCCGTGGAATGCGGGCGCCTATTCTCGGCAGGGTCTGCATGGATCAGTTTATGGTGGATGTGACGGCTATCCCGGAGGCCAGTGAGGGAGACGAGGTGACGCTGATCGGCACAGACGGCGGCGAGGNGATCACTATGGANCAGNTGGGAGANCTCTCCGGCAGATTTAACTATGANCTNGCNTGCGACCTGGGANANNGNATTCCNCGNGTGTATTTAANNTAANATGCATTGAATACGTCCGAAAAAGATAGGTAATACTATTGCTGGAAACAGCGAAAGCATTAGCGAAATCTTAAAGGAAGTGTAAAAGAATGAGAAGAGGAGATATTTATTATGCAGATCTGCGCCCNGTAGTGGGNTCTGAGCAGGGTGGCGTGCGCCCGGTGCTCATCATACAGAATGATGTGGGAAACAGACANAGTCCTACTGTGATCTGTGCGGCNATCACATCAAAGATGAACAAGGCAAAGCTTCCCACGCACATAGAATTGAATGCGGGNAAGTATGCTATGGTGAAGGATTCCGTGATCCTTTTGGAGCAGCTGCGCACGATAGATAAGCAGCGGCTGAAGGACAGAGTCTGTCATCTGGATNCGGATATCATGCGGGCGGTGAACGANGGCCTGCGGATCAGTCTGGAGCTGGGTACATAGGATAAGAGACCGGATTTGACACGTAAGATAATAATTGATATGATAAATAGTCNGGATTATTAAAAAAACGGAAATACTNNAGGAGAGGAATCAGATTTATGGAAGACGGAGGCTCGGGCAGTAATAGCATCCTGTGGTTTCTGGTCATGCTTGTGCTGGAAATGGTGTTTTATGGTTTCAGCGCGGCTATGCAGAACCGCAGGGGAATGGAGCGGGAGGATAGTGCTGCAGGCGGGGAGGATGCCGAAGAGCAGACGAATAGNCAGAAAAAGAAACAGGACAGACTGGTCTATATGGAGGAGCATCATGCGGANTATGCCACAGCGACACAGCTTGGCGTGGTAACCCTGAATCTTNTGCTGGGTGCGTTCATTTTGTATCGGTCCAGCAGATATGTTTCCTTTCTGGTCTCAGATCAGGTAAATATTCGATTTGGCAGGCTTTCCGACTGGCAGCTNGGGCTGCTTGCCGTGGCAGTGCCGATCATTGTGACGATCTTTCTNTTGTACATAATCATGACAGTGGGNGTCATGGTGCCNAAAAAGGCGGCGGCGAAGCATCCGGATCTGTGGATCCGTGCGCTGATCACNCCTTTCTATTNTTATGTGAGGTTTGTATCGCCCTTTTGCAGTCTTATTTATGTCACATCCAGGATGCTGCTGCATCTGATCGGTGTGCGGAATGCGGACGAAAGGGAGGACGTGACGGAGGAAGAGATACTCTCCATGGTGAGTGTGGGACATGAACAGGGAATCCTGCACGCCAGTGAGGCGGAGATGATCAACAATATCTTTGAGTATGGCGACAAGGAAGCAAAGGATATTATGATCAATCGAAATAACCTGATCGCCATAGACTGCACCATGACCTTGCAGGAGGCAGCGGCCTTCATCGTGGAGGCGCATAACAGCCGGTTTCCTGTCTATGAGGATACCATCGACCATATCATTGGCATTCTGCATCTGAAGGATGTGATGCGTATGCAGATGAACGAAAAAATGCGCAGCCGTCCCATCGGTAAGATCAAGGGTCTTTTGCGGGAACCGCTTTTTATCACCGAGAAGAGAAAGATCAACGATTTGTTCCGGGATATGCAGAAAGAAAAGATCCAGATGGTCATCGTGATCGATGAGTACGGGCAGACGGCAGGCCTGGTGGCATTGGAAGATATCCTGGAGGAAATCGTAGGCAACATACAGGATGAGTATGATGAGGATGCCACTTATATTAGGGAGAGCGGAACAGACCGCTATGTGATCCAGGGGATGATGCCCTTGGAGGAGCTGGAAGAGAAACTCCAGATCTCTTTTGAGGAGGAGCCATTTGACACTGTTAACGGCTTTGTGATATCCAGGCTTGAACACATTCCCGAGGAGGGAGAGGACTTCGAGTTTTCCTACAGCGGCTATACTTTCCGGATTCTGGAGGTAAAGGACCGCATGATCCAGAGCGTGTCCGCCAGACGTGAATAAATCGAGTGCCGGCGCACTCGATTAAGAGAATGCTTCGCATTCTCCTTAAATGTTTTACACTGTTGCATTTTTCTATATAATTTACAACAGAAAAAATATACAGAAAGGATGGAAAATATATGTCAGGACATTCTAAATTTGCGAATATCAAGCACAAGAAAGAGAAAAACGATGCGGCGAAGGGTAAGATCTTTACCATCATCGGTCGAGAGATCGCAGTGGCGGTGAAAGAGGGCGGTCCGGATCCGGCAAACAACTTTAAGCTGGCTCAGGTCATTGCCAAGGCCAAGGCGAATAATATGCCAAACGACACCATCGACCGGGGTATCAAGAAGGCGGCCGGTGAGGGCGGCAATGTGGACTATAAGTATGTCACCTACGAGGGATATGGACCCAATGGCGTAGCCATCATTGTGGACGCTTTGACGGACAATACCAACCGGACAGCCGCCAATGTGAGAAGTGCGTTCACCAAGGGGAACGGCAGTATCGGTACACAGGGCTGCGTGTCCTTTATGTTTGATAAGAAGGGGCTTATCATTATCGACAAGGAAGAGTGTCAGATGGAAGCGGATGATCTGATGATGACGGCTCTGGATGCGGGCGCAGAGGATTTCTCCGAGGAGGAGGACAGCTACGAGATCTATACGGATCCTGATCAGTGGAGCGAGGTGGATGCTGCGCTGAAGGAAGCAGGTATTGAGCCTATTTCCTCTGAGGTGACCATGATCCCGCAGAACTGGGTTGAGCTTACAGATGAGACGGCCATCAAGAATCTGCAGAAGACGCTGGATCTGTTGGAAGACGATGACGATGTACAGGCAGTATACCATAACTGGGATGAATAGGAGAATATGATGAAGAAAGAAACAATCTGTATACAGTCGGGATGGAAGCCGAAAAATGGGGAGCCCCGTGTGCTGCCGATCTATCAGAGTACGACCTTTAAATATGAGGATTCCGAGCAGATGGGACGGCTTTTTGATCTGGAGGAGAGCGGTTATTTTTATTCCAGACTGCAAAACCCCACAAACGATTGTGTGGCGGCGAAGATCTGTGAATTGGAGGGCGGCGTGGCAGCCATGCTGACTTCTTCCGGTCAGGCGGCGCTCTATTATGCCATCTTTAATATCTGCGAGGCGGGAGACCATGTGGTGATGAGTTCCACGGTCTACGGCGGCAGTTTCAATCTCATCACCTGCACCATGAAAAAAATGGGTGTTACCTGTACGGTGGTGGATCCTGACGCTCCCGCAGAAGAGATTGAAAAAGCCTTTCAGGATAACACAAAATGTGTCTTTGGTGAGACCATTGCAAATCCGGCGCTGGTGGTTCTGGATATCGAGAAATTTGCGGCTCTTGCCCATGCCCATCATGTGCCGCTCATTGTAGATAATACCTTTGCCACGCCGATCAACTGCAACCCTTTTGCATGGGGCGCAGATATCGCGGTGCACTCCACCACAAAATATATGGATGGACATGCCATGGCGCTTGGCGGATGCATCGTGGACTCCGGGAATTTTGACTGGGCGGCTTATCCGGACAAGTTCCCCGGGCTTTGTACGCCGGATGAATCCTATCACGGCATTGTTTATACGGAGAAGTTTGGCAAGGCGGCCTATATCACGAAGGCGACCAGTCAGCTGATGCGGGATCTGGGCGCTATGCAGTCCCCCCAGAACGCCTTTTTACTGAATGTTGGATTGGAGACGCTGCCCTTGCGGGTGGAGCGGCACTGTTACAATGCTCAGAAATGCGCGGAGTATCTGGAAGGGCATGAAAAGGTGGCGTGGGTGAATTATCCGGGACTTCCGGGAAATACCTACCACGAACTGGCAAAAAAATATATGCCTCATGGCACCTGCGGCGTGATCTCTTTCGGCTTAAAGGGCGGAAGAGCCGCTGCCAGTAAGATGATGGATCAGTTGAAGCTGGCTGCTATTGTGACTCATGTGGCGGATGCGCGCACCAGCGTCCTGCATCCGGCCAGCCATACCCACAGACAGATGAATGATGAACAGCTTAGAGAGGCGGGGGTTGCCCCGGATCTGATCAGACTCTCTGTGGGAATCGAGCATATCGACGATATCATTGCAGATCTGGAGCAGGCGCTTGCTAAGATCTGATCCTTACAGGAAGAAAAGGACTGGTCTATGACTTATCGGAAAAACTGGTTCAGCTATGTGCTTTGGGTAGCTTACGCGGGCTTGTGCGTGATGCTTCTTTCTTATATCGGATATCATATTTATGCCGGGTATGTGGCGCTGCCGCTTGCCCGGCTTGGTGCGCTTATCATTTTTCCTGTGCTTGTCTGTGTTTATCTGGCGTTGCGACTGTCCAGTCAGGCAATCCGCAAAAGACACAGTGTATCTTTGTATGCGAGGGCCATGCTGGAGGCGGCTGTGGTCTCGATCTCCTTTGTGTTTGGTCTTCTTTACAGGCTTCGTGTGCTTTTATATTCGACGTTTGACTCTGCTGCGATTGAATCCGTAACCAGCGATTATTACGGGAGGGCGTTGATCCGGGCAGGAGAACAGATCGAGCCTATGGCGCATGGGTTGAGCCAGTTGTATGTATCCTGTCTTTCCACTGTGTTTTCGTTTTTGGGAAACGGGGTGACTTCTGCCATGCTTTTCCAGATCATATTGCAGATGGCGGCAATGTTGCTTGCTTTTCGCATTGCAAAAAAGACGGCGCGACGGCTGCCGGCCTGTGTGGTTTTACTTTCCTTGGCTTTTTCCGATTTCTTTGCCGGAAAGATTGCTGTCATTGATCCGGAATGTCTCTATCTTGTGCTGTATCTTCTGGGACTTCTCGTTATCCTCAGTTTTATAAAGGACTATCTGGCGGGAAAACCTGTTTTGGGTGGTCTGCCGGGGGCGGTTTTTGCGGGAGTTCTTATAGGTGTGCTTACCTATCTGGAACTGTGGTCTGTCACGCTTCTTTTCTTTTTGGTTGGTCTTTTCACCGGAAAAAGAGAGAGAGAAGACAGCATTTACGGAAGGATTTTGCATGTATTTATGACAGTGGTGTCATGCGTGGGGAGCTTCCTTGCGGTGATCGGTGCGGATGCGGCTTTCAGTCATGTCAGTTTTGAACGGTCTGTCAGGGTTTGGGCATATCCTTATTCGCTCATCCGATGGAATGGCTTTCTGTTTGATATGGTCAAAGGGGATTTGCTCTTTTGGGCGTTGTTGATTCTGCCGGCGGCTTTTCTTGTGTTTGAATTTTTAAGAGGCGGCCGGGAACAGAATTATACGCTGTGGCTGTTTGCCTGTGTGCTGTTCACCCCGGTGCTGATGATGGACCTTAACAGAATCAGTTACGGGAGTATTCTCCTGTTTTTCTGGAGCATGATGGCGGGGCTGGGTTTGAAAAATTGTCTCCTGAGCGGTCAGGCGGAAGTGATGAGGGCTAAGATACAGGAAATCAATGCCTCTGCAGGAACGGAAGCGCTGCAGGAGGTCAAGTCGGCGACAGAGATGGCGGAGAAGATCGTGGAGGCTGAGCAGCCGGGAGAAAAACCACGTTATATCGAAAATCCTCTGCCTGTGCCTAAGAAGCATGTAAAGCGCGAGATGGATTACGATCACGAAGTATCCGAATCGGCTATGCATTTTGATATAGAGATTGTGGAGGAAGATGATTTTGAATTGAACTAGGCGGGACGAAAACAAATGAGCTGTCCGGAAATTGTCCTGTATAGATTTTTATAAAAGAAGCGATACTAAAAAGGAATCCTTAACAGGGTTCCTTTTATTATATGATATGGAGGATGCCATGGGAAACAACAAGAATGCCAAGGGGAAAGAAGATCAGAATAAGGACGAGAATGAACGGAATAAAAAGAAGGAAAGCGAAAAGCTGAAGGATGAGAGGATCGAAAAGGTAGGACAGGTGACGCTTGACGAAAACAAGGAGCACCATAAGATCCATCTGCTCACCATTATCGGTGAGGTAGAGGGGCACGATAATCTGAGCAGCAATACCAAGACGACCAAGTATGAGCATATCCTGCCACAGCTGGCGGCAATCGAGGACAGCAGTGAGGTGGACGGTGTTCTGATCCTGTTAAATACCATGGGCGGAGACGTGGAGGCAGGACTTGCCATTGCAGAGATGATCGCTTCCTTAAGTAAACCAACGGTATCCCTGGTACTGGGAGGAAGCCATTCCATCGGAGTGCCTATCGCGGTGAGTACCGACTATTCCTACATTGTGCCCACGGGAACTATGGTGATCCATCCGGTGCGCCTGAGTGGTATGGTGATCGGTGTACAGCAGACCTTCGACTATTTTAAGCAGATCCAGAATCGTATTACGGGGTTTGTCTGTGAGCATTGTAAGATACCCAAGAATCGTTTGGAGGAGTTGATGATGGAGACCGGAATTTTGACGAAGGATGTGGGAACGGTACTGGTGGGCCGGGACGCTGTGGAAGAGGGGATCATCTGTGAGGTAGGCGGTATCCGGGATGCCATTGCAAAACTGCATGATATGGTAGGTGAAAAAAATACAGATACAAAATAAGGGATGACAACCCAAAATGAAAATGCTATACTATAAAATAGATTATTTTTGGATATATGTGGGAGGCAGTCATGGCGGGTCAGGGTACGAACGGGTCATCCGCGAGAAAAAAGAATACAAGTACGGGCAGGGGAAACAACGGCGGCAGTCGATCGCATACTCAGACCAATACCCGAACCAGACGGCAGGATCCCCCTATGGATCTGGCAATCAGAAACGAGATCCTGTTGATCGTGCTGGCGGCTCTCGCCATTATTTTATTTTTGTGTAATTTTGGTGTGGTCGGCAAGGTGGGAGATGCGGTCAGCGGTGTGATGTTCGGTCTGTTTGGGCTTCTTGCCTATGTTGCGCCCCTTCTCATTTTTCTGATGATCGCTTTTGCCGTGTCCAATATCGGAAACAGTATTGCCACGAGAAAGCTTGTGGCGGGAGTGGTTTTTCTCCTTCTGCTTGGGATGATCTTTGAGTTTTTCAGTACCAACCCGGCTCTGGCAGAGAGCTATCAGATCGGTGAGATCTATACACGCTGCAGAGAAGGACATAAGGGCGGCGGTGTGCTGGCAGGTTCCTTAGCGTATCTTTCCTGTAAATTATTAGGAACGGTGGGTACGGTGATTCTGGTTCTGGTTTTGGGGATCATCTGTCTGGTGATCGTCACGGAGAAATCCTTTCTGGGTGGCGTTGCCGCCGGAGGCAGGAAGGTTTATGAGCGGTCCAGAGAGGACGCCGCCTACCGCAGGGAGCGGGCGGAACAACGGCGGGAAGCGCTCTCGGAGAGACGGGAGCGGGAGGCCGAGGAACGCAGACGGCGTGAGGAGGAACTGGAAAACGAAAAACTCCTGCGGATGGATAAAAAAGTCAGTGGCGTGATGTTGGATACGGCGCTGAACAGAGAGCCGGAAAAGGCGAGTCCTGAGAAGATTCGGGATGATATACACGAGATCACGATCACTTACGATGAGGAGGACGCATCGGAACAGGAAACAGAAAGAAGACATAAAACAGAGTCTTATCATTACATAGAACAGGAGTCAGACGATTTAAGCGAGATCCATATGGAAGAGGAGCTGCCATGGGAGGAGCCTGTGGTGGAAGCGGCTCCGAAAAAGCCTATGGATTCCTATCAGACCCAGATGGGGAATCAGATGGCAGCTGCGCCCGGCAGAGAGCGTCCTGCGGCAAGACCGCGTCCGCAGAAACCTGCCGCCAGCGGAGTAAAGGCCGGACGGAGCGGAGAATATCGGTTTCCGCCCATGGATCTTTTAGATAAACCCAGGAACAAAAAAGAGGTTGATCCTGACAGAGAGCTGCGGGAGACAGCCAAATTGCTGGAACAGATCCTAGGGAATTTCGGCGTGAAGGTGACCGTCACCCAGTACAGCAGAGGGCCGTCTGTGACCCGCTATGAGATGCAGCCGGAGCAGGGCGTCAAGGTGAGCAAGATCGTAGGACTTACCGATGACATCAAATTGAATCTGGCGGCCACGGATATCCGTATCGAAGCTCCCATTCCCGGTAAGGCGGCGGTGGGAATCGAGGTGCCCAATAAAGAAAATTCGGCGGTGCCTTTCAGGGATCTTGTGGAATCATCAGAGTTTACAAAGTTCCCCGCCAATTTGATCTTTGCCGTGGGGAAAGATATCAGTGGAAAGATCGTGCTGGCGGACATTGCCAAGATGCCCCATCTGCTGATCGCGGGCGCAACCGGCTCGGGAAAATCCGTCTGCATCAATACGATCATTATGGGCATTTTGTATAAGGCGCACCCGGAAGATGTGAAGATGATCATGATCGATCCCAAGGTGGTGGAGCTCAGTGTTTACAATGGAATTCCCCACTTGCTGATCCCTGTGGTGACAGATCCGAAAAAAGCGGCGGCGGCTCTGCACTGGGGTGTGGCGGAGATGACGGACCGTTATAAAAAATTTGCGGATCTAAATGTGCGCGATTTAAAAGGATATAATAAAAAAGTGGAGAGCTTACAGGCATCGGGAGATGCCGATGCACCGAAAAAGCTGCCACAGATTTTGATCATTGTGGACGAGCTGGCAGATTTGATGATGGTTTCGCCGGGGGAGGTGGAGGAGTCCATCTGCCGTCTGGCCCAGCTGGCGAGAGCCTGCGGTATCCATCTGATCATCGCGACACAGCGCCCCTCCGTGGATGTCATTACGGGACTGATCAAGGCGAATATGCCAAGCCGTGTGGCCTTTGCGGTTTCCAGCGGCGTGGATTCCCGCACCATTCTGGATATGGTGGGAGCAGAGAAGCTTCTGGGAAAGGGCGATATGCTTTTTTATCCGCAGGGATATCCGAAGCCTTCCCGTATTCAGGGACCTTTTGTCTCCGATGATGAGGTCTCCCGTGTGGTAGAATTTTTAAAGGACACTGCACCTCAGGATACATCCGGCGAGGAAGTGGAGGAGCAGATCAACAGCATTGCTGTGGAGACGGGGTCTGCAGGAGGCGGTGTGTCATCGGAGGGAGATTCCGAGTTCGACGAGTATTTTGCGGAGGCGGGACGTTTTATCATAGAGAAGGACAAGGCATCCATCGGTATGCTGCAGCGTATGTTTAAGATTGGCTTTAACCGGGCGGCACGTATCATGGATCAGCTTGCGAACGCCGGAGTTGTGGGCGAGGAGGAAGGAACGAAACCACGCCGGATCCTCATGAGTGCGGAGGAATTTGAAGCGTATGTGAAGAACATCTAACGCTCACAGCATAGGCTGTTTCGCGAAGATGTTCTAAATCACATACAGGAGAATGCCGAAAGCAGGCATTCTCCGCACAAGTTTAGAAAGGCGGAAACTATGAAGACAGATATCGAAATTGCACAGGCAGCTGAATTGATACCGATTACCGAGGCGGCAGGCCGGATCGGTATTACTGCGGATGATCTGGAGGTTTACGGTAAGTATAAGGCGAAGCTTTCGGAGGAATACATAGAGCGGAATAAGAAGAATCGGAACGGACGGCTGATCCTGGTAACCGCCATCAACCCTACTCCTGCCGGGGAGGGAAAGACCACCATCACAGTGGGACTCGGACAGGCGTTTGCGAAGCTTGATAAAAAAGCGGTCATTGCTCTGCGGGAGCCTTCTTTAGGGCCTTGCTTCGGCATCAAGGGCGGCGCTGCAGGCGGCGGTTATTCCCAGGTGGTGCCGATGGAGGACTTAAATCTTCATTTCACGGGAGATTTTCATGCGATCACCTCTGCCAATAATCTGCTGGCGGCTCTTTTGGATAATCATATCCAGCAGGGGAATCTTTTGCGCATCGATCCGAGACAGATCGTGTGGAAGAGATGCCTTGACATGAACGACAGGGCGCTTCGGAATATCGTGGTAGGGATGGGCGGTAAGAGCAACGGTATGGTGCGGGAGGATCATTTTGTGATCACTGTGGCTTCGGAGATCATGGCGATTCTCTGTCTGGCCTCGGATTTTAAGGATTTAAAGGAGCGGCTTGCCCGGATCATTGTCGCTTACGACTTCAGCGGTAATCCTGTCACGGCGGGTGATCTGCAGGCGGTGGGCGCCATGGCGGCGCTTTTAAAGGATGCCATGAAGCCGAACCTGATCCAGACTCTGGAACATACACTGGCACTGGTGCACGGAGGTCCTTTTGCCAACATCGCTCACGGCTGCAACTCGGTGATGGCAACTAAGACAGCNCTTAANATGGCNGATTATGTGATCACGGAGGCGGGNTTTGGCGCGGATCTCGGCGCAGAAAAATTCTTTGATATCAAATGCCGGATGGCAGATTTAAAGCCNGATGCGGTNGTGTTNGTGGCGACCATAAGAGCGTTGAAATACAACGGCGGNGTAGCCAAGGAGGATCTCTCCCGCAAGGACTTAAAGGCNCTGCAGACCGGAATAGTCAATCTGGANAAGCANATTGAGAATATTCATAAATACGGGGTGCCCATTGTNGTGGCGCTGAANGCTTTTGTCTCTGACACGCCGGAGGAGATNGCCTTTGTCAAACAGTTNTGNGANGACAGNGAATGCGANTTTGCTTTATCGGAGGTNTGGGAGAAAGGCGGAGCGGGCGGNGTTGCACTGGCNGANAAGGTTNTGGATACGCTGGAGCATAAGGAGAGNTATTTTGCACCGCTCTATCCGGATGAAATGCCNCTTATGGATAAGATNCACACNNTNGCNTCGGAGATTTACGGAGCGGGCGATGTGACTTATACAGCGGCGGCGAAAAGACAGTTAGAGCGNCTGGAGCGGGACGGTTTCGGNCGGCTGCCGGTATGTATNGCNAAGACACAATANTCTNTNTCGGANGATCCNAAGCTTTTGGGNCGTCCCGTNGGATTTGAGATGCANGTGCGGGAAGNTTATGTGTCNGCNGGCGCGGGCTTTGTNGTNGTGCTGACGGGAGATGTGATGACCATGCCGGGNCTGCCNAAAACGCCGGCNGCNTANCGGATCGANGTGGACGATGATGGCAAGATAGTNGGNCTNTTTTNANTTTTNTNNCNGATTAGAGAGGAGGANGTTTCGATTATGCCNCAGATCATAGACGGAAAAAGTATTTCGGCACAGATCAAAGAGGAAGTGAANGAAAAGGTCGCTNNGNTNAAGGCNCAGGGNAANACNGTCACNCTNGCGGTGATACAGGTNGGGNCGGATCCCGCTTCCAGTGTCTATGTGGGAAATAAAAAGAAAGCCTGCGCTTATGTGGGAATNGANTCCTTNGCNTATGANNTNCCGGAGGAGACGACCCAGGAGGANCTGCTTTCCNTGATCGGAGATCTGAACCGNAAGGAAGAAGTGAACGGCATTCTGGTGCAGCTNCCCCTGCCGAAGCATATAGATGAGGATGCGGTNATCCGCGCCATTGATGCNGGGAAAGATGTGGATGGATTTCATCCCCAGAGCGTNGGTGCACTCTGTATCGGNCAGCCGGGCTTTGTATCCTGTACGCCGGCAGGGATCATTGAGCTTTTAAAGCGCTCAGGGGTAGAGATTGCCGGTAAGGAATGCGTGGTCGTTGGCAGAAGTAATATTGTGGGAAAACCGATGGCGCTTTTGCTTTTGCGCGAGAACGGCACGGTGACGGTGGCTCACTCAAAGACGGCTGATCTGAAAGAAGTGACAAAACGTGCCGATATTCTGATCGTTGCGGTGGGAAAGCCGAAAATGATCACAAGAGACTACGTGAAAGAGGGTGCGGTGGTGATCGATGTCGGCATTCACCGCAATGAAAACAATAAGCTCTGTGGTGATGTGGATTACGAAGATGTGGCGCCTGTCTGCAGTGCGATCACACCGGTGCCCGGCGGAGTCGGGCCAATGACCATCGCCATGTTGATGTATAACTGCGCGGAAGCCGTAAAGTAACTGTGTTTATAGGGAGAGATGTCCTATGAAATGCCCCCATTGCGGGAACGAAATACCGGACGACTATCTTCTCTGTGATAAATGTGGCGAGGAGATACAGATTGTCCCGGATTTTGAACCGGAAATAGAAAACAGCATAACGGAGACTCTCACCACGTTGGTTTCTTTGGAGGAAGATACAGAGGCGCCGGCAGACGAGGAGGAGACGATAGACACATCCGATGAGGGCAAAGGCGGGAAGAGCCGAAAGCTGCAGATCATGATCGGATTTGGTCTTTTCTTTGTGGCGGCAATCGTTTCTTATGCGCTCTATGCCTACCATATACGGACGGTGGAGTATCAGATCAGCCGGGCGCAGGTCTATGCGCAAAACGGGGCTTACGATCAGGCCATTGCCTGTCTGGAAGCAGCCTATGCAGACCACCCGGAGGAGGCGCAGCTTCTTTTTCTGGAAGCAGACTATTATTATCTGCAGGAGAAGCACAGCGAAGCCCTTTCTGTTCTCATGCGGATCGCCCAGGGGGCACAGTATGCGCAGGAGGACGTGGAGGATGCTTACGGCAAGATCGTCACCATCTACGCGAATGAGGAAGAATACGCGAAGATCAATGAGCTTTTGCAAAGCTGTGAGAATGAGCGGATCGTGAATATGTACCAGAGTTATCTGGCAAAGGAGCCGGAATTCAGCTATGTGGAGGGAAGCTATGCGGAAGTGATCCCCTTAAAATTAAGCTCCAATACGGCAGGGACGATCTACTACACAATGGACGGCTCCAAACCTGATAAAAACAGTCAGGTTTACACGGCGCCTCTGTTTCTGGAAACGGGAGAGTACACGGTCAGCGCTTTTTTCGTGAATGATTACGGAATTGAGAGCGGTGTCGTCACCAAGACCTATGTGATCAATCTGACTGTGCCGAATGCGCCGGAAGTGGAGCTGTACAGCGGTGAATATACGGAAGCAACGATGATCGTTGTGGAGGCAGCGGAGGACTGTCAGATCTACTATACTACAGATGAATCGGAACCAACGGCGGACAGCGTACCCTACACAGGTCCGATTCCCATGCCGCTTGGAAAGACCCTTTTCAAATTTGTGAGCGTAAGTCAGGAAGGGATCACCAGTGAGGTGACCACCCGCACCTACACACTCAGACTGCGTGGGGCTGTTTCCGCGAACGATGCAGTGACTAATCTGGTCAATCGCCTGGTGGAAACCGGATATCTGGAGGATGCAGCCGGAAAAAATCCGCGCCAGAGCGGTGCCCTGAGTTATCGGTTCAGCTCCGTACTCAAGGTGGGGAATGAGGACTATTATACCATCAATGAATACTATGACGATGGCACAGGTCTGTTAAGCCGCACCGACAAGGTTTTTCTTGTGCAGGCTTATACCGGGGCCACGGCTCAGCTTGGCTATGATGAATCGGGAGATTTTGTGGCGAATCCGATCTAGGTCTTGCAAAAGAGTAAAACTTTCGCTATAATCCGATTGGATGTGTGGGCGCCAGGTCATGGGTGTTTCACAATTTTCTAACAATATAAAAGGAGTGTTGAGATGTACAAAATTATAAAAGCAGAAGAACTTGCAGCAAACATCTATCTCATGGATGTAGTGGCGCCCCGTGTTGCCAAATCCTGTCAGCCGGGACAGTTTGTCATTGTCCGGATGGATGAGGAGGGTGAACGGATTCCGCTGACCATCTGTGATTATGACAGAGAGCAGGGAACCATCACTATCGTATTTCAGGTGGTGGGCGCGGCAACAGAGATGATGCGCCATTTGCAGGCNGGAGACAGCTTCCATGATTTTGTGGGACCGCTGGGATGTCCCTCCGAGTTTGTGGAGGAGGATATCGAGTCGCTGAAGCAGAAAAAGATTCTCTTCGTGGCGGGAGGACTTGGTACTGCGCCGGTCTATCCGCAGGTGAAGTGGCTGCATGAGAGAGGCATTGCGGCAGATGTGATCGTGGGTGCCAAAACCAAAGATCTGCTCATCATGGAGGAGGAGATGAAGGCGGTGGCCGGAAATCTCTATGTCACCACCGATGACGGCTCTTATGGCAGAAGCGGCATGGTGACAAAGGTGATCGAAGATCTGGTGGAGACGGAAGGAAAATCCTATGATGTCTGTGTCGCCATCGGCCCGATGATCATGATGAAATTTGTCTGCCTGACAACGAAAAAATATGAACTGCCTACCGTGGTAAGCATGAATCCCATTATGGTGGACGGCACGGGTATGTGCGGCGCCTGCCGTCTGACTGTGGACGGTGAGGTGAAATTTGCCTGCGTGGACGGCCCTGAGTTNGATGGCCATAAGGTAGATTTTGATCAGGCGATGAAACGTCAGCAGATGTATAAGACCAAGGAAGGCAGAGACTTCTTGAAGGCGAAAGAAGGAGACACCCATCATGGCGGGTGCGGAAATTGCGGAGGTGACAAATAATGGCAGATGTNTTAAAGAAGGTACCTGTGCGTGAACAGGACGCAAAAGTACGCGCGACAAACTTTGAGGAAGTGTGTCTNGGATACGATAAAGAGGAGGCAATGTGTGAGGCTTCCCGCTGTATCAACTGTCAGAACGCCCAGTGTATCAAGGGATGTCCCGTGGCTATCAATATTCCCGGTTTCATCGAGAAGGTGAAGGAGGGAGATATCGCNGCGGCATATCAGATCATAAGTGAATCTTCGGCGCTGCCTGCTGTCTGCGGNCGTGTATGTCCGCAGGAGAGCCAGTGTGAGGGAAAATGTATCCGCGGTATCAAGGGNGAGCCGATCTCNATCGGTAAGNTGGAGCGTTTTGTGGCNGACTGGGCGAGAGAGAANGATGTGAAGCCCGANGGNGCNAANGAAAAGAAGAATAANAAGGTGGCTGTGATCGGTTCCGGTCCNGCCGGACTCACNTGTGCNGGGGACCTGGCGAAGATGGGTTANGATGTGACNATCTTTGAGGCGCTNCATGAGCCGGGCGGCGTGCTGGTNTANGGTATTCCGGAGTTCCGTCTNCCCAAGCAGGCTGTCGTGGCAAAGGAGATNGAGAATGTAAAGAGTCTCGGCGTCAAGATCGAGACCAATGTGGTGGTNGGNAAATCTGTNACNATAGATGAACTGATGGANGAGGAAGGNTTTGANGCGGTATTTATCGGTTCCGGCGCAGGTCTNCCGAAATTCATGGGAATTCCCGGAGANCAGGCGCTTGGNGTATTCTCCGCAAACGAGTANCTCACCAGAAGCAATCTGATGAANTCCTTTGACGAGAATTCCAATACNCCNATCATGCATGGCAAGAANGTTGCCGTGGTGGGCGGCGGAAACGTAGCCATGGANGCTGCCAGAACAGCGCTTCGTCTCGGCGCAGAGGTACATATNGTGTACCGCCGGAGCGAGGAGGAGCTTCCCGCCCGTGTGGAGGAAGTTCACCATGCCAAGGAAGAAGGNATCATNTTTGATNTGTTGACCAATCCCACAGAGATCATTGCNGACGANAATGGCTGGGTATCCGGTATCAAGTGTGTGCGCATGGAACTNGGAGAGCCNGANGCCTCCGGCAGAAGACGTCCTGTGGTGATCGANGGNTCNGANTTTNTGATGGAGGTGGACACGGTCATCATGTCTCTTGGAACTTCCCCGAATCCGCTTATCTCATCCACAACCAAGGGGCTTGAGGTGAACAAATATAAATGTATCGTGGCCGAGGAAGACTTCGGTGCAACCACCAAAGAGGGCGTTTATGCAGGCGGCGATGCGGTGACGGGAGCTGCTACCGTAATCCTTGCTATGGGAGCCGGGAAAGCGGCTGCAAAAGGCATTGACGAATATCTTTCGAAATAAAATATACGGATGTAGAGTCTGTCTGCCGGTTTCAGGCAGGCAGACTCTTGCTTATATGGGAAATTGCCTAGTATAAGAAATTCTTAAAGAATTTGCATGTATAATCTTTAAAAATATCCGATAGACTTGTTTGAGAAGAACTACTAACATGTGAAAGAAAGGTAAGTGTAACCTATGAAATTACCGGATCAGGAGCAAGAACAGGATAAGATGGAGGAGCGGGAGAGCCTTTTGCAAAAGCCCGTTATGACCAGGATTCTTTTGGGGATCATAGCGGTTCTTCTTATCTGCATTTTAGTGCTGCTTCTTCTGGTGTCTATCCAAAACGGGCAGAAACCGCAGGATCTTCAGCAGAATATCACCGACTATGCAAAGCAGCAGGAGAATCTGGAGCAGACGCTGGAGGAGGAGCCGCAGCAGGAGCAGACCGTTGAACAGGGCAAGCCTTTGGAGACGCAGATAGAGCTGACAGAGGATGTGGAAGAAGAGCTCAAAGAAGAGATTGCGTCCGCGGATGATGAAAAGACGGCTGTTGTGGTGGATATCGAGGATGAGAGCAGTGAGGCTTACACAAAAGAGTTTATACTAAAAGAGGCTTATCCCCATTTTGAGGCCAATAATCAGGATGCCATCTGGGACCTGGCGCATTTAAAGAGATATGTAAAGCTCTCCAAAGGATTGGAGGGAACCGGGGACTTTTATTATCAGGGCGATGTGGACGACGAGGGAAAGCCGAACGGCACGGGGCTGGCTATCTATGAAAAAAACAGTTATTATTTCGGACAATGGAGCCATGGGGTAAGAAGCGGACAGGGAACCTGGTTCCGGTTCTACATAAACCAGAAAAATAAGACGAATGCCATGGGAACGTATATGTCCCACAGTTATGCGGGAGCCTGGGAGAATAATCTGCCAAACGGCCAGGGGGCAGAGCATTTCGATGTGGATATCTCCAAAATGATGCCTGATAAGGGCAAAATCATACAGAATGTGATCGGCAATTTTAAGGATGGTCTCTATGATGGGGATATGTACGCCAATACCGTGGATTATATCGGCAATGTACAGGAGTGGGACGGCATTGCGACAGAGGGTGTATTTACTCTGTGGCGGGACATGAGCGCCATCGGAGAATGTGCTGTCTGGCGTTACCGGGATGACCAATCCGTCTGTATGGATATTGACAAGTCGGAGAACCGACAGCAGGGCATCCGGGAGCTTTTAAAGTAGTTGCATTTTGCCGGAAATGATTATAAAATAAGACCGTAGAGATCGTTTTTATCTCCATTCGTAAGATAAGGAGGGTATGATCATGCCCAGATATCAGAGCAGTGCGGCAAAAGCAGCGGATAATCGTTCTTCGGCTTACACGCTTCTGGCGGTTGGCGGAATCGGTTTTGTGGTGGTAGTGTTGATCTTTCTGAATGTGATACCGCTCTATCAAAATGCCGGCATCAGCAGGTATCTGGTCTGCGGCGTCATGGGCGCCATGTTTATCCTTTTTATCGTGTTTGGCTTTGTATCCATGCGGGATTCCCGGCTGCTCTCCGTGAAGGCAAAATCAGAAAATTCCCTGCTTTCAGAGATTACCAGATGGTGCGAAGAGAATCTGGACAGCTCCGCTATTGATGCGATGATCCTGGATGCGGAAGAATCTATGGAAGAATTGACGGACGAGGAGAAATATTATAGGCGTACAGAGAGAATGCGCGCTATGATAGACGATAAGTTCATGAATCTGGATGAGGCGTTCGTGGACGACTTTGTGGATGGGTATTACCAGGAATTATATGAAGATAACAGTAATCACAGTCGGTAAATTGAAGGAAGCGTTCTACCGGGAGGCGGTATCTGAATACGGAAAGCGCCTTTCACGCTATTGTAAATTAGAGATCAGGGAAGTGGAGGACGAAAAAACCATAGAAGGCGCCTCCGAGAAAGCGCAGGAACAGATACTTGCCAGAGAGGCGGAGCGTATCCTGCGTTTTTTGCCGGAGAATGCCTATGTGATAACGCTGGAGATCGAGGGCCGTATGTATGATTCGGAAGCTTTTGCGGAGAGGATACGGGATTTGGGGATCAATGGAGCGAGCCATATCGTTTTTGTGATCGGCGGCTCTCTTGGTTTACATAACACTATAAAAAAGAAAGCTGATCTGGCGGTCAGCTTTTCTAAGATGACATTCCCGCACCAACTGATGCGGGTTGTTTTGTTGGAGCAGATTTACCGCGCCTATCGGATCATAAACGGGGAACCCTATCATAAATGACAGCATTCGCACATATAGTGTACTATGAGAAAAGAGAACAGACGGTCTCCGCTTTCTCCGTTTTTAAGATCGAAAGAACTGATGGTAGAATCGCTAAAGCTTCCGAAGGACACGATGCTTGGCGCGGCCATCGTCACGGTCACGGGGAACCGGGAGGCATTTATCGAAAATTATAAGGGAATTCTGGAGTACACCACGGAGTCCATCGTGCTGCAGGGGAAAAACACGAAGATCTGTTTTGAGGGCAGTTCTTTGTCCATAGATTACTATACCAATGAAGATATGAAAATAAGCGGAAAAATTGATGCGCTTCGTTATCTTTAGGCGTGCGGGAGAGAATCTATGCTTCATTGGATACAGTATATAAGAGGGTATGTGGCCGTCAAAGTGTGGGGCTATTCGGTAGAGCGTCTTTTGAATCTGTGCGGCAACCATGATATCCTTGTGTGGGACATTGAGGATCATGGGGAATATCACACGATGAGGATGAGCATAACGGGTTTTTTTGCCCTGAGGCCCCTCTTAAAAAAAACGGGGACGAGGGCGGCCGTTCTGCATAGATACGGACTCCCTTTTTTTGTGTCAAAAATGCAAAAGAGAAAGCTTTTTGTGGCAGGGCTTTTTCTNTGNATCCTGTTCTGGAGTCTGGCTTCCCGCTGTATCTGGGATATTCGGATCGANGGNAACTANGCNCTGACGGAAGATATTCTNATGGAGTATCTGCAGGAGCAGGGNGTGCACACTGCCATGAAAAANAGNGATCTNCNGATCGAGGCTCTGGAGCAGGCGCTNCGNAAAGATTATGATCTGATCACNTGGACCTCNCTGCAGCTNCAGGGNACAACNCTGCTTGTNCGNATCAAGGAAAATGAGATGCCNGTCTATGACGANNNAAAGAGNGAAANNNCNGTTCGCGGCATGGANCTGGTGGCNGAGNGGGATGGNATCGTCACNTATATCATCACCNGAAGCGGCGTGCCNNTNGTGTCCTGCGGNGACAGTGTCAANGCNGGAGATGTGCTTGTGAGCGGTGCGATTCCCGTCTANAACGAGGACACTACCGTGCGCCGGTATCANTATGTGGAGGCGGATGCGGATATTTTGCTGCGCTATACANANCAGGTTTCTCTGGANGCNNCTGTNGNCTACGAAGAAAAATGCTATACAGGAGAAGAANCTNGATATCCCGGTGCTNGGNGCAGGCTCTAAGGAGATCACGCTGCGGCTTTTCGGNATTCCCTATGATCTNTATGATACCAGTGAGGANAAAAAACAGGTGAAGCTTCTCGANCATCTTTATCTGCCCCTNTTTTATGGGCAAAANACNGTNCAGGAATATGAAATCGCGGNAAAGNAGCACACNGATGAGGAGATGAAAACNCTGCTGCAGGAGGAGTGGCGNAAAAATATCNCAACTTTACTGGAAAAAGGGGTACAAATTACAGAAAAAAATGTTACAATAAAAAAGAACGATGAAAAATGGGTGTTNTATGCCAATATGCAGCTCGAGGAATCTGCCGTGAAGCTGCTNCCCACCGAGACGGAGCCNGTNGAGGANCCNGAGGAGGAGNNGCAGTCGGATCAGACGCGTGCTGTCATCCTGAAAGGCGGGGCATGGGAGCGTTTACAGTCAGTTTAGATGTGCCTGTGGAGCACATGCAGAATCTCTTCGGAGAGTTTGATTCTCATATCAAAAAAATAGAAGATGACCTGAAAGTGATGATCGTGAACCGGGACGGCGCCGTTCGGATATCCGGCGAACAGGAATCTGTGGATCAGGCAGCCAGNATCNTNGGAGAGCTGCTTACTTTATCAAAAAGAGGTACCGTTTTGGAGGAACAGAGTGTGGATTATGCAATAGAGNTGGGGAAAGAGCATCGGGAGGACATGCTCCTTGCCATGGACAGTGATTGTATCTGCCACACGGTAAACGGGAAGCCTATCAAGCCCAAGACCCTGGGGCAAAAGCAGTATGTGGANGCCATGCGGGATAATATGATCGTTTTCGGGGTGGGGCCGGCGGGTACCGGTAAGACNTATCTGGCCATGGCGATGGCCGTGACTGCTTTTAAGAACAANGAGGTGAGCCGTATCATCCTNACNAGACCTGCCATNGAAGCGGGAGAGAAGCTGGGGTTTCTGCCGGGAGATCTGCAAAGCAAGGTGGACCCTTATCTCAGACCACTCTACGATGCGCTTTATCAGATCATGGGCGCGGAGAGCTTTGCCAGAAATATGGAGAAGGGTNTGATCGAGGTGGCACCGCTTGCTTATATGAGAGGCAGAACGCTGGATAATGCCTATATCATTCTGGATGAGGCACAGAACACTACGCCGGCGCAGATGAAAATGTTTCTCACCAGGATCGGTTTCGGTTCTAANGTGGTGGTGACCGGTGACGCTTCCCAGAAGGATCTGGCTCCGGATGTAAGGTCCGGGCTTGATGTGGCGGGCAGGGTACTGTCCAAGATAGACGATATCGCATTCTGCACCCTGAACAGTAAAGATGTGGTGCGGCATCCTCTGGTACAAAAGATCGTAAAGGCATACGACGATTACGAGGCCAGAGAAAAAAGGCGCAGTGAACAAAAAAANAAGAAACAGGAATTATGAACGTGGAAAAAAATAATACGCAGCAACAAAACAGTAATATCATAAAAAGAATCGTGATCTTTACCCTGCTGTTTCCGGCGGCGGGCGTGGTCGCATGGCTTGGCAGTATGCTTTATCAGAATAAGACGGATCTTATGATCCGGAATGTGGTCATGATATTGGCGGGAACNGGGATCGTCATCTTTTCCTTTGTCATGAGTGANATAAACGGNTTTTTTATCTATCGGAACGAAGGACGCTANGGAAGATTTTCGCTCACATACCTGATCATGCTTATNATTGCGGTNTTTTTGCCGTATCTGCCGGTCACGGGATGGCCNTTTCTGGTATTNTTTGTCCTGCTTGCCATGTTCAGCAACGGGATGACGGGNCTTGTGGCAGGAAGCTTATGTCTGCTTCTCTCCGTGAATTTTGCGGGNTGTGANTATGCNATTTTCTGGCTGTATTTTATCAGCGGNATGGCGGGNATANTNGTNTTCGCCAATCTGGATGAGGAATTCAAGGTGGCNATTCCCATGCTCATATCCATGATGATCCTGGCTTTGTGCCTTACCGCCAACGTGATCCTTTTTTCTCAGGAAAAACTGTCTGTCGGTCAGTTTATGATACCGGTGATCAATCTGATGGTGTGCGGCATTCTTCTTCTGGTCAGCCTGAAAATGGTCAGNTCCGCGGTGATNCATCGATACCGGGATAAATATATGGANCTCAACGANCCGGAGTGCCCTTTGCTCGTACAGCTGAAGGAGCTCTCCAAGGAGGANTATTATCANGCNATTCACACNGCNTATCTGAGCGATAAGATCGCCAGAAATCTCGGGCTTGACGATGCGGCGATAAANGCNTGCGGNTATTATCACAGGATNGGNAANCTNATGGGNGAAAACACNTGGGAGAATGTNTCNTCNATCTGNGANAANTATCATTTNCCNCCNAAGNNNAANCGGATCNTGAAAGAATATGTGGATCCGGATGCAAAGGTNGTNTCNAANGAGACCATCGTGGTGCTGTTTGCGGATTGTATCGTCTCCTCGATCCTGTATCTGTTTGCNAAGGATCCGAANGCGGAGTTAGATTACGCNCAGTTGATCGACACCGTGTTCCGCAAAAAATTTGAGACGGACGAGCTCTGGGAAAANGATATTTCTCTGGGACAGCTTNATAANATGAAAAAAATATTTTTACAGGAGAAACTGTATTATGACTTCCTACGTTGAGAATGAGACGGAGCAGTCCTTTTCCTTTTCGGAAAAAGAGACTCTGGACCGGGTCATGGAGGCTGTGCTTACGGCGGAGGGGTGTCCCTANGAGGCTGCGGTGAGTCTTCTTCTGACGGACGGCGCAGGGATCCGNCAATACAATGCACAGTATCGCGANATAGACGCAGAGACGGATGTGCTCTCATTNCCCAACCTGGAGTTTGAAACGCCGGGAGATTTTTCTGTGGCGGAGACAGCNGAGGCGGACTGTTTTGANCCGGACAGCGGCGAGCTTGTTCTGGGAGACATCATTCTGTCAGTGGANCGGGTGAAGTNACAGGCAAAAGAGTACGGTCACAGCGAGCTGCGNGAGTTTGCNTTTCTGGTAGCGCACAGTCTTTTCCATCTGTGCGGTTACGATCACATGGAGGAGAAGGAAGCGGCCCGGATGGAAGAAAANCAGGAGGCTGTGCTTGCAGCGCTTGGCATTACGAGGGACTAGTTTTCAGGGGATATACCGAGGATAACAATGAAAATACAATGGATGGCTAAAAATCTGAAAAACAGGATCGTCCTCTCTGCGGGGATCGTNTCCTATATGATCCTTCTTTTTATGCGNATTCCGCTTTCNCGNGTCATAGGNGATGCGGGNGTCGGTTTGTTTGCNCCGGCGTTGGANNTGTTTTTNTTGACNNCTNTGGTCACTTCTTACGGTATGTCCCGTGCTCTGGCNGGGATCATACGNTATCGTGTCAAGAGAGAGCGGTATCGGAACGCGCGTAAGGTTTTTCGGACCGGCTTTTTTATGAATCTTTTTCTGGGAGCGNTGATGGCTCTNTTGCTGTTGNTNTTTTCAGCCTGGATCGCGGATGTTCTNGTNCTTGAGCATCTATGCCGCATGGCGNTNTTAGCGGCTGTNCCNGCNGTCTTTTTNGCTGCGCTGACCGGCTCTTTTCGAGGNTATTTTAATGGATATGGTATGGGTGTTCTGGNAGCGCATTCTCTGTATATCGAAAAGATTGCCCTGTTTATCGGGGCTGTGTTNGGCGGCAGAACCTGCTATACCTATGGNNTGAAGGTGGCGGCGCTCAANCAGACGGAGGCTCATGCTTANGCCTACGGNGCGGCCGGCGCTATACTGGGGATTCTGTTTTCCCAGATCGTTACGCTCCTTTATCTNTTGTTCGTCTATATTATCTATGCAGGCTCTATGAGAGGAAGGCCGGGACAGGACAGCAGCAGACGGGCGGAAACCCAGTTTGAGATTCAGNGGATGCTGCTTTCNAATCTGGTGCCTTTGNCAGTCATTGTNNTGNTNTCTAATCTGTTTATGCTGGTGGANCAGCGTTTNTTGAATTATTNTATGAATGTGACGGAACAGGGCGATATGCGGACAGCGCTCTGGGGAAGCTATTATGGTAAATTTGCGGTCCTGATCGGGCTTGGTGCAGGACTGTCCTGTCTTTCTGTGCACGGTCTGATCGGAAAGATAAGCAGCTCTTATGATCGGGAAGAATACCGCGGTATGCGGGAACGGCTCGGTCAGGCAGTGCGAAACGGTGCCATGGTGTCATTGCCCACGGCCATTTATCTTGCTGTTTTGGCAAAACCGCTCTCTGCCTGCTGTTACGGGAAAGCGACGGCGCAGGTGTCCGTTTTGACCGGCTGGCTCCAGAAAGGGGCGATCCTGGTGGTGTTATTCACCTTCAGTTTTCTCTTTGGAAAGCTGTTGTATAAGCTGCATATGGTGTGGGAGTTGTTTTTGGCTGTGACAGCTTCCTTCGTGGTGCATCTGGTTACCGCTTATTTTCTGGTACAGCGGGCGCACATGGGTGTGGAGGGACTGCTCTGTGCTCTGATCCTGTTTTTCGGCATCTATATGGCTGCCTCTTTTGCTTTTTTAAACAGACGTGTAAAATACAGGCCGGACTGGATCTCGGGTGTCGCCTTTCCATTCGCCGCATCTGCGGTCTCCGGCGTGATCGTGTATCTGATCAAGCTTGTGCTTTCTGACATCGCGGGAGACGGCGTGACCATTTTGGTGTCTGTGATTGCAGGTGTGTTTTTCCATATTCTGCTTCTCGTGCTCCTTCGGGTGATCGGAGAAGCGGAACTGCATGAGATGCCCTGCGGCGGTCTGTTTATTCTGATTGGTCGCAGCATAGGCGTTTTGTGAGATAACTGCATAAAAATCTGGAATTAGCTGATACTGATTACAGGAAATCCGACAAGAGAGGTCTAACACGGAATGAAACTTGTAAAACGTATCAGTTTTTTTATGACACTGTCCGGAATCATGCTTGCTCTGGGCGGTTGGGGCGCTTTAAAGGCGGAGGATTTTTTTTATCCCAATCGATATTCCCACGGGGCGACAGAACAGAAACGTTCCAATTATGAGAGCGTCAGAACGCAGTCCGGGGAGGAGACGACAGAGGAGGAGCAGGTGATCGAGACGGCTGTGGCGGACAATGCCGTGGTGAACGCAGACACCCTCTATCTGGTGGAGCAGGTGGATCTTGGGAAGGGGACGGTCACGGAACAGGAGGAGCCTGTTCCTGTCATGTACATTGGTCTGAACAGAGAGGAGCTTTTGGAGGCTCTTTCCTCCTATGACAGCAATCCGCCGCTCTCTGAACTGCAGCAGGGATTTGAGACCATCGAACTGACATCTTTTTCCAAGGATCGGGTAGTGGTCTGTAAATACTATAAAGAAAAAGAGGAAAAGGGCTTTTATCTGATGGTGGCGGATCATTTTATCGTGGTATACGAGGAGGATGGGCAAAGTCTATACATGAACACGGATATTTTGCTGGAGAGGCTGCCCGATTCCTTACAGCGTGAGATCATGGTGGGGAAGCATGTGGAGAACGAGGAAGAACTGTACCAGTTTTTAGAATCGTACTCAAGTTAAAGGAGTATTATGACTATGAGCAGAAAGATCGCGGTGGTCGGCGGCGGGGCGGCGGGCATGATGGCGGCTATTCAGGCTGCCGCATCCGGCGCTGCGGTGAGCCTTTATGAACGAGGTGACAGGGTGGGAAAAAAGATTCTGTCTACGGGAAACGGGAAATGTAATTTTTCCAATGAAAAAATGGGCCCGGAATACTATCACGGAAGCGGAGCTACAATCTGGGAGGCGGTTTATTCTGCTTTTGATACAGCTCAGACTAAGGATTTCTTTGCATCTCTCGGCATGCGAATCAAGGAGAGAGACGGGTATCTGTACCCTGCCAGCGAACAGGCATCCACCGTTCTGGATCTGCTCCGATACGAGCTGGAACGGCAGCACATTATGATACATACGGAGACCAAAATAAAGGAAATTTATCAGGAAAAAGGACAATTTATCCTGAAGCCTTCTGGCGAGACTTGCGACGCTGTGATCCTTGCCTGCGGCGGCAGCGCGGCTCCGGGAACCGGATCTGACGGCAATGGCGTACTGCTGGCAAAGAAGCTGGGACATACCATCGTACCGGTGGTGCCGGCGCTTACGGCGCTTCGCTGTCAGGAATCCTTTTTCAAACAGGTGGCAGGGGTGCGCTGTGACGCGTCTTTGGTCCTGCGGGCGGCGGGAAAAAAGATCTGCAGAGAGCGGGGAGAACTGCAGCTTACGGATTATGGTATTTCCGGAATTCCCACTTTTCAGATAAGCAGGCACGCCTCTTATGCTCTGCAGGAAAAAAAGCCTGTCACTGTAACGATTTCCTTTCTTCCGGATTATGATGAGATCGCCTGCGCGTCCTTTTTTCAGGCGCGGCTGGCTGTCCATGGACAGGAAGAGATGGAACGATTCTTGACCGGAATAGTCAATAAAAAGATCAACCAGCTTTTGCTAAAACTTTCCGGTATCGGGCAGAAAGAATCGGCAAATGAGGTTTCGGAGGCATCCTTTCGCAGACTTTGGAAGCTCTACTGCGGGCTGGAAGTGACGGTTACGGGTGTCAATCCTTTTGATAAGGCCCAGGTGAGCGCAGGCGGCGTGGACTGTGGAGAAGTGACCACCGGACTCATGTCAAAAAAGATTCCCGGACTTTATTTTGCAGGAGAGATTCTGGATATAGATGGTGTCTGCGGCGGTTATAATCTGCAGTGGGCCTGGAGCAGCGGGGCGGTGGCAGGACGTGCTGCGGCATCTGCAGGGGAGAAGGATGGATCATTATGATACGAATCCATGAGATCAAACTATCGGTGGCACATACGGAAGAGGATGTCCGGAGGAAGGCAGCGAAGCTGTTGCGCGTGGAACCTTCCGCCTTTCTTCGTTTTACGATCCTCAGACGCTCCATCGATGCCAGAAAAAAGCCGGAGCTGTATGTGGTCTACACGGTGGAGGTGGAAGTGGCCGGAGAGGAACGGGTGTTAAAAAATGCCCGGGCTAAAAGGGGACAGATTCAAACAGGTAATTGGAACCCTTACCGTTTCCCTGTCTCCGGTGAAAGAGAGCTGTCTCATCGCCCTATTATTGTGGGGACAGGGCCTGCGGGCCTTTTTTGCGGCTATATGCTGGCAAAAGCGGGATATCGCCCCCTTCTTCTGGAACGGGGGCAGGATGTAAAGACGCGTCTTGCCGATGTGGAGCGTTTCTGGCAGGAGGGAGTCTTGCATCCGGCCTCCAATGTCCAGTTTGGGGAAGGCGGTGCAGGCACTTTTTCGGACGGGAAACTGACCACGTCAGTCAAAGACCCTTGCGGCAGGCAGAGAGAGGTACTCCGTATATTTGTGGAGGCGGGCGCCCCGGAGGAGATCCTCTACGACGCGAAGCCTCATATCGGCACGGATATTCTGTGCCGTGTGGTGGAAAATCTGCGAAACCAGATCACAGCCTGGGGCGGGGAAGTACGGTTTGCCTCCCAGGTAACGTCAATTCTGTGCGATAATGGTAAGATTCTGGGCGTAGAAGTGGCAAAGGAGCGTATTGACAGCGATGTGGTAGTTCTGGCGATCGGCCACAGCGCCAGAGATACCTTTCAGATGCTTTATGACCGGAAGGTGCCCATGGAGCCCAAGGCTTTTGCGGTGGGGCTTCGCATGGAGCATCCACGGAAGATGATAGATCAGTTACAGTACGGAGAAAACGCCTCTGCTCTGCCGGCGGCGCCCTATAAGGTGACAGCTAAGACCGGCAGCGGCAGAGGGGTCTATTCCTTCTGCATGTGCCCGGGCGGCTATGTGGTGAACGCTTCCTCGGAGCACGGCATGACGGCTGTGAACGGTATGAGTTACAGCGGGCGGGACGGAGCCAACAGCAACAGTGCCATGATCGTCACCCTGACGCCGGAGGATTACGGGGGAACGGGTCCTCTTGCCGGTGTTGTCTTTCAGCGGGAACTGGAGAAAAAAGCCTATGAAGCCGGAGGCGGCGCCGTGCCCGTGGAACGTTACGGCGATTTTAGGAGGGCGGTGCTGGAGAGCATGGAGGGGCTTGACAGCCAGGGGAACCTGTTTTCCGGAATAACGGAAAAGGGCAGCCTGCAGGAACGATATCCGGATTTTTCACCGGCGATCAAGGGGAGCTGGCAGTTTGCGCCGGTACACGATATTTTACCCGATTTTCTGAATCAGGCGCTGGTGGAAGGAATTGACTTAATAGGTCAATCGGTATCGGGTTTCAACGATCCGGATGCTTTTTTATCCGGTGTGGAGAGCAGGACCTCCTCCCCGGTGCGGATCCTGCGGGATGACACAGGACAGTCTGCGCTGCGGGGGCTTTATCCCTGCGGGGAAGGAGCCGGCTATGCAGGCGGTATTACTTCTGCCGCCATGGACGGGATCCTGATCGCGGAGAAAGTTGCGTCGCTTTATCATCCTGTGGTAAGATAAATGGCGAATCTGAGAAAGGAATGCAAAAAAAATGACAGACAGAAAAGCCTTGATGGCGGATAAACATCGGATTGTGATAAAAATCGGTTCCTCTTCTTTACAACATCCGGAGACGGGGGATCTGGACTATACAAAACTGGATGTGCTGGTGCGGGAGCTTTGTGATCTGAAAAACCAGGGCAAGGATGTGGTGTTAGTTACCTCCGGCGCCATCGCTGTAGGCGAAAAAGCTATTTTGCCAAATAAGGGGGAGGATGATAACCCCATTGCCGTAAAGCAGGCATGCGCTGCGGTGGGACAGGCCAGATTGATGATGATCTACCAAAAGATCTTTGCAGAATATAATCAGGTGGCAGCACAGATTTTGATGACAAAAAACACCATAGTGGATAACCTGAACCGCTACAATGCCCAGAACACTTTTGCGGAGCTTTTTAAGCTGGGTGTGATTCCGGTGGTGAACGAGAACGATACGGTGGCAACCTATGAAATTGGGATTGGTGACAATGATACGCTGTCGGCCATCGTGGCCGCTCTGGTGGAGGCGGATATGCTGTTGCTTTTGTCGGATATCGACGGCCTCTACACCGACGATCCCAGAGCAAATCCGGATGCCAGATACATAGAGGTTGTGGAGGAGCTGACGGAAGAGTTGATGAATATGGGAAAGATTTCCACCGGAAGCAGCGTTGGAACAGGCGGCATGAGCACCAAACTGCAGGCTGCCAAGATCGCCAACAGTACCGGAGTGGACATGGTCATTGCCAACAGTAAGGATATCAAAGTGATCCATCGTATTTTAAGCGGTCAGAATATAGGCACACTGTTTCTGGCGCATGAGGACAAGCATTTTGACCTGCCCCTGTATGTACAGCAGCAGCACCCGTATGAGAAAGGGGTCTGATATGAACGTAGAACAGATGACACAACGGATCAACGAGTTATATCACAAGTCCCAGGCGGAGGGACTTACTCCCGAGGAGAAAGAAGAGCAGACTGCGCTGCGGCAGGCTTATGTGGCGAACGTGCGGGCGAATCTGAGAGGGCAGCTTAATAATATCTCCATTCTGGAAAAGGACGGCAGTGTGACGAAGCTGAGCGAGAAGAAAAAGCATGGAACAGACAAAGGCTGAAGTGAGAGTGCGGGCGCTGGCTTTGCGGGATGAGATCCCTGCACAGGAGCGGATGCGCTGCAGTGAAAAGATTGTTAAGAATTTAACGGAGCATATCTGTTATCGGGAAACACAGGTGCTTCTCACCTATGTCAGTTTTCGCAGCGAGGTGGATACCATTTCCCTGATTGAGCAGGCTTTTGCTGACGGGAAAGAAGTCTTTGCACCAAGGGTAGCAGGACGGGAGATGGATTTTTTCAGAATAACGGATCTTTGCGATCTGGCGGAGGGTTATCACGGTATTTTAGAGCCGCGAAACCATATCACAGAGAGTTACAGCCCCATTGCCGGCAAGGCGCTTATGTGCATGCCCGGGGCGGCATTTGACAGAGCGCATCATCGGATCGGTTACGGGGGCGGTTATTATGACCGCTATTTGTCGAGGATATCCGTGCAGGCGAAGCATACGATCTGCACAGCAGCGCTTGCTTATGACTGTCAGATCCTGCAGGAGATTCCGTGGGACAGTCACGATATCTGCCCGGAACGGATCGTTACGGAGACGGAAATTTTTTAAAGGCGGTTGGTAAGCCTGGAAAGGAAATATCACATGGAAAGCAGAGAGATCAATGAATATCTGGAAACGCTGGGCAGGAAAGCAGCCTTTGCCAAAACGGCCCTGCAAAAACTGACCACCGAGCAGAAAGATCATGCCCTGAAAAGTGCAGCATCAGCGCTGGTCAAAGAAAAAGACCGACTTCTCGCCGCCAACGAAAAGGATTATCAGAGAGCCCGGGCAGCCGGTATGGCGGAGGGGCTTTTGGATCGTCTGAAGCTGACGCCGGAGCGGATCGAGGCTATGGCGGAGGGACTTTTACAGATTGCAGCACTGCCGGATCCCGTGGGGGAGGTCATGGAGACTTTTGACCGGCCAAACGGCCTGCATATTGAGAAGGTGCGCGTTCCTATGGGCGTGATCGGCATCATCTATGAGGCCAGACCCAATGTGACGGCGGATGCCTTCGGACTCTGTTTTAAGACGGGAAACGCGGTGATTTTAAAGGGCGGCAGCGACGCCTGTCTCTCCAATCAGGCGATCACCGAGACGATACGGGCGGCGCTTGTGCAGGAGGGCATCGACGGCGCGGCCATCCAGCTGATCGAGCACAATGACAGGGCTGTGACCACAGCCTTTATGAAATTAAAGGAATATGTGGATTTGCTCATTCCCAGAGGCGGCGCAGGACTGATCCGAAGCGTGGTGGAGAACAGCACGATTCCCGTGATCGAGACGGGCACCGGCAACTGCCATATTTACATCGACGAGTCGGCAGACCCGGAGAAGGTCATCCCCATCGTCCTGAATGCCAAGACACAGAGGATCGGCGTGTGCAATGCCTGTGAATCCCTTCTGGTACATGAAAAGATCACAGATCAGATCCTGCCGGCATTGGGGGAGGCGCTTGCGGCAAAGCAGGTGGAGATCCGCGGCGATGAGACTGTGAGAGCAAACATACCGGGAGCCGGATCTGCCACAGAGGAGGATTATGCGACAGAATATCTGGATCTGATCATCTCCGCAAAGACGGTGGCATCGGTGGAGGAGGCCATTGTCCATATCAACCGCTATAACACCGGCCATTCTGACGCCATCATCACAGAGGATAAGGCGCATGCACAACAGTTTCTGCGGGAGGTGGATGCGGCCTGCGTCTATGTAAATGCCTCTACCAGATTTACAGATGGATTTGAGTTCGGTTTCGGGGCGGAGATCGGCATCAGCACACAGAAGCTGCATGCAAGAGGCCCTATGGGACTGCGGGAACTGACCTCCTACAAGTATCAGATCACCGGCGACGGACAGATTAGGCCGTGACAGAGACATAGGCATTTTTGTCTGCACAATTTTAGTCGTTTTTTTATATTTTAACACTTTTCAGATGCAAAAAAGTGTGATATAATAGCAACACGATTATATCGTTAAAACCCGTAAGTTGCTTATGATTGTCTGATTATCACCAGATAAACGGAAATTGTATGAGGGGAGTAAAAACGGGAGTAAAAGACAGGAGAAGGGACATATGAAACAAAAGAAGAAGTTAGGCGTAATGGCGCAGCTTGTGATGTTGTGTGTCATCCCAATGGTTGTCATGGTGGCGGCGGTTACCGTGTATGCCATCAGTACCATGAGGAGTATGGTGCAGGATACGACCATGGAAGGTCTTGAAGATCTGTGTCAGAGTGTATATGCGGCTTACGATGCGCTGGATCCGGGTGCGTACTGGATGGAAGGAGACACACTCTATAAAGGAGAGTACTGTGTTTCTGAGCACGAGGAAGTCATCGACAGTTTTACACAGGGAAGAGCCGTGGATGTGACGATCTTTTACGGAGATACCAGACGTGCCACCTCTCTGCGGGATAAGACGACCGGCGAGCGGATTCTCGGCACCAAGGCTACGGATGCCGTTATACAGACGGTTCTGAATGAGGGAAAGACTTTTGAGTCCTCTGATGTGACCATAAACGATGAGCAATATTATGCTTTCTATATGCCGGCCCTTGATGACAGCGGCAAATGCGTCGGCATGGTATTTGCGGGTAAACCGGCCACCGAGGCTACTGCCCAGATCAATCAGAGTTCCATGATGATCCTGGGGATCGCCGTTCTGATCCTTGTGGTAGCGTTGATAGTGTGCATTAAGATCGCCAGCGCCATCGCCCGTGTGATCGTGCAGACAGAAAGACTTTTATCCTCTCTGTCACACGGTGATCTGCAGCTGGAAGTAAACGAGAA
This sequence comes from Lachnospiraceae bacterium, assembly GCA_014804615.1. Taxonomy (GTDB): domain Bacteria; phylum Bacillota; class Clostridia; order Lachnospirales; family Lachnospiraceae; genus UBA3282. The sequence goes on from JAAUZL010000020.1 coordinate 147,424, forward strand.
ACTCTTAAAGAGAAATGACGAGATCGGTGTTATGGGCCGTGCCGTACAGAGTCTTTTAGATGAATTGCAGAAGATAATCGGCAGTATTAAACAGAATACAAGCACTCTGATGCAGCAGGGTGATACATTGGAGTCCATGGCATCCCAGACTTCGTCTACAGCGGACGAGATCAGTACCGCAGTGGAGGATATTTCCAAGGGCGCTGTGTCCATGGCTGAGGATATTGAGTCTGCTACCGGTCAGGTGGCTAATATGGGTGAGATCATTGAAAGGATCGTGGAGAGCGTCGGAGAACTGGATGAGCTGTCCAAGAAGATGCATGTGGCAGATACGGAATCCTCCAGAATCATCAATGAATTGAGCGTATCCAACGATAAGACCACTGAGGCGATCAAGAAGATCGAGGTCTCTGTACATACCACCAACGAATCGGTTACCCGGATTCAGGATGCAGTCAATCTCATCGCTTCTATTGCCAGCGAGACGAGCCTGCTTGCCCTGAATGCGAGTATCGAGGCAGCCAGAGCAGGAGAAGCCGGCCGTGGTTTTGCCGTAGTGGCGACACAGATCTCCAAGCTGTCTGAAGATTCCGCTCAGTCCACGAAGACGATCGAGGATATCATTCATCAGCTGACGGCAGATTCCGAGACTTCCGTTCAGATCATGAACGAAGTGAACGAGATCATTCTGGAACAGCAGCAGAAGCTGATACAGACCAAAGAGAAATTCAATGATGTGAGCAGTGGTATCGATGATTCCAGAAAGGAATCTCAGCTGATCCATGAGCAGGCCGGTCAGTGCGATACCGAGAGAGGCAGGGTTGTGGATGTGATCCAGAATCTGTCCGCAGTATCACAGGAGAATGCGGCATCCACCGAGGAGACCACCGCATCCATGCAGGAGTTAAATGCAACCATCAATCTGCTGGCAGAGGCTGCAGGCGAGTTGAAGGAGATGGCAAAGCTTCTGGAGGAAGAAGTTTCCTTCTTCAAACTTTAAGAGATCGATCCCGTCAAATGACGGCTTTCAGAAAGAGAGACTATACGGTCTCTCTTTCTTTATTGTGTAACAGTCTTAAAAAAAACCCCCTGCTATGCAGGGGGACAACAGATGCTTTAGCTTACGGTAAAAACCTCCAGTGCTATAATAACGTTGGTTCGCCAACCGAGTTAAAAAGCAA
>JAAUZL010000021.1:0-11697 GCA_014804615.1 Lachnospiraceae bacterium
CGGTCGAGAGCATTGATCCGCTCCATTTCCTCCTCCGTCAGTTCAAAATCAAACAATTCCGTATTTTCCTGAATATGATCAGGATTGCTGGAACCGGGAATGACTACGACACCCTTTTGTAGATTCCACCTGAGAATAACCTGGGCTGACGACTTTCCATGTGCCGATGCAATTTCTGAAATCACCTCATTTCCAAGCAGTTCTGCTGTATATCCCCTTCCTCCAAGCGGATACCACCCCTGCACCACAATGCCAAGTTTCTGAATGTATGGAATCACATCGTTTTCCTGATAGTAGGGATGAATTTCATTTTGAACCAAAGCAGGCATAATGTTTACCTGCGGTAAAAATTCCTCCAGTTCTTTCACATACCAATTTGATAAGCCAAGCGAACGGATCTTGCCATCCACGACCGCTTTTTCCATTGCGAGATAAGCTTCCACATCACCTACTCCTGGGTGGTGAAGCAGCATCATATCGATATAGCCGATATCCAATTTGGCAAGTGCCTCCTCAATCGCCGCTTCCGGATCAGAGAACTGATTCGGGTATAACTTAGTGATCACAAAGATTTCTTCCCTCGGTATGCCAGAATTTCTGACAGCTTCCCCCACGCTTTCCTCATTACCATACATATAGGCGGTATCGATCAGCTGGACACCGTTGTTTAATGCTGCAGTGACAGACTCCACACAGGTATCTCCCGTCAGGCTGTATGTGCCAATCCCGTATATAGGCATTTCATACCCGCTGTTCAGCATTACCGACTTCGTATCAAAATTAAATGCTGAACTGTTTGGTATCCTATTTTCATTTTCTTTTTCATTTTCTGTATCTGCTTTATTCGCATTAAACATATTATCGTTCCCAGAGTTCTCTCCAATTTCCATACTTTCTGTCTCAGAAGCATCCTTATTTTCGTATAATGGCATTTTTGGCTCCGTTTTTCCGCAGGCACTTAATGAAAAGACAATAGAGAATATAAGTATGCTATTTAATATTCTTTTCATAATACCCCTTTATTTTAGATACTCCCCGAAAAACCGTTCCAGTTTGTCAAACGGGATCGCATTTTTACTTCCTCCATCATAAAGATCCGTATGAACGGCCTCCGGAATGATCAGCAATTCTTTATTATCCGCATAAGGATTCTCTTTCACCATAGCCGCATATGCGTCACGGCTGAAATAACAGGAATGCGCCTTCTCACCATGCATCACCAGAACGGCGCTGCGGATCTCATTGCTGTATTTCAGGATGGGCTGGTTCATAAAGGACATACAGCCGATCGCATTCCAGCCCCCGTTGGAATTCAGGGAACGCTTATGATAGCCGCGGTCTGTTTTGTAATAATCATAATAATCCGCCACATAGAACGGTGCATCTGCCGGAAGCGGATCGACAACACCGCCGCCCAATGCATAACTGCCATTTTTATAGTCTGCGATCCTCTGCGCGTTCATAGCCTTTTTCTTTTCATATCTCGCATCAGCGGAATCCTCAGAATCAAAGTATCCGTTTGCATTGACACGGGTCATATCATACATGGTAGATGCCACGGTCGCCTTGATTCGGGTATCCAGTGCCGCAGCATTCAGCGCCAGACCACCCCAGCCACAGATTCCGATAATACCGATCTTCTCCGGATCCACATTGTCCTGCAAAGAGAGAAAATCTACCGCTGCTTGAAAATCTTCTGTATTAATGTCAGGAGATGCCATATACCGGGGTTCCCCACCGCTCTCGCCTGTGAAAGACGGATCAAATGCAATCGTCAGAAAACCGCGCTCTGCCATTGTCTGGGCATACAAACCTGCCGCCTGCTCCTTTACTGCCCCAAAAGGACCGCATACCGCAATAGCGGACAACCTGCCTTCCGCCTCTTTGGGCTCGTAAAGGTCTGCCGCCAATGTTATGCCATAGCGGTTATGAAACGTCACCTTACGGTGGTTCACTTTTTCACTTTTCGGGAAAGTCTTATCCCATTCCTTTGTTAATTCCAGTTTTACAGTATCTGCCATTTTTCGTCTGCCTCTCTTTCTTTACACATTGATTTTGCTTTCCTGTCTTATTGCTTTTCTTTTTTCATTTATCGAACCCGAAATCTTTTTCTGTTGTATATATTGTATCCCCTTGATTTTCGCTTTGCTAATAGTTATAATTTATATCATGATATGAATTTTTAGAATATCATAAAAGGGAGAAATTTATGGAATTAAGAACCATGCGATATTTTCTTGCAGTGGCACGAGAAGAAAATATGACCCGCGCGGCAGAATTGCTCCACGTTACCCAGCCTACGCTTTCAAAACAATTAAAAGCTCTGGAAGATGAGCTTGGGAAAAAACTGTTCACACGCCACAGTTTCAGCATCCAACTTACAGAAGAAGGGATTCTATTACGAAAACGGGCGGAAGATCTGATAAAAATGGCAGACAAGATCACCTCTGAATTTCTCACGTTGGATGATGTTTTAGGCGGTGATGTGTATTTGGGTCTGGCGGAATCTTACCAGGTCAGGCATCTTGCCGCCGCGATCCGAACATGCAAGGAAACCTGTCCCAATCTGCATTACCATATCACCAGCGGCGACACAGAACAGGTTACGGAAAAGCTGGATAAAGGCATCATAGATTTCGCAGTGCTCGCAGAGGAACCCAATACAACAAAGTACAATTACCTTGCTTTTCCCGAAGCTGATGTGTGGGGCCTCGTCATGCCGCAAGACTGCCCGCTGGCAAAAAAGCAGGCTGTCTGCGCAGATGATTTGATCGAACTTCCGTTATTCTGTTCCGAACAGGGTTGGGATCATGATATTTCCAAATGGTGTGGAAACAAAATGGATGAACTGCATCTCGAAGGATCGTTCCGCCTGTCCTACAATGGTTCCCTTTTTGTCAAAGAGGGGCTTGGCTATCTTTTGACTTTTGAACATCTGATTGACACAAGCCGGGACAGCGGACTTATATTCCGTCCGCTTACGCCAAGACTTGAAACGAAAATATATCTGATCTGGAAAAAAAATCAAGTGTTTACTCCTATTGCAGAGCGATTGCTCAAAAACTTGAGAAGTAGTTTTGATAACAAATGAAATCTCTTCTGAGGACCTACACCCCACTGTAGTCCATAGGATACGCCCCGTCAAAGCAGGCTTTGCACAGGGACAGACCGTCCGCCATCTCGGAAAGATCCTCCCGCCGCAGATACCCAAGGGAATCCGCTCCTATCATCTCACAGATTGCCTCCTCGCTGTGGTTCGCCGCAATGAGTTGGGAATTGGAGGGCACATCAGTGCCGAAATAGCAGGGATAGAGAAAAGGCGGCGAACTGATCCGCACATGCACTTCCTTGGCTCCGGCCTCCTTTAACATACGGATTAGATTGGCAATGGTGGTGCCCCTCACAATGGAATCATCCACCAGCACGATCCGCTTGTCCCTAACCGCAGATTCCAGGACACTCAGCTTCATGCGGACGGCGGACTCCCGCTCCTTCTGGGTAGGCTTGATAAAAGTTCTGCCTATGTAGCTGTTCTTGTAGAAGGCAAGGGCAAAGGAAATACCGCTCTCCAGCCCGTAGCCCTGCGCCGCCGGAAGTCCAGACTCCGGCACCCCGGTCACCAGATCCGCCTCCACAGGATGAGATTTTGCAAGCATTCTGCCCGCGCGGATTCTGGCATCGTACACCCGAACCCCGTCCATGGTACTGTCCAATCTTGCAAAGTATATATACTCAAAGATACAATGGGCACGACTTTCTGCGACTGGAAGCATCTTCGACTGTACCTCTTCACCGGTGATCGTTACCACCTCTCCCGGCAGAATATCCCGCACAAATTCCGCGCCCATAGCTGCAAGCGCACAGGACTCCGAAGCCAGCACATAGGCGTTGTCCCGCTTCCCCAGACACAGAGGCTTTAAACCGTAGGGGTCCCGCACTCCGATCAGTTTACGGGGACTCATGATCACCAGCGCAAAGCCGCCCTTGATCTTTAAGGCTGTCTTATAGACCGCCTCCTCCACCGAGGCCGAATGCACCCTTTCTCTGGCGATGTGAAAAGCGATCACCTCCGAGTCTGTAGTGGTATGAAAGATGGCGCCGTTCTGAATCAGCTCCCACTTCAGTTCCGGCGTGTTGATCAGGTTTCCGTTATGAGCCAGCGCCAGCGTTCCCTTAATATAAGACAGCACCAGCGGTTGGGCATTCTCCGCCACAGATGCTCCCGTGGTCGAATAGCGCACATGCCCGAGACCGATATTGCCGTCCATACGCTCCACAACTTCTTCCGTGAGCACCTCGCTCACCAGCCCCAGATTCTTGTGAAAGCAGACGTTTCCACGCTCCTTATCGGTTCTGGAAACCGCCATGCCGCAGGCTTCCTGACCCCGGTGCTGTAAAGCGGTAAGACCATAGTAAAGGGCCGGCGCCACATTCTCCCCATCAGGATCGTACATGCCCACCACGCCACAGGCTTCTTTTATCTCAGACATTGTATTTCCTCCTCTTTCCTTCCTTCTGACTCTGCTCATACGCGCAAAAAGGGACAAAGAAATCTTTTCAGACTTCTTTGTCCCAATGTACTCACGCTATCCTACATCAGTAGTATTATTCTTTTATCCTGTCAAGTTCTGTCAGATTAACACCTAATGCTGACAACGTAACTTTTAATTCAATATATCGTTTATACATAGAATCATATGTTTCGGGATTGGTTTCTTTAACTGGAATCATCCAATCTTGGAGCCGTGAAAATTCAGTAACATAATCTTTTATGATATCTGCACCACTCGGCATATAATCACCATCCTTTTCATTTTTATTATTCAAGTATTACACTATAAGTATAGCAAATCTTATCCAAAGTGTAAACGCCAAACTCAGCATCTACAAAATCTCCTCCCCGCTCACCAGATACAACGGTTCTCCGCTGAGAATGCGGCGCACTTTATAAGCCGAAATGCCTCCGCCAAGTAAGATCACCAGTCCCCCCATCACGCAGGAAACCGCCAGATCTCCCTGTTTCTGACCAGACAAGTCAATTTCTGTCTCCACCGCCATACCCAGATTGCTGTATTTTCTGTTAAAATCCTCCTGTCCCATATCTTCAATGTTTACACGCTCCGTAACCGCCATACCCGCCGCTACGCCGGGAACCGTTCCCAGAAACAGAAGGATCAGAATTCCCGCCAGACAGATATACCCGCACTTCTTCCCCGGCATGCCAAGCATCCGCTCAACGGAAAGCCGCCTCTTCTGCTTTGTGATATAGATATGGGAAATCTGCAAGGTCAATATCACCGCCGCGATCAGCCCCATGACAAGCAGAGCCGCTGACATATTTTTCAGATTTTGAATCTCCTCCATCAAGGCAGAATACCCTCTGTCATAAAAGGTATAGACCAGATTGTCCACACCGTTCTTCGCACTGGCTTCCAGAAAATCTGCGATGGTTCCGTTTTCGATCTGAAACGAGGTGTTTCCATCCGCCATCGCACCAAACAGCACATAGTTCTCCGTCTTGTTCTCTACGGAATTAAGCGGTACGATCAGCTCCTCTCTCCCGATCCCTTTTACAGATGGGGTATAATCATAGAGGCCGACTATGGTGTACGCCTTCTCCTCAAAGGGGGAAAGCAGCTTCCCGTCAGTTCCCAAAACCATATAATATCCTCCCCCTCCTGTAATGTTATAATTAATATCCACCACATCCGCAGTACAGGTATAATAGAGATGTGTCATGACCTGATCCCCCACCGACAGGCCGTTGTTCTCCGCAAATTCTCTGGGAGCCAGACACACAGGGCTTCCCTGTGCGTACTCCTCCGCTGTGGGATACCGCCCCTCGTACACCCAGGCGCTCCCCTCATAGAAGGGCAGCAAAAGATCCGTGCTGTTGGTCCCCACCACAGGCTGGGTATCATGATAGGTCTTTCCTATGTTCGAAATCTCCTGCAGACGTTTTCCTGCATCCGACTCATAAAAACCTTCTGTCACCTCATAGATGGCCTGCATCTCCAGTGTATCCGGTATTCTTTTTCCCTCCGGCGTATACAATAATGGACTAACCTTTTCCGGGCCATATTCCAGTCGCCAGTCCTCAACACCCTTTTCTTCACATCGTTTTCCGTGCGTCAAATGCGCCTCGCAAAGCTTTGCCACATAAGTTTTATCAGCCTTCAGTTCTTCCGGATATCTGTTATAATGATCGCAGAACCACACCACAGCGCCTTCCAGCATTTTGGCGTCACCCAAAATCTTCGTGATCTTGATCAGCACGGACTCATCCGGGATACAGTCTTCCATGGGGGAAAACTCCGCCACGATCTCCCAATCGTCCCCAGAGTATATCAGGAAATCATTCCAATGCAAATACTCAGGTGCATAAGAGCCCCAATAGACTCTTTTCTCCGGCTCTATGAGATACGTTATTTCCGGGAACGCCAGATCCTCCTCCGTGGCATATCGATTGTAACGGGAAGATTTGCGTATCCGGTAATCTCCCATCTCCGCATCCCACTCCTCCACTTCCGCCACCGCATCCGGCTTCTGGGTTACCGTGCCGATGGTGATAAAATCATCCTCATAAGCCTTTGAGATCCGGTCGCTGGTGACCCAGAGATTGCCGCCCACCACAAGCATCACCGTCACGATCATGATCAACACGATCATCAGTAAAAGCTGTAATGGTCTTCTGCACATCTGCTTCACATAGTTTCTCATCCGATATACCCTCCGTCTCGACACTTTCTTCTCACACGATTATTCCGTCGTAAGAAGCTCCAGCGGTTTCTCCTTCGCAAGCAGGGCAAGAGCCACCGTGGTTCCCAGCATATAGCCGCCAAAGGCTGCCACACACACTGTCAAAATCTCCTGAATCCCCTGCTTATTTACAAGAAGGGCAGCCAGACATCCGATCACATTCCCGGCAAGCACAAGGACAAACTGTTCGCACCAGAACACCCACACCGCGATGGGCGCTTTCACCCCCAGCGATCGGAACAGTGCAAACTCCTTCACCCTGCCGTTTGCCAACAGATGGCTGATCACATAACCCACGATAAAGACCAGTATCCCCATAGGAAGAAGGAATGCTGTCAGGATACGGACCGCGGTCTTTAATCTGTCCGCCATAGTGATAAAAATACCGTCCTGCACATAGAGGGCGGTTCCCTTGTAGGAAAACCTGGCGTTGTCCCCCTTATAGATCTCAAAAAGGCCATACTCCCCGCCGATCTGTCCCATCTCTTCCTTAAATTCGTTGAGGGCAAGGGGATCTTTCACATAGAAGGAGACCGCGTCAGCCGTAAAATCCACCTGATTCTCCTCCACCAGATCCCATGCCGTCTGAAAGGGCAGCATAACATCGGGATATTCGTAAGACGTCACCGGGTCAGAATCATCGATCTGCCCCACGACCCGAAACGATACAGGGCGCAGTTCATCCAGCCAGAGTTCCTCTTTCTCATTATAATAAAAGTAGTACACAGTGAGCAGAAACTCATCACCGCAGACATATCCCTGCTTGTCCATAACAGATTTTCTCAGGACACACACGCGCTCACTCCCGGCAAATACGGTTTCATCCCATCCGCCCAGATACTGTATCCCCATGTCCTCAGGCAGGACGCTGCTGTCGCTCTTATTGACCGCGCTTACGGTCAGATTCAGATGCTCTTTCCAGTCTTCCAGGGCAAATTCACCAAATCCTGCTTTCATCTGGACCGAACAGTCCAGATCCCTCACCTGTTCCGCCGCCTGCAGGTCACGCAGGACTTCACTGCTCACAGAGATTCCCACCTCCATCGTCCCGTCTGGGTTCGTGATCGTACATTTGATGGGCGTGTTTGCCGCCAGATCGTGAAGCTGGGTCTGATAGCTGCCGATCAGCCCGAAATACAGATTTAACAGAACAGCCAGCACACAGTTTACAAGGATCACCAGTATGCTTCTGCTTTTTTGCCGTTTCATGCTCATCAAAATATAGTGATACATATTCCCTCCGTGATTCCGTAAATCCGTTCGGAGAATGCCCGCTTTCGGCATTCACGCGCTCAAAAGTTAGTACTTCTACCGTCCTGATTCCGCCGAAGCCAGAAGCGCCATCGGCTCCCGTCTCAGATTCCCGCAGATTCCCGTCAGAGCTGCCGCCAGTGTGAACAAAAAGACACCGCCGCCGCAGACCACAGACATCCGCCAGTCCGTGTCCGTCAGATAGACGCTCGCGCTTTCTGTCTCCTCCCCGCTGTCGTCGTTTTTCTCTTCTGCCTCTTTTCTCTCCCGGTCAAGCTGCACCGCTCCGTTGCTGAAAAGAGTGCTAAAAGTTTCGGTCTGTTCCATCTCAGCGGCTGCCCGTCCCGCAAAGACCTGCCCCGCAAAGGCTCCCGCTGCGCTGCCCGCCAGAGCAATCACCAAAATACCGATGAGCAGAGAAGAGAGACATTGCCCTTTCGTCATACCGAGACTCCTCTCTATAGCCGTCCGTTTTTTCTGCTTCGCGATAAAGAGATGGCAAAAGAAAATCACGATGCAGACCGCACTTACAATCCCCGTGGCCAGCAAAAGCAATGACATATTCCGCATATTCTTAAGGCCGCCCTCCAGTTTGGTGTAGCCGCCGTCGTAGAAGGTGATCTCCACGTTGTCTACCTCCTGCGCCTCCCACAACGCCCTATAATTTTCGATACTCGCGCTGCCGTTGGGAATCTGAAAGGCGGTGGTGTAGCCCTTCATGGGACCGTATTCGGCTATATTATTTTCATTGCTGTTTTTAATGGAAGCCGTGGGAATAAATACCTCATTTCTCTCCAGCATATAGCCCCAGTCCCCCTCGGTGGAAGCGACGCCGACCGCATAAGTTCCCTTGATCTCGTATTCGCTGTCCTCAAAGACTTCATAGACTTCCCCCTCGGCAGTCAACCGGCCTTCCCCTCGGCCTCTGTTCGGAGACTGAGAATAGTTGGCGTAGCGAAGGGACAGATGCAGGGAGTCTCCCACCTTAAGCCCGTTTCTGAATGCAAAACGTTCCGGCACCAGACACACTTTATTCCCCTGGGCATAATCCTCCTCCGAGAATGTCTCCCCGTCCGCAATATAGGCATCCCCGGTATAAAAAGCCATGATCAGATTCAGATTTTCTGTGGCAGTCACAGGAAAAGTCTCCCCCCAGCCGCGCAGCTCATAATCTTTACAGAGTTGCAGCCATGCCTGCCCTTCTTTGCTTTCATAAAAACCAGGCGTCACCTCCACGATCCAGTTTCCCGTCAGATCAGTGGGGAGACGTTTTCCGTCTGCGTCAGTCTGTGTAGTGCAGGGGCCGTCCATGGGGGTATACTCCGGCGAAGAGCCGGTATCTTCCCTCCAATCATGGGGAAGATCTTCTGCCATCACCATCAGATAGGTCTTATCCGCATACAACGTCTGGGGATTCTCTGTATTGTGATCACAAAGATAAATGGGAGAAGTATTGACCGGGTAGGTACTGAACAATACCCGCTTAACTTCTACCTTTACCGGACCTGCGGGAACACAGTCCTCTAATGGGGAGGCCTCTATGATCATAGCCTGTCCCCCTCTGCCTTCGTAATCTTCCCGCATCACATAGTCTAAAGGCAGCGCCTCATAGTAGGCCCGCTGTTCCGGCCCGCTCAGATATCCGGCGCCCTCAAAATCAAGTACATCTGCGGACACGGTCTCCCCGTAAACCCTGCTGTTAAAATATCGGTAATTTCCCAGATCCGCAAACCATTCGGCCTCCTGCTCCACTCTCTCCGGCATCTGCTCCACCGTGCCGATGGTGGTAAAGATCGTCTCAAACCGCTCCAAATTGTCTCCGCACAGCTTCCACAGATTCCCACCCGCACACACAAGCGCTACCGTAAAGCCTAGCAGCAGGAAAAAGAGAACCGTCTTTACCGGCGTCCTCACAAGTCTGATCAAACTGCTTCTGATTATTTTCATACACTACATCCCCTAATCGTTCTTAGAAAGCATCTCCATCACACTGAGCCTGTAAAGCGCTAAAAGCGCAGCCGCTGTCCCCGCCAGAAAGGCCAGAAAGAACAGCGCGCCCGCCAGAGCCAGCACCTCCGTCTTTGTCCCGAAGAAAACGAGTGCAGCCAGACTTCCCAAAAGACAGGCCCCCGCCGCCACAAGCGCCGTCTCCCCGAAGAGCAGAAGGAAACTCCTGCCCCGTCCCGTTCCCAGGGAACGCATGAGGGCGTACTCTTCCTGCCTGCTCTGCAAAGAGAGATAACTGCAGAGATACCCGATGAAAATGACGATCGCCGCAAGAAAAGGCAGCATCCCTCGAAGCAGCGCCAGGTTCCCCTGAAGCGTCTCCGCGGAACGGATAAAGGTTTCATCCATAATAGTCAGCGCATTGCCGTCAAAGCGCTGCTGCGCCCGCGTGACCACCGGGAGGAACTTCACCTCGTGATACATCTCTTCTTTCAGCGCATTCAGCTGAAAGGGGTCTTTTACCACAAAGGATCCGGAATCGGCATAAAAATCAATCCCCTGACTGTGATAAGCATCCCGCACACAGTCAAGCGGCAAAATCGCTTCCGGCGGCACCCATCCTCCCCGATAATCCTCGATCTCTACCTGACCCACGATCCGGTAGGTGTCCGTCGTCAAAGGCTCGATAAAAATCTCACTTCCATCTAGTGCATAGCGGTAATAGAAGATAGTTAACATAACATCTTCTCCCAACCGCAGACCATTCTCTTCCATGAGATCGGCATCCAGAATACAAACCTTCTGCGTCGTCTCAAGGACACTCTCATCCACGCCCTCTAGAAAAGTGATCTCCTCCCGTTTCATTCCCGGAACACCCGCCACCGCATTGATNCCCATGCCGTAATAGTTCAGATTGTCCTTATACTCCTCCNCNGTAAACGNACCCAGACCGAATTTCATACGGACGGTAAAGACCGGATCTTTCACATATGCTGACTCCCGCACCCCCATCATCCGATCCTCCCTNATGGTCATGCCCTCNGTCATGGAGCCGTTCAAAACNCTGATTTTGGCAGGAACCTCAAGCACCTCCGGAAGCTTTGCAAGCTGNTCGCCGGTGCTGTCCATATTTCCCGCATAGATATCCAGAATCAGGACGGTGAGCACACCGATCAGGATATGTAAGATGCTCTTATATTTATGGCGTGACACATTTCTCGCAATCAGTCTTATGGCAAACATCGTTCTTCACGCCTCCANGACAGACAGTCTCCCGTCCTCCATCTGATANCGGTGGTCCGCCGCCTCCGCCACCTTTTCNTTGTGGGTGATCACGATCACCGTATANCCCGCCTCNTGGGCTATTTTATACAAAATNTCCACGATCCTGCGCTCGTTCTCCGAGTCCAGATTGCCGGTGGGCTCGTCCGCCAGCAGAATCTTACCGTCCACNGCNAGGGCTCTGGCAATGGCAACTCTCTGCTGCTCACCACCGCTCATCATCTTGGGAAACTGCCTGCAGATGGTCTCNGGAAGCCCCACCTGTAAAAGAAGCTCCTTCGCCCGCTTCGCNGCCTGTTTTCTCTTCANTCCCTTNAGNTCCATGGGATACATCACATTCTCCTGNGCCGTAAGCAGNGGNAACAGATGGAATGCCTGNTACACCACACTGGCNGTATCCCGGCGGTAGCTGTCCCGGTCCATNNTNTTNANATCCNNTCCCTCCACATANATNCTNCC
>JAAUZL010000021.1:11702-34994 GCA_014804615.1 Lachnospiraceae bacterium
TNGGCAGNTCNAGNCCCGCNAGCANNGANANCAGGGTNCTCTTGCCNCTNCCNGANTTTCCCACAATGGCNTACANNGCNCCGTCNTCAAAGCTGCAGCTCACATCTTTAAGCGCCTCCACACTCTGATATTTCGTGCGGTAGGTGTAATCCACATGCTCCACTCTCACTGTCTCCATAAATCGTTTCCCTCTCTTTCCTCAATCGTTCTTCACCAACAATGCCTTGCGGTCTGTCTGATAAAAAACTTCATTTCTTATTCCTCTTATATTCCGAACTTTCCCATACCCGTTTCAGTTCCGCGTAGCACTTGCCGTCCTCTTTGGTCAGCTCCACATCCAGCGCCGCGATGCGCTCTCTCCTGGCTTTCACAATCTTATCACTCACAATCCAGATACGGATCGTGTTCTGCCTGACTTTGCCCGCCTCTTCCAGCTCCTTCGGTGCCACCCACCACTCCGTTATATCTCCCCGCCGATAAATGATATCATGCCCCATCTCCACACGCTTGTTGTCATAAAGATAGTCTTCGGGCACTTCCACCCGAAAAGAGCATTTATAAGGATAATAATTACAATGCCCAAACTCATCTAAATACTCGATATCCTCGTCTTCCCCAATCGCTTCAAAAATCTCCTGCTTCAGCAGAATCCTCTCCCCCTCCTCAAGCCTCTGCCAACCGTTCTCCTCCGTAGCCGCATAGACCACGATCTCTTCCCCCATCAGACTCTGTCCGTCGCCAATCCACAGCAGACCTGCCAGCATACAGGCTGCCAGAACCGCTGCAGGCACCCGCACGGACAGTCTCTTCCTGCTTACTTTTTTCGCTTCTACCCCTTCCAGAATGCGTTCCTGTGCTGCCTCGTCCGGCACGATCTGCACCGCCGCTTTTTTAAGACTCTTTTCTATTCTGTCTTCCATAACGCGCCCTCCTTCTCCAACATCTCGCCCAGNTTCTTCCGCCCCCGCTCCAGCCGCTTTCTGACCGTGGCCTCCGACAGCGTNAGCATTTTCGCGATCTCCCTGCCCTGATAGCCCTCTATATAATGTAACAGCAATATCTCCCTGTATTTTTCAGGCAGCAGCAAAAGAGCGTCCATCAGCTCTGTATCCTCTCTCGTCTCATAATACCGNGAGAGCTGCTCCACAGAGATCTTCGGGTGATTGCGGTAAAACCGCAGCCTGTTTTTACAGAGATTGATCGTCACCCGGATCANCCAGGCTTTTCTGTATTCTTCTGTATCGAAGCGCTTCCTGCACTCCATATATTTGATCAGAGTATCCTGCACGATATCCTCGGCATCGAAGGCATTTTTCATCATCACAAAGGCAATCCGGTAAAGCATATTACCGTATTGGAAAAATACCTCCTCCGCACTCCGATCCGCCCCGTCTCTCATTTCATCCAAATCTATCACCGCCTCATTGGGGGAACGAAATAATATAATGACACATTCTTATATCCATAAAACACCTGTCAGGATACAAATGTGACATTTCTCCCTGCATTTTTACAATAATTTTCTCGTCCTAAGGAACTGTTTCTCATCCGGCTGTCAATCTACCCCACCGTTTCTCTTTCTGTACTCCTTAGGAGAACACCCCACCTTCTTCAAAAACTGCCTGTTAAAGTTGGAGAGATTACTGTATCCGCAGGCAAAAGCGATATCTGCGATCTGGTCATTGCCGTCACTCAAAGCCTCGCAGGCCGCATTGATGCGAAGCTGGGAGAGATGCTCAATGGCGCCGATCCCCACCGCCTTCTTAAAGCACCTCATAAAATGACTCTTGCTCAGATGCACCAGATCCGCAAGCTGCTCTACCGTGATATCCTCCCGGAACCGGTTTGCCATATATTCCAGCGCCGGACGAATGGCCTCTGTCTCGCTGCCTCCGCCCTCTTTTTCAAAGACGATATCGCCGCTCTCCTCCATAAGCCAGATCAGGCGCATAAGCTCGCTTTTTAAGAGCAGATCCATTCTGGCGGAATTGCTCCGCACACAGGAGAATATTCTCCCCACCAGAGAATGAAACGCCTCATAATCTGCCGTCTCCTTCCGAATACAGACATTCATTCGTATATTCCCCTTTAAAATAGGACGAATACAATCATGGGTACTGCGGTCGCCGCTGCCTGCCCCCACCATCACCGGGCTGAATACGAGAGCATCATAGATCAGCTCCTGTTCTCCGCAAGTGTAGGCGGCATGCAGCATATTGGGCGGTATGAGCAAGAACTCCCCCTCTCCCACCTCATATTTTCGGCTGCCGCATATAAATTCGCCTGTTCCCCGCAGAATATGGATCAGCTCAAATTCACTGTGCCAATGCATGGGCACACTCATAAACCATTCCGGAATCCTGCACTCGTAACAGCTGTAGGGAATCCATGCGGTGCTGTGTTGTTTCTTTTCCTGGGTTTCACTGTCAGGTATCATGTTTAGGCCCTCCATTTGATACTATAATACCATTATGAAGCAGTATTTTAATAGTTTTTTCCGTCTCGTAATANTATTATACTATCATAAACCCTCATACACAATCGATTAAGTAAGAGGCATCATCAGAAAAAGGAGACAGACTATGAGATTTGAACAAGAAAACGGTGCNCTNGTNTGCCNCCGTCTGGGAGAAACNCTGCGGATCGAAGCCTGGGGAAAGGACGCNTTCCGTGTCCGCGCCACCATGGCNTCNGGCTTTTCCGGNAANGNCNGGGCATTGACCGAATCAGTCNAGNAATGTAACACANANATNCTGATCGAGGAGGANGANCACTGGGTGGGGGACGGCACCATAGACAAGCGGGAAATCGCCTCCATCACNAACGGCCGTCTCAANGCNGTGGTNAATTTTGCAGGNNTCCTCTCCNTTTACCGGGATGACAANCTGATCCTNNGGGAATATTTCAGGAACTATGACGGAACCCTCTCCAGAGAAAGCCGCTGTCTGAAGATTGTGGGCCGCGAATGGAAGGGCGTCATCGGCGGCAGCGAATACTCCCTGCGCCTGAAATTTGAGAGCGATCCCACCGAAAAGATATTCGGCATGGGACAATATCAGCAAGGCTGCATGGATCTGAAGGGCTGTGTGCTGGATCTGGAACAGCGCAACTCCCAGATCTCCGTTCCTTTTGCGGTCTCCTCTCTGGGCTACGGCTTTCTGTGGAACAATCCCGCCGTGGGGCGTGTGACCTTCGGCAAAAACTATACCGAGTGGACGGCACCTGCAACCAAGGAAATGGATTACTGGATCACCGTGGCGGATACGCCGAAGCAGATGTTAGAAAACTATACCGCCGTGACGGGGCGTGCCGAAATGTTCCCCGAGGATCTGATGGGGCTGTGGCAGTGCAAGCTGCGCTACCGCACACAGGATGAGGTCTTAAGCGTGGCACGTCAGTATCAGAAGGAGGGCATCAAGATCGACCAGATCGTCATCGATTTCTTCCACTGGACCCTGCAGGGCGACTGGAAATTCGACAAGAAATACTGGCCAGATCCAAAAGCCATGGTGGACGAGCTGCACAGTATGGGCATCAAGGTAATCGTATCTGTATGGCCCTCTGTGGACCGCAAGAGCGAGAACTTTGGTCCTATGACGGAGCGCGGTCTTCTCATCAGAACAGAGCGCGGCGCGGCACAGACCTACGATTATCAGGGCGACTGTGTGGAGATCGATCCCTTTAACCCGGAAACCCGGAAATACATATGGGAAGTGTGTAAGAAAAACTACTACGACTACGGCATCGACGCCTTCTGGCTGGATAACTCCGAACCGGATTACGGCGTGTACGATTTTGAAAACTACCGCTACTGCGACGGNCCGGCNCTTNCCTTAAGCAACCTCTATCCCCAGATGTTCAGCCGCGCNTTCTACGATGAGATGGCGAAGCAAACAANNGGCACTGTGGTCAATCTGCTGCGCTCCGGCTGGGCCGGTTCCCAGAAATACGGAAACGTGATCTGGTCCGGCGACATACCCAGCACCTTTGAAGCCTTTGCCGATCAGATCCAGGGCGGCCTGAANATGGGACTTGCCGGNATNCCCTGGTGGACGACAGANATCGGCGGCTTCATGACGGACGATGTGAACGATCCGGATTTCCGCCAGCTGCTGATCCGCTGGTATCAGTTTGCNGTGTACTCTCCCGTCCTGCGCATGCACGGCGACAGAGGCCCCTACAACATTCCGCCTCTGGACGANAGAGACTGGGGNGGCGGNTANCTCCACACAGGCCAGCCCAACGANCTGTGGAGCTACGGTGAAGATAACTACGCTATCATGCGAANCTATTACGATATCCGCATCTCCCTGCACGATTATATCAAGAAGCTGTACGAGGAAGCCCACACAAACGGTTCTCCCCTTCTGCGGGCCATGTTCTATGAGTTCCCGGANGANGCGAANTGCTGGGAATTACAGGATCAATATATGTTNGGCGACAGATTCCTGGTGGCTCCCATCCTGCATCTGAACGAGTGGAAGCGTGAAGTCTACCTGCCCGCCGGGAAATGGAAGCTGACCTCCACCGGCGAAGTGTACGANGGCGGCCGCACCATCAGCGTGGATGCCCCCATTGAGTATATGCCCGTGCTGGAACGNCAGNCATAGCGAAATTTCATAACNGTAGTTATATAATAACAGTTGCAAAAAGAGGGTGATTTTCATCACCCTCTTCCTTTTTAATATTCTTTTGTTATCTCAGTTATGCCGTACCGCTCTTTAAATTCTTTCAGATCAGCCTCACTTCTGACCAGCATGATCTCCTCGAATTTNCCTGTATGTAGATTCTTAAATCCCGCCACCTGCTCTCCGTTGCAGATACTGCACTTTACGATNGGCTTATAGGACTCTGTGTCATACTGCTGTGACGGCAAAGCNGNCTTTTTTCTGAACACGGATTCTATTCCTTATTCCGGAAGCGTGAACTTCGCGATCAGGGCATCCAGTGAAACTGCCTGTGCNGANAGCTCCTGNCTGGTAGCAGAGGATTCCTCTGCGATNGCCGCATTCGTCTGAATAACATCTGATATTGCATTAACNTCATGCTCCGCAGACTCCATGGTATGTGCCTGGTTTGCGGAAGAAACGCTCAGCTCCTGAGAAGAATCCGCCACTTTTCTGATTCCCTCTACTACAGTCGCCAGGGAAGCCACGGCACGATCCGCCACCTTGTTACCGTTATCGATCTCGGACATAGCGCCCTCGATCAGGGTTCTGGTATCTACCGCGGACTTACTGCTCTGCTCCGCAAGCTGTCTGATCTGATCCGCCACTACGGAGAAGCCGCGTCCCGCTTCACCCGCTCTCGCCGCCTCAATAGACGCATTCAGGGAAAGCAGATTCGTCTCGGATGCAATGTTCTCAATCTCGGAAATGATATTTCCAATCTTCTGGGAGGTCTCATTGATACGGCTCATAGCCTCCACCATTTCCTTCATGTCATCGCTGCTGCGATCCGCCACATTAGCATACTCCTGTGACTGTCTGTACGCCTGCTCCGCAGAATCCGCAGCTCTTTTCGCCTCGCCNGCGATCGTNGTGATCGTATTCTGNAGCTCCTGTACCGCGCCTGCCTGCTCTGTAGCGCCCTCTGCAAGGCTCTCAGAACTCTCGGCAAGGTTCGTGGAACCGGCGGAAACCTGAATAGAAGATTCTCCTATGAAACGCAGCGTCTCCACCATGCTGTTTCTGAGCTGCCGCAGCGACTCAAAAATCTGCTGGAATTCTCCGGTATACTTGTCGCCATCTCTGGATCTGACTGCGTAATTGGAATTCGCCATCTCACCCAAAAGATATTCGATATCGCCTATGATGAAGTTCAACGTCTCCGCCATATCCTGCGCAGCCTTCACACTGTCGGACACCTCATCATCCAACTCCAGATTCGGGAACGGACTGCTCAGATCACCCTGTGCAAAGTTCTCCAGACGATCCTGCAGCTGCACAAGCGGATCCGCAATCTCATGTGCGATCGTCTTGCCCATACGGATGGAGATTGTAAGCGCCACCACGAGGATCACTACAATCAAGACCGCAAGCACGATACATAAGATAGACAACAGAGTGGACTGACTGTCACCGCGCTCCACCTTGATATCCATGATACTGTTCAGNTCTTCCGTAATCTCCGTATAGAGCGGTCTCATCTCGTTCGTGGCTATCTCCTGCGCCTGCAGGCAGAGTTCTCTGTCAGTCACAGCGCCTATGTCCATGACTCTGCCGTCTATTTCCCAATAGGTCGGGAGCTTGCTGGCGATGTCCGCATATATTTCTTTGTTCGCATCTGTCACCATGTACTGCTCTATCTCCGCAAAAGCAGTCTCAAATTTCTCCTTGTACTCCTGATGGGATGCGATCTGGCTATTGATCATATCCGGATCGTCAAAACCGATCGCCGCACGAAGCGCAGAACGCGTCTCCGAGAAATAATCCAACGCCTTACCTACATCACCCTGCGCAAAACCATAATTTGTCAGCGCACTGGAATAGTTATTCGACACAATGATCATAGTGATCACTGCAATCAATGCCACCACAGCCGGAATCCCCGCTGCGATCACAAACCCCCGCACCAGACGCTCTCTGATCCGATACTTTTTCAGTTTCTCAAACATGCTCGTTTCCCCCTTGTAGAAGATTATAGAGTTTTCAAAAAACTACCTACGTTAAAACCTACTTCTAACCATACAATAAACGCGTAAATTTATTATAAAAAGAAAAAACGGTAACTGTCAAGAGTATATTAAAAATCTCTTTACTGAAATAATTCCGCCGTCTTTTTCATCCGCTCGGCAATCTTTACGCCGAAGGGACAGCGGCTCTCACAGCTTCGGCAGCCGATGCACGCATCCGCACCGCATTCCAGGGCATGATAATGGGCTTTTACCGTGTCGGGGATCTCCGGCTGCATGAGCGCCAGATCATAGTACTTATTTACCATGGCGATATCGATCTTTGCGGGACAGGGCTTACAGTGGCCGCAGTAGGTACACTCCCCCTGCCCGAAGGTATTGCGGGGCGCTCCGGCCAGAATGCTGGCATAGTCCTTCTCCTCTGCCGAGGCGCTCTCGTAGGCCGCTGCCTGCTCCACGTGCTCCGGTGTATCATAGCCTGCCAGAACGGAAGCCACCGCCGGGCGGGTCAGGCAGTAATGGATACACTGCACCGGCGTCAGCGCCACGCCGAAGGGCGACCGCTTGGCATCAAACAGCCGTCCCCCCGCATAGGGCTTCATCACCGTGAGACCCACATCGTTCTGCTCGCACAGCTTATACAGCTCGACTCTGGAAGGGTCGATGCCTCCAAGCCCCTCCTGATATTCCTCCGCAAAGTAATTATCAAGATCATCTGTCGGCGGCAGAAGGTCGAAGGCCGGATTGACGCTGAACAGGATCATCTCCACAATGCCGCTCTCCACCGCCTTCTTCGCCATGACAGGATTGTGTGTGCTCATACCGATATGACGGATCTTGCCGGATGCCTTAAGCTCCTTTACATACTGCAGATAGGGGCCGTTCATGGCCTCCTCCCAATCGCTCTCCTGATCAATGAAATGGATCATTCCCAGATCTATGTAGTCGGTCTGCACACGGGTAAGCAGATCCTCAAAAGCCTCGCGGCACTGATCCACGTCACGGCTGCGGACATACTGCCCGTCCTGCCAGGTGGAACCGATATGCCCCTGNATNAACCATCGCTCCCGTCTGCCTGCAAGCGCTTTCCCGATATTNGTGCGTACANNNGGCTCCGACATCCAGCAGTCNAAAATNTTGATCCCCAGCTCCTNNGCNCGNTCTATCANCNCTTTNCACTCCTCGTAGTTNTGACGCTCCAGCCATTCCCCGCCGAAGCCGATCTCACTCACCATCAAATCAGTCTTTCCCAGTCTGCGATATTGCATGTGACACCTCCTGACATTATTTGCAACCATTTGTTATTTTATTTTCCATATAAAATCGTTTTATTTAGATTTTATCATTGAAAATCTTTATGTGCAATTATATAACAATATATAACAATCGTTATNGTNTNCTTCGCACTTTTCACGGTATAATTTGCAGTTTTTGTCAAAATACCATCATATATTATAAAAAAGCCTTGCTTATTACCCCTGGAGCATAGTAAAATATAGATATATATAGTTTCAAAACGAAAATACATACATCCTTTTGCGGGGAAGGAGTGAATCTTATGGGAATTGGCGGCGTTACATCATCGAACAGTATGTCAGTCATGCAGATGACTACGGCAGGCACACCGGATGCGAAAAGTAAAAAAATTCAAGATGAAATTACAGACGTAGAACGGGAGATGCAAAAGATATCTTCCAATGCGGATCTTTCTTATACTGAAAAAACGGATGAACGGAAGACACTTCAGAAAGAAATATCCAATCTCAATACCAAACTGGACCAGCGACAGGAAGAACTCCTCCGGTCACAGAAAAGAGAGAGCATGCTGGCGGAGCTTCGGAACGATCAGAAGCCGAAAAAAGCGGAAGACGACGCAGACGATCTGCCGGCAAAAGAAGCCTCCTCAGACACTGCCGCGGAAACAAACCAAACGCCCGCAGCCGATGCGTCCCAGACACAGCTACAGGCGGGAGCAGTCATCGCCAGCACCGAGGACGGCACTGTGATCTTAAAGGAAGATGCGAAGCCGAGCGAAACGCAGGAAAGCGTTCCTGAAACAGAGCAGGCCGCTGAAACCAAAGAAGAAAACGTTGTCGAAGAAGAGTCAAAAGCAGCAGACAACGATACGGATACTGATGTCCGCCCTTCCGGCGAGGAGATGCGCGCAATGGTATCGGCCGACACCTCCGCACAGCTTGCAAACCGTCAGGGAACGATCATCGCCAAAACCGAGGATGGCATTGCTATCTTAAAGGGAGAAATAGCGCAGGATGAGCGGCGCGGCGTCAATACGGAAAGAAAACAGACTGAGCTTGAACAGATGGAAAAACAGCAGGAAAGAGCAGCCGCATTCCAGTTCTCCGTATTAGGGAATGCAATGGATCCGGCGGTCGGGACTAATGTGGCCGGAATGGAGAACGCAGCACAGGAAGATCCGGCAGCACAGCAGAGATTTCAGGTTTCTATCGCATAATTGTAATTTAAAAAGAACCTTGATGACAATGACATTGCCGTCAAGGTTCTTTTATTATTTCTGCAACACATTTTTCAAAGTATCCATCAAGTTTTCGATATCGATCGGTTTCGCGACATGATCGTTCATTCCGGCTTCCATTGCTTTCTGCCTGTCCTCGTCAAAGGCATTTGCCGTCATCGCCACGATCGGAACTGCTGCCTTCGCAGAATCCTCCAAAGCACGAATCTGCCGTGTTGCCTCATAGCCATCCATGATCGGCATCTGGATATCCATCAGAATCAGTTCATAGGCGCCCGCCTCCACATTTTTGATTCTGTCCACGGCTTCTGTTCCGTCGTTTACGGTATCGACTACAAATCCCACACTGCTCAGAATTTCCTGCGCAATTTCCTGATTGATCTCATTGTCCTCCACCAACAGTATCTTCCTGCCGGTAAAGAAATCTTTCAGGTTCTCCTCCTCCGATTCTTCCTCCGTCTCCGCCTCCTGCTCCATATAACAGGTAAGCAGTATCTGGCGAAGCTCGGAAAGAAAGATCGGTTTCGAGCAAAATGCCGTAACACCGGCCTCCTTTGCCTCATCCTCAATATCAGCCCAATCATATGCGGTAAGAATGATGATCGTTGCCGTCTCTCCAATGACCTTACGGATCCTGCGAACCACTTCAATGCCGTTCATATCCGGCATAAGCCAATCGATCACATACGCACTGTAAGGTCTGTTCTCTTCAATCGCAAATTCTGTACGGACGACCGCTTCTTTTCCCTGTGTCGTCCAGTCTGAATTCATGCCGATAGAGGTAAGCATCTTGCTGACGCTCATGCAGGTATTTACGTCATCGTCCACGATCAATGCACGCAGATTCTCCAGCCTCTCCAGATGTTCTGTCTCCTGGGGCTGATCCACCGTGCGGAAGCGGAAGGTCACGATAAACTCTGTTCCCTTTCCAACCTCACTCTCCACCTCGACGGTTCCGTCCATCATTTCTATGATATTCTTGGTGATCGCAAGGCCGAGACCTGTTCCCTGAATACCGCTCACCGTGGAGGTCTGCTCCCGCTCAAACGGTTCAAATAAGTGCTCTAAAAATTCTGGGCTCATACCGATACCGTTATCCTTGATCCGGAACTGGTAGGAAGCATATCCATCCGGGTCGCTGTCTGTCTGGATAATACGGACGCTGACNGTCCCTCCCGCCTTTGTATATTTCATGGAATTGCTCAAAATATTCAAAAGCACCTGATTCAGACGAAGCTTATCACAGATGATCGTCTCGTTTGTCACATCCAGCGTATCAATATAAAATTCAAACTGCTTTGCCTTGATATCAGACTGTACGATCGTTTTCAGGTCATGCATGATNTCNGGAAGACTNNNCTCNTCCTCATTGATTCTGACNTTCCCGCTNTCGATGCGGCTCATATCCAGCACATCATTGATNAGAGANAGCANATGCTTACTGGACGTCATGATCTTATCCAGATAATTGCGCATNCTGTCCGCNNTGCCNAGATGTGACGCCGCCAGCGTGGTAAAGCCGATGATCGCATTCATCGGTGTGCGGATATCGTGGGACATATTGTTCAGGAAAGTGGTCTTTGCACGGCTGGCATGCTGGGCCTGCGCAAGCGCCTCCTCCAGAACCTGTTTCTGCTTCTGTTCCTCCTGCACGATCTCATCAATATTCCGAAATCCGGCAAGAACGGTGAAGCCCTCCTGTGCATCCTCTCTCTCCACTTTAATATAAGTAAATTGAAAATTGTGTATCTCTCCCTCAAACAGGATTCGATAGGTTCCTCTGTATTCCATATTGGAAGCCAGTTTCTCTGCCACCGTATCAATGGACAGCGCCTCCAGAAGCTCCTGCTGATCCTCCTGATAAACACGATCTCTGACATATTGCTGCACAAGCGATGTATACGGGAATATTTTCTGAAAATCCTTTTCCAGTCCCGAAGTGATATACCCTTCCAGCTTGATTACCTTAGCCGTATCATCCCCCGTATTTACCGCATAAACATTGAGGTAATCACGGCTCAAAGCATCCACAATGGCAAGCTGTTCCTCCAGCTCCTTATTGGAACGCTCAGATGCCTCCAGTATTTTCTCCTTCCATCTGAGCCAGAACAAAAGCCCCAGAATGGTGACAACAACCAGAATCATGATCACAGCCGCCACAGCCATCTTACCCGGATGCGCCTGCATATACTGCAGAAGAGTCAAATTCTGCGGTGTATATGAGGTATACTGTGTGATCAACTGATTGAGCTCATCCTCTGACATCTCTTCCAGACATTTGTCAAGTATCGTCGCAAGCTCGTGATCGCAATTCTCCCTCACATACATCTGAAAGGAAAACCTTACGCCGTTTACAATACTGTACTGCAGAGAATTTGTAAAATCATTATTGACAAACAACTCCGCCGTGTAGATATATACATAAGTAGCATCCGCTTCCCCATTCAGGACAGCATTGAGTGCATCCTCTCTCGTATCATAGTACAGAATCTGCGCATCGCCGGTAATCCCCTTTTCCAGAGGCTCCTCTCCCTGCACGTTTGTGGCCGCAATAGTCTTGATCTTGCCCGTAAAATTATTTCGGGTCACCTCTGCTATGCTGGCTGACATATAGGAATCTGTATGAAAGCCGCGGCATGCATGCTCCTCCGGCTTCAGATCAGAGATCTTTTTGTCAATCACAACATCCACGCCGTTTGTATCTGCAAGAGTGTAATACTCTTCCCTATCCTTTGGCACAATGATTTCATACGGCAGGCCGCATAATTCCATGACCTTTGCGAAATAATCCGGCACGATCCCCTTCAATTCCCCATCTTCAACATAAGAATAGGGCGCCCTGTCTCCGATCGCCGTCACCGTAATTTTTTTCTTTCCGTCAAGAACGTCCTGTATATATGCTTTCTCCCGCTCATTAAACACAAGTCCGGGAGAGTGGACCGCCCCATAATATTTGTAAAACAGCGAATTCTGCCAGTCTCCCCCATTGATATTCATCTGTTCGATCGCATAATCGATCTCTTCCAGCAGTTCTGTGTCTTCCTTGCGCACAATGGCATAGAAATTCTCCGTCATCAACGTGTCCAGAGTTCTCTCGTCCGCCGGTTTTCTCAGGTTGCTGGAGAGGATCGCGTCAATGCTGCCATCCTGCAATGCCTTCTCAAGCTCGAGTGCGTCCTCAAATTCCTTCGTTTGATAAGAAAACTGTTTCTCCGCGGCAAACTCTGCCAGACTGGCATTCTGGCTGCTTCCCGTCAGCAGTCCGATACACATGCCATCATAGCTTTTGTAATCTCCACTGTGAAATTTCGTGTTGTTCGCCAAAACGGAAATAACTGTACTGTTGCGCCCCACCGGATACGAGAACGCAAATTTGTCTTCGCGCTCAGGATTCTTCCTGGCGGACGTGACCACATCGATCTCCCCGTTTTCCAGCATGGTAAGCATATCATTCCATGATGCCTCATATCCGACATAGTCAAAATTCAGATGGGAATACTTGGATATCATCTGCA
Source organism: Lachnospiraceae bacterium (assembly GCA_014804615.1). Taxonomy (GTDB): domain Bacteria; phylum Bacillota; class Clostridia; order Lachnospirales; family Lachnospiraceae; genus UBA3282. The sequence goes on from JAAUZL010000021.1 coordinate 24,346, forward strand.
AAAGCTCGATGCCGTATCCGCTCAGATTTCCCTCTTCATCCTCCACATGATAGCCGTCAAAATAGAAAATTCCTGCTTTCACCCTCTCCACGGCCGGCTGCTCAGGCGCACTCACATCGGAGGCATTTGCGATCACAAAATCGGATAAAATCAGGAACAGGCATAATAATGCCGTTATCCACCTTTTGATATGTATTTTCCCAAGGGCACGCATAGTTTTGACTTCCTTTTGTATCAATACTTTATTTAGCAATTTATTTTACCAAGTTGTCGCTGTAATGTCCAGTTACAATTTATGCATCTCTTCTATTCGCCCGAAGACACGATCGCCGCTGAGGAATCTCCTTTTTGTGCCTGCGCAATAACTGCCGCTGTCAGTTTCTTAAAATTGTCCCCCGACTCACTCGCGCCCGATATCGCGTCCGGCTGCGTTTCCTTCTGCCCGTCCATCAACTGCTGCGCATACTCTCTGGCATACTTGTTGGGATACATTCCGTTGGCCGAATTTGTCATCATATTACGCATGTATTCATTGTCCCAGGCCTTGATAAAACCGTTCACATCTTTTGCATTGAATTCCACTGAAATAATCTGATCATTTTTCACATAGATGCACACATATTCTTTCCACCCATAAGAAAAATCAGACATCTCCGCCGTATAGTAGCCGTCTTTCATCTGATCGGAGCCGCAGCCGCCCAAAAACAGAGTCAGGCATATGCCTGCGGCTGCGAAATAAACTTTTCCTTTTCTCATGCTCTCTCCTCCCTCAATGTAACCGCTTCCACTACCTGTTCCAATTCCTGCGCCTGCTGCAAGGATCTGGCTGCCGTTTCATCCGCCTTTTCCGATAATTCCTGATTGGCTCCCGCCACTTCCAATACTTTTTGTATTTCCTCGGCCACCTGAGCAACCGCCTCCTGCTGTTTTCTGGCAATCACTTCGATCTGGTTGGAAATACCATGAAACTCTTTGGTAACTTCATAGATCTCTTTAAAGGATTCCTCCGTTTGCCGCGCCGTCTTCATACCGGTATCAATGGACACGTTTGCCTGCGATATCATATCTTCTGTCTGCTGCAAAGCCTGAGCGGTCTGATCCGCCAGCGCTCCGATCTGCTGCGCTACAACGCCAAATCCCCGACCCGCTTCTCCGGCGCGTGCCGCCTCGATCGATGCGTTCAACGACAACAGACTGGTTTCCTCAGATATATTGGCGATCATACGACTGATGTTGATGATCTCCTGCATATTAGAATAGATATTTTCCATATCCGACATCATGCTGTCCATCTGCGCCTTGCCCTGATCCACCTTCTCCTGCGCGCCTTCGGCAAAGTGCTTTACATTGGAAGCGCTCTTATCTATCTGACCAATATGGTCAATGATAACATCCACACTGCCGATCAACTCATTCAGCGTCTTTTCCTGCTCCTGAGAACCATCGTATAACCGCCTTGCATAATCCGATGTTTCCGAGGAATTCCGGTTGATCGCCTCCGAAGACTCCTGAATCTTATGCATGGTAAGGTTCAAAGAATCCGTAATCCGCTCCAGCGCCTCCCGCATTACCACGAAATCGCCGGCAAAACTATCCGGCACCTCCTGCGCATAATCACCATGCGAAAGATATTCCAGACAGTTTCCTAACTCTTCTATGTAATGATCAATGTTAACGACCGTTTCCGCCAAAGCCTCTGTCATGACCTGCGCCTCGTCACCGGTCCCGGCGATCACAACAGGCTCTTTTAAATTTCCCGCCGCCAGAGAGGTCATTCTGCTGGTGGCAAGCGCCAGTGAATCCGAAATTTTACTGCTCATTTTCCCGCTGTAGGATATTGCCCACATGACAAGCAAAACACATAGTACAATGCCGACAACCGTTGTCACCACAACGATACCCAGATAGTCAGAATATGGGGCATCGACCACCATCGTCCAGTTCGTTCCTGCCACAGGAGAATAGGCTACATAATGATAGGAATGATCTATCATGGTTCCGCCTGCCCCTGTTTCAAACCTCAACATGGCATCAAATACTTTATTATTCTGTCTGGAACCGTATAAATCGTAGATATTGCTATGCGCTTCCATGCGCGCGGTCTGCCGGTCCGCAATGATCATTCCATCCTGGTCCAATATGTACGCGCTTCCGTTTGCCCCCACATTCATATTCCCAAGGACATCTTCCAAAATATCATACTTATAGCTTCCGATCAGATAGGCGCAAACCTCTCCGTCTCTTTTTAAAGGTCCGCCCACCTCCATCTGCCAGATCTCATTCTCATACAAAGGCGTCCCGATAGCAATGTTATCCGTCTGTATCATTGCCTGATACTGCTCGCGTCCTGCTGCCGATTGCGGCGCAGTCTCATCCCCGAACAGCTTCGCGCCGTTTTTATCATAAACGGCAAGCCAGACAAACTCGATACGGCTCTCCCGCTCTTCCAGAATATTCCGCCTTGCTTCGATATCCGCGCTCTCGTCTGTCAGAACCTCCTCCAAAGACAAATTGGCTATCCGGTCCGCCAGAAGATGCAGATTGGCGCTGATGTCCTGCGATGCAATTTTTACCATCATCTGCATATTATCCATCAGAATATGCCTTGTAGATATGATATTGCTGATGATCATCAATATCGTCAACAATACCCCCAGCAGAATCGATGTCTTCATTACATTAGATACGATTTTTTGTTTGATGGTCTTTTGTTGTTTCTTGTCTTCCATGATCCAGGGATTCCTTTTGAATTGTTTCTATCAGATTTGCCGTTTCAAACAGCAGATATAATCATTTTATACCATACCTTACAAAAAATGTCTATAAAGACCTCTGTGAGGCTCTTTATAGACATTTTACAATCATTTTACAACCTGTACATCAAACACTTCCCTGAATTTCAACATTTGGACAGGCGAATCACATTCCAGCTCTTTTTCTCAAAAACTGCCTGTAAAATGCCGTCTTCCACTTTGGAATTACCACCCGTCTTAGGCGTAACGTTATTGGGATTTTCCTCCGTGTTAACTGCCTTCAGATCGTCACTGTGCATAACAATATGCTCCTGTACGCGATAGTCTGCATATTGTCTTAAATCCAAAGTCACTTCCATATCTTCTTCCAGATCCTTATTGACCGCAAATACTACCAGTTCCTCTTTCTCATTATTCTCTACTACCACACAGTCCAGATAAGGCGCTTCACCATACTGTTTCGCCTCATAGACGGGTGATTTCACGATTGTATGTAAGACGGTACCCTGTCCCATGGTTGCCGCGTGCATATAGGGATAAAAGATCGTCTGTCTCCACGCACCTGTATCGGAAGTCATGATCGGTGCGATTACATTCACGAGCTGAGCCAGACACCCGATCTTCACACGGTCCGCATGACGCAGCATGGTGATCAGCATACTTCCGACTAACAGCGCATCTTCAAAATTATATACGTCTTCCAACTGATGAGGTTTCTGTACCCACTTCTCCAACTTCTTGTCCGCCTCATTAGAGTGATACCATACATTCCACTCATCCAGTGAAATGTTGATATTCTTCTTGCCGTGATGCTTGCCCTTGACGTAATCACAGATGGAGATAACCGTGGAGATAAACTGATCTAAATCCACACTGCTTGCCAGGAAATTAGCGGAATCATTATCTCTGTTTCCGTAATACTGGTGCATGGAAACATAATCGATCGTGTCATAGCACTCATCCAGTACGTTAGCTTCCCACTCTCCGAAAGTAGGCATCTGGGAATTGGAACTTCCGCATGCCACCAATTCAATTGAGGGATCTAATATTTTCATGACTTTACCGGTCTCGTTAGCTATTCTGCCATACTCTGTGGATGTCTTATGTCCTATCTGCCACGGGCCGTCCATCTCATTGCCCAGACACCATGTCTTGATATTATGAGGTTCCGCATAACCGTGAGACTTACGCAGATCACTCATCAGTGTGCCGCCCTTGAAATTACAATACTCAAGCAGATCCTTAGCTTCCTGGATTCCTCTGGTACCCAGATTGACCGCCATCATGATATCACTGCCCGCCTTCTTCGACCAGTCCACAAACTCATTTAAGCCAAATTGATTAGATTCCACAACTTCCCATGCAATATCAACCTGTGCAGGTCTTTGCTCTTTGGGTCCTACACCGTTCTCCCATTTGTAACCGGATACAAAATTGCCGCCCGGATAGCGCACAATAGGCACATTACATTCTTTGACCAATTCCAGAGTATCCTTACGGAATCCCTGTTCATCCGCAAAAGGACTTCCAGGCTGATAAATACCTTCATATACCGCTCTGCCAAGATGCTCTATAAAAGAACCGTAGATTCTCTTATCAATCCTGCTTACGATGTACTCTTTGTCAATAATTACTTGTGATTTCTTCATTCTTTTCCTCCGTTCTGAAACGTTCCCGACTTCTTGATGATAATCTCATTCTATCAGAACGAAAAATAATATCCATATCTTTTCTTCCGCTGCGGTTGACTTTTTTTCCGATTCTATTTAAGATAATCTTATAATACCGACCAATATGGAAGGGAGTTTTTTGCCATGTTCCACACCGGTTACTGCGACTATAACCGTTTCAATCCCGATTACGACAAAATAGACCGCCCCGAAGGAAGCGGGGATTATCTGTTCCTATACTTTATGACTCCCATGAAGGTACAGTCAGGCCGGGAAACTATTATCACAAAGGAAGGGGCTTTTATGCTCTACACCCCCGGAAACCCGCAGATTTATCAAGCTGTAAAACGATTTAAGAACAGCTTCGTTCACTTCACATGCGACGATGATGATTTTTTGAAAACATATGATCTGCCCGTCAACCGGATCGTATATCTGCCCGACCCAGATGCCATGAATACCCTTCTGCAAAACATTTATGTGGAAAGTGTGGGAAAACAGGAACATTACGAAGAACAGATCGATAAATTGATGCATTTGCTATTTATCCTTTTTTCCAGACAATTACATGCTTATCCGGAAAAATCCTCTTTCTCCGCAGATCTCTATGAACACTTTAAAAAGGCCAGAATCGAAATTCTCACCCATCTCAATAAGGATTGGAGCGCAGAAAACATGGCATCCCTGACCAATCTGGGAACAAGCCAGTTCTACAATTATTACCGCCTGTTCTTCAACCGTTCCCCAAAGTCTGAATTGTTAGAGGCACGTATTGAACGTTCCAAATACCTTCTGCGCGTGGAAAAGATGTCGGTCGGACAGGCTGCCGCACAGGCGGGTTTCACTAACCTGTCGCATTTCACACGCTATTTCAAGAGAAAATGCGGAATGACTCCATCGGAGTACGTTAGAGAAGAATCTTAATATAATCCAACACACCTCGAATCGTCGGTTCTGAAAATTTGGCAGTTATGGACTCAGATAAATCTTCCTGATACCTTTGGGTATAGAAATAATCTCCTTTTGAATATTCTCTATATTCACCCTTGTAAATGCGAATCTCCGAATGTGTCTCTGCTGCATTTGGTCCCGAAGCAAAATCGTAATCCAGTATCATAATAATGTCCGTAATACCGTCCTCATCATAATCAGCAAAAGCGACTGCTTCTATTTTCTGAAATTCCTCGTTGGCTCTGATATTATTACTTTCAAAGACACCGTCAAGCTGTCTAATCTCATAGCCATCTTGTATAATGGAAAAAGAAACATCCGCAAGCGGATCTTTTTCCACATCCGGCTCAAAAGAAGCAAAAGTCACTTCTCCGATCGGACTTAAATTGACAGTAAAACTCTGGTCTTCAATCAATCCCTCCTCCAGAATCAGCCGATTCGACCGGAATCGATAGGTATCATCACACTTTTCCAAGACAAGCTCATAATCCATCTGATGATAGCCGCTGAAATAATCATCTTCCGAAGGATCGAATGTGCCAGGTTCCATTCTCAGCACAAAAAATTTCTCATCCACCGTATAACCGCCCGTGCAATTAAAGATCCGATAATTGGTATCGCCATGGTCGCTATAATAAGCATCATATTCCGGAAGATATGTCCAGTTTAATGTATCATGCATCTGTTCATAAGATAACCCCGTCTTCTCTAACAGGAATTCATTGAGCTGCGCTGTGGTTATCCTGAAAAAATCCGTATAGATATCTCCCCACTCAACGGTCTCTTTGTAGGCCTCTTTCTCTTCTTCGGAAATCCCACTCACAGAGGATGCTCCAAGACCGTTATAACACACTTCATTCAGATTCACATCCGCCGGTGTATCATAGAAAGACAATAAAAATCCATAGTTGTGATCTGTTTGCACAAACTCACTAAAATACTGCATTTCTTCCGCAGTAATCTCTCTTCCGCCCTCATCTGCCTTTTTCGGGATATCCGCCTTTTGGGCCGAAACGACTTCTATGCGCTTCCCGGACGCAAAAGCCTCCTCCTGACTTTCTGTCTGTCCATCCCCATTTTCGCTGTCAGCTTCTGCTTCATCAACAATTTCCTGCTGTTCCTCTGCTTCTTTCTGATCGTCCGGGGAAATCTCCTCCTCTACGGCATAATCCGGTTTCTCCGTGTCAGGTATCGCCGCTTCTTTTTCCGATCCGCATGCGCTCAGTAAAAAACATATCAAAATCAAACCGGGCATTTTTAATTTTTTCATTTTTCTCATCCTATATCTCATCCTATTAATAGTAATTCTACCCTTTCCGTAAAAACGCCTTGCCCTCATACCTTCCGGCAACTGTCTTTCCCCATTTCAAAATAAAACCTTTTTATTTGTTCTTCCTTAATGCAGCTGCTGTTTTGAAACTGAGAATATGACAAAATGTCACTCAATACAGTAATTTGATTGTCCATTCCATCAATACCAAGCTGATTATTCATTTTCTTTGCCAATATACGATATTTTTCCTGATAAGAATCAAGAGCTTTTTTCCCGTTCCCAATAGGTAACTGTCCAATCCCTTTCGTAAAAAGAATTTCACCCAATAAAATTCTGGCTCCGTCAGAAACTGCGTCTGCAATAATCTCATCTTTTTTCACTGAAACATCGCAAAAATTTCTTACTCCAACATAATGAGAAATCATTTGTTTAATTCCTTCCACATAACAGATTTCATCTGACATAAGTATAAAATTTATATTGCCCGGCTGCTCAACTATATGCAATCCCATATCACCCATGCAGTTACTTCTATAAATTGCTTCACTGTATTTGTTACTCAAATATTCCACTGATATCTCTAACTGATTCCCTGTTCTTTCGTAATATTCAGAAAATTTTGATTCAACAAAAAATACCACGGGCTTTCCGGTGTTCTTATGGATACCCACGAGAACAACATCCATATTGGAAGGATTTCGATTTTCTATAACTTTGTTCTGGTACTCAAAGCATGAATATGTAAAGATATAATCCTCTCCCTCGATTTCCATTGTATAGGGATTCTCTTTTGACACATTATAGAAAAACAGGAGTGAGCATAAAGCTGATGAATGAACGGTAGCAATTCTCTTAAGCTCCTGTCCACTCCCACCAATACTCTGTTTGAATTTCTGTCCGAACAGATCATTATTGGCAATTTTAAATATCTCCGCCAATCCATCTCTACACACATCCTTATCATCTGCCGATGTTTTTGAAAATGTATATGAGTTTGGTGTTGCAGAATCCCTATACAGAGTCTTCTCTACCGGGAAATCAAATTCCGGACTCCCCCACATACACTCATACAACTCTCTTTTCTTCTTGCTCATGGATGTAAACTCAAACATTTTCATTTTTCCTTCCTATGATACTTTTCATTCATTTCATGGACGGTTTCTGCAATCTTGTTCGCCCCTCGGTTTCGATATTTTGCATTATAAATTTCTCTCTTACTGTAATTCCTTTTTCAATTTTGGTTTTACCACAGTAAAAAACAAAAATAAACTAAACGACGCACCAACAGCATCCGATATGCTGCCCGCATAAAAAACAAACCGGATATCAAATACCATCGGCAGGCAAAATATGCAGACCACATACACGATCTTGCGGAATACGGACAATGGAAAAGCATACCCGACCTTTCCCATAGCCGTCAGCCCATCCACCAGTGCATACTGTACAGCCACCCCTAAAAGTGCCAGCGTGTACATCCGGACGCTGGAAGAAGCCTGATCCAGCAAGACGCCATCCCTCAAAAATAACCCTGTAAATATCTGGGGAAATGCCTGCACACAAATCTCCAGAAACCCAATATAAACACCGCACAGAACAAACACTCCAATAAATGCTTCCCGGATTCTTCTATAATCTCTCCTGCCATAATTGTAACTGAAAATTGTGCCACACCCCGATGTAATCCCCTGCGCCGGGCAGAAAACAATTGTCATAAAGCTCTGCACTACTGCCGCGCAGGTGATAAGCTGATCTCCACGACTGACTCCTCCATATTTCCGAAGCACCACATTCAGCAAAATAATGATCAAATTATCCATAAGTGTGATCAGAAAGGACATAGAACCGATGGTTATGATCCGTGCTGATAACTCCCTCCGGAATCTGCAAAACCCAAGACGTACAGGCATCTGCCGTCCTAATATCTGGAACAGTACATAAGCAGCCATGCAGCACTGCGAAATCACCGTGGCAGCGGCAGCCCCTGCAACCCCCATACCGCACACAAAGATCAGCAGGGGATCAAGAAGCACATTGACAACCGCACCCAAGGCAACCGCAAACATCCCCTTTTTCGCAAACCCCTGCGCCAGGAGAAACTGGTTCAGCCCAACGCCACACAAAGATGCAGCCGTGCCGCAGATATAAATGGTAAAATATGTTTTTGCATAAGGATACATTGTGTCACTGCATCCCAGCATATACAAAACCGGCCGATGTAGCAGCAATAATGCCGCCGTAATAAAAACCGCAATCCCCATAAGGAGCAAAAACGCATTTCCAAGAATGTCCCGTGCCCGCTGATAATCTTTCTGCCCCAGACTGATGCTCATATAGGAAGCGCCGCCAATGCCTACCATATACGCAAATGCGGTAACTGCTGTCAATGCCGGGGCGCACACACCTATGCTTGCCAGAGCGGTTCCACCCGCCTCCGGAATCCGACCTACAAAAATCCGATCGACCATGCTGTACAGCATATTAAAAAACTGGCCAAACATAGCAGGAATCCCCAGTCGAAGAATCAGTTTCCAAACAGGATTTTTTTCTAATAATTCCTCTGTCGTGTAAGATTTAACCATTATAACCCCCTTAGAGATAAACTTCTTTCTAACCGTCTGAGAAAGCTTCCCCCGTCTACAGCATAATCTGATTCCCGACGAATCAGCTGCCCCGTATGAATGGCATCCTGTTTATATCCAAGATTTGTTAAGTGATTTTCCAGATCATCAATATTTTTGCTAATATCAATATTTTGATCATGTAAGACTATTGCAATCAGATAAAATGGCGGGGAAATTCCCCGCCTTTCGGTGGACCAGGGTCTTTCGACCAGCCCGATCAGTGTTGAACTGTGGCGGCGGTAAATATCGCTCTGCCATAGTTAAGCCCAAACAGAATCCCCGCCAAAAAAAGAGACGCTCCCAATCTCGAGTAAAATACTGCGATAAATCTCTCCGGAGCTAATCCGGACATTCGGATACCAATTCCACCTGTCATCATAACGGCCATGATGATAAATGATTTTACGTCAAAAAATTTTAGAAAAAACTGCCGTTCTTCCGGATAGTTTTTGATTCTTTCAGAGTGCTTTTTTACCAGTTTTCCAAAAATAAACTTTTGAAAAACAGCGAAAACCACTCCTGATAATAGAAGATTCCATATCGTTATATAGAACCGGTATGCCAAAAAGCCAATTCTAAAAATATTAAATCCCGCTGCGCACCATACCAAACAGGCAATGAGCAATAATGTATTTCGTTTGACTTTCATAAGTCATCTCCATAGCAGAACAATAGAAAACTCTTATACTGCAACGCCAATCAATTGTGTTTTTGAACCGAAATAATTATAAATAGAATATAGCGATTTACGTCGTTTTTGTCAAACATTTCACAAGGAATGGGTGTAGATATATTTTATCGGATGACACGAAACGACTATCTTCCAGGAATGAAAGGCATAAAACACCAAAAAGAGGGGGCACCAACCGCTCCGGTGAACCCCTCCAAATTCGAAATTCCTATAACACTAATTATTACTTTTCCGAAATCGCAGCTTGTACGGAAGCCACCGTAGGTGGGCGAACATTCATTCCCCATCCAAGGTAATAACCATCTGCTTTTATCGGGATGATTAATTATCAATTAATTTATCCTCGTTATTCCAGCTATACAACTTACGGACTTCTGAACCGATAACTTCTGCCTGATGCTCTGCTGCCAGTTTTCTTAATGCATTAAAATGAACCTGCCCCCCTGCGGACATTTCCAAAAGGAAATCTTTTGCAAAAGTTCCATCCTGAATATCTGATAAAACCTGCTTCATGGCTTTTTTCGTATCTTCTGTGATAATTTTAGATCCCGTGATATAATCTCCGTATTCTGCAGTATTAGATACAGAATATCTCATTCCTGCAAAACCCGACTGATAAATCAAATCTACAATTAACTTTACCTCATGGACACATTCAAAATAAGCATTTCTCGCATCGTATCCTGC
>JAAUZL010000022.1 GCA_014804615.1 Lachnospiraceae bacterium
CGTATAAGATTATCGGAAAAAGACACACTATTTTTCGTCTCCCTTATTGAACACAAGACCAGAGTGGATTATAATGTGAGTATGCAGCTTCTCCGCTATATGGTCTACATATGGGAAGACTATGAAAAAGAGATGGATAAGAAAAGGAAGGGCATCAGCAAGACTAAAGATTTTCGCTATCCGCCGATCCTGCCCATCGTATACTATGAGGGGAGCGGGAAATGGTCAGCGCCCTGCAATATCAGGGACAGGATCTACTTTGATGAGGCTTTTGAGCCTTTCACCCCTCAGTTCTTTTATAAGCTGGTGCAGCTGGGCGACTACAGCGTGGGGGAGCTTGTTGAGAAGAAAGATGAATTATCCCTGTTGATGCTGATCAACCGGCTGCAGAGCATTGCGGCATTCAGGGAACTTAACTTACCAAAAGACTATCTGAAAGACCTGTCAGAAAATTCCACAGATGAACTGCTGGACATCATCGCAAGGGTGACAGCATCCATGCTGAGGCATCTGCATCTGCCTGAGGAAGAAGTTTCGGAGTTTACTGACCAGGTAAAGGAGCGGGATATGGCAGTATTATTTGAATACTTTGAGGATGTAGATCTGCCGGCAGAGCGGAAAAAGGCGAGAGAGGAAGGGCATGCAGAGGGACTGGCAGAGGGGCGTGCGGAAGGTCTGGTAGAAGGTCATGCAGAAGGTCGTGCGGAGGGTCTGGCGGAGGGTCACGCAGAAGGTCATGCGGAAGGCTTAATGGAGGGCGAATCCCATTTTGCTAAATTGGCTCAGCTTCTACTGGAATCCGGCCGCACCAATGATCTGGCAAGGGCCGTTACCGACTTGGAATATAGAAAAGAATTATATCAGCAAAACGGCTTATAATTCGTCAGGTCACTGGATTAAAACCTTTTCATAAATCCTCAGATCGCTATCCTTAAATACATTGAAAACCACCCGCTCCATGCAATCCCCGTGCATTTCTAAGAAGCCCTTTACCGTCTCCCATGCGATCTGTGCCGCCTCATCATTGGGAAAATGAAATTCCCCCGTTGAGATACAGCAGAACGCAACAGATCTGATCTCATGCTCCAGACAGCATTGCAGAACGTTCTCATAGCAATTTCGCAGATCCTGACAGAGCATCTCATTTAATTCACCATAGACGATCGGTCCCACAGTGTGAATCACATGATCACAGGGCAGATTATAACCCGCAGTCAAGGTCGCGGTGCCTGTCGGTTCCTCGTAGCGCCTGCCATACTTCATACGCCTGTTCTGCATGATATGATTGCATTCTTCCCGAAGCTGCATGCCTGCCGCACTGTGGATGGCATTGTCAATACATCTGTGGCAGGGGACAAAGCACCCCAGCATCTGGGAATTTGCAGCATTTACGATAGCGCCGATCTTTAATCTGGTAATATCCCCCTGCCAGAGTGATATTTTTTCCGCAAAGGGAGATTTTACGTTATATTTCTCCTCTATTGTGGGAATGTCTGATAACTTTACAACACCCTTTCCCTGTAGTTCCTCCTGCAGATACTCGTCCTGCAGGTTCACTAATGCCTGAGATAGTTCTCCCGGCATACGGATATTCATAAGGGAGCGGATTGTATTTTTCTTTTCCTCCGGGCTGTACCCGGTCGTCTTCAATTCCTTGTATTCGGCTGAATCCTCTTTTAATTTTTCCAGCAGAAGGTCTGTTTTGTCTATTCCGTTCATTTCAAATACCTGCCTTTCGCACTCCTATTACATATATCTGTTTTGCTTGAGCCACGCCACCGACTTTCGCAGTGCATCGACCGTCTTCGTCTCCACAACACACCGACATCCGCATTCTTTGGCAACGCCGATCCGCTGCGCCAAATCGATCTCTCCCGTCCCCAGTGTCTGGTGATTCTTATTTCCTAATCCGTCATGGATATGAAAATGGTACAACCTGTCCTTATGCTGCATTAGAAAAGCTTCATCCACATTATCGCATGTGTGAGAATGTCCGATATCCCATGTCAGAGCAAACATATCACTTTGCAGGAGCTCTTCAATCGCCTCTTTCTCAAAATCCAGAAAGCCATCGGTATTTTCAACGCAGACTTTCACACCAGAACCTTTCGCCACATCCTCGCACATCTTACGGAATCTGCGTATCGCCGTCAGGTAAACCTCCCGGTATTCACCAAATAGCCGCACCTTTCGATCCGGCAGTGTAACGTAAATGCCATGATTCATATGCATATTTAAGAGCGGCGCTCCAATCTCATGCGCTGCCTTTAAGGCTCTCTCCACTGTCTGTAAATATGCATCCGCCACAAGAGGGTTGAAATCACACACGTTAAGATTTTCATCCAGATGAATCGTAAAATAAATATTATTTTTTGCTGCCAGCTCTTTCAGATAAGCGGTCTCTTCCACCTGTGGTACCTGATACATGGGAAAATTCATATTTAATTCTACAAACTGCAGTCCCAGTTCCTTACAAAGCAGCACTGCCTCCTCCAAATCCCTGTTTTCAATCAGGGTAGGCATTCCAAAATCAATTTTTTTTCCCATCTCTTCCTCCATTCATACGCGCCATAAATCTTACCGTTGCATTTTATTGTTTGTTAAGAAATACTTTATAATTCTATAATTGATTGTTTGTTCTATATGATGTATAACAAATATATAAACAAACACAACTCGGTATCGCTGATAACTGATTTTCACAATGTATCGAATCGGTCGATTCGGTCATACTGAAAATATAATGTATCTATAAAGGTACTGAGCGAATACAATATATCCTGTCAGCAGGATTTTTGATTGTATTATACTATAAAAAAGGAGTGATTACTATGTTAAGACCTGCATTATTCAGCAACCGCAGCTACAAACCCGCATTCTTTGAGGATTCCTTCGACAGAATGTTTGACGATGCTTTCAAGAACTTTTGGGGAAACAATGAGTTGGCCACTTTTGATGCTTTTAAAACCGATGTGATCGACCAGGGCGACAATTATCTCTTACAGGCGGAGCTCCCCGGATTCGATAAATCCGACATCAACATCGACCTAAAAGACAATCTGCTGACGATCTCTGCCTCCCATAAGGAGGAGAAAAACGAAGAAGATACGAACAAATACATTCGCAGAGAGCGGTATTACAGTTCTTACTCCCGAAGCTTCCGCGTCAATGACGTAGAACCCGGTGACATCGATGCCTCCTACAACAACGGCATTCTGGAAGTAAAATTCCCGAAAAAGGAGCTGGCTGCTAAAGAAGAGGTGGCACGAATTGAGGTAAAATAACCGGTTGAGTGCCGGCGCACACTAAAACACTTGGGTCAGGCTCTGCGCCTGACCCAACATTTTACTGTCTATTCCACTTCCCATACCAGCTCTAAAAATTCCGCTTTATACTCGTCTCTTAAGTCTAATCCCCGCACCGTCTCTTTCACATGCTGCAGCGAAGCGTTCTCCGGATAAGCACTGTGGGATGCTAACAGCCCGAACTCCGCCACCGCCGATGCAAAGATAAAATCTTCCGAGGGATTAGTCCGATAGCACTCGTAACCGATTGGATATTCCAATAATGTACTCACCTGCCCAGCAGGTTTCTTATAGCGAAGGCTGATGGTCAGCCACTCCTTGTCACAGGCCGATGATTCTCCTTTGCTATTGTTTTTTCTGCGATATTCGTCCTGATATTTTAGATCACGGATCTCTTTTTCTGTATAGGATCCGCCCAAAGGCTCGCACAGTACAATCTCATAGAGAGCCGTCACGGTATGCCCGGCGCCGATTTCTCCGCCGTCCTTTGCATCGTTGTTAAAATCTTCCTTCGCAAGCGCCCTGTTCTCATATCCCAGAAGCCGGTAGCCTTCCACCACATCGGGATTAAATTCCACCTGGAACTTCACATCCTTGCAGACAGTAAGGAGCGTTGCCGTCATCTCCTCCCCCAGCACCTTATTAGCTTCCCGCAGACAGTCTATGTAAGCGTAGTTGCCGTTTCCTTTATCCGCCAGCGTCTCCATCTTATTGTCTTTGATATTCCCCGTTCCAAAACCCAGCACTGACAGAAAGATCCCGGATTCTTTTTTCTCTGTGATCAGCTCCTCCAATTCTTCCTCGGTGGTCATGCCGATGTTCAGATCGCCATCCGTTGCCAGAATAATACGATTGTTGCCGCCTTTGATAAAATTCTCTTCTGCCAGCGCATAGGCAGTTTCAATTCCCCTGCTGCCATAGGTGCCGCCACCCGCTTCCAATCCGGCCAGCGCTTTTTTGATTTTTTTCTTCTCATTTCCATGAGCCCCACGCAGCACTATCTTATCCTCCGACGCATAGGTTACGATAGAAACTCTGTCCTTCTCCGAAAGATTATCTGTCAACTGTGCAAAAGACTCCTGCAAAAGCGGCAGTTTATCGGAATCAGCCATAGAGCCGGATACGTCCAGCAAAAATACCAGATTGGAAGCCGGAGCATGGCTGTAATCAATATCCTCCGTCTTTAATCCGATCATCAGAAGCTCCGCTTCCTCATTCCAAGGGCAACGACTGATCTGTGTTGTCACTCCAAAAGGTTCCATGCCCTTAGGATCGTTATAGTCATAAGAGAAATAATTGAGCATTTCCTCGATCCTGACCGCACCTTCAGGCAAGCTGTCCAGATCATATCCCTCACGAATCAACCGCCGCAGATTACTATAGGAGGCTGTATCCACATCGACAGAAAAAGTCGAGAGAGGCTGTGCCATTACAGAAGAAAAGCCTTTCTCCTCCCACTTACTGTACTCCTCATTTCCACCATAGTATCCGATCTCATCATCAAAATCATAACAGGATCCCAGATAGTCTTCCTCTTTATCGGCATATAAATCTGTCGGAGACATTCGCTTACTCTCCTCTATGATTCCGCCGCTTTGGGAATATTTATTCTGCGGACTATTCTCCACATCCGCATATGGCGCCATATCATCCGCCATCGCATCGGCTTCACTGTCCATATCCGCCGCGCTTTCTGCCCCGGCTGGTGCCTCCGCAGCCGCCCCACTTTCTGACATGTCTGTCATTCCCGAAGTATAGCCCCCATACTCCGGCATTGTTTCCGCCGGTGCCTCCCAAGCATATTCCTCTTTGGCAGGCGCACGATCCGTCCCACCGCATCCCGTCAAAAACAGAATCCCCGACATACCTAATACAGTCGTTTTCTTTACCCACTTTTTCATCCCTTTTTCCTCCATTTCCAAGTAGTCTTTCCGGATATTCCTCCCCGAGAGCAGCTTTGTTTCTCCGCTGTTTTTTGTCTCTCTACTCTTAATACCTCTCTTGGAAGAAAAAGGTTGCAAAAATATTTATTTTTCTTTCAATAATTTTTCATATGCCGCTTCTAAAAATTCTTCTACATCCTCCATGTCTCCGCGGAACATATACCCCGCACCATTCCCTGTCTCTACATACGCCACCCAGCCGGCTTTCTCTTTTCTGACGATAAAGGTTTCTTCCTCATGGACATAGGTTTTTGTATCAGGGAGATCACAAAACGCAGGCTTTTTCTCTACCTTTTCCATAATGATGCTGTCCTTGTCTGCCGCCATGTCGGCAAGGAGATCCTCCTCCCTATCTGTCTCCTGATTCTGTTTTGTCTCTTCCTTTATGGCATTGGACCCTTCTGTACCAGCCGTATCATCTGCCGCGCTCATAGCCTTCTGCGTCTCATTGATAGCCGGCGCCATATCCGCTGCGGGAGCTTCCGCAGCCGCACTCTCTGTCGCTCCGGCTGCCCGCTCCAAGTCCGCGCCTTCCTCTTCCTCCATCTCAACCGTTGCCTCTGCTGCCTCTTCTGCAAACCCCGCATCGAATTCTGCCGATTCTTCATAGGCTGCTCCGCTCTCAGCTGTCCCGTCAAAAGCCGGACTTAGCGCCATCGGCGCATTCTCAGACTTCAGTCCCCGCATGGTCAGGGATACAGACACCAGTATCAAAAGAGCTGCTGCCGCAGTCAAAGGATATGTCCACTTACGAATCGAAGATGTTTTTCCATACTTCGCATAATCCGCATAGGTCACTCCCGGCCCAGCCATTTCCGGCTGACGCATTCCCGACTGTGCCGTACGCTCCCTCAAAAGTCTTTCTTCTTCCGCGCGCACCGCCGCCTTGGTTCTCTCGATCAAATCTATCGGTGCGTGTACCTGTGCAGTTTCTTCTCTGTATTGCTCTCTATATTGTTCCATGATTGCTCCTGTTTCCTATCTATTGTCGGCTTATCCCGTTTCCTCCCGCAGCAGTTCTTTTAACATCTCTCTTGCCCGATGCAGCTGCGATTTGACGGTGCCCTCCTTCTGTTCGGTCAGCTCTGCGATCTCCGCCACCGAAAGCTCCTCGAAATAAAATAAATGCACCACTGATCGGTATTTGGATGGAAGCTTTAACACCGCCCCTCTGACCGGATGCTCCTCCGGCGGTTCATAGGCTTCTTCCCCTTTCAGCGTTTCCTCATCTTCAATATAGTCCACATTTTTATTCCAATACAGCTCAAAATGCTTCTTTGCACAATTGATCGTCACCCGGATCAGCCACGCCTTGACGTGTTCCCAGGACTGCAATTCTTCGATGTGACTGACCAGCCGGACGAACACCTCCTGAAAAAGATCGTCCGCATCCGTCTTATTTTTCATCTGCGACAACGCCAGACGATACACCATGTCGGCATATCTGTCCACCGCATTTCCCGCCGTAATCTGTTCTTCTTTTGTCATATATGACCTCTTTATATTTCCCTATCAATAATACCTTTGACCCGACCAAAAGGCTGCATACAAATTTCAATAAAATTTTTTAGAAAATTTACTCAATCAAAAAGCATCCGCAGGTTCTCTATATCCTCCTGCGTTGTCGCCCAGCTTGTGGCGAAGCGCACGACCGTATGGCTCTCATCATATTTTTCCCAGATATCGAACCGCACATGTTCTTTCAGATGTTCGATCTCCGCATCCTCTAAAATGATAAACTGCTGGTTCGTAGGAGAATCCAGGAAAAATCGTTTGTTTTTCTCCCGGAATAGCTCTTTTACTTTCTCCGCCATGTCAATGGCGTGTTCGCTGATTCTGTAATACAAATCGTCTGTAAAAAGGGTATCAAACTGCACCCCCAGAAGCCGTCCTTTTGCTAGCAACGCGCCTTTCTGCTTCACCATAGTCATAAAATGGGGCGGCATATTCTTTTTCGGAAAGACTACTGCCTCCCCGCAGAGAGCGCCCACCTTCGTGCCGCCTATATAAAATACATCGCAGCAGCGGGCAATCACAGGCAGTGTAACGTCTGTTTCTTTACTCATCAGGCCATAACCCAGCCTGGCGCCATCTAAAAATAACGGAATCTGATAGGTACCGCATACCTTCGCGATTGCCGCCAGCTCCGCCTCTGTGTACAGTGTGCCATACTCTGTGGGATGGGAAATATACACCATGCCCGGGAATACCATATGTTCATGATTGACATCATCCCAATAGGTTTTCAGATAAGTCGAGAGCTCCTCCGCTTTCATCTTGCCCTCATGCCCCGGAATCGTGAGCACCTTGTGACCGCTATGCTCGATTGCACCTGCCTCATGGACACTGACGTGCCCGGTCTGTGCCGCAACCACACCCTCATAGGGTCTGAGCATGGAGCTGATCACCACCATATTGGTCTGAGTGCCGCCCACCAGGAAAAAAATCTCCGCCTCCTCACGGCCACAGGCTTTTCGTATCTTTTCCTTCGCGCTCTCACAATATTTGTCATTCCCATAACCGGACAGCGGCTCTCTGTTTGTTTCTGCCAGACGTTCTAAAATCTTTTCATGGGCTCCCTGTATATAATCACTCTCGAATGATAACATATCTGTTTCCTCCTGATCTGCTGCCAATTTTTTAAATATCCCCACACTGTAATTTCTTATATAATAAAATAAATTACAGAAAAAGACAAACTTTCCTGTCACCAATCTGCCCTGCCAGCCGTATATAGGACAAGAGGCCTCACAAAAATAGAGTGCTTGTGCACTCGACTAAAAGAAAGGAGATGCTATGCGCAAAAACGAGACGGATATCCGTCATATCCTGGAAATTCACGGCGACGCTCTCTATCGGAATGCCTATCTGCTGCTGGGCAATCCTCATGACGTTCAGGATGCCTTACAGGAAGTGCTGATACGCTATCTGGAAAAAGCGCCTTCCTTTGCATCCACAGAGCATGAACGGGCATGGCTGCTTCGAGTTACCAATAACTGCTGTATGGACTGTCTGCGATTCCGCAGGAAGCACACCTACACAGATCTGGACCTGCTCCGGGAATGTCTGCCGGCTCCAGAACAACAGGCACACCTGGAAGAACTTTATGCACTGCCCGCAAAATGGAAGAGTGTTCTGATCTTACACTATTTCGAAGGGTATTCTGTTGCAGAGATTGCAAAAATTCTGCGGTTATCGGAAAATGCAGTAAAAAAGCGAATGCAGCGTGGCAGAGAAGCCTTGAAACTTGTGTTATCTGAACCGGAGAAAGGAGAATTTTATGAACAAAACCGATATGTTACAGATTAAAAATGCCATCGCCATGCCTGCCGGGCTGGCTGACACCTTGACACAAAACTGCACTGCTCATCGAACGAAACATCCTTTTTATGCCCGTTATTCCAAAACTGCTGCTGTCCTGATCGCCACTTTCGCGATCCTGATCTCCGGCACCACATCGTTCGCCTACAATATTTATCAGGAAAAGAATCTGGCGGTCTTTATGGAGAGCGATCTGTCTCGGGCGGAGATTGACCGCATCGGCGAACAGCTTTCCCAAATTCCCGGCATTTCCTCCTGCCACTTCCTATCCGGCGATGAGGCTTGGGGTGAGTTCAGCAGTACCTACTTAGACGCAGAGCTGACCGCTGCCTTTGCGGAGAATCCATTGGCGGATTCCTTTAACTACCGGCTCAGTGTCCGGCTGGATGCCGATACAGAAAAGGTGCGCGAGGAAATTGCGCAGCTTGCAGGAGTGCGGCTGGTACAGAATCTTGAGGAACTGAAAAAGTAATTTTAAAAATGGCAGGGATGTAATATCATCCCTGCCTTTCTTCTTCTATATCTATTGAATCTATTGACTCCGATACCGCTCCCCCATACACTGCGGCAGATTCACCGACAAATCCCGTCTCGCATGGGTATCTGCGTACTCTTGATCTGTCCTGTTAAAATAATCATATTCGCCACCCGGTGTATCATCCCAGGTCAAATCCACATTGTAATATCCGTCGTCCAGCGCAACGATGTTCCAGGCATGATCCGTTCCTGCATATCCTGTACAATAATAGCAGGGAATTCCCAATCTCTGCATAAGATACTGATAAGCTCTGGCATATCCGGCGCAGACGCTCTTGCCCTCTACCAGTGCACTGTATGCGCTCTGGTTCATATCCGCACCTTTATCGTACTCGATCCTGCTGATCAAAAGATCATGCAGCCGTCTTTCCTTCTCATAGGTGCCCAAATGCTCCACCTCAGTCAAGAGACTGTTTGTCGTATTATAAAAATCTGTGGAAGCTTTCGCCATCTCTTCCTGCGTCATGTTAAATTCCAGCCCCAGTTCCGCACAGATCCGGTTTTTGTCGTATTTACAGACAAACACGGTATTGAGCCAGAAAAGCTCCGGATGGTCATTGTAGACTGCCATGACCACATCTTTTATCTCCGACACCGGCACTGCCTCAATGGGTACAAACTCTGCATTCATCGCGCTCGCATTGGCAAAGATCTGTCGGTAAAGATGTTGTCCCTTTGGCTCCAGCATCTGATAATAAGGATAAAAGACCGGATCAAAGGAAAGACCGTCCCCCAATTCGCCATAGCCCAGATTACTGGTGTACTCACCGCCCTCAGCACCGGGAAGCTCTTCGGATTTTTCCGTAATAGGCTGATACCCGGATTTTCCGCTGACAGCTTCCGGCACTTTGATATCCAGTTCCGCCGGCGGCTCATAGCCGTTTGTTCCCCTGACGCTCGATTCGTGTTTGGCACCGGAGGCTCCTCTTGGAGTTGTCTCATCCTCAGTCTGTTGCTGTGTCCTGCCCTCGTTATCTTCTGTATCGTTGATTACTTCCGGCGTATCATCGGACTTTTCCTTTGTTTGAGGTATTTCTTCCTCATCTTCTTCCCATTTATATTCATCTTGGGAAGGTTCCTCAACCTCTTCCTCCCGTACTGTCTCTTTACGGGAACGGCCATCCCGCGCAATCATAGAAGAAAGGGATTCCGTGATATTCGGATTAACGGCGCACATTAAGATAAACGCACATAAGAGCACTACCAAAACGCCTATACCCAATACGATATTCTTCAGTATCTTCATGATTCGTCACATCACTCCCTAAACTGTAAGAAATTCCGTTTCTCTGAATCCTCATATCTCAGAATGATAGCTGAAGTAGCAGGCAGCGTTATCTTTACTCTTCCGGAAACCACCGGATACTCCTTCGGCTCTGTGGAAAAACCCTCCGCCGTGGTCAGAATCAACTGGTTGAGAGTACACTCTTTCGGGATTCCCAGATACCATATAGACAGTTCCTTCGTAATCTCATGATTATTGTTATTGACAAGAATCACCGACTGTCCCTTTCTGGTAAATCTGCCATAGCCGATCACATTGTAGTCGGCCTCCAGATACTTAAGAGAGCCTGTCAAAAATTCTTTATGTGTCTTGTGTATCTTGATGATCTCTTTGTGAAAAGCGATCAGCTCCTGATCCTCATTCCCCCAAGGATAGGTCCGCCTGTTATCCGGATCTGTAAATCCGCAGACGCCCGCCTCATCTCCGTAATAAATAGTAGGCGCGCCGGGCCAGGTCATCTGAATTACCACCGCCTCACGCAGAACCGCCTTATTGACTCCCTCATTAGCCGCCTGAGGACCCAGCGTATTCGTCCTGCCTACCCGATGATTCGTCCGGGTAAGGAACCGGGAGTGATCGTGATTTGACAGCTCATTCATCGCCACCAACAGGGACGGCATGGTAAAATCCGAGCTGTGGTGCCGCATCGCACCCCAAAAGCTGTCGGCATTTCCCCGCATATCCTCTCGGAAGTCATCACTGTGTTTCTGCATACCTGTCAAAAACCAGGTAACCGGCTCCATAAAGGCGTCGTAATTCATAACCGTATCCCATTCCTGCCCCTGCAGCCAGTCTCTGGGACTTCCATAATGCTCGGCGAGAATGATCGCATTGGGATTCGCCATTTTAACTGCTTTTCTGAACTCTTTCCAGAATTGATGGTTAAACTCCGGACTGTGCCCCAGATCCGCCGCCACATCCAATCTCCATCCATCCACGTTATAGGGCGGGGAGACCCATTTTCTCCCGATATACAGCACATAATCCATAAGCTGTCTGGAATTCTCATAATTCAGCTTTGGCAGCGTGTCATGTCCCCACCAGCCATCATAGGAACCATTATAGGGAAATCTATGTTCATCATGGAACTGGAAATAATTATGATAGGGACTGTCTTTGTCAATATAAGCCCCCTTCTCATAACCTTCCGCGTTCTCATAGATCCGTTCCCGATCCAGCCACTTATTGAAGGATCCACAGTGATTGAACACACCGTCCAGAATCACCTTCATGCCCCTTCTGTGAGCTTCCTTCACTACCTCTGCAAAAAGCTCATTGCTGGCCTCCAGGTTCTCTTTATTAGAAATACGGTCAATATATCTGGTAGCAAAGCGGTTCTCTGTCTGATTGTTCTCCAGCAGAGCGCCCTGATCGTGTACGATCTTGCCGAAATGAGGATCGATATAGTCATAATCCTGAATATCATACTTATGGTTAGAAGGGGAAACAAACAGAGGATTGAAATAGATCACATCCACGCCCAGATCCTGCAGATAATCCATCTTGTCGAGAACACCCTGCAGGTCGCCGCCGTAAAACTCGCGCACGCCCATAGCCGCCGGATATTTATTCCAGTCCTCCACCCGGACTGTCTTATCTCCGATATACTGGTACTCGTTTGTCAGCACATCGTTAGTGGGATCACCGTTATAAAAACGATCCACATAAATCTGGTAAAACACAGCGCCTTTCGCCCAATCCGGTGTCTTGAAACCGGGAATCACCCGAAAGAAATAATACTCATTGACATCCCTGACCGGCCCCCGTCTATCATAAAAGCAGGATAGTTTTCCTGCGTGAATCTCAAAATAATAACTCAGCTGTACATTCTCAAGCTGAATCGTATGCGCGTAATAGTCAAAATGCGCATCCGATTCTGTCTTAAACATAAGATGTCTCTCGCCTTTACTCACGAAAAAGACTTTGTCAATATTGTTTTTGCCGGAACGAAACCGCACAGTAACCTCAGCATAAGCGCTGGGTTCCGCCGGGGAAAGATAGTCCTCCGTCGTATCGGAAAATAGAGCCTTTCTGTTAAGAACCGGGTGCATACCGGCAATATACTGCTGATTCTTTTCCGCTTTCTGAAATTGATTGATGTCCATAATCAGCCTTTCTCTTAAAAACAAACACTACATAACTATTTTATACTATATGTTGTGGATATTCAAGAGTTTAAAAGGTTTCAACACAATTTATGACTCATACAAAGTAAAAAAGACAGCCGTTAAACTGTCTTTTTTAGAGAAGGTATTTCTTTCTTATGGGGTATAGCAAAAAACTATATAATGTATTGGGGGGTTACAAGTAGTATATTAACACACCCCCTATTTGTCTACAATACTAACGATTCACAAATATTACAATTTTAGATATCTGTTTTTGTACATTTTGCACAATTATTGTTCTTCTCCTACCCGCTCGCAGGGTGAACGGACACATTCATGCAAATCCTTTATCAGAGTATCTGTTCACCCGGTTCTTCCGGCTGAGGATAGTAGGTATCAAAGAGTCCCTCAAACTCTGCACGATTGATCTTTTCCTTCTCCAGAAGAAGCTTCGCGCAGTTATGCAGCACATCCTCGTGCTCCATGATGATGTCTTTTGCCTTCTTATAACAGTCGTCAATGATCATCTTGACTTCCCTGTCGATCTCCCCGGACACGAGTTCGCTGTGATTCTTTGCATGAGCGAGATCTCTGCCGATAAACACTTCATCATCGTCATCGTCATAATTGATCACACCGATGTTATCCGACATACCGTACCGGGTCACCATCCTGCGGGCCACCTTCGTCGCTTTTTTGATATCGCTGGATGCGCCGGTGGTGATATCATCAAAAATGATCTCCTCCGCAATTCTTCCGCCCAGAGATACCATGATCTCTTCTATCATCTTTCCTTTCGTGAGGAACATTTCATCTTTTTCGGGAAGCGGCATCGTGTAGCCTGCTGCCCCGAGTCCTGTAGGAATGATAGATACCGTATAAACAGGCCCCACATCCGGCAAAACATGGAAGAGGATCGCATGTCCCGCCTCGTGATAGGCTGTAATCTTTTTCTCCTTCTCGGAAATGATACGGCTCTTCTTCTCCGCACCGATCCCTACCTTGATAAAGGCTTTCTTAATATCTTCCTGCTTTACAAAAACACGCTTGTCCATGGCCGCATTGATAGCCGCCTCATTCAGGAGATTTTCCAGATCCGCTCCCGTAAATCCTGCGGTCGTCTGCGCGATCTGTTCCAGATCCACATCATCGCCGAGAGGCTTATTCTTCGCATGCACCTTCAAGATATCTTCTCTACCCCTCACATCCGGAGAGACCACTGTGATCTTTCTGTCAAAACGTCCCGGACGCAGGATTGCAGGATCTAAAATGTCCACGCGGTTTGTAGCCGCCATCACAATGATCCCCTCATTGACGCCGAAGCCGTCCATCTCCACCAAAAGCTGATTCAGCGTCTGCTCTCTCTCATCATGGCCGCCACCCATACCGGTGCCGCGGCGTCTTGCTACCGCGTCAATCTCATCTATAAAAATAATACAGGGCGCATGCCTTTTCGCCTCTGCAAACATATCACGCACACGTGATGCACCCACGCCGACAAACATCTCCACAAAATCCGAACCGGAAATACTGAAAAACGGTACATTAGCCTCACCCGCAATCGCCTTGGCAAGGAGTGTTTTACCTGTACCGGGTGCACCCTCCAAAAGTACGCCCTTGGGAATTCTTGCGCCCACTTTAGTAAACTTACCCGGCTCCCGCAGGAACTCCACGATCTCCTGCAGCTCCTCTTTTTCCTCCTTTAAACCTGCCACTTCGCCCAGAGTNATCTTATTCTCTGCGCCCATGGTAAGTCTGGCNCGGCTCTTCCCGAAATTCATCATCTTGCCNCCNCCGCCGCTGGCATTCTGAGAATTCATCATCACAAAGAAGAANGCNCAGACCACCACCACGATCAGGATNGGCAGTACACTGTTTAAAAACCAGCTTTCCTCCGGAACGCTCTCCACNGAACAGTCTATGCCNTGATNTCTGACTACTTTTTCAATCTCCGTCACATCCGTCACATAAAGAACCTTCTCCTCNCCGCTTCGCAGGACGATCTCCACAGACCCNGTGGGNGTGTCCTTGTTCGGACAGATCGTCACCACAGCGACCTCACCATTCTCCATCTGCTTCTCAAATTGGCCTCTGGTATAGCTGCTGTTCGAAACCCGCAGAGTTCCGATCCATACCGTGAACAGCAATAGACAGATAATGATTACAAAATAAAGATAAATACTTTTACTACTCTTGTTCATGAAACAGTTCCTCTACTCCGAAGTCAGTCAAATTTTACAACGCCAATGTAGGGCAGATTACGGTATTTCTGATCATAATCCAGTCCATATCCCACCACAAACTCATCCGGGATCTCAAACCCCGTATAATCTACCTTCACATCCACCACGCGCCGATCCGGCTTATCCAGAAGGGTGCAGAGCCTCACGTCCTCGGGCCCTCTGTCCCGCAGCATATCTAACAGGTAGCTGAGTGTCCGCCCGGAATCTACGATATCCTCTACCACCAACACGTGCTTACCCGTCAGGGATTCATCCAGATTCTTTACGATCCTGACCACACCACTGGATTTCGTATCACCACCATAACTGGATACCGACATAAAATCTATGGATACCGGCACTGTGATCCGCTTAGCCAGCTCGCACATAAAGAAGCTGCCACCTTTCAGAACACATACCAGATGAACCTGTTTCCCGGCATAATCTCTGGAAATCTGTTCACCAATCTCTCGAATCCGCTTATCAACCTCTTCCTCCGTCAACAGTACCTCTATTCGTTCCGCCATCGTTTCCTCCTCTTAAGCGTACTTCCAGAATACGCTTCGTATTTTCTCCCACTCTGTAATGCGTGCTTATACGATAGCCCGGTATCCATAGAATATGGCTGCCGTCAGCCAGCATATACATACTGCTCCGCATTTTTTTAGGAATTTTTTCGTTGACCATATATCGTTTTACGGACTGGGTGTGAAGTGCATCATCTATGGTGAGATAGTCCCCTTCCTTCCTGGTCCGCAACAATAAAGACGTAGTTATTTTATCATAATCAAACCATTTCGTATATCTATTTTCTGGAATATTTTGTTCCTTCCTGTAGAAATCAGATGTCTCCGGCAGGGAATCCGCTTCCCACAGGATAAACGTAAAGCCGTTTGTATCCGACACATTCACATACACCGGAGTATCCGGCAGAAGTATCTCCGGAATCGTTACGATCCCTCCTCCAGAAGACACATTTTCTTTATCATGCTCTGTCCGTTTTAAGAAAAGACTCTGATACTCTTTACAGGCTTTGACCCCATTGGGAAGAAAAAGCTCTTTGCTGCCATCCTTCTCCATCAATTCTAAAAGACTGCGGATATGGCAGGCGCCGATATCCTTTCGATGTGGTGTGATCCTTTCCAGCGCATATAATAATACACGTTTGATCATCACTCCGTCCTCCAGGGCAAGTCCTTCCAGATCTATAGCAAGCTCTGCCGCCAATGGTTCCTGCTCCAAAACCGGTTTTCCATCCACCTTCTCCTTTACATATCTGCCATAAAGTCTGCGGGTCTCCTGTTCCAGGTAATCCTCCGTCTCTGCCAAAATATCTGCCAGCTCCCCCATATGAGACACTGCCCCACAGCATATTTCCTGCTGTGCATAAGGCAGTATATGATGCCTGATCCGGTTGCGGGCGTAAGTATCCTCCCCATTTGTGGCGTCCTCCCGGTATATAAGNCCGCAGGCATCCAGATACGCTTCAATTTCTGTGCGGCTCACAGTCAGGAGCGGACGGATCACGGACTCCCGAACCGGACGGATCGAACCCAGTCCTTTTAGTCCGCTTCCGCGGAACATATGAAAAAGCATTGTCTCCGCCCTGTCCTCCGCATTGTGGGCCACCGCGATCTTTCCGGCAGATTCTCCCTGAAACTCCGCAAGAACCTGATCAAAAGCCTGATACCGGAGAATCCGCCCCGCCTCCTCCAAAGATACCTTATATTGAGCCGCATAACCCGGCATGTCCACCTTCCGGAGAAAAAAAGGAAGCTTCCACTGCACACACAGTCTTTCCACAAAAGCGGCATCTTCTCCCGCCTCGGCACGAAGCCCATGATCTACATGCACCACGCCCAGCTGAAAGGGAATCTCTTTTTGCAGCCGCCACAACAGATGAAGCATACCGACAGAATCCGCGCCGCCGGACACTC
Source organism: Lachnospiraceae bacterium (assembly GCA_014804615.1). Taxonomy (GTDB): domain Bacteria; phylum Bacillota; class Clostridia; order Lachnospirales; family Lachnospiraceae; genus UBA3282. Next base: position 16,659 of record JAAUZL010000022.1, read on the forward strand.
CTGCCACCACGCAGTCACCCGGCACTATCATCCTGTGCACAGCTATATATTTCTTTACTTTTTCATAAATCGCATCCTGCATCTTTTGTTTACCCTACAGATTCCCGGTCACGAGATATCCTCCTGACTCCATATCCCCGTGACAAGCACGGTCATATCGTCCCGGATTCGTCCCTTACTCTGTTTGATCGCATAAGCCAGAATCTGGTTCGCCATCTCGCCCGGATTCGTATACTCCATTCTGCCAAGGATTTCCGGAAGCATTTCCTCTCCGATTCCATCGGAAAGCGCATCCAGCACACCGTCCGAAACCATGATCACATAATCCCCGCTCTGCAGCATTCGGGAATGTATCTCCGGCGTCATCTCCCGAAAGACCCCAAGGGGCAGATTTTGTGCCGAAAGCCTGTCCACCAGCCAGCCTCTTTTAATATAAGTACAGGCCGCCCCCACTTTCACGAACTCACAGCCCCCAGTGTAGAGATCGATGTCACAAATATCCAGCGTAGACATAGTCTGTTCCTGTCCTGCTGCCGCCAGCGCCCCGTTTACCATCTGCACCGCCGGCTCCTTACCAAAGCCCGCCTCCAAAAGCCGCTCCATCATCTCGATCACCCGACCGGATTCCCGGCAGGCAGNCTCNCCGGAACCAACACCATCGGAGAGAAGCACNAGNAGCCTGCCTGTATCCGCCTCATAGAAAGAATANCTGTCTCCCGATACCTTTTCTGTCTCTTTCACTGCCTTGGCAAATCCTGTCAGTAAATGAAAAGGCGGCTCCTCCAAAAAATAATAGGTAGTATATTCTCCGGCCAGATACTGAGGCGTGTTTTTTGCCACACATAATCTCCGATTCATAGCTACNGACAGATAATCTGCCACATCCTCCGTGGCAATATACTCTGTCTCGCTAAAACGGCCCCGGCGGCTGCTNATCTGCCGCATGGTAAGACTNATCTCCCGGCGGCCGTTTTCGTGNTCCATCTCGAAATAATTTTTAAGAAGGATTCCCGATTCNTTTAAAAGCGCCGCNGTCTGTCGAAAACGTCGTTCTCCTATGGGNCGATANCGACAGGTTTCCCGTGCCACCGCCGCCATAATATGTGCCATCTCCTTTAAATGCTCCGCTAAAAGTCCCTGGTTCTCCCGAATCGTNCTTCTGCAAAGGTACTCCTGCCTGTCCACCGGCTCGNCGNNCTCCGCATCNTCCGCCTGTTCNTCTTCAAATAAATCNGCCAGATCCCGAAAGGATTCCGCATAAGTCAAAAGCTTCTGCCTGCCGTACTCCGGTATGATCTCCAGTTTCTCGTCCTCTTTCCCCTCTGCTTGTCTCCTCATAACATGCCGCCTCCATATATCGATACCATCTGCTCAGACGGCACGGGCTATGCCCGAAAAACCCGTCTTAAACATATATATGAAGGAAAAATCAATAATATAACAATAGTTATAAAATGCTGCGGCAATTTCTTAAAAAACAAAGACAGATCTCAGGCGCAGCCAAAATCTGTCTACTTTTCATCTTTAAAAATAATCTCGCCTTCATACACCAGACCCAGCTTCTCCTTCGCAACTTCTTCTACGAACTTCTTAGTCTGTGTATATTTCCCATACTCCGCGATCTCTTCCGATCTGAGTTGCTCCGCTTCGATTTCTTTTATCAGCGCTTCTTCTCTTTCCATGTAGGTCTGACGCTTCTCCCGCAGCTCTACACTCTTAATGGTAACCACGAGCATCATCATCAATACCACAGTGGTAACCAGAAGCATGGCCAACCGGTTCTGCCGCCTTTTACGATATGCTGCTTTCCTTGCCATGCCCTAAAAGTTTCCCCTCTCCACCAACCTTAATGTTTACATAAAACCATTCTAATAGTTTTTATGCAAACCGTCAACCGTTTTTTAATAAATTCTTTACACTTTTTCAATCTTCTTCCAATGAAAAGAACAAACGTTTTCCCCGCATAAAATAGGCATTTTAAAGGTTTTAGCATAATTTGTAGGACACGAGATGCAAACCACATTATCTTGTGTATATATGTTGACATAATATTTACAAACCTGTCACGGACTATTATCTTATACAAAAACATACCGAGCGTAGCACCCAGTACGGCAAACCATCTCAGCGTCCCGTCATTCTCTTTATAGAGCATATAAAATACGGCAAGCCCGCAGACAAACCAGAAAATCAGATCTTCCACGGACATCAGAATGGCTCCGTGCCGAAACAGCTTACGCAATACACGGATCCAGTCATAAGCAAAGGTAATGATCAGGCCCATAAGGATAGAGTGTGTAAAAAAAGTAAGCTCCTGTACGATCTCCTGGCTCATATCCTACACCATCTCCTGCCCTGTCATTTAAACAATCTCGCCAATATAGATTCTCCCTTCGCACCGTATCCGGCCGTTTCCGAGTAGGTAAAGCTGTCAATCCGACCGTCGATATCCACCTCTCCCTTATCCAGCGAAAGCCTGCTGACGTGCAGCTCGCTGCCCCGTATCATCAACATACCCTGTTCTGTCTCCAGTAAGATCTCATTTACATCAAAGGAAAGCACATCATTCACGCCGCTCAAAGCACAGATCTTTCTGCCAGTAAGCATCAGCTTGTGCGGTTTTTTCCCGCTATGATTCAGATCCTCCATACACGCCCTCCCATTTCGCTGGTACTGATTCATTGTATGTCTGATCCGACGAAAATATGCCTTACGTGAGATAGCGGAATAATTCCTTGGCCTCCTCTTTGCGTACAGTCTCCTGCACATCGAGAACTTCCACCTTGACCTCTTTATTCCCAAACTGTATTGCGATCACATCTCCCACCTTCACGTTGGCGGAAGCCTTCGCTGGTTTATCATTGATAAAGACTCTGCCTGCATCGCATGCCTCATTGGCCACTGTGCGGCGTTTGATGAGTCGTGATACCTTTAAATATTTATCCAGTCGCATTTTTCCCTCCTGTATTCTCTCTCATACACGCAAAAGACCTGCATGCAGTGCATACAGGCCTCATTAGCTTACTTTGAAATTTAATTATGCGTTGAGCATATCCTTTAAAGCCTTACCAGCCTTAAACTTAGGAGCCTTGGATGCTGCAATCTTCATAACAGCGCCGCTCTGAGGATTTCTACCCTCTCTAGCTGCTCTCTTGGTTACTTCAAAAGTACCGAAGCCAACTAACTGTACTTTACCATCTTTCTTCAGCTCATCAGCAACCACGTCTGTGAATGCCTTTAAAGCCTTCTCTGCATCTTTCTTAGATAAGCCTGCCTGATCAGCCATTGCTGCAACTAATTCTGTCTTGTTCATTTTGAACTCCTCCTCTTAATAATGAGTTATCATATTCTGACTGTTTCTTTCAGAAACTGCCTATACATATTTATATCTGCTTTTACCCTGCTTGTCAAGCAAAAAATGCCAATTTTACGGCATTTTTCGGCTTTTCCAGGATTTCTTTAGTTATGTAAATGAGATATCTGTATTATCTTTCCCCATTGTCAGAAAATTCATTCATATTTTTCGATTAAATCGTCTATTTTGTCAGCCAAAGCCTGTTCCTGAGAGATTTTAGCGATCCTGGACACATCACTGACCTGCATGAGCAGATCGGAAAGAATCCCCTCCAACTGCTCATTGTCCTTCTGCGGATCGCATTTCTTTAAGGCATCTGCCAGTTCACAGATTGCTGTGACATCCTGTTCATAAGTATTTCCCTTTTCGTACAGCTTGTCTATTTTTTTCAGCACCTTGACTGCTCTGGTCAAAGACGGGAGCTCTTGGGGAATCTCTCGCAAGGGAGACTCGATCCAGTCTTTCTCTTTTTTCTCTTCTTTTTTGATCTCCTCCCAGTTGACTAATACCTCATCGGGAGTATCCGCATTTCCCGTGCCGAAGACATGGGGATGACGGCGCACCATTTTACGGCTGACTTCGTTCACCACATCTTCCATGGTGAAAAGTCCCTCCTCGGAAGCGATCTGGGCGTGCATGACTACCTGTAAGAGAACATCTCCCAACTCTTCTATCATATTTTCAGGATTACCGGTCTTACCATAAATACGGATGGAGGCAAGCAGCTCCGCGGCCTCCTCCATCATACAGGGTTTCAGACTTTCATGGGTTTGCACCTTATCCCAGGGGCAGCCGTTTTCGCTGCGCAGGGTGGCTATGATTTCGAGGAATTCTTCGTAGGTATATTTTCTGTCTGCCATTTTCAACTCCTTAGTATAATATATCACTTATCTTGATCACGAATCCAACGTTTCAAAATATATTGCCAGTTCATTCCGTCCTTTAACACGCGAAGAATCGTTATTACTGATAGTTCGTTATCTACAATATAAAACAGAAGATATGTACGATATGGTTTAAGATATATGTCATATCCTCTGTATTGAATTCCGGTTGTATTATGAGCTGCGGAAAATGTTCTTAAATCTTCAACGGCTGTTTTTATCTTTTTCGTAAAATTTTCACCCAGTTCTCGATATTTGAAATTGTCTAAAATATATTTCTTCATTCCACGAATATCGTCTCTACTGCTATAGGTGTACTTGATTTTATATTTCTTCTGCAATGTGTCACCCTTTTTTAAATTGCATCAATTTCAGCCCACAAATCATTTTCTTCTAACACACGTCCATGTTCCACATCATCTATTGCTTCATCCAACTTTGACAGCAGAGCATCCATAGCATTTTCTACTGTATAGGAATTTTCCCTTGTTTTAATCGCTTCTGCCAATGCCATAAGATCAACTCCTTTCAAACTATACTGAACCTATTTTTCATTATATGCTTTCATATCTAATTTTACAAGATTCCCAATCTTGTAAAATTTTCTTAATTTTATGAAGTATCTGAACCATAAATCAATTCAGCACCCAAAATAAGCATTCTTTATTTGGGTGCTGACTATTCATTATGTATTACAATTATTTAAATAACGAGTAAAAGAAATCTCTGATAGGGTGAGCCTTGGCCGCGGTAGTGTTAGTCGTTTTATTCTCTACATTCTCTGTGTCAATGTCAGGGTCCTTTGTACCATTGTCGGAGTTATCGTTTTTGTCATCCCCGTCTTCGCTTTCATTACCATCTCCCGATGGATCTTTATCATCCTTATCACTAGAATCCTCAGGGTCTGGCTCATCGGGATCCGGATCATCAGGATCCGTTGTTCCCGTACTGTCCCCCGAGGTTGTTCCATCACTATCATCTGGTGGCAATGGCGGCTCCCCGATATCACCCTTATTACCATCATTGTTATCGCCACTATTTCCGCTGCTTCCGCTATTTCCGTTATCAGAACCTATTTTTTTCAGATCCGAGAAGGAATATGTCTCATCTCTTTTATCGTTTGCCAGATAGATGGTATAGCTCTTTGTCTCATACCCGTCCTTGCGCAGCGTGATCTCATGCCGCCCCGCGCTCTTTGTAAATCTTACAGGCGCCAGCCCGATATAGTTGCCATCCAGATACACCTCTACCCCTTTTGGCGAGTCTATATATACTTTATTATTATTCGAGGTACCCAGCGCATTCTCACTGAGCGAAGAAAGTGTATTGCTGCTGATGCTGTCTTTATTGATAGAGTCGAGTGTATCCTGCCAGGGGATCCGCTCTGTAGTATTTCCGCTGACGGAATCCTTGTCATCATTTTTTTGGCGGGATTCTTCCAATGTAAAGGAGATGGTGGCATACTCCGATCCCACCTGAATATATTTGGTCAGGGTATCATAGCCGCTGGCTTCCACCTGCACCTGATGAATCCCGTAACGCATCTCCACCGCTTTGCTGATATCTACGGGCTTTCCGTCCACACTGACACTGGCTGTCTCCGGGGTAACGTTAAAGAGGATCATTCCTGTCTTATCCTCCGCGATTTCCACATCACCCACGTCCAGCACAACTTCTTTATTGCGCTCTACCGTGATCTCTTTCACACAGCCCACACCGTTATTGGAAAGCACCACCTGATAGCTTCCCTCAGGCACCACCAGAAGCATGTCCTCCGTGATCTGACGGATCACACTGTTTCCCACTTCAATCCAACCGCCCAGAAGAGGCTGGTCATTTTTGAGACGCAGATATCCGTGCCCTTTATCCACTTTGACACTGTAGATCTTATGGTCGATACCGGAAATGGTGACCACATCCTGTGCCATCACTTCTTCCTTCTCCACACGTCGACCTTCCGATAAGACCACTGCCTCATCCGGCANNGCATANGTAAGAGANCCGATGCTGGCCGTTCTGTTGACCCCTGCCAGATCATANTTATNCAGATCATCNAATATCCANGCCTTCGGGAGAACGCTTNATNCTGGCAAGCTTNTTTTTGCCCTTTAGGAAAGTNACNTCCACCACATCTCCNGCTTTGATCTGGGAGATCGTCATAGGCCCNTCNTANTTATCNTTTACATAGGTNGTNCCGTCATAATANAGGGTNTACTGCTTGCCCGTATCCATATTGACCAGAGACACCGCCTTATTTGTCAGNTCGGTAGACAGAACNACCGCCGTATCTGCAGAGTCATANCTACCCACAGTGGAAACCGTAAACCCGGTATCCACCACATTTCCCTTCTTTTCTTTGGCAACGCCTATATTGCTGGCCTCCGAAGTGCAGCCAGTCAAAACAAGCGTCATCATCATCCATATAGCCGCTNCACTNACAGCTCTTCTGTGCATCNTCATCATTCTTTCCTCCATTCCGAAGTCTTTCCGCTTCGGNACGTGAGTCTTCTTTCNNTTTTATAATGATNCGCANGATGGGAACGCNCTCTTTAAAAAGAGCTGTTTCTCCCTCTCCTGNGCAAACAATTTTTCCAGNTTCTCCATATTTCGTCCGGGAATCCANGCCTTNCCGTTATTATAATANAAGTTCACGATCTTCCAGAACTTCTCCGGATAGGCAAACCGATANTATAACTGTCTGCGGTCCCGTTCGTCTAAGGGTCTTACCTTATTATAACTCGTAAGGAGCATATCACCAAGCGCNTGCGACCAGTTATTTTTTTCCAAAAGCTTACGCATAAACANATACAGATCTCTGATNGGGTAGTCTCTGACACATTTNTCAAAATTGATCAGGACACTGCCNTCCTCCGTCTGTATNATATTATGATACTGATANTCGCCGTGACATACAATAGGAAACGAATAAGAATCATCCCCATAGGCATAATAACNCAATTCCCTTGTAATTTGCAAGGCAATATCCATAAAATAGTCATAATGTTTCATCAAATAAATCTCAAAATCGGTTTTTTGGCTTTTTTCCCGCAGAAATTTCCGCACCTTTTTCAATTCACGNTTATGCTTTTCATACTCTTTTTCCACGCAAAAAACGGGCTGTCCNNCCAGAGCCTCNCTATCGGAAAGATCGCAGACATCATGCAAAAGCGCCAGTGTCTCCACTGCCCGGCCGCATTCCTGCGCACTGCGATGATCACACTCCTTGCCTTCNCANTATGTNTTTACGATATAGGCNGTNCCGTCCTGATCGCGGACGAGTAATTCGTCCTCTCTGGTCCGCAGAATAGACTCCGCCCGCAAAGCNCCGCTTGCCTGAATATGCTGTAACAGGTAGGCCTGAAAGCCAATTTTCTCCACCGGACCGCCATATTCNTTCAAAATAAGCAATCCGCGGTCCGAATCACACANGATGGATCCGCGTCCTTTCCATGTGCGGTGCACCTCTATCTCATAATGCTCCAATAAACTGACAGCTCTGTCGTTCACAAAAATACCCCCTGCCTGACTCTGACTGTTACATCTTATGAACAGCAGGGGATTTTCATTACACTTCTTTGTAGATNTTTAGCAAAATCTCTTTCNTATTCAGGTCCGGGTCTTCCAGCACCCGATCAAGGAGTGCGGCAAGCGTCTCCCCGATCTGTCTGCCGGGCGGCATNCCCTCNGCNATCAGGTCANTTCCCGTGATCGCCAGATCCTTCAGGCTGACTGCNTCTTTACGCTCCAGNATCTTATGATANAGTTCTTCTATGTAGGCCACCTTTTGCAGNTTCTCTTCCCGCATATAATCACTCTGGGCTCCGATATCCGCCCNCCTTACGGTAAAGATCATNGCAAAAATATCTTCTCCCATACGATGGATGGCACGCCNGACTCCCGCCTCCGTNGGNGCNATATCATAATCGTGATAAAGAACCAGCTTCGTCACNTTATCANTGGTGTCATTGTCGAATTTTAACCGNCGCAGCACCTTGCGGGTAATCTTTTCTCCNTCNAAAGGATGCTTTTTATTGTGNGTCGTCCCATCCGCATCGACGGTCAATGTCTGNGGNTTNCCGATATCGTGAAAGAGCATGCCCAGACGCAATACCTTATCCGGCTCTACCCCCAGCATAGAGTGTAAAATATGCTCGCCCACATCATANCANTGGTGCCGGTGCCTCTGCGGCGTCTCCATACACAAGTCAAACTCCGGCAGGATCTGCGCCGTGATNCCCANCTCATANGCTGTNCGCAGATAATCCGGATGGGGAGAGACNACCAGNTTCACCANNTCNNCCTGAATCCGCTCCGCACTGATCTTTTGCAGNTTGGGNGCCANCTTTTTGATCGCNCTCNGAGTATCCTCATGGATCTGATAACCGAGCTGGGCAGAAAAACGCACCGCCCGCANAATCCGCAANGCATCNTCNTCAAATCGCTCCTCNGCNTTNCCNACACAGCGGATNTGCCGATCCTCTATATCCTGCATGCCGCCGTANATNTCCACCAGCCCGCNTCTCTCATTATAGGCCATNGCATTGATGGTAAAATCNCGCCGCCGCAGATCCTCTTTTAAATTTACNGTAAANGTTACCTCNCTGGGATGNCGNNTGTCCTCATANANACCNTCNATGCGGTAAGTNGTNACCTCNAAGCCNTCNTTNTCCAAAAGCACAGTCACNGTCCCGTGTTTNATNCCGGTATCTACTGTTCTCGGAAAGAGCCGTTTGATCTCCTCNGGCTTTGCCGANGTGGTNATATCCCAATCGTCAGGCTCTCTGCCCAGAATAGAATCCCGGACACAGCCGCCCACTGCGTACGCCTCATAGCCTGCTGCCTCCAGCGTNTCTATGATCTTATGCACTTTATCGGGCAACTGTATCTGCATGGGAATCTCCTTGACCACGATCTATCCAATACTNGGNCCTTTAAAAATCTGATTGACATCCTCCAAATGAAGATCCGGCTTCTCATCCTCTTTGACAAGAGATGCGACAAGCTGATCCATGTCCTTTTCAGACATGGCGCCGCGGCTTCTCTCCACGAAATCCTCCTTCTCCTCATCTGTCATATCCGCGAAACGATCCATGGCTAAACGATTATTGGCAAATGCCAGTCCCAGACCGATCGGCAGTGTATTATAATCCATTTCTTTTCATCCCTTTCCTGCATGATAGACAAGTAAAATGTCTTGCCCCTAATATGCACATCGGGATGAAATCCTATTCGCTATTCTGCTTAAAATTTACTTTTCACTAAGAAAGTGTCGCGATACCCCGCAGCCTGATATCCTCACAGGATGCGCCTACTAAAATCTCATAATCGCCCGCATCTGTGACGAACTTATGCAGGGACTCATCAAAATAAGCGAAATCCTCCTGCTTTAAAGTCAGACTGACCTTTTTCGATTTTCCTGCACCCAGTTCTACCTTGGCAAAAGCCTTTAGTTCCTTATCCGGCCGTGCTGTCCGGGCTGAAATCGGCGCAATATATACCTGTACGATCTCAGCTCCCGCGCGTTTCCCTATGTTTTTGACTGAGAAAGTCAATTTAATATCTCTGCCTTTTTCCTTCTTCATAGTAAGACCGCTGTATTCATATTCTGTATAGGACAATCCATGACCGAAACAGAAGGCCGGTGCAATATGCTGTCTGTCAAAGTGTCGGTAGCCAAAATACGGCCCTTCCTCCAGCGTGATCTTACCCCACACACCGAACTGTCCGTTTTTCGCGGTAACACAATCCTCGTACCTTGTCGGGAAAGTTTCTGCCAGCTTACCGGAAGGATTCACCTCACCAAAAATAATCTTCGCAAAGGCATTGCCTGTCTCCATGCCCGCATAATAGCTCCATAAAATGGTCTTCGCCTGTTCCCGCCAAGGCATCTCTACGGGAGAGCCTCCTACAAAGGTGAGCACAATATCCTTTCTGACTTGTAAAAGCGCATCGATCAAAAGATCCTGCTCGTAGGGGAGCTTCATATCGGGCCGATCAAATCCTTCCACGTCAAACTCATGGTTCAGCCCACCCACAAAAATCACTGCATCCGCATCTTTAGCCGCTTCGATCGCCTGAGCAAAAAGCTTCTCGTTCTTCTCATGGATCTCCGCCTGCTCACGCTCCTGGGCTTTTAATCGTTCTTCCGCATCCCTGCGGTGACGCGCATTCGCCTGCTCACTGCTCTCATCCCGAACAGCCTGTCCTACTTCTATACCTTTTTCGTCATCTACACTTGTGGCCTGCCAGCTGACATCCGATTCCTGCAGCTTTTCGGGCACATAATAGCCCTTCACATACTCTACCTGCGTATTGCCGCCCAGATACATCTTAATCCCTGCCAACGGACATATCTCATACAAAGCCTTGATCTCCGCGCTGCCGCCGCCGTTTGCATGAAGCGTTGCCGCATTGGCGCCAATCACTACCAGCTTTTTTATCTTTTTCGGATCCAAAGGCAACACCTGATCTTCATTTTTTAATAAGATCATGGACTCCTGTGCCGTACGCAGAGCCGCCTCCCTGTGCGCCGGTGCATTATAAGTTCCCGCCTTGCGGGATTCCTTCTTCGGACCGATCATTTTCAGACGGTACATCATGCGCAGAAGATTTCTCACTTTTGCATCCACCACAGCCTCGGAGATCTCTCCCTTCTGTATCAGTTCTTTTAAGGGATTTGCCAGCTTATAGTCGTCAAAGTCAGGAAAAACTGACATCTCCAGATCTATGGAGCACTCCGCTGCCTCCTTCGTCTTATGGATACCGCCCCAATCGCTGATCACAGCGCCGTCATAGCCCCACTCCTCCCGCAGGATCCCATCCAGAAGTCTCTTATTCTCACAGCAGTGGAAGCCGTTGATCTTGTTGTACGCCCCCATGATAGAGTAGGAATCTCCCTCCTGCACCGCCGCCTTAAATGCAGGCAGATAAATCTCATAAAGTGTCCGCTCGTCAATCGTTTCATCTACCATGGAACGATCCGTCTCCTGCACATTCGCTGCAAAATGCTTCACACAGGCCGCCACATCGTTTTCCTGCACTCCCTGGATGAATGGCACTGCCAGTGCCGCTGTGAGACACGGATCCTCACTCATATATTCAAAGTTTCTGCCGCAGCGGGGATCACGTTTGATATTGATACCGGGTGCCAGGATCACATCTTTGCCACGTCCTCTGGCTTCGGCTCCCAACACATATCCCACCGTATGAGCTAACTCTTTATTCCAGGAGGAAGCCAGCGCACTGTTGCTGGGCAGATAGGATACCATATCATCCTGATTGCCCGCAGGAAGCCATCTGTCCTCCATAAACTCCGCACGCACACCCATAGGACCATCGGAAGTCACAATGCCCGGGATCCCCAATCGTTCCACTGCACCCGAATTAAAAAGTGTCGCACCGTGAACCATGGCAATTTTCTCATCGAGTGTCATCTTTTTGACCAGTTTCTCGATCGCCTTTTCTCTCTTCTTTTCAGCTTCCTTATTCTTCCGTTTCAGCATATGTTTCCATCCTCTCTTTTAACCATAATCAGAACCACCGGCTTAGCCGGTGGTTTGCTCTAGCCCTATAAGGGCCTGTTACCGGCACTGAGTCTAAAGACTCGTAGAATGGTTCGCCAGCCGCAACATCATTTCTCTGCTGAGC
>JAAUZL010000023.1:0-178146 GCA_014804615.1 Lachnospiraceae bacterium
CGGATCAAAACAAGCTTGGCTTCTTTTTAATCCATTCATTACTTAGTTTGTACTTCTTCTGAAATTCATTCTGTTGGAATTCTTTTCAGGGTTGCATTACTGTTTATTTGTCAAGGTACATTGTCGCAAGCGACTTTCATATAATATCAGAAGTTTGACCGGCTGTCAACGGGATTTTTTAATTTCTTACAACTTTTTCCTTCTTATGACAGCCGGTCAGATTATTTGCGTTTTACCTATATGTTCTGTTCTCCATTTACTGTAGTCTGAGCGTAGCATCCTGCTCACCGCCACGGAGAATCATGTCGATACTTCCCACATTGGTTCCCTGAGGTATTTCCACAATGCTGACAAGTTCCACTGCCGAGTTCGCTGGAATCACATCATTGTAGGTCTGCATATCATTCACCAGCATCGTCGCCAGTGCTCCCTTGCTGGATTCTCCATTGACAGAAACACGGAACCTTGCGCCGTATCCCAACATATTTAAAACCTGATCTTCGCCACTCAAATTCTGCGCATTAAACTTCAGCACTAAAAGCTGTGTGCCCGATGACGCCTCCATGGAAAAAACAAGGTCTTCCCCCTCCGATGATGGCGGATAAGAATCTGTCACTTCATACCCTGTGTAGGCGATCATCACATTCGGGACACCATAGTACTGCTCCACGGAAGATACTGCTGGCTCCGTCTCCTCATCCTGACTCACATCCACTACTGAGGTGCTTTCTTCCTCTTCCGTCTCAGTCGGCTCCTCCGCTTCTTCCGGCAGGATTACTTCCTCCTCTACTTCTTCCTCATACATCGAAGTATCCACCAGTCTGTTGATATCTCTGTCATATTTCAGCAGCATTCCCGCCGCATATTCTGCTATCAGATCCGTTTCTTCCTGTGTCAGGTCTGGCATTTCTCCGCATCCTGCTGTCAGTAGCGCCATCGTCAGACCACATAAAAGCACACTTACCTTTTTCACGTTTGTATCTCCTCTGTGATATTCTATACTCTACATATACATTATACCCCACTCTTTTCATTCTTACAAGTCAAAATCCCCGCCTCCTGTGCGGCGTCCCTTAAACCATTCACGCCATATCCAGTTCAAACCAGAATTCCACACCATTATCATAATTGATCACGCCGTACTCCTGATTCATGGATTCCATGATCGCCTTGACAATAGATAGCCCGACTCCACTGCCGCCATATTCTCTGGTTCTGGCCTTATCTACCTTATAAAACTTTTCCCACAGATGGTCCACACTCTCCTGGGGAATCGGCTCTCCCGTATTAAAGACCGATATCCGCACCCGCTCCTGTGTCCTAGTCACCCTGACATCAATAATCTTTTCCTTTTGTGCATGGTTGATGGCGTTTGTGAAATAATTCATAAACACCTCTTCTACGCGAAACTCATCTCCCCAGACATAGATCGATCCATAGTCCTCCATACGGACGGAAATATCCTTTTGTCTGAGAAGGATCTCAGAGGANGCAATATAATTTTTNATCANNGCAGNCACATCAAACCGTTCCATATTTACNACATCATTTCCNGCCTCCAACTGATTGAGTGTGAGCAGATTTTTGACCATGGAATTCATCTTGGCTGCNTCATCCATGATCACGTCACAATAAAACTCTCTGCTCTCCGCATCCTCATTGATCCCCTCTTTCAANCCCTCGGCATAGCCCTGTATCAACGCGATCGGNGTTTTCAGTTCGTGTGACACATTGGAAAGAAATTCNCTGCGTCTCTCATCCACCNTATCTTTTCTCTCGATGTCCTTCAGCAGCTCATTATTNGCNGTNTTCAATTCAGAGATCGTCTCCTCTAACGCCTCTGACAATTCNTTGATATTATTCCCCAGTATCGCGATCTCNGTCTTGTCCTTCCCTGTNTANTTNGCCTCAAAATCCAGATGCTTCATCCNNTCNGANATATCCGCCAGCTCCANAATNGGCTTGGTGACACGGTTAGAAAGCCAGATNACNAAAAAAATGCTGACAAGNATGGCCGCCCCTCCCGCATACGTAAGGAACNGATTAGAAAGCGATACACTNTCCCGAATGCCCTCCAGNGCACTTCNCAGCATAAAGAGATANCCGTTATCCAAAAGCCCCCACATCTCGATATACTCAGTCTGNGTTCTGTCATCCCGGATNAATTGCATTTTATAAGTGTCGGCATTTAACANAAGCCCGTCCTCGTCCACCCCAAGGAAAATATTGTCAAGCAGNCGCTTGAGNACGATTTGGGGATCGTTCATGGAATATTTCAGAGCCTCCGATTTTCCGTCCGCCACCAGCACCTGAATATTGTACTTNTCACAGATCTTTCTCAGTTCGATATCNTATTNNTCNGANGTGATATCTCCTGCATTGGAGGCNTCNTTGATACTATAATAAGCGCTCACCAANGCNTTTTTCTTCTTATTGAGATAATANGTNCCCAGAAGGGTCGAATTTAAGATCAGGCACAACAGNATCGTACCCGTGATCANTGNTATAAATAAGAAAGCAAACTGCCTTTTCATGGAATATTTCATCAATAGTTCCGCCCTTTGTTCCGTCCGATTCCTGTCCTGTTTTGCCACCACGTTAGCACTTCACCCGCTATTTGTCAATAGAGCGTCAGCCTTGACTTTCCCTATGTATATGNTAAAATTATTGCAATTNNTATANNATAAATNGACTTCTTTTGTACATNTTTAGGNGGANANATNCATTGAAAANNAAACACCGCTATATTTGGNCCAATATGAAGTTGGTCTTCACCATAGTNCCTATCGTATTACTGATGATCTCCATCTACTTTGTTCTTGTCAGAAGCGAAATTTTGGCTCTTTCAAAAGAAAAACTGGCATTGGAATCCGACTACTATGCGGAAAAGATCAANACCTGGACTGATTCCGTNCTGAACGAGGTGACCATCTACAAAACCATGATNGAACAGTTNGGGCTTGACGAGGANGCNACCTTTGAATCTCTTGCNACCAGCGTNGGCACCCATGCGGCTTATCCCAATGGTCTGTATCTGGGAGACGATCATGGACATTACTACTTTGCCTCCGGCTGGGANCCGGGAGAAGATTACGTTGTGACAGAGCGCGGCTGGTATATAGANGGNCTNNCTCACGATCAGTTNGCCTTNGGNGAACCTTATCTGGATGCCATNACAGGAAAAACCTGTGTGAGTGCNACCAGCCGTNTAAACACCCCNTCTNCNGTGACNGTGCTCTCNGCAGATGTCTATCTGGACTATGNTTCCCAACTGACNTCCGAGGTNACTTCCGGAGAGCTCACNCATGCTTTCTTTGTCACNAAAAACAGCAGACTCATTATAGCNGACAATGACGCNGCTATGATCGGCATGACTTTAACCGCAGAACATGATTCNCTGTTGTATCAGAATGTAAGCAGCCTGTTAGANGCNGGACAAACCGGNTCATATGAGATTCTTGGCGANGACAGCGTCTATTTTGTAAATATCCATGTCATCCAAAATACCGACTGGTACTTTATCACCTGCATGAACCGCAATGAGGTGTTAAAGGGTCTGTGGCGTATNGAGTTCCCCATGCTGCTCATCGCCGTNGTGGCCTGCGCTCTGCTCTTCCTTTTGACCTCCATATATTCCNGGGAGATGAATACGATNCGTACCAAGTCAAGCATGGATCCTCTGACCAAGCTGCTAAACCGGGAGACCTTTCAGGANTATGTGCAGACTTATCTGAAGGAAAGACCCGGCCANGGCATCCTGATCATTATTGANATGGACAATTTTAAACTGATCAACGACCAGCTCGGGCATCCCGTAGGCGATCANGTGCTGTGTGAATTTGCCNCTGTGTTAGAGAAGTTTTTCAATCGAAACATGGATGTTGTCTCCCGTCTNGGAGGTGATGAATTTGCCGTATTCGTAGGNCGCGATATCAGCCCCNCAGAAGCTGATGGAATGCTTCGCCGNTTTATGACAGTCTTCCACCAGAACTTTGACGACAAATATCCGGACCAGAANCTCGGCGCCAGCATCGGTGCCAGTGCCGTAGCNCTAAGCGATACCTATGAGCTGCTCTACAACAACGCNGACAANGCGCTGTACGANGCNAAATGGAATGGAAAAGANCAGTTCCGTATTCGGAACTGATCTTGTACCTCTACTCTNTNNATNCTNTTTATTCTTTCTCTGTNTTTTTCTTGTTCTTTTNTGGCGCGTCTGGCTTCNTTTTTCTCCAGTCTCTTCTCTCTTCTGCTGCGCNTATCTATGATCAGATAGAANGTTGGCATTAACAACAGGATCAATACGGTAGAAGCGATCAGNCCNCCGATGATGACCATGGCCATACCTTCCATCATGACAGAACCNTCTCCGATTCCTAAGGACATCGGCACCATGGAAAGGATNGTCGTCAGGGTGGTCATCAGGATAGGCCGCAGCCTAAGCTGCCCGCTCTGGATCAGCGCNTCCTCCAGNTCCATCTCCTCCCTCAGTCTGTTCGCTGTATCCACATANAAAATACCATTGTTNACCACGATACCCACCAGCATCAGCACACCCATCAGGGANACCATGCTGAGCGTAGAACCTGTCACGAACAAGAGCCCNAANGAACCAATCAACGCAAAGGGGATACTCATCATGACCATGGCGGAAAANCTNGGCGACTCAAACTGCATCGCCATCACCAGAAANATCAAAAATACCGCCACAAANATNGCCGTGATNATCGCNTTAAACTCATCNATTATCATATCNTCCATCATGCTCGTTGCACGGGAAACACCTCTGGGAAGCACCATCTGATCCATCGCCTCATCNGCCGCATCCTGAGCCGTAAATCTGGCATCCTCCGTGGTNCTTGCCGTTACCGCCACCTGATAGATACCATCCACACGGGTGAGCGTCACCGGGGCATCCTGATACTCCACCGCTGCGATCTCCGACAGTGGAATCTGAGTCCCATAAGGCGTACTGAGAGTCATATTCATCAGATCATTCATCCCCTCATACTCCCCGGCAGGATACTCCACCCGCACCGAATATTCCTCGCCGCTTCTTGTCAATTTCGCCGCCTCTATGCCGCTCAGTGTATTATACATCTCTCCCGCCACCTGTACCGGAGGCAGGCCTGCCGCCATACTCTTTAAAGGATCGATGACGATCTTCGCCTGAGTGGATGCATCCGCCAGATCGGAAGAGGTCTGCAAAACCCCGGGTATCTTCTGCAACATATCCTGTACCTGCTTGGCTGTCTCCCGCAGGTCATCCAGATCACGTCCCTGCAGATCGATCTCAATGCCGGTACTCATCATGCTGGTCATGCTGGCACCGCTGGCGCTGATGCTGATATCCATATTGGTCAGGCCGGATAGTTCTTTGGTATACTGCTCAATCGCTTCATTCGTGGACAGTTCACAGTCATCTGCAAGATAAGCCGTGAGAGTCGCCTGATCACCGGAAACACTATAGGAATAATGATCCACATTGGGATCCGCCTCCGCCATTTCCTCCAAAAAGCGAGTCTCTTCCTCAATCAACTCCAGTTTCGTTCCTGAGCGGAAGCTGGCTGTGACAGCAAACGCTCCTTCATCCATACTGGGCATCAGTTCTGTATGAATATGACTGACCAGCATAAATGCTGCAATCAGGAGTAAAACCGCAATCACCAGCACCAGCCCCTTCTTAGGAAGCAGCTTGCGCAGGAGCTTATCATATCCCTTGTTGATCTTAATCAAAAGCTTATTGATTGGCAATTCCTTTTTTTCTACTGGCTTAAACTTTGTATAAAGCAGAGGAATGATAGTCATTGCCATGATCAATGAAGCCAGCATAGCCATAATGATCGTCAAACCCAGCTCGGAGAACAACTGTCCCGACAATCCGTTCATCGTACTTAAGGGCGCATATACAACCACTGTGGTTATCGTAGAAGCAATGATCGAGGCCGTCACTACACCAGTTCCCTTAAGGGCCGACTCCTGATATTCCCCTGTCTCATCCTTTAAGCGGAAACAGCTCTCCAGCACCACGATCGAGCTGTCTACCATCATACCGATGGCGATCACCAGCGCGCCCATGGTCACCACGTTAAAGGAAAAACCAAGCATATTCATACCGATCATCGTTGCAAACAGGGAGATAGGCATCGCACTTCCCACGATCAGACTGGCTCTGATATCTCCAAAAAAGAGGAATAACACCAGCATGGAAAACGCCACGCCCAATGCCAGTGTGCTACCCACAGAGGAGAGCGATGAAATAATCATATCGCTGGCATTATAAATGGTGTCGATCACTACAACTTCATTGTCCGCCTGCAAAAGCTCCAGCATTCTATCCACGTCTCTGGTAACATCCACTGTACCATAGCTTTTCTTTTTGGTAATGGCAATGCTAACATTATCCTGTCCGTTATAACGGCTTAAGCTGGAAGCATCCTGCTGGCTCTCACCCACCTGCGCCAGTTCTGAGAGCGGAATGACCTGCCCTCTGGCTGTGGTGATCGGAATATTCTGAATCTGTACAACACCTGAGATATCCGCGCTGCTGGACACCGCAATATCCTGAGAGCCCTGACTGACAGCTCCCACAGGCACTGTAAAGTCCATGGCGCCGATGGTCTGCGCGATGCCGCTCATGGTCACGCCATACTCTTTCATCGCCTGGGAATCGAGCAGTACCCTTATGTAATTTTCCCGGCCGCCGTACACGGTCACATCAGCCACGCCGGAAATGGTTTCCAGCTCCGGCACCATGGTGTCATTCACATAGCTCAACACATCGCTGTCGCCCACAGCGGTTACGGAGATATCCATGGTCTCCATCTGATCCATGGACATCTCTATGACCATCGGTTCCTGTACATCGTCCGGCATAGAGGCTCTGGCCGTTTCCAGGGCCGTCTTCAGATCCATATAAGCATCATCCAGATCTGTTCCGTAATCATACTGGAACATGACCATGGACATATTCTCCGCCGACTGTGAAGTATAAGTGTTCACACCGCTCTGCTCAGAACCGGCAGCCTCGATTTCCTTCGTCACCAGCTCCTCCACGCTCTCCGGATCCGCTCCTGGATAGATAGTGTAGACCAAAAGCATGGGAAGCTCCATATCCGGTGTCAGCTCCAGCTGAAAGCTGGGTATGGAGGAAAGGCCAAACACCACCAAGGCCAAGATGACCAGAGCCATGGATACGGGGCGCTTTAAGGCTAATTTCGTTAAGCTCATACCGTCCTCCTACTCCGCATCCGTTGTCTGGGTGTTGTCCGCATCCCCGGAAATCATCTGTACCGACACCTCTGCACCCTCTCTCAAGTTGGCAGACCAGCTGGTGATCAACTGTTCCTGCGTAGTAAGCCCGGAAAGCACCGTGATGGTATCCATATCAAAAATACCAGTCTCCACGTCCCTCCTCTGTGCCACACCGTTCACCGCCACATAGACATAAGGCTGGCTGTCATCATAGTACACCGCATCATAGGGAATCAAAATAGCATCTGTCTGGCTATACGTATCCGCTGTCACCTTCACAGTGCTACCCGTGAGCAGACTGTCGTCCGGCGTATTCACACAGGATTTGATTGCGAACAGACCTGTGTTCTGATCCACCATGCTGCCGATCTCCGTAATGACCGCATCGTACAGCTTGCCGTTTCTGTCCACCTCGATCTTTTGTCCCACCCGCAAGGTGCCGCGAATTCCCTCGCTCACACCGAAAGTGACGGTCATGGTATTCTTATTAGAAATCACAAAAGCTGGTGCCTGCGGAGACGCAAAATCATGTTCCTTCACATTCACCGCCTCGATCACGCCTCCGATGGGCGCTGTCAGAGTGTACATATCCAGCTGATACTCGGCGCTGTCGATAGCGATCTGCGCACCCGCCGCGCCTACCTTTGCGCTGTTTACCTGGGCCGCCGCAGAATCCACACCCAGAGCTGCCGTTTTCTTCCCGATATCCTGCACCTTATCGGAGTTGATGTTTAACTGTGCCTCCGTCAGGTTTTTAATGGTTTCCGTCTGTTCCCTGCTCGTGTAGGTGTCGGAGAGCGCATCTCTGAGCTGCTCTTCCCCATCCTCGATAGAGTCGATGCCTGCGTTCACCTGCTCGTAGGCGGAAGATGCCTGGGCCGCCACCGCCTGCGCCGCCTGCAAATCCGCATCATAGGGTTTGAGTTTCTCCTTAATAGCATCAAGCGCCTTTCGCGCTTCCTCCAGCTCTTGCTTTGCTTGCGCCAACTCCGTCGGATCAGGCGTAACGCCTGGCATCTCCAATGCCGTGACCGCATTCACCGCAGCCTGGTATCTAGCCTGCGCCTGTAGCAGTCCCTCAGCAGCTGCCGCCGCATTGTATGCTGTCTGCGCCTGCTTCACAAGTTCATTCGCATTTTTCTTAGCCTTGCTCAGCGCATCCCTCTGATCCTTAGCATCCTTCTTATTCTCCTCCAAGTCGGCGAGCTGCTCATTGATATCTTCTATTCCGCTGTCAATGCCATCGATCTGCATCTGCATCTGGTACATAGTCAGATCCTTCTGCCTCTGGGTCTGCTCGTTCTGCATATCCAGCTGAGCCACCGTGCTGTCATACTGAGCCTGAGCGATCTCATAGCCCACCTCGGCTGCCTGCACTCCTGCCGCCGCACTGTTATACTGGGCCTGAGCACTGGCCAATTGCAATTCCGCCGCCTCAGTATCAAGTTTACATAACTCTTGTCCCTCCACAACGGTATCTCCCACACTGATCTCTGTGCTCAATACTTCCGCCGACACCATGGGGATTACATACACCGATTCCTCCGGACTGACTGTGCCCACGAACTCATTTTTCAGAGTGAGGGTTCCCTCCACAGGCATCTGCGCCTCCACCGGAATCACCTCGCTTAAAGTTTCCTCCTCCTGTGTCACGTCTCCGCACCCCGCAATCAATGCAGCCGCGCAGGACGCCGCCAACAAAACTGCTGTCTTTCTATGTATAGATAGTATGTATGGTCTTTTCATATTACTTCCTCCCAATTCCCACTTCCACAAATCCATTCTCTATTATATAACCATTATTTTAAATATCAAACATTTTGTCCCCGATTTAAGATTTTTTTTATTTTTATAAAAATTCTCAGTATATATAGAAAAGATCGGATGCCGCCACACCCGATCTCCTGTTTCTATGTTCTCTTACGCATCTTTCTTTTTCTTTCCCAGCCATCGTGTCAGCATCTGTTGCAGCTGGTCGATATCCAGAGGCTTCGACATATGTTCATTCATGCCGCAGGCCTTTGACTTCTGTACATCCTCCAGAAAAGCATTCGCCGTCATCGCCACGATCGGGATATTTCTGATATCTTCCCTGTTCATATCCCGGATTGCAATGGTGGCTTCGTAGCCGTTCATGACCGGCATCTGCAGATCCATGAGAATCAGATCATAATACCCCTTAGATGACGCCTGCACCATTTCCACAGCCTCTTTTCCATTTTCCGCTGTTTCCACCTGGGCCCCCGACATAGAGAGAATCTCCATCGCGATTTCTCTGTTCAGATCGTTATCCTCCACCACAAGAATCCTCTTGTGAGAATAATCCGCCGCTTCGATCTGATCCAGCGTATGTTCCAGAGACGGCACTTCTTCTCTATGTATAAACCTTTTGAATACATTCACCAGTCTGCCCTCATCCAATGGTTTCATGATAAAGGCATCAATGCCCGCCACCTGGGCTTCCGTTTCAATATCTGCCCAGTCATAGGCAGAAAACATCACAATGGGCACATTCGATCTTATTTCACGGCGCATTGCCTTTGCCGTTTCCATACCGCTCATGCCTCCCGGCATATTACAGTCTAAAAGAACGGCAAAAAGCTCTTCTTTCTTCTCCTGCTTCTTCTGCACATATTCCAGCGCTTCCTTCCCTGACAAAACCCATTCTCCCTGCATGCCTAATTTTTCTAATAACATGCAGGCCGTCTCGCAGCTAAAAGGCTCATCGTCCACCACCAGAACCGTGAGTCCTGTCAGATCGATATCCTGTGCCTGTCCCGGCTCCTGATGCTTCAGGGGCAATGTGATCGTCACGATGGTTCCCACGCCCAGTTCACTCTCTATCTCGATATCGCCGTCCATCATATGTATGATATTGCGGCTGATGGTAAGCCCCAGACCGGTGCCCTGCACCTTACTGATCCGCACGTCCTCCGCCCGTTCAAACGGTTTAAAAATACGCTTTAAAAATTCCGGCGACATACCGATGCCATTGTCCTTAAATACAAACTCATAGCATCCGATCTGATACTGTGTGGAAGGTTTCTCCGTGACTTCTATACTGATTTCACCCTCTTCCGGAGTGTACGTAATGGCGTTTTGTCCCACATTTATAAAAGCCTGCTGTATTCGCAAAATATCTCCCATCACATTGGAATTCTGGATGTTATGGGTGCGCAGCGTTATATTCTGCCTCTTCTCTCTGGCTGAAGCAGACAGTACCTTCTCAAGATTATTGATCATATCGATCAGATCAAAATCTTCCTCCTGAAGCGCCATTGTCCCCGACTCGATCCTGCTCATATCCAGCACTTCATTGATCAGAGAAAGCAGATATCTGCTGGCGCCAGAGATCTTGTTCAGGCACTCCGCCACACCCTCCGGATCATGCAGTTTAGTACCTGCAATGGCCGTCATACCAATGATCGCATTCATCGGCGTTCTGATATCATGAGACATCTTGGAAAGGAAATCCGTCTTGGCGCAGCTTGCCCTGTCTGCCGCCTCATAGGCGTCTAAGAGGGCTTTTCTTGCCTCCTTGTCCTTTTGACGTGCCTCCGTGATATCCTTGGCATTGATGAGCGCCAGAATATCCCCGTTGCTTTCATCCTTCGTGAGAAGAATCGTACGACGCAGAACCATAGGATGCTCGTTTGGCCCTCCCGCCTCAAACTCGATCACCAGCTCACTCTCTCCACGCTCATAGGCCTCCAGCATCTGTCTCGTATTGGTTTCCTGCACGTAGAGCTCTCTGTCCTCCGGAAAAACCTTTTCCTTACACCAGCGCAGGAAAAAATCGTCTGCATTGCAGGGAGCCTTCAGTCCCATCCGCGCTAAGACCGGCCTTTCGTGGCCATCTGTCAGATCATAAAACTCCTCCTCGATCAGATTCTTTGTCACATTTACATTATAGACATAGACTGCCTCTGAGATGATCGCCTGCCTGTACTGCTCCTCTGCGCGCAGTGTACGGCGCAGTATCTCGTTCGATTCCTGAATCTGTATATTGGCCTGCTCAAGCTCCTCTTTGGCCTGGATCAACTCTGCATTCGACCGCAGCATCTGATCCATCATTTCCCTTTCCTTCGCCTTCTCCTCCGTGATATTCTTTACATACCACATGACTCTGGCGTTATTTTCACCGAAATTCTCCACGGGTACCAGCTCCGACCGCACCCATTTCCAATCGCCCGCCACCAGGCGACGATAACTGAAATGGATGGGCGCACCGCCATTCATGAATACTACCTTCAGATTTTCCGCCGACATGATATTCCGGAAGCTCTCCCTGTCGTTCTCCTCCACATGATTTTTCGCGCAGGAAGCTATGGTCATTCTGTAATCACCGTTCAACCGCTCTACTTCCAGTGCTTCGCCCTCCACGATCTTCAGGTCCACAATACTATTTTTATTCAGATCAATAGCGCTGATCCGAAAATAAGCATCCTGCAGCATTCCGATCGCTTCCCGGGACAACTGTAAGTTCTGTTGTTCCTCTTCCTTTGGGAAAAACAATTCTTCCTCATAAAATCGACGTTCGGCCATTTACTACCTCCCGTTACATATGTTCAATATTATGTAAACCGTGCAACCTATTCTTCCTCAAACTTGTAACCCATTCCTATTATATAGATTAGTATTTTCTGTCCTATATTTCTTTTAATTCCTTTAATTTCTCAGAGTTTTTCCATTATTCCCAAATTGTCCTTTATTACCATTTAAACCACTAAAACCAGCCCTTTGGTAACAATTCTGGTAACAATTTTAAAAATCTTCACTTCTGGTAACAATTTTTCATAAGTCCATACTATCACATTTGATGAACTATTTCACTAATGAAATAGCTATAATTAACTTAAAAAATGTCAATCTACCTTATTAAAGGTATATCTTATTCGATTTCTTCTGTGTTATAATCTTCTGGAAAGCCTCTACACCATATAAACTCTTGTCCTATAGCCTTATTATCCCTTGAAGATGATTTATCAAAGCCCCCAACACATACCTTGCAGAATGGATATACTTCTAAGGATTTAAACAAATTTGATATATAGTTATTTTGGTTATCTTCTTTATTTATAATGTCCTCATACCATCTTTTTCTACTATTATCTATGTATTCCTCGTTTACTTCCTGTCTTGCTATTCTAAGTGTTTCCTGTGGGTCATAGTCTGATTTGATGAAATATTCTAATTTTCCATAGTCTTTCTCATATTTTCCACTTAATATTTCTACCATTTGATTTGCTAACTCTTCCGTGAATGTATCAGCATATGAAGCCGGATCACCACCAAATAAACATAATGGGTGATATGGTGGGTCAAAATACCATAATTTATTCTTTTCTCTATATTCTTCTACTCTATCATGCTTTTCCCCTTGTAAATCAGTGTATTCCAGACCATTATATTTCTTTATTAATTCTCTATAATCTAAATTTTCTATAATATAATGCTGATTATTTAACTTTTCGTGTAATTTGGGTATTCTTTTACATGCTCTACTTATTATTTGTTGTATTTTCTGTTGTTCCTGCTTCTTATCTTCAATATCTGCATCTTTCCTAACTAAATTATATATTGCTCTCTTCGGGTCTGTTATTCCATTATATGAAGCGGCTGTAACCCAATAAGTCAAAGCAGCTGCTACTAAAGGGTCTACTACTTCATCCTCTTTAACTAGATCTGGTTCTCCATTCTTATCTTTCCACTTTTCTATACCAAGTCCAAAGTTTCTGACATAGGCAGCAAGATTAAACATTTCCTTATTCATTATGCTACCAATCTTTTCTATCATAAAAATAAGAGAAATATAATCATCTTGACAGTACTTATAATAATGATACACTCCATAATTAATGTCATTTATTATTATTGTGTCGTACCATCCATAAGGTATTGATAAACCTATTTTTCCACCACCGGTAAATGCATCTATAAATATATCTGGCTTTTTTCCTTGATTCTTCATTATTACTGAAAGGTTGAATATATTATTAAAAATATATCTCCCTATCACTGTTTTACCGCCAAAATATCTTAAGCCTACATTCATTTGTATGCTATCTAACCATTCTTTTTTAGCTATTTCATTGCAATACTCATAGTCAACTAATCTCATTGCTTGTCCTTTACTTTCTTCTCGTCCTGCTTTGTTTGTTTAGGCTCATCTTGATCTTCTTCGTTTGCTTGTAATTTATTTATTATAAGTGTTTTCTTTGATATATAAATGGTTGTACCCTTAATGTGTTGCCTTTTAGTGTTATTCTTTGTTTCACTTTGTGCATTTTCTGGTATAGCTTGATATTTCTCCTTTGCATATTGCTTATTTTTTTCTCTGTCGTACTTTCCATTGTTCTTTTGTTTTAAATCTTCTACATATTCAATGTACTCTTTAATTATATGTGGTTCTGGTATTGAATCCATGTACCAGAACATATCTAATTGGTAATCTTGTAAGGTATATAGTATATAATTGTTATTATTGTCGCGCGTATAATATCCTAATATACTACCCTTGCTTTCTATTAACTCCTGTGCTTTTTCTAAATCAACTCTTTTTGATTCTTTAAAAAACTGATTATGCGTCTTAATATATTCATATAAAGCCTTATCATTCATATTTCTTGAAAATTCAAGATGGCTCATTTTTAGTATTAAGTTTTCTATTAATATATCTATGATTTCATCTGATAAATCTTTTATATCTCCATTTTTATTGTCTTTATCAATTTCTAATGCTCTTAAAATACTGATATTATTTTCTTTTTCTGAGTCTCCTATATCATAAAAATTATCCATATAAAATTCTAATGATTCTTTTAAAATTTGATATGATAATACTATCAAAGCAAATCTTTTTGATGATGATGTTAAATCACCTACTTTCTCATTTTTCTCTTTTTCTTTGAGTTTATCTTTTATTTCTATGTTTAATTTATCAAATCTTTGTGTTAAAGAAGTTTTATTTCTAATGTAATCATTTATATCTATATCTGAATCATCTGAATCATCTGAATCTACGTTAATATCCTCATTAAGAATATATAACATATAATCTACTATGATTCTAATACCATATCCATAACAATCATATGCTGTCTTTTCTATTCTCTCTGCTTCTTCCGAGTCACTAAATAATAACTTCTTATCTCTATCTTCTACATAAAGTTCTATGAATCTTCTGTACTGACCTACATTATTTTCAAATGTATATAATATGTCCATCATACTATCTACACTACTACTTATTACAGGCCCGTATGTTCTTTCCCCGGAAAACTCCTCATATTGCTTGCCTAATCTCTCTTTTACCTTGCCCTCATACTCCCTAAATATCTCCATAAACACTTTTTGTCTTTTTACATTTTCAGATGCAGTTTCAATCTTTAACATACGTTCATCTAAGACATATGGAAGTACAGGTCTTTTAACCCGGTTAAACTCTATACTATTATCTGTATCTGTAAAGCTACCCTCTAATACTTCTGGATTTCCAAATATTCCTAATAAGTAATGGGATATTGTACTCTTTCCAGAAGCAGGCTTTCCACATATATTAATGTTTATATTGGTTTCTTTGGTATAATGTAATAATTGTCTAATTAAACCGCTTATTCCTGCCCCTAAAATCAGCGCACAATAAGCATGATTACTTATTAAATCTTTTGTAGTAATCACCCATCTATAGTCATTAAATTTTGTTAGTTCCTCTTTGATCTGTTTAATTTGATCATTACTTAATTCATATGTTTTATTTGAATTAGATGATGATATATACTTTTCAAGTATTGTTTCTATATCTTTCTTTCTGTCAATATTTATATCATTACTGCTACAATTTAAACCATACTCGTAATCCTTTTTTATCTCCCCTTTTAAAAATAATAATCTTGAATATAACTGGTCATACTTAAATATCCAACTGTTTCTATCTCCATTATGATATTCCCAACCAATTTTACTATAAGTTATATAATAAAATGTTTTGAAATAAATTAAGTTGGAGATATATTCAACTATGTATCTTGCTATTATTTTGGTTTTTTCTGAACTGTATCCTTCTATTTTACAAACTATATTTTCTATATATCCTTCTTCGTCAAACTCAAAATCTTTTATGCTATTCTCATATGCTATTAGGTTTATTTCAGAATATATTTTATTAAACTTACTTATTCTAATGTAATATCTATTCTGTTTATCTACATCTTCACAGTCTAAATCCTCATAAATCTTTACTGAATACTCATATTTATCTAAGTTCTTTTGAATATCTTCTAAGATATCATAAACTTCTTGTAATTTACTTATATAGTCCTTATTACTTTTATTGCTTTCCAGAAATTTATACTTAGGCTTGCTTTTTTCTTTTTCCGCTTTCCTTTCAATTTCAGCCACTAAACTATTAAGTACATTAGCAACTGCACTTGCTCCTGTACTATAAGTTGTGTCATCAACTATTATATCCTTAGCCTTAAGACCCTCTTTTACTTCTTCTTTCTCTTTTACACGTTCTTCATAATCATTTTTTGCAGCTGCTTCATTTGCCTTTGTATTTGCATTATCATTCATAGGTTTATCTCCCAATTTCATATGTTGGTTCTTCTTTACACTGATAATACCAAACTTGAAGTTTTATTGCAAATTCTAACTAGTACAGGCACAGCATACACAATTTCACCTTATAAATCCTCTACTTTTCTTAAAAATTTTATGTCCTTTCAAATTTTTGAGCTTATCTTCTTTTTCTTACTAGTTACTGAATTGTGTTATATTTCTTATGTATCTTCATTTATATAAACTCTTTCTTCTTTAACATTGCTGTTCTTTTATCCTATTGGTCTTCCAGATGTTTTCGTATTTTCTCACTAGTTTATTGATTGCCCCTCTTTTCTTCCTCTTTTTTATCCAAAAGAAAAGAAAGCCCAAAATTAAAGGCTTTCTCTACTTTCAGCTGCTCTGATCTCTTTTACTTGAATCCTACCTGTTCTTCTCCTTACTAACTAGTTTCTAAATTGTATATCAATATCAAAAATCAAACTGAACATGTCTACTCTTAAGAACGATCGGCTCACCACTTTTAAGTTCTTCTTTGGATTTTTTACGATATTCCTCTATATCTAATGTCTCTTTTTTCTTTTCCTCTTCTTCCACCTTGGTCAAATCAAGCATTTTATCTCTATTCAATTTGTTGTATGTGCTTACTGTTTCATCGTCGAGCAATTTCTTTACTCTTGCCAGTCTACTTTTATCTAAACTTGATAAATTGATTCCCGGTGTAAGTAAATAATTAAAATAGCCGGCTTCTTTTAAATACTGCTCATTTATTCTTTGTTGCACTCTCTTTCTTTCATTTATAAAATATGGCATTATGAGTCTTAAAAATGTATTAAAAGACTCATCACTTATTGATGTACAATATTCTTTTCTTGGAATGTTTATTAATAAATTCTTGGTACTAAATATGTTTTCCTTTTTATATAAACTTTGCCTTTTCTTAATTATTACTGCCTGTACAATTTTATTAATGTTCTCCCAATCTTTACTCTCAATTTTCTCTGTCATTATCATTATATGAATTATATTATTATCTTTATAAGATAAATCATTTCCTAAAGTTGTATTCACATAATAAATTTGGTTCTTTAATCTACTAACTGTTATTCCTCTAATCACTGCTGTTTTTTGAATGGAGTGAT
The DNA here is from genome assembly GCA_014804615.1 of Lachnospiraceae bacterium. GTDB lineage: Bacteria > Bacillota > Clostridia > Lachnospirales > Lachnospiraceae > UBA3282. The sequence goes on from JAAUZL010000023.1 coordinate 16,956, forward strand.
TGGTTTTTATCCAGTCCTTTACCTCATCACTTATTGCTTCATTATCTAATATGAGTCTATAAACTTCTCTTAAACACTCTTTACGCTTATTTATATCTTCCTTACCGCTCAAAATATTGTTCGCACCTATTTCACTCCATGTTCCTCTACTAAAAAAATCACTGTAGAAAGTTTTGGCATCTTTCAAAAAAGTTGACATGTCCACCTCTCCTTTCCTCTTTTTCCATAAAAAATATTTTTTAACTAGTATCACATTCCTAAGGTTTCACACCGGATTTTCATAAAATCCTTCTTCATACCCTCTTTACCTTACATTTCTAAGACCAATTTTATTGTAAAATCTTTTTATCTTTTATTCAGACCAATGTTATCATTTTTAGATTAAAAATACTTTTCCTATGCCTCACTTATATGTATTTATCTATAAACACTTTAAACTTATTTTTCATTTTTAATGTTTCTTATTCTATGTCTTTACTTTTAAAAATCTTTGTTATTTAAACTATTTATTTTTAAAAATTATTCCAATTTTGAACCGCCATTTTACAATGTCTTCTAAATTCTTTATCAGACATTGATGTATTTACTAATGTAACATCTTCTTTTTCTATTTTTTCATTGTTTATATCACTATCAATGTCATTAGCATTTTTTATTACTATTCCCTCTTCACTTTCATCATCGTCTAAGTTTATTTCTACAAAGTTTGCATAATTAGTACTGTTTATGAAAACTTTATCCTGTGTTCCTACTATCTTTCCATTCTTTCTTATAATGACATATTTATATTGTTTACAGAATAAGAAGCTCTCACATACTGCTCTTTCTACGTCAATTTCATTTATTTGGTGTCCATATTGCTTTAATATGTACTTTAACACTGTAATTAACTTCTCATTCTTTTTTACAAACTCTGTACTTGTGTACAAATATATTTTTGTATGTAAATTATTTCTATAAATTCTAACATCAGCTTTTCCTTGTCTTTCTATTATTTCAATATAATTTATCCCATTATCCTTGCAATACTTTCTGCGCTTCTGGTCTTTATCCTCTTTGTTGATATGCCAGTAGTCTCCGCTATATTCAATCTTTAAGTTTAGTTCTTTTATACTCAGATCAAACTCTAACCCCAGACTTGGTTCTATCTTTCTATGCTCCACATTATATATTTGGCTAAGCGTTCTTACTAAGAACTGCTCCGGGTATGAGGTTCCTGCCTCATAATTCTCATTTTTTCTATACTCAAATCCGTCCATTGCTAAGCTGCCTCCTCTAAAGTCCTTCAGTAATACTATCTCAATTATCAACTAGATTATTTTTTGTTACCCTTTTTTCTTGAATCCATAAACTATCTTCAATAGCCCATGCTCTTTAATTTTCAATGTATCTAAATTTTCAAATGTTCTTAATTTATCAACTTGTTATAAAAATGTCATCTTTTTTATTACTTTTTTCATTTTTATCAATAGCTTATGTCTTTAGGTTTTTAATGTATTTTAATTTCATTAATGTTTCCATTTTACTAACTTGTTATAGGAATGTTATTCTTTTTATTGCTTTTTTCATTTTTATAAATACCTTATGCCTTTGGTTTTTCAATGTATCTTATTTTTATCAATGCTTTCTTTTTATTAACTAGTTATAGTAATGCTATTGCTTTTTTCCCATTCTTTCACTTATCTCAAATTCTTCATACTGTATAAACTCTTAAATATGTTATTTTGCATCTTATTGTTTATCTCAAAATCTTATATTGTATGGCTGCTTTTTAATATGTTAAAAAAATTTTTCTGCTTATCCAACTTTACACAATCTATATCTCTTTTTTCTTTAATGTCTATCCTATTATCAAATTTTGATTTTTTTCTTATTTGTCTCCATCTTTTTCTAATATGTTGAAAAAATTATATTTGTTTGCTCTCCCTTTACACATTCATCTATATCATTTTCTCATATGCTTGTTTTTCTAATTTTTTATCTGAAATGTACCTACAAATTCCACCTAAACCTTGACTCTTATCTATTGTATCTATCTTCTTTCTCCCCGATCCGGTTTCAGCTTCTATGTAGTACTCCGTTCTATTGTTGTATACTTCCACATGGAATTTATTATAATTCTTGTCTATAACTTCAAATATAGTGCCTACTTCCTCTGAACTCACTATATAAACAGGCTTCACTACATTATCTATGAAACTATTTATTTTTGCTGATGCCCCTAAAAGTAAATCTCTTTTTAAACAATTAATCAAATTCTTTTTCAAATCTGAATAATTGCATGTAAAATACATTGTTTTGTACTGAACATATTTTTCATAGCCCTCACACCCTAAACTCATAATCACACAATATCTTGCATGACTTAATAATGTGTAATCACATTGGGCTATTATGCCTGTTCTCCCTACCTCTGCCTTACTATACCTTATTTCTATGTTTCCTTGCTCTTTATCACAGTAAAATTTCTTTGCTATCATACTAACTCCCTCTTTTCTATGTCATTTATATCAATCAACTCCGTATCCATAAGACTTAACCAGTATTTGTAGTTATTCCAGTCACCTACAACAAACTGCTCTTTGTCATCGTAATAGACTTTACTAACTTGTCTATTAATAGCCATCTTAATCACATCTTCTATACCTAAACCTTTATTTTCTCCATGCCATATATCACATACTCCTGCGATCTTAGCGTTTGGCTCCGCTTTCTTTACTCTTTCTATAAGTTCATTGTTTTTAATAGCTGCTAACTTTGTATCATCTTCACTTTCTACATTGACCTCCTTTTTATTTAACACTGTATATGCTATAACTACTTGTTTCTTTGTAATTTTTAATGCTCTTACCACTTGCTCATGTGTGTAATATCTATGCCCGCCTTCCGCTTTCTTTACAGGCCGTAACTTTCCACACCTATCCAAATATCTTAGTTTACTTGTTGCTATACCTGTCATTCTACTTACTTCTGAGATTGATAATAATGTTTCTACGCTCATATCCTTTTTTCTCCTTTTCTTTATATTTAAAATATATACACCCCTATATACATTCATTGTTATAAAAATAGCATCACAAATTATAATTAGTGTTTTGGAGATAAAATAAAAAGCATCTACTTTCTTGCAGATGCTCTAAAATAAACTATCTTAATTTAATTATTGTTACATTCTTTCTTGCATGTTATTTTTATCAATTACAATATTCACACTTATATTCTTTCATTTCATCTATTGATATTATATGCTTATTTTTACATTTTCTACATGTACATAAATAAAAATTTTTACCTTTAAAATTATATACTAATTCACATTTTAAATATTTAGGGTGGGGAACACAGCCTTTCTTAAAGTTTGTATATGTTTTATTATGTACTATTGTTCCATCTTCAAATTGTATGTCTATATCATGATGATTTGTATATTTAATGATTTTCATTTCTAAGTCGGACTTATTTTTTGATACTTCACCCAATCTAGCAGATGCATAATCCTGTGGAACAATATTTTTATAGTGTTCAAAAATTTGTTCATATGATAAATCTTTATGTCTGTATTTATAAGACCGGACTTTACTATAACTAATTGCTGCATCTATACATTTTTGCTTTAGTGTCTTTTCCTTCATATGTACCACCTCTGTAAATAGTTGTTAATGTTATTATATCATAAACTAATACTCTTTTATTATTAGTAATATCAATCTTATTAATGATTGATTCTGTATTTTTAATAAGTTTTAAATGATCACCTACTGTTTCTATATTTTAATCCCCTTCATGTTGTTAACCCCCCTAGTTGAAATGCTTCGTCTGGAGTTGTAAATAAAGGCTGTATATCTTCGCCTTGTAATACCATTAAACCTAACTCTGATGCTGTTTTGTCTGTATAGACTACGTCTGCGGATTCAATGGTTACTCCGTTATCATTCTGATATTTTATGTTATTTATTCCTAACCATGTGTTGGGATATTTCTTTTCCATTTGTTCTCTTGTTAATCGCTCTACCATATTGAGTTTAACCCCACTGAACTTAAGTGTCTTAATCTTTTGTATCCATTATTGAATTTTGTATCTAATACATCTTTTAATGTATCATTAAACTCTTCTTTTGTGGCAAAAGCTATTACTTGTACAATATCATTGTAATCTTGATTATCCTTTATAATACTGTCACAATCCAAATGCTCGCTCACAAATTTTGAGTAATCAATAATATAGGGTTCTTCATAAAATGCAATGCCATCTTTGATGATATATTTTGGTTCTGTCATTATATAATTACTCCTACATTTACTTTGCTTCCTGTGGTATACCAACACATAATGTCTTCTGTACCGTATACCTGTAAGGTAAGTAATTCCTCTGGAGTTTTATCTTCTGGTGTATAAACCACTTCTGCTGATTCTATTGTTACTCCGTCATTGTTTTCATATTTAATATTGGTGATTCCTATACTTTGGTTTGGATATTTCTCTGCCATTTGATCTCTTGTTAATCGCTCTGCCATAATTTGTTTCCTTTTGCATCTAAATTTATTTAAATCTATAAATTTCAAGTATATTATGCGCTTGCCTGTGATTGTGAAAAAATCATTAATGTATATTGTCTTTGGTCTTCCCCGGAAAGCTATATGCTTTTGACAATACTAATGCTTTATAATTTTATAACTCCACCCTTTTTAATAAGTTTTGAATGATTACCTACTGTTTCTATATTTTAAATAAACCTATGAAATTTCAAGTTGCTTGACAATATATTACTGATTGGGAAAAATTGCTTAATGCATATTATTCTTAGACTCTACACAATAAATTAAATGTTTCCGGTAATTACTATGATTTATATTTTAGAACTTAAATTTTTCCAACATGTAAAAAAAATTGCTTACTGCTTCTGGATTTTATCTAAACCTCTATTCTTTATAGAACTTAGAACATATACTGGTGATTTTAAAAAATTCTCTAATGAGTCCTTGTTTCAACATGTAAAAAAAATTGCTTATTGCTTCTGAAAAATCACTAATGCTTTAAGTTTTAGAACTTAAATTTTTTCAACATGTTGAAAAATTTGCTTATTGTTTCTGGACTTTATCTAAACCTTTATTTTTTTAGAACTTAGAACTTATACTGATGATTATAAAAAATTCTATAATGAGTCCTTATTTCAATATGTTGAAAAAAATGATATCCGCATCTTGGAAATCACCAATGCTTCTTGTTTTTAGAACCTTAAATTTTTCAACATGTAAAAAAATTTGCTTATTGCTTTTTGATTCCACCTAAACCACTATTTTTTATAGAACTTAGAACTTATACTGATGATTATAAAAATTCTATAATGAGTCTTTGTTTTAATATGTTGAAAAAAATGATATCCGCATCTGAAAATCACTAATGTTTTTACTTCTTTTTTCTCTTTTACTTCTATAAAATTATATAATGTAATAAGGTTTTTATCTAAACTTCTAAACATGGAGTATATTATAAATATACTATTGTTTCTAAAAAATTTTATTATTGTATTTTATCCTTTTTTCTCTATGTTTTTTTTTATTATTTTTCCCAATTCATTTATTTGCGTCTGCTTGTCAAAAAACATTTATTCCACCCAACCAAAACACTTTCTCCGGTTTCTACTATGCGTTCCAACACGACTACTAATTTTTCTTGTGTCATCCCAGGTGGTATATAGTTTATATCAATATCTATTCCCCAGTTGTATTTATATTTTTGCAATAACTCCTCTATCTTCTTTAAAGCTTCTTGATTTATCACTTTGTTACTCCTTATTTTGTTAACACCAATTAAACTAACTGGAAATTGTTTTTTATGTTTTATATTTATACTACCCCGTTACTATATGATTCCTTTAAGTAATTTAAAATTTATCACCATAAATCCTTTAAGAATTCTTCATCAAATAAACATGAATCAACTTGTTTCTTCTGCCTTTTCCTCTTTTCTAACATTTCTTGTTTATAAATTACTGTTTCTTCTTTATTTTCGTTGCCCTCTGGCTCTGCATTATCATAAACATAAAATTCTTCCAGATCCTCTAACCTTATGGCTGCTAAGTTTGCTTTTTCACGATGTTCTCTGTAAACTATACCGCAATCTACATTTATATCATTATTGTTAAACCAGATTCTTCCGCTCTTTGCTCCTCTTACAGTGCAGCTTGATGATACTGTAGCTGTATGCCCGTGTACCACAATCACTTTATTATATGTATTTCCCCAATAATCCCTATGCCAGATAATTGAATTTTTTAACCTTTGTCTAATATAATTAATAACTGCTGAGTTACTATCCTTTACTGATGTTTTCTTAAAACTTCCATCTTTGTTTACACATTCACTCGGTAAATATGAATGTACTACTATAAACCTCTGCTTTCCTTTTTGCATGTTTACACATACTTCTTTATAGTAAGGTAACTGATCAAACCAGTTTAAGATATTCTTCAACTGTTGGTCACTAGGCCTATAGTGTATACACATATCATAAAAATCATAGTTATCTGGCTCCATATCATCAATTACTATTGACGAAGCACCCGGTTCTTCCTTATATTCAAAATACTTTTGTAGCCAACGTATCTTCTCTTCTTCATGGTTCCCTAATATCATCTGATACTTTCCATTTGATGATATGTTCTGCATTGCCCAGTTTAACATTTCATAAACTTTGGCTCCCCGATCTATGATATCACCTACCAGAATAAACCTTGCTTCTGAGTCTTGGGCTTCTATTCTATCTTTTAATTGAATCCATTCATCATAACAACCGTGGATATCTCCAACTACATATGTTGACATGATTTTTTATCTCCTTAGTATGCTTACTTTTATTATCGTTCAAAAACACCTTTTATTCAATGTTGTTTTTTCATGGAGGAAAAACTAAGGGTAGCTTTATTTGGTTTATTCTCTTTACTATTAAAAACCTGTTTTATATGTTTCATCATTTTTTACAAATGATTGTACAGACTCTTGTACTGATGTGAATATAAACCCGTAATTGTATAATTCTGGTACTGCTTTATTTAATACATCGTTTAGTATAGACTTGTCCCTAAACTTAAAATATATCATATATAAATGTGGTTCTAGTATAAACTTTCCTTTGTATTCTTGAATCTTACATATTGCTCCTGTTTCTTTACGGGTTAAGTAGTCTCTGTACCCTAATAGGTATCTTTTATACATGCCGTGGCACTTATATTCTTTATTCATAAAATCTTGGTAGCCTAGTCTATCATAATCATGTGCTAATTGGGATATAAAAAGACATAAATTACTATAATTTACGAAGCGTTTTATTTTTATATTTGACATGTGTATTTACTCCAATATAAGCTCATTTAATTATACTTTATCTCCTCCGATATAAATTCTGACATGTTATGCACTATCTTATCGCTATTCTCTATATAAATCTCGAACTCACCGTCAAAATGCATTATGTGTCCTAGATTTATTCTTATGTCTTTTACTTTACCGATCTCTAACCACCACTTCGCGCAATTATCTCCACAGGCTGATCCATTTATATACAAGTTAGGTTCATTAAAAGCTAGTATGAGTGCTTTAACTCCTTTTGATAGTAGCCATGGTGAAATTTGTCCTAATACCGGATCCTGTATGTGATATATGTTTAATACTTCGGATTTATCTATATCCTTTATCATGCGTTTTACTAAATCATCTTGTAACCATTCATGTTCAAAATTGAAATTAAAATAGGGATCAATATCCCATAGTATTTTTTCTGTTGGTTTTCCAAAAGATACTTTGAGCATTGTGTTTCCTTTCATACTCTACATTACTCATTTTCTTATCTATATTATATCAGAAAATATTTGAAATATCAAATTAGTGTATCTGAAATTTCATATTAAAAGAAGCACCTGTTTGTAAGAGGTGCCTCTTTCTAATCACTTATCTAGATTTATACTTACAGTGTCATTACTATAGCTTCTTTAGGATTATATTGCATGTTTTCATTCATACAGTATGAGTATGATATATTTACATCTTTAAATATAGAGCATTTTTTAATTTTCTTGCTGCGTCTTCAGGCCCGTTATACTGTCCAATCTCTTTAGTCCCAATTATCTTTAAATATTGCTCATACATCCTAACACCTCCGACTTGGCAAGCTGCTAGGTTTTTCCTATGCCGCCTTAATATAGTATTTCTTAAAATAATCCTGTATTTCTTCTGGCTCAATGGCTGCTCCCTTTAAATATTCTCCATATTTAGTCGCTCTGAGCCAAGGTAACTCTCTATGAGTTTTATCAACTAATTCTCTTGCTGTGTAGTTTTTACCAAATATATCATAAGTTTGTTCTAACAGTTCCTCGTCATAGCTATCTATAGGTTGTTTATTTAATAAATGTACATGTTCACTTACTTTATCATATGGCACTTCCTTAAATATATTATAAACTTCCTCTACTACTGCCCCCTCTTCCCACGCATGTATCTCTTCTGGAAATAGTTTTATTTCATCTATTGCAAGAAAACATCCATAACAATAATAGAGTAATTGCATAAGTTTTAAAGTACTTATTCTCTCTTTTCTATTTTCTTCTTGGTTATCTCTATTGATAAGCCATGCCGCTATATCAGATGCTTTGTATTTTGCACTCATAATGTTCACCTTTCTTTCTCTAATTTTTCAACTATATATCTATTTCAATATGAATTTTAAGCAAGAAAAAGGGACACATACTGTCTGTATTGCAAAATTACATAAGCGACTATTTCAAAAAATTCTCTTGTAATTTACTTAATATATAATCATTCCAACCTTTCATAAATTATACTTCCTTTGCTTATTATGTCTTTACAAACCAAATCATTACTTTTTTGTATCTGCTCTAAGGATTTAAAATATAGTATGTCGTATTCTTGATTGTCACCTATATTATATAATTGATGCTTAAATTGTTTGTACCCTTTATCAGTAATTAATTTTCCTAAGCTTGTACTAGAAATTATTGCTATGTCTATATCAGATTTTTCTGTACAACGTTCTTCTAATGCTGATCCGAACAAATAAACCTTTTCTATCTTGTTACATATTGAAAAGATTTGTATTAATTGCTGTAGTGTATCTGCTTTTATAGATGCTACTTGTATTTCTTTGTTTTTATTGTTTTTAATCTTTACTAGATTACACATTATCAATTCTCTTTCTGATATATTATTTTACCTTTTTCTCTTAACTCTCTAAAAATGAGTTCATCATTATTATCATCATATATTTCATCTATTGAATGAAAGTATAGTTTATCATAACTTTGTGTTAAATCAAAATCATATACTGAGTCCATAAACTTATTATATGATTTTATGTCACATAATCTATTTACTGTGTATTTACTTATTATAACTATGTCTATATCTGATTTTTCTGTACATCTTTCTTCAAGAGAAGACCCAAAAAGAATAATAGCGTCTATACTGGTACATTTTTGAGCTTCTTTGATTATGTTCTGTATATGTGATGATTTTATATCAGCTACCTTGATTGTATTGCCTGTATTTGTTTTGATATCTATAAGTTTACTCATTTCTTAATAGCTACCTTTATTATATTAAATTTTAATCAAATTGCCCCTTCATCCAATATGGGTCGTTTTCTATTTCCATCAGTAATTCATCATAACATCTGGCTCCAGAGATGTGCTCCATTTTATATTCTTCTTGTATTAATTGTCTTGTTTTTGATTTCGTCCATAGTTCTAATGCTTTATCTCTACTTAAACCTCTAAATTTCATTAAGCCATTTACAACTACCTCTGCTTGTATATTAAAGTATTTATTCATTTAAGGCTTCTCCCATCATATCTATAAACTTATCTAAACTGTCATCATGCATCATGCATATTAGAGTGTTATCATCATTTAAAAACTCTCTGTATGGTGGATTTGAATTTAAAAAATTAAACAGCTTTTCTACTGATATGCCTTTATTGTATATAAGAGTATTTATTATTCTAACAGCAGCTTCTGTTGCTATTTCTGTATCATTCATACTTTATTTTCCCTTTTTCACTTTTTAATAAGCCGGAAACCCCATTTTTCACTATTATAAATTATTCACCCATTCCCCTTTTATTTGATTTATGCAGGAAAACACCTAATGTATCTTGAATGTATATCAATTTTTTTCTTATTGCTATCCCTTAAATTTTATTAATGTATACCCTCTTTTTAAATGCAATTAAACTCTTCTTTTTCTCACAAAATTTTGGAACTATCGTAGATAAACACTTATATTGTATTATAATTTTTTATTCGTGCTTTTTGCTTTTTTATCTTTGTATCTTAATATTGGTCTTTCATATATTTTTTTATTGGTCTTAATTGAATAAAATCATTGCTGATCGGTTATCAATGTATCTATTTTTTATTATTGTATTTCTCTTCTATTATTGTCTTTATTGTTTATTATTGTATTTACCGTTTATTATTGTCTTTATTGCTTATCATTGCATCTCTTACATCCTTTTTTCACTTTCTTTTCTTCCTTTTCCACCCATTAAACACCCATCCTTCATCCCTAACCTTTATTACCCTCTGTGGCTTGCTGTGGCTTGATTTGGAACCCCTTTTCCCTTTTCCCCTACCCCACTCCCACAATTAACTTTTTTACCCTATTTACCCCTTATTTCACACCCAAAATTAAAAAACACATCATAAACCTTTATGCTATACATAAAAGATTATAATGTGTCTTAAATTCTGGCTATGCTCTTTTATTTTTGGGCTTTATTACTATTGGTTTTAATATCTTTTCTATGGTGCCTACATCTGAATCCTTTATTGCTGCCCCTTCCTCCCCCTCTTGCCTACAAACAAAACAATCTCCAAATATTATATCCACGACTATACCATCCTGCAGCCAGACACACCTTCTATCAAGATTGATCAGCTTACCATCTTCATTGCATATCAACATTAGGTTCTCTGCTATTGGTACTGCCTGTATACCCCCTCCTACAAACTGCTGCCATGCATCCAAGGTGTTCTCTATCTCCATTACTCCATATGTTTTCTCTGTAAATCCATAAACTTTCATGTACTGTCTCCTTTTTCTTTTATGTAATATTAAAAAAGATGGAGAGGATAACAAATTATTGCTCTGCTATCCTCTCCACCCTATTTTATCATTTTTTCTTCTTTTCTTTTATGTTGTAATTTTTCCTTTCCCTATGCTATGTTAATGTAAATCCTGTACTGTTATGTTACTTAGATAAAACTTCTTTGTGTAATACAGTCTATCCATGTCCTTCATAAGTATTGGGCTTCCTTTAAACTCTCCGATCATGTTGACCATTCCATATACTGTGCTGTAATCCCTCATTTTTATCTGTCCTACCATATAACTGCTAAACATATCTCCTTTTGTCTTTGTCTTTGTATCTAACTTAGGGTCTAATATTGAAACTCTTTCAAATGGGTCAATGTAGCCTGTTTTTAATACTGTTGTTGAGATTGCTACTGTTATTCCATCAAACGCTTCATTGTACCATGCTCCATCTGCTATCCACTTAGCTTCTGGGTCATTTCCGGTATTCCTTTCAATGGCATCGACTAACTTACTTACTACCAAGGTTCTGCTGTTTATTGCTAACGCTTTACCTGTTAAACTCTCAACGCCTTGATTTTTAGTTAATATCACGCTGCCATTCATTAATATGTTTCCAGAGGTATCTGATGAAAATGTGTAATACTCTGTACTTGTATTGCCCTCGTTTACGTCTAAGCAACCGCTCTGTGCTATTCCTCTTTCATCCTTGAAATAGTACTTATCTTCATAGCTTGCTTTTCCATCATTGGTGTTTTGTAAACTGCTTATGTTGGCTTCATTATAAACTTTGATTCCTTTAAATGGGTCACTGTTAGGGTCTTTGTGCTGCCATTGTTCCACTGACAGATTCTCTAAACCATTTATTATGCTCTGTGTATATCCTTTATGAACTTGCAATGCTGATTCTTTTGTAAAGCCATCTATTGACTGCCATGTTTTATCTACCTGTTCTTTTCCATCTTCTATTAAGATACATTGATATGTTCTTGCTATTACTTCTTGTCTGTCTTGGTTTCTTATCCCTAAGATCATCTGTGCTCCACCCGGTAACAGGCTGTCTCTTCCCCATTCTGATACTGGTGTCTTATGGGTACTCCATTGTGGACTACTTAAAATCATGTTAGGCAAGGTCTTTTTGTTCCATTCTATTTCTGCGTAGTCATTTAAACTTAAACTTCTTAGATACTCGCTTAGAATGAAGATTTCATTATCTTTTGTGACTGCTCCATCACCATTCATTGTGTCATAGCGCATTTTGATGTATGGATGAAATGAAAAGGATAAACCAGACTCCACCATCCGTCCAGACATTATTTTATTTCCTGCACTTCCTATGGTTAACATCTCACTGTTGTCTATCTCATTATTTAACTTGCCTCCGTTTTGTGCTCCGCTATAGGTTTCATAGAGGATTCCTACATCTACTGAAAGTGGATTATCTAAGGCTGCTTCGTCTTCTAAGTCACATCCTAAACTTCCTTTTGAGGTTGTTATTAGGTCTTCTTCCTCTAAACTATCCACTAGGCTTACGTTTATTGACTCTTTATAATCTGCTTTCTTTCTTGTTGGACTCTTTGAGTTCGCTGTATTGAAGTCCTCTAAACTATCTAAGGCTTCATTTTCATTTTTCCATTGGGCTATTGTTAAACTATCTGAGCCTCTATGAAGCACTGTCTTATAGTCCCTATCCTCAACCTCTACTGTTCCATCCTCTAAGGTTGTACGCTCTTCTGCTTTCTCATTGGTATAATCCACCCAGAAATCATTGAATGCTAGGTTCTTTGGGTATGCTTCTCTGTTTTCATTGAGAAGTTTAAACAACCAGTTTCTGTCTTGCAAGGTAAACTCACAATACTCTGTATGTCCATGATCTTTATCACAATCCTCTTCACAATCATCATTGTGGCTACCGGAAATATGGTGTCCTGCACACTTGTTTAGCTTGCCAAACTTCCAGTTAAACACATAATCTTGAAGTATTGGCATATCATTATCTGTTGTCTTAAGGCTTATTGCTCTTGCTATCTGTGATTCTTTTAAAATATAATCTGCATCCAGTATTTCCTCTGGTTCTAACTTTGCTCTTTCCAGTAATACATATAATGTTGTACTTGGCTTTTTAATTGTTACTGTTGTTGGTCTTTTTCCTTGCTCTGCTACTGATCCTGGTGGATTCCAATTAATGCTATCTGGTGTTCCTTTGGTATTGGTTATCTTCCAACCAACTACTACATAGGTTTCTTCATCCTCTATTTGAATGGTGCTGTCTGTTAGTTCTCTTGTAAAGCAGCCATCATCGGTATATTGGTTTTCTTTGATTTCTGTTCTATAATTCTTTACGATAAACATTTTTCCACTTGATTTAGGTGCCGGTCCCGGTGTATCTCCTAAAACATAGTCCCATGTATGGGTTCCTTCCATGTCTTTATTACTATAAACTTGGATTCCAAAGGCTTGTGAACCTACTGTGTTGATATCTAATAAACCTCCAGATGTTGGCATTGTTAAGCCGAGATTTGTTTGGTCTTTTTCAAATGTTAAACATCTTCCTAAGACATTGTTATCTAGTGTTCTTGTGAAGCCACCATTTGAAAGTCCTAATTTGCTATATAATTGCATCCAGTTATAAAAGGTTCCATAAAAACAAACTCCAGAATTTGAAGATTTGTCATTGCTTAAATATATGTTGTGCCATGCTATTGGCTCTAGGACACAGTAGTATTCTTCGGATTGGTCTAAGAATAACTCTGCTACATTACTGCCTAAATACTTTTCTATTAAAGTTATGATGTTTTGTTGACCGTCATTTCCTTTTGTTCGCATCCATTTCTTGACCGCTTGACCATTACCTATAAAGGAACCACTATGGTAATAGGGTCTTGGCATGTCTGAGGGCATTGTGTAAACACTTGATGGCAGGCTTACTGATCCTCCCCCTATTCTTGTTGTGCTTAAACTCATATCAGCTGATGGGTCTGTGTAAACTAAATCTATTACTTTGGATTTGAGGTTTCCATTGTAATCTACTACATACATCCTAAACCCACATTTATTCTCTGATGCTCCACCGGCATTAGTGGAAGATGCTGCTCCTTGTCCTCCTCCATCTGCATTGTCCGCATATGCTGATATTGAAAGGCTACTGAATACTAGCATGAGTGATAATATATAGATTGCTAGTCGCTTTAGTCTATTTGCATGTTGATGTGTTTTATTCATGCTGTTATCTCCTTCCCTATAATGATTTAGGAGATAGCTGAATACTCCAACTATCTCCCTTGCATTGCTATTGATATGTTATTGTAGGTCTACACCGGAGAAGTTACCGGATCCATCTCCTACTGTGGCTTGACCGCCACCGGCTCCACTGAATCCTCCACCAAAGCCTAATTCCTTTAATTTGTCAACTGTAACTGTTGGTGTGTTATTATTGTTTGGTGCTTGGGTATTATCATTATTATTTCCATTATTCCCTTTATTTTCGGGGCTTTGAGTTCCAACACTATTATTATCCTCTTTAGGTTGTGAATTTGGCAGTTTTTCTACAAGGTATGCTCCACTCACAAACTCTCCGGTGTCTAATTGATACCATAGCACTACTTCATCATTGTATTGTTCAACCACACCTACTACTGTTACTTTCTCTCCATATGATAAACTTCCAATCTTATCAAAGTCCTTTGCAGATGGCCCCTGTCTCTTATTGACTTGCTGTGTCGCATATAATGTTTCTGGCTCTATTTCTCTGATCTCATATGTAACCTCTTGATTCTCCTGTACTGCTTCTTCAACTACTTCTTCTGTTATATCGTCATCTTCACTATTTATTAGTGCATCCATTTCTGTAGGCTCTGCTACTACTTCACCATCTTCATTCATAGCTACTTGATTCTCTTTGCTAAACTCATTATATAGACTATCTCTTGCTTGTTCAGCTGTTAAACCATTTTCCCTATATTGTATATATTTATTTATAAATTCATTTTTACTACAGATTAAGTTGTCATTCCAGAATTGCTCTGCCTCTTGTTGATATTTAAGTGTATTATCTACCCTTTGCTCTATGTTACTTTTATTTGCTGTATCTGTGGCTTGCACTTGAACAATGCTTGCTGCTTCTTTTGCACTGTTTTCCTTTGTTGTTTGGTATGTGGAAATTCCCAATACTATTAAACCAACACTACCAACTATGCCTATTGATAAAATAATCTTAAGTAATGTGTTCATGTTTTTACCTCCGTTGCTTTCTTCATTTTCTACGCTCTCTCTTTTATTTTCATTGTTATTAACTTTTACTTCTTTTGTATTAACTGCTCTCTGTTGCTCTGCCATTTTTCTTTCTATGTATTCTTGTTCAAATTTAGGTCTTACTGGATTTGACATGGCTTTCACTCCTTTTCTTTTATTAGTCTATTAATTCCATACTTGGTCTATAAAAAGTATCTTTATAGACTCCTAATAATCTATTTTGTATAGCCTCTTCTTTATCAATAATTCTTTCTTCATAGTTATTGTTGATAACTACACATTTCTCTGTATCACCTATTTTTTTCATGCCTATAATAACATCTTTTCCTTGTTTTAATACCTTTCCACTGCAATCAATTATACTTAGTTGTTTATAATCATATGTCCTAGATAATAATGGACGTATAACCAATTTATAATTCTGTGTTTTGTAACTATATGCTATAATTGATCTGACCCTCATTCCTACTATTGGTTCTCCATTAATAAACCTTTGTGTTACTTTATTCATTGATTGTATATAACCCTTTTTCTTATCCCGATCATATAAACTTAATGCTTCTATATACTCTTTGTTTTTATCATTAATGCCATATAATATACCTATAATGAATATCCTATTTTTCATATTTTTATCAACCTTTCTTATATGTTTTAACAGGCTTTTTAGATTTGTTACTATCCAAAAAGCCTGTGCTATTATTCTTTTTCTGTTGTTATCTTCTCTGTCACTATTACTAATACCTCCAGTATCAATCCACCTATTAAACTCAAATTTCGTAGAAGTATTAACAATACTATTGCTGTTGTCAGTGCAATTACTCTTGGCTTCTTAATTATCTCCATGTGTTACTCTTCCTTTCATTTACTCCACACTACTATTTTGGGCTATTCTTACTGCTTGCACTAATATGTTAATTGTTAAAAACTCTGTTATCACTAAACCTATATCTTTTGTTAAAAGAAACAGGACTACTCCAACTATGCCCCCAACCACTAGACCAATAATTGTCAATTTGCTCATTTTCTATCCCTCCTCTTATTATTGTGTTTGCTCCATATATGCGTAATATGCTTCTTCCCAGTTATCCGATGTTATATCTGTGTTATTCTCAATGAAATAAACTGTATCATTGTAAATCTTATCTGATACCTCATTTATTGCCTCTTCACATGCTTCTTCCTGTGATACTCCATTACTCATAAGCTGTTCAACCTTTTGAGCTGCTTCTACCTTATATCTTGGAAATTTATCTAATGAATACCAGTAACTATATTCTGTTAAAGGTGTCTCTTCTATTAATTGTTGTTCCTCTTCTGTTAATTGGTATTTTGGTCTGTTTCGATTATTTAACTGACATGCAAACAATATTACTAATGCTATGGCTATTACTCCAATAATGCTTATAATGATTACAGGCTTTCTTTTCATTTCTTCACTCCTTATAATTGAAATTTGTTTATTTGTTCCTCTAAACTCTTACTTGCATCCGCTAATACAGACACTTCCTTATTGCACTCAGAAACTACCCTTGCAAGGGTCTGCATACTTGCACTTACCTCTTGTGAAGACGCTGCATTTTCTTGTGATATTGCTGCAAGCTGTTCTGATGACCTACTAATTGTTTCTTTTTGTGAATCCAAATGATTTATCTGCTCAGCAATATTACCTATTGCAGTCTCTATAGCGGAAATCTCAACCTGTAATGTATCAAAAGCCTTCAGCGTATTATTCAATTTATCCTTTTGTTTATTTATGTCATTGTTCACGACTACCATCTTATCTACACTGTTCTTTGAGTTTGCGAGAATCTCATTCGCCATATCCTCGATCTCCTTGGCTGAAGCAGCTGAACTATCAGATAACTTCTTGATTTCATCAGCCACTACCGCAAACCCTTTACCGGACTCTCCTGCATGTGCTGCTTCTATACTGGCATTTATTGATAACAGGTTTGTCTGACTGGCTATATCCTGTATCATTTCTATAGCTTTCTTAATATTCTCAATAGAATTATTGGTTATATTAATTTGAGTTGTTACCCCCAGAACGCTCTCCACTGTTGATTCACTGGCAGTACTTAAGTCTGCTAACACCGACTTAGTATCTGAGGAGAAATTGGTCATTTCCGTTATAGACTCTTTTAAACTGCCTATATTGCTTATGCTTTCATCAATAACTGTTGCCATTTCAGCTACTTGACCGCCTACTGCTACTGTCTCCTGCGCCTGTACTGTTCCACCTTGGGCTACTTCTTCCATAGCCATATTCACTTGACTTACATTATTGTTTATAGTGTCAAAACTCTGTTTGAAATTATCACAGACTTTATTTAAACTTTCTGACTGCCCTAATATCTCAGAAACTATTGCCTTTAAACTGTCATGTAACTTTATAACTGCTCTGCCCATATCACCAAATTCATCTGTTCTTTGGATTAGTTTTTCATCTTGATTAAATGTCAAATCCAAATCTGCTGTTGATACTATCTGATCTTTGGCTTTATTTAAACTGTTAGACATTTTATTTGCTATGTACAGTGTAAAGAGAACAAATGCTACACAAAGCACAACAGTTATACCAATAGTTATCATTGCAATTTTAACTAACAGAGAAGTCACAACCGCTTTTGGCTTTCCTGCAAACAGCATTCCACCGTCAATCGGTTTATAATATCCAAAGAACTTCTCACCACCTACAGTTATATTTGTTACAAAATAGGTTTGTTTATTATTGATTACAGCCTTTACTACTTCTGAGTCAGCCTTTGTGCCGATCACCCCACTTATTGAACTCTCTACACGGGTATCACCTTCAAACACTGTGATCTCAATATCATTTCCCGAATTTTTCAAGTAATTTACATTATCTGTATAGCCCTCTACAGCTACTTGTAATGTTTCCTCAACTCTTAAAGAAACCTCATTTTCTAAGATAGCTAAACTTACTGAAACTATAGAAGCTGACAGCATAACTAAAGAAATAATCTCCAAAAGTAACAATTTAACCCTAAACTTCATGTCTTCTCTCCTTTTATTTAATAGTTGTTTAAACTTCTACATTTAAAGAGCCTACCATTACTATCTTCCCGGTCTGATCATTGAAATAGGCACCATTTATTTCTTTCTTATGCACCTTATCCTCAAATTCTTGTTTGGATAATATAACCGTTTCACCCTTATAATTAAAAAAATGATATTGCTTTAATTCTGCAAAGCCCGACCATCCATAAACCGTTAGTACTTTTTCATCTTCCGTATTTATTAACTCTCCTGCTCCATTTATCTTTGGTACCTTAGAAAACTTAAATGTATTAGTATTTTCTCTTTTTACGCTATATTGCATCTTACCGAAGTACTTTTCTGACAGTAATAAACCCTTTATAGGTATTCCTGCCTTTAAAATTTCTTTTGCTTTTTGTACTGAGAGTATTCTTACTTCTTTGCTTATTGAATCAGCTATCTTGCATGCCTCTAACACTCCATTGTTTTTTTCAATTTTTCCTATGCATATAAGCATTTCTTTTCCTTCCTTTCCATAAAAATTTATTTTTTCTTCTTATTATTCAAATGTTGTATTACGGGCATTTTCATTTTGAGCAACATGATTTATGCCAAAATAAAAAGATCAAGATTACATTATTCATGCTTATCTTGACCTTTTATTAATGCTCTTTTTATGTACTTTTATTTTTACATTGCAATGATATAAACTATGATATTTTGTTTTTATTATCAACCTTTATTTTTTCATATGTTGAAAATCCCTTTTTTCCTATTATAAATTATTCACCTATTCTCAACTTTTTAAATTAAAGCAGGAAACCACCCAATGTACCTTGAATGTATATCTAAATTTTGCTTTATGTATTACTATGAAAATTTTCAATGTAGAACCCATTTTTTAATGCAATTAAACTCTTCTTTTTCTCACAAAATTTTTGGAGATAGGTAAATAAACACTTTTACTGCAATTCAAAATTTCATTATTGCTTACGCTTTTTTTATCTATGCTATTTGATATATGTATCACACCTAAACTTTATCATTTTTCATTAAAGCCTTTTACTATTATTTCTCTTGCTTGTTATATCCTCTATATGTGAATTATTTTACTTGCAGCTTTTGACACATTTCAATGAAGTCAGATACTAATTTTTCATTGTTTATTGACTTATTTTCTTGTGTTCTTACAAGATAATTTATGTAATTTATATCTCTATACTGCAATGCATATTTTAATTGTAACATTATACCGTGGCTTACTTCATCTATATGATTCTTATAAATCTCCACAATCATATATACATCTTGAATGTTCATTCTTCCAAAAATCCAAACAATTGCATATGCTAACTTCTCGTTTATATCTTGAATTTCAGTGTATTTCTCGTCATTCTCCATGATTGTTTTCTCATATCTTATATGATTGGCTTCTTTGAAATCTAGCCAATCTATTGTATATTCCTTTCCCATAAACTGATCTATCTTATCCCAGTGTTCAATGTCTTTTAATAATAAGACCTTACTCATAAATTCCTCTGTATATTTCTCATTCCCTATAAACTCTTCTCTTGCTCCCTGTGCATAAATCATTTTATCCTCTGCTAACAGATCAAGCAATGCTCTTAAGGTATTGGCTATTTTATACTCACCGGGATTATCTGGCACACAATTACACTTCTCTATGCCATAATCTTTAAATATGCTGTCATCTGACTCTAACATATATAATTTATCCCAATCTGGTATGTAAACTTTATAATCTCCACATGTTTCTAGGCTACATGGAAGACTAAGCGCTTGCTTTCCTGTTATGTATTTCATATTGTTTCCCCTCACTTATGTAAACTAAATACTGCTATGCTCCACTATTGAACTTATCTTGTTCTGCACTTCTTCTAGTATGTCATGTATAACACATACTACATTCGCTGTTGATATATCTCTCTGATTTCCAAGATCGTTCTCTAAAACTGCTGCTACTGCTATTGCTTTATCTATGCTCTTTGTTATCTCTTCTATGTGTACCTGTGAAAACTCTACCGGCTTTGTATTTATATCCTCTATGTTTGATTCACTCATTTTAATATCCTCCATCAATATAAAATAATATAAACAGAGTAGGTGAAACTTCTCCCCACCTTCCCTATACAAAATTGACGCAGCACTTGTATAAACTTTGCTACCAAGTGAATTATAATTGTGAAAACAATCGGTATTTTATGATTTCATACTTTACTTATCCCTTTGGCACAATAAACCCATAAAACAATATAATGTCTCTATTAAATTTTCATTGCCCTTTGAGAATGTTTTATAATCTATTGTTTTTATGCTACATAAAAATACCCTCACCTATCCCTGTTATATATCAGACGGTGAGGGTATCATTTATTTACTTATTATGCAATGTTGTATTTTATAAACACTTTTTAAAATCTTATTTTTGTTCTATTTATGCATGATGTTTTAAGGTTTTATGCTAGTGCATTATATCTAAACTCTTAAACTCTTCTAATGTGTATGCTTGACCTTTGTATGTAATTTCTTTTAAATTTCCACAATTTTCAAATGAATTATAACCAATGCTTGCTAGAGTACTTGGTAATACTAATTTACTTAATACTTCATGATTTTCAAAAGCACAACGTCCAATTGATGTCACTCCTTCATCCATAATAACCCAACCTATATTGTTTTTGAGTTCATACCAAGGTATATCATATTCATCTACTGTTTTTTTACCATCTGAGTTGTAAAGTTCAGTGTGTCCAAAGTTAGTCATTTCACCAGTACCTTTAATAACAAGCACGCCATTCTGATAATACCATGTTAAGTTTGTGCCACATACACCGCTTGTCTCTGGTGATTCTATTATTGTTTGCATTAAACTTGCTGCTTCATTGTTATCTGATTGTTGGTTGTTTTCTTCTGATTGTTGGTTGTCTTTTAACTGTGCTTTTAACTCTTTATACTCTGCTTCTAATTCTTCTATGCGTTCTTCTAATTCTTTTATTGTTTCTGCATCAGAATTGTTTGTTGATGATGTGTCTTTGCCACAGGCAAATAAACTGATTGATAATACTAAGGCTGTGATGATTGTTATTGTTTTTCTTTTCATTGTTCTCTCTCTCATTCTTTTGTTTTAGGGTTATGGGTATGGGGTTATTAGTAATATGCTATTCGTCTTTCCTCTGCGACTTCTTCCACTTCACATGCTTTTATTTCATAGCCTCCTAAACTACTTTCTGGATTCTTTTCTATTGTTATACTAAACTTATATCCTGTAATGCTTTCTCCTTCACTGCCTATACAGTTACAGATCCCTTTTATTATCTGTGTTGATTGGTCTTGCTCTTGCTCTGTTTCTACTATCTGCATGTGATATGAGGGCATTAAACCATATGGTTCTAATGATATTTGCACTTTATTATCGCCTATATCTTTCATGCCTTGCGATACTAAATCTTCTATTGTTACTTCTCTTTGAAAGCCATTCTTCGCTATGTTGTTGATATCTGCTAAACTTAAATTGTAGCCTATAATATCTTCTGTGCCATCATCATATACTACCTCTGCTGATGGAAGTATATCTTGTAAACAATCTTCAAAATGATGTAAACTAAAATAACATTCTATAAATCCGGCTATATCATTTTGTCCATCATATTTACAGGTGTTCACTTGATCTGCTATGTATGTCCAAATTACTGATCCCTCTTCCAATATGCTATTATCTTCCGGTAATGTGTAGGGATATATGTTGGCAATGTTTTCTCGTGTTATGTTCTGCCAAGGTATTTCTATTCTCTCTGCATCTCCTATTAAACTATTTAGTCTATCATTATGTTCTTCTGTTGTTAAATAGGAATCGTTACGTTCTGTGTCTATCCAAACATAGATTATTCCATCATTATCTGTGTCTAAGTCTTCCGGAAAGTCTTCTCCATAATCTTCTAATAAACTCTTATCATATATAACTATAGAATTTACTTCATCTGTGCCTTTATATATTGATAGGCTTTCATATCTTCTTCTTTCGTTATCAATTATTATTCCATTGCTATATATCTCTGCATCTGAAAATACACTTATATTTTCTTTTCCAGAATAAATGCTTATTAGTTTAAATATACCGTCATCGCCCATATTAGAGGATATGGATGTATATTCATTTAAAAACTCTTTGGATCCGTCTTGATCAATGTCTATGAGTGCAAATTTATTGTTTTCTGGTGTGTTGTTTAGTTCCTCCAGTGTATACCAATAATACTCTGGTGCTATAAACATTCCCTCTAACAATGATATATAACAATAATCCTCGTCTGATATTTCTATTGTTGGTTCTGGGCTTGGTGTGGGGTCTGTTGAAGTTGTGTCCGGTTCCTCTTGCTCTGGCTCCTGTGATTCTGGGTTTACTTCCTCTGCTATTGGCTCTGACTCCTGTGTTTCCTCCTCTATTACATTGTCTTGGTCATTTGTGTCTTGGTTTGTTCCACATGCTGTTAAACTCATTATTGCTATTGATATAGCTGTAATGCTTAATATTTTATGTGTTGTGGATGTTGATATGAGTGTTGATGTAAATGTGGATGTGGAGGATAAAGGGAGTCCGGTAGTCCTATGATATGGGTTTATTGTTGGTGTTAGTGGGGTTAAGTTGGATTTCATGTACCTTCTCTTTCCTTCCTTTGTTGTATGTTGCCACTGCTTTGTTGATTATATGAATTGTTAGTAAACTGTCACGTCTGACCCTAATTCTGAGTAATCTCCTTGACCGAATTGAATTTGTGGTGTATTTGCTGTGTTATCTGGAGTACCCACGTTATCCCAATTACCTTGGTTGCCGGTGCCCTTGTTGGGATTGGTGTCGGAGAACCACTCCGGGTGCTTTTGCATGACCTCTTGCTCCATTTCTTCTAACATTGCTTGTTCTTCTTCTGTGAGGCCGTAATCATTGGCGCTTGCATATTCAATATTACTGATTTCTTCTTGTACGTTTTCTATCTCTGATTGTGTGCTGTTTATTGATGATGATAAACTATCTACTCTTGCTGTTAATTCTGATATTGTGGTGTTGGCTGCTTCTATTTCAGAAGTTATACTATTTAATTCTGTTGCTTTATTTTCTATATCCGTTGTGATTTCATTCTTTGAATTTGTTAACACAGATAAACTATTTTTTAATTTTGATGCTGTTGTATATTGATAGATGTTTACACCTATACAAATAATTAGTATTACCGATAATATTATTGTTAATGTTTTGTTTTTCATAGGTTTGTGTCCTTTTTATATGTTGTATGTGTGGTTAGTAAATTGTGCCTGGTGTTATACCCTCGCTTCCACTTTCTCCTATTGTATATTCTGGAATGACACCATTGTCAGGTGTTCCTACATGTTCGTAGTTGCCTTGGTTGTTGCCAGTGGTGGTTGTGGAATCATCTTGGAACCAGTCTGGATGACGCTGTTTTGCTCTCTCCAATGCTGCGTCTACCTCTGCCTGTCTATCTTCTGCTGATAAACTGTTATTGTTTATGTCTGCTTCTTTTTCTTCCAGTTCTTTTTGTAATTCTTGTAAGCTATCTGTTAAACTCTTATTGTCTGCTTCTAAGGTAGTTATGGTGCTGTTTAAGTCTTCTATTTGAACTTGGAGATCCGCCAATTCCTGCTTCTTAGTTTCTAAACTATCACTTAAAGTATTCTGTTCTGTTTCTTTTGTTTCTAAATCTGATTGCAAGGTACTTATCTCATTTTTTATATTGGTATTAGCATTAAACTCATAGATATTTATTGCTATGCTGATGATAATTAAAACAAAAATTATTGTTTCTACACTCTTTATTAATGGTTTGGAAACGCTATTAACATTGGTTTCATTAGGTCTTTCTTGGTTACTCATAATATCCTCCTTAAATTGGTTTTAGTTGGAGATAAACTAAGGGTGTTTCTACACTAAACCATTATTGTTTCTACACAGCTTATTAGTGCTTGTAAATTAAACTCTTATTGCTTGACTAATACTTTTACTATTTTTTATTATTGCTTTTATATTGAATACTTTGTTTCTACACTGATTATTATTGTTTTTGTACTTGTAAATAAGTGATTATTGACTATGGTTTGCTTTCTAAAATTAGAATAAAGGTTTACTTAGGTGAATAGGGGATTGCTTGTTTGATATAATGGCTTACTTGTTTGATATAATGGCTTGTTTGGGCGAATAAGGGATTGCTTGGCTATTTCCCCTTTATCCTCTAAACTCTTTATTGTAGATTTAATGACAAGCTGCCAATACTAAGTATGCTAACTGCACTTTTTCTTTACTCCCTGTTTAATTTTAATTCATTTTGCATTATTTTACAACCAAATGAATCCTCTTCTTTAATAAAATATCTTATTAAGTGAGGTTATGTTATATGGTAAGTGGTTTAAATAAAAGATTACACATTTCAAGGATAAATAGCGATTTATCCAAAAAACAAGTAGCTGAAATCATTGGTGTATCTGAATCTACTATGGGTTTATATGAATCTGGCAACCGCCAACCCTCTCTTGGGTCACTGATCAAGTTGGCTTCTTTATATAAGGTTTCTACTGATTATTTGTTAGGTTGTGAACCTCCAGAAGCTGAATCTATTTCACTTCAAGGATTAAACTCTGACCAGAAAAAAGTTGTCACCCTTGTTATTAAATGTTTTAAAAACCCTATCTAAAGTTTTATACAAAAAGAGGATACTTTCTCAGTATCCTCCTTTTATTGAGCGTATTCTTTTTGTTTCTTTCGCTATGTATTATCACATACAAGCGGTTTATGAGGACTTTTTACCATGACCGGGCTTGGTCTTAGATGTGGTCTTTTTACCTTTCTTTGCCGTTTCATCTGTCTCTGTTGCCTTTTCCTCTTCTAAACCAACATCTTTATTGTCGCTGTCCGGTTCTCCTTCTTCTTCCACAGCCTTTTCCTCTTCTGCTACAGGCTCCTCACCCTCGTTACTTGACTGATCCTCACCATCCCCACCTAAACCTTCAGTACTAAAAATGTCATTCATTGTCTCAGCAGCCTTTGATTCCGGTGTATCTGTGCTACAGCTTTCAATCTCTGCTTCAACCGCCTCTTCCTTTGCTGAAGCCATGCGGTTTTCATATATTACACCGTCAGCAACCTTAACTTCATCGTCTGTGATCCAGCACCCAGCTATCGTTGTAATGGTTGCAAGCTGCCTTAAGTTGTTCTCGGTAATCTTTACCCTACAGCACTTGTTACTTACAACCTCAAAAAGCCGCCCCCTGTAGTCGGTGTCCAGTACCCTTACTACCGTATACATGGAATTAACCTGTACACCCGGATAATCATTTAAAAGAGGTCTGAACTTACCACACGCCGTCTTTACCGGAATATCCTGCTGATTCCAGTTTTCAGTGTCACACACAAACTCTACTCCGTCCTCTGTGTTCTTCCACTTAATTCCTTTGATCTGCCCGTGGTCAATCATTCTCTTTGCAACTGCCGGAGTAATTTCTAAAAACTCCTTTGTATCTGAGTCAAAACAGACCACGCCTTGAATACGGGTGTACCCAAGCATACATACACTTACAGCATATTTCATACCTTTTATCTCCTTTTCTATTTTTTAGTGGATTGATTGTAACGGAAATATTGATAACTTTCAACACTAAATTTAAAATATTTTTGAAAATATTTCCTTTGATAAACAAACAAAAATACACAAAACTCTTATATATCTTCAAGTCTTGTGTATCATTAAAAAGTATAATTTTTATAACAAAAAAGGCAGTGCCTATTACTTTTGGCTCTGCCTTTATTAAACTCTATATAATTTATTTGCTTAACATTGCTTTTACTTCGTCATAGCTTTTTCCGCTATCTTTTATAATTGCATCCAGTTCCGCCAGACGATCCATTTTAATCTGTGCTTCTAACTCCTTTTTGGATTTCTCCAATGTTTTTAAAGTTTCTTTTGTTTCTTCAATATCTTTAATAACCTTTTCAAGCTGCTCTTCCGGTGTAACTACTTCTCTCTTTTTCCGTGCCATAAGTAACCTCCTATTTTGAATGTTATTTGTAATTAAACCAATAATAACATAATCAAAAATAAAAGTAAACAAGTAAACAAACATGTTATTTATTATAAGTATATTGTACCTATACTTAGTAATTAAATAACATGTTATTTACAATAAATATATCTAATTATTAGCTACCTCCGGTAGTCTCACCCAGTTATCTATACTATAACTTATTTCCATAAATTCTTGTGAAGTATTAAAGAAATTATATGCTATATAAACATTTTTATCTTCATCACTTCTAAGTGCATTGGTACAGTCAACCATGTAATTTATATTATCTATTTGCACTATATTCCATAAATGACCCTCTTCTGTTATATTATGTGTTCCTCTTATACATATACATGTAATGCTTGCTTTATCACATAGGAATTTAAACATCTTGGCATATCCAGAACAAACTGTTTCTTGTTTTACTACGCTGTATATACTTTGATTATATTCAACTCCACTTATGTAACAAGTCTTTAGCACCAAAAAATTAAATATGTGTTTTTCTATTTCTTCTTGGCTCATAAAACTATTTACATTCTGTAATGCTCTCTTTTCATACTCCTTTATCTCTTTCCATGCTCTATCAATTTCTTCAGCTGATTTTAAATTATCATATGCTATACCACATATTTTAAAAGTATCTGTTTTCTCATTGTATGTTATAAAATCATTATCATGGAAGTTTATATAAAACAGCTCCGGGTGATCATATTCTATACTTCTTACTATCTCTGTTATATCATCAGTTTTTGTATTACCTATTTCATATTTCTGTTGTTTTACTATGGTTTGTAATGTCTTTTCATATAGTTTCTTTTGTTTATCATTCAATAAACTATAGTAATACCAATTTAGCTTGTCTGCCTTTTCTATATTATCTATATCAAAACCAAGTATATCTCTATATAATTCCACTTCGTTTACACTATATTCAAGTTCTGATAATTTATCCAGAGTTTCTATATATTTTTCATTTAATGATTCAAATTTTGAACACAGGCTATCATATGCTTCTGTTTGACTAACTTCCACTTTTTCTGCTTTTTCTATTATACTCCTAAGTTCTGCTATTTTTATATTATCAGAATATATTTGTATATAAACGCCTGTAATAAAAAGTCCAAACAATAAAAATAATATTAACTTGTTTTTATTATTTATTTTCATGTTCTCCTCCCAAATATGATAGTATTTATCCTACCATTCTATTTTGATAATTAGTAAATCGGGGTCTATTGTTTTATTTATAGATGTGCTTGTCTCAAACATATTAAGTATTTCTTTTTCATTTATAAGCCTTGTAATCATTTCATTGTATATATTTATATCAGCACATCTTATTACAAGGTTATCCTGCATATTTCTTTTTGCTGATTCTATTAAATTCCTGTATCTTTCAATATCTACTTTGTCAAAATATAAACCTTCTTTGTTAAAATACTCAGCTTCTATGCTATTACAATCCGGTATTTTCCCAAAATTATCTATACTATAACTTCTATCTATCTGCTCTTTTGTAATGTTGAAATAATAATAGTTTATCTGTCCTTTACTCTCTCCAAGTAATCCTTTTGATTGTGTACAGTCAACCATATACCAATTATCATCTATAAACACTACATTCCATGCATGTTTTACTCCACTTTTGTCTTGACCTATAACTACTGTGCATGGAATACCTACTTGCTGACATAGGTATTTAAACATCTTGGTATAACCCATACAAACACTTCTTCCTAATGTAACTGAATACAGGTTTTGGTTATATTCACTTTCTATGTTGTATTCTGTATTTCTTGCTATGTAATCATATATAACTAATTCTTTTTCATAATTGCACATCTCCGGTCTTATATGTTCTAATACATTATCAACATATTCTTCTATTCTTCTCTGTGCCTCTTCTATTTCTTCCAGATCCATATTATAGACCGGAAATAATGTCATGGTATTATTACTATGTTGTATATATTCATAGTTGCTTACAAAGAAAATATCTGGGTTATCATATATTACACATTTAAACAGATAATCTACTTGCTCTGTATCAGCTGCTTTTATTTCAATGCTATCCATCTTATTTACTAATGAGTTATATATAATCTCATATATTTCTCTATCATTTTTAGATGTTAGCTGAAATAGATACCACTTGCCACTAATTAACTCGCTATCTATTTTATTTTTTGAATTTGCATATACCTCTATATTTTGATTTGAATAAACACCACTTGCATTATCATTATTACTATTGCAACAACCATATAAAACAGTGGATATTATCAAAAAACATATTACATGCTTTCTTTTCATTATCAATTCTCCGCTGTTTTTGATTTAATAATAATGTCACTCTCAACCTCTCCAATATATCCACCATTTTTATATGTCTCACATATTAGCTTATACTCATACTCCCCGGCGCCTATTTCTTTATTTAGTGAAATCTTTTCTATTCCCTCACCGGCTTCTATTGTGTCACTCTTAAACACTAAGTTTTTGTTTTCATCATAAAGTTTTGCTACATAAGTAATGCCGTCTACTTTTTCACTTTCCAAATTTATGTTTATCTCTCCATTACTGAGTACTGGCGTTGCATTTAAAGAAACTTGTAACTCATTTTCCTTGTATTCTGTAATTTCTTTTGTTTTATAGAAGACTAAATTATCCTTTTTGAAATGCCACCCATCAAAATCTTTAGTATTTATTATTAATCCTAATAAACACATAATTAATGAAATTGCCACTAACCATGTATATCCTCTATTTGTTATAACTTCAACAAATAATTCTTTATCCGCTGTTGACTCTATTAGTGGTAAATATCCCACTTTCTTATGATTGAACTTTTTCTTTTTAGTAATTAGAAATTCATTATTGACTATTCCTTTAAACTTATTTCTATTTTTATTATTGAGTGTAACCTTTTTAGGTTTACTGTCTGCTACTATAAACCCTACTCTTTGTGAATTTTTTGAAATTTTCATTTTAGTAGATGTTTTATATATTGTGTCAATATCTTCTGTTACACTCGCTTTCTTTCCCCTCTTAGCCACTATAAAAGGTCTTTTTTCTTCTATTGATGTTCTTGCTTCTTTATAAGTCACAATATTATCAAATGATAAGCTATAACTCTTAAGACCCTCTATACTAGAGAGTTCTGTATTATTCTGCTCAGTCTGTTTATCTGTCTCCTGCTCATAATCCTCCAGATCAAACCCTAAATCATATTCTGATTCACTTGTATTTGGTACTACATCACTACGATCTGCTTCACTCTGACTGTCTTTTCTTTTTGAAGTTTGCTCTTTAACCTTTATACTGCGTAAAAATAATTGTTTCATGTTTTTTCATTTCTCCTTTTTTATTTAATATCATTCACATGTCGTAATACAGGACTTCACAAAAAGAGCAGCTTGTCTCCAAGCTGCTCTCTAACGTTACCCGTATATTTTATTAAGCATTCTCTTCTTTTTCATTATAGGTGAAAGCTAATATGTTATCTTCCTTATCAATTACGAATCCAAGGCTTATTCTTTGTTCCTCGTCTTCATTATCAAGAATTACCATAATCTGCTCACCGTTATACTTCTTACAGAAATGCTTTTTCAACTCTATTTCAAAGTCATCTGTCTTTCTTTCATTGATTATATCCTCTGGAATTGTAAGTGTCCAAACTCTATCTTCACTCTTAAACAACTCTGCTATCTTATTTCCTTCAGACTTCACAGATGTTTTATAAACTACTTGGAAGTCTTCATCTTGAT
Organism: Lachnospiraceae bacterium; assembly: GCA_014804615.1. Lineage (GTDB taxonomy): Bacteria > Bacillota > Clostridia > Lachnospirales > Lachnospiraceae > UBA3282. The sequence goes on from JAAUZL010000023.1 coordinate 47,171, forward strand.
ATTCGTCTGTATTATAATCATTCAGCACTTTTACTTTCTTTAACCAAGCAATTAACAGAAGTATTAAGAATAGTATTCCTAAAATTGCCAGAGCACTAATTGATATTACTATTGCCAATTTTTTCACCACCTCTACGAATTTTGCCATTGCTCCCTTCATATTTTCAACATCATCATTCAGACCACCCATGTATAGTTCACTCTTTGCACTTGTTACATGCTCTCTGTTATTAGGTGTTATCTCTGAATCTAATGTTTCTCCATCATCGTCTATTGTATCTTCTGATTCTGGAACTGTTACTGTTGGCTTTGGTGGTATTATATCTGGTGTGTCATCTGTTATTTCAATTGGTTTAGGTTCCGGTGTTGGTTTTGGATCCGGCTTATCTTCCGATTTAGGCTCCGGTGTTGGGTCTGTCTTATCTTCCGGTGTTGGGTCTGGTGTTTGCTCCTGGTCTTCATTATCATCCGGTGTCGGCTCTGTCTCTTTATCGCCCTTATCTTCATCATCCGGTTTTGGTGACGGTTTATTCTCTGCTTTCTTTTCAACCCACTTTGCATACAGTGTTATATCTTCATCTACATTGTCATTAAAATTCCATTTCTGTGTAAACTCTGAATCTGTATACCAACCCTCAATCTGATAACCTGTCTTTGTAAGTCCTGTAGGTTTCTTAACCGGAGTTCCCTGTTCAACCTTTACATCATCGAGTGTCTGATCATTGTTTGTAACGAATGATACTGTCTTATAAACTATTTCTTCCCACTTTGCAATGAGTTTTATCTCCTTTTTAACTGGTGTGTCCCAATCATAAGGTGTATCATCCTCTGTATACCATCCTATAAACTTATAATCTGTTTTTTTAGGGTCTACAGGCTTCTTAGCTTTGCTGCCGTGCTCTACTTCTTGATCCGGAACATCACTTCCACCGTCACTGTCAAAAGAAACTTTATACTTATGGACTTTCCATTTAGCAATTAGTTTTGTTTCTTTCTTTACAGGTTTGTCAAAATCATATGGTGTATCTGGGTCACCCTCTATATACCAATACTCAAAATCCGCTCCTTCTCTCGTAGGGTCTACAGGCTTTTCTACATTGCTGTTATGCTCTACCTCTTGATCCGGTACATTACTTCCACCATTACTGTCAAAGGTGATTTTATACTTAGCTACTTCCCATTTAGCAATTAGCTTTATATCACCTTTTATTGGTGTATCAAAGTTGAACTCTGTATTGTCCTCTGTAAACCAACCAACTAATGAGTTTCCCTCTTTCTTAGGGTCTACAGGCTTTTTAGCCTTGTTTCCATGTTCGATTGTCTGTGATGGTACTGTACTTCCTCCGTTACTATCAAAAGTAACTTCATATTTCTTCATATCCCACTTTGCAACAAGTTTGGTTTCCTTCTTTACCGGTTCATCAAAATCGTAAGGTGTATCTGGGTCGTCTTCTTTAAACCAACCCTTAAACTCTCCGCCTTCCTTAGTGGGATCCACTGGCTTCTTTATCTTATCCCCATGCTCAATCTCTTGATCCGGTATTTCTTCATCTGTTCCACTATCAAATGAAACTTTATATTTCTTGATTTCCCACTCTGCCGTAAGTTTCAATGCAGATTTTATAGGTGTATCAAAATCAAATTCCTTACCATCCTCTGTTAACCAACATTTTAATTGATATCCCTCTTTTGTTGGGTCAACAGGCTTCTTAGCCTTGTCACCATGCTCTATTGTCTGTGACGGTACACTACTTCCACCGTTACTATCAAAAGTAACTTGGTATTTTTCTTTTTCCCATTTTGCTACTAATTTTATCTCTTTTTCTACAGGCTCGTCAAAATCGTAAGGTGTATCTGGGTCATCTTCTTTAAACCAACCTTTAAACTTTGCACCCTCTTTTTTAGGTTCTGTTGGTTTATCAACCGTCTTACCATGTTCTACTTCTTGATCGGGAATATTATCATCTGTACCACTGTCAAATGAAACTGTGTATTTCTTAACTTCCCACTTAGCTATCAGCTTTGTATTATCTTTGATTGGTGTATCAAAATCAAATTCTGTATCATCCTCTGTAAACCAACCAACTAAGTTATATCCCTTTTTTGTTGGGTCAACAGGCTTCTTAGCCTTGTCACCGTGATTAATTGTCTGTGGTGGTACTGTGCTTCCCCCATTACTATCAAATGACACTTCGTACTTACTTGGCTCATAAACTGCATATAATACTGTATCACTCTCTATAGGAATACTAGGTACTGTTCTACCATTGCTTATTTCTACTTCACTTGTATCCTTAAAATATTGCTCTAAGTATGTTGGAAATTCCTCTACAAAATTATTATTTGCAAATTTCCATCCTTTAAATGTATGTCCTTCTTTTTCTGGTGCCTCTGGTTTTTCTAACCAGTAACCCATGTAATGAGCATTATTGCTGCTGACATTATATTCGTTATATTTTGTTAATACTGTTGTGATAACTGTATCTCCATCCATTAAAGTGACTACAGGTATTTTCTCCCAAACCGTATCAAACACAACATCTCTTGGCATCTTAATGATCGGTACTGTTCTGTCACCATTCATTGCAATACCACTTCCTATAAATGCGTCACTAGGATATGGTGCAAAATACGTTTTAATATCTGTATCTTCACATGACCAGCTTATAAAGCGATAGCCTTCTTTCTTCGGATCCTCTGGCTTCTCCAACCAGAAGTTCCTATACTCTGGATGACTGTGCTCGTTATACTTTGATGCAACAGTTGAAAGTACTATATCACCATCTTTAAAAATTCCTAATGGTATTTTGTCCCAAACTGCATACAGTGTTGTGTCTTCTGTTACTTTACCGTAGATATCCACTGTACGGTTATCATTTAAAGTAATATCACTGGTATCTTTAAAATAGCTACTAGGCCAATCTTTAAAAGTAACTGCACTACCATTTGGTGTTAATGACCAATGACTAAATCTATATCCGTCCTTTGATAAGTCATCTGGTTTTTCTAACCAGAATCCATTATAACCAGTTGATGTATGTCTATTATACTTAGTTGTTATTGTCTTAATTACACTGTCTCCATCCATCAGTGTAACTACCGGATTCTTAGTCCATACCGCATAGAAAGTGATATTTTCTGTTACTTGATAAATTGGTACTGTGTTATCACCATTTATTGTAATGTCACTTGTGTTATTAAAATTACTCCCCTTATACTCCTTAAACTTAACTATTTCTCCGCCTTCAGTTAATGACCAACCTACAAATGCGTAGTCACTCTTAGTTAAACTTTCTGGCTCTTCAATCCAGTAACCTTTGTATGTATTAATTTCATAACTGTTATACTTAGATATCTGAGTTGAAACTGTTTTCTCTCCGTCTTTGAATGTGGCTATAGGTATTTCTTCCCACTTTGCATACAATGTTATATTTTCATTTACATCATCTTTACTAAAGTCCCATTCATTCTTAAATGTAGATTCTTTATACCAACCTATAAATCTATTATTTTCTTTAGTAGGTTGTTCTGGTTCTGTTGATTTTTCACCATCATTAATTGTTTGATCTTCTACTTTTGTACCACCATTAGTTTCAAAGGTTATTTTATATGTCTTTCCATATCTATTCCAGCTTTTAGCTAAATCTTCCCATTCTTCAGTTCCTCTTACTTCATCCCAGTTTGATGTGGTTGCTATTTTATGCTCTGGTTCTACATAAAACACATTAACACCATATGTGAATATACTATTTATTTGTATATTATTTATATTATAACAATTTAAAAATGCATTATGATCTATTGTTTCTACTGAATCTGGAATTATTAAATCTCCTGTAAGACCACTACAGTTATCAAATGCTTCACTACCTATTGTTGTTAATGAATTTGAGAGTGTTATTGTTCCATCAAAACCACTACATTCACCAAATGCCTCACCATCTATTGTTTCTACTGAATCTGGAATTATTAAGTCTCCTGTAAGACCACTACATTTATAAAATGTGTCACTATTTATTTTTATTAATGAATTTGAGAGTGTTAATATTCCATCAAAACCACTACAATAGCAAAATGCACGAAAATTTATTGTTGTTACTGAATTTGGAATTATCAAATCTCCTGTAAGACTAGTACAATTTGCAAATGCATACGTACCTATTGATGTTAGTGTATTTGAGAGTGTTAATGTTCCATCAAAACCACTGCAATTTGTAAATGCATATTCACCTATTGCTGTTACTGAATCTGGTATTATCAAATCTCCTGTAAAACCACTACATTCTCTAAATGCATAATCACCTATTGTTGTTACTGAATTTGGTATTACCAGATCTCCTGTAAATCCACTACAGCCACTAAATGTACTAGCATTTATTGTTGTTACTGAATTTGGTATTACCAAATCTCCTATAAAGCCACTACATTTAAAAAAAGCCCCACCACCTATTGTTGTTACTGAATCTGGTATTACTAAATCTCCTTTAAAACCACTACAACCACTAAATGCACTACCACCTATTGTTGTTACTGAATTTGGTATTACTAAATTTCCTGTAAAGCCTTTACAATTATAAAATGCTTGATCACCTATTGCTGTTACTGAATCTGGTATTATCAAATCTCCTGTAAAACCAGTACATTCTCTAAAAGCATTTTTACCTATATATGTAATACTATCAGTAAATTTAAGTGTTTTTATATCACTTTTTTTAGAATACCAAGGATAACTAGTATATATACTAGATTCCTTTTTAAACTCTGTAACTAAAAGTGTGCCATCATCAAATAAATATGCTGTAGCATAATCATTATCTAATAATGTTCCATCCTCGGTGTTATAACTAACACTGGCAACCACATAAACTGAAAAGCTATCTGCTTCAAACTCTGCTTTGTCTGAATCAATGGTAGCTGATATTTCTTCTACTGCATTACTATCATCAATATGAAAGACCTTTAACTCTTTCTCTTTCTTCTCTTCCACATCAATGTTTTTAATTGAAACTGTTACTGTTTCATCAAACTCGTTAGGTTGATATTCTTCATCGCCAACCTTTATTTTTATATCAAATGCTTCATAAACTGTTATTGTTACTTCACCATCTAAAGCATCTTCTATACTTTTTTCAATGTTCTTTGTATATATAACTTTCTTTACTAACAAATCAGCATTTGCGGGCATATTTCCAATAATGCTGATTTCTTTATTATCTATTGTTGTTGTTAAAGTCTTATGCTCCAACTCTGTTTCTGTTTCTTCTATTTCTGTCTCCTCTGTTTCAATTTTTTCATAAATGGTCTTTATAACAATATCCTCTGTCAACTCCAGATTATCAAGGTCAACATCCCATTTTACAAAATCAAAACCCTCAACCTCCGGTGCCTCTGGCAATTCGATCTCGGACACTTCTTTTACTTCCTGTGTTGAAATCTCTTTACCGTCCATATCAACAAAGGTTATTGTATATGTTACTTCATTATTTTCACTGTCCTCTGTCTCTTCTTCTGTAGGGTCTGTTGACTCAGTTTCCTCTGATGTGATATCTTCTGTATTATCTGTTTCTTCCCCACTTTCGTCTGTGGAATCCACTTCTTCTGTGTTTTCTTCTTTCTGATCGGAGTCTTCCTTAACCTCTTCTGTGCTTTCTTCTTCTATAGGGGCTGTTAGGTCTGTTGACTCGTTTTCTTCCACATTCTCTTGTTGTAATTCACTTTCCTTCTGCTCTGCACCATCTAATAGATTTTCACTAGCAAAAGCTGTTGATGGAATATTACTTAAACCAATCACAGCCGCTAAGCCTAGTGCTATTAATCTTTGGGCGTTTAATCCTTTTTTCATGTTTATCTCCTTCCTCTATTTATGAATTTTTAATATACCCACACTTCAATCAAATGCAGTTTTTTAAGACTTTCTCTTTTTTATTACTAATAATTGATTTTCTCTTATGTTTTTGGGCATAAAAAAATAAGCCTAGCTTTTACACTAGGCTTATCTCTTATTCCTTTTAAACTGCAAATAGTTCTCTCATATTGGATAATGAAATATCTCTAAATACAGCTTCTTTATCTATTGCTATACGTTCTACCCCTAAACCAGTCATAATTAAAAAATTACACTGATCCTGTATTCCTAAGTCATTGTTTAACATATTTTCATCCGGTAGCATTTCAATAATATCTGACTTTTCAACTTCAATCCTCTTGTTCTCGATTGCTTCTATTAAGTCATCTACTATTGTATACTCAACTTCAATACGTCTGTCTACCTTATACACTCCCGGGTCTATATCCCAGATCCGGTTACACTCCAATGCATTAATTATAAACTGCTCTGGAAGTTGCCTGTTTACCTTGTAAATATTAAGTATCATTCTTTTTTTTCCTTTGTCCTTTCCGACCACCAATATTATCTAATCAGTGGTCAGAAAGAACTTTGGTTTCTTACGCCAGTGCCAAGGCTTCATCCTCTAAACAGATGATCTGCTTTTTAGGCTCATACTGATAAACAATGACTTTTGTGTCCACCTGCTTCTCACAGATAATACATAACTCACTGTTATCATTGTCTTTCGCCGCATCCTCTAAGAAAATCCTCTGTTTCTGGCAATGAGGACATGCGTTCAACTGAAAAACAAGCATTTCATCGTTTTTCGCATTGGCACTTTTGATCATCCTTAAGAGCATCTGCAGAACAAGGTTATCCACCTCTTCTACCACACCTTTTGAGGCGCGCTGTTCAATGTTTACATCGGGTTCTTTTTTCATGTTATATACTCTCTCCTTTCATAAATTGGGGAGAACTATAACATAAACAACCCTTTAATTAAACAGTTTTTACTTAAATTCTATCTATAAATTTCCCATTTTCCACTGATTATAGCTAATTTTATAGTGGTCTTTATTTAAACTTTATTTCTCCATACAATGTCAGCTGTATAATTTCATCACATATATTTTCATCTATACATGCTGAAATAATTTCTTGCTTATAATCTACCATACTATTTTCATGTTTCTTTAATACATTTCCGATGCCAACTACAAGCATATCCTTTATTAACTCATGTTCATTACCACATATATCTGTAATCCAAATTTTACCTCCATCTGCAAAATATCTAAGTACATGATCGTTGTCATTGCGTGGAATCCATTTTATACTGTCAATCCAAAATCGACTGTATTCATATCCACTATCCAGTATAATACTAAAATCCAAATCCTTTATCTTATATGGATATGTTTCTAAATAAACTTTGATTGTACTTTGATATTTTTTACTAAAATCTGAACGTAATATCATATTACACCCTCCTTTCGTTCGGGTATTATATAATACTACTGCTTATTGATTCCAGTTTGAAATTCCAATAAAAAATATAACTGTTTATATCTTGAAAAAGAGCATAAAAAAAATGTGGATACACATTTCTATGTACCCACATTCTATCTTACATTGATGCTGCTTTATTCATCGGTTTCTAAAAACTCCTGTATTGAAACCTCCTCTGCAAAATTAAAATCACTATTGACATACATAATATCAATATTTCTCCACCACTCGCCGCCGATCTTCACAACATCATCCAAGGCCAAGGCTTCTTCTTCACTGACTTTGACCATGAAATCTGTGTCATCTTCCATTTTCCACTGCCCGGTTCCAAACGTTTCATCCATAAACTTCACAAGGCAGTTCCAACAACAGAAATACATTTTATGCTCATTGTTGATATAGTAAACCTTATCAATTATTTCTTCGCACATTGAGCATTTATGTACACCCCCAATTTCATTGAAGGTTGCTCTCTCATACAGTTCTTCAAAATCTTTCACTGTATTACTTACGAAGCCATCATATGTGCTTACCTTGATATCATAAACCGGTATACCCCCGATTATGCATCTGATCGACTTATCTATAGTGGTTCCATCTACACCCAGTTCCACTATATTATCCTTGCTTAGCTCCAATGCTATGTGTTCAACTTTCATATCATATCTCTCCTTTTCAATTTATTTTGAAGAATGGTAACGCCATATATTTTGATTTTCAATATTGTTTTTATTTATGATTACATGCTTTACATTTACTTCCGTAGGCTGTTCTATACCTTATTCCTACGCTCCATTTATTACCGCATTTTTTACATATCCAATTAGCCTTTATTGCTGAGTATGCTGATAAATACTTTGGGTCATATCCCATTTTTGTATTTGTTTCATAATCCCACTCTTCAAGTAATTCTGGATATTTCCCTGCTAAACTATCTTCAAACTTTATTCTATCTTTATTGTATTGCTTTGATTTCTCAATTCCACGCTTTATTCCACATGGTTCATGTATTTTACCCATTACTCTATATTTCACTGCTTTTACATATGTTGCATTACATATACTGCATTTCCAATAAACTGCTATAGACGAACCCGGCTTATAACATGTCATACTTCCATTTTTAGAAGCATCCCATTCATTAATAATAATCTGTCCTTGCTCTCCATGCTCTTTACACCATGTCAGCAAGTCATTTTCACCTACTATAAGTTTTCTATTCTTTGTGTATTTCTTTTCTATTCTCTCTTCCATTGTTGTTTTATGTCCTTTCACTATTTATCACAGCATATTTCCTATACTACTAATGCCTCTGCTTATTATTTCTCCCAGTAAAAATCCTAAGTTTGTTAATGCTCCAGATATTGCTAATACAATCAATAATGACGTTAAAACTAATATATTTACTGTACTCTTAGCATAAACCTTTATTGCACTATTAGGTTTTCCGTTAGGATTCATTACTGCCTCCGCTGCTACTGCGTTCAATGCTTCGCTACTTATTAACTGCATCCTACCACTTGCCGGAGTTACCTGTCCCTGTCCTTGTCCTTGCATATTCATGTTGTTATACATTCCACCATTATTCATACCAAGCTGACCTGCTCCACCTACCCCGTTTTGCTGTCCCATCGGATTTCCATTAGCTTGTGCATTTCCTTGATAGCCATTACTTAATATACTTCTGGTAAACGGTATTGCAACATAACACAAATTCATAAGCACCCTCACAGCTAAAAATGCTGTTATAAAGTAAGCAACCACATTAATAATGAAACTTGCTATTTTACTAGTAAAATCATTTATTTTAGAAGCTGCTTGGCTCGGTTCACTTAAGTTTGTTGCGTCTTTCATATATTCAATATAGTCACTATTACTAATCTCATTGCTCTGCTCTGTATGCTGTTCCACATTTATTATATTTTCTAAACTTTCAGCCTTAGGTCTGATCGTTGATATATCCATAAATATTAAACACACTAAGAATATTACTATTATTTGATATGTATTGAGTTGTAAGGTTTTTTGTTTTTTCATGTTTTTCCTCCTCTTAATTAGGAAAGGGCAATGTTATAAAACATTTGCCCTTGTTATCTATCGAACATTAGAAACATTTTTCCTAATGCTGTAGCATAGAATCGTTTACCTATTGTGCTGTAAACTAATTTTTTGAATCCCTTAATTAATGTTGGGTAATTTTCACCCTTGTTCATACTACTATTCTCTTTTGCAACTTTACCTGTGTTTTCATCTATGATTATATGATTACTCTTTAAACCTATTGTTAATCCTATATTTATCATAAGATTTGCATAGTCCTTATCATCAGATGCTCCTTTTTCAACTATTATGTAAGGTACATTTTTAGATAGTTCTTTTGCATTTCCCTTAATTCTTATCTTATTTCCTTCCTTCTCATTACTCGTGCCTCTTAAATATATTGGTTTTGGCTGTGACGGGTTTAAACTTCCTCCAGTTATTTCATAATTATTCTCGTTTAAATATATTTTTAACAAGTCTCTTATTTCTTTTTCTGAATTAAGATGTAATACATTTGTAAAGAAACAAGCTATATTAAAATATACAATATTCATGTTACTATATAAAATTACATGTACTTGAGCTGCCTCTTTACATCTTATATTTAATTTTAGTGGAAGACAGTTATACTTTTGTCTGATATAATTCTCAAAGCCTTGTGCTACTTGCATTGCATTAAGTTTTCTATCTAAGTTATTCCTTTTTAATACTTTGTATATCTCACCACAAAATATATTTTCATTGTCACTTTCCATTCTTATAAACTGTATTACTTCACCATGCATTAAACCTCTATATGCATATTCATAGGCATATGTAAGTATCTGCTGAATGTCTGTCTGCTCTTGATTGTTTGGTGTTTTTTCTAACTTTACTGCCTTATCAACTAATCTTCCGTCTGATGATATTTGCAGATTGATTACCTCTATTTTCTTTTTTGTAATTGCCTGTTTTACTGCGTCTTTATCATATGTCTGTACTGCTCCATTTTCATTCATTAAGTCATATTCAATTACATCATTGTTTTTTCCATAATACTTCTTTACACATTTAAACTTTTGCATGTTATTTCTCCTTTTATGTGATTTATTTAAAAATTATTGAGGTTATAAATCTTATTATTTCTTCACTATAAATTATTAAATATCACCTATATATACAAATAATGTTAATTGATTGGTATACAAAAAAGCCCTTAATATATCCTATTGCCTTTCTTCTTTTCCTTTGTTTTGTTATCTTTTCATTTCATAAACATCTGTTTAAGCAATAAAAAAGATAGCCTTTCGACTATCTTCTTTATTATCCATGGTTAAACTCTTTCTTTTAATATGAATATTTTCTATATGCTAATTCATATATTAACTTCATGATTTTATTATTACACATTATACTTAGCCCACTATATTTATTCCATGACCATGACTTATTATCAGTAAACAATGATACTAAATGCTCTGCATCACTATTTCTTGGAAAACTAATATCATCACATACTCTTTCTTTACTTTTTGATGTCATGCATGAATTGATATAAGCCAATCCATAGAATAATATTTTCTTTTCTTGCTCTTCTGTTAATGGAGGCAACTCCCAGTTCCTAGTCATATTTCCATTTAAAATGCAAATACTCCTAAGATCAACATGTTTTTTTATCAATTTATTACCTTTAGCAACCTGTAAATCAATTACATTTAATTGACCACTCTTTATTGCTTGCTTAAGCTCATCTTTTTTAAACTGTTTTGTATTATAGTTTATATCTTGTAGAATGTATGAATCATCATCACAATGAATTAACATCCTACAAACCGGTCTGTTTCTCTCTTCTTTTCTATCAAGTGTCATTTTAATATCCTCCTTATCTGCAATGTTTATATTAAGTTCTTAATTTAGAAAATCTCCGTTCTATTTCTTTATCCTTGACTTCTTTTAATGCTTCTTTTAATTGTTCTTCGCTGTCCTTACATTCCTCTGCAAACAACTTATAATCTAAATGCGTATAATCATTTACAACATCTAATATATCTTTGTATTTTCTTAATTTTTTTGCATATTGTGTTGTTAGATATGTTATTACTTCCTCTAGGGAATATGATAAGTAAGTATCATATATGTCATTATTATCACTTTCCACATATCCATAATAAACTGATTTCTGGTCATATAATTTAAAGACTGCATCACCCAGTATATATTTTATGTGGTCATCTATTTGTATTCCTTCTAATGTCTTTTGTAATTTCTTTATTTTATCTCCTAATCTCTTATTTGCTCCTTTTTCTCCATTCTTGATTACTATTTTTCCATCCCATGTACATATAAATCCACCTGTATCTAATAGTTGATCTAATAATAAATCAACGTTATTTTTTATACTCATATATACATATAATATGCTACTGATATCTATACGAGGTACTTCTTCTTTAATTATGATTTGACCATTTTTTCTTATAGATAAATTATTAAACTTACTATATGAATTTGGTCTTAGTTCATCTCTATTTACCCATGTATCTATATTTGTTTCTTTGTCCCGCACTTTATAATATACTTCACACTTATCACTTCCGGTATAATCTGCTATTCCTTCAGCTAATAAAGTATATCTCTTTTTATTTTCTTGTACTTTTACTTTTGTTTGCTGCTTCTCTTTCTTATCTACTAATCTACCTATTTTATCAATTTGTAGATTAGTAAATTCATAATCATCTCCAAAGATGATTTTTTCCCTTATCTCATTAGCTGTAGCACTAGATACTAAACCATTTTCATCTTCTAACTTGTATAATTTTATTTTTCCTCTGCTGTCTCTTTCTTTACCTATGCATTTTACTTTCATTTTTCTCTCTCCTTTAAATGTGTGAGGGATATCTAAGCAGCCTTAGATATCCCCATGATTAGTTACTTCTTTCTCTATCTGATCCAATGCTCTATTTAACTGATCTAAATAAGCATCTTCATAATAAACCTCTACTGAATTGAAGTTCTTGTTCTCTATATTTGTATGTACCAGACTTCGTAATGCACTTACTTTCATATTATCTAAGTCATCCATACAACATAATATGTCTTCATACTCGGTTTTTAAAAAATCAATTAATGCGCTTTCATTATATGAAATGAATAAATTGATTTCTCCTAGTCCATCCTCCCCTATATATCCAAAATATATGTCTTTCCCTTCTTTTACTTGTTCAATAATATTATATATTGTGTTGTGTAAATTAATATTTAATTGTGCCTTTTCTATTTTTGTTTTTAACTTCTCTAATAATGCCTCTGTCCTCTTTATATCCTCTAAATTTACACTTACTATTTGTCCATTATATGTGAATTTAAACCCTCCAGTATTTAATAAATGTTGTATCAATTTTTTTATGCTATTCTCAATATCTGTCTGTATTGATATCATATTACTTATGCTTGGACGTTCTATATTGTCTGTCCTTTTATCTATAAGTCTTCCTAACTTATCAATCTTTAAATTAGTAAACTCATAATTATTTTTCTGCATTTCAATTTTAATCTCTTTAGCTGTAGCTTGAAACTTAATGCCATCTTCTCTCAACAAATTATAATATTTAATATTTCCTTTGGTATCTCTTTCCTTATTTATGCATTTAATTTTCATGTTTCTTTTCTCCTTTTTCTCATAAATAATTATACTTATATTACTTAAATGTCGTTCTTTAGGACATTACTTTTTTTATTACTGTTATTCCTCTTAATAACCTGTTTATTATTTTTTCTATATGCCATTTCTTTTAATAACTGTTATTTACTCATAAAAAAAGAAGAAGGTAGCCACCCCCAAGCTACCTTCTTCTTTTATAAAAAGAAAGGAGACAAATGAAAAACCTTTACATGAATAAAGCACCACATACCTCATCATGTATTATAAATAAAAAAACTATAAAAATTAAATACACTCCTATATTACTCACATGTACTTTTTATGGTAATTATTTTTATTTATTATATATTCATTCTAGTATAAAGCTATTACATTATTGTTTTTATCTATATGACAAATAAACAAATTTAATATTCTCTGATCCAGACCATTCAGCTTCTGCATAAACTCTATTGTCTCTGTTATTGTTCTTGCCTTATGATAACTTCTATTACTGCTATATGCTTCAAATATATCAGCTACCGCAATAATTCTTCCTATTAGGCTTATTTCATTACCTTTTAAGTGTCTTGGATATCCGGTTCCATCTAATCGCTCATGGTGCTCTACTACTCCTACAATAACATTCTTACTTATAGATGTATAATTTTCTCGTAAATAATAAGCACTGGATGCAGAATGACTATTTATAAGAATCTTCTCTATTTCATCCAGCTTTCCCGGCTTAGTTATTATGTTGATTGGAATAAGTAATTTACCAATATCATGTAATAGTCCTGCTATTCCTAACTCTATTATATTATTTTTATCAAAATTCATAAGTTTTCCAATAATCATACATAAGACTGCTACTCTTACACTATGCATATATGTTGGTTTGTCATATGTTTCTAATTTATATGCACAATTATTAATACTTGTATTTGAGCAAATCTGTTTCATTCTTTCAGCCATCAAATGAGATACTTTGTTATTAGTATCATAAACGCTTGTCCTATCGTCTAAACTATGTTTTTCACATAACAATTTATATGATAATAACATATCTTTCTCTAATCCATTAGTTTGCTTTTTTATTAATAACTGTGTATCTCCTGCCATATCCATGCTTTACCTGCCTTTCTTCAACAAAATCCAATTTACATACATATATCCTCTTTGTGTTTATATTTGCGTTGAATATGGTTTTATATGTCCTATTACTTTATTATGCTCTTTTTGTTTCTATTTGATGTCTTTTTATATTATTTCTTTTCATTAAAAATTAATCATTTAGTTTTTACATTTATATAAAAAGACGGAGAACACTCCATGCCTATTGAATGTATTTAAAAATTATCTCCATGTATATCTATAATTTTTATCAATGTATACCCCTTTTTCTAATGTAAATAAGCTATACTTCTTTCAATAAATTTTCAAAAATAGGTTATTTATACCTTTCTTATAATGTTTATTTAAAATATTAAGTTTATATCTTATTTCCCTTGTAATAAAAAATAACATCACAGTCATATTTTGAATGTGATGCTATTTTATACTTCATTTTTCTATTTAATGTATTATATTATTTTTAAACATCTATCCTTAAGTATACCTAAGATATCTGATTGTAATGTTTCAATTCCAAATACATTTAATTTTAACTTTATTGTATCTGCCATTTTATAAATATGTACCACTTTATATGTTCCCTCTTTTTCATTGTACACTGATTTTTCAGTAAGTTTAAACTCAACTATATATTTGTCTTGCATAGCAAATTGTTGTTCTTTTATATCATTACTATTGTAATAATATACTCTTAAACGCATACTCTTGTATCTCTCTTTTATCTTTTCCATGTTTTTCTCCATATTATCTAAAAAATATATGTACCCACCCGCATAAGCACTTTTTATTACTTTTTCATCCACAATCTTTATTTTATCCGGTTCAAAATCTTCAAGTACCTCATTTTCTTCTTCCATTGTCCTTTCCCCTTATTGTTTGTATTTTCTCTTTTCTCTGGTCAATGTACTTACTGATATACCAGTCATTTCACTTACCTGTGAATATGAATAACTATTTAATAGCAGCATTGCATGTTCTATCTGTGATTTCTTATATTTCTTAGGTCTTCCCTCTCTAAACCCCTCTTTAAGCCTTGCGATCTCTTTCCCTTCCTGTGTCCTTTCAACTATCATATCTCGCTCAAACTCTGCAAATGAAAGAAATATATTCCGTATCAATTTAGAAGCCGGTGTATTATCCATTACACCTAAATTCAATATATGTACCTTTATATCTCTTTCTATTAAACTTTCTATCAACTCAGATCCCTTTGTTATTGACCTTGCTATTCTATCTAATTTAGTGACCATAAGCGTATCTCCGGGTTTTAATACACTTAACAACTTGTTCATTTCGGGCCTATCCGTTTTTGTTCCCGTGAATTTTTCTTCAAAAATAACCTCTGCTCCATTCTTTTCTAATAGTTCTCTCTGGGCTTCTAATGAATTTCCATCTTTTGATTGTTTTATTGTTGAAACTCTATCATATCCATATATCATATATTTTTGAACCCCCTATTTATGACCATTTATTTTGACTATGAACAAATCCCATAAACTCAACATTCTCAATTCATAGCCAAAAGTTTTAAGTTATGACCATTTTATTGTTTATTTTAAGGGCTGATTATCTAAATACTGCTTAAATAATCAACCCTTTGTTTTACTTCACTACTGTAAGTTCCTTTGTCTCTCCATCATAATGATATACTTCATCTGACAGTACCTCTTCCTCAGATAACATTGTAGAATTAATTATTTTTGTCATAGTTCTTAAATCTTCTATGTCAACTTTCTTTTTATCTCCGTTTGAAAATACAATAAACTCATTTACACTGTTCATTATGATGTACAGGTCATGTTTTGTCATTTTATATATGCTCTCCAATATATCCTTATACAAAATGACTGCTGCTCCCATATTATGATATATATTTGACACAACTATCATAGAATCATCTTCTATAGCAGTGTCTCCCACTATTTTTACTACTTTCTTAAATTCTCCCTCGTCTAGCAGCATTTCTAATAACTGATTCATACCGGTACATACTGCCGGATGTAGTTTCGGCGTGTTTTCTTCTGCTGTCTTCCAAAGATCCGCTTCTGTTACTCCCCATTCCTTCAGTACATCATTGGTAATCAATATGCTTGCTATTTGATTATCTTCAATAGAAACAACCATTCTATAGACTATACTCATATCAAGAAATGGTCTATGAGGTATCTTTTTAAGTAACTCTTTGTTTTTCTCTGTATTTATCAACTGAAAAACAAGTAATTCCTTTGCTCTATCAAACTCCTTAATGAGTTTAACTAATTCCAACTCTGCCGTTGAAATTTTACTTTCTTTATTATTGTTGTGTATACATATAGCCGCCAATGTAATATCTTCTGATGACATGTCATCACTATATAACTCCTCCAGATAAAACGCCGGTGTTGCCACAACCTCAGTTCCATCTACTGATACTACACTGTTATCGCCCTTATCAATTATTGATATAGCACTTTTTTGTACGTTGTTCTTATTTACCTTTCTAATCACAACTTCTGCTTCTGGATTCATTATTTCAAGCTGTTCTTTTACTGATCTTGAAAATTCATCAAAGCTAATCATCTCTTTACTCTCTCCTTTTCTATGCCTTTTTATATTTTTCTTTCCCTTTCCCCTTTCCTTCCTTAATTTAGGGGATTATACCGCAAATCCTAAATAAAATCTCCACTTTTATTTATTTATTGAAAACTTTTTGTTGTAATTATGTATGTATATTAAAAAACCCCACATAAACTATGTGAGGCTTTTGCTATGTCTATGCTCTTTATTCTTTTTATCTTGTTACAAATGATTCTATACAGTTATTATATTGAGGACTATTTAAAAAATCTAAGAAGACTACTAAATTATCTGTATTTTCTATATTACACTCTATGTAATGTCTTTGCTTACCATGCTTCTGGTGATAATTCTGGTGATCCTCTGCATTATCAAACAGTATTGTACTTGTTAACCTGTTATCTGCTAATATCCCTCTGTGATGTAATTCACCGCTTCGGATATCTATTATTTCTTCAAGACTTTCAATCTTACCACTTTCATAATACTTAAGTAGTTTTGATAAATTAATAGGATTATACCCACTTTTATTATTACTTTTTACAGATACCCTAAAATCTTTCCTTGTCCTTGACTTTTCATGTAAGCATATCGCTTTATTTTCCAGTACTTTAGTAATTGGGGTTTCTCCTATATAGGAGTCTACTATACATACTTGCATATAAAGACCTGTCTTTTTACAGGATATCAATGTTATATTATTAAAATTATCACTGTAATAAACATTTTTCTCTGTTTCTTTGGTTTTAGATAACAAACCTAATCTACATGCTTGCTCCAATACATCTTCTCTTATATTGATTACTGAACCTTCTCCATGACTACCCCTATTCTCTTTAATGTCTACTCTTCCATCATTGAAAACAAGTTTTTTCATAGTGTCTACTCTCCTTTTATTTTTCATCATTTTTTTTCTAAATAATTTAATATCCTTTAAATTACATGTCGTATTATAGGATTTCCAACATATTATTGATGTAACTCACTATGAAAATCTTTGTCGGAGAGATTATTATATGTTCCCGGTTTATAAAAACTATGTATATAAATCCTTTATCCTTTTACTACTTGTCTTTGGGTTCATACCCCTGTTTATACCCCTTATTGGCTCGTATTTGCCTCATACAGCCCGCCAAATCCATTTCAGCTGCAATCCCACTATCTGTCCCCTAATTGTCTATTTGAGGCTTCTAGCGCTTCAAAGCACAAAAAAATAGTAGAGGTGCCTTTAATATTGCTATACCTCTACTATTTTTAGGTCTTTATTATGCTTTTATATTATTTATGCCTGTTGTTCAAATACCGGATTGTCTGAATACATCATTTCAACCATTTCATTCTCTGATAATACTAATCTTTTTCTTAGTTGTTTTACTCTTTCCTTGTGTTCATCCTTAATTACTAAATGTCCACTATTATTCACATGTAATAAACAATCCTTATCATTCACATGTTTTCTTTGTGCTTTGCTCCAATCAATCTTTATATTGTTGTCAAAGTAATTTATTATGTGCTGTCTATATGGCTGTCTGTCATTCAAATAATCTTTATCTGTTGTAGTATTCATAGCATCTGGAACTGTATGTCCCATGTTAAAACTTCTCTCCCATGATGGCACTTCTATCCTTAACAGGTTGGAATGTGTATGTCTTAAGTCATGGAATCTTATTATTGGTATTGGCTTTAAACCAGCTTTTTCCATTCTCTTATTTCTACGCTCCTGGTACTCACTCCATTTTCTTCCTAACTTTGCACTGTTCAACTCCCTCTGTTTTATTATATTGATAAGAGGTAAATATAATTGTTCACTACTGGATATCTCTCTATTGACTAAGTTCAATATTTCTTCCCTTTGCTCCATGGCATAGTCTATTATGTTATGTAAACTATTTGGAATGGCTGCTATTCTAATCCTTTCACATTTCGGAAGTTTCAGCACATTCTTTCCTTGTATTCTCATTACCGCTTCATCAATAAGCATTAATTCCTCATGTTCTTCATAATATTGCCTGTCATATCCACTGTAATCAAATGATCCGTCACTTATTTCCATAAGTTCATTATGTTTAAACTTCCCGATCTTAAGTCCTACTACCTCACTACACCTTAAGCCTCCTATACTTCCTAAAGCTATCATTGCTGCTATACTTCTGTCATACTCATTTTGAATTGCATCATTCAATGTATAATTCAATTCTTCTAATGTTAATGACCTTGGCTTGTATTTCACAACTGCTACTTTGACTTCTTTACCATCTATAAGCACTGTCTCTCTTGGCATCCTTGCTGTATTAACAACATTTATTGTTACTCCATAACACTTACTGTCTATCATATACTCCCAGAGTGTCTTTAATGCTGTTTTATGTTTTCTAAGTGTATTCACACTTATACCTTTCTCATTATACTTGCTTACCATCTTTTTATTGACTGTTCCGTCTTTTTTCTTAGCAGTTGATAAATTACCCCTTGTTCTTTGATAATTAAAATAGTTTTCAATATCTATTGTTGTAACCTTAGATGGTTCAAAGTCCTTAAAATAACTCAATATATGTCTTAGGTAATTATCATAATGGTCTTTGTAACTATCTCCAAGTTCGTTGTATCTGGTGCTTTTCTTAAAGTCACTAATAACTTTCTCCATTGTTATTTTTATAATCTTACTGTTACTGCTATCTAATAACTCTCCTTTTTTACGTTTAATTCTTATTTCCTCTGCTTCTCTTCTTAATTGTTTTGCTTCACGCTCTGTATCTACATGTCTAATTGTCTTGTCCTGCTTCAACTTAAACGTATTTGTTCCTTTATCTAGTTTTAATATCCTGCCATAATCAAGCCTTACTATATATCCTCCCCTGTTATCAACTACTTTAAATATGCCTTGATTACCTGTTTCTACACACTGATATGTATTAATAATCTTTATGCTTGCATTTTCTAATACTATAGATGTATCTCTTTTCCCAGATACTCCTATCTCTTTAATTGCCATATTCATATCCTCCTATTGTTCATTCGCATTTGCTAAGCTATCGTACCACCTATAAAAGCTGTTTGTCGGAATTACAATACGCTTCTTTCCTATCTTTACTGCATTAAATGGACAATCATCACTGTTTAAGAGTTCATATGCATGAGACCTACTTACACCAAGTATGTCTGCTAACTCTTTCACATTAATAAACTCTTTTTCTCTAAGGCTTACATTCATTTTCCATACCTCCCATAAATTATTAAAATTTATTGGAAATATCAAAATGTAGTTTTTATAGCCTATCTCCCTTATCACGCCCCCTTCTTCCTCAAAAATTTTTTAAATCCTTACCTAGTGTTTAAATTTGAAAAATTGTGTTGAGATTTTTAAAATTTTCTGCAAACCCAGTATTTATGCGGCTTTCCGCATTTTTAGTCTTATGTTGAAACCGTGTTAAACATGTGTTGAAGTAGTGTTGAAAGAATGTTGAATTTTTTTAAATAAAAAAAGACCACCTTTGGTAACAATCGCTCCAAAAGCAGTCTCTCTTAATTTAAACTGGTAACAATTTTTAATTTAAAGCGTCCATTTAGTCCATTTAGACCAATAAATCCTTTAAATCTGGTAACAATTTGGTAACAACCAACTTCTCAATGCTATACTTTAAACTCTGAAATGCCCATAAATACTAGGTTTTAAGCTAATTCCCTTTAACTATCTTCTTCAAATTTATAACCCATTCCCCATATCGTTTTTATCAATTCACCCTTCTCTCCCATCTTGCTGCGCAGCTTCTTCACATGCGTATCGATGGTTCGGGCATCTCCGAAATAATCATAGTTCCAGACACTGTTCAGAATTTTTTCCCGTGACAGTGCAATTCCCTTATTTTCCATAAAATACGCAAGCAGCTCAAATTCCTTATAGCTCAGATCTATCGGTTCTCCTGCCACAGTTACACTGTGTGCCTGCTTGTCAAGCCGGATCCCGCCGGCTTCCACCACCGTCTCTGCCGCTGTCTGTCCAGTTCTGCGAAAGATAGCTTCCACCCTTGCCACCAGAATCTTCGGACTAAAGGGCTTGGAAATATATTCATCTACACCCAGCTCGAATCCCAAAAGCTCGTCCCGCTCGTCGGCCTTGGCAGTCAGCATGATGATAGGAGTCTTGGAGTAAGCACGAATCTCCCTGCACACCTGCCAGCCATCCATTTTGGGCATCATCACATCCAGGATAACCAAGTCGATATCATTCTGCTCAAAAAAAAGGTCCAGTGCCTCTGCCCCATCTGCCGCCTCCAGGACCTCATAGTGGTTCTTTACTAAAAAATCCCTGACAAGCTTACGCATACGGGCCTCGTCGTCCACTACCAGGATTTTAGATCTCTCCATACGCTCCCACGCCTTTCTTTACATTTCACTGAAATTTCTCGGATTCCAGCTGCCTTTTGGCATCCCGCAATTCCTGCTCTCTCTGCGTAAGCTCCTGCTCCCACTCCGAATACTCGTTTATCACAGCCTGTCTGTAATTAATGATATTCGGCACGTCACTATTCCAGGCGATCGCAACCATCCCCGCCACAAGAAGAACCAACACTATATTGATCAACACCGAAGCAACAAATCTGCCCTGATATTCCGGATGCCTCTGTGCCACACTCTGCCGGATAGATCTGCTGTTTTCCGTCTTATTGCTGAATGTTGCATAGAGCGGTACAGGCCGTATCTTATCCGCCGGCACGCCCCACTTGAGCATATCCTTCTGCATCTTCTGCAGGCAGCTTAATCCGATCGGGGTCAGAAACACCCGATTATCCAACGCCCGGTTATAGACCAGAAGCATATTCTGCGGTTTGCGCGGATCGAGTCCCCGCTCCAGATTTTCTACCTTCTTCAGTTCCATTCTGGCTGTCTCTGCATCGGCTATGGTTGCGAACCGATAGCCGCCTACCACCAGATCATCCTCTCGCTTTTCCATACTCTCTCCCCAAAAGCGTATCCGTTAAATCTTAAAGATGCTCATGTTCTTCTCCAAACGATCCGCCACGTCTCTGAGTTTGTTCGCATTCTCAGAAATATTGTACACGATACTGCTGACTTCCGTGACAGAAGCGGAGGTTTCCTCCGTGCTGGCTGCATTTTCTTCTGCGATGGCCGTCAGGTTCTGCACCACATCCACCACATTGACTCTGGCCTCATCCAGCTTCTTTGTTTTATCCGCAATTCTGCTCACGCCGCTTAAAGATTCCGTAATGCCGTCCCTGACCTGCACAAAGCTCTCGTTCGTCCGCTCCACGCTCTCGTTCTGGCTTTCCATGATCTTCTTCACTTCTTCCATCGTAGCCACCGATTTCTGGGAATCCTCAATCAGCATATCTATGATATCCTCTATCCTGCGAGCCGAGTCATTGGACTGCTCCGCCAGCTTCTGAATCTGTCCTGCCACCACCGCAAAGCCTCTGCCCTGCTCGCCGGCGCGCGCCGCTTCTATGCTGGCATTTAAGGAAAGAAGGTTCGTCTCCTCCGCAATGGAAGTAATGAGCGATGTAGCCTCCCTGATCTTCATGGCAGACTCGTTTGTGGTATTTGTCTGCTCATAGATCACATCGATAGCCTCTCTCGCCTGATCGTTGATCTTTGCCAGATTCTGCAGGGTATCAAAAGCCTCCTGACTGGAAGCACGCATGGCATTCGCATTATCCGTCAGCTCCGCTACCTCCTGTGTTGTCTCCTCCACCATGCTTCCCATCAGAATCACATTTTCTGTAGCCTTCTGTGTCTCATCCGCCTGAGAAGCCGCTCCATCGGAGATCTCCGATACCGCCTTCTCCACCTGCTCTACGGTATTCGCTGTCTCAGAGGCATTGGTATTCAACACATCCGACGCCTCAAAAAGCTGTTCGCTCTGTTCCCGCAACTCGTTTACTATTTCCACCAGCTGTTCCCGCAGTTGCGCCACCGCCCGGCTCATCTGTCCTGTCTCGTCAGCTCGTGCCGTAAGCCTGTCCTGGCCCTCTATTTCCGTAAAATCCATGTTTGCCAGTCGGCCCACCACATTCGTCACTTCAAGAATGGGGTTTACAATTTTGCCCACAAAAAAGAAAGCGATAATGCCGGCAATAATCACCATAATAACCGTGCTCACCGTACCTGTGAACGTAACCCGGCGCACCGTGCTCATCAGATCGTCCTTATCCGCTGACACCACCAAAATGCAGTGTCCCCGCTGCGTGATAGAATAAGCCGCATATTTCACCGAGCCGTTATAAGTATACTCCTCAACGGCGGGCTCAGGCACCGTTCCGGCCGCAAGCTGTGCCACCACGCTCTTCACCATCTCATTTTCCACTGGCTGCCCCGCCTTCTCCTTCGTCGGGTGGTAGAGCATTGTACCGTCCTCGGCCACCAGATAAGCGTAGCTGGAATCCACGCCATCCAAACCCACATCACAAAGAATTTCCATCAGATTACTGTAAGTTGTCGCCGTATTATATCCCTGCACCTCCATAGCAGTTTCTATTCTGCTGCTGTAGGCAACTGCAAGATCATAGAGGTAACTTTGATTTAACTCCATCATAGGAATTCTCAGATTTCTAATCAGCACTACCGACAAGCATGTCATCATAATAGCCATGGCTATCACCATCGCTCCCACAAGCTTTGTCTTTACAGAATGCAGCGGATTTCTCTTTGTTTTTTCATCCACGACACTTTCCTCCCACTCACATTATTTTCTCTTCTGTGAAAACCGTATCCGAGACACTCGGATACGGTTCTTTAGTGGACCAGACGGGAGTCGAACCCGTGTCCAAAAGCCCATTCCCTGTCCTTCTACTATCATAGTCTGTCATTGCGGATCGCTCCACATTCCCTCATGCACCGGGAGGCAGACACCCCGATGCACTCAGTAGCCTCTGATACGCCCGCGGGCTGGAGGCGGCCCCCGCGTCGTTTCCTACATAGTCGATGCCCGATTCTTAATGTGTAGGTGCACTAAGGCGGACAGCTGCCATTAGGCAGCGTATGCTAAATTATCTTCAGCGTTTGTNTTTAATTTGCGATTTAACGCATCAGCCTGCGGATAGCTTCTCCAGCTGCAAGACCCCTGTCGAAACCTTGACTGGCCCATATATTCTGTCATAGAAAATATAGCATATTTTCCTGTCTGATGCAATCCTAGAGGTTCTTAATCTTAAACTCNCTCTCATGCTCTCTGCGCAGATCNTTNTTNGCAATATCCTGCCTTTTATCGTATAGNTTCTTACCTCTGGCAAGNCCGATCTCTATNTTCGCCCTGCCGTCNTTAAAATANACCTGCAGGGGNACGATGGTGCTNCCCTGCTGNGCNGCNGCNCCGGCAAGCTTACGGATCTGTTCTTTATGCAATAAAAGCTTGCGCACNCGCANNGGATCCTTGTTAAAGATATTTCCCTTNTCATAGGGGCTCACATTCATGCCATAGATAAATGCCTCACCATTTTCAATGCGCACAAANGCCTCCTTGATNCTNCACTTTCCGAGNCGCAGNGACTTTACNTCCGTCCCCGCNANGGACAGCCCNGCTTCGTATTTCTCNTCNATAAAAAAATCATGATATGCCTTTTTATTGTTGGCTACCAGTTTCATTCCTTCCTTTGCCATTATTCCTCCTCCATGGGAATCTCAAAGTCCACTGTTCCCGTGAAACGATCCGCATATTTTACCNGAANCTTAAGCCGNTGTCCCAATTTATAAACAATACCNNTCTCNCTGCCCACCATCTCATAGGCACTCTCGTCGTAGTAGAAGTAATCCCCGGGCAGCATAGACACATGAATCAANCCCTCNACAGTNTTTGGCAGNTCCACATAGATGCCCCACTGNGTGATNCCGGANATNACACCCTCGTAGATTTCCCCGATACACGNNTCCATATACTCTGCCTTCTTGCGCTTCTCCGTCTCCCGCTCCGCNTCCGCGGCGCGCCGTTCCAGTCTGGAAGTCTGCTTNGCCACCTCCGGCAGNCTCTCCTCATAGTGTCTGATACGCTCCTCNGAAAGCTTTCCCTTNGCCTGTTCCTTGATAATACGGTGAATCTGNAAATCCGGATACCGCCTGATNGGNGANGTAAAATGACAGTACTGCTGACACGCCANNCCAAAATGCCCCGTNCACTCCACCGTGTACTTTGCCTGCTTCATNCTGCGCAAAGTCAGCCTGCCGATCANTGTCTCCTCCTCCGTATCCCGCACTTTCTCCAAAAGCTTTTGCAGCTCCATAGGATANATTTCATCCCCCGAAACNTTCATGCGATAGCCNAAGTTNCGGATAAAAGAAGCCAGCTTCGCGATCTTCTCCGGATCCGGCTTCTCATGGGTACGGTAGAGAAAGGGCAGCTCCATCCAGAAGAAATGCTGCGCAACTGTCTCGTTAGCGGCAAGCATAAAATCCTCAATCAGCTTNGTTGCCGNATTTCGTTCCCGTGCNCCGATNTCCACAGGCCTTCCCNTTTCATCTAAAATAATTTTACTCTCCGCAAAATCAAAGTCAATAGCCCCTCTTTTATGCCNTCTCCTGCGCAAAAGNGCTGACAACNCTCCCATCTGNTCCAGCATGGNCACAAATGCCGAAAGNCTTTCTCTCTCTGCCTCATCACCNTCNTCCAGCACCTTGTTCACNGCCGTGTAGGTAAGTCTGCCNTCCACGCAGATCACGGTCTCCGCAATCTGATAGTCGCACACCTCCCCTTTTTCGTCTATGGTCATCAAACAACTCAGNGCCAGCCTATCCACCCCTTGNTTNAGGGANCAGATACCGTTAGAAAGTCTATGGGGCAGCATAGGNATCACNCGATCCACCAGATATACGCTGGTGCCCCGCTCCANCGCCTCCCAGTCAAGGGCTGAGTTTTCCTGCACATAATTGGTCACATCCGCGATGTGNACCCCCAGATGATATTTCCCCGTTTCGTCCAGATAGAGGCTCACCGCATCATCGAGATCNTTGGCNTCCTCCCCGTCTATCGTCACCATNTGCAGNTNCCGCAGATCCAGCCTNCCCGCCCGNTCGGCATCCTGCACATGATCCGGAACCCGATTTGCCTGGTTCAATACCTTCTCACCAAACTCCGTAGGCAAGTCGTANCCGCGCACNATNGANAGNATATCTACNCCGGGATCATTTCTGTGNCCAAGAATCTCAACCACCCGNCCCTCNGGCTTATGGGTNNCATCTCCGTAAGTGNTCAGNTCCACCACCACTTTATGCCCATCGACAGCTCCCTTAGAACANTCCTTCGNGATAAAGATNTCCTTGCCNACCTTGGGGTTATCNGGAATCACAAAGCCAAAATTTGCAGATTCTTCATAGACGCCCACAAGCTGTTTCATGCCCCGCTCCAAAATGCGGATCACCGCCGCCTCCTGCCGTCTGCCGTGAGCTCCGGGCAAGAGTGCAACCTGCACTCTGTCCTGATGAAAGGCGCCGCCGGTCTTATCCTCCGGGATATAGAGGTCTGTCTCGTACCCCTCGATCTCCACAAACCCGAAGCCTTTTGCATGTCCGATAAAAGTGCCCACCGGCTGATTCGCATCCTCAATAGACTCACCTATTAAGTTTTTCCGTTTTTCAAACTGTGTCTCACCCATAAATGTTAAAAAAGCACCCTTACCTATGCAAGAGTGCTTCTCATCTCCTTATCTTAGAACAGGGCCAGATTTAAAACAACCGCCAGCACCATAAATCCAACGGCAAGTCCCGTCGTGATCTTGACGAGCTTCCCTTCCATGGAACGGCCTTTGTTCTTGCCCCAGTAGCTTTCCGCCGCGCCGCTGATCGCGCCGAGTCCGGCTGTCTTTCCTTCCTGCATCAATACCAGTATGACCAAAGCCACACAGATCAATATATAAATCACAGTAAGTATGATTCTCAACACGCCCATTTTTATCCTCCATTCCGAATACTACACGAAACTTCCTCATTTCAAACAAAGTTCATGATACCACAGAACCACCTATTGTGCAAGTCCAAATATCGCACAACCGATATATTTTTCTCTGCTACAGGGCAAAATCCGCGAAAGCGTCCTCCGTTTTACGCTGACCGTCATGATAACGCATAAGATACGCCTTCATCTCCGCGTGCCGCTCTCCCATATCCTCCATCATGCCCTGAAAATTCTCTTCCGTGACGCCTCCCAGCTGTGTCAACAGCTCATAAAACTGCCGCTCATCCCCGTGTTCCTCCAGGATTACACGCCAGGTCTCCTCACTCTCACACCCCTTCACATGAGATAGCAGATAGGCCGCAAGTTCCTCTCGAAAGTCCTCCTTCAGCCCGTGATCGTGAAAAAGCCGCAGCATTGCCAGCCTTACCTTCTCCCGTCTCTTCTGCTCCATGTAATAGCCGATGTCAGTGTCCCTGCTGCCGCAGTCCTCCTCCCCGCATAAGAGCATTTTCGAAAAGCCGTCATTGTCCGCCAGCGCCATCCGGGTTTTCACTCTGGCGTCAAAACCCGCCAGCCAGTTTTCGCTTCCCGCATTCTCCAGATCAAACAGATAGACGGCATCTAAAAGCCCCACGGTCGCCGCCAGCAGATAAGAAACGTCCTCCTGTACACCCTCCCTGTCTGCGATCTGTGAGAGAGCCGAACAATCCCGGAACACCCCCTGTCCGATCTCAAGTCTCCTGTAAGGCAGCGTCACCTTCTCCAGTCTCCCGCAGTAAGCAAAGGCCCAGTCTCCAATTCCCGCAAGAGTTTCCGGCAGCACGATCTTTCGCAGCGTCTTATTGCTTAAGAAAGCTTTTTTACCGATCCAGACCACCGGAAAGCCCTCTACCTGCTCCGGGATCACAAGCTCTGCATCCCGGCCACTGTAGGCAGCCGCCACTGCGGTGCCTTCCAAGATATCATACCGTATGCTGCCCTGCGCTGTATCCTGCTCTCTTATTTCCATAACAGTCTCCGTTTCCAAGTCATTCCATCACAAATGTTATTTTTTAGGCACGATGTCCCTGTCCCAAAACCAATGTCAATCACAGGGCAAGCTCCTTAATTTCCTCCAGAAGCACGTCGCCCCGCTCCGTCAGCATCAGCTCCTCATTGTGGCGGGCATAATCCTCGCAGCCGTAAGCATTGATAAAGGCGGCGCAATCCGTCTGTACTGTGCACTCCGTCACCAAGATCAGCATCTCATTGCCCTCCCCGAAGGTATCCTCCACAAAGGCAAACAGATGATGCAGCCGCTCCTGTTCCCTGCCTGTCTCCTTCTTATAGGTCTCCACCAGCCCGTCGTAGCGCTCCTTGATCAGTGCAAACGCCGCCGGACCGTCCTGCACGCCCGCTGCCAGGATCTCCCGCACGCAATCCCGCAAAAATCTGACCACCGCTCTGCCCGTCTGTTTCTCCTGCGCGGATAAAGCGCCCGCACTGGCCAAAGAGACCATTGCCTGTTCCCTTCCATCCGCCTGTTTTTTCATAACATCCGTTATTTCTTCTATGGTACTTCCCGATTCGGACCGCTCTTTTAAGGCCCGTAAAGGATTTAGCAAATCTTTTAACCGCCGGGCGGTCTGTCCATTCTCCTTAAGCTCCTGCCGCAGTTTATCAAGCAGCATCCCCATCAGCGACAGTCTTTCGTCAAAGCCAGCCTTTCTGGCTCTGTCCTTCACCTGCTCGCTGACTTTGCCGGCAAAAATATCCTCCACCCGGTAATCGTTCTGGTACTTCCTGTACAGATCGTAGTATGCCGTAAACTCTCTCGCCACCCGGTCATTTTTCAGGTACTGTCCCACCAGAGACTCCTCCACGGACAATCCCTCTTCCTCATAGAGGGAAAGCATCTGGGACAGATCCTCCCAGCCTCTGGCGGTGACATAGCTCTTACCCCGCACCGTGTTCTCCACCAGATAAAAATCTTCTTTTTTCATATCCAAGTAATTCAGCACCGCCGTGTGAAGGCTCTGCTCTCTGGCATATTCCCGCCAGCTTTCATAATCGGCCTCCACCTCCAGAATCTTCATGCGGTCCAGCGTCACCACATCAAACTCCCGCACAGATTTATTGTACTCCGGCGGGTTACCCGCCGTGACGATGATCCATCCCTCCGGCACCTGATGCCTGCCGAACACCTTATACTGTAAAAACTGAAGCATGGAAGGCGCCAGCGTCTCGGAGACACAGTTGATCTCATCCAAAAACAAAATCCCCTCCTGAATACCGCTTGTCTCCATCACCTCATAGACCGAAGCGATGATCTCACTCATGGTATACTCTGACACATCATAAGACACTCCCCCGTACTCCTTGTGCACAATAAAGGGAAGTCCCAAAGCCGACTGCCTGGTGTGGTGGGTCATCGAATAGGATACCAGAGCGATCCCCAACTCCTGCGCGATCTGCTCCATGATGGCGGTCTTACCGATTCCCGGAGCACCGAGCAGAAAAACAGGGCGCTGTCTGACCAGCGGGATCCGGTATTCCCCTTCCTCATCCTTTTTCAGATAAAGCCTGACGGAATCCTTGATATATTCTTTTGCTTCCTTGATATTCATGCCTCGATCTCCTCCTCGCTAAGCACCAGCCGTATCGCCCATGGCGGCGTCTTGGGCCTGTTGTCATCCTCCTGCAAAAAGATAAAAGCCACCTCGTATTCCGGCATTCTCTCCGGATAGATCCCATAGCCGTCCGTGAAATAGAGCACGCCTTTCAGATCCTCAAATTCTCCCGCCTCCCGCAGCGTATCCACATACTCGAACACCGGCCTGAAATCGGTGGAACCAAAGCCCGTAAGCTTCCCGTTTTTTAAAAAGGCGTCAAACTCCGCCCGTTCTGTAATCTTCACATCCTGCTGCACTTCACTGTCACACTGGATGATATGGACATTGATCTTGGAGAAAAAATTTTCGCTCTCCTGCATGATATTGTAGGTCTTTCGCAAGAATGCCTGCACTGTGGCACCTCTGCAGGATGCCGAAGTGTCTATGGCAATGACAAAATCCCGGATCTTATGGTTTTCGCGGTACTCCAAAGGCTCCACCAGCGGCATATTCCCGTAGGTCTGCAGTCCATAGGTATAAAAAATATGGTCAAACTCCTCGTCATTCACCTGCATGGACTCCCCAAGCGCCATAAACCGTCTTAAAAACGCCGAGTAATCGTATCTCTCTCTGACCGCCTCCTGCAGATTCTCCGCCATGCTCTCGGTGTTGTTTTTATCCTTGCTAAAACTTTTCAGATCCGCCCGGATCCGCTCACTGATCTTGCGCCACTCCGCCTGGGAAAGTTCCAGTTCTTCCTTCCTGTCCCAGTAGACATGCTCATCCCGTCTGCAAAGCCTGCGCCACTGTTCCGTCGCTTTTTCGGAGGGCTCCTCGATCCGGAAATGCCGATAGAGTTTTTCAGCACTCAATCCGCCCGCCTGCTTTTTTAAAAGCGCCAGGCGGCTTTGCAGCTCCTCGTCGTCAGATACTCTGGTCAGATGCAGATCCAGCTCCAGAATTGTCGCCTCCACTGCGATATCCGTAGCCAGATCCCAGTAGGCGGCATACTGCTTATCGCTCTGAAAGCCATGATAAAACACGGTGTGTAAAAGAGTGTGCAGATAAAGTCTCGCCGCGGCAGCGGGCTCTCTTTCATACTGCCTGATCAAAAGGACAGGATCACAAAAAAGACGCGCCCCGTCAAAAAGATGCGCCCCCATTCCCATCTTGCACTCCACCGGCAGTTTGGAGAGCGCCACATCCAGAAACCTCATGTTGACCAAAAGTCCGTCATGGGAAAGGCGCAGGATCTTATTCGCCAGATCCAGAATCTTCTGTTGTCTGTCGGCATTTTGTGCTGTCTCCATCCCGCCCTTTTACTCCTTTCTCCATACCATATCCGAAAGCGCGCCTTCTGCTGTTTCTATATATTATGTAAACTAATTTTGATCAAGTACAAGAGAAGCAGATGGCCAGGATAAAACACATAGAAAAACCATTTGGAAAAAGTTCTGCCGTGCTTTGCCCGCTCACCGTTATACAATACCAGCGTCGCCACTGCTGCTGCCAGGATTCCCATTCCCGAAAGCAGTGCGTGAATGACCGCATACAAAGTCCAATCCCCCGGTTCCCCATTCATATAGGACTGTACATTGAGCAGGGCAAACAGCAGATACGTCAGGCAAAAGTCTCTTGCCATCCTTCTTCGGTCTCCCCAGTCATTCGCCAGCAAGATCGTCAAGATCGGCGCAACCAGCGGCCAGTCCCCGTTTACCGTGGCTAGAATAAGCAGCATCGACAATATCCTGCACAAAAGCGGATTGCCTACCCTTTCCATAACCACCAGGATCAGAAAACAGCAGAGCAGAGTGTAGATCATATTCAAAGTCGAATATCCAAAGGCCAGCTGAAAGGGAATCTGGGAAAGCATCGCAAACAATACAAGCCGCAGACCATATTCCTTCTTAGAACGGGTGTAAGTGTACCCCTCCACCAGAAAAAAACACATCACCGGCGCCGTAAAGAAACCGATATCCACAAAAATCTCATAGAGCGGTGTTCCTCTTTCCAGAAAGATATGGGCAACATGATTGAGAAACATGGTAAGCATGGCGATATATTTGATCGCATCTCTATTAAACACCTGTAATCTTTTCTCAGCCATTCTCTCCCGCCCTTTTAAGTTTCCCTGATGCTAATTCGCAAAGATAGGCGATCCGCATTCTCTGCAATCGCCCATCCTCATAGTCCTATCTTTTCTCTGAATCCCCTACTGCACAAAGGGATTGTACTCTTTCTCGTGTCCGATGGTAGTGGATTCCCCGTGTCCCGGATATACTTTAGTCTCGTCCGGAAGCACAAACAGCTTATCTTTGATGGATCTGACCAACGCACTCATACTGCCTGTCGCCAGGTCCGTACGTCCCACCGATTCCTGAAAGATCGTATCCCCTGCGATTAGAATCCCCGCCTCCTCAAAATAATAACAGCAGCTGCCCACCGTGTGACCGGGCGTGGCGATCAGCTTACAGGTCATTCCCGCTATGGTGATCTCCTCCCCGTCCTGCAGATAACGGTCCGGGATCACGGTGTATGGGCGTCCCACCTGGTCCGACACATTGGTGACTGCATCCTCGCAGAGCGCCTTTTCCGCCTCATAGGCATAGAGCGGTGCGCCCGACAGCTCCCGCAGTCTGTTACTCCCCCAGATGTGGTCAAAATGAGCATGGGTCAAAAGGATTCCTTTCACCTGAAATCCCTTTTCCTGCAAAGTCTCATAAATGTAATCACCTTTGTCTGCCGGGTCAAAAAAGATCACCTCTTTTGATCCCTCTCTGTACACGAAATAACAGTTTGTCTGGCAGATGCCAAGCATCAGCCTTCCGATCTTTAACGCTGCCATAATGATCACCCCGTCGTTCTCTCGATATCTATAATGCTCTCAATGGTTCTCAACTTATCCATAATCCGCTGCAGTTCTTCTCTGCTGCGTATCTCGAAGCTGACCATAAAAGTTGCCGTTTCCTGTTTGCTCACCCGTGTAGTCAGGGCAAGAATATCAATCTCTTTCTCCGTCAGCGCTCTGGAGACATCAGCCAGCAGACCGTTTCGGTTATTGGCATAAATGTTGATCTCCACCAGATATTTCTCGTCAGCCTCCGCTCCCGCTGCCTGCTGCCACTCCGCATCGATCAGCCGGTTTCTGTCTATCTCCGGCAGATTCATCAGATTGACACAGTCCGTTCGATGAATGGAGATTCCTCTTCCTCTGGTGACAAATCCCACGATCTCATCTCCCGGCACCGGACTGCAGCATTTGGAAAAGCGGACCGCCACATCGTGGATTCCCTTCACCACAATGGCGCTGCTGCTCTTTCCGGGTTTGGTCCGGTTGACGCGGACGCTCTCCTCGATCTCCGCCATCACCTCGGCGTCGGTCATTTCCTGTTTATGGTCCTTCTCATAGAGCTCCTGCATACGGTTGACGATCTGCCCCTCTTTGAGAGCGCCATGTCCCACAGCCGCAAGCACAGATTCCCAATTCTGAAAACCGTATTTCTTTATGACAGCCTCTTCATACTGCTGCGTCAAGACATCGACGGCGTTGATCGACTTTGCCTTGCAATAGGCCTGGATCAACTCCCGTCCCTTTACGATATTATCCTCTTTCAGTTCGTTCTTAAACCACTGATTGATCTTATTTTTCGCCTGCGTGCTCTTGACCACATTCAGCCAGTCGCGGCTGGGACCCTTGGAATTCTGGGAGGTCATGATCTCCACCCGGTCTCCGTTTTGGATCTCGTAGTCGATGGTCACAAGCTTGCCGTTCACCCTGGCGCCGATCATCTTATTGCCCACCGCACTGTGCACGCTGTAGGCGAAATCAATGGGCGTAGAGCCCGCCGGCAGACTCTTCACATCTCCCGTGGGAGTAAAACAGTACACATTGTCCGCAAAGAGATTCAGATCGTCCTTCAAAAGATTCAGGAATTCCTTGTTATCCGCCAAGTCCTGCTGCCACTCCAGGATCTGCCGCAGCCATACCAGCTTTTCCTCCTCCTGCGTCTCCACCTTCTTGCCGTCGGAGACTTCCTTGTATTTCCAATGGGCTGCAATACCGTACTCTGCCGCCTTGTGCATCTCGTAAGTACGGATCTGGATCTCAAAGGGCTGCCCGCTTGTGCCGATCAGCGTGGTGTGCAGAGACTGGTACATATTTGACTTGGGCATGGCAATATAATCCTTGAAACGGCCGGGAATGGGCTTATACATCTCATGGATCACACCCAGAGCGGCATAACAGTCTTTCACAGAATCCACTATGATACGCACCGCAAACAGATCATAGATCTGGTCGATGGACTTATTCTGATTTTTCATTTTCTTATAAATGCTGAAAAAATGTTTGATACGGCCATCTATCTCTGCTTTGATGCCCGCGTTTTTGATGTGCACACTCACTTCATCTACGATATTTTGAATATAACGCTCCCGCACGTTCTTTCGGATCGCGATCTTATCCACCAGATCATAATACGCTTCGGGTTCCAGATATTTTAAAGAAAGATCATCTAATTCTACTTTTATTTTTGATATGCCCAGCCTCTGGGCGATAGGAGAATAAATATCCAGAGTCTCTCTGGCGATCTCCTGCTGCTTCTCAGGCCGCATATGCTGCAAGGTCCGCATATTGTGAAGGCGATCAGCCAACTTGATCAGAATGACACGGATATCCTTCGCCATAGCCAGAAACATCTTGCGCAGATTTTCCGCCTGCCGTTCCAGCTTCTCCGTATCCTTGTCGTAATTTCCATGTTCTCCGTGAAAATTCAGCTTATCCAGCTTGGTGACGCCATCCACCAGAAGAGCCACGTCCTTCCCGAACTGCTCGCTGATCTCCTCGTCCGTCATGATGGTATCTTCCACCACGTCATGTAATAGTCCCGCAACGATGGTCTCTTTATCAAGCTCCAGATCCGCCAGAACGATCGAAACACAAAGCGGATGGATGATATATGGCTCCCCGGATTTACGCACCTGCCCCTTATGGGCCTGTGAAGCGACCTGGTAGGCGTTCTCGATCAGACTGATATCCGTAGAAGGGTGATATTTGCGCACACGAAGAATCAGCTCCTCGTAGAGCTGCTCCGGAGTCTGAAATTCTTCAATGAATTCTATTCTGCCGTCATCAATGACCAGCTCGCTCTTGTCTTCTGTCGTCATTTTCATCACCAGTCGCTTTATTATTCCCCATTTCAAGCTTAAGAATACCAGATAATTGTAAAACTGCCATTTCAGGCAGTAACCACATAGTTTAAGCATACATTAAGCGTCTTTTGTAGTCAATATTAATAAATAACAATAAATCATTAAAAACCTAAAAATAATATGATATAATGTCCGCAAAGAGCAGGATTTTCGGGTCTCTGGGAGGATATCACTATGAATCAAAAGGAAATAGATCTTCTGAATTTTGAGAATGAACTTCTGCATACAAGGAAAAGGCTGAATGATCTGATCTATCAATGCGCCAACGAACATCCCGGTTCTGAAGAGAAAGCGCTGTATCAGGAAAAAATACGTCATCTGGAAACAGAGCTTACCTACCTGAACAGGCAGTTTCAGATGTTAAAGCAAAGCCAGTACAGTACGTTCCAACCGCAGGCGGCACCGATGCAAGCGCCAAATATGCCACAGCCCGGATACCCCGGGACGGGCGTTCGCCTTCAACCTGCAAATGCTCCGACGTGGAACCAGGCTATCAAACGGGCAGAACAAAAGGATTATGAAAAAATATTCGGTAAAAACTTCATGGGTATTTTTGCGTCTGTATTGATTTTTATCAGCCTTATCATTTTTGCCACACTTCTTTTGCCTCATTTAACTGATACAATGAAACTGATCGGGCTGTACATCATCAGCTTCGGACTGACCGCGGCAGGATTTGTTTTGATCCACAAGAATAGAAACAATAAATTTTATATTGCGCTCATCGGCTGCGGCGTCGGCTCGCTGTATATCACGCTGTTGTTGAGCGATCTGTATTTTAAAGTGATAGGGGATATTTTATTATATGCTTTTATCTTGCTCTGGGCAGTTTTTGTCAGATATTTAACCAGATTGAAAAGCCTTATTTTTCATATCATCGGACAATTAGGCATTTTTATTTCATCGATCCTAGGCGTAATTCTCTGCGTTCACGATGCGGATGCGCAAAAGCTCATGGTATTGACGGTCTTCTACTTTATTGCCGCGTTTGTTTTCGCCGTCAGAAATAAGCGTTCAAACAATGCCGATGCAGACGAAAAGGAAACGGATGACTGCATCACTTACGAGCAGAATATATGTATTCACCTCTTCAAATCCCTGAATTTGATCGCCTTTATGCTAGGCTTTCTCTTCATGGATCCCTCAACGCTTAGGACCGTGAACATCTCTATCATCATGGTTTATATACTGGCTGAATTTTATTTCTCTTTCAAAGAGAAATGCACCCACGGCCTTGCTTTCCAGATACTGACCATGGTCAATTCCATAGTTTTTATTTTCTTATTCCATGCAATGGATCTGATCGCGGATGAGCACTCTTTCGCCTTTATGTATCTTGTTGCTATCGCTGTTCTGTTTTATGTAAACCTAAAAAATGCCGAATATAAGATTGTGTCGGAGATCTGTTGCTTTATTATGATCTATCTGGGCTGTTACAATCATCCCATAATAAGCAAACACCTCTTTGCCTATCTCACCGTCATTCCCTTTATGCTCTATGGGAAATGGAAAGAGAAAAAACTCTATCTGTATACATCCCTTGTCTATCTGGCAGGATTTTTCTTCTTACTTGAACAATCCTCTTCTACCAAATCTCAGACAATAGAGTATCTGCTCATGCTTATTGCCATGTATGCAGTCTTTTTATATGTATCCGGGACCACGGCACTGACCGCATTTAAAGTAACAGGATACCTGATTCTCTGTGTGCTCACTGTGATCTGCATAGAAGATACTACCACTGTTTTCCATTCTTCTTTCCACTTCTGCACTACCGGGTTTACGACATCGAACGTTATGCCTATAGAAACTTCCCTGATCACCTTCTTCACACTTGCAGTGATCCATCTGATCCTGAATCAGCTGGAATATTTCGGCAAAGAAAAACCAGTCGAAATAATGATGTATGTGGTCAACGGATACTTGATGGCAATGGGCTGCATTGCACTATATCAATCAGTATGGCAGATTCCCGTCATCCTGATCACAGTATTGTTATTCCTGACGAATTCCAAAAGACTCCTTCAAAAATACAATTATGCCGGATATTATGTTATGTTTAAATATACCGTATTGATGTTCTGTATTTTGAATTCCTACGATGTCATCAATTATATCATCAGCATTTGTCTGCTCGTGTTCGCTATCCTGAGCATTGTGATCGGATTTTATAAAAATACAAAATCCTTCCGGCTGTATGGTCTGCTGTTATCTATGGCGAGTATCTTTAAGCTGATCATGATCGATATCCAATACGACAGCACCATGGAAAATGCGGTCAGTTTCTTTGTCAGCGGCGTTCTGTGCTTTATAATAAGCTTTATTTATAACAGGATCGATCGTAGTTTTCAGAAAACGGAATAAAAACTGGCGCAGCGATAACACACAACGCACGGCGCAGCGATAGCTCGAGGCAAAAAGAACCCGCCCTTTAATTAGAGCGGGTTCTTTCATCATATCTGTATTTATTTGCCGAGGTTAAACTCGCAAAGTCGCGCTACCGCGCTTTACGTTCATCTACGATGAACCTTTGCTCGTTCACGGCGCAGGAAAAGCAAATGCCGCTTCGCGTCGCTTACTTTTCCTTAGCGCCTTACATCATCCCCATGCCGCCACCGCCTGCGGGCATAGCGGGTTCGGGCTCTTTGATGTTTGCCACCACGGACTCTGTGGTAAGCAGGGTGGATGCTACACTGGTAGCGTTCTGCAGAGCGCTTCTGGTCACCTTAGCGGGATCGAGAATGCCTGCCTTTACCATATCTACATATTCCTCGCCGAGGGCGTCAAAGCCAACGCCTACCTCGGATTCTCTCACTTTGTTGATGATAACGGAGCCTTCTAAGCCTGCGTTTGCCACGATGTGGTACAGGGGAGCCTCCAGAGCCTTTAACACGATCTGAGCGCCGGTCTTCTCGTCGCCTTCCAGCTTCTCTGCCAGCTTCGCCACATCCTTTGCCGCGTGGATGTATGCGGAACCGCCGCCGGAGATGATACCCTCCTCCACAGCTGCTCTGGTAGCCGCCAATGCATCTTCCAGACGAAGCTTTGCTTCCTTCATCTCGGTCTCGGTAGCTGCGCCCACACGGATCACAGCCACGCCGCCTGCCAGCTTCGCCAGACGCTCCTGCAGTTTTTCTCTATCGAAATCAGAGGTAGTCTCCTCGATCTGTTTCTTGATCTGACCGATTCTTGCCTGAATCGCATCCTTGTCACCCTCACCGTCCACGATGACTGTGTTCTCTTTCTGTACCTTCACGGACTTCGCTCTGCCAAGCTGCTCTAAGGTAGCATCCTTCAGCTCAAGGCCAAGCTCGGAGCTGATTACTTCGCCGCCTGTGAGGATCGCGATATCCTCCAGCATAGCCTTTCTTCTGTCGCCGTAGCCGGGTGCCTTAACAGCAACTACATTGAAGGTGCCGCGCAGCTTATTCACGATCAGGGTAGTGAGCGCTTCGCCCTCCACATCCTCTGCGATGATGAGCAGCTTCGCACCGGTCTGCACGATCTGCTCCAGTAACGGCAGGATCTCCTGGATGTTGGAGATCTTCTTATCCGTGATCAGGATGTAGGGATTCTCCAAAACTGCTTCCATCTTATCCATATCGGTTGCCATGTAAGCAGAGATGTAACCTCTGTCAAACTGCATACCTTCTACCAGATCCAACTCTGTGAGCATGGTCTTGCTCTCCTCGATGGTGATGACGCCGTCCCCGGAAACCTTCTCCATCGCATCTGCTACCAGCTGTCCAACCTCATCATCGCCGGAAGAAACAGCTGCCACTCTTGCGATATGCTCCTTACCGTTTACCTTGGAACTCATCTTTGCGATAGCATCCACTGCAGTCTCGGTAGCCTTCTTCATACCTTTTCTCAGAATGATCGGGTTTGCACCTGCCGCCAGGTTCTTGATACCCGCATTTACCATAGCCTGTGCCAGCACAGTAGCTGTGGTCGTGCCATCGCCCGCCACATCGTTGGTCTTGGTAGCCACTTCCTTGACAAGCTGTGCACCCATATTCTCGAAGGGATCTTCCAGCTCGATCTCCTTAGCGATGGTCACACCATCGTTTGTGATCAGGGGTGCCCCGTAAGATTTATCCAATACTACGTTTCTGCCCTTCGGTCCAAGGGTTACTCTGACCGTATCTGCCAGCTGATTGACACCTGACTCCAAAGCCGCTCTGGCTTCTGCACCATACTTGATTTCTTTTGCCATGATTTATGTCCTCCTAATTTTTTAATTTGCTTATTCAACGACCGCCAAAATATCGTTCTGTCTCACGATGATATATTCGTCCTCATCGAGTTTCACTTCTGTACCGGAGTATTTGGAGAAGATGACCTGATCGCCAACCTTCACTTCCATTTTAACTTCCTTGCCATCCACGATGCCGCCGGGGCCCACCGCTATCACTTCCGCCTGCTGCGGCTTCTCTTTGCCCTGTCCGGGTAAAACAATACCGGACTTTGTGGTCTCCTCCGCTACCAGCTGCTTCAATACGACTCTGTCGCCAAGTGGTGTTAACTTCATGTTGATTGCCTCCTTCTTAATTATATGATGTCTTTACGTTTTCTCTCTGTTTTGTTAGCACTCGTCCTATATGAGT
The DNA here is from genome assembly GCA_014804615.1 of Lachnospiraceae bacterium. Classification (GTDB taxonomy): domain Bacteria; phylum Bacillota; class Clostridia; order Lachnospirales; family Lachnospiraceae; genus UBA3282. Next base: position 86,163 of record JAAUZL010000023.1, read on the forward strand.
GCTAACGCTAGAACATATATTAGCTTCATATGCAGGTGTTTGCAAATTGTTTTACATCTGTATATGAAGCCAATTCTCTCTTTTTCTCTTATTTTCTTTTGTTTTCTCTCATTCTCTGGTTTTTAACCATAAAAAGGGATTTAATATTTATTTTAGAATTAGGAAGAAAGGCCGTGTGCCAGCCGTTCTCTGTACCCCGGTGCGTTCTTGACGGCAAACTTATTTTCAAACATCTCGTACTCTGCATCCGGCAGCTTATCTGCCAGGCTTTCCTCCACATTGGTCTTATAGACCAGTCCACATGCCACGGAAGGCGCCAGGATCTTATCCTCATAGGCCAGACATGCCTGCTGTACTCTCTGACAATATTCCTCCGCCTCTCCTTCCTCAGCCATAGGAATAAGTACGATGAACACATCGCCGTCCACCCGACCAATGACATAGTCCGGCTTCTTCTCCTGCTTCAGAATATCAGCAATGGTTTTAATCAGACGATCGCTCTCCTCATCGCCAAAATTGTCATTCACAAACTTCCAGTCATTGATATTGGCATTGATGACCGCTACCGGCACCACCTCCGCCCTGTCTATCACATGCATGCGCTCCTCAAAATACAGCTTATTATATACACCGGTGAGGGCGTCCTCATTCTCTCCTCTGGCGGTCTGCACATGCTGCATGCCCACCTTTTCCTCCAGCTCGTCCAGATAGATTGCGGACTCAGTATGCAGATAGGCCTCCTCTCCCCAATGAGACAGCATACAGGTAAACTCATCTAACAGTTTTTCTACCGCCGCCTTTTTATCCTCCGGTACCCGCTCCGTCTTCGCATAGAGATGCGCAACGGTTCTTCCGTAGATCCTGACCTTCCTGCCGGGATTTCCCACCACATCCGGCGTAAAGCCTGCAAAGCTGCCCACAGAGACCACCTTCTCACCGTGCCTCTCCGTCATCAAAAGCTCCACACCCGTCAGTGCGCCAAAGGCCTTCGCGTACTCTGCCAGCGTGTCGATATGATAAAGATTATCCAACGCATAATTCCTTACATTATCCTTGATCCGCTGTTCAAAAGGAACCGACTTATAGTCCATATACGTACCCTCTCCTATCCCCCGATTTTACAGAATAAATATATCCTCAGTATACCTTTTTTTACCCGGTTTGTCCAGTGTGCTGACACGGGGGACAGGATCGTCATAACTTAACTTTGGGCAAACACGTCGGAAAGCTCCGCCAAAAGATCCGCCCCATCCTCAATTCCCACGGAAAGCCGTAATGTCTGCCGGGTGATACCGTTTTTCACCCGGATCTCCTCCGGCACATCTGCATGGGTCTGGGTGTAGGGATAGGTGATCAGAGTCTCCACACCACCCAGGCTCTCCGCATAACGGATCATACGCACTTTCCCCAGAATGGACAGGGCAAACTCCTGATCTCTCACCTGAAAAGTCAGCATTCCCCCAAAACCTCTTGCCTGCCGCTTCATGATCTCATATCCAGGATGCTCCGAAAGCCCCGGATAGAGTACCTGTGTGACCGCCTCCTGTTCTTTCAGCCAGTTGGCGATCAAAAAGGCATTTCCCTGGGCCCTTTCCATACGGATTCCCAGCGTCTTAATGCCCCGCAGGATCAACCAACTGTCAAAGGGCGCAAGCCCTGCCCCTGTCGTCTTGATCAGAAACCGAAACTTCTCGCTGATATCTTCCCTGTTTGTCACAAGAAAACCCGCCAGCGTATCATTGTGACCGCCCAGATACTTGGTGCCGCTGTGCACCACGATATCCGCTCCCAGCTCCAGCGGATTTTGAAAATAGTGAGACAAGAACGTATTGTCCACGATCAAAAGAAGGTCTCGCTCTCTGGCAATCTCGGCAAGCGCGGCAATGTCCGTCACATGCATCATGGGATTTGTGGGTGTCTCTATGTAAATGGCTCTGGTATTCTCCCGAATGCAGGCTGCCACATCGTCCTTATAGCAATCGATGCTGGTAAAGGTAACACCGTTTTTCTCTGAGATATTCCGGAACAGGCGGATGCTGCCGCCATAAAGATCCGCATCTACGATGATGTGATCGCCGGGCCGAAACAGCTCCATCAGCAGAGTGATCGCCGCCATACCGGAGGACATTGCCAGCGCATCGATCCCCTTCTCCAGCGAAGCAACGACTTTCTCCAGCTGCTCTCTGGTAGGATTCTGCAGTCTGCTGTAGTCGTACCCCGTGCTCTGTCCCACGCCGGGATGCGCATAGGTTGCCGTCTGGTAGATGGGATAGCTGATCGCGCCATAATGGTCAAAGCTGCCCTCCTCCGATTCCAGATGCAGACATTTTGTTCCGATTCCTCTTTCTCTCTCCATCTCGCCCTCCATTTTTGTATACTATTCCTATATAATTACTATGAATTATATTATTATAATACCTCCTACCGACTCTTATGTCAATAGGAGGTTTTGTTTTTCTCTTTCAGACTTTTTTCTCTTTCAAAAGTGCAAAGACTTCCTCAGCCGGCATGGGCTTCGCATAGTAATATCCCTGCACCTGATCGCAGCCGATGCTTCGCAGAACATCCACCTGCTCCCTTGTCTCCACGCCCTCAGCCAGAAGCTCCAGTCCCAACTTGTTGGACATGGCAACCACCTGCTCCAATATGAGTTTTCCTTTGTCGGAGAGCATCATATTTTCCATAAATCGCTTATCCAGCTTGATCACATCAAAGGGCGTCTCCAAAAGAATGTTCAGAGAAGAATAGCCGCTTCCGAAGTCATCCATCAGAAGTTTAAACCCTTCCTCCTTGAGCTGGAGCGCTTTCTGACTCACCTGCCGGTCATCCACCGTCTCCGTAATCTCCAGCTCCAGAAGATGTCTGGGAATCCCGGTTCTTTTAAGCATATCATCCAACACCAGAAGACATTCATCATCTCGCAGATGAGTTCTGGAGACATTCACCGAGATCGGACAAGGCTCCATGTTCTCCTCTTCACACCGCTTGATAAAACGGCACGCCTCTTCCCATATGTAATAATCCACTTTGCGGATAAACCCATTCTCCTCCAGAATCGGAATAAACTGATCCGGATAGATCATGCCGCGCTGCGGATGCTTCCATCTCACCAGAGCTTCCGCACCTATGATCTCATTTTTGGCAATGCTGTACTTGGGCTGCAGATACATCTGATACTGCCGCTCCGTGATCGCCGCCTGCATGTTCTCCTCAATAAACTTTCTGTTGTACAGAGAATCCTTAAACTGCTCCTTATAAAAGATGATATTGCCCAACATACTGGCTTTGGCTGTTTTTCTCGCCATAGCGGCGCGGTCTTCCATCTGCCGCAGCTCCATCTGCCTGTCCTCCACCGTATACACACCGTAGGACATTTGCAGCTTTACATCCTTAAAAATATTGATCCTGCCATTCAACTCCTGTATGAAAGTCTCCAGTTCCTCTTCCCTGTCATACTCTGTCACCACAATAAACACGTCGCTGTTTAGGTTTACATAAAATTGTCTCTCGTTACAGAGCTCCCGAAGCTGCTTCAAAATGAAGTCAAGAACCTCATCACCAAACTTTTCCCCATAGAGGTCGTTAATAATCTTAAATTTGCGAATGTCAAACTGAATAAACCCGATCTTTCTCTTAGATTCCAACAGAAGATCATTGACATTCCTCCGGAAACGGCGCACTCTGCCGATTCTTTTAAGAACCACCTGCATCTCGTCATTATGCGGGATATCTTCCGGCGCGATANTGCTCTCNGNCANATCNTTGAGNTANTCCGCCAGCATATCCTCCAGAATCTCAATACTGATATTGATCGCTNTNGGACANTTTTGCAGNATCAATCCTTCNTTNCGGATGACAGCCATCTCTTCCGGTTTGGAGATATCCTTNCCNAGNATATCCCGACACAGCGTCACGCCATNCATCTCGCNCCGTGAANCGCTTGATAAACTCNTCCGTCTTTTTATTGCCGTANACCTCCTGCTCCGTATCCTGAGAATCATAAAANCCGAGCGCCATNCCAAGCACCAGCATGGAAGCNGTGATACAGCCGCANACCTCACCNTGNCGCATGCCGCCGCCAAANCAGGTNCTGATCTTAAACGCCGNCTTCAGATCCANCCCAAAATCCGATGCAAAAGCGCCGAACAATGCTTGNGAACAATGATATTTCTGATGTAAAAGCTTCTCCGCCTTCTCTTTNTGNGTCATAAGCAACCCCATTTCCGCAANAAAAATCGCCGTTTGTCAAAACTCACTCCAATCCTGNAAGTTTCGGAATTGGAGTGAGCTTTATCTGACATTTCTATTTGCCCGTTACTGTTCTTTATGCGTTNACGATCTGACCAAAGTCAGGCTTTAAGGACGCGCCNCCGATCANGCCGCCGTCGATGTCGGGCTTGGATAACAGNTCCGCNGCATTGGAAGCGTTCATGGAACCGCCGTACTGGATGCGAACCGCCTCTGCGGTAGCAGCATCGTACATCTCAGCGATGCAGTCNCGGATTCCCTTACANACNTCCTGCGCCTGATCGGAGGTAGCTGTCTTGCCGGTTCCGATNGCCCAGATAGGCTCGTAAGCGATNACCATACCCTTCACCTGGTCAGCNGTCACGCCTGCCAGATCGGACTTGATCTGCAGTCTGATCCAGTCCATGGTCACGTTCATCTCTCTCTGCTCTAAGGACTCACCGCAGCAGAGNATCGGGGTNATACCTGCCTCTAACGCCTTTAANACNTTCTTATTCAGGAAAGCGTCATCCTCCTTGAAGTACTCTCTTCTCTCGGAGTGGCCGATGATCACATACTCTACGCCCGCATCCTTTAACATGGGAGCGGAAATCTCGCCCGTGTAAGCGCCCTTGTCTTCGATGTAGAAGTTCTCAGCGCCCACATGTACGTTGGTGCCCTTTACAGCCTCAGCTACAGGCACGATATCAATGGCAGGCACACAGTAGACCACATCCACTGCATCGTTCACTACCAGATCCTTTAATGTTGCACAAAGTGCTACAGCCTCACTGGGAGTCATGTTCATCTTCCAGTTGCCGGCGATAATTCTTCTTCTAGCCATGATTCTATTCTCCTTTTAAATTTTACTTGTCGTCCGCTGCCACTACGCCGGGAAGCTCTTTGCCCTCGAGGAACTCCAGAGAAGCGCCGCCGCCTGTGGAGATGTGAGACATCTTATCCGCGAAACCAAGCTGGTTACAAGCCGCTGCGGAATCGCCGCCGCCGATGATGGTGGTTGCATCCGTCTCAGCCAGNGCCTTCGCTACCGCGATGGTACCCTTTGCCAGAGTAGGATTCTCAAATACGCCCATAGGGCCGTTCCATACAACTGTCTTAGCNGTCTTCACTGCCTCTGCAAACTGATCCTGTGTCTTGGGACCGATATCCAGACCTTCCTTGTCAGCAGGAATCTTGTCGGAATCAACATACTCCACNTCAACGGGAGCATCGATGGGATTCGGGAAACCGGAAGCAACACCGGTATCAATGGGAAGCAGCAGCTGCTTGCCAAGCTTCTCAGCCTTAGCCATCATCTCTTTACAATAGTCAAGTTTCTCATCATCTACCAGAGAGTTACCGATCTCATAGCCCTTAGCCTTCAGGAATGTGAAAGCCATACCGCCGCCGATGATCAGTGTGTCGCACTTCTCAAGCAGGTTGTTGATCACGTTCAGCTTGTCGGCAACCTTTGCACCGCCCAGGATCGCCACGAAAGGACGTACAGGATTCTCTACGGCATTGCCCAGGAAGTCGATCTCCTTCTGCATCAGATAACCAACTGCGTTCTCGCCGCCTTTTTCGGAGATATACTTGGTAACAACAGCCACGGAAGCATGCGCTCTGTGTGCGGAACCGAAAGCATCACATACATATACGTCAGCCAGATCAGCCAGCTCTTTTGCGAAAGCCTCTCCTGCATCACCCGGCTTGGTCTCCTCTTTGCCGCGGAAACGGGTATTCTGTAAGAGCACTACATCGCCCTCGTTCATCGCTGCCACAGCCGCTGTAGCCGCCTCACCGGTCACATTGTAGTCCGCTACGAAATTAACGGGCTTGCCAAGCTTCTCGGAAAGTCTCTCCGCCACGGGTGCCAGGGACTCACCCTCGTTGGGGCCGTTCTTTACCTTGCCCAGGTGGGAGCAAAGAATCACCTTGCCGCCGTCAGCAAGTAATTTCTTAATGGTGGGAAGCGCAGCCACGATACGGGTCTCGTCCGTGATCTTGCCCTCCTTCAAAGGTACGTTAAAGTCACATCTCACCAGGACGCGTTTGCCTTTAACGTTGATATCATCTACAGATTTCTTATTCAATGACATTTGTGTTTCCTCCTGTTTTTATTTTATTTCCATATACGGCCTTCACCGTATATGAAGAGAGACCCGGCCCAGCGGCCGAGCCTCTAAAATCTTCATTACATTTCATTTTTCATGCGCAGGTTTGTGCTTTTCAAACCCGTNCGTGCCGAGCCTGCGAAGCAGCGCTCGTGAAGTTGGTTCCGAAGGAATTTACTTCGATTATGCTAACTCAGAGAAGTACTTGATGGTACGAACCATCTGAGAGGTGTAGCTGTTCTCGTTATCATACCAGGAAACAACCTGTACCAGGTTATCCTCGCCTACCATGGTCTGGGTAGCATCGAAGATGGAACCATAGGTGCTGCCTACGATATCGGAAGAAACGATCTCATCCTCGTTGTAACCGAAGGACTCGGTAGCTGCTGCCTTCATAGCTGCATTGATCTCTTCCTTGGTAACGGACTTCTCAACGGTTGCAACCAGGATTGTGGTAGAACCTGTAGGAGTAGGAACACGCTGTGCGGAACCGATCAGCTTGCCGTTCAGCTCAGGGATAACAAGGCCGATAGCCTTTGCTGCGCCTGTGCTGTTGGGAACGATGTTCACTGCGCCTGCGCGGGATCTTCTCAGGTCACCCTTTCTCTGAGGACCGTCAAGGATCATCTGATCGCCTGTGTAAGCATGGATGGTGCTCATGATACCGGACTTGATGCCAGCCAGATCGTTCAGAGCCTTAGCCATGGGTGCCAGNCAGTTTGTTGTACAGGAAGCTGCGGANATGATGGTATCNNNAGCCTTCAGTGTCTCATGGTTTACNTTGTATACGATAGTAGGAAGATCGTTTCCTGCGGGAGCAGAGATAACAACCTTTCTAGCACCTGCATTGATNTGAGCCTGAGCNTTCTCTTTGCTGGTATAGAAGCCGGAGCACTCCAGCACAACGTCAACCTTGAGCTCACCCCAAGGGCAGTTGTTTGCATCGGGCTCTTTGTAGATCTTTAATGTCTTACCGTCAACTGTGATGGAATCCTCGCCTGCAGATACGGTATCAGCCAGAGCGTANTTACCCTGAGAAGAATCGTACTTTAACAGGTGTGCCAACATCTTAGGGCTTGTCAGATCGTTGATCGCTACTACCTCATAACCCTCTGCACCGAACATCTGTCTGAATGCAAGACGACCGATACGGCCAAAACCATTGATTGCTACTCTTACTGCCATTTTTCGTTCCTCCTAAAAATAATTTTTTTATAACTTGCTATATCATTTTGCCAATCAAATCTGGATAAGATTGACAAAATTTTGTCAACGATTTCATTTTACCCAATTTGTCCCAAAAATTCAAGACGTAAATCAAAAATAATTGGTAAAAAATCGCCTCNTGAAATATCTATCAATGAAAACGTTGTATTTACTTCCTATATCTTCTATACTGAAATTACAATAATCTTTACACAACAAAGGAGTTTACCATGCCGATCACAGCAGACTTTCATTTACATTCCTCCTTTTCGGGAGATTCCGACACGCCCATGGAAAAGATGATCCTTCGCGGCATCGATCTTGGCCTTGAGCAGATGTGCTTTACAGAGCATAATGACTTTGACTATCCGGTGGACGACAGCCATCCGGCCGGTTTTTGGGAGGTAAACCCGGACGCCTATCTCTATGATCTTCTAAAGCTCCGTGAAAAGTATGCGGATAAAATAACACTCCTTTTCGGCGTTGAGCTGGGCTTGCAGCCCCATCTCTCCAAAAGGAACGCTGCATTTGCCAAAGCTCACGACTATGACTTTATCATCGGCTCCTCCCATCTGTGTAACGGAAAGGATCCCTATTACGCATCTTTCTACGAGGAACGCACCCAGGAAGATGCCTACCGGGAATACTTTGAGTCCATTCTGGAAAATCTGAAAGCCTTCAGCAATTTCGACGTCTACGGGCATCTGGACTATGTAGTGCGCTATGGCCCGCAAAAGGACGAAGGCTACTCCTATGAACTGTACCGCGAGATATTTGACAAAATCATAACAAAGCTGATAGATATGGAGAAGGGCATTGAGGTGAATACCGGCGGACTCGCCAAAGGCATGCGCGATGTGCACCCCTGCAGCGGCATCCTGAAGCGGTATCGGGAGCTTGGCGGTGAGATCGTCACCGTAGGCTCAGACGCCCACGTGCCGGAACAGATCGCCCACGCCTTTGACCGGGCAGGCGAGATCTTGAAGGACTGCGGCTTCCGCTACTATGCTGTCTATGAGAAACGGCAGCCAGTCTTCCACAAATTATAGAGGAATGATATTTATGAAAAATGAAAGAAAAATCACACGCAGGACTATCCTAAAGGCGTTGCTTACCGCTTATGCTTTTTTGAGCGTCTGCTTCACTACGATGGCGATCGACCATCTGCTCGCAAAAGAGTATCCGGACATCTCCCACTGCGTTACCCTGAACGATTCCTGGGACATCACGATCAACGACACTCTCTACCCTGATGTCTCACTGGATGATTTTCATTTTGACCGCGTAAATAAAGGCGATATCATCACCATGACAACGCCCCTGCCCGAAAGTCTGATCAGTTCGGAGAATGCACTTTTGCTGCACACAAGGCAGTGTGCTGTCAACGTATATGTAGACACCGATCAGATCTATCAGTACGGCCTGGACCGGATCGACCGGAATAAAACCGTGGGAAGCGGCTATCTGACCGTGGAGCTTCCCGATGATTATGCAGGAAAAACACTGAAGATTTCTCTGACAGTTGCCGAGGATCAGGCCTTTACCCGCTTTGATCCGCTTCGGATCTACGAATGGGAAAATATATACCGCGTCCTTCTGACCGAGACCCGGCTTCCCCTGTTCTTAGGCTGCTTCCTGACAGTCTTCGGGCTTGTGGTCTGCTGCATCACGATTTTTGCGCTGTTGTTTTCCGGTAAATTTTTGCGCATTCTGTGCATATCCATATTTTCCATCTGTATCGGGCTGTGGACACTGTGCTACTACAATGTACTATTGATCTTCTCCATGCCGCTGTACACGATCTGCCTGTTGGAATATATGTCACTCTATCTTGCCCCGATCCCAATGGTCATCTATATGCGGGAGGATGTCCGCGCTCTGGAGCAGCCTGTTATGTACACAATATACAAAGTGCTGTTAGCTATTCAGATCATTGTCACCACCGGCGCTATCTTTCTGCACAGCATCGATGTGGTACACTGCGCGGCATTACTGAAATATATGCAGGCCTTGATCGTCTGCCATCTGGTCTACTCTATCATTGTGGAGTTTATGAATCTGCGGCGCAGCCATCAGCTCGTCCACAGGCTCTTTCTGCTGGGTATTCTGATGCTTTTTGCCTGCGTCTCCTATGATCTGATCTACTATAATCTGGAACGCTACCGCGGCATGAACTCCCTACCGACAAAGGGTATTGCCTCCCTCGGTCTGGTCCTTTTTATCTTTATTCTGATTGTTTCATTTTATGTAAACCTTACACAGAAGATGATGCAGGAGACGGAGCGCAATTTTCTGATCAAAAGCGCCTACACTGACGAGCTTACCCAGATCCATAACCGACGCTACTGCATGGAGTATATGAACCGCATTCAGGAAACGGAACGCCTGAACTATACAGTCTTTTGCTTCGACCTAAACAATCTCAAAGTCACCAACGACACCTACGGACACGCCAAAGGAGATATCCTGATCAGGAGCGCAGCCGAAGTCATCACGGAAACCTTTGAAGCGGACGGCATGGTGGCGAGAATGGGCGGCGACGAGTTCATCGCCATCGTGGAAGTCGCAGATGCCCGGAAGCTCACAGCGCTTACAGAGACTTTTCAGGCCTGCATCGACCGGAAGAACCGGGAAATACCGGATCTGAATATGTCCATCGCCTTCGGCTACGCATGCAATACGGCTGAAATCAACACTGTTGAAAAAGTATATCAGACTGCGGACGACCGCATGTATCAGCACAAGCAGCACATGAAACGATCAAGTGCCCGCACTTGATCAAGAGAATGCTTCGCATTCTCCCGCTGCTGTCAATTCGTCCGACCGATGATGGTTCCCCCGCCGAGCACATACCCGTCCTCGTAGAACACCACCGCCTGTCCCGGCGTGATGGCGCGGACGGGTTCTTTAAACACACACCGTATCAAGTCTTCTCCTGTTTTTTCAATCACACATTTCTCGCCCGCATGGGCATAACGGATCTTGGCCAGAACCTCTCTCGGCTCCTGCAGTCCTTCCATTCCCATGTAATTGATATGGTTACAGACAAGAGCTGTCCCGAAAACCTCATCTGCTTCGCCGATCACCACCTCGCCCGTTTCCGGCCTGATCTGTGTCACGAACACGGGATGCCCCATAGCCAGATGTAAGCCTTTTCGCTGTCCCACCGTGTAGTGGGTGATCCCCAGATGCCGTCCCAGCACTTCACCGTCCTTCGTCACAAAGTTTCCCGGCCTCGGCACGCGCGCGCCCGCCTCCTTGTCAATGAAACCTGCATAGTTATTGTCCGGGATAAAGCAGATCTCCTGGCTGTCCGGCTTGTGCGCCACGGGAAGCCCGGCCTCCTCTGCCATCTGTCTGATCTCTTCCTTCGTGTAATCCCCCACCGGCATCAGCGTGTGGGCAAGCTGTTCCTGGGTCAAACTGTACAGCGCATAGGTCTGGTCCTTTTTTGCCGTCACCGCATTTTGCACCGCCAGTCTGCCGTTTTCCAGTGTCAGGATCCTGGCATAATGACCCGTGGCAATATAATCCGCCCCGATCTCCAGACTCCTGTGCAGCATGGCCTCCCACTTTACAAAACGGTTGCAGGCAATACAGGGATTGGGCGTTCTGCCCGCCAGATACTCTTCCACAAAATAGGAGATAACCTTGTCCTGAAATTGCTGTCTAAAATTCATCACATAATGAGGAATATCCAGCTTCTGCGCCACTTGTCTTGCATCCTCCACGGCGCTGAAACCACAACAGCCGCCATGATCCGCCGCTGTCTCCGGATCCTCCTCCTGCCAGATCTGCATGGTGACTCCCACCACATCATAGCCTTGTCTCTTTAACAAAAGCGCCGCCACCGAGGAATCCACCCCGCCGGACATCCCTACCACTACCTTTTTAGCCACTTTCTTCTCCTGCTTTCTTTCTGCTCCCATCCGGTCAGCCTGTTCTTGGACACGCCGTCTCTGCATAGACTGTAACCATAGCAAAGTTCGGACGGTGTCTATGAAATCTCTGCAAATAAAATGGAAAAACCCGCTGATAACAGGAACCGCCATCCTAACTTTGACCGGATTAGTCAGTCGCTTTATCGGCTTTTTTTATCGGGTCTTTCTCTCCAATGTCTTCGGTGCCGAAGGCATGGGCCTCTATCAGCTCATCTCTCCCGTGCTGGCCCTCTCCTTTTCCCTCACAGTGTCAGGCATCCAGACAGCCATCTCCAAATATGTGGCAAGCGAGACGAGCACCCACGACTACAGGAACTCCTTTCGCACCCTCTGGGCAGGCTTCCTTCTGGCTATGCTCCTCTCCGCAGCCTGTGCATCCGCGATCTATCTGTACGCAGATCAAATCGCCGTGACCTTTCTGCTGGAAGAACGTACTGCTCCGCTGCTTCGTATCATTGCTCTCTCCATTCCCATGGCCAGCGTGCATTCCTGCATCAACGGCTATTTTTTCGGAATCCGGAAAACCGCCATCCCCGCCTTCTCCCAACTGGCGGAACAGGTCTGCCGCGTGGGAAGCGTCTACCTGATTCACTTTATCTGTCTGAGGCACGGCCTCACTCCTACGATCAGCTTTGCCGTGGTGGGGCTTGTGATCGGCGAGAGCGCTTCCATGATCGTCTCTGTGGTAGCGATCCTGTCCCGCGCACACCATGTATTCCCTGCCGGCACATACAAGTGGACGGCACAGACATCGCCTGCCCTCCTGACCGTATACACCACCTATCGCCATATTATGGGCAGGCTTTTACAGCTGGCCGTACCCCTGTCCGCCAACCGCCTGCTTATCAATTTACTGCAGAGCGTGGAAGCGATCTATATCCCCAACCGCCTGATGGCACACGGCCTGAGCAATGCAGACGCGCTGAGTGTCTACGGCGTATTGACCGGTATGAGTCTGCCGCTCATCCTGTTCCCCTCCGCCGTCACCAACTCCATCTCCGTACTGCTTTTACCTGTTGTCTCTGAAGCGGACGCAGGCGGCAATCAGGCGGCGGTGAACCGTGCCATTCTGACCTCCATACGCTGCTGTCTGCTTCTGGGTTTTTTCTGCACCGCCATGTTTCTTCTTTTCGGAAGAATGGCCGGTCGTCTGCTCTACGGCTCGGAGCTTGCCGGCAGCTTTATCCTGACACTCAGCTTCCTCTGTCCCTTCATGTACATCGCCAGTATGCTGAACAGCATACTGAACGGGCTGGGCAAAACCATTCAGACCTTTCTGTTCAGTATCATAAGTCTCCTACTGCGCCTGCTGTTCGTGTTTTTCGCCATTCCACGCTTCGGTATACAAGGGTATCTCTGGGGCATGCTTGCCAGCCAGATGCTGCAGACACTGCTCTGCACCGTGTCCGCCCTTCATATCTCACGAAAAGCGCATGCCACTTGCCATTCTTAACTCAATATACTATAATATAGGTGTTTTTGCCAGAAAATTCTATGTTTACAGAGGAGTAAGAGACATGTTTCATTATGTAGCAAAATTACCGACACCTGACGAGATTCGCGCGCAGTTCCCGATACCGGAACATCTTGTGCAAATCAAGAAAGAACGCGACGCCGAGATTCGGGATGTCATCACCGGTAAAAGCAATAAATTTATTGTCATCATCGGCCCCTGTTCCGCGGACAACGAGGAGGCGGTTTGTGATTATGTAAACCGACTCGCGAAAGTCAACGAGAAAGTGAAGGACAAGCTGATCCTGATTCCCCGCATCTATACCAACAAGCCCCGCACCACCGGAGAGGGCTACAAGGGAATCGTGAGCCAGCCCGATCCCGAAAAAAAGCCCGACTTTACAAGCGGTCTGATCGCCATGCGCAAGATGCACATCCGTGCCATTGAAGAATCCGAGTTGACCGCTGCCGACGAAATGCTCTACCCCGACAACTGGGGCTATGTGGAGGACATTCTCTCCTATGTGGCCATCGGCGCGCGCTCCGTGGAGGATCAGCAGCACCGCATGACAGTGAGCGGCTTCGACGTGCCCGCCGGCATGAAAAATCCTACCAGCGGCACCCTTTCCGTCATGCTGAATTCCATCTATGCTGCACAACACCCCCACGATTTCACCTACAGAGGTTTTGAAGTCAGCACCGGGGGCAATCCTCTGGCTCACGCCGTCCTGCGGGGTTCCGTCAACAAGCACGGCAGAAGCCTTCCGAACTACCATTACGAGGATTTAAATACNCTCTTTACCCTNTATCAGGATTACGATCTGGTAAATCCTGCCTGTGTCATTGANGCGAANCACAACAACTCCAACAAACAGTACGAGCAGCAGATCCGTATTGTCAAGGAAGTGATGCACAGCCGGAAGTTAAACAGCGACCTTCACAACATGGTCAANGGCGTCATGATCGAGAGCTACATCGAGGAGGGCTGCCAGAAGATTGGCGAGGGCGTCTACGGCAAATCCATCACCGATCCCTGTCTGGGATGGGAAGCTTCCGAACGGCTCATTTACGATATCGCGGAGTACGAATANGGGAGAGCGCCTGCTCTCCCTTTTATATGCGGAAAGGAGAAATATGCAGAACGAATTATTTGAAAAAATGCCGGTTCATAAGGCATATTTTAAGCTGGGTCTGCCNGTTGTATTCGGTATGGTGATTTCGCTGATCTATAACATGGTGGATACTTACTTTATCGCACAGACAGGCAATACCAATCTGGTGGCGGGCGTTTCAATCAGCGCTCCGGTTTTCACGCTCATGATCGCACTTGGCGATATTTTTGGATTGGGAGGAAGCTCTGTCATTTCCCGCCTGTTTGGACAGAAACTGGACGACGATGGCAAGCGGCTTAGTGTGTTTTGNTTCTATGGGGCANTNCTATGCGGNATNNTCGTANCAGCAATACTGATGNTATTCCGGTCNCCCATTCTGCATCTGTTAGGCGCAGACGCGGAGACGATGCCNTANGCCTCACAGTACTATACTTTTATTGCTCTCGGAGCGCCATTTATCATTGTGACCTANACNCCNTCGAACCTGCTGCGGACNGAAGGGTTTGCCGCNGCATCNATGATAGGGTCCATATTAGGCGCCGTGATCAATATGATTCTCGATCCGATTTTTATNGCTGTATTAGGGTTAGGTGCCGCAGGGGCGGCTATTGCAACCGTGATCGGAAATATTTGTACNGACATTTTCTTTGTATGGTTTTTGCTGATGAAAAGCAAACGGCTGTCCATCAATCCGATCGGCTTCCATATTAACGCACCGGAGATCGGGCAGATTATGGCTATAGGCATCCCGGCATCTATTACAAACCTGATGCAAAGCCTCGGCATAGCTTTGACAAACCGATTTCTNCTCCCTTACGGCAATGACAAATTAGCGGCTATGGGAATTGTAATGAAGGTCAACCTGATCGCGGTTCTGATTCTGATAGGATTTGCGTTTGGAGCCCANCCATTGATCGGTTATAATTATGGCGCAAAAAACCAGGCCAGACTAAAAGAGATTTTAAGATTTTGCTATACTTTTGAATGCAGTNCGGCAGCNGTGCTTGCCGCCNTNCTTTCTCTTGCGGCGCCCGCAATGCTNGGNATGTTCATCCAGGATGCTTCCATTGTCAGTATNGGAGTGCCAATGCTTCGGATGCAGCAGATCGGAATGATCTTTATGGCNGTCATTCTGGTNACNACCTGCACGTTTCAATCGACAGGAAANGCATNNGGNGCCTTTCTNNTGTCCGNNAGCAGGCAGGGNGNNNTCTTTGCGNTNGTCATCCTGCTTGCATCNNGANTGTTTGGATANANCGGNGTTTTATTATCNCAGGCNGTTTCNGATATNCTNACCGCNGGANTNGCNGTGATCCTGCTTTNCAGGATGAAAATATAAAAAGCACGGGGTGTCGGTTGCCGACAGTCCCATGCCTCTATANCGTATCTANAAAATTTACTTCGNNTANCCNCGCGGATGCGCCTTCGCATACACCTCTCTGATATGATTGTGGTTCAGGTTCGCATAGATCTGTGTGGTNGAAATATCGGAATGNCCCAACATNTCCTGCACACTTCNNAAGTCNGCACCGTTCTCCACCAGATGCGCNGCAAAGGAATGNCGCAGNGTNTGAGGTGTNATATCNGCCTTGATATCCGCNTTNTTCGCATAGTGNTTGATGAGCTTCCAAAAGCCCTGNCTGCTCATNGGCTGTCCGGAACAGTTTGCGAANAGAACTTCCGATGNTTTATTCTCCAGCATNTCTTCCCTNGTGCCATCCAGATATCTTGTCATNGCATTTTTNGCTGCAGCNCCAAAAGGAATGATCCTNTCCTTCGTGCGGTCNCTGCAAAGAATAAAATTCATCTGCATGTTGACATCCGACAANGTCAGNGTGATCAACTCNGTCACACGGATTCCNGTNGCGTAGAGCANNTCCAGCATCGCCTTGTCCCGTATCTCCTTCGGNCTGTCTCCGGAGGGNTGCTCCAAAAGCCGCACCACCTCATCCGGGGACATGATCTCCGGCGCNTTCTTCTCNATCTTGGGNGCCTTGAGNTTATCGGAGATATCCTCCTCCACCAANCCNTCCTGTACCATATANTGNTAAAACGCNTTCAGNGANGCNATGTTTCTGGATACCGTGGCCGCCGCNAATTTGTTATCNTCCAGATACTTCACATAGTCTGTCAGATCCTGCGCCGTNACAGCCTTCAANTCATGAATGCCNCGNGCATCCATAAAATGCTGTACTTTCTCCAGATCCCTCTTGTANGACATCTCCGTATTGNTGGAGGTATTCTTTACATTATGTAAATAGGTGATAAATGCGCCNATTTCTTTTTCCATCTACCCGGAAATCCTTCCCTGTGCGTTCTCTTTATGTAAATCAAATTATCGTCTGTGTTACATTATAATCAGATTTTTTCAGAAAAGCAAATGGAATTTTTCCCGAATTTACGGGCATTTCAGCCATTTTTGAAACGAGGCACAACATATCGTTCGCAAATAATTTTATGTCTACTATATGTTGGAAAAAGAGATAAAAAANTTTTTTNAAAAAATTTTTAANATAAAATGCAGAATTCCAGGATTGACATAACTCTCCAACAGGCATCCCATTATGACAACTATCACAATGCCAATGATCTGAACACTTTTTTTCGCATAGAACTGTCTGCTGTAGCGCTCATANCCCTCCAACTGTGTCCGTGGTGCATAGAGNGTACTGTTCAAATCGACCGCCCANGAAAAAAAAACGATATAGGCAGGCACAAGCAGCAANGCCTGCGGAAACAGAGCCGCCACCATAAACAAAAGCCCTCTGATACCATAGCGAATGACCGCCACAGACAGAAGGCANCCTGCCGCCAGACCNGTATANCANATATAAAGGCANANNACAGGCATCCCGATCAAAGTGGTGGCAGAAAGACTCAGCANACAGACNGCCAAAAGCCGATGTCTGACAATNTANCCGATCAATCCCTCTCCCACCGGTCTGCTGTTTTTCAANCGGTTTATCATATCCGTTCCCAAAAGACTTCCGTTCCCNATCCACNTCTCATGTCCCAGATTGACGATCAATATCCCGACAAAGAGTCCGATCAAAAACAGATANACNATATGATAACCGTTTCTTANAAAAGTCTGCCTCCCCACTCACTTACCACCGCCTTAAATTTCCTATAAGACAGTATATGTCCACAAAAGACGAGGCATGACCACATCAGNATATTCTCNNTTNGTTTACATAATATTANCGTCTGNATTTCTCCTTNTAAGCCAGGATCGCGGATACCGTTTTCCCATCCTGAATCTTACAGTCGTAGATCATCTGTACNANNTCCTCCAGATCATAGCTCTCCGCATTNAAAAATTCATCCTCATCAAGATGCTGTTTNCCGGGCNTTAAATCTGTCGCCAGATAAANGTCTATCTTTTCATTGCAAAANGCNACGGTAGTGCGCAGGGTCANTAAAAGCTCCAGTTTCCCGGCCACATAGCCGGTCTCTTCCTCCANCTCTCTGGCCGCCGCCACATCTGTCGGCTCATCCACNCTGTTCAAACCGCCCGCCGGAATTTCCAGTGTCTCCCGATCCANCGCATTGCGATACTGCCTGACCATCAGAAGNCGTCCATCATCCTGCACCGCCACGACAGCCGCCGCTCCTTTATGATCGATGAGNTCCCACTTCACNACATTGCCGTTTGAAACCCGGATCGTATCCTGNTAATAATCAATGATAGCTCCNTTGTGTATCANTTCTCTNCCTAATCTTTCATANTTTTCCATGTNTTNTATTCTCCTTANATGTTTTGCACTGCNNCNTTTTTCTATGTAAATAAAANATGGNTTCCGTACTATATTCTACACGGAAACCATATCTTTCACAATATTTTTTCTNTGNGTTTTACATCTGNGCTAACAGCTTCTCTACNCTGACTAACTTNACGCACAGCACGAANACGTCNGTAGCCNNNGCCATCTCCTCNGCNGTCGGATAAGTGGGCGCGATACGGATNTTGCTGTCTTTGGGATCCTTACCGTAAGGNAAGGTTGCNCCNGCNCCGGTCAGCACCACGCCNGCCTCCTTACACTTNGCCACGATCGCCTTTGCGCAGCNTTCCATCGCATCAAAGGAGATGAAATANCCGCCCAGCGGNTTCGTCCATTCNCCAAGGCCCAGNCCNCCCAGCTCTTCCTCCAGTACAGAGAGCACTGCCTCAAACTTAGGCCGAATAATATCCGCATGNTTTTTCATATGNGCGAGCATTCCCTCNACATTCACGAAAAATCTGGCATGNCGCAGCTGGTTTACCTTGTCATAGCCGATCGTCCGCANCGTTAAGGTTTTCTTGATATCCGCCAGATTNGCCGGNGANGATGCCATCGCNGCTATNCCTGCNCCNGAGAAAGANATCTTGGANGTGGAACAGAACTCATACACNATATCCGGATTGCCGGCCTTCTCACACTCNCTNAANATCTCCAGAAGCGTATCNTGCTTATCCTCATAGAGATGATGCACNGCATAGGCATTATCCCANTANATACGGAAATCCTTNGCCGCAGGCTTTAANGCCGCAAATCTNTTCACCGTCTCATCCGAGTAGGTGATTCCTGACGGGTTAGAATACTTGGGCACACACCAGATTCCCTTCACCGCCTCATCCTCAGATACATATTTCTCTACCAGATCCATATCCGGTCCATCGGACGTCATAGGGATCGTGATCATCTCAATACCGAAATGCTGCGTGATCGCAAAGTGTCTGTCATATCCCGGTACTGGACACAAAAACTTTACCTTATCCAATTTACACCATGGCGTAGATCCCATAACGCCATGAGTGACGGAACGTGAAACCATATCATACATAATGGAGAGACTGGAATTTCCAAAGACAATTACATTTTCCGCCGGAGCTCCCATCACATCCGCCATAAGGTGCTTCGCCTCCGTGATACCATCCAGCAGACCATAATTTCTGGTATCTATCCCTTCCATACACTTCATATCCGAATCGGATTTTAAGACGTCCATAAGAGCCATTCCCATATCCAGCTGCGCCGGTTCCGGTTTTCCTCTGGACATATCCAATTGTAAGCCTTTTCCCTTAGCGTCCGTAAACTGCTTCTCCAATTCAGCCTTCTGCGCTTCCAGTTCCTCTCTGGTCATCTCTTTGTACGGTTTCATGATTCCCTCCTGCATCGCTGTTATAATATTATTGAATAATTGTATACAATCATACACCGCTATTTATTCTACTATAACTGCATCCATTTCACAAGTATGCAGATGTCATAATTTTCTTTCTTCATGACAATATTTTATGGCAAATTTGCCAAACAAATACGAAAAAAAGCCCCGCAGAATACTCTGCGGGGTTTTTCATACTATTTAGCATAGTCTATGACGCGGCTTTCACGGATCACATTTATCTTGATCTGTCCGGGATATTCCAATTCAGCTTCAATCTGCTTGGAAATATCTCTTGCGAGCAGCACCATATCAGAATCGTTAATCTGTTCCGGAACTACCATTACACGAATCTCTCTACCTGCCTGAATAGCAAAAGATTTGTCCACACCTTTGAAATTGTTTGTGATGTCTTCTAATTGTTTCAGTCTTGTTGTATATGTCTCTAATGTTTCTCTTCTTGCACCCGGTCTCGCCGCAGAAATCGTATCTGCCGCCTGCACCAGACAAGCGATCAAAGTCTGTGCCTCCACATCGCCGTGGTGAGACTCTACCGCATTGATGACCACCGGGCCTTCCTTATACTTCCTACACAGTTCTACACCCAGCTGGATGTGGGATCCCTCCATCTCGTGATCCACAGACTTACCGATATCATGCAGTAAACCCGCACGCTTCGCCATTCTGACATCCAGTCCCATTTCCGCTGCCAGAAGTCCGGACAGCTGTGCCACTTCAATGGAATGCTTTAATGCGTTCTGACCATAACTGGTTCTGAACTTCATCTTACCAAGCAATCTCACCAGCTCCGGATGAATACCATGTACACCGACCTCGAGGGTGGCTGCCTCGCCCTCCTCTTTGATCATGACTTCCACTTCCTTCTGCGCCTTCTCGACCATCTCCTCGATCCTGGCAGGGTGGATTCTCCCATCCACGATCAGCTTCTCGAGCGCAATCCTGGCTACTTCTCTTCGGATCGGATCAAAGCCGGAAAGAATAACTGCCTCGGGCGTATCATCAATGATCAGATCTACACCGGTCATCGTCTCAAGAGTTCTGATATTACGTCCCTCTCTACCGATGATCCTGCCTTTCATCTCATCGTTTGGAAGCTGCACCACTGAGATTGTGGTCTCGGACACATGATCAGCCGCACATTTCTGAATGGCCGTGACGACATATTCCTTCGCCTTCTTGTCCGCTTCCTCCTTCGCTCTGCTCTCCATCTCCTTGATCATGACAGCAGTTTCGTGTTTTACTTCATCCTCAACAATTTTCAACAGATAATCTTTTGCTTGTTCGGAGGTTAAACCTGAGATTCGTTCCAGTTCCTGTAATCTTTGCTCGTTCAGCTTGGAAATTTCTTCTCGCTGTTTAGCCAGAGCCTCTTCCTTCGCTGCCAAGCTTGCTTCTTTTTTCTCAATAGCGTCCGCTTTCTTATCGATGTTCTCTTCCTTCTGCTGCACACGACGCTCATAGCGCTGTGCCTCGGCACGACGTTCCTTGATTTCCTTGTCAAGNTCATTCTTNGTNCGAATGGACTCTTCCTTGACCTCAAGCAACGACTCACGCTTCTTCGTCTCAGCAGTNTTGAGAGCTTCATCGATGATCTCTCTTGCNTTCTCATCCGCATTGCCAAGCTTCGCTTCCGTCATCTTTTTTTGATATTTNGTCGCGATCAGGGCTGCTGCCGGAACTGAGATCACAAGTGTGACGACTATTGCTAACACAATTTGCACAACNTGCGGCATTACAGGAGCACCTCCTTATTTAGTTTTCATTGTACATTACCTAATCTATTGACGGCTGTCANGNTTTTNCTATCCATNNCAACCCGATAGTAAGCAAACTACAACGTATTAATTTTATACCGGATTTTATGTTATGTCAAGCGAAAGAACTCTGNTNATNNCCTCGGAATGAAAGCCTCTGCGATAAAGAAATGCGTACATTCTCTGTTTTTCCTGTCTCGTAGCCATTTTNGCNTCATACTTTTTTTTCTGNAANAGNGCTTTGATCATGGTCTCCTCNTCCTGACTCGTGCCCTCCTCNTCCAATTCGGTAAAAACCTGNTNNANNAGCTTNCTGTCGATNCCCTTGCGNTGCAGATCCTGTTCTATGCGNGTCCTGCTCTTTCTGTCCAGATNNTAGAGAATAAAATCTCTGGCATANCGNAGATCATCTATATAGCCGTANGACTCCACATAAGCGATNGCNTCCTCNATNCTGNNCTCCGGATAATCGCCNNNTCTTAATTTCTCCCGCAGNCCAGCCGCAGTATAATCTCTTNTCTGCAGCAGATTCATGGCNCTCTTCTTAGCGCGTTTNGGCAGNATNTCCTCNTGAATCTCCCGCAGGCTCTCCTCNGGGATNTCTTCTCCCTCCCGGATGCCCAGNCGCTTCAGTTCCCCTCTGTACAGNACAAAGNCNATTTCATNCTCTACATAAACCCGATAACGGCCCCTGGATATCTCCGACAGNTGCGTGACNATCATGCTTCCTCCGTATCTTTCTTAGCAGATTTCNCNTTNGCNGCCGGNTCNTTGNCNGNNGCCGGNTCCTCANGATCCGTCTCCAGATTAAACAGCTCTCTGACTTTTCTCTCCACCTCATCNCGCANAGCCGGATTATCCTTCAGATACTGCTTNGCATTCTCTCTGCCCTGTCCGATCTTATTCCCNTCATANGCATACCANGCACCNCTCTTATTGATNATGTTATTTTCCGCCGCCAGATCNAGAATATCGCCTACNGTGGAGATGCCTTCTCCAAACATAATATCNAACTCCGCCTCTCTGAAGGGCGGNGCCACNTTATTCTTTACGACCTTNACNCTNGTTCTGTTACCGATCACNTCTCCNCCCTGTTTTAACGCCTCGATCCNTCTGACATCGAGCCGNACAGAAGAATAGAATTTCAGCGCNCGTCCGCCTGTGGTGGTCTCCGGATTGCCGAACATAATNCCNACTTTNTCACGNAGCTGATTGATAAACACCACCGTACAGTTNGATTTGCTGATGACCGCCGTAAGNTTCCGAAGCGCCTGNGACATCAATCTNGCCTGCAGACCCACATGGCTGTCTCCCATATCTCCNTCTATCTCCGCCTTGGGNACCAGAGCCGCNACAGAGTCCACCACAATGATATCNACGGCACCGGAACGCACCATAGTCTCCGTGATCTCAAGAGCCTGCTCACCGCAGTCCGGCTGAGANATATACAGATTGTCAATATCCACNCCAATGTTNTTCGCNTANACAGGATCCAGTGCATGCTCCGCNTCNATAAANCCTGCGATNCCGCCCCTCTTCTGCACCTCTGCGATCATATGTAAGGTNACTGTGGTCTTACCACTGGACTCCGGACCNTANATCTCGATCACTCTNCCNTTNGGAATCCCGCCNAGTCCCAGCGCNATATCCANGCTCAAAGACCCCGTAGGAATCGTCTCCACATTCATCTGCACGGAGGGATCNCCAAGCTTCATCACGGCTCCCTTACCGAACTGTCTCTCTATCTGCCCTAAGGCCGCATCCAACGCTTTTAATTTTTCATCTCTTTCCATANATTCNNTCTCCTTTTCAGAACGTTTGTTCTANTCANAGAATAAAACAAACGTTCGTTTTTGTCAACTTTTATTTNCTTAAAACNATCCTATCANTTTTCATGTCCCATAAATGACACTCTACCCTCCTTTCCANNNATAATTTTCTTNAAAANTNAACAATGGAAACCGTGGCGAAATGCCGGACATGCNTAAGCATAACAGATTCCACTTTCTCAGATGAATNCAGTCTATCAGAGAATCCGAAAAANCGCAAGGGNTTCCGGTCATAATTTCCTCNATTGAAAAAAGCACAGACATCCGCAGATGTCCGTGCCNTCTCTTTCTCTTTTCTAAAANACTTTCAGATATTCCTCATANTCCTCATAAGTGACTGTCACCCAGCCGTAACCNTCNTCATAGTTAAAGCCGATCTCCATGCCCTTGGGCGTATAGAAAACGATCACATCATCGGAATTAAAATATTTCGTGATCTCCTGATCCGTCATATANTTGAGCGAATCGATCTCNCCGTTCTGCTCGTCGCTTCTCTCCCGNAANTCTACGGAAAACGCNTCGTCGATCTTGAGNATATCTTTATTGTCCAGAACCACACCGTTTTTCATGTCAACATTGACACAGATCAGATAGACGCCGCCGTCCATACCNGCNCCCATATCACTGTAAATCTCTTCCTGATAGATAACGCTCAGCTTATCTTCGTCCATATAGGTCACATAGCCGGACAGAGTCGCTATAAAATACCCCTCCTCATCCTCCTGCATATGCTTCTTATANTCCTTCTCAAAAAGATCTATCACGCGATCCANTTCCTTTCTGACCGCCTGATTAAGCTTATCCAGATTGGGAACCTCGTCCCCGGAGATCACCGGATAGTCCGCCATAAGCATGAGATTGTCAGTTTCAAAATCCGGTTCATACTCATAATATTCCATATCTATCTGGTAGGACAGATCATACTTGATATCGTCGTGTATCGTATAATACTGCTCGTTATCGTAGTCGTAATCATAATCATAGTCGTAATCATAATCATAATCATAGTCATAATCATAGTCGTAATCATAACTGTAGTCATGATCATCCTGGAAATAATCATCTTCATCATCGTCAAAATCAAAAGCATCGTCAAAGTTATACACATCCCGTCGAAGATCATCCTTTTTCTCTCTTTCGGAGAGCATATCCGCAGCTCTGCTTGCCAAAGCAAATACCGCAACCAGAAAAAGAATGATGATCACGATGACGATTCCTATGATCAGACCTGTATGCTTTCCCTTCTGCGGCGCCGCATAAGGACTGTAAGGATTATTGTAGGGTGGCTGGTTCCCATAAGGAGGCTGTCCGCCGTAACCGTTACCCGGCTGATTACCGTAGGGCGGCTGTCCGCCGTAACCCATGCCCTGCTGGTTCCCGTAGGGAGGCTGCATGCCGTAGCCGGCACCCTGTTGATCCCCGTAAGAAGGCTGCACGCCGTAACCCATACCCGGCTGACTCCCATAAGGAGACTGCATACCATAACCGTCACCCTGTGGGTTCCCGTACGGAGGCTGTACGCCATAGCCGTCACTCTGCTGGTTCCCGTAAGGAGGCTGCACGCCATAGCCGTCACTCTGTGGATTCCCGTAGGGCGGCTGTCCGCCATAACCTCCCTGCTGATTTCCGTAATAAGACTGCCCGCCGTAACCGCCATACCCATTATCAGCCGGCGGATAAACGCTGCTTCCCGGATAGACAGGATTGGCAGAATAATTCTCCTGATTGCTCGTCTCCTGCTGACTGCCGGAAAAAAGACCGTGTGTATCTACCGCTTCCGTCTCTACGATCTTTGTCTCTTCTCCCTGCAGGCCTTCCAAATTATCAGATTCACTCATCGTCTTCTCCTTTTTCTCACTTTTCCTTACCGCCAAAGGTCATTTCACTGTAGTATTGCAAAATACATTCCCGTAACAGCGCAAGCGCCGCAGCCACTGTGCTCTCTCTGATCTTCTCACGGCTGCCGTGGAAATGGCATTCCTTCACTGTTATTCTTCCGCATACATTACAACCAATGTATACCAGTCCCACCGGTTTTTCCGGCGTCCCGCCGTCAGGTCCGGCAATTCCGGTGGTGGAAACGCTCACATCGGCTCTGGCAAGAGCTGCTGCCGTCTTCGCCATCTCTCTTGCAATCTGCTCGCTGACCGCGCCATACTTTACCAGGATATTCTTTTTGATCCCTAACAGTCTGCGCTTGGATTTATTGGAGTAAGTCACATAGCCGGACTTAAAGACCTCCGACACACCGGGCACATTGATCAGCCTGGCGGAAAGCATACCGCCCGTACAGGACTCCACTGTGCAGGCCGTCAGCTTGTTCGCCGCAAGCAGATCCACCACTGCCTTCTCCAGCGTCACATCGCTGTCCGTGGTATAGATATGATTGCCGAATCGTCCCTTCAGCTCCTTGACCACCGGCTTCACCAGTTTCCTGGCTTCCTTCTCATCCTGTGCCGTTGCCGTTACCCGAAGATGCACTTCACCGGTCTTCGCATAGGTTGCTATCGTGGGATTGCTCTGCTCACTGATCAGATCCTCCACCATACTCTCCGCCTTGCTCTCTCCCACGCCGCTGATCTTCACAGTCTGGGAATAGATCACGCCGGTCTGCAGCCCCGCCAGATAAGGCATGATCGAGTGCTCAAACATGGGGATCAATTCTCCCGGAGGCCCCGGCATCAGGATCAGGTGTTTGTCATTTTCTGTTATGATGATCCCCGGTGCCGTACCGCCCGGGTTATCCACTACAATACACCCTTCCGGCACCATGGCCTGTTTCCAGTTGTTGTCCGTAATCTCCAGATTTCTCTCTGCAAAAAACTGCCGGATTGCTTCCTTTGACGGCTCGTGCATATAGAGTTCTCTCCCCATCACCTTAGCCGCCGCCTCTTTGGTCAGATCGTCCTGGGTGGGCCCGAGACCGCCCGACAAGAGCAGAATATCCGCTCTGGAAAGCGCCAGACGAATCGTGTCCATAAGCCGCATCTCATTGTCACCGACCACATCCTGATAATAACAGGAAAGCCCCAGCTCCGCACACTTCTCCGCCAGATAAGCCGCGTTCGTATTTACGATATTACCCAACAATATCTCTGTTCCCACTGCAATGATCTCTACTGTCATAGCACGCTTCCCTCTCTGCCATATCTATGTCGTCAATTTCTGTTATTTCCCGCTTTCCTGCATCACGCCTCTGTTCTTGATCAGATAATCCACCAGAGAAACCACTGTCAATATGAGCGCCGCCCACATCACGACCTGTGTAACCAGATAAAGCGGCTCCAGATCTGCGATCATCAGACAGATCATCACGATCTGGAAAGTTGTCTTAAACTTTCCCCAATAGCTTGCAGCGATAACCACGCCGTTATCCGAAGCTATCAGCCGGAATCCGCTGATGATGAATTCTCTGGCAATGATCACGATCACGATCCATGCCGGAATCCTGGACAGCTCCACCAGACAGATCAACGCAGAGCAGACAAGCAGCTTATCTGCCAGCGGATCCATAAATTTTCCGAAGTTTGTCACCAGATTGTATTTTCTGGCAATATGACCATCCAGGAAATCCGTCAGGCTGGCTATGATAAAGATTGCCAGTGCGATCCACTTATCATAGGCGGTAATATCAACCAACAAAAATAACACAAAAAAAGGAATCAATATCACTCGGAACACCGTTAATTTATTCGGCAGATTCATCTTCCAACTCTCCTATCAGATCATATTCATTTGAGCCCGTGATCTTCACCTGTACAAAATCACCGCTCATCAGTTCTCTGTTCGTATGTACAAACACAAAGCCATCCACGCCCGGCGCGTCCTTGTAGGTTCTCCCCACATAGACATCCTCCTCCGCAAGCTTCCCTTCGATCATGGCGGTCACAGACCTTCCTGCCATGTCCGCCGCCATGGAAAAAGCGATTTCCTGCTGCAGAGCCATCAGTTCATCCCGGCGCAGTTCCTTCTCCTCCTCGGATATCTGCTCCGGCATATCCGCCGCCGGCGTATCCTCCTCCTGAGAATAGGGAAAGACGCCCAGCCTGTCAAAGGACATCTCCTCCACAAACTGCAAAAGCGTCTCATGATCCTCTTTTGTCTCCCCCGGAAATCCTGCGATCAGCGTTGTCCGCAGACAAATATCCGGTATTTCCTGACGCAATTTATTGACTATACCAGTCAGTTCATTTCTGTCCGTCCGTCTTCCCATACGCCGCAAAACAGGATCTGCCGCATGCTGGATCGGTATATCCAGATAATGACATATCTTTTCTTCTTCCCGCATCACCTGTATCAGGCCATCGTCTATCTCCTCCGGATAGCAATATAGCAGCCTGATCCACATGAGCCCCTCGATCCGACACAAGCTGCACAAAAGCTCCGGCAGCGCCTTACGTCCATAGAGATCTTCTCCGTAGATCGTAGTTTCCTGCGCTACCAGGATCAGCTCCTTTACACCCTGTCCTGCCAGATCCTCTGCCTCCCGCAGAAGGCTCTCCATGGGGACGCTCCGATAAGCACCCCGCACCTTGGGAATGATACAGTAGGTACAGTGCTTATCGCACCCCTCCGCAATCTTCAGATAGGCATAGTGTCCGCCCGTGGTAACAACACGCTTCCCGTCTGTGAGCGGGATTCTGCCAAGACTCTGATAGTGGTCTCTTCCCTTTCCTGCATAGATCTCATCCAGCGTCTCCAGAAGTTCATCAATGGCGGTCGTGCCGATGACGGCATCCACCTCCTCGATCTCCTTACGGACCTCCTCCTGATAACGCTGTGCCAGACAGCCCGCCACAATGAGAACCTCTATGTCCCCACTCTGCTTTAGCTCCGCCATCTCCAGGATCGTGTTGACACTCTCCTCCTTGGCGTCCCCGATAAAGCAGCAGGTATTGACCACCACAATGTCCGCCTCTGTTTCGTCATCGGTAAACAGGTAGCCGCCCTGCCCCAGCATACCAAGCATCTTCTCGGAATCTACCAGATTTTTATCGCATCCCAGGGATACAAACATGACCTTTTTCTTCATAATAAATTGTCTGTGCTTACTCCTCTGCTACAGCCTCTTCCGCTTCCTCGGTAATCTCCTCGCTCAGGATCTTGATCTTACCCTGATTTAATTCCTCCACAGCCACAGACAACGGCTTTTTGCCTTTGCCGTCCACCAGCTCGTCATCACCGGCAATGATCTGCCGTGCCCGCTTGGAGGTAGCCATAACGATGGAATATCTGCTGTTCACCACCGGATCTTCCCCGTTTTCCACATCGCTGTTTACCACATTGATCAATTCTGCATAAGATGGATGTAACATAATCATTCTCCTCTCAATTCCCGTCTCATTTTTTCAATAAACTCCTCATTGCGCTCCGGCACATGATGTGCGGCGGTAACGATCCCATGAAGTGTCTGTACGCAAGTTTCCAAATCATCATTTACCACAATATATTCATAGTCCTCGATTCCCTCCGCCTCCTGTACCGCACGGCGCATTCTCTGATCGATGACTTCCTTTGTCTCCGTTCCCCTGCCGGAAAGTCTGCGGTGCAGCTCTTCCGCGCTGGGCGGCATCACAAAAAGCAACAGGGCATCCGGATACTGCTCTTTTATCTTATGCGCTCCCTGAATCTCAATTTCCAGGATCACATCATGCCCCTGCATAAGCTCTTTCTCTACATAATCCCGCGGCGTTCCGTAATAGTTGCCGCAGTAGGTCGCGTACTCGATCAGCGCCCTATCCGCGATCCTTTTTTCAAATTCCTCCTCAGACAAAAAGAAATACTCTCTGCCATCCTCTTCGCCGGGCCGCGGCGCACGGGTAGTCGCCGAGATCGACAGCGCGTAGCCGTCGTATTCCTCCACCAGCCGCTTCATTAAGGTACCCTTCCCCGCCCCCGAAAAGCCGGAAACGACGATCAATATTCCCTTATTCTTCATCTGTCTGTCCATCCTCTGTCTGCGCCCTGCCCGATATGGTCTCCGGCAGAAGCGCTGATAATACGATCTGACTGTTTTCCATCACCAGCACCGCCTTTGTCTTGCGCCCCTGAGTGGCGTCAATGGCCGTCCCCATTTCCTTTGCCCTCTGCACCATGCGCTTGACCGGCGCTGAATCGGGGCTCACGATGGCAATGATCTTTCCTGTGTTGACCACATTGCCAAAGCCTATATGAATCAGTCTTCCCATAAAATCATCCTTACTCGATATTCTGTATCTGTTCCCTGACCTTTTCGATCTCGGTCTTCAACTCGATAGCCCGGTTGGATATCTCCAGATCCGTTGTCTTAGAGAGAATCGTATTGGCCTCGCGGTTCATCTCCTGTGCCAGAAAATCCAGCTTGCGCCCGATACTGCCGCCCTCTGTAATGCTCCCCTTTGTGGCTGAAATATGACTCTTTAAGCGCACCAGTTCCTCGTCCACACAGACCTTGTCCGCAAAAATAGTCACTTCCGTCAGCAGTCTCGCCTCATCGATCTGGGTATCCTCCAAAAGCTCTCTCACTTTATCCCTAAGCTTCTGCTTATATTCCGCAATGATCTGGGGAGACCGATGTTCGATAAATTCCACACTGGCCAACATAGCATTCAGCTTTGCCAGCAGATCATCCCGAATGTTTTCTCCCTCTTTCACTCTGGTCTCCACAAAGGATTCCGCCGCCCCTCGTACAGCCTTCTCCAAAAGGTGCCAGAGCTCCTCCTCATCAATGGACTGCTCCTCCATGGTCAGCACCTCCGGATATCGTGACAGCGTAGACACGCGGACATCATTATCCAGCGAAAAATCCTCCGACATCTGCCAGAGATACTTCATGTACTCTGCCGCCAGATCCCTGTTGTACTTTACACAGACATTCGTTTCCGTCATGTCCTCATAGGAGATAAAAATATCCACCTTTCCCCTCTGCATATAGTTCTTGAGTTCATTTCGGATGGCGGTTTCAAAAAAGTTCAATTTCTTCGGCATCTTGATGTTGACATCCAGATATCTGTGGTTGACGGATTTCATCTCCACGGTGATCTTCCGTGCTCCCTCCTCCACCTCACATCTGCCGAAACCGGTCATGCTCTTGATCATAGTCGTACTCTTCTTTCTCCTTTTGTAAAAATCGAGTGCCCGCGCACTCGATTAAGAGAATGCTCCGCATTCTCCTTCGAGGTTCTACGCTATGGCAATTTCCTATAGAATAAAAAATCGCCTCAAGACAGCAACGATTCTTTCTATAATAACAGAAAGACCTACGCATACAGTTTTTATTATAGTGGAACAGGGCATTTTAGTCAAGATGTCCTGCCTTTATCAAAATTGTCTGAAACAAAAAAGGCAGCCGGTTTTCCGTCAGGATAAACCGCTGCCAAAGCACATGATTTTGCTATTCCAGTTCCTGCTGTTTCGCCGGGTTTGGGCATGTAATGATCCATGTATAACCAAAACGGTCCTTCGTGACAGAACCGCATCCGCCGTCATCCGGTTCCGGATGCGGCTGTAATGGAGCAATTACGGTTCCGCCTTCCGACAATACAGACATCGTATGTAATGCTTCCTCTTCCGAGTCCATATGGATCATCAGCTTTATATCCGTATCCGTGTCTGCTCTGTCAAAGGTATCGCCTGCCGACATATGGGTATTGCCAAGTACAAATTCCACATGCATTACTTTTCCGATCTGATCCGGTGTTACTTTAACGGTATTCTCAGACCAACGAGACAAAAAATTAATTTCACCGCCAAACGCCTCAATATAGGTATTGACTGCCTCCTCGCAGTTTCCGTTAAACGGCAGATATGGGATGATTTCAACCTTCTTTTTTTCCATTTGAGTCTTTCCTCCTCTTCTATTTCAAATTCCCCACCCGCTCTGCAATATTCGCCTCAAATTCCACATCCGTCATAGACGGATCCTTGGTGCTCCTCCAGATATCACAGGGCAGCTGCTCACACCCGGCACAATTTGCGTACTTGTTTTTATTCACTGCACAGCGATAGATCGGGCAGGCCTGTCCCTTGGGCGCATGAAACACCTTGCCGCAGGCCTCGTTACATCCTTTACACATATCCATATCCCCGTAACAGCCGCACTTGGTACAGTCCGTACCACAGACGCTGAGCCCCAGAATCTCCCGCTGTTTCTTTCCGCTGAAAGAGGACAATACCAGCCGATATGCCTCGTCGAGCATATGCTTCATCAGGTCATCCGGTACTTCTCCGTCGGGTTTTACGGAATTCCAGTGCTGCTTATTCATATAGTAGCCGGGTATAATGTCCGGATACTTTTGCCGTAAATAATCCCCCTCCACGGGCTCCAGTTTCATGGTTATGTAGTAAGGTTTGTTGTCCGAATCCAGACAGACCGCTGCAAACATTTTCCCATCGATCAGATACCGCTCCCAGTTCCAGTCGGCCTGCAGATCCTTCGTCACGCCGCGCTTGCTTTTCAGGTATTCGTCAATCCACGGATATTTCATCTGTATTTCTCCTTTTTCAAATTATGTCTCGCAAAACCATCATACTATGATCAGGAATATATGTCTTGTACATTTCCGACATTCTGCATCGCATATTTTCTGGCATCCGCCATTCCCATGGAATGATACTTTTTAAAATCATGGCATAAATGTGCCTGATCGGAATACCCGTATTGATATACAGCATCCAGAACATTAAAATTCCTCTTGTATATGATATCACTCCACAAACACTGATATCTGACCAGGGATGCCAGACTCTTCGGCGAAACCCCCACATATTCGCCAAACAATCTTTCCAACTGCCGGTCGCCTAC
Organism: Lachnospiraceae bacterium; assembly: GCA_014804615.1. Lineage (GTDB taxonomy): Bacteria > Bacillota > Clostridia > Lachnospirales > Lachnospiraceae > UBA3282. Next base: position 117,746 of record JAAUZL010000023.1, read on the forward strand.
AAGAACCTCCCGCCGTAAATCCTCCATCGATATATTTCCCCTGCTTGCCAGGATCTTATAAACCGCCTGAAGAACGGTCTGATTCTCATATCTGTCACTAAGGTATTTCAATAATACCTTCTCCACCATCGGGATCAGCTGATAGATATCCGCCACATCAAACAGCATTCTCTCAATCTCTTTTTTTATTTTTGGGAAATGATATCCGACGTCAAAAAAAGTATTTTTCGTACCTCTCACAGATTCCTCAGAAAATGCAATGACTCCCCAGGCATAGAATCGGATCGCAAAGGAAAAGATCGTTTTACTCTCATCTCTGACATCCTCTATCGCAAACGTCCTGTCATCTATTCCGCAAAACCGGCTTCCCAGCTTATTGTTCGTAAAATCCACATGAAAGATAATATCCATACAGGTATCCGGCGTCACAATGTCTTTTATGACCACATCGCTCTTTTCCTGCCTGACCGCTCCCCTCGTTCCCCAAAAGCATCGGATATAAGGCTTCAGGGCATCGCAGGGATCGAGTTCCATATAACTGTCACCGTTTTTTAACGGAGTCGCTGTTATCGGCCTGTACATATGATATAATTCCATACCCCCGCCTCTCCCTTCCTGTAGTATCCCTATTGTATCACAGCGCCTTTCGCTAAGCATCCACTAAAAAAAGTTAAAAATTGAAAAACATTTCCGTTTATTGTATATTTGTTGTGATATCATAATCTATGAACAGAAAAAGGACGGAACGCAATATGGCTTTTGACGGCATCACCATTGCAAATATCACAAAAGAATTACAGGAAACGCTTCTGGGCGGACGCATTTATAAGATCGCCCAGCCGGAAAATGACGCGCTTCTTCTCACCATAAAGAATAATGGCGGTCAATACCGCCTGCTGTTATCCGCAGACGCCTCTCTCCCTCTGGTCTATCTGACAGAGAAAAACAGGCAAAGCCCCATGACTGCGCCGGGCTTTTGTATGCTCCTGCGCAAACACCTGCAGAACGCCCGCATCACCGCCATCTCCCAGCCGGGCCTGGAACGCATCATTCATATCGATCTGGAACACCTAAACGAGATGGGCGATCTGTGTCAAAAGAAACTGATCGTGGAGATCATGGGCAAACACAGTAATATCATTTTCTGCGATGATAAGGAACAGATCATAGACAGTATCAAGCATATTTCTGCTATGGTCAGCTCTGTCAGAGAGGTTCTGCCGGGCCGCCCCTACTTTATTCCGCAGACACAGGATAAACAGAATCCTTTATCTTTGGATAATCGCGCCGATTCAAGTTATGTAAACTTCAAAGCACAGATGCAGGAGAAACCCATGCCGCTCTACAAGGCGCTCTACACCACTTATACTGGCCTTTCTCCTGTCATTGCCCAAGAGATCTGTTATCGGGCCGGTGTGGACGCTGATCTGCCCGCAAAAGCGCTGGCAGATACCGATGAAGCTTCTCTGAAGGCGGCCTTTTCCGCATTCACGGATATGATGGCACAGGTGGCCGCAGGGACATTTTCCCCTGTCATCATCTACGACGGTAAGACGCCCATCGAGTTTGCCGCCCTTTCCCTGACCCTCTACCGTGACAAGGAAAGCTGTTCCTTCCCCAGTATCAGCAGTGTGCTGGAGCGCTACTATGCGGAGCGGGAAACCGTGACCCGTATCCGCCAGAAATCCATTGATCTGAGACGGATCGTACAGACCGCCCTGGAGCGCAATGTCAAAAAATATGACCTACAGCTTCGGCAGATGGAGGACACAAAAAAGCGGGATACCTATAAGATCTATGGAGAGCTTTTAAACACCTACGGCTACAGTGCAGAGCCAGGCGCAAAAACGCTGGAAGCTGTCAACTACTACACCGGCGAACCGGTGACCATCCCTCTGGACGACACCCTCACAGCTCAGGAAAATGCCCAGAGATATTTTGATAAATACGGAAAGATGAAGAGAACCTATGAGGCGCTCTCAGAGTTGACCGTACAAGTCAAAGAAGAGATCGAGCATCTGGAATCCATCCTATCCGCCCTGGACATTGCCATGCAGGAGGAGGATCTGGTACAGATCCGGGAAGAACTGATCGAGAGCGGTTATATCCGTCGGAAAGGCGGCGCTAAAAAAGCGAAGATCACAAGCAAACCCTTCCACTATATGAGCAGCGATGGTTTCCACCTCTATGTGGGAAAAAATAATTTCCAGAACGATGAGCTCACCTTCAAATTCGCCACCGGAGACGACTGGTGGTTTCATGCCAAGCAGATGCCCGGCTCTCACGTTATTCTTAAAACAGAGGGAAAGGAAGTGCCGGACCGCGCCTTTGAGGAGGCTGCAAAACTTGCCGCCTACTATTCCAGAGGCCGCGAACAGGATAAGGTGGAGATCGATTACATCCAGAAAAAACATGTAAAAAAACCAGCCGGTGCTAAGCCCGGCTTCGTGGTGTACTATACAAACTACTCTATGGCGATAGATTCCGACATCTCCGGTCTGACCGAGCTATCCTGATCCACCTGCAGATTTACCCCGTCCGATGTGACTGTAACCGTCCCCTCATCGGTATAGTAAGCGCTGCATCGGCAGGACTCCAAAAGAGCCAGCGTCTCCTCCTCCACCCGGCTCCGCTCCGCTCCGGCTGTGAGGACAGCATACTTTGGCTGCACCTTCGTAAACAGATCCCGCAGTTTCTTATTATAATCGCCGTGGTGGGGCATTTTGATCAGATCCCATCGCTTCTGTGCAAGCGCAGAATCTAAAAGCTCTTCTGTCCGCTGTTTCTGGGCATCCCCCATCAAAAGTATCCCGTTTCGGTTATTTGTAACAGCCGTTATCAAAGAATAGTTATTATCATTTTCGTAAGATACCTCACGGGGCGCATCCACATAAAACTCTATTCCTTCCAAGGAAAACTGATAATTCTGCCGCAGCCGCCTGCTCGCCGTTTCCGTCTCCCCCAGAGCCTCCATAAGCGCAAGATAAGGTTCCGAATTCTCCTGATAATCCGGCATCAGCACACAGCCCACCTCATAGCGCCGCAGCAGTTTGGCCGCACTGCCGATGTGATCCTTGTCAAAGTGGCTTAAAATCAGATACTCGATCCGCTGCGTCTGCAGACTGTCCATGAACTCACAGATCATCTCCTGATCGTCCTCGTCCGCCGCATCATTCACCACCACGCTCTCCCCCGCCTCGATCACAATACAATCCGATTTCCCCGTATCCAGAAAGGTCATTTTTAACAGGGCCGGGGATTCCTCTTTCCCGCATCCAAAAAGCGCTGCCGTCAGCAAAAGCATGAGCAGTACAGCCCGCCATCTCACTTTCACAGGGACGCCTCCTCCTTCTTCTTTTTTCGTTTCTTTCTCCGTCTTCTCTTCTTTTTCTTTACCCGCTTCCCCTTTTTCTCTTTTTTCGGCCCGTCTGATAACAGATGTAATTTTTTAGCAATAGCAACCAGCATCATGCCTTTCGGGAATGCCAGCAGCTCCTCCTCTTCCACACCGCCGATCATAAGCAGGATTGACGCATAGACACAGACACCCACACCGATCGCAATGAGCAGCACCACACGGCTCACGGGCAAAAGCAGCATCAGCCCGTGATAGATACCGAAGGCCGCCGCCCCCATCACAGCCGCCGCAAAGCCCGGCTTTACAAAAAGTTTCATCACATCCATGCGGTAATCCAGATGCTTTCTCACAGAGAGCTGGTTCAGCACGCACACCACCAGAGAATAGATAATATTGGCCATCGCCAACGCATAGAGATCCAGATCCGTGTACAGCAAAAGGGCGATCATTCCCGCCACCTGGACCACCAACGCTATCGCCGCGTGGATCACCGGCGTGTTGACCTTGCCGATTCCCTGCAGGATTGCATTGGTCAGAGTCGAGAGGCTATAGAGTACGATGGTGATGGCAAGCGCCGCCAAAAGCCCTGATGCGATATCCAGAGATTCCTTCTGAGGAAAAATAAACTGCATGATGGGCTTTGGCAGCACCGCCATCCCCACCGCCGCCGGAATCGCGATAAGCATTGTCATCTGCACAGCACGCGTCGCTTGTTTTCTGGTCTGTGTCAGAGTGCCCCGCACATAGGAAGCCGCAACATTCGGAATGATAGCCGAGGACATAGCAGAGGCGATCGCCACTGGAATATTCACCACCGCTACCGCTTGAGTCGCAAAAATCCCGTAATGATTGCTGGCCAGCACCGCGTCCACTTTTTTAAAATCCATGACATGGTAATAGATGGTCATATTGACCACCGTAGTACAGTTATAGATAAAGGTACTGAGAATAAAAGGGGTAACGATGGTAAAAATTACCTTGAATATCTCCCGATAGGTCTCCTCATGCCGGGTTCTGTCCCGCTCCACCCGCTTTTTGATGATCCCGCTGTTTAAGCGGTACATACCGAACATAAAAAGAAGGCCGATCAGCACGCCTGCCCCGGTTCCCAACGCCGATCCCGCCGAACCGTAGATAGCCCGGCCGGTAAGATCATCCTCCGATGCCAGACTGATCAGAAGTTTTGCCGCCCCTATGCTGACAGACGCATTCAAGATCTGCTCAAGGACCTGAGATATAGAGGTGTGCAGCATAGAGCCGTGAGCCTGAAAGAAACCACGAAACACGCCTAAAAATCCCGAAAAAAAGATAGTCGGTGCCAGCACACGAAGGGCCACCACCGCATTCGGATTCTTCCTCACCAGATAAGGCGCTCCCACAAAGGTCAGGATCGAGGCAATACCGCCTACGACCAGCACATAAAGAAGTGCACAGACGAAAACCTTCTGTGCATTCTTATACTCCTTAAAAGCAAGCCTCTGCGCGATCACCTTGGAAATCGCCGAGGGAATGCTGTAGGAAGAAATCAACAATATAATTGTATAAATATTGATCGCCGCACTGTAATACCCGTTTCCCTCAATTCCAATGATGGAAAGAAGAGGGCTTCTGTATATCAGGCTGATCACTTTGACAAGCATCCCGGCTGCCGCCAGGATGCCCGCCTGAAACACAAATGTGTTTTTTTTCTTCGGATGTTCCATGTCCCTTATCCAATCAGCCAGTCATACATTTCCTGATATTTCTTTGCCGATACATGCCAGGAGAAGTCCGCAGCCATACCTCTGTCCACGATCTTATTCCACTCCCGTTTCTTGTCATAATAGATATGCTCCGCATACCGGATCGTTCCCAGCATCTCATGAGCATTATAATTCCTGAAGCTGAAGCCTGTGCCTACGCCTTCATATTCATTGTAAGGCTGTACCGTATCCTTCAGACCGCCGGTCTCACGCACAATGGGCACCGTGCCATAGCGCAGAGACATCAACTGGCTCAAGCCGCATGGCTCGAAGAGAGAAGGCATCAGGAATGCATCGCTGGCCGCATAGATCTTATGGGAGAGCGCATCGGAATAGTAAATGTTAGCCGACACCTTGCCGTGATACTTCCAGTCAAAGTGGCGGAACATATTCTCATACTGCTCCTCGCCCGTGCCAAGCACCACGATCTGCACATTATCCTGACACAACTCATCCATTATGTAGGCGATCAAGTCGAAGCCCTTCTGTCCTGTCAATCTCGACACGATACCGATCATCATGGCCTTATCATCCTGATTTAAGCCCAGCTCCTCCTGCAGAGCGCGCTTGTTCTTGATCTTTTCCTTGCGGAAATTGACTGCATTATACCTGAAATCTATGTTCTTATCCGTCTCCGGATTAAAGTCCTCATAATCAATACCGTTCACGATACCGCGCAGATCCCTCGTTCTGGCACAGAGCAGTCCGTTCAGGCCCTCGCCGTAAAACGCTGTTTTGATCTCCTCCGCATAGGTATCGCTGACTGTGGTGATCGCGTCCGCGTAGACCAGACCGCCCTTTAAGAGGTTGGCATCCTTATAGGCCTCCAGCTTATCGGAAGTAAAGAAATATCCCGGCAGACCGGTGATCTCCTTGACATCCTTCACATTCCATTTCCCCTGGAACTTCAGGTTATGGATCGTCATAACGGTCTTAATGCCCCGATAGAATTCTCCGCCCTGGAAACGCTCCTTCAGATACACCGGAATCAAACCTGTCTGCCAGTCATGGCAGTGGATCAGATCCGGCCTGAAATCGATCACAGGCAGAATACACAGTGCTGCTTTAGAGAAAAAGGCATACTTCTCGATCTCAAACAAAGCGTTGTCACTGTAAGGCTGAAACCCATTAAAATAACTCTCGTTATCAATAAAATAATACTTCACGCCATCGACTTCCGCTTCCAGAATACCCACATACTCCTCTTTCCAGTGGAAATCCATGTAAAAATGCGCCTTGTAGGTGAGTTTATCCTTCATTTCCTGTTTCATACAGGTATATTTCGGAAGTATCACCCGCACGTCAAAATACTCTTTGTCAATACATTTGGGCAGGGAACCGACCACATCCGCCAATCCCCCCGTTTTGATAAAAGGTACCCCCTCCGACGCAACAAATAATATTTTCTTCATAACAACCCTCCAACCGTAGCTCGTCATTCTTTGACAGGAGTAACACAGATTCTCCTAAATAACAGTATACAATATTTCGGGTGTCAATAAAAGAATTATTTTGAATTTTAACAAACGTTACAATTTATTACCGCCGATACTGGAGTCGGATCTTGTCCGCGATCAAAGCAATAAACTCCGAATTCGTAGGCTTACCCTTCCCCGTATTGATGGTATAGCCAAAAAGTGCGTCCAGCGTTTCCATCCTGCCTCTGGACCAGGCCACCTCAATGGCATGGCGGATGGCCCGCTCTACCCGGCTGGGCGTCGTCTGATACTTTTTCGCTATAGTGGGATAGAGGATCTTTGTGATCGACCCCAGCATCTCCACATCCTCCACTGACATCATGATCGCTTCCCGCAGATACTGATAACCCTTGATGTGAGCGGGTACTCCGATCTCGTGGATCATATCCGTTACATCCTTCTCCAGATCCCGGCCCTCAGATTCTGTCATCTCCGTTCCTTCCGGTGTATTCTTATCCGTATCCCCGGAAGGAACGGTTATCAGGATCCGAAATTCTCTGTTTGCACTGATCAGATTATCCAGAAGCCGATAGATCTGTTCCTGATCTCTTGTAGCCGTCACATTTATTGTCTCCATTTGTTTCCTCCATTTCCCCTTTTACTTCCGGCTTGATATCCATACCACTCTCTCATTATAAACAATAGTCGGGACCGGGGAAACATTTAGGCATCGCATTACACATATCCGAATCCTAAGATCGTAAATTCCTTCTCCTCATCGCCCGCCGCCATCTGAATCCGGATCTCATGCCGCTTCGTCTCCTGCTCCTGCAGCAGGATCACCGGGTTACAATGGAGCCAGCCGTTGATATGGGGATCCGCCACCAGCTTCCTCTCCCCATCCACGAAAACCTCTGCCCTGCCGACTCTGACCTCCCCGGAATCCTTAAAGATAAGCAGCAAAGCCTTGCAGGACAGCTCCAGCGTAAATGCCTGCCCGACATTCTCCGCCTTCTGCCCGCAATACATCCAGTTATAAGGAAACTCCGGCGTACAGACAAGGTTCTCGTCCATCTCCACCTCCTGCAGCTCGGTATCCGTAAAGCCAAAGCTGCCGCAGGTAACCTTTGCCCCCTCCGGCATATCCTTTTTATCAAGCAGCCTCACTCTCTCAAAGTCGGCGCCGATCACAGGTTCCGGCAGACCTTTTTCCAGGGGATCCTGCCCCGCCGCGCTTTCCTGCTTTGCCGCCTGTGTGAAGAAATAGGTCAGACAGTCCGCCATGACAGTGTGTCCCGCGTTGGTGGGATGGAACATATCGTAAAAATACTGGTTCTTGGAAAGTACCCGGCCCTGTCCCTGTTTCAACCGAAACTGGGGTGTCACAGCATTAAGCACGCTGACCATAGGCAGCTGATATCGCTCTCCCACCACCCCCAGACGATCCTGCAGATTCCAATCGTTGGCAAAAACCGAGAACAAAAGTATCACCGCCGGGCGGTTTGGCAAGGTTAAAATCTTACGCACCAGACTCTCATAGCAGTTGCCTCTGGTCTCGTCCCCGTCATCGTTTACTGCAAACTCCACCACCACGATATCAGGCGTCTCTTCGCCGTCCCGCAGGACGTCTCTCTCAAACCGGATCATGCCAAGCTCCGAGGGTGTGCCGCCCACTCCGGCCTTGACGAAACGAATATTTTTTCCCCCGCCGCACACCCGGACAAAGTCTCTGTAGGATTTATATGCATAACACTCGCAATTTATAGGTGTCGCGCCCGCTCCCTGCGTGATGGAACCCCCTATGTAAGCAATGGTCACGGACTCTCCGTTCTGTGCCTTATTTATGGCGCGCCGCACTCTCCCGGTATCTCCCATCTGCATGAGCGAACGGGCGATCATCTCCTGATACGCCTCAGAGGTATAATCGATCTCGGCCTCCTCATCGATCTCCGGCGCCTGATAGCCATCATTCAGGAAAAAACGAACGCTGGCAGTGGCCAAAAGCTCCGGTTTGTCAAATACAAACAACATCTGCCCCGGTTCCTTGTCATCTTCGCTCCACTGCTGCCCGGAAAGATCGATCCGGACCTCTGCACCGTCCGTACAAAGAGGGCACCGCAGCATCGTCCCGCCGCCCAGTTTATCCTTTTCTCCGTACATCTGAAACAGGAACTCTACGTTCTGCGTACTGTCATCCGCCTCCACACGGATCCCGATGCTGTGCACCAACTTCCGAAATCCCGCCACATCCTGCAAAAGCGTCAGAATCTCCTCATCCGTAATATCTCCCGCCACACGGGCGCTGTTTTCCAGTCGGCCCATGTCCTCATAAATATATTGAATTCCTCTGCCATCCGGCTGCTTTGTGCCGAAGATCTCCTTCTCCCGCATGACATAGAAAAACGGTCTTTTACTCTCAGGATCCTTTGGGGCTTTCGGTCCTCCCATCGCACTCTCCTCCTATTCTACACTGCCTTCACTGTTTATTTCACTATATGTAAGATTTTTGAAAACAACGCATGCATCCTTATGATCACCGCCTGCCGCGTACAAGCCCACGGTACATCCTACAAAGCCGCCCGCCGTCTCCGTGGAAAGGCTGCGGATATCCACGTCTTCCGCCACTTTCACCTTTCCAAAGCCGCCGGATACCTTGACCGCCGCAGTAAGTCCTCTTACCTCCAGAGACAATCCGATTTCCACTCTGTCCTCATTTGGCTGCACAGAAAGCGTTTGTCCGGCTATCCTGCGATCTATCCCCTGCTCACACAGATACACATTGATCTGAACCGCCTGTGCCGCTTCATCTCTTATAAGGGCAAGCCGCAGATGATACTCATTGCTCTGCACAAGCGCGATTCCCGCCTCTCCCTGTCCACTGCAAGGCGGCAGACTTAAAAGCGTCTCTGCCCTGAAATGATGGTGTCTCTGCCTGAGACCTACATAGACCGAAGATGCTTTCCGTGTCAGTTCACAGCCGCCATAAGAGAGCTTCAATCCCTCTCCGGCACACAGGCTATAGCTGTCAGAATCGGGATTTCTCAAGAACAAAAAGGCATCCCCCAGCCGCTCCATCCCGGCAAAATCATACACCATATCCATTCGCTCCGGTTCAACGGGCTTCCGGTCTGTAAGCCCTGTCTCCACCGTGTCTGTAAGCCTGCCGATCCCGGGATTCACCACGGGCCATCCATCCTCCCAGACCACTCTGGCAAGAAAAGTTTCCCTGCCCAACGTAGTATGTCCTTCCAGGGGGCGAACTGCCAGAGCCGACATATACCATTCGCCTGCCGGGGTCTCCACCAGATCCCCATGCCCTACGCATTGCACCGGATAATCTTTACCCAAATGCCGATGTGTCAGGATAGGATTGCAGGGATTATTCTCATAGGGTCCCCAAATACTACGGCTCCGACACACCGCTGCGGCATGTCGAAATTCCGTACCGCCCTCCGCATGAACTATGTAGTAATAGCTGTCCTTTTTGTATAAATGAGGGCCTTCCGGCCATACCACATGGCGCATGGCGCCGTTCCACACATCCTTCGCCTCTCCCACAAGACGCATTGTTTTCAGATCCAGCTCCTGAATCCAGATAAACCAGTCCCCGTCATAGCGGCACCCCTTTGGATTCGGATGCGTACCAATATAATAGCAGGTACCGTCCTCATCAAAGAACAGACTGGGATCGATCCCGGCCGCCTCCGGCAGATAACAGGGTTCTGACCAGGGACCTGCCGGATCAGACGCCGTAACGATAAAATTTCCCCCGCCGGATACATTGGTGCATATCACATAAAAAACGCCCGCATGATACCGTATGGTGGGCGCAAACAGCCCCTCAGAATGCCCGCATCCCTGCAGGGGAAGCTGGGATGCTCTGTCCATCACATTTCCAATCTGCTCCCAGTGCGCCAGATCCCTGCTGTGCATGATGGGAATGCCCGGGAAATACGCGAAAGTGGAATTGACCAGATAGAAATCGTCTCCTACCGCACAGAGGGAAGGATCCGGATAAAAGCCCGATAAAATTGGATTTTTTGCAATTGCCATGCTCGCCCGCCTCCCTTTTTCCAATCTGACTTTATTATATCACACGATCTTCCCATAAAAAATGCCTAATGTGTCAGCATCTCCTCGATAAAAATCCCGTAACCCTTGGTGGAATCATTTACCAGCACATGGGTGACTGCTCCCGCCAGCTTGCCGTTCTGGATGATCGGGCTGCCGCTCATGCCCTGTATGATCCCTCCCGTCAGCATCAGAAGCTTTTCGTCCACCACCCGGATCACGATGCCTCTGTTAACATTCTCATGCTCCAGATCCACCTCCACGATCTCCACATCATAAAATTCCGGCTCACCCGAAACGGAGCAGATGATCTGGGCCGGTCCCAGCTCGATCTCCTGCTTTAACGCAATGGGAACAGGCTCAAAAGCGGCGCTTTCTATCAGTTCATTATCGCAGATACCGAAGATCCCTTCCGCCGTATTTTCTGTGATCTCTCCAATCACATTGTCACTGTCATACTCGATGTATCCCGTCAATTCTCCGGGCGCTCCGTTAGCGCCTCTGGTAATGCCCACGATCTCAGTCTTATAGAGGGTTCCCTCCTCCAGATTCATCAAAATGGAGGTGTCCACATCATTAATACCATGGCCCAGCGCCCCGAACGTGCTATCTGTTCCCTCATAAGTCATGGTACCGATTCCCTGCGCATTATCTCTGATCCAGATTCCCAGCTTCCACTCCTGCATCTGATTGGCACCAGGGCTTATCATAACATCCGTTATTTCATTGTTTCGACGGATCGTAAGTATCATGTCCTCTCCCTCAGAGCTCTCCACCATACTGATAAACTGTTTTTTGTTTTCCACCGTCTCTCCATCACATTTCAAAATGTAATCTCCCTTTTGCAGCACATATTTGGCAGGCGATATGGTCTCCCCCTCGCTGCTTTCAAACTCCCCGATTCCTACCACCAGCACACCGTCCGTCTTTACATAGATACCGATAGGAAGCCCTGAAGGGATCAGCATTTTATCCTGGATCACCTCCACATCCACATTTTTATAGGGCAGCACGCCAAACAGTTTCAGATCCATCTGATAAGTATCGACTTCATTCGCTTTCAGCCGCACAGTATGTGCAAAATTTACATGGATACTCTCCCTGTCCTCTCCTCCTGCCAGGAGCGCTTCTTCCGCCTCTCTGTCCACTTCCGTCACGGTAGATACCGGCGTGACTTCCTCTGCGATTCGATAGATCTCTCCCGACACCGGCACCCGGAAATCAAATTCCTGCTCCACACCGGCACGTATCTTGATCTTTGACGGAATCTTCTGCCAATAGGAAAAATAAATATTGCACAAAAGTGCCGCCATTCCCAGCAAAAGCAGCGCCCACAAAAATTTCCGGTATTTTTTCTCCTGTCTCTGCGTCATATATATCGAATTGTCCACTCTTCACATTCCCTTCTTTAAAACAATAAAAAGGACACACATTTACAGTATGTCCTTTCTAGTATGTGAAGAATCCTGTTTTTTAATTTCCTAATGATCTGTTTTTTCCTGCCAATTCTTTCATTTCTTCGGCATTTTTCAACGCATTCTCCGTAATACTGTCGCCACCCAGCATCCGGGCCAGCTCCTTCACACTCTCCTTTTCCGAAAGCTCCCGGATCCCGGTTATAGATCTTTGATCCACGACCTGCTTTTCGATCACATAATGAGTGTCCGCCATCGCCGCGATCTGGGGGAGATGGGTGATACAGATCAATTGGTGTCCTTTTCCCAGAATTCCCATCTTCTCAGATACCTTCCATGCAGTCCTGCCGCTGATCCCTGTATCAATCTCGTCGAAGATCAGCGTCTCGATGTCGTCCTTATCCGCAAGCACGGTCTTTAACGCCAGCATAATGCGGGAGAGTTCTCCGCCGCTGGCTACCTGTGCCAGTTCCCGCACCGGTTCTCCCGGATTGGTTGAGATACGAAAGCATATCTGATCAAAGCCGTTTTCTCCCATCCACGCATCTTCCGACTCCACATCGATTTCGAAAACAGCCTGCTCAAAATTCAGATCCGTCAAGGCCTGCCGCATCTGCTCCGCCAGTAACTGCGCATTTTTTCTACGCACATCGGAAATTTCTCCGCAAAGGGACAGCGCCTCTTTTTTCAACTTCTCCGTCTTTTCCAGAAGAGATGCCCTGTAGGTGTCATAATCCTGATACTTCTCTATGGTTTCCAGCGCCCGTTCCCGATATGCAAGAATCTCCTCCACTGAATTTCCATATTTTGATTTTAAATGGTTCAGAAGATTTAAACGCTGCTCCGTCTGTGTAAACTGGCTGCCATCAAATTCCAGCTCGCCGAGATAGGCAGCCATCCCTCTGTTATAATCGTTCAAAAGACCATCTATGTCTAAAAGCTGTCTTTCGTATTCCTGCAGAGTCTCATCATAGACAGAGACACTTCGTATCTCCCGGAGCGCCCGGGCGATCATACTGCCCGCCCCGTTATCCTCATATCCGCACAGGGTATGCGCACTGACTGCCGCCTCTTCGATCTTTCTGGCATTGTTCATCCTCTGATATGCCTTCTCGACCTCCTCATCCTCCCCGGGAACAAGAGCCGCCTCCTCGATCTCCCGACACTCAAACTCCGCCAGAGAGCATTCCCTTCTCCGGGTCTCCTCATCCATCTCGTTCTCGGACAATTCTTTCTCATTTCTCCGATATTGATGATAAACCTCCCGCAGCCTTGTCTTTTTCTCCTGCAGAACTTCTCCCGCATAGGCGTCCAGGATTTCCAGCTGTCTGGCTGTCCGCAAAAGAGACTGGTGTTCGTGCTGCCCGTGGATATCGATCAGGATCTCCGCGAGCTGTCTTAACTGTCTGGCAGTTACCGTCTCGCCGCACACCTTGCAGACACTGCGGTTTGGCAGGATCTTTCTCTGCAGGATCACCTGCCCCTCCTCCAGGGAAAGCTCCATATCCTGTATCGCCTTTTGTCTGGCAGCGTCCTCCACCGTAAAGACCAGCTCCACCAGGGCATACTCCGCCCCGGAACGGATCATTTCCTTGTCCGCCTTTGCTCCCAGCGCCAAGTTAATGGATCCGATGATGATAGATTTTCCCGCTCCGGTCTCCCCGGTAAGAATATTGAGTCCTTCGCCGAAAGTAACCTCTGTCTCATCGATCAATGCCAGATTTTTTACATGTAAGCTCTGTAACATCTCACCCCACCATTCTGCCGATCTTCTCCATCACGATCTCTGCGTCCTGCACACTTCGCATGGCCATCATCACAGTATTGTCCCCGGCAATACAGCCCACGATCTCTTCTATCTTCAAAGCGTCCACAGCCGCTGCTACCGCCATGGCCATACCGGCCACTGTCTTTAAGACCAAGAGATTTTGCGCCAGCTCCATGGACACATACCCTTCCTTTAACACCCTGCTGTACTTATCCCCCAGATAAGGCTCCTCCCCATCAAAGGCGACATATTTTTGTCTGCCCCTGCCGCTCGGAATTTTGGAGAGCTTTAACTCCCTGATATCTCTGGACACCGTTGCCTGAGTGACTTTGTAGCCGTCACGACGCAGATGATCCACCAGTTCCTCCTGAGTTTCCACTTCATACTGCGTGATCAGCTCTATGATCTTTTCATGTCTCTTTTTCTTCATAACAGGTTCCCATCCTCCTGCCTTACACTTCACACATTTTTTTATGGAGTACCGCCAGAAAGCTCTCCGTCTGCAGTCTAATGATCCCCGTGGTCTTATCTGCCCTGTGAATGACGATCCGGTCGCCTGTCCGCAGCGTTACCTTATGGCTGCCGTCAAAATTGGCCTCCACCACCTGTTCACTTCCATCCTTGCCATCAGGGATCTCCACCACGATCTCATCCTCCGGCGCAAACACAATACTGCGAGTATTCAGCGTGTGCGGACAGATCGGCGTTAAAAGCAAAAGTCTGGCAGAGGGTTCCACGATAGGGCCTCCCGCCGACAGGTTATAGCCTGTAGAGCCGGTGGGCGTCGCCACGATCACACCGTCCGCACCATAGTTGTTCAGGAACTGGCCATTCACATAAATGCGGACATTCAGGATCTGTAACGAACCGCAGCGGGAGATCACAATATCATTCAGCGCATACTGCTCCTCTTCGTTCTCTCTCCCTAGGATCCTGCCCGAGAGCATCATCCGCTCCTCCCTGACATATTCGTCCCGCAAAAGCTTCTCTATGGCTTCCTCCACAAAGGCGCTCTCCACCTCCGAAAGATACCCAAGCGTACCCAGATTAACCCCCAAAAGAGGCACCGAGCTGTCCATCATGTTTCTTGCCGCCCGCAGAACCGTTCCGTCACCGCCGAGCACCAAAGCGCAGTCTACCCGGTTTTCTTCCGCTTCCGAGAAGGCCTGTCTCTCATTCTTGACACAGACTGCCTCTCCTCCATGGGCCTCAATGTAAGCCGCTGTCTTTTTTGTAAACGTTCCCTGAGGATCTTTCACCTCATTGGTGATCAGATAAAATCTCTTCATCCGCTATTTCGCCTCGTCAAGCGCCTTATGCGCCTCCTCAATAATCTCTTTGATCCGCGCCGCCATCTTTTCCTCACGTGAGACGCCGTTTCCTTCCGCAAGAAGGCCGGAAAGCGCGGCAATCGCCTCCGTCTCCGACAAAGCAAGAATCTCCGCCGGAATTTCCTCCTGCTTTTCCAACCAGAGCAGATATTCTATATTGCCCTCCGGACCTTTGATCGGCGAATAGGTCAGACCCTTCACCACAAACCCGATCATAGCCGCATAATCGACCGTCCTGTGGACTACCTCCGCGTGCACCTTCTGATCCCGCACCACACCCTTTTTGCCAACCTTATCACGCCCGGCTTCAAACTGGGGCTTGATCAGGCACACCATCTGCCCCTGCTCCCGCAGCAGATTTCTGGCAGGGATTAAAATCTTTGTTAGAGAAATAAAGGAAACGTCCACGGAAGCAAAGTCGATCTGCTCCCGGATCTGTTCCTTTGTCACATAACGAAAATTTGTTTTCTCCATGCATATGACACGTTCGTCATTTCTGAGCGTCCACGCCAACTGCCCGTGCCCCACGTCAATGGCATACACTTTCCCGGCGCCGTTTTGCAGCATGCAGTCCGTGAAGCCGCCGGTGGAAGCCCCGATATCCATACACACCTTGTCCTGCAAAGTGATGGGGAACTGCGCCAATGCCCGTTCCAGTTTCAAACCGCCCCGGCTCACATAGGGAATGGGCTTGCCCTTTACCTCTATCCTGATTTTGCTCTCGTCAAACAGCGTACCCGCTTTGTCCTCCCGCTGGTTATCCACAAACACACTGCCCGCCATAAGAAGCGCCTTCGCCTTCTCTCTGGACGCCGCGTATCCCTGTCTGACCAAAATCACATCCAGTCTCTCTTTCATAACGCCTGCTTGTCCGTCATCGCCTGATAAGCCGCGATAACCTTCTCCTCCACTGTCACCGCGTCAATGCCGGTCTCCTGCTTGAGCAGTTCCACATTGCCATGCTCCACATACTCATCCGGAATGGCAATGTCAAGCACCCGCGTCTCCACCTCCAGAGAATCCACGAATGCCCTGACTTTCTCACCAAAACCACCGCTTGCCACATTCTCCTCCAGCGTAACGATCAACTTGTGTGTCCCGCAGGCTTCCCGGATCGACTCCTCATCGATAGGTTTCACAAACCGGGCATTTGTCAGAGAGCACGCATAACCCTTCTCTTTCAGCTTCTCCCGCACTGTGAGCGCCACCTTCACCATACTGCCCACCGCAAGAAGCAGAATATCCTTCTCTGTAAAGAGAGGCTCACTCTTTCCATAAACAACAGGCGCCCTGTACTCCTTCAGGCCATCAAAGGCCTCGCCTCTGGGATAGCGGATCGCTATAGGTCTGCCAAATTCCACGGCATACTTGATCATATCGGAAAGCTCCCACTTATTTTTGGGTGCCATAATATGCATATTCGGTATGGAGGACAGAAAAGAGAGATCAAATAATCCCTGATGTGTCTCCCCGTCGCTTCCCACCAGTCCTGCCCTGTCGATACAGAAGACCACCGGCAGATTCTGGATACACACATCATGCAGGATCTGATCGTAAGCCCTTTGCAGGAAGGAGGAATAGATCGCCACAATAGGCTTGAGTCCTCCCGCTGCCAGCCCGGCAGCAAAGGTCACCGCATGCTCCTCCGCGATCCCCACATCGAAGAACCGCTCCGGATACATATTGCGAAACCGTTTCAGCCCCGTGCCATCCGGCATAGCCGCTGTGATCGCTACTACCTTTTCATCCCGCTGTCCCAGCTTACACATGACAGTGGAGAAAATATCCGTATAATTCGCCTTGGTTCTCGGCGCGCTGGGAATCCCCGTCTCGATGTCGAAGGGCTCCGCTCCATGAAATCTGGCGGGATGACGCTCCGCCGGCGCATACCCCCTGCCTTTCTGGGTGATGACATGCACGAGCACCGCCTTCTTGACCTTTCTGGCCTCCTTGAAAATATGTACCATTTCCTGGATATTGTGTCCGTCTACAGGACCCAGGTAAGTGATGCCCATATCCTCAAAAAACATGCCCGGCACCACCAAGTGTTTAAAACTGCTCTTGGCACGCCTGATCTGGCTCACTACCTTATCTCCATACCTGGGTTTGCCCCGGAGGGAATTGTAGATTCCCTCTTTCAGATCCAGATACATATCGGCCGTACGGATATTGTTCAGATACTTGGATACGCCGCCAACGTTCTCCGAGATGGACATATTATTGTCATTTAGCACAATGATAAAATTCGTTTCCAGCCGCGATGCGTTATTCAGGGCCTCATAAGCCATACCGCCTGTGAGAGAACCGTCCCCGATCACGGACACGATCGTATTTTTTCCACCCTGAATATCCCTCGCCTTGACCATGCCAAGTCCTGCGGATATGGATGTCGAACTGTGCCCTGTATCAAAACAGTCACAATCACTCTCCTTCCGCTTCGGGAATCCGCTGATGCCGCCGAATTTGCGCAGATTCACAAACCCGTCCCGGCGTCCGGTCAGGATCTTATGGGTGTAGGATTGGTGTCCCACATCCCAGATCAGTCTGTCTTCCGGCAGATTTAAGAATAAATGGAGCGCCATGGTCAGCTCCACCGCCCCCAGATTGGATCCCAGATGGCCTCCCGTCACGCTGATCGTCTGAATCAGAAATTCTCTGATTTCCTCCGCCAGCACTCCGTAATCCTCCTGTGCGATCTGTTTGATGTCGTTTGTCTGTGTTATCTGCTCCAGCAACATACTATACCTCTTATTTTTCTCTGCTGATCAACTGCTCTACCAGTGTTTCCAAAAACTCGTTGCGCCTGCCAAAGGACTGCAGGATACCGATTGCCTCCCGGGAGAGCTCCTCCACCTGACGTCTGGATTCCTCCAGACCGTGCATCGCCACATAGGTGAGCTTATGATTCTTCTCATCGCTCCCCACAGGCTTACCCAGAACCTCCAGGCTGCTTGTCACATCCAGAATATCATCCTGGATCTGAAAGGCTACCCCGATGTTACCTGCGCATTTCTCCAGCCTTACTACCGCTCCCTCATCCGCTCCTGCAAGTACCGCGCCAATAGTCATAGCCGCCTGAATAAGCGCGGCAGTTTTATTTTCGTGGATGAAAAGAAGTGTTTCTTCCTTCACATCCGCCTCCGGTTTTTCCGCAAGAAGATCCGCACACTGTCCGCCGATCATCCCATAAACACCCGCCTTGCAGCCCAGAATATTCATGGCACATTCTATCCGCTGATAATCCTCCAAAGTCACCGCTTTTCCAAAAGCGCGAAGGGCCGTCTCAAAGGCATAGTTTAAAAGGCCGTCCCCCGCGATCACGGCAATATCCTCCCCGTAAACCACATGGGTCGTTTTCCTGCCCCTGCGGTAATCATCGTTGTCCAGGGCCGGCAGATCGTCGTGTATCAGGGAGTAGGTATGGACAAATTCGATGGCCGACATAAAACAGGAAAGGCTCTCTCCCGCCTCCCCAAACAGAGCCGCCGTCTCCGCCATCAAAAGAGGGCGAAGCCTCTTTCCTCCCGCCGACACCGCATATTCCATGGCTTCCAGCACCTTACTCTGAAAGCCCTCCGGCTTTGGCAGATACGCCGCAAGTATTTTCTCCACTTCCCCGGTCTTTTTTCTAAGTTCCTCGTCAAAATTCATCCACTCCACCGTCCTCATTGATCTTCAGTACCTTTTTCTCCACACGGTCTATGGTCTCGTTACATTGCGCCAAAAGGTCCATCCCCCGGTGATACTGTGCAAAAGATTCTTCCAGCGTGATCTCCTCCGATTCCAAACTCTCGATCACTTCCTCTATCTGTGCAAACGCCTGTTCCAAAGATAACGCCTGTTCTTTTTCCGTTGTCTCCTCTTTCTTTTTACCCATCCGCCTTCTCTTTCTCCTTCACTTCCGCCCGGAGACTGCCATCCTTCACGCAGACCCGAATCTGCTCTCCCAAAGCCACCTGCTCTACCGAGGTCAATGTCCTGCCTCCTGCATCCGCCGCATAGGCATACCCCTGATTCAGCTTGTCCAGCGGTGAAAGTCCCTTCATCCGTTCCACATAAAGTGCCAGTTTATGCCTTGTTTTCTGCAAATGCTGCTCCATAGCCGTCTGAAGACGTTCTTCCATAGAGACCGCCTGGGTCTTTTTCATGCGCAATACCTGCAAAGGGCTCAGATAGCGCAGCCGCATCCCGTACTCTTTCGTCCTGTTCCGATATCTTTGTATCGTCCCTCTGCACAGATGCTGCAGGGTATAGGCATACTCCACCATATTCTCTTCCAGCTGTGCAAAATCACAGACCGCAAGCTCCGCCGCCGCAGAAGGAGTCGGTGCCCGCAGATCCGCCACAAAATCAGCAATAGTCACATCCGTCTCATGTCCCACTGCAGAAATAATGGGAATCTCACAATCAAAAATGGCCTGCGCCACCGCTTCTTCATTGAAGGCCCACAGATCCTCAATAGAACCGCCGCCTCTGCCCACGATGATCGCATCCACCTGAAGCCGCTCCATGGCATGAATTCCGTTTATGATACTGGGCACCGCCGCCTCCCCCTGCACGATCGCCGGATAGAGAATGATCTGCACATAGGGATTTCTCCGGGAAGCCACATTGATGATATCCCGCACCGCAGCCCCTGTCTCGGCCGTCACGACGCCGAGAGTCTTGACATAGCGGGGAATCGCCTGTTTATACTGTTTGTCAAACATCCCCCGCTCTAAAAGCTCTTCTTTTAAACGCTCATATTTCTCATAAAGAGCACCGACGCCATCCAGCTCTATCGTCCTGGCATACAGCTGGTACTTTCCATCGCGCTCGTAGACGTCCACACTGCCGTTTACAACGATCTGCTGTCCCTCCGCCATACGAAAAGGCAGTCCCTTTCTGTCTGAGGCAAACATAACACATGATATTGTACTTTTCGCATCCTTCAGCGTAAAATAAATATGCCCGGAGGTGTGATATTTACAATTACTGACCTCACCTCTGATGCAAACTCTCTGCAGCATAAAATCCTGTGTGAACATATTCCTGATATAGGAATTGACCTGTGTCACTGTGTATGTGTTTTGCATACCCTTCTCCCTATCAGTACGATCATCGCGGCCGCCTATGCAAATTTAGCCAGAACACCGTTCACGAAACCAAAGGACGCGTCCTGCCCGAATTTTTTGGCAAGCTCCACCGCCTCATTGATCGCCACGCCGGTGGGCACATCCTCGTCATAACAGATCTCATAGACAGCCAGCCGCAGGATCGTTAAGTCCACCTTATTCATCCTGTCGGTA
The DNA here is from genome assembly GCA_014804615.1 of Lachnospiraceae bacterium. GTDB lineage: Bacteria > Bacillota > Clostridia > Lachnospirales > Lachnospiraceae > UBA3282. The sequence goes on from JAAUZL010000023.1 coordinate 138,137, forward strand.
TTCCATCCCTGAGCCTTCTCATTTAACTTTGAATCGATTTCAGACAGTTTCTCAGAAATTTTATGATATTTATCTGAAATATAGACGGCGTCCTCCTCTTTCGCGGCGTCCTCATCCTCGAAGAACAGCTGCTCCTGCTCCGCCATATCCTCCATACTGTTAAATTCCACACGGAACAACAGCTTGAATATCTGTTCGCGCAATTCTCTTCTGCTCATAACCAACCACTCGTCCTATTTTTCTCTCGTCACGTTGATTCCGGCAATGCGAATATTCACATCCTGAACCTCTAAGCCTGTCATATTCTCTATCGCGCTCTTCACCTTGGCCTGTACCCGCTGACAGGTGGTCGGAATGTTATACCCATACTCCATGGTAATTGCAAGCTCTGCCTTGACTTTCTTCCCTGACACCTCTACTCTGGCTCCCCTAGACAAGCCCTTAACACCAACCCTGCTAAGGAGCTCGTTGGTCAGATTCCCCGACATAGCGGCAACCCCGTCCACTTCCGTAGCCGCAAGTGCTGCGATCATTGCCACCACATCATCTGCGATCTTTACTGTGCCAGCTTTCTCTTCTTCCTGCATATCGTATCCGCTCTTCCCTGCTTCCTGTTCCATGCTCATGTTTCCGCCTTTCCTCTACCTGGGTTTATAACCCTATATCTCAGAAGCTGTAATCCTTGGCAACGCCAACAAGAATTACGCAGTAATTCTTGCGACGCAAGCTGCTGAGCTTGCGTCTATTATATCAATATTTCTTATTTTTGGCTAGAGCCAGAAGCTCAAACTGTACTGCTTCTCATTTTCCGCGTAGGACACCGCACCATCGGGACAATCCAGGTAACGGAATATCCCCTGCTGCCCGATCAGCATTTCCTGCATTTTCTGATAGATATCCGGCCCTGCGCACTTAAGCGTCACATAGGTATCCCCTCTCTCATAGCTGTCCTGAAACACCTTTTGAATCTTCTCTTCATCCCATGCGGTAAAGTAAACGCCCTCCCGCACATAAAAATTCGCGTCCATAGAATTACAGGGCGGCATATCCACCACATTATCCAGCGTATGCGTTGATTCCATCTGTTCCGTCGTCACACACAGATAATCGTAATTGATGGTAGGAATCTTCTCCATGGGATAGTTGCCGCCATCTACCGCCTGATAGGAGGCATCGCCCCAGGTGGTATCCACATAGTAATATGCCCCATCGATCCGCACAAGATTCCAGGCGTGTCCCTCTCCGCCAATGACCCTGCCCAGAACCAGTGTGGAAAAAACACCTGCCTGATTCAGCAGATACTGGGTCGCTTTCGCGTAACCCTGACAGACTGATCTATGTTCCAGAAACACAGAGCAGATATTTTGGCTGTCCTTTGACGAAGCATCATAATCTGTATGTTGGATCAGATACTCGTAGATGTATTTTACTTTTTCATACTCGTCTGCATCTTTCGGTATCCCCGCAAGGCATTGGTTTACATAACTTTCAATTTCCTGCTGTTTTTTCTCTACCTCCACCAGACTGTACGAATAACTCCCGGTAAAAGTGATCTTTTTTAAAAGGGTGCCCAACGTATACTCTGTATAAGTATACCCTTCTACATAAAAGATTTCCGGATGGTCATTCAGCACACACTGGAACACGTGGGAGATCAGCTCTTTATCACAGCTGGAAAGCCGCACATTCTCCCGAAAATGAATCAGGGCCTCCAGTATTTCCAGATAAACCTTCTGCTCCTCATCCGTAAGCTGCAAAAAGGCATAGCAATCCTGCTGGGAAGAACGCAGTTCCTCGTCCGGCTGCGTGAGGATCTGCTCCGGCATCTTCTGTACCTTTTGCTCCGCTCCCAAGGCCTCCTGTCTCTGCTGTCCGCTCTCCTGAAAGGGCAGCTTATGTGCCGCATAAAAAAGGGTGCCGGTCAGGGCCAGCATACTAATACCAAATAGCAGTATACCCGTCTTCTTCATCAACAGTCACCCTCCTTACTTCATTTTCATGCTTTATGCTCTGCCAAACTCCGACAGGATCAATCCCTCGTTTCTCTCTACCGTCATACCGATACTCCACTGATTGACAAAGAGCAACAGCGGATTGTCCTTTAAGTCCTTGATCTTTTTCATATCTGAGGTACCGGTCAGCCTGTCCAGATCGATATCTTTGTTCTCTATCCATCGAATATGCTCATAGGGCAGATTCTCCAGCTTGATCTCCACATTATATTCGTTTTGCAGACGGTATTTCAGCACATCAAACTGCAAAACACCTACCACGCCGACAATGATCTCCTCCATGCCGGTATTAAATTCCTGAAAAATCTGGATCGCACCCTCCTGTGCAATCTGCATGATCCCCTTGACAAATTGTTTCCGCTTCATGGTGTCCATCTGCCGCACTCTGGCAAAATGCTCCGGTGCGAAGGTCGGTATTCCCTCATAGGCAAATTCTTCCCCCGGCATACAGATGGTATCCCCTATGGAAAAAATTCCCGGATCGAACACCCCGATAATATCTCCCGCATAGGCTTCATTCAAAATCTTCCGCTCGTCCGCCATGATCTGCTGAGGCTGCGAAAGCCGCATAACTCTGCCGCCCTGCACATGCTTTACCTCCGCGCTTACGTCAAACCTTCCCGAACAGATCCGCATAAAAGCGATCCTGTCTCGATGCGCCTTATTCATGTTCGCCTGTATCTTAAAAACAAAGGCAGAAAATTCGTGTTCCACCGGATCGATCAGCCCGATATCCGCCTTTCTGGGCAGCGGTGTCGTCGTCATCTTCAAAAAGTGCTGCAAAAAAATCTCCACGCCGAAATTCGTGAGAGCAGAACCGAAAAACACCGGAGTCAGATCTCCTGCCTGTATCTCATCCAGATCGTAAGGTGCACTGGCACCGTCCAAAAGCTCTATCTCATCGGTAAGCTGGGTCATAAACTCCTCACCGATCTGCGCTTTCAAGGCTTCCGTATCCTCCACAGATATCCGGGTAGCATGTCCCTCTTTCGTTCCCTTTTCCGTGTCCGCATAGGTGATCACACACTTGCTCTCCCGCTCATAAACTCCCTTAAAATTTTTACCGGAGCCTATGGGCCAGTTAATGGGACAGGTAGCGATCCCCAACTCCTTCTCGATATCGTCCAGAAGTTCAAAGGTATCATTGGCATCCCGATCCATCTTATTGATGAATGTGAAGATCGGAATATGCCGCATCACACACACCTTAAACAGCTTTCTGGTCTGGGCCTCCACGCCCTTGGACGCATCGATGACCATCACCGCCGAGTCCGCCGCCATCAACGTTCTATAAGTGTCCTCCGAGAAATCCTGATGCCCCGGCGTATCCAGAATGTTGATGCAAAAACCGTCATACGAGAACTGCAGCACGGAGGAAGTGACGGAAATACCTCTCTCCTTCTCTATCTCCATCCAATCGGAGACCGCATGTCTGGCGGTGGCTTTCCCTTTAACGCTTCCCGCCAGATTGATCGCGCCCCCGTACAACAGAAATTTCTCTGTCAGGGTCGTCTTTCCCGCATCCGGGTGTGAAATGATCGCAAATGTCCTTCTCTTATTTATCTCGTCCGCATACTTTCCCACGTCTTTATCCTCCACAAAATCTCTTACAGCATCGTTGTCCCGCGAAACGCCGGCTTTATCCCGAAATAAGACAGCACTGTCGCACCGATATCCGCAAAGGTCTCACGGGTGCCCAGATTCCCCGGTGTCACCGGCCTTCCGTACATCAGAAACGGCGTATGCTCTCTGGAATGATCGGTAGATACCGTATATCCCGGATCACAGCCATGATCCGCCGTGATCATCAGAATATCTTCTTCTCTCAGCTTGTCCAGGATCTGCGGCAGTCTGCCGTCAAAATAGGTGAGTGCCCTGGCGTATCCGTCCACATCATTACGGTGCCCGTAGAGCATATCATAATCCACTAGGTTGACAAAACAAAGTCCCTCAAACTCCTGATCCAGATAGGAGAGCGTTCTTTCGATTCCCTCCTCATTCCCCTTCGTGTATACCGCCTCCGTGATCCCCTTCCCCGCAAAGATATCCTTGATCTTCCCCACGGAGATGACTGATTTCCCGGCCTCCTGCAGTTGATCCAACATGGTCACGCCGGGCGGAAGCAGAGAAAAATCATGTCTGCCTGCGGTTCTCGTATAATTCCCGTCCGCACCCGTAAAGGGTCTGGCGATCACCCGACCCACGCCATGTTCTCCCTGCAGGATCTCTCTGGCCTGTTTACAGTATTCATACAGAGTGTCCACGGGCACCACATCCTCGTGAGCAGCGATCTGAAACACGCTGTCCGCAGAGGTGTAGACGATCAGATCTCCCGTCCGCACATGTTCATCCCCGTATACTTTGATCACTTCCGTTCCGGAATAAGGCTTATTACAGAGAACCCCTCTGCCGGTCACCTTCCGAAAAGGAGCAAGCACCTCCTCCGGAAATCCCTGAGGGTATGTGGGCAGCGGTCTCTCAGAACAGATTCCCGCAATCTCCCAGTGTCCTATGGTAGTATCTTTCCCTCTGGAGGCCTCCTTCATCCGGGCGATTCTGGCTGCAGGCGATGTTACCTTTTCTCCGCAGGTGACACCATCCAGATTAAAAAGTCCCAGTTTTCTCATATTGGGCATCGCAAACTCGGGGCTTGCGGATACGGAACGCAGAGTATTTGTCCCCTTGTCCCCGTACGCTTCCGCATCCTCCATCTCCCCGATTCCAAAGCTGTCTAATACGATCAGAAATACTCTCTTCATCTTTTGCCTCCATATATTATATCTATTGTTCCTGCTGTCGGTCTGTAAAATCTCATACCTAACTATAGTATCATAAAACCGTCTGCAATGCACTGATGAATTATTTCTCGTCTGCACTCACGGTACTGATCACAACGGCGTCCGCACTCACCCCCGTCTTGCGAATCACAATATCCTCTATCTGTGCCCGCTGTGCCTCCGACAATTCCGCGGTGTTGACCACTACATCCACGCTGTCCCCGTCTATACTGACGATGGCATCATCAAATCCTTTGGCCTCCAAGAGAATCTCCGCCGCCGTCTCCTTCTCCGCAATGTCCGTCATGGAGATCATGCTGCTCACAGCCTCCTGCTTCTGCGTCTCGCTGACATTGGCGTTATTGATGATCTCCAGAAGCATCTCCTTATTCTGCACTCTTGTCTGCTCCTTCTCCAGCTTCGCGCCGGAGAGAACTGTGGCTGTCTCCGCCGAAGTAAATACCGCTTCTCCCGGCACCTCATCCATCTGTTCCTCAGCCAGTGCTTGTGCCAGTTCCTCATCCACACTGCCGTTTGCCAGTGTCACATCGCTGTCCAGACTCTCGATATCGCCGGAGGCGCTCTCCATATCCTCGTCCGACAGATCTAAAAGTGCCATATAATCCGCTTCTTCGTCCGTCTGTGCCAGATTTGTCTCCACATCTCCGCTCACGCTCATAAGTTCTTCATCTGTCACCTTGGTTCCCGCAAAATTCAGGTAGCCCGCCACTGCGATCATAATAGCCAGCGCAGTGATCATCATCTGGTTCTTCTTGATCATATTTTTCAATTTCTTCTCCCCTTCACTGATTATTTGTTTTCATTTTAATTATTGCTATTCTATTCATGTCTATATCAAATAATACCTGAATCGCTTCGATTATGTCCCTGCGTACCTGCGCCTGATCCGCCCCCTGGGCGATCACCACTACGCCCTCCACACAGGGTGCCACTGTCTTGACCACCAGAGGAACATCCTGGCCCCTGTCATCCACCGTGCGGATAACACTCTGCTCCTCCCGGTTCTCCACCACATGACGGCTTCCCCCCGATGCATCCGTCTCCACAGTCTCCTGGCTCTCCAGGGCGCCGTCCTTAGCCAGTACCTGCTCCTCGGACTCCTTTAATGTAATGAGTACCCGGACTTTTCCGGCACCCTCCACAAAACGAAGGCTCTCCTCCAATTTCTCTTCCCAACCGGAGATATAATCTTTACTCCCCTCTTCGGAATAGAACGTTTGTTCGTTATTGATCATATCGCCGGAAGTGTCCGATAGATTGGACTGTGTTTTTTCTTTTTTCACCGGCAGCGAGATCACGCAAAACAGCATACCGACCAGTACCAGAATGACACACTGATCCTTTCGGAGTTTCTTTTTACCCCAAATACGCTCCAAAAAGGCTTTACCCTCTCCCATCCACTCTCACCTCCACGTTCTCCTCAGGGATTCCCAGAAGTCCGGCAAATCTCTGCCGATAAACCTGCGCTTCCTCCGTATTTTCCGATTCCTCCGTCTCACCAATGGTGATCTCCTCCACCACGATCAAACTTTTTTCTTCTTTTTGTCCGATCCAGACCTCCACGAAAGGCATCTGCTCTTCCTTTATCAGTGACTGTCCTTCTCCCAAACGCACAACGACCCTTTTCACATAACGGTTCTCCTCCGCTAATTCCTGATTTAACAACTTCTGAATCTCTTCCTCCATCCGCGCAGCCGCCGCATCTGTCGCACTCGTTATCTGCGCCGTTTCCGGAAGATCCGGCATCTCTGTCAATTCAGCCATCTCTGCAAAGATCTGCCCCGGCTCCTCCCACCTTCCTCCGGACATCTGTAAAAACGGTTTTAAAAAAAGAAGCAATATTATAACACCCGATATTGATTTAATATATTTCTCATACCGGATGCCCGGCGCAAAGTGTACCACAGCCTGCGCCGCGATCATAAATATTCCGATCTCCCGTATGGTCCTTATCATATTGTCTCTCCTTTCAGCGCATAGCCTGTCCTGTTGAACAGGTAATAATGGCCACCTGGATCACAAACATCCCCACAGAAGTCATTGCCATTTTCAAAAGCATCAGGCTTCCCTCCCCCATCCGGCTCACACAGTTCGTCAGTCGTTTATCGCTTATGATGCCGATCAGAGCAGCGCTCAACTTTATCACACAAGCCGTCAGGACGATCTTTAAAATCGGAATGGCGCAGAGCGCCATAAGCGCCAGCGTCATATAAAGTCCCAGGCTGTTTTTCACCAGAACGGCAGAGCCCATCACCATCTCAAACATTCCCTTTGTCAGATCTCCCAGCCCCGGCATGGCGGAGACTGCCCGCTTCACGGCCATATACTGCAGCGAATCAATAACAGGCGATATCATCGATTGTAAGAGACTGAATCCGGTGATCAGCCAAAGAGACGCCTTGACACTTCCTCCGACCGCCTTCTGTACGAGTTCCAGGAGCAAAGCAAGCTTTTCCCCCGTCCAGACCCCATTGATCACCGTCAAAAGGACATAGACATGAACAAAAGGCAATAAAAGCGTAAGATATCCCCACTCGATCAGATAGACCACAACCAACAGAAGCTGATAACCGACCGAAGCCGAAGCTGCGCCGGAGGCGCTTCCCACAGCTATGATATAGGTGGGAATATATAACCGGATAAACGTTGTCACATTCTGCAAAATCTCCCGCACCGTTCCCGCTGTATCCGTAAAAAACTTTAACAGCACTGCGATCAGCAGCAGATAAATGAAATAGAACGCCAGATCTGAAACCTGATGGTCCTGAAACAGATCTGCAAAGTTTGAAAAAAGAGCCGCGGCTACGCCCAGCACCAAAATGGTGAAGAACAAAGTCCGGAACTCCCCTCGCTGAAACAAAACGGCTCCGGACAAACCTCCCGCCAGTTTCTTTACCGCCTCCCACAGATTGCCCTGCATGATGTCCGCAAACACAGCCTCACCGTCAAAGGAAAATCCGGGAAACAGTCTGTCAAAATCCCTTGTAATAGCGCCCATATCCATCTGCTCCCACAAAAGCGCACTTTCCTGAGTTCCCATTGCTTTCCTCCTCTACACGAAGCACTCTTTCTGCCATCCATGTTAGCCTGCGATTCCCTGTATGCTCTCTATCAGGGAGAGCAGTACGGGCATCCCCATGGAAAGAATATAGAGCTTGCCCAACATCTCCACCTGTCCTGCCACGCCGCCATAGCCCGCATCCTTACAGATTCCGGCACAAAATTCACAGGCATAGGTGGCCCCCACCGCTTTTAACAGCAGCGCCAGATAACTGTAATTCTCCTGCAGATATCCCCGAAGCTGGTCCATGCCGGATAGGATCTGCATAAAATAACGAGTGATATACTCTAGGATAACCAGACAGACTGCCAGGGTCACATAAACGCCGTATTCCGCTTTATAATTCTTGAGCGAAACGGCAAACAATACCCCCACAACACCGATCATACCGGCTCTCACCATATCCATTCTCTTTCCCTCTCACCATTCAAACAGATTTTGCATCATCACAAACAAGTCATATATATACGGTACGATCCAAGTTAAAACAAGAATTAACCCGGCAAGGCTGATCAGAAAGGCATGATCCTCCCTTCCGCTATGCTTTAAAACTTGATTTAATATTGTGACCAAGATGCCGACTGCCGCTATCTTGAAAATCAGACTTACGCTCATCTGTCCTCCCTGTTTATTCCCATCACAGCAGAAGGATCGCCAACAGCAATCCCGTCAGAATACTGACGCTGCGTATCATTTTCGATCTGTTCTCGTAGGCTCCCTCGGCCCGCCTGCATCTCTCCGCCAGAAACTCCCCGGCCTGTCCGATCCTGTCGGCCTGCCTTTCCCCCTCCTGAAAGCAGAGATTATCAGGAAGAGCCAACACAGTCTCCCTCTCCTCCTCCCGCAAGGGCAATTTGTCCAGACAGTCGCGAAACTCTTCCTTCCATATCCGGGGAATACCGATACCCTCTCCCTCCATACTCCGCTCATAAATACGTTGAAAGCAGGCGCTGTAGCTCTCTTCTTTGACCATCGTCAAAAGCAGGCAGATTTCCGGCAGGGTATGTTTCCCATAGGCAATCTCGCTCTGCATCCGGTCAAAGATCTGCATCAGCAGGTGCAGATGCCTGATCCGGTCCCGCTCCTGCCCGATCTTACCATTCCCCCACCCGATACATCCGGCTAAAATAAAGAAAATCCCCGCCAGCCTATACATGGTTTCCCTCCCCGTCGTAGATTCCCGCTATACGGCATACCCCCTGTGCTCTGTCAAGCACCACATATCTTTCAAACAAACCGTCCTCTGTTACATAACGCATGTATTTTTTATTCCAAACCTCCTCCAGAGACCCACCGTGGATGGTGGCAAGCAGTCTGCAGCCACATCCGCTCGCCATCCGCAAAGCCTGTATGTCCTCAAGACTTCCCAATTCATCCACCGCCAGTACCTGGGGCGCCATAGCACGGATCAGCATCATCATGCCCTCATTTTTCGGGCAGCCGTCCAGTACATCGGTGCGACATCCCACATCGTTCTGGGCAACTCCCAGATAACTGCCTGCTATCTCGGAACGTTCATCCACCACACTGACATTTACCCCCGCTCCATATTTGGTGCCGTCAGAAATACTTCTGATCATATCGCGCAGCATAGTGGTCTTACCGCAGCCCGGCGGGGAGATCAACAGGGTATTGCGTACCTGTCCCACACTGTTATACAGATGGGGAAGCAGTGGCTCCGCCACACCTATTTTTTCATGGGCGATACGAATATTTAAATAACGTATGTATTTTAAATTACGTACACGATTATTGTCCTCCAGGATCACCTGCCCTGCCAGTCCCACTCTATGACCGCCCTGTACGGTCAGAAATCCCTGCCGTATCTCATCCGCATAGGCATAAATAGAATATTGACACAAATGCGCTAGGATCTCCTCCAATTCTCCGACCGTGGGCCTTGCCGCACACTCCTGCCTGTCCACGATCTTTCCGTGCGGATCCAGAAACCGTTCCCGGTCATTCACTAATATAGACAGGGGCATATCTGCGCGAAGCCGGATCTCCTGCAGCTTCTCCGCCGCTTTGGCAGCTTCCTGCCACCTGTACCTGCTCTTTTCCGGAAACATACGAAGAATTTCTTCTCCCTGCATTCACATCCCCTCCTTGTCTCATTACAATATATGAGACTTTGTCCGTGTTATAACCTTAAAATCNGTTATCCTNAAAAAACCAGTGGCTTTTCCNCTAAAAANAGGGTAGAATAAAGAGGGAATAATGATAAAAGAGGAATTGCTATGAAACTGGACATGCATTGTCACACAAAAGAAGGTTCCCCTGACGGGAAATTAGAATTGCTGGAAAACATTGCTATCTTAAAGCAAAAGGGCTACCAGGGGATGCTCATCACAGACCACAACTCCTACAGAGCCTATCGCTATTATAAAAAGCTGAAACATAAGCCTAAGGATTTTGTAGTATTAAAAGGCATAGAGTACGACACNATAAANGCCGGCCATATGCTCGTCATCATGCCTACCGGNGTTAATCTGCCNATNCTGGAGCTTCGGGGNCTNCCCCTGATCCTGCTNATAGAGATNGTACATTTTTACGGCGGCATTCTGGGACCTGCCCATCCCTGCGGCGAAAANTTNNTAAGTCTCTGCAACACTTTCCACGGAAAGTTTCTGGAGCATATCTACCGCAAATTTGACTTTGTGGANGGATANAANGCCTGNGAGGACGCAGATTCCAATATGCGGGCCATGGCACTNGCCAAAAAATATGGTCTGCCCTGCTTCGGCGGCAGCGATTCTCACAAGAAGAACTGCGCCGGATTTGGATACACNATTCTGCAGGAGAACATCACCTCCGAGACAGANCTGATCCGCTACATCCGNGCAGGCAANACNACCCTGATCGGCGGACGNCATTATACCCATACCACNAANGCCAANCTNGGNCGGGCAAACAATGTGCTNGTATATTCTTTCTGGGTCTACAATAAATTTCTGGCTCTGCTGCGCCGCAAATCCCGGAATTTTGAGCTTATGGAAAGCCAGCTTATGGACCANCTNATGGATTCCCTGCGCGCAGGNCAAAAAAAATCCCCCCGCTATATCTCNCTGCGAGGGGACTGAAACCATATCTCTTAGTTTTCCTTATCAGTANCGATCTTGCGCAGCTCTTCAAAGGCACTTCCATAGGTCTCAGACCTCATGGAAGGNTTNTTTCGGATCATGTCACGCTTGAAAAANTCCAAAAGCTTTTCCTCTTCCCTCTGTTCTTCCCGATAGAGGCTGAACTTTCCGCGCAGTTCCGCAATTTCTTCCCGGACACTCTCCCCGTAAGCCANCGGNTTGCTTAACAGCTTTTCTTTCAAAATNGCAAATCGCTGTTCCAGAGCCGTTGTCAGATCGTTCATGCGCANTTCTCTGCGCTCCTCTCTGTCAAGCTGCCTCTGCTCCTTCTCATCATTACTGAAGGCTATGAGCACATCCAGCCGCTTCTGCATNCGCCCCAGTTCTTCCTTCGCTCTCTCTATCTTGACCATAATATCCCGCAGATCCAGGGCAGCCTTGAAGGAAAGCGTAAAATCGGCCACGATATAAATGGTGAGTATTACTGTGACATAATGCAGCGCCTGCTCCGGCATGGCATACATCATACTTTCGATAGGCTTGTGGATCACCCGGGTCATCAGAATCGTGAGAAATCCCCATGCCAGCGAAGATCTGAGACAGATACGCCCCTGATAGTTCAGGAACCTCTCTGTGTAATCCCAATATCTAACCTTAAAAAGAGCCTCCATGACGACTCCAGTCACATACTCTAAGGCGGTAGCNCCAATAACACCTGCTATGTATGTGAGCAGTACATTATCCTGAAAGGGCATGGATACCANCAGCATCATCGTTGCTCCACTGCCATAGAGCGGCAGAAAGGGGCCCCGCATAAAGCCCCTGTTTACCCATTTTTTCGTCCGTAACGACACATAGGCTGACTCAAAGCACCAGCCTCCGAAGCAATAAAAATAAAAGAAAAACAACCACTGAAATCCATTGTAGTCAAACATAAAACGAAAACCTTTCACACAAAACTGATGACTTCCTCTTTCGGTGCCTTCGCCTGCTCCACGCTGATCGCATGAAGCACCGGCCCTTCTCCTTCGTAATCTGCAAAATACGCCTTTTCCACCAGGGCGGTAACCTTCACCCACTGCTGGTTTTCCAGCGCATCCGTCTTCTCATACTCACAGGCGTATCCCAGAAACGCCATATCCTCCGCACAGCAGGTCATTGCCATACGTCCCGGCACAAAATATCCTTTCGGGAACTGTTTCGGCTTCAAAACCATACCCACAAAGGAAATTGTCTTTCCCTCATACCGCTCCAAATGATCCAGAGAATCCAAATACCATATTCCATAACTATTGCTATTCAATTCGATGACCGGCGCCTTCAAGTCGTAAGGCAGATCCTCCTCCAGAATCTCATTGATCTCCCCGTTTGCATCCTCAAAAACGATCTCCGCCTTGGGATTGATCGCCTTCACATTCCGCTTATAGCTGCCCAGATCCTCCACCCCGTCNCAGCGGTTAAANATGATAAGCTCAGACTTACGGATCTGCTCCGCAAGCAGAGACTTCATATTAGTGAAGTACATGGGAAAGGTAGCCGCATTGACGGTGGTGATCTGTTGCTCTATCTTCCAGTGCCATGGGAGCTTCATNTCCTTATAATTCCACATGCCGTTATATTCGATGATAATACGCTCCGGCTTATGCTTCTTTTCCAGCTCGATCAGCTTGTCAGGCACAAACTCGCTCTCCTCCTCGATCAGCTCAAGCACCGTNTGGCTTCGCTTTAAAAGNGCCGCATCGTACTCATTTTCTCCCTCTTCACAGAGAATGAGCAGGGTCTTTCCCCTCGTCTGAAAATAGGGCTGCGCCAGCGTATACATGATAAATTCTGTCTTTCCGCTCTCCAAAAATCCGTTGATCATATAGACCGGTTTCATATCGATCTCTCCCTTCCATCACTTGCGAAAGAGCTCTGTCAGCTTCTCCTCATTCAGCTTGGAGCCGATGACACAGAACTTTCCTGTCACNCCGGGCTTACCGTCTCTGACATTNCTCTCCTGCGGCACATAATCAAAATAGATCCAGCCGCCGTCCGCTCCGGCCACCATACCCTTTGCCCGGAGCACCAGACCATANGTTTCTTCATGATCCAGCTCNTCCAGAATATGAGCNATCTCNTCCCTCTGATACAGNGCNGGCGTCTCCANTCCCCAGCTTGTGAAAACCTCGTCCGCATGATGGTGATGATGNTCATGNCCCTCATGATCGTGATGATGNTGGTGCTCGNGCTCCTCNTGANCGTGATGNTGGTGCTCGTGNTCCTCATGATCATGATGATGCTCATGCTCCTCATGATCGTGATGATGGTGCTCGTGNTCCTCNTGNTCGTGATGGTGNTGCTCGTGCTCCTCATGATCGTNATGGTGNTGCTCGTGCTCCTCATGGTNATGGTGATGCTCNTGGTCATGACAGCCGCAGGTGCAGTCAGGCCCGTGNTGNTGATGCTCCTCCTGCATCTCCATCACCTCCTGCATCANCTCCGCCTCCAGATCCACAGCTCCTTCTATGGTAGCNAGAATATCCTTNCCGTCCANNGCATCCCAGGGNGTAGTGATGATCGTCGCCTTGGCATTGTGCTCTCTGATCATCTCCACGCAGGCCGCCANCTTCTCCTCGCTGAGTTTATCCGTTCTGCTTAAAACGATGGTTCCGGCNTGCTCNATCTGATTGACAAANAANTCNCCGAAGTTCTTGATATACATTTTACATTTGCAGGCATCTACCACGGCAACNGCNCTTCCAAGCTGTACTTCTTCCTCCGTCATNGCCTCCTGCACAGCCTTCATAACGTCAGAAAGCTTCCCNACGCCAGAGGGCTCGATCAAAATNCGCTCCGGCGTATAGGTNGNCAGNACTTCCTTCAGAGAAGCGCCGAAATCCCCCACCAGAGANCAGCAGATACAGCCGGAATTCATCTCCTTGATCTCAATTCCCGCCTCCTGCAAAAAGCCNCCGTCAATNCCGATCTCTCCAAACTCATTCTCGATCAGCACCACCTTNGTATCCGCCAGCGCCTCCTGCAAAAGCTTCTTAATCAATGTTGTTTTTCCNGCTCCCAAAAANCCGGAGACAATATCTATCTTTGTCATACCCGCACACGTCCTTTCTNTTTTATTACAATNGTTATTTTAATTNTCTGCGCTCTTTTGCCTTTTCATCCNTNCCACACCTTNTTTTNNCTCTNTTTAATCCAGATTTAACTTNCTGCTCATCACATACCANGTCAGNANATAGAACACCACGCTGTAAATGATGCNGGAAAGCAGTNNGATCTCCCAATGACTTCTAAAAATCGAGGAGAGACTCACCTCGGAGCGACTATTGTAAAAAGCAAACACAATTGCCATATACACGGTCTGAATAATCCGTTGTACTACATAACACCCGATATACCATGCAAAGGACACCATCANCTTGTGNTTGGAGGAAAGCTGCCCCAAAGAAATACNGGCGGTCACCTTCAACACCCTTGCCANNAAGGNNAANACAGCGGCGATTATCGTCATGATCCCGGTGAAGACNGTAACCTTCTCTGCACCCAGAAGNTCCAGCACTTCGACAAAGCCNTCCATCATGTTTCTCAACGTATCCACGCTGCCCGTAAGCAGCGCCACGGCNGAAANGATAATGATCCATTCCGTTATCAGCACCCATATAGTGCTCACCAACACTTTGGCTATAATGATATGGTGTGTGTCCACCGGCAGCGTATGCAAAAGATATCCCTGATCCCCGTAAGTGGATGTATAAAAGCGATGGATCAGATAGATCACCGTGCCAACACTCACCGCGAGTACACTGATAAAGAAAGTAAACAGCACAATCGTCTGCATAAAATCCACTAAGCTGTACTCTGACGGATACTTCACCACATTCTCCAGCGCCCATGCCAGAATCGCCATCACNACCGTCACCAGATTGGCTGTAAGCAGCAGCTTCCAGGTGGCCTTCCACTCATACTTCATCAATTTCCCTAGCATGCGAACACCTCCCTGAAAAAGCGGTCTACGGACTTATGCTCATTCTGTCGGATCTGCTCCGCACCGGCCTGCANCACGATGCTGCCGTATTTGATAAACACTACCTCGTCCAGAATATTCTCCACATCCGCAATNANATGCGTAGACAGCAAAATGGAACCGCTGCGATTATAATTGCCTACAATGGTGTTGAGAATATAATCTCTGGAAGCGGGATCCACCCCTGCAATCGGTTCATCCAGAATATAGAGATCCGCATCCCGGCTCATCACCAGAATAAGCTGCACCTTNTCCTTGGTTCCCTTGGAGAGATTTTTAAGATACTCCTGGGGCGGNATCTGCAGTCTGGACAGCATATCATATGCCCTCTCTATCCTGAAATCGGGATAAAAATCCTGAAAATACTGCACCATCTCNATCACCTTCATACCCGGATGCAGATAGGTCCGCTCCGGCAGATAAGAGATCCGCAGCTTGGTGTCGATACCGGGCCGCTGCCCGTTGATCAGCACCTCTCCCGCNGTAGGCCGCAGTAANCCGTTCATAATTTTGATCAGCGTGGTTTTTCCGCTGCCATTGGGTCCCAGAAGCCCGATGATCCTGCCNCNCTCCAAATTCAGATAAATCTGATTTAACGCAATTTTTCTTCCGTAGGTCTTAGTCAGACCCATGCACTGTACAATCGGTGCCATGTCCTTCCTCCCTTATGTATTATCACGCGATCGTGATCCGGTACTGCGCTTCAAAAACTGCCCCCGAAAGCTGCTGTCCCCACTCNCGCTCCTGAAACTCTCCCGTAAAATCTACNCTGTCGCAACGNCCATACCAGGGNTCGATACAGATAAACGGNGCCTTCTTCTTCGGCGGCGACCANATTCCAAACAGGGGNGCGTCAAAGTCCACNGTCAGATATGGTCTCCCATTCGGNCGCGCTAATGCCACNCTATGAGCCTGATCACCCTCTATGACCAGTGCNTCCTCATCAAACAGATCCGATGTTATNGGTAATATNCCNTCCCGCAGGGCATANGTCTTCTTCTCCTTCCCNAGCAGNCCNCCCTCGATACANGANGAAACNAGTTTTTCCTTCTCGTCGAACNCCANNCGATACTGGGTCTGATCCGTTCCCGGGTCAATNGGACACAGAAAAGCCGGATGTCCGCCTATGGAAAACCAGATGGGTNNCTTTGCCTGATTACTCACCCGCCANTTNACCACCACCGTGCGGTCTATGATCTCATAGCCGATCTCCAGCAAAAACGGATAAGGNTATTTCTGNANAGTCTCCTCATTGGATTCCAGAAAAAACCAGATTTCCGATGCCACCTGACTTTTCAGNCGAAACTCCATATCCCTTGCNAAACCGTGNTGTCCCATGGCATACTCNCTGCCATCCACCCGGTATCTGCCGTNTTTTAAGCCTCCTACGATGGGAAAGAGNACCGGTGATGTNCGTCCCCAATAGNCCGGATCNCCCTGCCACATATANTCCCTGCCGTCCGGCAGGCTCTTTANGGATTTCAGTTCCGCCCCCAGGCTGTCCACNTGTATCGTAANTTTATCGTTGCTGATCTGAAATAATGCCATAGNTTCCTCCCTCTTATCCTTCTTGCTATCATACCACAGCTTCCTCAAAAAAGATATCCTTTATTCCCCCACGATTTCCNTGTAAGCCAATGCCACGTCTTTNGNGGGCACTCCTGCGATCTCATTCCGGTCNGTGCCGCCGGCNAGCAGNCCCACCAGATATCCGCNGCCGTCNAAGATGCCGCAGCCGGACATCCCCTCCCTGGCAAATCCCCTGCCATAGAGCATATAAGCATCAAAATCCTCNATGTATCGGNCAGGTTCCTCCACCACNGCTTCCTGATACAGCANNTCTTCCACCNCACGGNCCGCNCCCAGGCAAAAAANNGCNGTTCCNCTCTCCGGACCGGCGCCGCTCTCCTCGTCCACAGCCACATGNCGNAGNGCANGCAGGGNNTCCNCCGCNAACTCACTGCTCTCTATCNNNAAAAATCCNACGTCNCAATTCTCAGCGNTGCCAAGGCATNTGGCGCTCANAAAATACCCNTGNGGAAACCAGACAATACCCTCCGCATCGTCCCAATACTCCAGCACATGCCTGTTGGTGGCAATGATCACCGCATCAGCCGTCATGGCATAGATCACGCCGCTGCCNTAGGCTNTNCCCATGATCACCCGCACCACNCAGNTTTCCACNTTTNCACGGGCCGNCTCCATATCCTCCNTTTCCANAACAGGACATTGAAGCAGTTCAAGNGCCGCCAAACCCTCGTAAATATCCTGATCGCTCACCGTCCGAATCAGATGTGGCGGCAAAGACGGCTCTTTCGCCTGCGCATCCGCTACCGGCAGCAATATGCAGAGCAGAATAATAATAACTATAGTTATTTTATGTCCTTGCCCACGGGAAATCACTGGTCTCTCCTTGTTCTCAAATACCTTTCACAGGGGCACAGAGGATTTCTCCCCTGTGCCCCTGCACAATACACAAAATAAGCAGAACGGTAAGCCGGGTTATGTCGTGAATGATCATCTATCTAGGAATCTCGTCGCCGAGATCCTCCAGCGACCTACCTGAAAGCAGACCGGGCCGGCCTGTCGCTCTCTATTTGGTCTTGCTCCGGATGGGGTTTACACAGCCCGTCCCGTTACCGTGACGGCGGTAGTCTCTTACACTGCCATTCCACCCTGACTCCGCGCAGCGGAGCGGTATTATTTCTGTTGCACTGGCCTTGGAGTCGCCTCCACCGGACGTTATCCGGCATCCTGCCCTATGGAGCCCGGACTTTCCTCGTCTGTACCCTTTCGTCTGTACAGCCGCGATCATCTGTTCTACTTATTTTCACTACTCAGACTTCAAAACAGCTTCCCCCCACAAACTCTCTGCACAGGGAATTTTTCGGCAGCTCTTCACTGCTTACTCCCAGAAAATATTCCAGGAACTTTAGCAGCCGCTTCGCCTCGTGATACTCCGGCTCCCCCTTCTGTATACTAAACAAAAGCGGTTCCGCATACTGCTTAATGACCGCAAGTTCATAGATCATCGCTGAATTGAACATGGCGTCCGCCTCCTCCTGGAAGGGGAATATGTATTTCTCCTCGCCCCTCCTGACAGAGCCCCACATGGAAATGGTTCTGGTCGCCGAAGCGCCTCTGGTTCTGGCATCCCGCACAAGACGGCGAAGCAGCCTGTTGTCCGTGGTGGGGATCCGGTTATGCTCGTCCACATTCAACGTGGTGAGAGCGCTGATATATATCTTATACTTGCTCTCAGCCGGAAGCGCATAGGACATTTTTTCATTCAAACCGTGAATTCCCTCTATGACCAGTATATCATCCGGGCCCAGGCAGGTTTCTTTTCCGCTGTATTCCCGTTTTCCGGTTTTAAAATTAAAGGTGGGAAGCTGTACCTTCTTTCCCTCCAAAAGTGCTGTCATATCCTGATTAAACTGCTCCACATCCAGAGCCTCCAGACACTCAAAATCCGGTTTCCCGTCTTCATCCAGGGGCGTTTTATCGTGATTCAAATAATAATTGTCAAGCCCGATGGGATGAGGCTTTAAACCATAGGTTCTAAGCTGGATGGACAATCTGTGGGAGAAGGTGGTCTTACCGGAAGATGAAGGTCCTGCGATCATCACAAATTTCACATTCTCGCGCCTGGCGATATCTCTGGCGATCTCACCGATCCGCCTCTCCTGCAACGCCTCCTGTACCAGAATCATATCGGAAATGCTGCCGCTGCAGATCTGATCGTTTAAATCGCCCACTGTATCGATCCCCAGCTCCCTGCCCCACTCTCCTGTGGCAAGCAGAGTCTGAAACAGTTTTTTACGCGGCTTAAACTCCGGAAGGGTCTCCGGCTCCTCCGGTTCCGGCAGGAGCAGTATCATGCCCTCCTCGTAAGCAAACAGATCAAAATGCCGGATATAACCGGTGCTCGGCATCATATAACCATAGAAATAATCGTAGTAATCTCCCATACAATATACATTGATATTAGAGCTTCTGCGATAGCGGAACAAAGACACCTTATCCTTCATCCCGTTTTCCGCAAAAAGCGCCACCGCCTCATCTGCCGGATATGCCATCTTTGTCACCAGAAGATCCATATCCACCAGTTCGCCCATACGGTCTTTCACCTGTTCAATGACCTTGACATCCAGCTTCAGGCCATTTCGGAAAGCACAATAATATCCGGCGCCGATCGCGAACTCCACCTTCACATTGGCCGCCGCCTCCATGCCTGCCACATCCTTGATCGCCTTCAGCATGAGCATGATTGCGGTTCTCACATAAGTCTTATGTCCAATGGCATCCCCGTAGGTAATGAACTCCAGCTCACAGTCCCGATCCGCCCGCTTCATCAGCTCGCGAATCTTACCATTCACCGTCACAAGCGCGATCTGACTGATATAATCGTTCTGATGCTCCTCCGCTATATCTTCATATTTGGTGCCATCCTCATAGCGCTTTTCTTTTCCTCCGATCCTGATCGTAACCATAGGCAATCCCCTCCTTCTCTCTTTATGCAATAATATTATGTAAACCAAATAGGTATTATGTCAACTAAATATAGTAATTCCGCGCACGCAGACAGTCCTGCAGCTGTGTCTCAACCTCTTCGTAACGCTCTCTTCTCTTATCATCCGACAATCCCTGACTGCGCAGTCTGGCAAGGATTTCCTCACAAATAGCTTCCTCCCGCTCCAGAAATGATAAAAAAACAGGCGTTCTTTTTCGTAGCAGCACCGGGCCATAGCGATCTTCGAGTTTACATAACTCTCCATCTGTCCTGCCGGATACTTCCGCACTTCCTGTCTGCGGATCTCTATCCCGATCCGTCACAGCCCGTATCACCTGATAGAATTTGCCATCTTCCAGAACAATCTCCTCATCCTGAATCCGGTATCCGTTTTCCCGCAAAAACCGCCGAAACTGTTCCAGCTCCGACTGTGGCTGCAGCACCAGCTCACGAAAGGAATCTGTTTTTTCCTTCTCGTTAGCCAAAATCCGCGTCATCAGGCCACCGCCCATACCGGCACAGATCAGGGTGTCCGCCTCCCCGGCTTTATACTTATGTAAACCATCAGACAGTCTCGTCTCTATCCGCTCTTCCAGCCCGCAGGCCGCTATATGCTCTCCGGCCGCGCTTAAAGGCCCTTCCCGAAGATCCATGGCCAGCGCTCTCGGACTAATTCCCTGCTGTACCAGATAGATTGCCGTGAAGCCATGATCACAACCCACATCACAGACCACGTTCCCTTTGGTCACCATACCCGCTACCGTCCGCAGCCTTTCAGACAACATCACAGGCCCCATCAATCCAGATAATCCTTTAACTTCCGGCTTCTGCTGGGATGACGCAGTTTCCTGAGTGCCTTGGCCTCGATCTGCCGGATCCGCTCACGGGTCACGTTAAACTCTTTGCCCACTTCCTCCAGGGTTCTGGCTCTGCCGTCATCCAATCCAAACCGCAGTCTTAATACCTTCTGCTCCCGCTCTGTCAAAGTGCCCAGCACTTCCACCAGTTGTTCCTTTAACAGGGTGAAGGCAGCGGCATCCGCCGGAACCGGCACATTGTCATCCTGTATGAAATCTCCCAGATGGCTGTCCTCCTCCTCACCGATCGGTGTTTCCAGAGACACCGGCTCCTGGGATATCTTTAAGATCTCTCTCACACGCTCCACGGGCATATTCATCTGCTCCGCGATCTCCTCCGGGGTAGGTTCTCTCCCCAGCTCCTGCAAAAGCTGTCTGCTCACCCGGATCAGCTTATTGATGGTCTCCACCATATGCACCGGAATACGAATGGTTCTTGCCTGATCCGCAATGGCTCTGGTAATGGCCTGTCTGATCCACCAGGTAGCGTAGGTCGAAAACTTATACCCCTTCCGGTAATCAAACTTTTCCACCGCCTTGATCAGACCCAGATTGCCCTCCTGGATCAGATCCAAAAAGAGCATACCACGCCCCACATAGCGCTTCGCAATGCTGACCACCAGTCTGAGATTGGCCTCCGCCAGACGCTGCTTTGCCTCCAGATCTCCCATCTCCATCTTTTTCGCCAGCTCGATTTCTTCCTCCGCGCTTAAAAGCGGCACCTTACCGATCTCCTTCAGATACATCCTGACAGGATCCTCAATGCTGATCCCATCCGGCACGGAAAGATCGATATCCTCCACATCCACATCGTCCTCCTCCGTCAGGATGATCTCCTCATCATCCACGTCGTCCTCCTCTGTGATGCGCAGCACATCCACACCATTCTGTTCCAGCGTCTCCAGGATCTTATCAAACTGATCCTCCTCCGGAGACAGATCGGAAAAGAAATCGTTGATCTCCTGGTATTCCAACACATTTTTTTTCTTCTTTGCAACAGCCAGGAGCTCTTTTAAGCGCTCCTCAAACTTTGCCTGTACATTTTCATCCATGAATTACTCCATCCTTCCTGTAGTTAACGACCTTTAAGATGTCGCTTACAACAATTCCACTTATGTCTTATATTTCATCCCTAAACGGGCCTTTTTTCGATTAGCTTACCCTGATCCAAGGGAAATATGCGTTTTTTCCAGCCCTTCCAGCTCTTTTTTGCCCGATACCACCCGGTTTAACGCCTCCATATCCGACCCCATCTGCGCCGAATAATAATCGAAACTGTTACGTTTCACCGACAGGAGCACGTCTTTGAAAGCCTTCTCCCGCTCCTGCTGTGTATGCAGACTTTCCAGCTTGGTATTAAAGATTCTGGCAACCTCCCTCTGCTCTTCTTCCTCTTCAAAACCGCTGACAATGGAAGCAATCTGAAACTCTCCCTGCTCCAGCCCCGCAAACAGCTTGTCCGCCACCTGGCGGTAAAGCTCGTCAGTAAAATCAGCCGCTGATATGTAGGCCCGGATTTTCGGATATACCTGAGGTTCCTCCGCCAGCCAGGTTAACAGGATTCTCTGGGATCTCTTGGCGTGATCCTCCGCAGTGGGCTTGCCGTTTGTGGTTGGTTTCGGCCGCTCCACCGGCTTCACAAGCCCTGTCCTCGCCGCATAACTGCCCACCAGCTTCCGCAGATTCTCATAGCCGATATGATATCTCCCGGCTACCGATTCTATGTAGTTTTCCCGCTCCACCTCTTCCTCGAAGCCGCACAGCTTCTTGGCAATCTCCCGGTGGAAAGCAGTCTTGGATTCCGGATCATCCAGACGGTAATCCCGCTCCAGGACCTTTAGTTCAAAGAAGAAACCGTTCTCCGCCTGCTCCATCCTCTCCTGGAACGCCTCTGCTCCCAGATTCTTGATAAATTCATCCGGATCCTTGTAGGGCTTCATATCGATGACCCGGCCTCGAAGCCCGGCTTCCCTCAATATACCGATGGCTCGAAGCGCCGCGTTGGTACCCGCACCGTCGCTGTCGTAGGCTAAGAGTACCTCCTCCCCATATCGCTTTAACAGACCTGCCTGTCCCACCGTAAAAGCCGTGCCCAGAGAGGCTACCGCCTGTCCGAACCCCGCCTGATGCATGGCGATCACATCC
The DNA here is from genome assembly GCA_014804615.1 of Lachnospiraceae bacterium. Lineage (GTDB taxonomy): Bacteria > Bacillota > Clostridia > Lachnospirales > Lachnospiraceae > UBA3282. The sequence goes on from JAAUZL010000023.1 coordinate 160,624, forward strand.
ATATAGCCCTCGCACAGGATCATATTGCCTGCCCGGGAGCTTCTGGCAAAATTCAGTCCATAGAGGTTTCGGCTCTTGTCAAAGATGGCGGTTTCCGGGGAATTCAGGTATTTTGGCTTGGCATCCCCCATGACCCGGCCGCCAAAGCCGATCACTCTGTGATTGCTGTCCTGGATCGGAAACATGACCCGATTCCAGAATTTATCATGGACGCCCCGTTTCTCGTCAAATCCCGTAAGGCCTGCCTCCGTGATCAGATCGTCCGTGTAGCCCTTTGAGCGCAGGTAGGCTGTCAGATCAGATCCGGTGCCGTCCGCATAGCCCAGCCCGAATTTTTTCATCGTCTCATCTGTCAATTCCCTGTCGGCAAGATACCGATGGCCTCGCTGTCCTTTGGGCGAACGCAGCATATAGTAATAATATTTCGCCGCTTCCTTGTTGACCTCCAGAAGTCTTACACGCCGGCTCTCCTTGCGCTGCATCTCCTCGGAATACTCTATCTCCGGCAATGCCACGCCCGCACGGTCNGCCAGCATCTTCACCGCCTCCTGAAAGGTGGCGTTCTCATATTCCATCAGGAAGGTGATCGCATTCCCGCCCGCGCCGCAGCCAAAGCAGTAATACATCTGCTTGCCCGGAGANACCGAGAAGGAGGGGGATTTTTCNTTGTGAAACGGACANAGCCCGAAATAGCTGCTCCCNTTCCTCTGCAGACGCACATAGCCTGAGATCACTCCCACNATNTCGTTTTTCATTCTGATCTCTTCGATCAGTTCNTCAGGATAACGCATNTTTTCCTTTCTTACTTCCTCAAAATANGTAATACNCNAACCTTCTCATCCATGCCAGGTCCTGGGGATGAANATCCTCTCGTACTGGGCAATGGCGAAACGGTCCGTCATNGAGCTGATATAATCNCACACNATCTTTTCTAANGGNTCTCCCGCATCCAGAAGCNTAAANAGGAAATTGGGCAGCTGCTCCGTGTGCACCAGATANTGCTCATANAGCGTGATGATCAGNTTTTCCGCCTTNCCNTCTTCNCTCTTGGCTATGGGATTCCTGTATACATGCCGGAACATAAAGTCCCGCATCTTCTGCATCGCCTCCGCCACTTCCGGNGACATGCAGATATCGTCCTTGTCNCGGCTGTTNGTCACAATGTTATGAATAAAGAAGTCCAGACGCTGTCCGCAGCTGTAACCGATCACNCTCCCGATCTCCTTGGGCACATCCGCCTCCTTCAGAATCCCGGCACGCACNGCATCGTCCATATCGTGATGAATATAGGCNATCTTATCGGCCAGNCGTACGATCCGTCCCTCTAAAGTCATAGGCATACCGGAAGTCTGATGGTTCAGGATCCCATCCCGTACCTCTTTNGTCAGATTGATTCCCTGTCCGTCCTTCTCCAGAAGATCCACCGTCCGCACNCTCTGTTCATTGTGCTTAAANCCATAGGGNCACACTCTGTCAAGNGCCCGCTCNCCNGCATGTCCAAAGGGCGTATGTCCCAGATCATGGCCCAGNGCAATGGCCTCCACCAGATCCTCATTCAATTTCAGCGCCTTGGCGATNGTCCTTGCNGTCTGACTCACNTCCAGCGTNTGCGTGAGTCTGGTNCGGTAATGATCTCCCTCCGGNGTCAGAAACACCTGCGTCTTATCCTTCAGCCGCCGAAANGACTTNCTATGTATGATCCGATCTCTGTCCCTCTGGAATACCGGACGGATATCACANTGNTCCTCCTCTTTAAGCCTGCCCTGAGAATTCATGCTGAGCATGGCGTANGGACTCAGATATTCTTTCTCCCACTGTTCCAAACTTTCCCGTATATTCATAAANNTACCTNTATNNTCGANTGNGCTTGNNNANTNGCTNCTAGTACTANTATTCGCCCTAAACCGCCGAAATCCTTTTTTTTATCTGCAAATATCATAAATAAACTCTGCGTTCTTATCCATGGCCTCATANGCNGTCTTAAANGGCGACATCTGNAACACATGCCACATCCCGCGAAAGACATCCATTTTCACGCTCACATTCGCTTTCAGGAGCTTTTTGTAGAGCATCACCGCNTCATCCTGCAGGATCTCATTGCTCCCCACCTGGATATAGGTNGGCGGAAAACCCTCNTAATNTCCGAACAGGGGNGAGATCAGNGGATCATCCAGANCCTGTCCCTCTGCATAGTTCTGAATCATCTGCTCCAGATAAGCCGCATTCAGGACCGGATCNATGTCTGCCTTAGACACATGCGATTTCCCGGAAGCNGTCAGATCCGTCCANGGCGACATGAGCACAAGNCCCCTNGGCATAAGCCGCTTCTGGTTTTTTAACTGCAAGGTAAGGGAAAGCGCCAGNTTGCCNCCCGCAGAATCTCCCGCCAGAATGATNTCNCTGGCNCCGTATCCCAAAAGCATCAGATAATCCCAGACCTGCATGGCATCCTGNNNNGCCGCCGGATAGGGATGCTCCGGTGCCAGCCGGTAGTCNAAGGAGAGCACATCCATGGAGGTAGTAGCTGCCAGCTTTGTCGTCAACGTCCGGGCGTAGAGNCTGCTTCCTGTGGAATAACCACCNCCGTGNCAATAGAGAATGATATATTTTTTCATATGTGCACGATTCACCGTGATCCATTCTCCATGCAGGCTGTCCCCCTCCTGCAATCCTCCGATTTCTATTTCTTCCACGATAACCTCTTTACTGTTCCCGAGAAGCGCACCGAAATGATCCTGAGACTGCCGATGTTTCTCAATATCCACGTTCTCCACCACACCATGCATCCGCTTGATCAGATTCATCAGGCCGGCGTTCTTTTTCTCCGCTTTGTCCATATTGCCTCCTGTTTTTTTATACTTTTTTACATTTTACCATAAAATCGGTAAAAGTGTGATATACTTATCTCATGTCAAAACATCATTCTAAAAGACAATTACATAAATCGGCGCTCCGTGCGAAAAAGGACATCTGGTACAAGCTGGATCTGTCAGCCACCGTCTATCCCACCCTGCAGCGACGGGATTTTTCCTCTGTCTACCGCCTCAGCGTAACACTTCGGGAAACAGTGGATCCGGAACTGCTGCAGCAGGCACTGGATATGACTCTGACCCGTTTTCCCACCTACAAGGTGACGATCCGAAAAGGACTGTTCTGGCGCTATCTGGAGCCTAACAACCGGCCCGGTCCATTCGTACAGAAGGATATCAAAAATCCCTGTATGCCCATGCACTTCAAAAGTAACAATCGTTATTTAATAAGGGTTTACTACTACGGCCGCCGCATCTCTTTTGAGGCGCACCACTGTCTCGGAGACGGCACCGGCGGCATGTGCCTTTTACAGACGCTGACCGCCGTATATCTGGGCCTGCAGGGACATCCTATCCCGCCCTCCGGCTTTGTGCTGGATCTGAACGAGACGCCGGATCCTGAGGAGCTGGAGGATGCTTACATGCGCTATGCCACAGCGAAGGTGAAACCGCCGCGCCCTGCGGCAAAGACCTACCGTGTACGTGGCACCAAAGAACCATTCTACACCTTGAATATTGTGGATGGCATCCTGTCTGTCAAAGAAGTCATGGCTGTGGCAAAAAAATACGGCGCCACCATCACCGAATATCTGAATGCCGTGCTGCTCTACGCCCTGCTGCAAAAGCAGACCAACGAGTTTCATCTGAAATACAAACCGGTACGGATCGCCATGCCCGTGAATCTGCGCCGCTTCTTTCCCTCAAAGACACTGCGCAACTTCATCACCATGGTATATCCCTTCATCGATCCCAGACTTGGCGAATACAGCTTCGAAGAGATCGTTACGGAAGTTCATAATTACATGCGTTATTATATAAACAGGAAATTCCTGTGCGGCGACATCACCACCAACGCCGCCACCAAACACAATTTCCTGATCCGCGTGGTGCCCCTCTTTATCAAGGATTTTGTAGTCCGCACCTTTTATACCCGGGTGCAGGATAAAAATTCCTCCGCCGGTCTCACCAACATGGGCGCACTCCGGGTACCCGAAGAGATGAAACCCTATATCGAGCGCTTCGACATCTGTATGGGGCAGCCCTTCTCCTCCCGTACCAACTGTGCCATCATCAGCTTCGAGGATATTCTGACCATCAATTTTGCCAGCAGCATCGCAGAAGCCGATGTGGAGCGGTATTTTTTCCGGAAGCTGGTACAGGACGGCATCCATGTAAAGATCGAGAGCAACCGCACAGGCACTATTTGATAACGCTCGTTTTTCAATATTTATAGTACCAGAAAGGAATCGCTATGTCATACTGTGTAAACTGCGGCGTAGAGCTGGAATCCTCCCTGCAGGAATGTCCGCTCTGCCACACACCGGTCATCAACCCAAAAGAAGCAGGACGGGAGATTCCGACCTCTCCCTATCCCGTTGACAAAGGACAGGTAGAGGTCGTCAAGAGAAAGGATCTGGGCATCCTGCTCTCTGTCGTGCTGACCGCAACAGGCGTCACCTGCCTTCTGCTCAATCTGCTGGTCTTTGGCCAATCGCTCTGGTCCCTTTTGGTGATCGGCATCTGCATCTGCCTTTTTGTATTTACTTTTCCGGCAGTATACTACAGCAAGATGCCCATCTATGTCTCTCTTCTGTCGGATGGCATCGCTGTGGCGGTCTATCTGTACATGATCGCCTATCTCACGCCTTCCACAGACTGGTTCTGGCAGCTGGGGCTTCCCATCGTTATGCTGGTCACGCTGTGCATGGAGATCTTTACCTTTTTGCTGAAAAAGATCCCCTTCTCCGTTCTTTCCGGAGCACTGTGCCTGTTTATTGAGATTCCTCTGTTTTGTGCCGCGCTGGAACTCATGATCCGCAGAATGCTCTTTGATCCGCTGCGGCTCACTTGGTCCGCGGTGGTGCTGACCGTCTGTGCGATCATCGATGTGGCGCTGATCACCATTTTAGTCAAAAAACGCCTGCGCAACGAAGTGCGCAGACGCTTACATTTCTGACGAAAGCAAAAGAGAAACAAGCGGCTGCGAAGCAGACATTTGTTTCTCTTGCGAGTCTTAACCTCTATACCTGGCTTCAGCATCCTCCAGGGATTTGTATCCATAGAACGCTGTCTCGTTGGCGATAGTCTGCTTTAACAGGCTCTCGCCTTTTCTTTTGGCATCCTCTGTCTCCTGTAATACCAGCGTGAGCGTCCTGACGGAATAGGTGTAGAGTTCTCCCCGCAGATAACTTTCCATGGAGGATCCTTCCATAACGCCGTCCTCCTTTGTGGTAGCCACCCTGCCCCTCTTTCGCAGGTTCGGGTAATCACGCATCATCTGCGCATCCCACTCCAGATTGATCTGCACGATCTTCTCCACCAGCTCGCGCTTATCACTCACATCAGGAAGATGGTCCTTGATCTCCTCATATTCCTCCGGATAGGTGCTCTCCATCATCCTGCCATATTTTTCAAAGATGGGATTTCTCCCCTCCGCCACCGCTTCCCGGCAATCCTCAAGATAGCTGAAAAGCACCTCATCCGAGTAGACCATCCACTGGCTCATGCGCATCCTGAAAAAAGTTTGCGGATCGTCCTGACAGGACGCCCTGCCGCCGGTATTATATACCTGCTGGAACAACTCCCACTCTGTCTGCGCTATATCAAAAATAAGCTGTTCACGCGCACTGATTTCCGCCATGATATTCCTTCTTTCCTAAATAATATGCTACTATATTATTCTTTCTCCTGTATCAAAGGAAGCTTGCTTTGCGTTTCATCTGCATCAGATGCCTCAAACATCTCCGCCAGTTCCTCCGGCGTGCACTGTTCGAGCGCTTCAATATACTGTGCATTGGAAGTAGCAAGCGGTTCACCCTCTATCATGAGATAAACAGCTTCGGCATCATAATTTTTTACAAACGTATCTGTAATGGATGCCACAATAATATACTCCGCTTCTTTAGACATCGTACGCAGATACTCGCCTGCTGCCTTGGACAAATCCAGATACAGTACCGCTCTGTCATCCTCTGTTCCTTCCTCACAAGAAAGCACCTTCGTATCCAACGACACGATATTATGTCTCGCCAACGCGCTGACCAGCGCCTCCGGCGTTATCTCCTCAACCGAGAGCGACTCCTCTTTCAGCCCGGAAGCCCCGTAATAGACCACCGTCGCTTCCGGCAGTTCCGCCTCTTCCTCCTGCATATCTGAATCTTCTGAATCCGGTTCTTCCTCTTGTTCCTGCTCTGCCGCCTCTTCCTCTGCGCTCCCGTCCTCAGCTTCCTCCTCTAACAGGTATCCCAACGATGTGACGAGCAGATCCTCCGAAGACATTTCCGGCACAACAATCTCTTCCGAAGCCGTGACCGCTTCCGGTTTTTTGCCGCAGGCCACTAACAAGAACACTGCACATATGATCAACAGTGCCGCCTTTGCTCCCTTTTTCATAATATTCCTCCCCGATAAATCCCTCCAAATCGGCACTATTCTATCATACCATCTTTAAAAAGTAAATCACCTTTTTATTCCTTTATCGCGTGGCCCGACTTGAGCACCGAAAGCAGCGTAAATTCCCGATCTGTCACAAGAATGTCCGCCTTCCGTCCCGGCAAAAGGACGCCACACTCCGTCTCCAGACCGATGGCTCTGGCCGGATTGACTGTGGCGGCTCTGACCGCTTCCTCTTTCGGAACACCCATCCGGATCGCCGTTCTCATACAGTCGTAAAGATTCGTGGCGCTGCCCGCGATGGTACCGTCTTTCAACACAGCCCGATTGCCTCTGACAATGACCGGCTGTCCTCCCAGCGCATATTCACCGTCCTCCATCCCTGCCGCCATCATGCTGTCGCTTATCAGGATCACACGGTCGGCCCCGAACAGGCGGAATGTGCTTTTTACCACGGCAGGGTGGATGTGGATGCCGTCGCAGATCAATTCCACCTCAGTCTTGTCATCCTCCGCCGCAGCGCCAATCACTCCGGGCTGTCTGTGGGTAAAAGGCGGCATCGCATTGTAGAGATGAGTCACATGAGTCGCCCCCGCTTCGATCGCCTGTCTCGCTGTCTCATAGTCCGCACATGTGTGGGCGATGGAAAAGCGAAAGGCATCTCTCCCCTCTCTGATGCAGTCCATTGCGCCCTCTGTTTCCGGTGCAATGGCTACGATCCGAATCAGACCGCCCGCCGCCTGCTGCAGACGCTTTAACATTTCCATATCAGGTTTATGGATATAAGCCGGATTCTGCGCACCCTTTTTCTCCAAGGAAATAAATGGGCCCTCCAGATAGATTCCCCGCAGAATCTCCGAAAGCCGGATTCCCTCCGAAACCGTCTCCGTCTGTGCCTCCAGCGCACAGGCACAGATTCCCCTAAGCGTCTCTTCCGAAAGCGTCATGGTCGCAGGACAGATCGTGGTGATCCCGTGCCGCATTTCATAGGATGCAATGGCACGCACAGCTTCCTCTGTCCCATCGCAGAAATCATAGCCGGCGCAGCCGTGAAAATGAATATCCACCAATCCCGGCAACAGATAATGACCAGCCTCCTCTGCCGTCAGAGACGCCTCGTCAAGGAACTGGATATCATCAATAATATCGCCTGTTATCTTTATCTCTCCGGCACAGAACTGCATTTGATCCGTGTAGAGCATCCCTCTGATCCTCTGCATACCGCCTTACTCCTTTCCCAACGCCTTGTGTTGATCTCAGCGCACCGCCTCATAGTAGTCCGAGAGTGCTGCCTCGTCTCCCACCAGGATCACATCATTGTGAAGCTGTAATACGGATGCAGGCACCTCCGGCGTGATCGGCCCCAGGAAAGCTCTCTTTACAATTTCCTTTTTACTCTCTCCGCTGACGATCACCACGATCTTCTTTGCCTGCATGATGGATTTGATTCCCATAGTATAAGCTTCCTTCGGCACCTCATCGATGGATGCAAAAAAACGGGCGTTGGCTGTTCTGGTGCTCTCAGAGAGCTGTACACAGTAAGTTTCCTTGCCGAAGGCACTGCCCGGCTCATTGAAGCCGATATGCCCGTTATGGCCCAATCCCAGGATCTGCAGATCCACGCCGCCGTGAGAGCGGATGATCTCATCATAGTCTCTGCACGCCTTCTCTTTATCCTGCTCCATGCCATTCGGCACATAAGTATTCTTCTTATCAATATTGATCGAATCAAAGAGATGGCTGTTCATAAAGTAGCGGTAACTCTGCTCATTATCCGGTGAAATGCCCCTGTATTCGTCCAGATTGATGCTGTGCACCTCAGAGAAATCCAGATCCCCTTTTTCATACCACCGGATCAGCTGTTCATAGGTGCCGATGGGTGTGGAACCGGTAGCCAGTCCCAGCACACAGTCAGGTTTCATGATCACCTGTGCCGATATAATGTTCGCCGCCACTCTGCTTGCATGATAATAGTCTGCCGCACAATATACTCTCATAATCTCCCTCCGTTCTGTTATGCTCTGTTCCTCAAGCTGTTGCCCTATATCATATCGAAAATACTTCCAGTTGTCTATCAGATTTTATTCCTACTTCCTTTGCACGAGTCTGCGCATAAAAAAGACACCGCTTATGCGATGTCTTCTCAGTGCAGGAAAAGAGACTTGAACTCTCATGGTATTGCTACCACACGGACCTGAACCGTGCGCGTCTGCCAATTCCGCCATTCCTGCGAACAAATGTTATTCTATCGTTTTTTCTGAGTAATGTCAAGCCCATTTCTAAATCTTTCTTGCTCTGCAGCAAAAAAATATGAGGCTCCCGCAAGAATCGAAATAAAAAATGAAAATTCAAGACAAAATCTCTTGACTTTTTAAGGGGGTGATAGTAAGATATTACTTGCGTTGTAAACGTATGCGGAAGTGCTGGAATTGGCAGACAGGCTAGACTAAGGATCTAGTGTTGGAAACGACGTGTGGGTTCAAGTCCCATCTTCCGCAGTTTAAAAAACCTTGAAAATATCAAGGTTTTTTTATTATTTATAAAAATCTTTTCTCACTTATTCATCAAATAAATCCGCATGTGTTCCCGTATCGATCAATGTCAATGTTAAGATATCTTCTTCTACCAGATAGATCAATAGCCAATCAGGCTGAATATGACATTCCCGATAACCTTTATACATCCCAATAAGAGCATGGTCCTTATTCTTTACATCCAAAGGTATTTTATGCAGCAGCCTTTCCACAACATCTTCCAGTAAAGAAATATCTAACCCGCGCTTTTTAGCAAGCTTTAATCCTCTTTTAAATTTCCCGGTGAGGACTAATTCGTATTTCATAAATCTATATCCTCCAGTGCTTCCGCAAAGCTGCCATATCTTTTTGTATTCGGGTCTCTGCTAATCTTCCTTGCCTCTTCCATAGCGTCCAACACTTCCGGTTTATATTTGGGGATTTCCACGCTAAAAGGAAGCCCTCCACGCATGATAGCCTGTCTTAAAAACATATTTACTGCACTGGACATATCAATTCCCAGCTGATTAAATAACTCTACTGCCTGCTTTTTTACATCTTCCTCTATTCTGATTTGCGTTTGTACAGTAGCCATGATATCACCTTCCTTTATCTATATCATATACCAATTTGTTTACATCGTCAATCAAAATGGCAACATAGGATTTTAAGAAACTTTTGGAGTAGAGTATTTGATGAATAACAAAGATCTATGCTATAATTTCCAATAGCCTTGTGTATGGGTGTGAAACAAAATGCGGAAGGAAAAGCATGATTGCCTTAATTGTCGCTTTTGCTAAAAACAAGTAATAGGAGTGAGTTCATATGTATATCCGCAATAATGCCAGAGCATTCATTCTGAATGAAAACAATGAAATTCTGTTACAGAAATTTGAATTTACTTTTACAGGAGTATGGAAAATTCTCTGGGTGACTCCNGGCGGCGGTGTAGAAGCGGNAGAAACATTTGAGCAGGCATTAGAAAGNGAATTATTTGAAGAATTAGGNATAAATATANAAATCANCGAGAGCANCGTGCTATCTCTGGATATTCCATTCGATGGAAAATCAGGAAAATTCATAAGCCACGAAGTATATTTTCTGGTACATCTCCCTAAGAATACATCTTTTTCGCTGGAAAATATGGAAGCAGGTGAAAAAGACACATTTCATAACCTTAAATGGTGGAGTTTAGAGGAATTAAGAANAACNNANGANGAATTTGAACCGAAAGACCAGATATTAAATGTCTTAGAAANGCTACATANAAACTCCACCCCTAAGCTTTGGTGAGCAGCGGGGTGGAGTTNCTATTTCGTCTATAAGGATNNCACAATCTGATCCTATTTAATATTCCGGCTCTTCTGAATTGTGAACTTCNATNGTACATACNCTTCCGTCTTTGACAACAATAGAATATCTGTCCAATGANCTNCCGTCAGGNTCNGATACTTCATAATAAGTGAACCCGCTGTCAGAAGTCTCTGTCTCACAATTAAATTTTGCCGTCGCTTTCTTTACCGCATCCTCTGAATCGCCNACCTTAATATCCCCGGGGAACACAAGGTCAAATTTGGGNCCGTTTACACTTGACTTCATGGAGACNACGAAACAGTTCTCCACAATCGTTNCNTAATCTGCATAATTTTCCACCATCGAATGTAATGTCTGATTGTTATACCTGAGATCTACCCANCCGCTTCCGCCTGCTGCCACNTCGCTGTCAGAGCTGNCNGTATCAATCGTAAATCCATTATCCANTAAGACTGATACCGGNCAAGGCAGTGANTACACAACNCCCTCCATCTGCACGGTATATGCATAAAAATCATCTCCCAAAGACTTNGGCGCCTGATACGCCTCNACAAGCTCCGGTACTGCCTCATTTANGGAATTATCGGCTCCCTCCANCTCCACAATATTCTCCAGATCGATCTTNCCTAATGTGTTTTCTTCTTTATACACATACAGTTCGACCTCCCGGTAAAAATCTAATTGATATGTCATCGAGTAATAGAGATCGCCGTCATAATCTCTGCTCGGTTCTCCATATGCCTCCTTGATNNCGTCGGCATCAGATACGCCGTACTGTATTCCGCCGGGNAGTAAAATCTCCCAATCACAATCCTTCAAATCATACTTATCTAATGTGANNCCTGCCACCATACTCTCCGAATANGGNACTGCGTTCATAGACAGATTCGCAAATTTCGTATATATCCGGACTCCGTCNTTCTTCCAAACTTCTACGCNNGTNTACTGATTAGAGGANAATGTCNNTGTGTTGTCTCCNTCATACTCCCANCCAANCGCCTCAAAATCCGAATACCACATCGGGAACTGATATACTGTGCCGTCAATGGATATCTGGAAATCATATAAGTCGTCTGACAACTCGCCCGGTGCAGCCGCCGGCTTCTTCGTTTCTTTCTCGTCTTCCTTCTCTTCCTCCGGCTCTTCCTCTACCTCAGGTTCTTCTTCCACTTCCTCCTCTTCCGGCTCCTCTTCACTAATTTCTCTTTCCAGTTCTGCTCTTACCTCACTTGCTCTGGATGTATCTTCAGCGTCCCCCGCCTCCGATGCTCCACAAGCTGTCGCAGCCAACACACAACTGATCGACAATAACAATGCCAGTGCTTTCTTTTTCATACGCTCCTCCATTTTGAAACTTCATTTGTTTTTTATCGTTTTACCAACCGCTACAACAATTTCTTCTGGTTAGTTGCTCATTTGTTTAATGTATACTGTTTCTGCCTAAAGTGTCAAGAAATATTTCAGGACTTCATCCGATGCATCACTTCATTGCCGCCCATACCGAAATAATCGTGCAGTGTCTTATATTCCCTGTATAGTCTGTGATATGCTTCCACATTCCTTTGAATCGGCTCGTATTTCTTCCCTCCGGCATTTCCCATAGCCCGCGCCGCCTCGAAAATGGACGCATAACCGCCGGCGTCCACACCCGCCGCCACTGACGCATAGACGGACGCGCCAAAAGCCGACCCCTGATCCGCACCGCTCGTATAAATCGTCTTTCCGAGCACATCGGCATAAATCTGCATCATAAACGGATTTTTGCCCACAATACCGCCGCAGGCGTAGAGTGTCTGCGCCGCAATGCCGCCTTTCTCAAATTCCTCAAAAATAGCGCGCATGCCGAAAGCCGCCGCCTCCAAAAGTGCTCGATAAATCTCCTCCGGTTTCGTCCGAAGGGTAAGTCCCAATATCAGCCCGGAAAGATTCACATCCGCAAGGCAGGACCGGTTTCCATTCCACCAGTCCAATGCGATCAGACCGCTTTCTCCCGGCTGCAGCCGCTCCCCTTTCTCACTGAGCAGGGTATGAATGGAAATGCCCGAATCGGCAGCCTCCTTCTCATAGCTGCCGGGCACGCAATTTTTTACAAACCAGTCAAATAGGTCCCCCACGGCGCTCTGTCCCGCCTCATAAGCATAAAGTCCCGGAAGCACAGCATCTTTGACGCAACCGGAAATGCCTTGTATGTAAGATAGTTTCTCCGAACAAAGGAGCATACAGCAGGAAGTTCCAAGAATTAGCAGCGCCTTGTCCGGCCCATCTATTCCCACAGACGGCACAGCTACGTGTGCATCAATCAGGGAAGCCGCCACCGCTGTTCCCTCTTTCAGTCCCAGCCTGTCAGCCGCTTCTTTCGTCAGCCTTCCGGCACACTCTCCCACCTGCACTTCTTTCCCTTTCAGCTTCTCCCGCAGAGAAAAAAGTGACGGATGAAGTTCCCGCAAAAACTCGGCCGACGGATAGCCGTCCTCCTCATTCCACAAAAGCTTGTATCCCGCATGGCACATACAGCGCGTAGCCTCGCCGGTTAACAGATAGACAAGATAATCGCTCACTTCCATGAAATTATCTGTCGCCTCATANACCTCCGGCGCCTTCCCNGCAGTCTCCATAAGCTTCGGAAGCATCCACTCGGCGTTTACCAGCCCGCCGCAGCGGGACANAAATTTTTCCTTCCGCTCTGNAGCAAGAGCGTTNATCTGATCNGCCTCCTCCTGCGCCCCATGNTGTTTCCAAAGTTTTAAATGCGCATGGGGATTTTTCCGAAAANNTTCTGTCTTNCACAGCGGNTCTCCNTTTGATGAAATGGGCAGAAAAGTGGAGGAGGTAGCGTCGATNCCGATACCGATCACACTCTCCGCCTCACATCCGGCTTTCGTAACCACCTCACNGATTGTACGATACATTACCTCCACATAGTCGTCAATTTCCTGAAGNGCAAAATCCGCAGGCAGTTCTTCCTCTGATNCGGGTATNGTGTGNAAAATCCCATGCGGGTACGCCATAACACTCTCCGCCATCACCGCACCGTCGGAGACGGAAACCAGAACCGCCCGTCCTGAGAGCGTCCCNTAGTCCAATCCGATCACATATTTTTCTGCTTCGCCATTTCCNACNGCCATACGCGCCTCCCATACCTATTAACAATATTTTTCCACAAGTTTCTCAGCCNNCTCATTCAGTTTCCCGATATCCCAAAANAACTGCAATATGGTNTANCGGTCGCGAAGTTCTTTCCCATATCGTATACTGTCATAAACATACTCNCGCCGGATACCCACATCCGCCGGCACCTTTGCCGCTCCCATTTCTTCCAGTATATGATAAATCTCAGAAGCCTTCGGCGCTGTTTTCGCAATCGCCTGCAGTTCGTCCCACTTTTCCTCAATCACAGCAAGACGCCCACGAAGCTCCTCCGGATCATTCTTTTTGGCCTTCTTTTCCAGTTCGATGATTCCCTCCGCGCCATCCCGATAGCAGCGCCGCATTTCCTTCTCCCATTCCTCCACGGTAGGGCGATTGCCTATTTCCTCTCTGATCCTTGCAAAATCCGGCTTTTCCATATCTGAAAGCGCATTATAGAGTTCCAGCATCAGCACCGTGCCGATACCAACCTTCGTACCATGCAGCACCGCCGGAATGCCGTCAAAGAGAAACTGCATTTCCCAGTAATGCGACTGGTGGTGCTCCGCGCCGGACGCCGGACGTGAATTCTCGGAAAAATCCATGGCAATACCGGAAAGAACCAGCGCCTCCGTGAGAGTGGAGACAGCCTGACTGTCATGGGCGGCAAGCCCCTTTGTGCTATCCATGGTCCGGTCCACCGCCGTGCGCATGATATCCGCAATGGTATCACAGTAATACTCATCGTTCACAATATGAGAAATCTTCCAGTCCAAAAGGCAATTATATTTCCCCAGAATATCCGCCGCTCCTGCCGCAAGCATCTTAAGCGGCGCCTGCGCCATAATCTTTGAATCACAGATAAGCGCCAGCGGTTCCTGTGCGGGGAATGTGATCTTCATATTATGGAAGATCAATGGCGCCACCCCGCTCACAAGCCCATCCATGGATGGTGCCGTCGCAACCAGCATAAAGGGTCTGCCGGTAATATAGCTGAAATATCGGCCCAGATCATTGATCGTACCGGTTCCGATAGAAATGATCAAATCCGCTTCCTTGTCGTTGCCCATGGCAATACTGCCAAGCGCATGTTCATCCGCTGCCAGATCACCGTTCTCCGGGCTCTTCAGCACGCATGAGGAAAAAAGGATATCTGCCTTTTTCAGCGTTTCCTCCACCTGTTTTCCCGCAATCTCATGGGTATGGGTGTCGGAAATCAAATAGGGCCTTTTGTAACCCAACTCCGCTAAAAGAGCCGGCAGCTTCTCTATCGCCCCCGGCTCAAAAATATAGTGTGCGAACAACGATTCGTGCGTCCGCCCGCAACTGCATGCAAAACTACAATTTAAATAAGTTTCAATCGATCGATTCTGCATAACCCATTCATCCCTGCCTCTCTTTCTATATTGCCAAACTTACTTGCCTCATCTGATAATACCATCATATTACATGTCCACTATAAAACCAAGCGTTTTCTATTTCTTTTCAATAAGTTAATCCGCTGCCGCTTTTTCCTCCTGCACCGCCTTCAAATAACAAAACCCGTAAGCCGGAAGCGTGATCTCATCCGGACGAACCTTTCCCCCTGCTATCAAATCCACATATGCTTCTCCCGGCTCCTGCATGGCAAGCTTTTTGTCCTGTCCGCTGAAATTAAACAACCCCAGAAGTTCCTCTCCTTTATAGGCTCTGCCAATGCACAGAACATTCCGGTCTCCGGTATCTATCGTCCGGCTGTCAGCCTGTGTGACAAACACCTTCTCCGACTTTCTGATCTTTTCCAATCGGTCGAGCTGCGAAAAGATCCGTCCCTCCACACTCTTTTCATCCTGCGCCTGTTTTGCCAGCGTCCAGTTCATTTTACCCCGGTGAATGTAGCGCGAATCCGCCGCTTTGTCCGGATCTTCTTTATAACTGTAATCGTTTAGCTGTCCGATCTCGTCTCCGCTGTAGAGTACGGGAATACCGGACTGCATGAACATATAGGCGTGAAGCGTCACATCCAGTCTGACAGCCCGCTCCATAGCCTGCTCATCCTGTTCAGCTCCCGCCTTTTCCACACCGCACATGGATGCCGTAGTACCGCAGAATCTGGCGTCTCCGGACACGGGATCGGCATTGTACAGCTCGCCCCTGCTGCTGCTTTCCCCCGCGTATCCCTGAAAATAATCGTTCAGATACTGCTTGTGGGCGCGCTCATCGATTCCCTCCAGACGCAGCGTATCATAATCCAGCCCCCAGCCAATATCGTCATGGCAGCGCAGATAATTCAGGAACACATATTCCTTCGGCAGACTGTTTACAATGTCAAGCTGCTTCTTTAACAGACTGACATCCCGCGTCGCCACCGTGTGCCAGGTCGTTGCCATGGTCGTCACGTTGTAAAGCATGTGGCACTCCGGTTTCTCAACAGTCCCGAAATAGGGAGCTACCTTCTCCGGCTCCATCACCACCTCGCCGAGCAGCAGCACACCGGGGCATACGATCTCGCTGATCATGCGCATCATGCGCACGATCGTATGTACCTGTTTCAAATTGCGGCAGGAGGTATGTAACTCTTTCCAGATATACGGCACGGCATCGATCCGTATCACATCCATTCCCTTGTTGGCAAGGAAGAGGAAGTTATACATCATCTCGTTAAACACCCTGGGATTTCCGTAATTCAGATCCCACTGGTAAGGATAGAAAGAGGTCATGACAAAATGTCCCGCGTCCGCAAGCCAGGTAAAATTGCCCGGCGCGGTGGTAGGAAACACCTGCGGCACCGTCTTCTCATATTCATTCGGAATGGCGTCATTGTCAAAGAAGAAGTAGCGGCTCATATATTCGCCCTCTCCCGCTCTCGCCCGCTTCGCCCACTCATGATCCTCGGAAGTATGGTTCATGACAAAATCCATGCAGACATTGATTCCTTCCTTCCGGCAGGCTGCCGTCAGGCTTTCCAGATCCTCCATAGTTCCCAGCTGCGGCTGTACCTTCCGAAAATCCGCCACCGCGTAGCCGCCGTCGGAACGTCCCTTGGGGGTATCCAGGAAGGGCATCAGATGAATATAATTGACATTACAGTTTTTTAGGTAATCCAGTTTTTCCTGCACACCCCGGAGATTGCCCGCAAAATTGTCGATATAGAGCATCATGCCCAGCATATCGTTCTTTTTATACCAGTCAGGCGCCTTTTCTCTCTCCCGATCCAGTTTTTTCAGATCTTTGGCACGTTCCTCATAGAAACGGTAAAGGTTATCACACAGCTCCGCAAACATGGAACCGTTGTCATACAGCTCCATGTACAGCCACCTAAGCTCATCCAGATGCCTGTCAAACCGTTTCCTGTAGGTCGCTTCCGCCCGTGATACCTTCTCCTTCTTCTGAGATGCCTCTCCCTTTTTACCTCTCATAGTTACCTCCGTCCCCAAAGCTTCACTGCTCTCTGACCAGCTCTATCTGATATGCCGGATACTCCTTCTGCTCCACCGGCATCGGAAGGCCGGCTTCCATCAGATCAGCACCGTAATAGCATCTGCCGCTCTCAGTATCCCGGTACACCGCCTGCGGCTCCAATCCTCTCAATCTCACATAGCTCACCGGCATATTGCCATGCATCTCCAGCATGACAACACTCAAAACCGCCCGTTCCTTCTCTTCCGATACAAACAGCCACGCCGCGTAAGATTCCCGGAAAGGATCTGACAGGCGATGGTATGTTCCCTTTCGGATCAGCATCTCCATACTCTTATACTGCCTGATCTGNTCTTTGACGNNNTCCTTCTCCTGNNGNGTCAGNNTNTCGGGATCCAGCTCATAGCCAAAGCTCCCCGCCATCGCCACCACGCCTCTGGTGTGCAGGCTNACGCTGCGGCCTGTCTGATGATTCGGCACNGCCGACACGTGGGCGCCNACTGTGGAAATCGGATAAAAGAAGGAGGTGCCATATTGNATCCGCAGCCTGTCCAGTGCGTCTGTATTGTCGCTNCACCAGATCTGCGGCGTGTAGTACAGCATCCCGGCATCAAACCTTCCGCCGCCGCCGCTGCANCCNTCTATCANNATATCCGGATATTTCTGCAGCAGCTTTTCCANAAAATCATANACNCCCAGCACNTANTCNTAGGTCACNTTNCCCTGNCTGTTCTCNGNNGAATAAANNT
>JAAUZL010000023.1:178151-431170 GCA_014804615.1 Lachnospiraceae bacterium
ANACTNCNGTTCATATCCCACTTGATATANNNGATCTTTCCCTGATCNAGTATNNCNCATATCTGNTNGAAAATATGATCCCGNACCTCCGCTCTGGAGAAGTCAAGCACCAGCTGATTCCGGCTCCGGACAGGCTNTCTGCCNGGAATCNGTAACGCCCAGTCCGGATGTTCTCTGTACAGATCACTGTCNTCCGACACCATCTCCGGCTCTATCCAGATNCCGAANTGNANNNCCATANCATTNACTTTTTNAGTCAANTCTCTCNAGCGTACATCCNAGCTTNTTTTCATTGANCTGCCAGTCTCCCAGACCGCTGTTATCATCNTCCCGCTTGCCAAACCANCCGTCATCCATGACGATCATNTCAANGCCAAGCTCCGCNGCACTCTCTGCCAGCTTNAGNATNGTGNTNCCNNNNAATAGTNAANTAGGANGCCTCCCANCTGTTTANCAGAACCGGNCGTNNGCGCATCCNTGTATTTNCCCCTGNANAGATGCTCNCNGATACANCGGTGGAANCTGGCAGACAGNGTNCCCANTCCNTNNTCTGAATAGGANAGNATCGTCTCAGGAACCACAAGCNGNTCNCCCTGNTNNAANGGATAATNGAACANATCGCTNTGCAGNCCCATCAAAACTCTNGTCTGGTCATACTGGTCNTTCTCCGCCTCGCAGAGGAAATTGCCGCTGTAGACAAACACCAGACCGTAACAGCNCCCCGCATCCTCCGTGGTATTTTCCTNNGCGAGGATCACCGCCGGATTATACTGGTGGCTGGAAGCGCCNCTGCGGCTGCCGAANGCATGATTTCCNTGCCCGATCTTTTCCCGCTGCAGATTGCGCTCCATNGTATGTCTGCCATAGAAGCTGAGCATCTCATAATCGCCTGTCAAAAAGTCCAGGCAGGCGGAAGCTGCCTTCTCAACAATCACGGTCTGTTCTCCCTGATTCTTGATCACCGCGCTTCTTGTGATGATATCCGCCTCCTCCAGCACACCGTACAGAAGCGTCACACGTATATGGCTCACCCTGTCTTCCAGATAGACCTCCAGTGTCTGCGCCTCCCCAGAGTCAGCATAGACTGCCGGGAGCCCCGGCAGTCCATACTTTTCCTTTTTTATCTCATGACCGACATAACGCAGATCACAACAATCAGACCCATCCNTGTTATGGATGANCAGGGCGCTGTTTCTAAAATCCCCCACGCCCATAACAGGATATTCCTGAGGCAGGGCATCCATCGAGTAGGTTCTGTCGNTTCCNACATCCGACGGATTTCCTGAAAATCCTCTGTCATAATAGGTGAGCAGATGNTCCATNTTTCCGTATACACGNCCNCCNTAGTACAGATGCAGTAGAAAGCCATAATCATCCACTTTCATCCGGTAAGACGTGTGTTTTGTATCCAGTGCAAAAATCCGATCTTCCTGCTGATAT
Source organism: Lachnospiraceae bacterium (assembly GCA_014804615.1). GTDB lineage: Bacteria > Bacillota > Clostridia > Lachnospirales > Lachnospiraceae > UBA3282. The sequence goes on from JAAUZL010000023.1 coordinate 179,592, forward strand.
CCAACTGCCATAGCTTACACCTATTCTGTTCCTTTCTATATACTATCCCCTTTTTACTTCTCACATTGTTACTTGACTGCTCCGTTTACCACACCGTTCAGTATCTGTTTCTGACAGATCAAGTAGAAGATCAAGATCGGAATCAGCGACAACAGATAGGATGCAAACGCCAGATTATAGTTGGTTCCGAACTGTGACTGGAAGTTCAACTGTGCAAGCGGCAGTGTGTTCTCTGCGGAACCTGCCATTATGATCAAAGGNGTCATCACATCATTCCATACAGCCAGCGCNGTGATGACTGCNACNGTCGCGTGCATCGGACGCATGATCGGGAAAATGATCTGCCAATAAGTCCGCCATGTGGACGCGCCGTCCACTCTCGCCGCTTCTTCCAGCGCCATGGGAATATTGGTAAGGTAACCTGAGTATAACATAATATTCATNGGCATGTAAAACACCACATACAGCAAGATAACGCCTACCCAGTTTGCGAGTCCCATCTCCGCCGTCTGCTTAGCCAGAGGCATCATCAGAATGGCAAAAGGCACGAACATACCGCTTACGATAAAGAGATAGACAAAATTATAAAACTTACTGGACTTATTTCTTCCCAGCGTATATCCCATCAGGGAATGGATCAGAACGGACAGCCCCACTGTCAATACGGAAATCAGCAAACTGTTTTTCAGGGAATTCCAGAAATCCGTCACCTCCATCGCTTCTCTAAAGTTATTCAGGCTCCACACCTTAGGCAGCGACAGAATACCGCTTATGCTGTTGGTCATCTCCGAGGGCTGCTTGAAGGCGATCACAACCGTCATGTACAACGGAAAGATAATCGTGGAAAGACCGAGAATGAGCAGCACCATAACCCATTTGTTCGATTTTTCGACTGTCGATGTTTTCTTCATAACTGCTCCTCCTTTGAACTGGAAAATTTCATCTGCGCAACAGAGAACACTACGATCANGATAAAGAATACNACCGCGTTGGCGCTCTGGAAGCCAAACTGTCCGCCCGCCATACCNTTATTGTAGATCANGTAGGANATGGACTCTGTGCTCTGCGCCGGGCCGCCCTTGGTCAATGCGACGATCTGATCGAACACCATCAGGAAGTTTTTCACACACAGCACCATATTGATGGAGAAAAACGGAATGATCAACGGGAAGGTCAGATGTTTAAACTGCTTCCATCCGGTAGCGCCGTCCAGGCCGCCCGCCTCGTACACATCCTCGGGCACTGTCTGTAAGCCCGAAATATAGATGATAGTATTCATGGCGATGGCCTGCCATGCACACACGATCATAACGCCGATCCATGCTTTGCTGGGATTGGACAAGATACTGGAGCCAAGCGCCCGGATACCCGTCATATCCGCAAGAGCCGGAATAATATAAGTAAAGAAATAGTTAAAAATGTAACCTACAACCAGCGAGCCGAGGATGTTCGGAAGGAAGTACGCCCCGCGGAAAAATCCCTTCGCCCTGATCTTACTGTTTAATCCAAGCGCCATGATCAGGCTGAGCACATTTACCACCACCGTGGTCACAAGCGCCAGTTTGATCGTAAACAGGTAGGATTTGCCCACACGCGCGTCCGAAAACAGATCAATATAGTTGCGCAGTCCCACCCAGTCATAGCTTCCGAAGCCTCTGGAATTGGTGAAGCTGTACAGNGCGCCCCGGATCAGCGGGATCGTGTTAAAGCAGATAAACAATGCCAGAATCGGAATCGTTATCAGCATAAATGTTCTTTTTCTTTCATTTTCATGTTTCGACATAATCTCTTGGCCCCTTTCCTAGTTTGTATTTCCGTGGGCGGCTTCATAGTCCTGCACCATACGGATGATGTCCCTGTTATATCTCTGCCAGTTCGTATCGAAAGTCTGGAGGAATGCGTCTTCGTCCTTCTCTAAAAGGAGNGTCTGTAAAAGAGCGTCCACCGACATCTCGGAAGGGTAGTAATGATCCTGATAGTCCGTCATGTTCCCGCTCTGGATAAACTCTGTCATGCCGTCCAGCATGGAAGACAATGCAAAGTCTCCTTTCTTGCAGGGAACCGCGTTCTGGTCATCGATGTATTTCTGTATATTTTCATCTGCATAAAGGAAATTCAGCACCTCATAGGCTGCTTCTTTGTTTTTGCAGTCCTCCATGACGCAGAAGCCCAGGTCGATTCCGGAATTCAGTGTCCTGTCATTTTTATCATCGCTTGCCGGCATCACAAAGGAATCGATTTTCATATCAGGATTCACCGACAGGATCTGNGGCGTCGCGTAGCTTCCGATGGTGTACATGGCCGATTCCCCTCTGGCAAACGCGGTGCAGGCGTCATTGTAGCCGTAAGCGAAAGGATCATCGGGGCCATAAGGCAGAAGCTCCATATATTTTTCCGCCAGCTCCTTATATTCCTTTGNAAAAGTCGTAGTTCCTTTGTTTACCTGCTTCGTCGTATCCGCCGGCGCAAGTTCCACCGCCATAGCGTTCCAGGGCGCCAGACAGGTCCAGGTATCTTTAAAGCCGAAGTAGAAAGGAAGAATCCCCTCCGCCTGAATCTGATCACACAGCGCGAGCATCTCATCCCAGGTCTCCGGAATCTGCCAGCCGTGCTCCTCGAACATGTCCCTGTTGTAGAGAACGCCGGCCGCGTTTGCCACATAAGGTATGATATAAGTGCCGTCAACGGGCACCAGCTCCAGTGCTTCCGCAATCTCCAGATATCCCTCGTTGATATCCTTCATACCCTCATATCCNGAAACATCCGCCAATATATCGGCATCCACAAAATATGAGTAGTTGATATCTCCGCCGATTCCTATGATGTCGGGATAATTCTCCCTGATAAATCTGGTTTTCAGAATCGTCGTCGCATCGTTNGGNGAGCTGATCGTCAGATGAATATCATCATGCGTCGCATTGAATTCCTCCTCCACCGTCTTAAAATAGTTCGCCGCCTCCATTTTGTACTGCACGATCTCGATTTCGATCTTGCCGTCCGAGGAACTGCCGCACCCTTGGACAACCGTCGCNACCGCCGCACAGCACAGAACTGTTGNCAAGCCTTTTAATCCCTTTCTCTTCATTTCCCTTCTCCTTCCCTTTTTGCAATATGCATGATCAAAACGGATCTAAAGTGGATTTGCTTTTAACATTGTAACATACCATAATGCCACCAAAAATACCTCTGTTTTGCANGTTTTATACCAATATGCTGTTTTTCTGCCCATACATTGAACTGACCTAGCATTTTGGTATATAATTAAGTATATTACCTGACGAGGTGAATTATGAGCGAGGTTATCTTTTCTGTTTTTCCAAGTGAAAATTTTGTGGATCTGGGACTGTATCAGTTTGGCTGGGAGCATTGCACTCCCTCCCACTCCTTCGGTCCCGCCGCAAGGAATCACTATCTGTTCCATTTCTGTCTCTCCGGAACAGGTACCCTGATCGCCGACAACAGCAAGGGCGATTCCGTTCCCTATCAGGTCATGAGCGGGCAGGGTTTCATGCTCTTTCCCGGTCAGGTCTGTACCTATATTGCAGATCATGATATCCCCTGGGAATATGTCTGGATCGAATTTGACGGGCTGCGTGCCAGAGAGACCGTAAACCTGGCCGGACTAAGCCTGGACCAGCCCATCTACAAGGCACGCTTTAAAGATATCGCAGAAACCATGAAAAATGAAATGCTGTATATCGTAAATCATAAAGAGGAATCCCCCTTCCATCTGATCGGGCACCTCTATCTGTTTATTGACAGNTTTGTCCGCGCCTCCACCTCCACACAGATCGGCAAGGGNANCCGCCTTCGCGATTTCTATATCAAGGAAGCCTTTTCCTTTATCGAACAGAATTTCCAAAACGACATATCTGTGGAGGATATCGCCGCNTCCTGCGGCCTGAACCGAAGCTACTTCGGGAANATATTTCATGAGACCACAGGAAAATCTCCACAGGCGTTTCTGATCTCNTACCGNATGACCAAGGCCGCAGAGCTGTTAAANCTGACNGAACTGTCCATCGCGGATATCGGAAANGCGGTGGGNTATCCNAACCAGCTTCATTTTTCCAGAGCCTTTAAAAATGTATATGGAATCCCGCCAAGACAATGGCGGAATGAGAACAAAAGAATATAGAAAAACTCTCCCGCATGGGGAGAGTTTTCTGTTCTATAGATAATTGTCANAATGTAAATTTCTGCGTCTTTTCANTCTGCATTTCGCTNAGATCCACCAGCATCTGTGTATCCGTGTAGCATTCCTGAATGGAGTTCTCNACCAGCTGCATNCCGGCGCTTGTCTCCTCCGCGGANGCGGANCTCTCCTCTACCACACTGCTCAAATTGGATACAGAATCCGATACGACTACCTTCAACTCATTCAGGATCTCCGTCTGTTTTCCGATGGTCGTTGCGACCTCATCCACCATGCTGATCTCCTTATACAGGTTGCTGAAGGCATCCTGCGTCTCCTGAAGCTGCTCCTGCTGCTCTGACACGCTCTCCATCACTTCCTGCATCCTATTTGTGGAGGTCTCAACGTTTGTGGTGAGTTCTTTTACGATTGTTTCAATTCCGGCCGCGCTCTCCGCAGATTTCTCTGCCAGCGTACGGATTTCCTCAGCAACGACCGCAAACCCTCTTCCGGCTTCCCCGGCACGGGCAGACTCGATACTTGCATTCAGGGAAAGCAGGTTCGTCTGGGAGGTCATATTCTTAATAACCTCTACCATTGTATTAATATGCGTTGCGGACTCGCTTGTCTGTCTCGTCTGTTCCGCCACTTCCCGAATCACGTTCGTCGTATTCTCTGTGATCTCATATAATTTTTTGATGCTTTCAGAGGCGTTATCGGAGAACTTCATCATCGTCTCGACCGAGACGCCCAGTTTATCCATTTCATCCTTCTCCACATCAATAACGCCGCCGAGTCTCTGCACCTTTTCATTTACCACTTCCGTCTCTTCCGCCAGACTCACCGTTCCCTTGGCCATCTCTTCGACCGCCTGGTTGGTGTTATGTATATTGGTAGTGATATCACCGAATTTATTGCTGAAATCTTCACTGCTCTTTTTCATCTGTACACTGGCATTACTCACCTCGCCGATCATACCGGCCAGAGAGAGTTTCACCTGATTCAGAGACTGTGCGATCTTTCCGATCTCATCCGTGCGGTTGACCAGCTTCGGATCGATCTCAAAGGAGAGATCTCCCTCCTCGATCTTACGTAGATTGACCTCCACTTTTCTGATCCCGCCAGCCAGGCGTCTGCCGCAGATCACAGATATCACCATCACCACTATCAGAATACCTACGATACCCGCGCCGAAGGCAGCCAGCATCTGCTGAAACTGCGTCTTGATCTCTAACTCCTTTGCCTCTACCTCCACCATCATATCATCGATGTAATTACCTGTTGTAATAACCCAGTTCCAGGGTGCAAATTTCTCAGAATAAGCAAGCTTCGGTGCAACCGTCACGCCGTCCGCCTTTGTAAAATAAAACTGATTGTAGCCGCCGCCAGCCTCTGCAGACTTCATAATATTCTGGATGATCTTTACACCGTTCTGGTCTGTCAGATCGTAGCGGTTATTCCCTTCCTGCTCCGGCAGGATCGGGTGCATCACCAGATTGTAATCCGTATCATCGATCCACATATAGCCCGAACCGTCATCGCGATACCGCATACCGCGGATCTCTTCTTTCGCCAGTTCCTTCGCCTCTTCTTCCGTCAGCTCTCCCGCCTGACTGCGGTCATAGTAAGTCTGAATAATAGAAATCGCCGCCTGAATTTCCGACTTGATTTCAAGGCTGTAGCCTTCATTCATCGTCTCTTCATAAGTCGCTAAATTCTGGTTCATGGATTTGCGCAAAAAAGAAATGCCAAGCGCCCCAAGAACGATTGCCGTTGCGGCTATCATAGCAAATATCATCAATACTAGGACAGTCGCGATACTGCTGGATCTTTTAGATGTACTTTTCTCACTCATTTTGTATTACCCCCATGTAAATTATGAACATCTATATTATACTCCCTTTTCATACTTTTTCCAATCTATATCTCCTATTTTCCATACTGTCTGTATTTTCTTTACCTGCCTTATACTGTCGAAACTTCCTGAAGAAGCGCAAAAACTCTCCCGCATGGGGAGAGTTTTATTCAATCTTCACATCCTTTTATTTTTTCCCTTTTGTTCCCAGAAATGTGGGATCACTCTGGTACTCCCGGAATTTCCTCTCAATCTCTTCCTCCGGCAGTACACAGTGATAAATCTCCAGTCCGGCCACCTTGCCGTGGAAAGATTTCTGATACTCGTCTCCGCCTATGATCACCCGNTCNGGCACCTTCAGATTCGGNGCCTGATCCTTGCTGCCGATCAGCATNCCNTTAAANTANAGTCTNACCANNCCCGTGATCACATCATAGGAGACGCACATATACGCCCACTCTCCCGGCACCGCATGCCGGCCGAAAATATCAAACCACTCGTTCAATTCCCTGTCGTCCTTCAGGCGGAACACNCAGCTGCAGATCGCATCCGAGGGCACCAGACTTAAGAATCCGTCCANATANGTNATNTANACNACNCTNGTCCATGACTGCATTTCCGCCGTGTTGACCCACAGNCAAATGGTATAACTCTCNCTGTACATAACNGATTTCGGCAGGCTGACGATATTTTCCCCCACCTTGCCTCCGGGGAAAGAAAGCGCCATCTGCCCTGCCACCACACCGGTGTCATAGGTGATCCCCTCTCCCAGAATCTGCCCNTCGTTCTTCCCCTCTGCATCCTTAAGGTGATGATCGAAGGTATAAACCGTGGGGATCCGGTTGCTGACAAAGAAATACCGATCGTGATACATCTCATAGAACGTCTCCGGTGACTGCGGCTTACCGTAAAAATCTCCCACACCGAGCTGTGCCCCAAAATTAGCCAGAGCGCCGGCCTGGATGGTATTTTCAATTCCCTGTGCCACGATCATAAACTGCAGATCCCTTCCCATGCCGATCACATTTCGGAGCATCAGGAGAGGCCGTTTATCATTTTCCTTNCCCGAAAGNAGCCTGGGATCCAGTTTCAGAATATTAGCCGGAACACTCTGCAGCACCTTAAAGGAAGAAGCGGAGCCNAAGTTNTCNATGGCAATCTCAAACCCCATNNCGGACAGNGTTTCTACCGCATAGACGATCTTCTCACTGCGTCCGAGAAAACTCTCCTCCTCAATACANAACTTGATCTCCTCCGGCCTNACCTGATAGGTCTCCAGGCACTCCCTGATATGCTGCAATCCGTCGCTCTGTAAAATCGTTCTGGCGGAGATGCGGACATAAANCTGAAGNGTCTCAAAGACNGTATTCTNCCATCGTTTTTTCCATTGACAGATCTNNTCAAAAACCATCTTATCTAATTTGGTGATCACACCGTACTGCTCCAGCACAGGGCCAAAGGTTTCCTCATCCANCACGTCCTTNCCNGGAAAATGCCAATGCAGGACAGCCTTCGCCGCATACACATCCGAGCTTTGCAGATAGATCATAGGCTGAAAGCAAAGTTCAAATTCCTCCTCANGGAAGGCCGTGAGTGCTCTGTCCTTCATCTCCTTCTGCTCTGCAAGTTCTTTCCTTATGACCTCNTAGTTTACATAACTTCCTTTTCCGTTTTTCTTGATATAGTACATTGCCTCATCTGCCTGATCCAGAATCACGGACAGATTTTCTGAGGCACTCTGATCACAGACAAGGCCNATGCTGAAAGAGAGCACTTCTCTCAGAGACTCGTCAAACTCCTCCCGCAGTTTCTGCTGCANCAGTTCGAGTTTCTCCTCCATCCCCTCGCTGCACACTTGTGCATCGCAGAGCACCACAAACTCATCGCCGCCCAGCCGCACCACAAGCTGTCCCGGAAAAACCTCCTGAAGAAGNGNGCTCACAAACATAAGCAGTTCATCGCCCTTGGCATGCCCGTACACNTCGTTGANCAGTTTAAAATTATCGACATCCATATAGAGGCAATGGACNCACGCCCCGTCAGGCAGCGCCTCCCAGATCTCGTGAAGCCCTCTTCTATTGACCATATCGGTCAAATAATCCATGTTTTTCTCATTCTTTACACGGTCGATCAGATNATCAAATAAAGTTTCCATGTTCGCCCTCATTCAGTATGTATGCAGTGTATAAAAGAAAGGAGCCGCTGCTATCGCCGGAAAACCGGCGTCGCAGCAGCCCCTGGCACTTGGAGTGTATGCCCGAACTTTAATCTCCCTTAGCCCTTTACCGCTCCTGCTGTCATACCTTCGATAAAGTATCTCTGGAAGCAGAGGAAGATAACAAATACCGGAAGGATACCAAACATGGATCCGGCAATCAGCACATCGTAGTTGTTACCNTACGGTGTAAGCAGGGTATTCAAACCAATCGGAAGTGTGAATTTATCAGCACTCCTATATACAAGCATCGGCCAAAGNACATTGTTCCATGAACCCATGGCACACAGAATCGCCATAGCCGCAAANGCAGGCTTNGTGATCGGCATCATGATCTTAAAGCAGATACCGTACTCGGTAGCGCCNTCGATACGTCCCGCNTCGAGCAGATCNTTNGGCAGNCCCGNCATATACTGNCGGAAGAAGAAAATCGTGGATGCACCGCAGATACCCGGCAGCATAACGCCCCAGATGGTATCGATCAGCTTCAAGGTGATCATCTCCTTGTAGAGCGGGAGGATCAGGATCTCAAAGGGAACCATCATGGTAGCGATCACCATGAAAAACAGGAAGTTTTTCAGTCTGTAATTGTACATGGTCAGTCCATAAGCCACAATGTAACAGACAAGCAGTGTCAGGAATACTGTAACCAACATCAGAACCAGACTGTTCTTGTACCACATGAAATATCTATGACCGTCTACGTTATTGCCAAATAAGTATTTATAGTTCGCCAGTGTCATGGTGCTGAAATCCAAATTCACGCTCAAGCCGCGACGGATCAACTCAGTACCCGGTCTAAAAGATGCCAGCAGTCCGGCAAACAAAGGATATATGATGATAAAGGAGAGGATTGCGAACAATGCTGTAGCAAAAACCGTCAGGACATTCCTCTTGGTCCTCATACTCGTGGTTTCTTTTTTTACAGAGGTTGTTTCTGCCATATCAGTCTTCCTCCTTCTTAAATGTTCCGTTCAGCACCAGCTGAACTACATTGATAGCCAACGCGATCACAAGCAGGACAATACCTACCGCACTACCATATCCGAGCTGATTCTTACGAATACCGCGGTTGTACAGATAACCCACGATTGTCATACCGATATTGTTCGGTGAATCGGGACCCGCCCACAACATGTAGGACTCCATGAACATCGCCAAACCTGCGTATACGCTGATCGTAAGTACATAGATCGTAGTTGGTTTCAATAAAGGAATGGTAACATAACGGAATTTCTGCCAGGCATTTGCGCCGTCAATATCAGCCGCCTCATACATTGCCGTATCGATTCCTTTTAATCCTGAAATAAAGTAGAGCATATTAACACCGGTCCATCTCCAGCAAGCTACAACAAGCAGCGCGCCGAGACCGGTAGCTTTCATCTTAAGCCATTTATAAGTTCCAAGTCCGAGAGCCGCCGTGATCACATTCATCTGTCCGGTGGTATACTCGGAAAACATCAGTCTAAACAAGGTACCGGAAATAACTACGGAAGTAAGCGCCGGTACATACAGGCAGGCTTTCCAAAAACCTTTCGCCTTCACAAGTCTGGAATCCATCAACACCGCAAAAAGCATCGGAAACGGGATCAACAGAACCAGTGTCAGTAACATATATTCAAAGCTGTTTAAGATTGCCGTATGGAACACGGTATCTTTGAGCAGCTTTTGGAAATTTGCTAACCCCACCCAATTTGTGCCTGTGGGTGTGATATCCTGAAAACTCATGGTAATCGTACTGCAAAGCGGATATACCCAGAAAAATGCCAAACTAAGCAAAAAAGGAAGCACAAATACATATGGCGCCGCCTTCTGTGAATAGAAAAATTTCTTAAATTTATTCATACGCACACACTCCTTATCAATAACCCCGATAGTTTTTGCTTTCTTTACAAGAAGAGGGGATTGCATTCACAATCCCCTCTATGTAATTCCTAAATTCTCCATGCCGAGCCCGCATCAGCGGCGCTCGAGATCGAGCTTGCTCGATCGACTACTGCTCCAGATCAACTACATCCTGAGCTGCCTGCAGCGCTTCCTCAACGTCCACGCCATTCTCAAACATGTCGTTCAGGGTCACGTTACACATCTGCTCGTTGATGGTCGGGCTGATCGCTACAGCGTAGATCTTGCCGATATCATCCTTGATGCTGTAGAGCACATCGTAAGGATAGTTGATGAAGAATGCATTGTACTGGTTATTGTCGTCATGTGCGAATGCTTCATCGTTCCAAAGAGCGGTGTTACATACGTCGAATCCAAGGTTATCCCAGATCAGCTGCTCACCTTCCTCGGACATCTTAGCCCAGCAGAGGAACTCGGAAGCGAGATCCTTATCGCCAGCCTGCTGTGTTACAACAGTACCGGTACCGCCCACACCTACGGAACAAGGCTGACCAGCCTCGAATACAGGACACTTAGCGATATACCAGTTGCCCTTCTCCTCAGGCATGTAGTTGGTGAAACGGCTCATGTACCACATAGCCTTCGGGAAGGATACGATGTTGTGATCCAGAATATTCTGGAAACCTGCCTCTAAGTCAACGTGTCCGTCAGGAGAAACCTGTGCAAGACCGCTGTTCAACCAATTCTGCTCCATGGTACACATCTTCTTAACGGAATCAAGCTGTACATTAGCCTTGCCATCGAAGCCGCCTGTCCAGTCATCGCCGTACTCAGCCATAGCGATCCACTGCCAGTCCACGCCGCCTGTATCAACGGAAGTCCAATACTTACCCTCAGGATTGCCAAGTGCTGCCAGATACTCCTCACCGAGTGCTGCATAGTCATCCCATGTCACAACGCTGTCGATCTTGGAGATAACCTCATCCTGAGAAAGACCCATTGCCTCAGACATAGCTGCTACATTGTAGTACATAACGAATGCGCCTACATGATAAGGGATACCATAGTAGTTGCCGTCGGAACCTGCATAGACATCCATTCTCGCTTTAACCATGGTGTCCAGATAAGGAGCTGCCGTGTCATTCTGAGGAACAAGCCATGTGTCAAGACCCGTTACCACGTTAGGGAACTGACCGATCTCTACGTCACAGATATCAGGTGCGCCTGTACCTGCTGTCAGGGAAGTGATCAGTTTTGTATGCATGTCTGCATAAGGATATGTAGTACAGGTGATCTCGATCGTTCTGTCGGGATTCTGCTCATTCCACTTCTCAACCATGTTGCCGTAGTGCTGTCCGTGCAGCTCTACGAATGTCCACATCTCCATGTGGGTACCGTTGGGATCACCAAAGGTAGAGGTAGGGATCTCCTCCTCTGCTGCTGCCTCATCTGCTGCCGCACCGTCGTCTGCCGCCGCACCGTCGTCGGAACCGCCGTCATCCGCTGCCGGAGCCTCTGCTGCCGCACCGTCATCTGCCGGAGCCACGCCGCCCTCAGATGAGCCGCCGCCACAGCCTACCAGTGTTGTAGCCAGCATTGCTGCTGTCAACAATGTAGCCAATACTTTCTTTTTCATTCTGTTTCCTCCTTTTTTAGAATGTGCTGTTCGATAACCGACCATCTCATCGCCTAAACTATTTAGATATCCCATCGACGATATATGTACAACTTTTCCTGCTGTTAAGCAACTTGCACATTTTTTTTTTTTTTTACGGCTATCTTAGTTCATATTGTACAATAGCACGGAATATACGTCAATACCATTTTGAATTATTTTAGAATTTTTTGAACTATTTAAATTTGCATAAAGTTATTCATTTTCGCCGGACATGCAAAAAGCGCCCCATTTATCATAAGGACAGGCGTTTTTCTTCATCNCCGCCCGCAGCTCCACAAAGCNTNCGCAGGNCCTNNNCATNNCGTCTAAAAGCAGANCGCANTNCTTANAGANAGAGAGCCGCTTCTCGTAAAGCGGCTCCTCAACCTTTAAATCCTCATCCAGATTGGCGATGTAGGTATGCAGATTTTCAAAATACTCTTTCTGATNCATGTCTCTNGTGAGACACTTACGGCANATGCGTCTGTTCTCAATCTCCATACACCGCCACTCCTTTCCGGATCATTTTCTCTTAACGGATNCGGAAACTGATCACGCTGCCCGCNGGCGCCGTGAAGCTGATCTTCCCGTCCTTGCACTCATAAGCGCCAAACACTTCCTCTTTCACCACTTCAGGCGCATCGAAGGTGTTGTGCGCGTNCATCTCTCCCTTNAGGATCGCAGCNGTNATCTCCTTGGGCGCAAGCTCCATAAAGGACATCTCCACCGGCGCATCCTCCTCTGTGGAGAGATTCGTCAGTGTCACATTCACATAGCCGTCCTTATCCACGGACACGGACTCATCCAGGAATGGCACCTGATTGTCTGCGTCTGTGCCGATCATCTTATTGCCCTCGATACAGCTCTCCACCAGATCTGCATCCTGATGGTGCTTGTACATATGGAAGACATGATAGGTGGGCGTCAGAATCATCTTCGGTCCCTCGGTCAGGATCACGGACTGCAGCACGTTGACCATCTGCGCAATACATGCCATCTTAACGCGGTCACAGTGCTTGTTGAAGATGTTGAGCGTAACACCCGCCACAACCGCATCGCGCATGGTATTCTGCTGATACAGGAAGCCCGGATTCGTACCCGGCTCCACATCGAACCAACAGCCCCACTCGTCCACGATCATACCGATCCGTTTCTCAGGATCATACTGATCCATGATCGCGCCGTGACGCTCTACCAGTTCTTTCATATATACTGCTTTCGCCATGGTAGTATACCATGTTTTCTCATCAAATTCTGTAGCGCTTCCCTTGTTCTGCCATCCGCCCGGATGCACATAATAATGCAGAGACAGTCCGTCCATAAAGCCCGGTACCACGCCGGGAGCACCCGGATCCGGCTGCGGCTTTGCAAAACAGGTTTTCAGCACGCCCTCTGTCCAGAAATAGTCTGCCACATTGGGACCACCGCAGACTTTCTTGATCGGCGCCGCGTGATCGTAATGTCTCACATAGGTCTGATATCTTCTGTACAGGTTTCCATAGTACTCCGGCGTCATATTGCCGCCGCAGCCCCAGTTCTCATTGCCCACACCAAAATAATCGATCTTCCAGGGCTTCTCATGGCCGTTCTTTTTCCGCAGATCCGCCATAGGAGAAACGCCGTCAAAGGTGATATACTCCACCCACTCGCTCATCTCCTGTACGGTGCCGCTGCCCACGTTGCCGTTCACGTATGTCTTACATCCCAGCTGCTCACAGAGCTCGAAGAACTCATGCGTACCGAAGCTGTTGTCCTCCACCACGCCGCCCCAGTGGGTGTTGATCATCTTCTTGCGCTCTTCCTTGGGACCGATACCGTCCATCCAGTGGTATTCATCCGCAAAGCAGCCGCCCGGCCAGCGCAGGACAGGAATCTGCATTTCCTTCAGAGCGTCAACCACATCCTTACGCATACCGTTCACGTTCGGGATATCGGAATCCTCTCCCACATAAAGTCCCTCATAGATACATCTGCCCAGATGTTCCGAAAAGTGTCCGTAGATTTCCGGGTTGATGTGTCCCTTTTTGTGTTTCTCGTTGATCAGTAATTTTGCCATACCCGTTCTCTTTCCCTTCTTATATTTTTATGTAAACCATATTGCATTATGTAAACCTNTTTTAGTTATGTAAACCANTCTTTGTTATGTAAACTTAAANACAGGTCTGCCGTTTTCCCAGCCGAATTTCATCAGCATCGCGTGGCGGTTCGGATTGTAGAGCGGATCTCCCACGATCTCCGTCTCTGTTCTGGCGTGATAGACCAGAATGTCATTTCCGTTCTCATCTACGGTGAAACTGTTGTGTCCCGGTCCGTAAACAACGCGGGACTCGTCCGACGCAAGCACCGGATAACGCTCCTTTTTCCAGGATAAGGGATCTAACAGATCCGCGTCCTCGTCCGCAGTCAGCATGCCCATACAGTAGGCCACTCCCGTCTCCGAAGCAGAGTAGGTCATAAAGATCTTACCGTTTCGTTTCAGAATCGCCGGGCCCTCATTCACCCAGAAGCCTACCCGCTCCCAATCATAATCCGGGGTTGTGAGAAGCACCTGCACAGTCTTTAGCTTATAAGGTGTCTCCATCTCCGCAATGTAAAGATTGGAAATCTGCTTTCCGACGCCCACCTTCTCAGCCCATATGTAATACCACTTTCCCTTATTCTCAAACACGGTAGCGTCCAGAGAAAAAGCCTCAAAGGAAAACTCATCGTCATCGGCTCTCCCCATCTTGCCCTTCTCCGTCCATGTGCCGGTCATAGGGTCTGCATCCTTACACTCCAGCACATAGGGCCGGATCGCCCAGATGTCATCCTTATCGCCCCCGGCATAGTAGATATACCATGCTCCGTTGATATAATGAAGTTCCGGTGCCCAGATATGACAGCTCATAATCCCGGAGTCATGCTTATGCCAGATCTCCACCTCTTCGGCATCCGCAAGTCCCACAAGCGTATCAGACCTGCGCAGCACGATCCCGTCATAGGCCGGCACGGAAGCCGTGAAATAATAGCTGCCGTCTGTGTGCTTGTACACATAAGGGTCTGCCCGCTGTAAGATCCATGGTTTGTTGTACATTAACTCGCTCATTTTTACACCCCATTTCTGACATTTCCCCATAAGTCATTTTTGTTTTTATAAAATATTTTACACTTATCTAAAATTATATGAGATTTTTCCCAATAAAGCAACCTTTTTTTTGCGGAGTGATTCTGAAGTGATCCCGAAGTCATNTCGAAGTCATTTCAGATAGTTACGCTGCCGCCATCGNCGCATAAGATAATGTAATACCCCTCCGCTCTCCTTGAAAGGAATCCGCCATGTCCNCTCTCCCCNCCGTNGCCATNCTNGGNCGCACCCCTGATACTGAAAATTACGAAAACATCCTGCGCAGACTNGGCATCCCCTATCACACNACTCTGGATCCNGAAGCNGCCGNNACTGCCACCCATCTGCTCCTGCCGGGCGGCGGCGACATCACGCCCGCNTTCTTCGGNCAGAACGACCACGGCTCNNTCCACATCGANACCGANCTGGACATTCTGCAGNTTCAGGCNCTCTCCCTTTTTGCNGCNAAAAANAAGCCCGTGCTCGGNATCTGCAAGGGCCTTCAACTCATCAATGTGTATTTCGGCGGCGANATCACNCAGCACATCGACACCGCNGANNGGCACAANTGGATCGGCANGGATCAGATGCACCGCGTCTATCATAGTTATGTAAACCGTTTGGATTTCTTTTATGAACTATATGGAAACAGCGCTCCGGTAAACTCCGCCCACCATCAGGCCATAAACCGCCCGGGAAAGGATCTGATTCCGGTCTGCCGCGCCGGGGACAATGTGGTCGAAGGGCTGATGCATCGGACACTGCCCATACTGGCTGTCCAGTGGCACCCGGAACGCCTGCCGGCAAAGGACGGGGAACCGCTCTTCCACTACTTTTTATCCCTCTCTACAGTTTCGCCTCTAAGTGCTCGATATTCTTGATCAACACACTGACCGTCCCGTCCGGATTGGTGATAAATTCTACGCACCTGGGATTCTTATACTGCTCCATGGGAATCTTGATCTCGATCCCCGTGTCCGTGAAAAGGTGCTGGCTCTGGTATTTGCGCACCGTATTTTCACTCTGGGGCTCGATCCGCTCCCGCACCATATTATACTTTTCCATTTTATCCTGAAAGGCGGTCTTTAGTTCCGGCTGGTCGTCAAAGATCTTTTCCGCGATCTCCTCCACCTCGAAGCCGCCGTTCTCCTCGATCTCCTCCTGAATGATGCTCTTGGCGCGCATCTGCCGCTCAAACCGCTCCACCTCTGCAAATCCGTCCTTCTGTACGCTCTCCACGGCGCGGCCCACGATGGACAGCTTTGACTTGTGGGAGAGATGGGCGCTGCACTTTAAAAAGAGAAAAGAAAAGTAATCCGTCTTCTCCCCGTTCACCTCATATTTCTTCTCCACCACCTGGAGGGACAGATCCGAGAGCCGGATCACCGCCGCCTCCGAAAGCCGCTGACTCTCCGAGGGCAGGATGGCTTTGTGGCGGATCAGCTCGTTGCTGTTTCCTTCTCCCCCGTCAAGCGGCATGGTCCTGTGGGTGTATAGGGATTTGTAATTCATCTTAAGAAGCGCCAGATATTCCTCCTCTCCCTCCTTGAACCGCACCACCATAAGGTCCGCCGGGGGAATGTCGATGTTGGCATTCATGATCTCATACAAACGCGATGCGATCTCCTGGCTTGCCGGAATGAAATCTTCATCCTGATAATCGGCAAGCAGTCTGTAGATCTCCGATTCCCGCTCATAGAAGCGGCACTCTCTGGCGTCGTCTCCCATGCAGATCCGTCCGATATGCTCCCGCACAAACTCCGCCACCTCGGAGCCGTACTCCAGCTCCGTGTCCGAGAGCACAGGCATCCCGATGGTAGAGTCCAAAATATGTACGATGATGTGTTTTATCCTGATATCTTCTTTATTCATATGATTCCTCCCTGTTCAGCCAGCCAATTTTGCGAATGGCGTGTGCTGAACTATTGTCAGTTGTATTTTCCCTCGTAGTCCGTTCCGGTCTCACTCTGCATTAAGTTTACATAATATTCCGAATCCTGTTCCATCAAGAGCATGGTATGAAAGGCCTCGAGCAGCATTTTATCTCCGTTGCTCTTCATTTCGGTCCGGTCTCTGTCCAGCTGCGCCTTAAAATGATCCATCTGCCAGACCATGATATCGATCAGACTGTAGCCCGCCACCTTATGGGCACAGAGAAAATCCTGATGCTCCAGATAATATAAAAACTCCCTCGAAACGCCCTCCGAGGCTGTGAGCATCGCAAAAAAATTCTCCAAAAAGCTCTCGTTTTCCCCGGCATAATAGCAAAGCGCTCTCGCCCAGGCGTAGGCTCTCGCCTTATCCTCTTCTCTCATTCTCTTTCCCTTCCTCTCGTTCCGGCTGCCCTTGCTTGTTCTTTTTTTTCACCATTTCGCATAGGATATGCTAACAAAATCCGGATGTATCTTCTATGGCTCTCTTAGAACAGATCAACGATATTTTATGGGGCTTTCCCCTGATCGCCCTGCTCCTTGGCACTCACATTTACTTTACCTGCAAACTGCATTTTCCCCAAAGGCACCTCCCCGAGGCGATCCGTCTCTCTCTTTTTTCCACGGAGGCAGGCGGGAAGAATCTCTCTCCCTTCTCGGCCCTTGCCACCACACTGGCGGCAACCCTCGGCACCGGCAATATCATCGGCGTCTCCACCGCTGTTGCTCTGGGCGGTCCCGGCGCTGTCTTCTGGTGCTGGGTCACCGGGATTCTGGGAATGGCCACCGCCTACGGCGAATGCTATCTGAGCGTCCTTTACCGCCAGCAGAAGACAGACGGCGTCTATGCGGGCGGCCCTATGTATGTGCTCAAAAACGGTTTACATAATAACAAACTTGGATATCTGTACGCCTTGTGTACCCTGGCCGCCGCTTTCGGCGTAGGCTGTACCACCCAGGCCAACTCCGTCACACGGGCAACGACCCTGAGCTTCGGTCTCTCTCCCCATCTGGTGGGGATCGTCTTGGCTGTCCTGACCGGCGCCGTGATCCTGGGCGGCATCAAAAGCATCGGTAACCTGTGCGAACGGACTGTGCCCGCCATCACGTTTCTGTATCTTCTGGGGTGCTTTTTGCTGCTTGTCCTCTACCGCCGCCAGCTCCTTACCGCCATCGTCTGGATCTTAAAAGATGCCTTTTCCTTCACAAGCCTTACCGGCGGTATTGCAGGCGCAGGCCTACAGCGGGCGCTTCGCTACGGCATCGCCAGAGGACTCTTTACCAACGAGGCCGGCATCGGTACCTCCGCCATCGCAGCTGCCTCCTCCCACACCGAGAATCCTCGGCTTCAGGCTTATGTTTCCATGACCGCGGTTTTCTGGGATACGGTAGTCATGTGTCTGCTGACCGGTCTGGTCATCGTCTGCAATATGCTCTACGATCCGGCCTCCGCCACAGGNGTCGCCGAGACCGATCTGACCGCCGCCGCTTTNGCTCACCTTCCCTATGTGGGAGACACCTTTTTAACCCTCTCTCTGTGTGCCTTCGCCGTCACCACCCTGATCGGCTGGTCNTATTTCGGNGAAACCGCNACAGAGTANCTGNCAGGCAGCNNGGGCATCCCGCNCTATAANCTTCTCTATNTCCTGATGATCTATNTGGGCGCGATCATCCCCATGCNTCTNGTNTGGGAGAGCACCGATCTGATCAANGCGTTTATGGCTCTGCCGAACCTGCTGGCNCTCTGGACNCTGCGGCGGCANATNCGNTCGTNATATCGNCNGTTATTTTATTTCTGTNCCATTGCCTTCTTCTCGCGGAGCCTGTAATAAGTGTAAAANCCCACACAGATCANCGCGGAGAGNANAGANCCCAGNGGNGCCGCCCAGCCCATGGGATACAGGTCCTCCGGNAACCAGAGACTGGCAAAATAGGCGCCCGGAATNCGGACCANCACGATCGCCGTNATATTATGTATGAAAGAGATGCCCGCCTTCTGGTCTCCGCAGAAATACCCGCTGAAGCAAAAATGTATGGCGGCNAAAAGCGTGTCAAAGGCATAGGANCGCATATAAGCGCAGCCCGCCGCCAGCACCANCGCATCTCTNGTAAACAANCCCACCAGCGTGTGNGGCAAAAACTGATTGTACAGCGCACACAGNGTGCCCCAGCAGACCGTGATNAGAAGGCCGTACCCCAGAGANGCTCTGGCCCGCTCCGGCTTGTCCGCNCCCATATTCTGGGCNGTAATAGCCGAGATTGCCGAGAGNAANGCNGAGGGNACCAGNAACATAAAGCCGATCAGTTTCTCCACGATCCCCACTGCNGCCGATGCGATCANNCCNCTGCTGTTGGCGATCACCGTGATCACGATAAANGCCACCTGNATCAGNCCGTCCTGACAGGCAATGGGCACCCCCACCTTACAGATCTGGGNGACCGCCTCTNTATNNATTCGAATATCCTGNCTCGTCACCCGAAANCCAAGATTCTTTTTNCGCAGTACAAACAGAGCAAAGAACACGCTCACCGCCTGCCCGCAGACCGTAGCCAGAGCCGCGCCCGCCGCGCTCAATCCTCCACCCACAAAGACAAAGTCCAGCACGATATTGACCACGCATGCCACCGCCACAAAATACATGGGCCGCTTGGAATCACCCGCCCCGCGAAAGACACTGCATATCACATTGTAGGCCGTGATAAAGGGTACGCCCGCAAAGCAGATACACAGATAGATCCGGGTCTGCGCCACCGCCTCCGCCGGCGTGAGCATGACACTTGTTATTAAATTAACACTGAGCAACAGTCCTGCCGTGAGTACCCCCGCAAAGGCCACGAAAAAGAGCACTGCCGCGCCCACTGTCTCCGCCGCCGAGCGTTTGTCTCCGGCGCCCACACATCTGCCGATCCGCACGGTAGCTCCCATGGAGAGTCCCACGATGATCACTGTGAGCATATGCATCACCTGGCTGCCGATCGCCACCGCTGTGGTGGTCTCCGAACCGTTATACAATCCGACCACAAACAGATCCGCCATGCCGTAAAAAGTCTGCATAAAACAGGCCAAAAGATACGGGAGCGCAAACCGTATCAGGTTTTTCCCCACGCTCCCCCTTGTCAGATCATTCCCTTCCACTTCTACTGTCCTTCCTCAATTTATCCAATAAAATAACGNCCGTATTTTATTTATCCGAGCGCTACATCCAGTATCATCATGATCACGAACCCAAAAGCCACGCCCACAGTTCCGATATTGCTGTGCTCTCCCGCCTGTGCCTCCGGTATCAGCTCCTCCACCACCACATAGATCATCGCACCCGCCGCAAAAGCAAGAAATACGGGGAGCGCGGAGACGATCTGCTCCGCCAGCAGAATCGTGATAAAAGCGCCGATCGGTTCCACGATGCCGGATAAGGCGCCGTAAACAAAGGCGCGGCTCCTGGAAACGCCTTCACTTCGCAGCGGCATGGAGATGATGGCACCCTCCGGGAAATTCTGAATGGCGATACCGATNGCCAGNGCAAAGGCGCCCGCCATGGTNATCCCNNCATCCCCGATCAGCGCCCCCGCAAANGTCACTCCNACAGACATNCCCTCCGGNATNTTGTGCAGAGTCACCGCNAGGACAAGCATAGTGGTTTTTTTTAACGAGCTCTCCACGCCCTCCGGTTCCGTGCTCTCCAAATGCAGATGNGGAATCANACTGTCCAACACTAAGAGAAACGCCATGCCGCCGAGAAAACCCGCGGTGGCCGGAAGCCAGGCGATCTGTCCCTGTTCCTCTGACATATCAATNGCCGGAATCAGCAGCGACCACACCGATGCGGCAATCATGACACCCGANGCAAAACCCAGAAGAAACTTTTCCATTCCTCTGTGCATCTCCTTTTTCATGAAAAAAACCATCGCCGCACCNAGCGTAGTCCCCAGAAAAGGGATCATCAATCCTGTAAACAGCTGCATACGCCGCTTAACCTCCTGTTTGTAGCAGTCTCTTTCTCTATTTCACCTTCACCTTATATTTTACCGTGACCGGCTTCACATTATCCGCCTGTTCACNCAGACGCACCTGTAATTGCAGNGTNTAGGTCTTTCCCTTAACGGCACGCCCCGTGTGATTCATGCTAAGCGTCCCCTTCCCCTCCTTATTATATTCATAAGTAAAGGCATCCGTGTTTCCCACAAGGGTCACACTTTCGATTTCAGGCGNATCCGCACCCTTCAAGNCNGCATTCATNTCAATCTCCACGGAATTGTAAGNNCCGCTGTACATAAGGGCNGTTNNNGGTGAAGCNGTTATNTTCGCACTGCCCTGCTTCACCTGGAAGCTCACCNGTGATAAAGTGAGTTCTTCCGTGTCACCATTCACGTTTCTTATTTTAATAACAGGCGTTACTGTGTATTTATACTTGGTCACAAATGTCTCGCCCTGTTTCGCCCGAAGTTCGATCTTTGTGCCGGCGGCATCCCACTTAGCCCGGAACAAATGAGCATCCCGCCCCCGCAGTTCCACTTTTTTATCCTGCTCTACATCCTCCGACCGCGGAACCACAAAGGTGCCGTTCACCGCCTTTAAGGCGGGTGTCAGAGTGATAAAGCTGTTCTCCCTGTTCAGCACGTCAATGCTGCCCTTTGCGCTGATCTTCACCGCCTTGTCAGGTGCAGTATTCACTATCTTTAAGGTGAGAGGCGTTTTCCATACTTTTCCGTTTTGAGCCACCTGTACAATAAATTTATAGGTGCCGGAAGCCACGTCCTTGTTATTAAGCTGTGCGCCAATCTGATATTTCTGATACGTCTGCTCTTCCGGTCCCTTTTTCACAGAAAAGACCACCTGACTGTTCTGCACCAGTTTCTTTGCCTTCTCGTCCTTTGCATCACAGTATACGCTGACTCGAAAACTCTTATCCTTGCCGTCCACAAGAAGCGTGCCGCCGTTTTTCCACTTGACCGTAGTGTCTGCCGCATCATAACCCTTATATGCCGCATTGGCGTTCAGCTGTAAGGTCTTACTCGTCAATTCAATGCCCGGCTGCCCCGTATTCACCTGGATCGTAAGCTTGCAGGTGAGCGGCTCTGTCCATCTGTCTGCCTGCAGGCTGATCGATGCCTTCACCGTCTCCGCCTGATTCAAATTGCTCCCTTTCAGGATAAAACCGCCGTTTTCCTTATCTACCTCTACCTTGCTGTCGTAGTTATTTTTTCCGCCTGCAGTCAGGGTCGCCGAAACCTCATTCCATGGAATGTTCTCCGGATTCTTAAGCCCGACCCATACGCTGGTCATGCCCGCATTGGGATAGAATATCGCCTTGCTGCTCTGCCAGGTGATCTTAGGCGCTTTTTTCTCCACGTTCGCCGTGAACGAAACCGTAAGCGGGTCCGTATAGCCCCGCAGGGTAATAGAAAGTTCTCCCTTCCTTATGCTGTTTAAAGCCACATTCTCTCTGGCACGCAGATACCATTTTCCATCTTTCTGCTCCACATAATAATTGGCAGCGCCTTTCCCTTTCAACACCACGCCGGGCTTTCCATCTTCTGTCACAATCTCCACGCCGCCCGTGTCGATCTCCAAAAGACTGCACGCCTCTTTCTCAAATAGATTCAGTTTACCTACCTGTTTTACCTTGCACTTGGGTTTCGTTGAAACCACCTTGACGGTGAGGGGCAGCTCATAGTCCATACCTGCCGCCGTGGCAAGGAGCTTGACTTTATAGGTCCCGTTCCCCGTACCGCTCTTTGCCTCCAACACATAGCGAACCGTTCCCGCCTCCGTCTTCTCTTCCGGCTCCTCCGATGACAGGTTAGACAGCTTAAAGAGCTTGCTCTTATCATCCGCAGCCATTTTCACGTCTGTCACCGCATACGCTTCTCCCGAGAAGGATTTCGCCGGATACACCGTGATCTCCGCGCCTGTATCCTGCAGAGTGTTCACCGTGACAGTCTCCTCCGAAAGCCCCGGCTCGGCGTCATCCACCACCAGAGCGATCTCCTGCGAAGTCTTTCCCTCATCGTTTCCCGTCAGTGTGATCCGGGCTGTGCCCGCCGCCTTGACGATCAGGGATACCGCAAAGCCGTCTCCCTCCGCCGCCGAAGCCTTCACCGTCACCACCTTAGCGTTATTGCTCTTAGCCGTCACCTTCGTCGCGCCGGGCAGGGTCAGCATGATCTTACTGTTGACCTGATTAGCTTTCTCCGTTTGAAACCCGGAGAGCAGTCCTGTATAGGTCTTCTCCGCCGTATTCGAAACAGGCGCAAAGCCCTCCACCGCCGTCACGGTAAGGGTTCCTGCTGCCTTCGTCACGGTGATCTTCCGGCTCGCACTGAAAGTCTTTTTGCCCAGCTTCATCTGTACCTTGAGGGTCGTGGTCCCCACTTCCTTCGCCGTCAGCTTCACGCCATTCCCCACAGACTCCACTTCCGCCACTTTGGGATTGCTGCTTGTCCACTGGATACTCTCTTCTATGTTCTCTTTATACTCTTTGTAAGCACGATTCTCCGCAAAAGCCGCCTCCGTGCCTTCAAATTTCTGTATCGTCTCCTCATCATAATAGTTTACATAACATTCTGTCGTCTGCCCGCTCTGTAACGAGGAAATCTCCTCACCATCCTTCTGCATCTCCATAGAAAGACTATTTACTGTGATAAAATACACATCCAGAAGAGCTTCTGCCGGCAATGTGGTTTCCGGAGCGCCGGATTGATAAACCGCCGCAAACTTTTTAGACTTCCCTCCCGCAAACTGCGTCAGTACCGTCTCCGGCTCTTTCCAGCTCCATCCTGTGGGAAGCGCCACATCCTTCAACGTAGTCTGGAGGTTCGTCAACGCCACTGGTTGGTCAGCGGGCATTATTGCGGGCGCCTCCGCCTGTTCCTGCACCGTCACCGTGCAGAATGCCTGTCCCTTCCCCTGCTCCACAGGATTGCCCTCGTCATCCACGATAGTGGCTGAGATTTTTGCACTTCCTGCTCCTGCCGCCTTTACGAGAACCGTTGTCTCTTCTCCAACGATCTCTGTCTTCTCCGTATCACCTTGCAGCAGCTTTACCGCAAACGGATTATCAGATTCCCACTTCACACGTTTCCACTTCGTATCAGTCTGATCAAGATAAACCTTCAACTGCCCGGTATCACCAATGACAGTTCCCTCAGCATCCTTTCTCAGTCCCAGAGTGCAGTTCTCTTCCCACCCTTTAATCTGCAGATCCGACACTCCGGATTTCTCTACCGTCACCTCACATTCAAGAACGGCCAGACCGTTCTCCACATTCACCCAGATCACCGTCTCTCCCACTGCGTGCGGTGTCACATTGCCTTTATCATCTACCGAGGCCACACTCGCATTTTCACTCTTCCACTGAATCTGTTCACTGGAATCCGTAGCCGGACTGCCACCGTCCAGAAGCGCCAGCTTTTTCGATGCTGTGTCTGTGGTCAGGTCGAAAGATAGTTCCTCCGAGGACAGGGCATAATCGGACACCTTCACGACACAAACGTCCTGTTGCTTGGCTGCCGTGACGGAAACCGTTGTCTCTCCCACGCCCACTGCTTCCACGTTACCATTCTCATCCACCGTGGCAACCTCTGGTTTTTCACTTGTCCAGTTCAGCCTCTTATCCGCCGCATTGCTGGGCGTTATGGTCGCAAACAGGGTCTCCTTCTGCTTTCCTTCCTCATCTTTCAGTAAATGAAGGTAGTCCTTGCTGACCGTGACCTTCTGTACCTCTGCCGGTTTATCACTTAAAGAAAAGAAATCCACGTTATAGCTTAAGGGCTCGGCTTCCGTCCCGTCCTTTTTTGTCAACCCGGTGATGGTCACCCGAAACTGAGAGGTCTTGCTGTAGCTGATACTGTTGGGACGGAAGATGATACAGTTAGCCATACCATAGTTGGCCGTATTCACCTTGAAGACGCCCTCCGCTTTCGTACCGGAAAAAGTGTAGGTCTTATTATTGGAAAGATTCTGCAGCATGACCGTCACCTTTTGAAAGTCCGCCTTCCCGTAATCGCTTCCAAGGCTCACCGTCCAGGGCGTCCCTGAGCCATTCATCAGTTCTATGGGCATATTCTGTGCTGGCCATGCCACAAAATCACTGATTCCCGAACCATTCCTGTCAAAAGCGTACATATTGGAATATGCCTCAACAGCACCGAAACCGGTCTGCGTCATAGACGGATTTAAGACCCACCTTCGATGCCCCATGCTGGCAATGTTAGTGGAATCTCCGTCATACATCCAGCCGTTTAACAGGCTCTTGGCTATATTCCCGTAATTATACGCAATGTTACTGCTGCCGCACCCTTCTTTGCCTAACGCATAAAGATCATCTGGAAAGCCTTTCGGCTGTTGCGGTGTATGCGACAGTACTCCGTTGACGCAGTTTACCAACGCTCCCGCCTGAGCTTTTTCGATATACCCCTTTTCACTATTATCCAACGTCACGTCAGAGGGAATCCCCGCCACATACCGGATAAAATTCATCAAATTCAGCGCATTTACCAGACTGTCATTCGAGAGATGCCCCGCCTTGTATGGATTTTTCGTGGAGGGTTTATCGCTGTAGGTATTTGCCACGCTTAAACTCCATGGATAATCCTGATACCTTTGAATGATTTCCACTGTGCTGGGTGTCTGCCGCTTTCCGCTCTCTCCGCTTCTCGCACCGTCGGTACTGCTGTAAGAATATACCTTGTTTCCTCCCTCATATCCCGTCATCAGAGGCGGCTCACCCAAGGCAGGCTCTCCCGCAAAATCAAACTCCTCTAAGGATTCCTCTTCCTCCTGATCCATATCATTCTCCGAAACGGTATCCCCGGTCTCTTCTTCCAAGGCAGGATCCGTCTCTTCCCCCTCTGTCTCACCAGATGCTTCTTCCTCCCCGGTATCAGGCAGTTCTCCCTCGTCCGGTTCTTCCGTCCCGCCGTTTTCTC
This sequence comes from Lachnospiraceae bacterium, assembly GCA_014804615.1. Taxonomy (GTDB): domain Bacteria; phylum Bacillota; class Clostridia; order Lachnospirales; family Lachnospiraceae; genus UBA3282. The sequence continues at coordinate 205,261 of JAAUZL010000023.1, forward strand.
CGGTCTCTCCGCTCTCCTCGTTCTCCCCATTTTCTTCTTTTGCCGGGTCTTCCGTCTCCTCAATTGTGCCGGTCTCCCCCGTCTCTGTCTCAGCCTTCTCGTCAGACGCTGTATTTTCTCCCACGCCCACAGTCTGCTCCGCCTGCGGAACCGGCTCTGCCGCATAGACTGCTCCAAAGGTTCCCTCTATCCACAATACAGCCGCCAGCAGCGCCGGCAGCACTCTTTTACATTTCCCCTTATAGTTCTTCTTTCGCATTCTTTTTCCTCTTTCCCCTGTTCTTTCCCATCACCAGATCATAGCTTTCTGCGATCATACGCTTGATGTCCTCGTCGGGAATCGTCCCGTCCAGGATCACCGTATTCCAATGCTCTTTATTCTGGTGATACCCCGGAAGCACAGCCTCGTAGGTCTGCCGCCAGAAATCCCGCCAGACCGGATCTACCTTAATATTGATCCGCATCGAGCTTTCATATTCATAGGTCCACAAAAAAGCTTTCTTATTTTTCTGACACCGCACCAGCACCCAATTCGTATCGTGAAAAGGCATGTCCTGATATACATCGGGAAATGTCATGCCGTAGCGCAATGCCTCTTCTCTTGTTTTCATAGTTTTACCCCGATTTACATTATCGTGTATAGTATACCATAAAATAAATCGCAAAGTGTGAAACATTTATGAAAGAAACAATCAAAATATGTTATACTGATGCTACACAGAAACGCAGTGCTTCGGGATCGTACCGCACACATCACCGCATCTGCAGTCCCGGAGAACTGCCACCAAAGAAAGGGATATGCTTATGGAGAAAAGTGCAGAAATCAGAAAACTGTGTCAGGAGAAGGAGATCCGCATGATCGACTTCAAAATGACCGACATCGACGGACGTTGGCGTCACATCACGATACCGGTGGAGCGGTTCGATGAGAATGTCTTCGTCTACGGGATCGGCTTCGACGGTTCCAACTACGGGTATGCTCCCATCGAGAAGAGCGATATGGTATTCTTGCCCGATCCGGACACCGCCTATGTGGATCCTTTCGCGGAGGTGCCCACACTGACCATGTGCGGCAATGTCTGTGTCATCGGAAAGGGCGAGAACACCCCCTTTGACCAGTATCCGAAAAATGTTACCCTCCGTGCTATGGACTATATGAAAAAGACCGGCATCGCAGATAACATGGTGATAGGGCCTGAGTTTGAATTTTATCTGTTCGACTCCACACGTTACGAGGTTTCTCCCAGACAGTGCGCCTATCGGATCGACACCAGACAGGCCAACTGGAACTGCAGTCTGGACAATCCCGGAAACAACGGCTACGAGGTGACCCACGGCGGCTACCACATCGCCGCACCTCAGGATGTGGGTTATGACTTGAGAAGCCGTATGTGTACGGAAATAGAAAACTGGGGCGTTAAAGTAAAGTACCACCACCACGAGGTGGGCGGCCCCGGCCAGATGGAGATCGAGGTGGAACTAGCGGATATGCCCGCTATGGCCGACAACACCATGATCATCAAATACATTATCAAGAATATGGCAGCCAGAGAGGGCAAGACAGCCACTTTCCTGCCCAAGCCCATCTATAAAGAAGCGGGAAGCGGCCTGCATGTACATATGCTGCTCACAAAGGACGGAAAGCCTGTCTTCTACGATGAGAACGGCTACTCCGGCTTGAGTCAGACAGCCCACTACTTTATCGGCGGCCTGCTGTCCCACATTGCGTCACTGTGCGCCTTCACCAATCCCTCCACCAACTCCTTCAAGCGTCTGGTGCCCGGATACGAGGCTCCCGTGACCATCGGCTATGCCACCTCCAACCGCAGCGCGGTGATCCGGATTCCGGCTTATGCAAAATCTCCGGAGACCAAGCGTTTTGAGCTGAGAAATCCCGACGCTACCGCCAATCCCTACTACGCTTATGCGGCTATCCTGATGGCAGGCTTAGACGGCATCGAGAAGAAGATCGATCCCGCCGCAAACGGCTGGGGCCCTTATGATTTCAACCTTTACACACTCTCTGCGGAGGAGCAGAAAAAGATCAAAGGACTTCCCAAGTCTCTGGATGAGGCGCTGGACGCGCTGGAAAAGGATCACGATTATCTGACCAAGGACGGGGTATTCCCGCAGAGGCTCATCGATGTGTGGATCGAGCGCAAACGTGCCGAGGCCAAGCAGGCCGGGGAGATTCCCACACCTGCGGAGTTTATGATGTATTACGATTTATGATATGCAAAAGGAAACTCTACCACCATGGTAGAGTTTCCCTTCTTATCAAAATATGTATGTTAAGACTAATTCTGCGCCTCCACCTTCTCAAAATTTCGGATCGCCCGGGCAAAGTTACCATGGAGCATAACGCTCATCTTCTCCACGATCTCCTCATGATCTTCCTTCATCTCATGCCCGATCCAGTCCAGCATGATGCCCACAAACCCATATTTATAAAAGTCCGCGATGAATGCCTTATCACCCTCTGCCAACTCGATTCCCCGACACTTTTCCTCCACCACATCCTTTAACAGATCATAAGTGAATTTATAAAGATATCCCTCAATCTTTTCTCTGCCGATACTTCGGTATACATTTAGGATAAAAGGCTTATTCTCCAGAACAGCCTCAAAGATCTGGCTCATCCCCTCCTGCCAGGTATCGTATGTCTTTTTATCCTGCAGCGCCTTCTTCCCGTCCTCCACACAGACCCACTCCACCAAATCATAGATATCCTTGAAATGATAATAAAAGGCTATCCTGCTGATGCCGCAGTCCGCAGCGAGATCATTGATCGTTATCTTCTCCAGCTTTTTTGTCAACATCAGCTTTTTCAGGGATTCCGCAAGCGCCATCTTCGTCGTGTTTGTATTTGGCATTCTTATCTCCTCAGTTCTCAAAACATCTTCTGCATCTATCATACTACAAAATTTTAATCTTCCAAATAGGAAAAATTATAATCGGAACTGTAGACAAAATAGGTTCCGATCTGTGTCTCAAGCTGCATCTCTTCCCCGTGAGCCTCCAGAAATTTCGCAAAATTTTCCATCTCCTCCTCCGGAATGATATAAGCTGTCTTTTCTTCATAAGGCATATTCGGTACATACCAGTTAGAACTGCTCAGCCATTTACTCACATTCATCTTATCCATAGATGAGATTGCCGCGCTCCTGACCTTTCCATTGGATAGAACCGTCAGATTATTGGCACGATGAAAGGTAGAATACGCTATATGAAAATCATTTTCCTCCAGATATCCTGCAATTTCATAATCCTCTGTCTGCGGCGGCTCTTCCGCATTCATGATCGGAACATAAATGGCGGTCAGATTAGAAACCGTGATCACCACCACCGACAGTGAAAGCAAGAGGCTAAGTGCCATTCCGATCCATCTGCTGTGCAGCCTGTGCAGCTTACCAAACGCCAGGACCGCCGCAAACGCCATCGCATACGTAAACATGAAATAGTATCTCTCTGCCGTATCAAAAGTCGTAAACGCCATCATCAGAGCCGTTATAACGGGAGATGCACATATCACCAGAAAAGCCCATTCACCCGCCTCAATCTTCTGTTTCCTGCACATTCTCCACAAAATATCCAGCACCAGATACAGGATGAGTAACAGCATAAATATCAATGCGGTCTTTTCCGCCGGATTCGCAGCTTTCAAACCGATGGCAACGCCCATATTCGGTATGACTACGGTGAACAATTTCTGTAAGCCGTTCCTGATATTTTTAGACATCTCCTGCTCGACGGACACCGGAAAAAGTGTTCCTATAAAACTGAGTGCCAACATCACTGCCACCCATACACTGACGAGCCAATCCATTTTGTCCGCCTTTTCTCTGCAATAAATCCGGTATAGATTCCTGATCACTTCCATGCCGAACAGTGGTCCGTAAAAAACAAGAATTCCCCTTACCCCCTGTATACCCAATACAAGTGCAAGAAGCATGCTGAGTATGAAGATACCTCTGTTGATCCTTTTTCCTCCAAGCGCCGTCACATAAACTCCCAGCGTCAGAAAAAGGTTGATGATATGGATCGCATAATAACCGGCAAACAGATACAACATTTCCAGAAAATCAAAAAGTACCGGAACTGCTAATCCCATAAAGATAAACAATAGATTGTCCTGAAATCTTAATCCGAGAGATTTTCCGAAAAAGAACATGCTGCACGTAATCAGCAACGTCATCGCAGAACAGGCAAGCCCCATTGCCAGCACCATATTATGTGTCAGTCCATAAAAAAGCGCCGCAAGATTCGGCGTTCCGATGATCCTGGCCTCTGTCGAGATATACCATGTATCCGGAACGAGCTGCTTTACATCCCAGATCTCCCTTGCCAGCACAACCTCAGAAGAAATATCGGCATCCAAACGATATGTGAAATGCCAAACATTCGTAACGATTATCATAAGCAGGAACACGGCTATCCCGAACAAAAGAAGCCCTGACACAATATTTTCTTTTTTCATGAAAATCTTTTTTATGAGTTTTTGCGTGCGCAATTCTACGTAGTCCTATTTTCATGTTCTCTGAATCTGTCTTCTTGTTCTCCCTCCTATCTTTGCCAGGAAGTCATCCTGTTATGCACCGTCCATATATGGCAAATCAAAAATATCATTTTCTGGTGGCAGACCTTTTTCGCGATAAAAGGACCACCGTCTCGACTGTTGACTGCGATTCCAAAGGCAAGCATATTCTTGCAATAATAGTAATATCTTGTATACCTATCCTTGTATTAAAAACCTAATCTTTGATTGAGTTCGAATATGCTAACCGTTTTGCAACAAATGTCTTTCCAGCACCCGCTCATGTCAAGACTGGGACATAAACTTTTTCTTAAAAACAGGCAATGCCTGCCCAAAAGGCAGACATCGAAAGCCTCAAACAACTCTTTTATCATCTGTCAATCAGTATAGTAATCATCAGCAAATCGATATGATCTTTGGTGTAATCTTGTCATTTTCCCTTATCCACAGCCATTTACCTAATCTCATATACTCTGATGGTTTCATAAATGAGCTTTTTCCAAAAAACAACCTGTCTGTGAATGAAGACTTCTCGGTTTCTCCAAAGTTTTTGAGCAACACCTTTTTCTTATTTTCTGCAAAATCATGTCTAACGAGCGAATACCCCTTATCTGCATTCACATAAATCAAATAATTCTTGTATTGTTCAATTTGGAAAACCCGTGCATTCCACAAATAGAAACTATGCGGCTCTGCATTCGAACTATCTATATTGAAATAAAAACAATCAAATCCAACTCTTTCAGGACTTAAAACGCCTTGATAACCAAAAACACAAAAATACTTATCAGCATAAATTCCTTCTGCTTCCAATTCATACAACGCTTTAATACCGTCCATCATATCATGTTTTCCAAATGCTTCTGAGACATTTGTTTCTTGGTCGTTCAAAATACCGTATTTTTTTAATCTGTACCCTGTTTTAATACCCTTGCCTTTAAAATCATCCACATCAGTGTCCATTTGTATATAGTAAAGATAATCACCTCGCATGAAACACTTTCCCGATTCGCTACTTATCGAGAAGCTCTTAATAGATTCCTTACCTTGCTCAAAGTCCAGAATATAATACTGATATCCATTATTATATATAATTTTTTCCCCTTTATATATCATCAATCTTCGAACCTCGTACAGTTCTCCTTGATCATCTTTTTTTTCCTCAATATGGCATATTTTCCCAGACTCCATAGAACCTAAATTGATAAAAAACAAATCATTATTTATAACGTAATATACCATGTCTTGATAAGTCACGATCTTCCCTTCTCGTATAAACTTCCCAGCTTCTTCCACATTTTCCAGAACTATTCTTTTGATTCCAGAACTCTTATGAATACATAAAATATTATTTCCTTCATTGTAAACTACATAGCTTGAACTTTCTATATATGCCATATTCTTGTCATAGTCACAACAGTTTTTAAAATATATTTGGGCACACTCATTACTTATTTCTATGTATTCCTTTTCTTCCACATTTGAATAGGTGAAATTGCGCTCATCAGCTTCACCTGATTCTTCGAAATCACCATAAAACTCAACTAAACCGTCAACACCAAAGAGACAGTAAATAGTTTCAATTATAGCATCGATTTCGTCAACGTCAACTGACCTAAGTACAAAATATGTAAAAAGATCATCTTCATGTTTATAAATTCCATCCATATTTGAATCTTCAAGGAATAAGTATATTCTCACTGCCTTAGCTATAGTCTTTATGGATTTTACTGATTCAATGGATTCAATTTTTCTAAAATCATAAGACTTATCTGGTTCATATCCTTCGATATTCAAATGATGTCTTAAATTATTGAAATATTTTTTTTGATCCTCATTCATACCCAAAGCACTTAAAGTTGCCAAAATATTAATCAGCATTTTTTGCTCATGATCTTTTAATTCATTAGGACGCACGGAATTGCAAATTCCATATATACTCGCTATGGCACTCTCATCTGCATCCTCAACGAGATGATCTACCGCATTTTTCATCTCATCGTGCCCTTCAACAATAAGATCGACCTTGGACTTCAGATAATCCATTGCCTCTACTTCTTGTTCAACAATTTTCTGCACTACCTTGAGTCCTGATTCAACACCTTTGTTGTAAGTTTTTGCTTTACTCATACCTTGATTCCTCCAAAAACGAATACTTATTACTTGTAAAGTGATTAAATAATTCTTGTTCCAAAAACTCTCTTCGCACTTCTTCTTGTAGTCTCTTACTCTTAAACACTTGATGAATCGCCTCTATCATTCCACCTATATCCAAATGACTAATAGATTTTTTTATTATCTCTCTATTTTCTGACAAGACACCTGCAACCGTCCCACCTGCAACAGCAGCTAAATTTATCGACTCCGCAATCACATTAGATGTTGCCACTATTTTTCTAGTTCTAACAGAATATAACCTACGATTATCATCTTTATCCTCGCTATAACAAAACCCGTGTAATGTACCAACTATCGTATTTATAACAACTGCAATTACAAAATTCTTTGCTATCCCATTTACCATACCTTTCGCAACATCTTCTAATTCTTTGCTATTCCATTTACTATCTAACAATTTTTGCTGCATATCAGCTGATAGCAAAGGTATTGGCAATCCTGTTTTTGTATATTTATCTGATTGCAAATGTAAATTTTCTTTCAACAGTGCTGTTGTTATGCGGTCACAATCCTCTCTCGATGCCTTAATCACATCTTCTATCATCATTGGAATTGAATAAACTGGAGCTTTTACAACAACTTGAGTCCTACCGCATGGAATCTCCACCTTTCTTGTTGTCATGGTTGCATCATGAAACGTAATAGATCTCGTCATAATATTAGCTGTCCCAATAACTTGTCCAACAAGTGGATCATGTCCAAGAGTTGCAGAGTGATGATTCATACTGTATATTTGTTTTCCGTATTCAGTCACTCCAGGTATCACGATATCCTCCGTTCCTTTCATTGCATCATAAGGAACGGGCAATAAAATAATATTTTTGTTATCCGGAAATTTTTGTTTATCTCTTTCCTCCTTGCCTTTGTCCAACTCTTTGCCGGTAGCTGTTTTATCATTTTTTCCTTCTGATGCACTATCTTTTCTATCGTCTGTTGTGGGTGTTAGTGTCTCCAAATCGAATGTTGGAATCAGAATCCATCTTGCACATTGTATTGCAACCGCGCCCCACAAAAAAACCATATCTTTTGCATTTATAATACCCGTTTTCTCGGCGAACTGTTTATCTATATCAGAAATAATCACATTAACATTTATAATATCCTCTCGCGTCTGTCCAGCATGGTCACGAATCTCATTAACTGCATTGGAAAAATTTTTAAATTCATTGGAGAATTTTTTCTCTCCTTCATCAAATTCATCTTTTATTCTTTGGTATTTATCAAGCATATGTATTATATCCCCTATCAAACATCAAATTTGTTTTTAATACAGTGTGTGTGCCGTTTCATTGTTCTCCTAACAATTTAACGTTATCGCCTTGGCTTTTTATCCACATCTCTATTCCTTTACCAAAGGTCTCTGCACTCACCATATACACTCCATCTTCCTCGTCTAAAACTTTTGCTGTCGGTAATCTATCCAATATTGCATCAATATCGCTACCAAAATAACTAAACTTAACCCTCTGCAGTTTACCTCCATACATAAACTGCACTCTCTTCCTGAATTCGCCTTCCTCAAAACGACTGCTGTATGGAATATGGAATCCTTCATCCAACACCTTTAATTTTTTGATCCTATCTATACGATAAATTGTAGGAAAAGAATCATTGATAACATCGAAGTTTTTTCGAATCTCTTCATCATCAATGAAAGCTGTCAGATAAAAATAATACTCTGAAAACATAATGGCTACCGGTTTGACTTTGCGGGTTACTATGGTTTTATCTTTAGTTCTCGCATAATCCATCTCAATATATCTGCAATTTCTAATTGCTTGTCCAATATCCCACATTGTATCTAGGAACTTTGTCTTATGCCTTGGCTCAACATAATGGAATTCTTCATTACTAATCAATTCTGTTACTAATTTCTGATTTTTCTTTGGCACACAACATGAAATCAGTTTTTCCAACATATCAGTCAATTCTTCTTTAAGAAAAGCTCTGCTATCCAAAAGGATTTTGCATATGGCAAGAACTTCTGCATTTGTTAACTTGAGCTGATGAATTTGTTCAAGTCGATATCCTTTATCGATTCGACTATAAATTACCGAACTAATAATTCCGGTATTCTCCACATCAGATTCCAAAAAATTTCTGATATCGTCAATGTCTCTTTGGACAGTTCTCTCGTTTACCCCATACTTCTGGGCTTCCTCCGCTTTATTTACAAGATAACCTCCCATCAACTTTGTATATATACTAAGAACTCTGTCGATTTTACCGTTATCCATAATGACCTCCTACTATTATTTGGATAGTAACATTATAGAATATTGCTGTGACAGTTTTTGTCACTCTCACAATTTATTTTATCCTTTTTTCTACAATTTTTGTACTCACCCGTGCTAACACATCCTTCTGTAGATCTTTCCGTATCTGCCGAAATTACCCATTCGCGCCCAAATCTTGTTACTCTTAGTATCCTGTCCTGTGAACACAATGTCTGGACTCGCTTGCGTGTAATTCCCAATTTTCTGCTACTTCCTTAATAGTTAAATATTCTTCAATTATACATATTTGTTCTTTCTTTATTCTAGCACAATGGATACATCAGTTTTATAAAAATGATTATAAAGATACAATGTTTATTGTATTCCCAACAACGAGCCTCATCAATTAAACAACTATTCGGTTCCAAATTAAAGAGTCCACAACTATCCAGCACTCATCAGCTAACCATGGGCATACCCTAAAATCATATTAACTCCTTGCGATCCATTTAACAGTAATAAAATGTATGCATTTATTGTATCAAAATACTCGAAGAGAAACTCGGAATGTCCACAAAAGCTCCTTATATCATCTTAAAATACTCCAACGCCGCCCTAATTACCTCTTACTTTTCCGGCAGACACTGTGCCATCTTAATATTTTCCTTCTTTGATAGATTCATCCAATCCACATTTCCTTTTAATCTGTGCGATATAGGGAAAATCCCGACAGTCCCGTCTGCTCCTCCACATAATCTTTTATTTCCTGATAAGTCGCGCCTTTCCGGAAACCAGACATATCCATATCCTCCAACGAAACCTCTACCCGTACCTTCTTTGAGTCGATTTCTCCCTTGGAAAGCAAGACCACCGTCTCCACATGCTCCGTAAACGGGAACATATCCACCGGCGTCGCCTCCGCCATACGGTATGCGCTCTTCCCGGTCAAATATTTCAGATCTCTTGCCAGCGTCTCGGGATTACAAGAGATATAGACTACCCGCTCCGGCTCCATACGAAGCAGCGCATCCAGAAATTCCTCCGTGCTGCCGCTTCTGGGCGGATCTAAAAATACCACATCCACCCTCTCCCCTGCATCCGCCATCTGGGTCAGGAATCTGCCCGCATCGTTCTGATAAAAGTCCACATTTTTAATATGATTGATCTTTGCGTTGGTGACGGCATCGCGCACCGCGTCCTTATTCAATTCCACGCCGATGACTTTCCGCGCCCCTTCGGCAGCCGCCAGAGATATGGTGCCGATACCGCAGTAAGCATCCACCACGGTCTCCTTTCCGGTAAGGCCGGCATACTCAACCGCCTTTTTGTAAAGCGCCTCCGTCTGCACGGCATTCACCTGATAGAAGGATTTTGCGGATATCTTAAACCGCTTGCCGCAGAGCACATCCTCAATATAGCCTTTGCCGTAAATGACCTGTTCCTTTTCTCCCAGCACCATGCTTGTCTTCTTATTATTTACATTGACCAGGATCGTGGTGATTTCCGGATGTAGTTTACATAACTCATTCACAAAATTCTTTTTGGAGGGAAGGATCGGCGATCCAAGAACCAACACCACCATGATCTCCCCCGTGGCATGCCCCACCCGGACAAGCACATGCCGCAGCAGACCATAACCGCTGTCCTCATCAAATGCCTTATACTTAAAGGATTTTGCCAGTTCACGGACAGACCGGATGATCTCTCCCGCCTTCCGATCCTCCAGCAGACATTCCTCCACCGGCACTACCCGATGGCTCTTCTCCTGATAGATGCCCGACACAATGCCCCGGCCCTTCTGGAAGGCAAAAACCGCATGCACCTTATTTCGGTAGTTCGCAGGCTCCTCCATCCCGATAATAGGCTTCACTTTCCCCAAACCCTTCAGCAAGGCTTCTACCTGTCTCTGCTTCTTTTTCAACTGTTCCCCATAGGGTATATCGATATATTGGCAGCCGCCGCATTTTTTTGACACCGGGCACTGCCCCGTCTTTCTCTTCTCCATCTGTCTCTTCCTCATTCGCGCAAAAAAACCCCAAGAATACTCTCAGGGTTATTTTAACATATTCTATATGACTGTAACAATGTTTACTCTCTTTACGCCGACGCAATCTGCACGGATTCTATCCCCTCCGCCAGATTTCTGGCAAGGGTGGTGTCCGCCTCGTTGATATGTATGGTAAACACCTCTTCACCATCCGTTCTGAAAAAACGCTCCCAGAAACGTCTCTCCTGCCATTCCACAAAAAAGGAGATGCGGTTAGAGACAAGAAGCTTTTCTAATTTATCCTTGCTCTCCACATTATATACTTTACAAAAGGATATCTCATGGTTAAAAAATAAGGCATTCAGATTCAGTGCTGCCATATCGCTACCTCCGGTCCCCTGTCTTATGTCTTTCAGCTTTATGTCAACTTCTGAAATCTATTATATACCGCTTTTTTTGCATATTGCAAGATTTTTCTACATTTTCCACAATATGCCTAAATATTTATGTAAATCTTGTGTAAAATCACTTCTCGGTCCATGGCCTATGCAGATTTTCCAGCCAATACTCTTTTCTGGCATCATACTGCTCATTGAGCCAGTCCGCCGCCTGTTCCACTCCCTCCTGTGTCAGAGGCACCTCTGTCCAGGTCTGCTCCTCCTCAGGCGTCCGGTAGATTCCAAGGGGTTCCGGCCAGACGGTCACACGGATCACATCCTCCTCGCCGCTCTTCACCTTTTTGAGCAGATAGCGCATCCCTTCCATACTGCCGGAGTATTCTTCTTTTTTGATATAATTCAGGGGGTGAAATGTTTCCTTGTCGATCATCTACAAACCCAGCCTCTCCCAGTAAGCAGAAAATCCCTTAAAATATCTGCTGATGGTATCATTATAGCAGAAAAAAGGAGCTTCGCAATCCACAATTATTTTTGGCAGTCAGTCTCTGCGAGACTGACTGCGATGACCGCCGCTGCGCTTCTCTTTATTCAGCCCACCGGTCATGTGTGATACATTGCTTTTCAAAAAGCTGGCACGGAAAACCGCATCCTCCCCATACTTTCCACGAAGCTGGTCTACCGCCCTGTCAAGCTTTTCCAGCTTGTCGTTCTTTTCCAAATCAAAAATGCTGTACTGACGCGCGGCATGCTCCTGCACCTTGGATGTGTGGACGCCAATCTGCCGGATGGGAGTCTTCTTATCCCACAGTCGGCTCAGTATCTGACAGGACGCCTCATAGATTTCCTCCGTGATGTTGGTGGGTGAGTCTAACTGCATTTGCTTATTCATGCGCTTGAACTCACAAGTAGTCAGATGTACGCTGACCAGGCTGACCATTACATGATCAGCCCGGAGCCTTGCTCCCACCGTCTCACTTAAAGAGAGAAGTAAATGTCTTGCATACTCCTCCGTCACGATATCCACCGGAGCCGTCAGGCTGTTGCTGTAGCCCTTATTCTCCTCATGGGAGACCATGCCCGGGTCGAGATCACATCCCCTCGCATAGCCCTGAATGGTCTGCCCGTGCTTTTTCAGATGGGCGTTGATCATTCCCTCGTCTGCCTTTGCCAGTTCCCCTATCGTCTGTATCCCCAGCCGGTGCAGCTTCTCCACTGTTGACCTGCCACAGAGAAACAGATCAGAAACGGGAAGCGGCCACATTTTCTTCTCAATCTCTTCCGGAAAAAGGGTGTGTACCTTATCCGGCTTAGAGAAATCTCCCGCCGTCTTGGACAACAGAAAGTTCGTAGACACGCCGACGTTTACGGTAAAACCAAGTTCCTCTCTGATCCTGTCCTTTAACTCATAAGCCAGGTTTATCATTTGGTCACATCCATACAGCTTTTCAAAACCTTCAAACACGATCCATGCTTCGTCGATGCTGTACTGAATCACGTTGTCGCTGTATTCCTTCAATATTTTCATAAAAGCTCTGGACGAGGCGACATACAGGCCATTGTCCGGCGGCACGATCACCAGACCCGGACATTTTCTCTGTGCCGCCACGATAGGCTCTCCTGTCTGAATGCCGTATTTCTTGGCCGGCGTGCTCTTGGCAAGAACAACGCCGTGGCGCTTTTCCTGATCGCCGCCCACAATACTGGGAATCTCTCTGAGATCCTCTTTCTCCCCCAGCACATTGACCCGGTAGGCGGCAGTCCAGGAAAGAAAGGCGCTGTTGACATCGATATGAAAGACATATTTCCCCACTGTTTCTTTCATTTCCGGCACCCCTCCCCATTGATGCATGTAACATTATATTAACAAACGTATGTTCTTGTGTAAAGATGAAATATTTATCTGTATCTGAAGAACCTAGTCTCGCAAACGATGAAAATGTGCGACACGAAGCTCACAAAAAAACTCTGTATGACTTCTCACACAGAGCATTTCTTTTCGCTATGAATTTATTTGAATCCATCGTTGAATTATGTATTCCCAATCCATACCATCCTGTAAAATACGGAGTACAGTTACGGTATCCCTATCATCATCTATCACATAAAACAATAAATGGTTACTTTGTGATTTCATATAAATATCATATCCACGATATTGAAAGCCTGTTGTTTGGTGGCTGGTTGGAAACATCGCTAATTCCTCAACTGCTTTTCTGACCTTCATGGAAAAATTTTCGGCATATTCACGGTACTTGAAATTTTGGATGATATAATGTTTTTTATTCTTTACATCAATTTTGCCGCTTTGTGCGATTACAACCCTATATCGCTTATTCATCTGTACCCCTTATATACTGTCAATTTCTTTCCACGCTTCTTCAATGGTCTGTACTCTTCCACTTTCCATATCGTCAATCGCTTCATCAAGTTTGCCAAACAACACTTCCATTGCATCATCTATGGAAGATGCGTTTTCTACTGCTTTTGCCGCTATTGCTGTTGCCATATAGATCATCCTTTCTTAATGCCGTTATAAATAACATATCACAGAATTAAAAATTTATCCATTCCCTTTATCATTCTTTTTTTGCTTGTTAAAAATCGGTACAAAATGATTAATCTCCAAGAATCATCTTGATTCTATATATCAATTATCGCACCACTGTACTTTTCTATATATCCATCCAGTTCACTCTCTTTTACCAATAACTTCTTCCCAATCGTTATCTTTGGGAAATCCCTCCTTTGAAACAGCTTATATGTATTCGTCTTTCCCAGATGTAACGCCTCTGATACTTCTTTCACAGTTAAAAACTTTTCCATAGCCCATTCCCCCTTATCTTAGTCATCTTCCACAGCTTTACACTTATCTGATCACCCTGTTATCTCCAGCATCCCTCTTATTACATTCCATGTTTTTCTGCATAGTCTCATCCCCCTCTCAGCAAAAACTATGGCTGCGGGAGAAAGCATAAGCATACTTTCCCCCGTCTGCCATAAAAGCAAAGGCTCTACCAAAAAAAGCCCCTATCTCAAATCCTCATTTGCACCGTATTCCAGGACGGCATGACCGCCCCTCTGCTCTCCCCCCGGTACAGGAATATCCAAGCCGCCTGTGGTTGACAGACGCCATGATACCGACAGAAGGTGGCGGCAGTTGACGAAGCTGCCCAGGCCGTTCCCTCAGTATCCCCCTTTCACCCTGCGGTACGGGAAATCTCTGGTCCTTCCCTTCGATGGATCATGGCGGTTAAGGTGTTACCAACACCCCTTACAGACCCTCCGATTTACCGCTCGTGCCTTAGATACGATCCCTTTTACAGTATGTACAAAAAACGGCCACACCACAGGCAGTCGTCGCGTCCGTGTCTGGGCCGCTTGCCGTGCTGACAGCTCCATGCGAAGGAAGAAACTTGAATACTGATTATGAACAGAATGTCTCTGTTATTTGTCAAAGTACCCGGGCGTCCCAAGACTTCCCTGTGCCTCCGCTGTCCCAATGCTGTCTATAAAAGCAAAAAAACCAACAGACTTCCCGCAAGGCTATTGGTTTTCTTTTCCGGCTTTATGAAATTAGTTCTCTTCCGCCCGTTTTCGCGGCGGCCATTTCACATCGTAAATATCTGCTCCGTATGGAAGATCTAACTTTTTGTCTTCACTCAGGACATATTCCTTACCGCCAACTCGGAAAACGGAACCCGGTTCATAGTCTCGGAACAAAACCTCAGTTTGTGTCATAAACATTTGATAGGTGTCATCATATCTCTCCTTTAGCACCGCTGCTCCCGCATTCCCATTGGAATAAAAATATTCCTGCTTGCGATCCCCTACCTGCACGGAGAAAAACCCCTCCGTAATGCCCGCTTCATTCAAACGTCTTCTCTCCGTTTCTTCAGAGCAGTGTAATCCGATAAAAGTGTTATTTCTTGAATACAAGTTCCAAAATTGTCCGATCTGGAAACTTGTATCATCTACGATCCCCCTGTTTATATCGGAATAAGGCTGTGTCAACCCTCCATATCCACAGGTAAGGATATGCGTCTTTCCAGCTTCATCCGTAAACTGATAATATTTCCCTGTCTGAATAACGATAGCATTGTTTTCTGCAACGACCTTTTCACACCTATCCAGACTGATACTCGGAATATCCTTATTAAGATATTTGACGCCATCGAAAATGAAACCATCCGGCGTCTCTGTTCCATCAAGATATGCAAAATTGATCTTATCCAGGATCTCATCCGAAACCTTTCCGGCAGTTTTACATACAGAGGCCGTGTATAATCCTATTTCCGCTAAACGATTGTCGCTTCTGATAAATAAATCTTTCTGTCCCTTCTTGACAGTATTCTGCTTGCCGAGCAAAACATCAAGAAGGCGCTGGTTTCTGCTTAGCGTTGTCATCGGATTTGAATTTATGTTTTTCCAGTTGACCATTCCCTTCATTGCATGAGCCTTCCTTTCTTTGACTGATACACTTTTATCTATATCGACTCGATTCATGGACTTGATGAGTCTTTGAGGTTGTACGGCTCCTACTCCCTACACAAAATCTCCATCGGCTCCCGTTTCAGACTCCTGTTCATCCTCATAAGCGCGATTCCCGTTCCCGCCGCCGTGATCAATAAGCTGCAGCAGACCGCGATCCCTATCCCATTCTTTAACGGCGTCTCTTCCACCACGACCTCGTTGATATCAACAGCCTTCCCCACACTGTAAGCGCTGTCATAATAATCCGGGGCTGCGTTTTTCACAGAGATAGACCGGGAAAAGTGCATTCCTCCTGCCGCGCCCGCCATACTGCCGATCAGGACAATCAGGATAAATCCAGACAGGATCGACCGCCTGCACTGTCCGCGCGTCATGCCGAGAGAACGCTCCACCGCCGTCCGCTTCATCTGCCTCGTGACAAACAGATAACTGTAAAAAACTAACAGAAGTCCCGTCAGTATCACTCCCGCCGCCAATAAGACCAGAGAGAAGTTTTTCATGTTGTCGATCCCGGCTTTCAGCTGTGTATACCCACGGTCATAAAAAGTAAACTCCAGATCTTTCGTCCCATACTTCTCCCAGGCCGCCAGAAATTCCTCTATAGTCCCGTTCGGAATCCGGAAAGAAGTAGTGGCATCCATCATCGGCCCGCAAGACTGCAGATTCTTTCCGCTTCGCTCTTTGATCGAATGCATCGGAACGATCAATTCGTCCGTACCTGAACGGAAACTTAAATCCGTATCCCCCACTGTAGTATCATAGATACCCACCACCGTGTATGCAGATGTCTCGAACGGCTCCATTGAATTTCCCTCTGCATCAATCAGAGAACCGACCGAAGCGCCGTTTTCCATATCAAAGCGCCATCCCGCCGTCCAGCGGGTATCCGTATACAGCAGCTGCACCTGGATCTGATCGCCCAGTGAAAGGCCATTATTTTCCATGAAGCTTCTCGGCGCCAGACAAACCTTCGCCCCGTCCCTGTACTCTTCCCCGCTGATATCTCTTCCTTCTGTAATATAGGCATCCCCATTATAAAACGGCATCAACAGACAGGTTTCATTTGTTTCTGTGACCGGCTGCATATCCCACCAGTATGTTCTGGTCTCTACAAGACTTAACAATCTCCTCCCCGCATCCGTCTCATAGAAACCGTCGGTGACCTCAAAAATTTCCGGTCCATCCCGGAAAGGATCCTCTATCACGCTCCCGTCCAGACGGTAAAGCTGCGAGGAAAGAGACACCGGTGCATACTCAAGGCTCATCATTGGGGATTCCTTCCTGACCTCTTCCGCCCTCTCTCCATGAAAATAACCATAACAGCTTAAAAAGGCAGCATAGGTTTTATCCTGATACAGCATCTCAGGCTCTGGATTATCATGGTCACAGAACCAGAGCGTGGTTCCCTCCAGCCTGCTGTCGCCGCCAAGCACTTTCGTGATACGAATCTTCACGGATTCCTCCGGTATACAGTCCTCCAGCGGCGTAAATTCTGCAACCAGCGCTTCCGTGGCCAGTCCATTGGGATACAGGTTCCTCCAAAATTTGATGTACTGCGGTGTATAGGACCCGTAGTGAGCCCTCTGCTCCGGCCCCGCAAGATATGTCACACCCGGAATATCCAAATCCTCCACCGTATCATACGATGTGTACTGCGCTCTTTTGAAAATACTGTAACTCTTTTCCTCCGCGTCCCATGTCCTGATCTGTTCAAAAGATTCCGGCCGTTGGCGCACCGTCCCTATCGTTACGAACTGATCCTCATACTTCTCCATCATGCTGCTGCTCTTCTGCCAGATGCAGACTCCAAGAGTCATCAGCAGCGCAGCCAATACATTCAGCAGAAAGAACAGCGTTGTCTTTATGGGCGTCCGGGCCATCTGTCTTAAACTGTTTTTCATCTTTCCTCCCTATCCGGGCAGCTTACTGTGAAACGGCCAGAAGCCCCATCACGCTCTTCCTGCCCATACGCCAATATGCCATGATGATACCGATGCCATACGCCGCAAGCACGACCCCGTTTACCCGGATCACGACACCCGGCTCTACAAAAAACAGCATAAACGCATCTCCCAACAGATTCCCAAGCAGGACCAGAATAAACTGTTCTCCCAGAAAAGGAACGGTCCCTTTTACGCTCCCCATCCCCTGTAAACGCAGCAAGGCGTATTCCCCCATCCTGCCGTTCCCCAGAAGATAACTTACGATATACCCGATCGCAAAAGTCAGGACACATACGATTGGCAGGAAAGACCGCATCACTTCAATAGACTGCCGCAACTGTGTCGCCATGGTAACGAAATTGCCGTCCCTGACTGCCAGTGTATATCCGATATACGAATCCATTGCTGTCGGATCTCTTTCCATCAGTCCTATAGACTTCATCTCTTCCTTAAAATCATTGAGCCGCATCGGGTCATCCACATAAAACGAGACCGTATCTGCAAAGAACGGGATCTCCTGCTGATGATAGATCCCACGGACAGCCTCAAATGGCAGGACCACATCCGGGGGAACCGCATCTGTCACTCCCATAAGACTTTCCATGCTGCCCACGATCTCCAGTTCGACCAGTGCCAGCGGAAATGCCTCGAGTTTAAAAAGCTCACTGGAGGCGTTGTAATAGTACATGGTCAACTGTATCTTATCGCCGGTTTCCCAACCGTGCTTCCTCATCTCGCTCTCCTCCACAATACACACCGGCCTGTCAGACGTGAAAACGGATTCATCATACTGCTGACTGAATTGGATCTTATCAACCGACAGACCGTCTACCGTCTCCGTTCGGTTGACCCCGCAAACCTGTAGATGCGCACTTCTTTCCCACTCCGCCTGTGTAAATTTCCCTTCTCCTGCCAGCAGCCAGACCGCGCAGGACTCGTCCGCTGTCAGATCAGAGGTAAGCAGGCCATCCAGCACGTTCTCTGAGATGAACAGGCCGCTGTCCCGGCTCCCGTTCTTATTGGTGACCCGGCAGTAGACCGGGGCATTCTCCGCCAGTTCGTCAAGCTGCCTTTCATAGCTGTGCATCGTTCCAAAATACAGATTCAGAAGGACTACTAAAAGAAGGCTGATCCCTACGGTGATCAGATTTGCCGCTTTTCTTCTTTTCAGACTATATAAGATGTATGTTAACATTTCGTCTCTCCACTTTTTATTTCCTGCTACTCCCGCACCACCGAGAGCGTCCCGTCCAGCATACCATAGACCACATCCGCAGCAGCCGCCACCGTCTCATTGTGGGTGACCACGATCACCGCATAGTTATCCTCATGGGCCAGCTTGCACAGCAGTTCCACGATCACCTTCTCATTCTGGCTGTCCAGGTTCCCCGTAGGCTCGTCTGCCAGAAGAATCTCCCCGCCGGAAGCAATGGCTCTGGCGATAGCCACCCTCTGCTGTTCCCCGCCGCTGATCATGCTGGGCATCTTCTTATAAAGAGCCTCCGGCAGATCCACCTTTTTCAGATACTCCTGTGCCCTCGCCTTCGCCTCTTTCTTCGGCACGTGCTGCAACTCCATAGGGAACATCACGTTCTCCAGCACCGTCAGCAGCGGGAACAGATGAAACGCCTGATAGATCACGGAAGCCCGGTTCAGCCGGTAAGCGTCCCGGTTCATCTTCCGCATATCCTCTCCCTCTATGTTGAGCGTCCCCTCCGTGGGCACATCCAGCCCCGCAAGGAGAGAAAGAAAGGTACTCTTTCCGCTGCCGGACTTCCCCGTGATGGCGTACACCTTCCCTCTCTCAAAAGAACAGCTTACCTCAGAGAGCGCCTTTGTCTTCTGGTACTTCGTCTGATAGATATAACTCACATTTACTGCCTCGATCATCTTTTTCATTTCTACATCCTTTCTCATTCCGATGTCAAAAGTTCTAACGGTTTCTCCTTTGCAAGCAGCGCAAGAGCCACCGTGGTCCCCAGCATATAGCCCCCAAAGGCCGCACCGCACACCGTCAGGATCTCCCGGATCCCCTGACTGCCCACAACCAATGCCGACAGACACCCGATCACATTTCCGATAAGTACAAGGACAAGCTGCTCACACCAGAACGCCCACACCGCGCGGGGCGCACCCACTCCCAGCGACCTAAACAGGGCAAACTCCTTCACCCTGCCGTTTGCCAGCAAATGGCTGATCACATAGCCCACGATAAAGACCAATATCCCCATAGGCAGTAAAAACGCCGTCAGAATACGGATCGCCGTATTCAACCGGTCCGCCATTGTGATAAAGGTGCCGTCCTGCACATAGAGGGCGGTTCCCTTGTAGGAAAACCTGACGTTGTCCCCCTTATAGATCTCCATAAGGCCAAGCTCTCCAATCTGCCCCATCTCTTCCTTAAATTCGTTGAGGGCAAGAGGATCTTTTACATAAAAGGAGACCGCGTCAGCCGTAAAATCCACCTGATTCTCCTCCACCAGATCCCATGCCGTCCGAAAGGGCAGCAGAACATCGGGATATTCGTAAGATGCCG
Organism: Lachnospiraceae bacterium; assembly: GCA_014804615.1. Taxonomy (GTDB): domain Bacteria; phylum Bacillota; class Clostridia; order Lachnospirales; family Lachnospiraceae; genus UBA3282. Next base: position 225,544 of record JAAUZL010000023.1, read on the forward strand.
CCGGATCAGAATCATCGATCTGCCCCACAACTTTAACCGTTACAGGGGGCAGTTCACCACACCAGAGCTCATCTTTCTCATTATAATAAAAATAGTACACAGTGAGCAGAAACTCCTCTCCGCAGACATATCCCTGCTTATCCATCTCAGTTTTTCTCATGACACACACGCGCTCACTCCCGGTAAATACGGTTTCATCCCATCCATCCAGATACTGTATCCCCATGTCCTCAGGCAGGACGCTGCTGTCGCTCTTATTGACCGCGCTTACAACCAGATTCAGATGCTCCTTCCAATCTTCGATGGCAAACTCACCATAGCCCGCCTTCATCTGTACGGAACAGTCCAGATCCCTTACCTGCTCTGCCGCCTGCAGTCCGCGCAGGATATCACTGCTCACAGCAATGCCTAACTCCCGTGTCCCGTCCGGATTCGTGATCGTACACTTGATGGGCGTGTTCGCCGCCAAATCGTGAAGCTGGACCTGATAGCTGCCGATAAGCCCAAAATACAGATTTAACAGAACAGCCAGCACGCAGTTTACAAGAATCACCAGTATGCTTCTGCTCTTTTGACGCTGAATACTCTTTTGAATATAGTAGTACATTGTCTCCTCCTTTTCGCAGACACATTTACGGCATTTATACTTTTTCCTGAGATTCCAGCAGATAAAGAGGCTCTCCTTTCAAAAGGCTGTGTACCGTAACACTTGAAATACTCATACACAGCACAAGCACCAGAACGCCCATCCCGCAGGAAACCGCAAGATCCCCCTGGGCCTGTCCGGATAAGTCGATCTCTGTCTGCGCCGAAAGTCCGAGGTTGCTGTATTTTCGGTTAAAACCATCCTGTCCTATATCCTCGACTTTTACCTGCTCCGAAACCGCCATACCCACCGCCACGCCGGGAACCGTTCCCAGGATCAAAAGGATCAGGATACCCGCCAGACAGATATTGCGGCACCGCTTCCCCGTCATCCCCAGCAGCCGCTCGATGGAAAGCCGCCTCTTTTGCTTCGTGATATAAATATGAGAGATCTGCAAGGTCAATATCACCGCTGCGATCGATCCCATGATCAGCAAAGCGGCCGACATATTTTTCAGATTTTGTATCCCCTCCATCAACGCAGAATACCCTCTGTCGTAAAAAGTATAGATCAGGTTATCCACACCGTTCTTTGCACTGGCTTCTATGAAATCTGCGATGGTTCCATTTTCGATCTGAAACGAGGTGTTTTCATCCGACATGGCTCCGAAATCCGCAATATTCTCCAATCTATTCTGCACGGATGCAAGCGGTACGATCAACTCCTCTCTCCCGATCCCTTTTACAGATGGCGTATAATCATAGAGACCGACTATGGTGTACGCATTTTCCTCAAAGGGCGAGAGCAGTTTCCCGTCAGGTCCCAATAACGAGATGCTAAAGCCTCCTCCTCCTGTAATCTGAAAGTTATAATCCACCCAATCCGCCCTACCTGTATAATAGAGGCGTGTCATGACCTGGTCTCCCACCGACAGTCTGTTGTTCTCCGCAAATTCTTTGGGCGCCAGACACACAGGGCTTCCCTGTGCGTACTCTTCCGCTGTGGGATACCGCCCCTCATATACCCATGCGTTCTCCTCATAGAAGGGCATCAAAAGATTCGTGCTGTTCGTTCCCACCACAGGCTGGGTATCGTTGTATACTGCCCCAATGTTCGAGATTGCCAGCAGGCGTTTCCCTTCATCCGTCTCATAAAATCCTTCCGTCACTTCATAGATACTCTGCATCTTAAGCGTATCTTCTATTCTCTTTCCCTCCGGCGTATACAATATGGGCATGACACTATCCGGAACATATTCCGAGTCTATAATCAGATCTCCGCTCTCTTCCAATCGACTTCCGTGCGGCCAAAGCAACTGGCGAATCTTTGCCACATAAGTTTTGTCGGCCTTTAACTCGTCCGGATACCGGTTATTATGATCGCAGAACCACACCACAGAACCTTCCAACATTTTGGCATCACCCAAAATCTTCGTGATCTTGATCTTTACGGACTCATTCGGGATACAGTCTTCCAAAGGGGAAAACTCCGCCACGATTATAAAATCGTCATTAGAATCCATCCGCAGATCACTATCATGTACATACTCAGGAGTATAGGAGCCCCAATAGACCCTTTTCTCCGGTTCCATAAGATACGTTATTTCCGGGAACGCCAGATCCTCCTCCGTGGCATACCGATTATAGACAGAACTTTTGTATATCTGGTAATCCCCTTTCTCCGCATCCCACTCTGTACGTTCCCGTATGGTGTCAGGCTTCTGACTGACCGTTCCGATCGTAATAAAATCATCCTCATAAGCCTTCGAGATCCGGTCGCTGGTAACCCAGAGATTGCCGCCCACCACAAGCATCACCGTCACGATCATAACTAACACAATTATTAGTAAAAGCTGCAGCGGCGTTCTTAACATCTGTTTTACATGATTTTTCATCAGAAATTACCCCTCTCTCACCATCAATGCGGGCATACCTCATATGTATACACAGCAATCCTTTCCCCTCTGACTACATAGCCGCATTTGCTGCATCTCTGCGCATGATATTGCTTTATCTCACAGCTTGCATCTGATTTCTTTGTATGTCCTGCTAGTGCTCCGGATACGAAATCATGGCTGCAGCTTTCATACGTTGTATCTGTCTCTTCATCCATACACGGATAGATATTTCTCTCCGTATCTATGAATTGCTTATCATATATAATCTCAAACTCTTCCACTTCTCCGTAGTCCTTAATTGCTTCCCCATCTGCCCCGTCAGGCGTAAAAGAAAAATCATGCACTCGGAGGGCTCCCGTTACTTCTTCCTGCGAAGCATTCTCTGACAGCTCTTGATGATATGTATCCCTATACGCAAATACCGTCATGGAATTGGCAAAAGCCAACACTGCCGCCAGCATCCATGCCACATACCGGTTCCATTTCTTCTTTGTGCTTAAATTCCTTATCCTATTCTTTATATGTTCCGCATCATCTGCAAATCCATTCTGCCATCCCATAGAAGCCGCGTCTTTATCTGATGCAGCACACGACTCATCAATCAGCTGACCCAGATACTCCTTTACCTCCCCACTCGTTCTCCCCTGCATCACGATCTCATCACAGGAATATTCACAGATCCGCTCAAATTCACGCCGCAGCATCCACGCGAAAGGATTCCACCAATGCAGGATCAAAACAAGCCGCGCGAGCATCTTCCAAAGGACATCCAGCCGTTTGATATGTACCATCTCATGGCGGACATGCATCTCTGCCTCCCAGCTGCCTGTTTCCTTGCCACATATAATGACTGGTCTGCAGACGCCGAATGTCATCGTATGATCCCCGTTGCGCCCTTGGCATAGCATCACCGGACGCTTCACTCCATACTGCTTTTTCATTTCCGCCAAAAAAGACTGCTGCTTCTCCGTCATTTCTGTGACTTCATATGTTAGGATCAGCCGTCGTATCCGGAAATATTTCAAAAACAGCCTCACCATCATGATACAGACTATGAGCAGCCATACCGCCACTACTGCCGTCTGAATGATCCCGTAGGAATTGACATACGTCTTCTCTCCCACATGAACCACATACCTCGTCCATGCAACAGGGATCCGCACACCTTTCGGCTGTCTCCTCGGTATAGCAGTCCGAATCAGCTTCCTGTACCAGCCCTTCAAAAAGGGCATCGGGATCAGGAAGAACAGTACAGCCTCCTTTAGGATCAGATAGTACAATCTTGCGCTGACCTTATCCTTCAGCGGATACTTCAGCAATAGATAGAGCACCATCATTGTGCTTCCTGAAAGCGACATGACCAATAAGTATTCCATTATATATCCTCCAGGAACTTTCGCAGTTCATCCGCCTCATCACTGGTGATCTTCTCTCCTCCGTTTAATGCTACCATGAACTGATTCAGAGAACCGTCAAAGTAAGAATCCAAAAGATGCCTCGCCCTTCTCTGTTCATACTGCTGCCTGTTGAGCGCCGCTCGATAATAACGCTTTCCCTGAAATTTCCTCTCCCCATTATACCGTACAGATACGACGCCCTTCTGTTCCATCTTGGACAGAAAGGTATACAACGTCTGTTTCTTCCATCCCTTATCCGAATTTTCACCAAACTGCAGGAAGATATCCTTGTAGGAATACTCCTTATCTTCCTTCCACATCCACTCCAATATCTCTTTCTCGGATGCGGTAAGTATTATTTCATCCATCGTCTTGTCCTCCTCGCCTTTTACAAAATTGTACTATAATACGATAGGACAGTCAACAAAGAATGCCCGTTCCACTTTTCCAAATGTTCCTATAAAAATTTCTTAAACCAGAAGATTGTTTGTGAACAACGATTTCAAATTCAGAAAAATTCCTATTCATTCAAGACAGATCTGCTTTAGATATGTAAAAGTATTCAACCCGCTTTGTACTGAGATAAAGCGGTTATATGCCCTTCCCCCTATTGATGCGCAATATTTCTGATATTTTTATAGGAATGTTCCTATAATATTGGTAATCAGAAATCTCGTTTTATCAGAAATTCAAAGTGAAACCGTTGCAAGTCAAAGAAGCTACCGCAATAGTTTTCTGATAAAAAAGTGACCATTGACTGTCCATGCCTTATAACTATAAGACTGGCAGGGATAAAAATTTCTGATAAAAATATGCTCATAGTAATTCGGCTACTGTCTGTTTTCAAAACATCAATTCTAATGAAGAATTAGCTGTTTAGGAGCATTGTCATAGATTCATACCGTTATCTGTAAAAAAACAGTTTATCATGGCATGAAGTAATTGTTTGTGAACTTCTCAGCAAGCAATTTAACGCTCATTTTTATCGGAAATTATTATGTGAGCGGAGTATACTGTTCTGGTTCAAAATATAGGTAAATCTATATTTTTATCAGAAACTTTTTCTGCTTTTAACCAGTGTTTTCAATGCTTTCAAAAATCATTTCTGATAAAACTATATTTCTGATAACCGATTTTATCAGAAATTTCCGATAAAATTGGCAAGCAATCGATGGGGATATCCTTTTCGGATATCCCCATCACCGCTTCACCGCCACAGGCGTCTCGCTTTGCTTGTTGGGGACACCCCAAGCCCCGGTGAAATCCGCTTCGCGCATTTCCCGAACACGCCTTAACTTGATAAGCCTGCCATACAATAATGCACTCACGGCATTAAATTCTAGGTACACACAACTATCAAATCTTGAATCATAATCATTAGCCCTCTATGTATTAACCTCAACTTCATCCCATGAAGTATTTCCCATTATCCATTCAAATGCGTGATGTCTCCATAGGGATATTACTTCAATATATCTTTTTTCTTTATCACTTAAATTGGCAAACATACCATTCTTTAATACAAAATCTTTCTCGTTAATATTTATGTATGGAATTTGTGAAAGTATATTCAAATATTGCTTACCAAATGTATTTTCAACTATACTACCAATACTTTCTTCCGTAAAAATCGGGTTATATGCTTCCCGTGTTCTCCAATGCCATAGCATGGCTATCTCTGTTTGTAATTCAATCTCCTTTTTTTCTCTAAGCTTACATTGCTCCTCTACTTTTTCATAAGAATGCCTTATTCCGATTTGCAATATTGGATGAAAATCTTCCAAAACAAATTGCTCATAATCAGATAATCTGTTTACTAATCCTAAAGACCATAAACATGGTTCAACTGCTTCATATTGAACTTGATAGCGTAAAAGATCATTTTTATTTCCCTTTCCTATGCTTTTGTCAAATAAATACCTTTCCTCCCGTGTTGCATATTGCATATAGCCTACATTATCTAGCCAATTTCTTATGGCTTCTCTTTGTTTTTCTCTTTCACTTATAGAATACCGCTTACCTTCAATTATCTTTTCTTCCAACGCACACCTATCCGATAAGCATACAAGAATAATTGCCCTCACCATAATTTCTTTTATACTTTTCATTTCTTCAGTTCTCCTTACCAATACATTCCACATCTCTGATATATTCTTTTAGATTAATTTGTAATTTCTCCGCCATAAACTCTCTCTATACCGTTGCAAAATAAAGATCATCGAGACTAAAATGATTTATATTCACAGCGTCCTCAGATGTATGCCAATATATTTCCGGTATTTCTTGCTTCAGTTTATCTACATCAATTGTCCATTCATCAGAGCAAAAATCTTCTGTCAATACCACTTCATAATCACAAAGAAGATACTGAATATTTTGAAATCGGTATTTACTTCTAACAAACGCCAACCTTATCTTGCTGTTTATCATACATACCGTTCCATCTGTTTGATTACTGAACCGCGCCCATTCTTCTCCCGCGCCATCATCCCAATCTATTTTCAGCGTTTTATCCGCTTCTTGAATTTGCGCCAGTGTTTCCTTAAATTCTTTTTGATCCGCAAATACCTTTTTATGTTTTGCTCGTCTCAGGACTTCTAACATATCTCTCATTTATAATGTACCTTTGATTATACAGGATGGATTCTTTCCTGATCAAATTCTTGTAACTTTTATATGGACACGATCTCTATAGGGAACTTTGTTTTAATAAATAATGATTCCCTCCTGCCAACGGCTTAATAATGACGCCCCTTTCGTAAGCATCTTTTGCACCTATAGTATACCAATGATGAGGATAATATCCACTACCCCCATTTCGATTTACGACATAAGCACCTTTCAATAATCCCTTTTTAAATTGAGTAATCACTTTTTTCCAAAGAGGATCAATATTATCAATTGAAAGAGCTCCCATACAAGATTCAACTAACTCTGTTTCATCATCTTTTCCTAATAGTATGATCAAATCACCTCTTTTCTCATTCAAATATTCGTTGTATTGTTCTCTGCTGCAAATATCTATCCAACTTTTACATACAATAATTTCTCTAAAATTTTCATACTTCTCTCTATCAGAAAGAAATATTTCTTTTGCTTCATATTCTGGAAATATTGTTATCCCATATGCCTTCAGATTATATTGTTGAACAATATTTCTTAAAAAATTTACTATTTCATCTCTTTTTGCATGAAATTGCATATTTATCTGTCTCATAAACTACCTCACTTATCATATCCAACAAAATACATGGGTAAATCAGCATCTTCTAAGTCATAGAAAGTTTCCACTTCTCTTCTTTTTGGAACTCCACCAGCCATCGCTCGCTCAAGGTTTATTCCAGAGAAAAACCGAACGCACTTAATTGAGCATTCCCTTTGCAGATTGTACATTCACTCATTTGCTTTTTGTCTCTCGTTTTTCTAAAACTAACTTACCTGCTCTAAGTAACTTGTCAGTTAAATCTATATCTTACGCCATGATACTGGTTCACCAGCTAATTGTCGTATTTATACTTCTCATACATATATTCAGTCCTGTCATATGCAGTTTCTACTACTGTCTTATCGGTTGTTGCCAAAATCCATTGTTTTGCTATAGTATAATGAAATCCCCATTTCTTCTCATAATACTCCAAAAATGAATACGTCTTTTCCATTATATTATTTACATCAACCGCTTGCGACTCAATAAAACTTTGCCATTCATAAAAGATCGCCATATCCATAGGTTTCCCATTTCCCCATAATTCTGGACAGATAGCACTCAGAAACCACGGCAGATCATCTTCCTCAACGTCCTTATTTCTATAACAATGATCGTAGCATTGATCTAAAATATAGAAAAACATTAAGAACGATTGCATTATTTTCATCCTTTTCTCCTTTTTACATTTTTATAATCCGCTCTTCTTATCCTACCATTGCACTATCGAGGATCATTATGCAGCCTCTTCTCTCCATGCTCATGGATGTTCAATATCACTGAAAAGTTCATCGAATGTGATACCTGTAACCGCATTGTCTATCGCCTCAAAATAATCATGCAGCATCTCATCTCCGCTTTCTTTATCTATCTCCACATCCACATTTGTAAACTCCCCTACCGCGTCTATAATATATCGTTCTGAAGGATGGTATGAGGACGGATACGCAAGTCGGAATTTCACCTCTTCAACCACATTGCCCTGCGGATCTATTTCCTGATAACCATATTGGATCGAATCGGCTGATCCTTTATATTCATAATAAAATTTACCAGCACATAGAGGCCTGTATCTCATAAAACGATATCCATCTACATATACTTTCTTGCTATCCCTGTCATACTTGAATATACGCGGTCCCCCAAAACGGACATACGCCCCGCATGGATCTACGATCAATTCCGGGAATCCATCTCCATCAAAGTCAAGATAGCAATACACAAAGAACTCCTTTATCATGGTAATATTATCCGTATTAAGTTTTTCCTTATCGGTATCGATATCTTCAAAATAGGTTTCCTCTCCATCTTCATATTGTACCGGTATCTGATTTAACAAGACCTGTAAAAAGACTTCTTTATATTCTCTATCCATCTCCTCCGTATATACTTCTGTATCGATCGGGTATTCCTTTATTGTGAAATCGACTTCCCGCAGTCTTTTACAAACCAGTTCGGAAATGATCTCTTCTGTAATTTCTTCCTGCGTCAATTCCGTTTCCTCTGTAACGGCTTCTGATTCGCTTTCGACGTATTCCGACTCATTTTCCTCATCCTCTGAAATCATCGCTTCACTGTCAGATGCCTCGTTTGCTGTGATTTCATCAGCTTGTCCGGGATCCAGAGCCGTTTTTTCTCTTTCATACAAAAGCTTGCCTGACAACAAAAATATCCCACTCAAAAGAAGAATGATATACAATAATCTCTTTACAAATACTGTGTTCTTCATATGTTTTACTTTTTCAGACGGCTATCAATTTGTTTCAGTCAAATAACTCTGTATAGGTATATGTTACAGCATCAAGAGCTGCTTCCCTGTCTTTTATCGCCTCGTCATAATCTTTTGTCAGTTCCTCAAACTGTTCTTCGGTAACCCTGAAAAAATATCCTTCATCTGCTTCAAAATAAATAGCCTGCTCAATCATATCATTTCTCAGCTCTATGTATTCCGGCAAGGATACCAGATATCCATATTCCTCTATGTCGTTTTGATAGCGTCTTCCCCCTTCTACCTTAAAAAATATAGAATAGACATAATCACCATTTTCATCTAAACGAATCATTCCCTCTCCTAACCATCCCCCGAATGCCAGCTTCTGGGTTCCCATTAAAGATATAGTGCTGGATATATACTCTTTCCACAATACAATTTGATCCTGCTCTTCATTGTACTGAAAAGCATAAACAAACCTTGCCTTATTCGTGACACACAACTCGGGATCTTCATCTCCATTGATATCAAAAAAGTAATAACAATACTTACCGGCATCATATTCCCCGGGTTCAAAATCCATCCGGAATTCTGCCATCTCATAAATATACTGTTCTTCTCCTGTCTCCTTAATGTGGACGGTTCTTTCCCCGTCCATAAACTCTTTAAACTTTTCCTTGTACAGACCATATTTCGTAACATCGCCCGGATCAAAGGAAGCGGTAAAGTCAATGCTTTCATAGATTTCCTTTATTTCAGCATACAGTTTTTCATCAACATAATCTACTGCGTCCGAAGCAGTTGTATCATACTCCCCAAACAGCTCCTGATATGTATATCTTTCCTCCTGCATTCTATCTCCTGCCTGTTCGAGCTCTTCCTTATATGGCTTTGCCAGTTCCTCAAATTGTTCGTCGGTTATTCTGAAAAACCATTGCCCACTGCTTTCCTCAAAAACGCCCTGCTCCTTCATCTCCTCTGTGATCTCCCATCTTTTTTCACTGTCAGCATAATTGGGGAACATCACCATGTTAATATCATAACGACAAAGGTCTGCGTACTCTGCCCAGAGCAGGGTGTTTAGTTCAAAGTCTCCTTCCTGATCCAGCTGAAAAAATTCATATATATCGATAGCATAGTCCGGATTCCACACGGCTTTTCGTGTTCCGACTATTTCCTTTCCATTAAGCCATGTCCACAGTATACATTGGTCCATATCAGGATCGTATGCATAGACACAATAATCTACACACAATTCTGGTAAGCCGTCTCCGTTCATGTCAAAAAAATAATAGCCGTAATGAGAGGATTTGAAATCATCCAGCACATACCATCCCTTAGAATCATACCAGTCTTTTATATATACTTCTTTGCCTGTTTCCCTGTCCAGAAAAGGAACTTCATTTTTTATCAGCCCATAGAATTTCTGTTTACATTTTTCATATACCTCCGGGTTCCCTTTTTCAAATTCAGCAGAATACTCCACCCCCTCATAGGCTTCCCGGATCAATGCAAAGGTTTCATCATCCACAAAAGGAACCTCTTCTGGCTCATAATACATCCACATATGACCCACCAAAGTATGATCATATAGAATCTCTTCTTTTTCCCTTGCAGATTCCTCCTGTTCAATCGCTGCTTCTGATTCGATATTCGCCGCCTCTTCTGCCTGTAATGCCATTTCTTCTGATGGCTCCTCATCCTGTAAAGCTATTTCCTCTGAAAGCCTTTTCTGCTCATTCTTCACAGACAGCAGGATGGTACATACGATCAGGCATATCATCAATAAAGCGAATCCGTATTTCTTTATCCTCATATTCTTCCTTCTCTTACTTATATGAGCCTTATTTAGCATTTTCCGCCAATAAGTCCCCAAAAACTTCTTCCAGTGTTTTTCGCTGGACAGCATGATTCTCTACCATCTCAAAAAAGGGCTTCGTGAGTTCATTCCATTCTTCTTCACTTACATCTACATAAGATACATCATAGATTGGAGCCTCACTTACCCCTATCTCATAGTAATGACGGTTCGGAGTTACTCCCTCATCTATCCGCAGGATATACTGAAAACTTCCGTCTTCCACCAAACCGATCAAATCATCCCGAACAGTATTCGCGTGCAGTCCATCATGGCACCAGATCTGCCCTGTGCCGACTATTGATTCAAAATAGCAAGATTCTGTTTGATAAAGAATCCTGCATTCCCGTTGTTCCTCATCATATTTGAACAGAAACATACACCCCTGATTGATCGCAAATTCCGGCTTGCCGTCTCCGTCCAGGTCATCATAATAATATAGATAAGGATATTCTCTCGTATCTTTTTCCTTTAATAGCTGTCCAAACTCTGTTCCCGCCTTCCACAAATCTTTGTAATACTTCACTTCCACTTGACCAATAGCCGGGATTTCATTTTTCAACACTTTCAGATATCCTTCCAGATAGGCCCGGTTTTCCTCCGGTGTGATATCCAGCCGTGGTTCTCTTGCAGTAAAGTCCATTGCTCTTACCATATCACATACGGGGATTTCTTCCTCCTCTGTCTGGATTTCGCTATCACCCCAATATAATAATTCTGTTTTTTCAATGTAATGATAAGATTCACCTGAGTTGTAAGTGATAAGTAATGTATCCTCATCCTTAAATTCTGCAGATACAACAGGCCATATAGCATCCGCAAAATCCAAGAAAAACTCCTGATAACAGTTTCCTTCATCAAACATATCTTTAATAATTAAGGGCCCTTCCCCATCTCTATTATAAGGCAGTAAGGCTACTCTATGATAATCTGCCGCTATGGGACTCTCATACTGCTCTGAAAATCTGTCATTAGTGATATCATAATAAGTGCAATAGTTTACATAACTCCCAGCGTTAATCGATATCTCAATCGTTTCCTGATCAACATAAAATATCCCTGGATCACGATAGCTCTCTCCTTTTTTCACTTCCTGTCCGTCTGTATTATAAATTGTATAAACATATTTCCATTCTTCTGCATCAATAATTTCAATGACTTTAAAATATTTATCATTTACTAATATTGTTTCTTCAATCGTTTCGTCTTCTTTGGCGCTTTCAGATCCCTCCGGTCCGATCATGGCATCCGCTTCGATAGTTACCGGCTCTTCTTCTGCCTGTATTGCCACTTCTTCTAATGGTTCCTCTTCCTGTAACGCCATTTTTTCTGAAAGCCTTTTCTGTTCATTCTTCACAGACAACAGGATGGTACATACGATCAGGCATATCATCAGTAGAACGAATCCGTATTTCTTTATCCTCATATTCTTCCTTCTCTTACCTATATGAGCCTTATTTAGCATTTTCTGCCATCAAGTCCCCGAAAACTATCATCTTCTTACCTTTTGAATGTACAATACCTCGTCCATTCCGCCGCATTCCGCACTTCTTCATCACCAGTTACCGAAGTTCTCAGGTACTTTCGCGTCAGGGCATACCATTCCTCGTAGGTACATGTCTGTCCGTCAAACTCATATATATCTTTTTCCTGATATGTCCAGTAGTCCGTATCCCTGCTGACCCATGAAAATTTCACCTCATTTATAGGCTCACCTGTAGCATCTAACTCAAAATATTCATAGTACTCGCCATAATCCTCAAACCTGTCATTCTCTTTGAATAAAAATGCTCCATTTTCCAGCGGATGATACTCACGCATATAGCTTTGAAAATATCCGAATTGATACATCTCTCCATCTTTCACAGAAAAAATCACATATTCGCTTCTTGCACCATATATATGTAATTCAGGGATTCCATCACTGTTCACATCTACCATAGTGTATTTTGTCTCAACCCTTCGCTCTGGTTCTCCCGTTGGCGTTGAAAGTGTCTTTATATCCCAGCCACTTGCCGTTCGCTCACCCTCTATAAATTCCTGATACATCTTGACTGCCTGATCCACCTTCTTTTGTTTTTGAACAAATAAAGATATGATTCCCAAAGATATGCAGGCGGTTAAAATTGCTATAACGGCAATTAGTTTTTTCTTATTCATCGTTAAATTTTCCACCATATAAATATACTCAAATTAATATGAGACCTGTAATTATAGAATATGCCTGTACTTAAATTCTACTATACTAACAATAAAATCTCCTTTAACTTCAGTTTAAGCCATACTTCAATAATGCATCGTAAAAATCCATTTCTAAATCTTGTAATTCATTTTCCTCATGTAAATATAATGCAACTGTATTTTGACATTTCCCACCTAATGTTTTAAATCCAATGAGGTCCCCTGTTTCCAAATCAATAATTGGCAAAAAAGCGCTTTCCAAAACCAACTCCTTTGCCACATTTTTCTTAATATAAAACATACCATTGTAATCACAAGAATACACTATAATATAACCAAAATATCCCCCTCCATATTGCTTTAGATATTCTTTATAGCTATCTGGCAATTTAATATTATAATACTCCTCAACATCTTTTATCATCGTCATACTAGCCTTATTATCTGAATGAAGAGCCAATAATCTAGGTCTTTTTTCAACCATTTCTTTAACTTTATTATCAAAAATGTACTTGTCCATATGCACTTTCTCTGCGCAATATATTGTATCATTGATATTTATTAAATCTATTGCCCTGACTCTCTTTAGTAAAGTACTTAAAAAATCGGCGGCTTATTAGACTTCTGAGATATTTCCTCAAAAAAACAGATGGGACTCTGACAAAATTTATTTGCATTTGATTTTTTTATTACTTCTACTATCTCATCAATCTTAGGAGTATAAATTTTGTTCTCATAAAATATCATACCATCTATTTCTTGTGCATAACCTAATATCTTTTCCAGAATTTTTTTTGATAGCGACCGCAAATCCAACCTACAATAAATTTCTATTAGAATTTCTTTTTCATACAAAAATTCGATACAGGTTTCATCGCTTTTTCCATATTGAGATATTTTGGGGGACCAACTTTTTTGTTTTTCTAAAAAATCAATTTTCTCTATTGCTGCAGTTTGTTTGCCCCAAACTAATATTTCATCACTTTCCAAGCAAGCATTTGCAGTCACATTCTTCTTAGGTATTATGTAACAATCAAATTGCCATACTGCCATATATGCCTCCACATCTTATGAATTAACTTTTGTCAAGAAATAAAATCTAAAACAACAAGCTAACAAATCTTCAATTTTTATCTCTCATGCCAAATCACAATTCTAATATTACTATTGTGATTTATCAAAAAAACTGTTTTTGCAACTCGCCGTGATACCTAACGTCATCCTCTTTATCTAAATCAAGCGCCGTATCTTTAATCGTCAAGATGACATTTTGAAATGACAGGAGTTTCATTCATTATTTTATGGATTTTTTCCATACCTATTGTACTAATATCTTCAAAATCTTCTCTACTGATATGTTTTTCACAAAAAACTCTTCTTGGTCGATGCCGGAATAAGGCCAATGACAATTTTTCAAATTACTATTCCTCCATGAAATCTTATATGATTCTCCTGTTTACTTTTGCAAAACCTCTACTGTCGGCTCCCATTCCGTAACAATATCAACATTATAATTTTGAGTAATCACCACATAATGTTTTAAATTTAAAGCCTTTCCATAGCCACCCGAAACTTGATTAATTTGTTTAGCAAATTCACCTTGCTGCACTTCATAAATGACATTCGAGAAACCGTCCTCTTTATACCGTTTTATTTCAGAATCAGCGTATAAGCCTCTTTGTACAATTCCCTCGTCTATCATCCGTACCGCCTGAACAATACCAAACTTAATCATTACACATACATCAGCACTCGACAATTCTATGATCAGCCCTTGCTTCTCACCATTTATTAGCTGCATTTGATAAACTGCCTTGGGAATCTTGCCAATAAATACTTCGCGCCAGTTTTCCATTGTGACAATCTCCTGTTAAAAATACACTGACCGGCAAATGGTCATGCTTTCATTAAGTTAATCCAAAAACTGTTTTTCCAACTCGCCGTGATACCTAATGTCATCCTCTTTATCTAAATCAAGTGCTGTATCTTTAATCATCAGAATGCCATTTTGAAATGAAATGACAGGAGTTTCATTCATTATTCTATGGATCTTTTCCCTACCTATTGTGCTAATAATGTCTTCTGACCAATAATTCACCCAATGTACGGTTGTTGGCAAATTCCCTTCTAAATATTTTCCATACTTTCTGGATAAAGCTTTATTGGAAATACATCCCCAAAACGGATGATAAATGTGTACAAGTTCTTCAAACATATTTCTTATCATATTTGCTGTTTTTTCATCATAAAGATTTAACGCTAAAGGCAAATTTACAATAAATGTATTATAAAACTTTTCAACTTTATTACCTGCTCTCATTTGAAAGCCGCACGAATTATCCTCATCCGTCGATGAAAAAAATGAGATCGAGTATCCTAACTCTTCAAATACCGTTGCGCCTTCCCGGTTTATTCCCTGCTTCAACTCACTACTAAAATTTTCATAATCCCATTCAAATCTCTTCACATCTTTTAGGGATTTAACCGTTAAATAATGTGGTCTTAATTCCTGCGGATAGTTTTGAAATATATTAAAAACATCATAAGCTTCTTTTGCAAGTTCCTCAAAGTTTTTGTCTTCTCTTTCTGCTTTTTTCCATAAAATAATTGAGTGCCTTTGCCTCATTTTCCCTCCCGTTACTTCTCTACTGTTGGTTTCCATTCCGTAATAATGTCAACATCACGCTCATTTTTTTATATTAACTTCTTGATTTATTTCGTATTCAACTCTTTCTAATCCTATATGGTCTGTGTCTATTTGTGTTGAATCTGCCGTAAGAATCTCTAACTCATCTATCATGCCGTCAACAATATGTAACAAGAATAGGATCGGTGCCGATGACTGTTGAAAAGCTCTCATTTCTACGGGCACTCTCACATGATATGGGTAAGGTTCGATTTCGCCTTCTACTTTAAATTTTATTGAAATAAAAGCATACTCCCGCTTATAAATAATCTTTGCTTTTGAAAGCTGTTGAAGTAAAATGTCTCTGCCTTGAAACTCAACATCCATCAATTTATCAATCCACTGTAGTTCTTTTTCCTTTAACCTACGATACATTTTCCCTTTACTATCATCCTCAATACCGTGCCCCTAAGATCAAATTTGGCACCATTCTATTATCTACCATACCATCAACCGGATGCATTGTATTCTTCTAAATCCACTGCAGATTCATTCTTTTCTCGCAGCAAGTCAACAATACTATCCTTTTTACTGATAAAAACAGTCGCTGAACTGTCCCACGCAATGATCTCTATTTCTGCAAGCGGATGTTGAATACTCACCGGATTCTGCCAGATCTCCACATTTCCATCGGCCTCCGGTAATGCATATTCCAGAACTTTCTCTTCGGAAATATCTTTAGGAAACGCGGAAAATACTCCCCAGATCCATAGTTTTTTAAGATGAGTAAAGTATTTTTCTCCCTTTTCTATTACTATCCCTTTCATTTTTGCTCCTTACCTTCTTGGATAAAGAAAACAATCTTAATACTATTATCAAATCTTTAAGCAGGAATTGAAAAATATGAGAAAATTTTAAGTATATCAGCAAAGAATATTCTCCATATGTGCATCAAGCACTTCTTTTAGTTCATTTAAATAATCTGGTACAGCACATAGTTTCTCTTTTTCCACCAATGGACAGTTTCTCCAATATTCTGGTACATAGATTGAACCGTGAGAAAATGTATGGCATTCACTACACCAAATCCATAGCCCGCCCCTTCTCGTCCTTTCTTCATAAATGTGCATATATATGTGTGCGGCATCCTTTTTGCATATGGGCATATTGTAGGGAATTTTTTGATTCCTTGCAAATTGTTATATAATTCTTCTATTTTATGGTTGCCATCTCTCCACATTTTCATCTTACACCTCTTATATACTCTGCTAATGCATCACCAGCAAGGCAGACGCCTATTTATAAGAGTTGCTATGCTGTCACTATGCTTCCTTTTTTAATATTTTCTCAGCAGCCAGCATACATTGTTCCATATTTTGATGATAGACATCTTCCCCGAATGCTTCCACAAATATCCTATTTATCATCTCTGCTAATATGGGGATCTGAAGATTTTGAGTCAAAGAAACCTGTTCATATATTCTTTTTATTTCGATGCTGTATTCATCTTCCGGAGCCATTGGAAAGAACCCAATGGGATCCCATTCATTTATAATTTCTGCTATAAGTTTCAACATTTCACCCACTCCAGCTAAAGCTAAGTATCTCTTCATTCCTCTCATTATACCGATACCCCTCCGCCTCGTCAACGGGACCGCTCTGTTGCTTTTCTCTTATCAAACAGTTCCCGCACAGATCACAGGCACACCGCTCCCCTGTGTACCTTTCTTCCCACTCCTTTACTTGACACCCCTGCCCTCCAATGATACACTCGCCATATTAAATCGCAGGTATACAGGAAAGAGGTAAGGTAAATACGATATGAAAAAAGTGTCTTAGCTGCGATTATTGCCATTTGTGTCTGCATTTTGGGATTAGTATCAGAGCGGCGTTTTAAGCCATCAGGATCTTTATTATGATGAATCAGAGGAGATCCCAGAAGATGAGGATGGATTGACTCCCAGAAGATGAGGATGGATTGACTCCCATAAGTTCAGATACTTATTGGGCTGTTGAAGAAGAGTGAAAGAAGATCGAATGTTCCCCTTTACTCCCTCTTTTTCTCAAGATCTATCTCCATCTGATCCCCTACCGCAGCATCCTCCGCAAACCATCGGCGGGCAATGTCAATCCTTCCCCCGTCTCCGTTTAATATCTCGCAGGTGACGATGTTTCTTTCAATCTTAGCTATCTTTATCTGCATACGATCTGCCTCTCATTTATCGTTTGTTGATTCCTACGGCCTTCAAAACAAACTCATCTGCCGATACCCGTCCGCCTCACTCTTCTGCCTCTGCAGTTCCGCGAAGTGTACTTCCAACAGTTTCTCTGCCTCCGTTAATGAAAACAGCCAAGCTTCTCTCTCCTCTTTGTGCAGGATGAGCGGCATACGGTGGTGTATTCCGGTCATACACCCCTCCGCTTCTCTGGTGAGGATGGTGAAGCGGTCACCCTCTGGGTCTTTATGGTAGATTCCCGCCAGATACAGAATCTCTCCCGGCGCGGAAAACTCATACTTCTCCTTTTTCTTCTCCCCGATACGTTTCCACTCATAAAACTTCGATGCCGGGATCAGGCAGCGGTGCGTCTCATAGTCATGGCGGAACATCGGCTTCTCCCCCACCGTCTCGCTCCTTGCGTTAAAGATCAGCGTATTCTTCCGCGCCGCCTCATAACCCCATTTTAGCACTTCCGCCACCATGCTGTCACTATCCGCCCGCAGGACAAGGGCTGGCTCCGATGGATGCACGTCCCCTGTTTTTGCATTCTTCTGATCTATCTTTCTGGCGATCTTTTCAATCTCCCGCGCCGTCTCGTCATCGATATAAAATCTTCCGCACATAGTTTCCCTTCCTATACGACTTTCTGCCCTTACCGCCCTTTGACCTTTTCGTTTTCAACGTCTATTCCTAGTGTAACCCCACTTCTTCTCTCTTTATCCAGACCGCCGCTCATGTGGCCTACGTTGCTCTTCAAAAAGCTGGCGCGAAAGACGGCATCCTCCCCATACTTTTCACGAAGCCGATCAACCGCCTTATCCAGTTTCTCCAGCTTGTCGCTCTTTTCCAGATCAAAAATGCTGTACTGTCTGGCGGCGTTCTCCTGTACCTTTGACGTATGGACGCCGATCTGCCGGATGGGCGTTTTCTTATCCCACAGCCGGCTCAGTATCAGACAGGCCGCCTCATAGATCTCCTCTGTGATATTGGTGGGGAGTCTAACTGCATCTGCTTATTCATGCGGCTAAATTCACAGGTTGTCAGATGGACACTGACCAGACTGACCATCACATCGTCGGCCCGAAGCCTTGCCCCCACCGTCTCACTCAGAGAAAGAAGTAAGTGCTTCGCATACTCCTCCGTCACGATATCCACCGGTGCCGTCAGACTGTTGCCGTAGCCCTTGTTGGCCTCATGGGCGATCATGCACTGATCAAGATCGCCGCCCCTGGCAAAGCCCTGAATGGTCTGCCCGTGCTTTTTCAGATGGGCGCGTATCATGCCCTCATCTGCCTTTGCCAGTTCCCCTATCATCTGTATGCCCAGCCGGTGCAGCTTCTCCACGGTTGAACGGCCACAAAAGAACAGATCGGAGACCGGGAGCGGCCACATTTTCTTCTCGACCTCCTCCGGGAACAGGGTGTGAACCTTATCCGGTTTGGAGAAATCTCCCGCCGTCTTAGAAAGCAGAAAGTTTGTGGACACGCCCACATTTACCGTAAAGCCGAGTTCCTCTCTGATCCTGTCTTTGATCTCATAAGCCAGCTTCACCATCTGCCCTCGTCCATACAGCTTTTCAAACCCGTCAAACACGACCCATGCCTCGTCAATGCTGTACTGGAGTACGGTGTCGCTGTACTCCTTCAGTATCTTGATAAAAGCTCTGGATGCCGTATTTCTTCGCCGGTGTACTCTTTGCAAGGACGATGCCGTGACGCTTTTCCTGATCACCGCCCACAATGCTCGGTATCTGCCTGAGATCCTCTTTCTCCCCTGACACCCCCACCCGGTAGGCTGCCGTCCATGAGAGGAAGGCGCTGTTGACATCGATATGGAAAACATAGGTCCCCACACTTACAGGAATTGGAAGATCCTCCACCGCTGCGTCTCGATGTTGTAGCGCATATCCAGTGTCTTGCAGATCTCTCCCATGCTGATCTTACAGACAAACTGCTTTTCACGCACCCCGACCGTTCTCTTTTCATCTCTCGACACCACCTGCGTGATCCGGCACATCCGGACCGCATGATTCTCCATCTCCAGCCGGAACCACAACGGCGTCATCCTGCCGTCCCTGTCGATCAGCGTCATCATCTGCACCGGTATGTTGACCGGACCGTCGATCAGAATACCCGCCTGCATATTCTCTTCCATTCCCGTCACCCCCTCCCCTATCAATGAGTGTAAGACTATATTAGCAAACATACGTTCGGATGTAAAGATGTAAAATTTCCCTAAAATTCTTCTGCTGTTTTTAGCAAATAAAAACCGCCCGATAACAAGTACGTCACCTGTTACCGGACGGTATTTACCTTTTCTTATGATTCTGTAAACGAATCTACAGTTCCTTCAAAAGTACATCCTTATCCGCATCTGATATCTTCAAAGCCGCCATTGCCTGTTCCGCAGACCACTTCATGGATTCCATTAAGTTTTTCACAGCATCCAACAGGCCGTTCAGCCTTGCAATTTCAGCCTTTTGCTCCGCATACTTTTCCGCGTAATTTTGTACCGCCTCACACATATACTTCCGACCTCCCTCTTCCTTGAAATGCTTCATACCCTTCGCCAGCTCCGGGTAATACATATCGCTCGCGTCTTTACAGGAAAAATCATGTATCAGATTTCCTATCGCATCATCGCCCTTGTAAGCCCCGTTGACATATATGATATGCGATCCATCATCAAATAACTCATTCGACCCTTCAAAACGGCGGTTTATCGTGTAGACCGGTATCCCCTGTCCGAATATATCCGTCCTGGTGATAAATATCATATAGGAATCCTGCAGTTCTGAGAAATCCTGACCTTCCTTAAGCATCCGGGAGTCCATCATGCTGCTGTTGAATCTGGCCCTCCGGATATGCGCCCCTTCCGGCCTCTGTTGAACCTCCACGTTGTAGTGCTTCCCCGTACCGTCTTTCGCCCAGATATCCAAGCGGATATCCCGGCCTCCCACCACAGGACTCTTAAATTCGCGCTGCCCCACAACGCTTTCCACCTGGATATCGTCCTGTTTCAGTATGATCCTTAACAGAAGTTCTGCCGCTTCTTTATTTTTGTCAAAGACCATCGACATCAGGTCATCGTCAAACAGGCTCATATCATCAATGATCTGTTCGACTGTTCTGAGATCCTGCTTTTGCTCCTCTCCTATCATTAGTTCACCATCTTTCTTTATATTTTATGGGATAAACGCCGATTTTTCAATCTGTTCCTTACGAAAATCGGCATTTATCCAACCATGCACATCAAATCTGATTTAATTTCATAACCGCATCATGCTTATCTCTGTCAAAAATCCCGATATACACGTTATAGGTAAACGATACATCACTGTGTCCCAGCAGTTCCGATACGATCTTGATATCCGTCCCCATCGACAGGAGGATCGATCCATATCCATGCCGCAGGGAGTGGGGCGTATAATCTTTTGTCCGGCACCGGGAATTATTCACGATCCTATCCATCGACCGCTCGATCTGTCGTCTGGTATAATGATTCCGGTTTTTTGCATTCACACATACAAAATCCTCTTCGTTCGTATAATACTGCCTGAAATAGAGGAGCGCTTCCAACGCCTTATCCGGCAGGACGATCTTGCGCCTGCTGTCTTTTGTCTTGGCTGCCTTGACTTTATAGCTGTAGGAAGCTCCCTCCTCTTTCTCTTCGCGGATCATGGCAAGGGACTGATTGATTGCAATCTCTCTCCGCTCTAAATCCACATCTTTCCATTGCAGCCCTATCGCCTCAGACACCCGCATCCCCGTATACATGATGAGGGTGATCACATAGGCGGCATTCCCATACTTCTTCGCCCCGTTAGCGCAGGCGCTCATCGCCTCCTCATATATCAACTGGACTTCATCTGCCGAAGGGATCTTTATCTCCTTCTTCTTGACCGCTACATTTGCCTCCGATGGCGTTTTTACCGTCACTTCTAAGTACAAAGGCTCTATATCTTTCTTCGCCTCAGCATACCGGACGCAGGTTTTGATCAGCCCCCATACCTTCTTGATACTGTTCAGCGAATATCTCTTCGCAAGGGAATCGAGATAGTCCTGAAACATCTTGTCCCTTAGGTCTTTCAGCCGGACATTCGCCAGATCGTATGCCTTATAGTTGATCAGCCTTGCATTAACGGCGTCCAGATACGACTGATATGTCGTTGCTTCTATTCCTTAATCTTAGCTTTTACTTCCTTTTCTGTTCTCCCATAAAAATACCTTCCATCTGCATTGCGATAAAAGAAATACTCATCTCCATGTATCTTCTTTTTACCCCATGTGCCTTCGCCATTTTTTCTTTTCCCTGCCATACTCATTCCTCCTGCTTAGTCTCTAAAGGAATTTGTACCCTAATTTGTACCACAATTTGTACCACAACCAGGATGATAAAAGTTGATAAAAGATGGTACAAAATGATAAATTACCCTAAAACGAAAAAATCCTGATAACCACGAAAGCCCGTGATTATCAGGTATTTTTCTATCGGAGTGACAAGACTTGAACTTGCGGCCTCTACTTCCCTAAAGTAGCGCTCTACCACCTGAGCCACACCCCGAAAAACCTTTACTATTATAACGAATTTCCCTACGAAATGCAAGACTTATTCACAAACTTTTTATAGCGTTCTTATGTTTGCATTACCGTTTTCGAACTCGTATCAATAAAGCTCTCAAACATCTCCTGCGGAATGGGCCGTGAGAAATAAAATCCCTGCTGCATCTGACATCCCACCTCTTTCAGGTAGTTGCTCTGCTCCAATGTCTCCACACCTTCACACAGGGATGCGATCTTTAATCTGTTTGCCATATCTACCACACAGGAAATAATGACCCGGTCACTCTCCTGCATTTCCCCTTCTTTCAAGAACACTCTATCCAGCTTGATAATGTCGATGGGCAGTTTGCTGAGCAAATTCAGGGAAGAATATCCGGAACCGAAATCATCCATGGAAACCTTGATTCCCATTTTATGTAAACCTTCCACCAATTCCAGCGCACGCTCCGTATTTTCCAGATAAATGCTCTCTGTCAGCTCAAATTCCACCAAAGAACAGGGAATCTGAAACTCCTCCAAAAGCTCCTTGACATACTTTAAGATATGCATCTTATTCAAGTGCATTCTGGACACATTCAAAGAAATCGGCACTACCTTTTTGCCGGCCTTGATCCGCTCCGCCAGAAAGCGGAAAACCTCTCTGTAAACATAGTAATCCACATCCACGATCTGACCGCTGCGCTCGATCAGGGGAATAAACTCATCCGGATAAACAAATTCACCATCGGGTTTCTGCCAGCGCACCAACGCCTCCGCACCGATCAGCTCCATCGTATCCGTCTCCATCTTAGGCTGAAAATAAACCTGAAACTCCTTATGTTCCAGCGCCTTGGGAATACAGGACGTGATCTCCACCTCTCGCCTAATTCCTTCCATCATGCTCTGGTCAAACAGCACACAGCAGTCATTTTCCATTTCTTTAGCCACTTTTCTGGCCAGATTGGCATTGGAAACTGCGGTCTCTGCCTCCAGACTTCGGCTGTTCTTATCCGTAATACTGATCCCCGTACAAAACTGCAGCCGGCTGTTTAAGTATTTCTCCCGAAATTCCCGTTCACGATCCTTATTGATCTGATCGATCAAATTGCGAAATTCTTCGTTACTCAAGCCATCATTGGTAAGTCTGCTGGCCGTCACAAAATTGTCCGAATAGACTCTGGCTGCACAGATAAGGTTTTCACTCGCTTTCATGAACTGATTCACGAATTCTTTTAAGAGCTTGTCACCCACCTTATAGCCATAAGTATCGTTGATATACTTAAAATGCTTAATATCTGTGTACACGATCACAATACGATCATCACCGATCTCTTGCATTTCCTTTTCCAGTTTTTGCAAAAAGATTTCGTAGGAATCCAGTCCTGTCAATGTGTCTTTCATATCCCTTTTCACCCTGCCATACATTATTTACCCACTACCCTAGATATACTCTACCCCTTTTATCCACTCCCTGTCAATATATGACAAAAATTTAACAGACTGTCTGAGTCAAAACAGCAAGCAGGTATTCCCAGACTCTCTTCACGGAAGCAATGCTCATGCTCTCCTGCGCCGTGTGCACATCAAAAAGATCAGGGCCGATAGAAACACAGTCAAGCCCGGGGAGTTTTCCCGCCAGGATCCCACATTCCAGCCCCGCATGGATCGCCTGCAGCACAGGGGGCTTGCCATACATATCTTCATAAATCTGCACCATCTTTTCGCGCAGCGGCGAATCCTTCCGGTAAGCCCAGCCGGGATAAGGATTCCTGACAGACACCGTCGCGCCCGACTTCCCGGCAATGTCCCGCATCTGACCGCACAGGATTTCCTTCTCCTGATCCACCGAGCTTCTGACCGCATACTGCAAATGCAGTCCTTCTTCCTCCAAGGCAAGAATCCCCAGATTCAGGGATGTCTCCACCAATCCCTCCACGTCTTTACTCATGGCAGCCACACCGTTGGGAAGCTCCATCAGACAGGCAAGCGCCTTTTTCGTGGATTCTTCTGTCATAACGATGGAACTCTCTCCCTCTGTGAGCCGGCGGCAGACAACCTGTGCCTGTTTTTCCTCCGCCGTCATCTGCTCTCTGATCTTTTCCTCCTGCTCCTTAATCACAGACTCCACCACCGGCAGATCCGCCGCTTCCACCGCAAGCACCGCAGAAGCCTCCCGAGGAATCGCATTATCCGCCATACCGCCGTTCATGCCTGCGAGACGAATCCGGCAGCGCTCGCCCACAGCCTGCAGGACTTGCCCCAACAAGTAGTTTGCATTCCCACGGCCCTTGTCGATCTCTATCCCGGAGTGACCGCCCAGAAGTCCCGTAACCCTAATTTCCACAAGCTTGTCTGCGCTCTCCGGATCCTGCTCCATGGGAATAGTCACATCTACCCTGGCGCCACCGGCGCAGCTGGTGATAAAGATACCCTCTTCCTCCTGATCCAGATTGATCATGCGTCTTCCGCGCAGCATGGAGAGATCGATCCCGGTAGCGCCTTCCATACCGATCTCCTCGTCCACCGTCAGGATAACTTCCAGCCGAGGCAGAGACAGATCTCCGGCATCCAGAAGCGCCAGACAATAAGCCACTCCGATTCCGTCATCACCGCCCAAACTGGTCTCCTCTGCATAAATCTTATCGCCCTCAACCCGCAGTCTGAGAGGTTCCTTTTTCATATCGATCCGACTGCCTTGCGCTGTCACCGCCACCATATCCATATGTGCCTGCAGGATATAGGGTTCTTCCTGCTCACGTTCCGGCGAAGCCTCCCTGATGATAACAATATTTCCCAGAGCGTCCTGTCTGCAAAAAAGCGCCCTTTCTTCAGCAAATTTTTTCAAATGATCACTGATCTGCTTTACATTGCCGGAACCATGCGGAATCCCGCATAGCTGCTCAAAAAAATGAAATACACTCTGTGGTTCTAATCCTTCCAACACTCTCATGCCATCTTCCTCCAAACTGTCCCCATTCTATGGTTCCTATCTATAAAATATATTTTACCATGATTTTCATATTTTACGACATAAATTTGTCTACCGTTTCTCCCATTTGATACTTAATCTCCATGCCGGACGACGTATCGTCTCATCCGTAATGATCCTCTCATTGCGATGCACAGTGAGCAGCAGCCCGATCAGTATGGCATAGGTTATTGCCGTGCAGACGCCGTCAGATACAAACGGAAGCTGCATACTGTTCACAAGACAATATCCGGTGTTGATCAAAACCCCTTCCAAACAGTTGATCAGAAATACCATAAAGCAGGCTGCGGATATCATGAAGCCCAATTGGTTTTTCTGGTTTTTCACAATACAAAAAGCCCGTATGACCACTGCCGAAAATGCCGCAACCATAGCCAGCCCCGCCAATATTCCGTAGTTACAGATCAGCTGCAGCAAAACGAAAGGTTCCGTGGGATATGGTATCGGAGCTCCTATGAGCCAGGCCTTTGCACCCTGTGTGACTCCCTCCTTCTTAACAAATATGCTGTCGGATGGGCCGATGAATTTCGCCGAGCTCAATTCCTGCCTGATAAACTGATACAAATATCCTGCTCCCTCCGCATATTTCTCAGGATGTAACCACGCCTGCAAGCGCATTGTCTGAAACCCGTATGCCGCGCCGAAAAGCACCCCCCTGCCGATAAGCAGAACTGTCGGTAATCCAAACAGTGCACCTATGACTATGAAAGCCGCCTTCTTCCTGTCAACAGCAAACCATCTCTTCCGGATTGCCAGGATAAGCAATACCGCACATATCATATAGACATTTAATGTCGTATACAGCGTACTCGAAAAAGTCAGCACGAAAACCGCATTGACCATCTGTATCACGATACCCCAGACGAGCGCACCGTATGCCCCTCCTCTCAACCTGTACAGTATTCCCGCATAAACCGGAACATAGAGATAGGAAAGCATAAACGTTCTGGGAACCATTCCGCCTCTCGCTGCATACATACTGCCAATAAATGTGACTATCGTTACAAGCACATAGATCCCGTAAGCATACCGCCCCACAAAACTATAATCAAGAAAATACATGCCGGCCATCACGCCAAAAGACAAAAACACCACCAAACACTGTTTGATCAAATATTCCGGATAATGCGTCAGACCATTCACTCCACATAGCACAAAGAATCCCGCAGCACTGAATGCAAAGGCCATCCCGATCATCTTAAAATCTGTCTGCGGTCTGTGTATCCTGTCCAGTTCCACACCGACTTCTACCGGGTCCCCCATCTCCCGCACCGCTCTTCTTACTGCTTCTTCATGAAGCTCCCCCTCTTCTTCATAGGCTGCCGCCTGATCCTCAATATGATCGAACAGCTCTTTCGCAACACCAGCCCTTGCTCTGACGCACCTGATCTGATCCGTAACACTCTTGATAAACTCCTCCATCACGCCATCGCCTCCCAAAGTACATTCAGTACGGCAGTCTGGTACTCCTGCCACTCTTCTTTTCTGGATTTCAAATATTTCCGTCCCTCTTTCGTAATACTGTAATACTTGCGCTGTTTTCCGTTTACCTCACTCTCATAGGAAGTCAGATAATTCTTCCCCTCCAACGAATGAAGCAGCGGATAGAGCGTCCCTGCTTTCAGCATAAATATGTTGTTGGATTTCTTTTGGAGAGTTTCAATCATCTCATAACCATACATATCCTTGTCCTCCAACAGACGCAGTAAGAGCATGGAAGTGCTTCCCGAAATCAAAGCTTTATCTATTGCCATTTCAATATCTCCCTTCTTTTATATATAGATTATCTATATACTCTATTGTCAGTATATATAGATAGTCTATATATGTCAAGATGCTTATGCGCATAAGCAGATTCGAGATGCTTCGCATCTCTCATTCGCGTTGCTCGTCATAAGCCGACAGAGACAGTCTTACATGCAAGCATGTATCCTGTCTCTGCCATCTTCTGACTCTGCTTATGCGCGCAAAAAGAGACACGGCTTTTTCACCATGTCTCTTACATTCTCTCATATGATCCGCTTCGGCAATGTTATTTTAAATTTGCCTTTGCAAGCTCTGCCAAGGTAGTGAAGCCTGCCGCATCATTGACTGCCATCTCTGCCAGCATCTTTCTGTTCATGTCCACGCCTGCATTCTTTAAGCCGTACATGAATCTGCTGTAAGACAGACCATTCATTCTTGCCGCCGCATTGATACGAGCGATCCAGAGCTGTCTGAACTGACGCTTTCTCTCTTTTCTGCCGGCATAAGAAGACGCCAGCGCCCGCATTACGGACTGCTTTGCCACTCTATACTGCTTAGATCTCGCGCCTCTGTAACCCTTCGCGAGCTTTAAAACTCTGTTATGCTTCTTTTTGGCGTTCATACCGCCCTTTATTCTTGCCATGTCTTTTTCCTCCTAAACTTTACAATCTCTTTGTCTGCGCCGCTCCTCTTACAGATAAGGTAAGATCTTCTTCATATTCTTAACGTTCGTAGCGTCTGTCATCGCAGGCTTTCTGAGATTTCTCTTATTCTTGGTTGTTTTCTTGGTTAAGATATGGCGCTTGTACGCTTTATTTCTCTTTAACTTACCCGTTCCGGTCACCTTGAAACGTTTTGCAGCAGCTCTGCTGGTTTTCATTTTCGGCATTTTACTATTCCTCCTGTATTTTTATTCCTGTAACAAGATATCTTATTTGGATATCATTTATATTTAACTGAGAAATTACCACTTTCTCGGAAGATATCTCTTCTCTGAAGCTATCGCTTCTCAGCTAAAAACATAGTCATACTTCTACCCTCTACCTTGGGCGCTTTATCCATCACCGCAATATCGGAAAGCGCCTCGGCAAAATCGTCTAAAATATGCTTGCTGGTGTTCATGTGCGCCATCTCACGGCCACGGAAACGAAGCGTTACCTTCACCCGGTCTCCCTTAGTGATGAATTTTCTGGCAGCATTCACCTTCGTATTCAAATCGTTGGTGTCGATATTAGGAGAAAGACGAATCTCCTTGATCTCCACTATCTTCTGTTTCTTCTTGGCTTCCTTGTCTTTTCTGGCCTGCTCGTACTTGAATTTTCCGTAATCCACGATCTTACAGACCGGCGGCTTGGCTGTAGGTGCGATCTTAACCAGATCCACACCGGCCTCCTCCGCAAGCTTCAGGGCCTCTTTCGTCGGCATGACACCGAGCTGTTCTCCATCCTCACCGATCACTCGTACTTCTCTGTCTCTGATCTGCTCATTGATAAATAAATCGCTAATCTTTCTACCCTCCATAAAGAAAACAAATTAAAAAGCGGACAGCCCTGCTATCCACTCGATCATAAACACCCACGCACTGCCCCCTCGGCAGTGAAATAAGGCTATGAACGCTTGCGAACCCGATCGTTGCAAGGTGAGAGCGGATACTCTGCTTGGTTGTCAGTGCTTTCACACAGATGATACTATATCACAGGATACGGGCAATGTCAACACAAAAAACAGACCGTTCTCGAAAGACCGGCCTGTTTGTCCACACTTGTCATTAATAGTATTTTTTAAGCTAACTCTGTTTTAGTATAATTATTTAATGATTGTGTAGATACCCTGGAAATCAAAAGCGATGGTAACAGCACCGTCAGCTACTGCTGCAACGTTAACTGCTTCCCACTCACCCTTAACGCACTTGTAAACGGAAACTGCATCGCCGGCATTAACGCCATCAACAGCGAGTGTAACCTGAGCGTCTAAAAGATTCACGCCGGGAGCGGAAAGGTTTACTACTGTCAACATATTGCCGCCCACCTGAGCTGCCTTCTGCTGTGCATATCTGATTGCTGTCACATCTACCTTATCTACAACACAGGTAGCGTTGGTCTCTTTGCCCTCGGTAACCATGTTGCTTGCGGAAGCAGACACTGCAACCTTCTCCACGCCGTCCATCACTGCTACTGCATTGGAAGTATACTCGGGAAGAGCCTTCTCAGTGTCTACAGACAACTCGTCAAGAATGTCAAAATCCTTCTCCGGTACTACAGTCTCTGCTGCACATACAGTTGTAGAGAAAGTAAGCGCTAAAGCGAAGCCTAATGCTAAAAATTTTTTCATTTCCTAAAATCCTCCTTTATGTTCAAGTGTGGTCTATATCAGCACAAATGTGCCAATATTCTTATAAGCTCCGGGATATTTTTATCCCATGTATGATTTTAAAATTTAGCTTATCTAATGTCAATAGCCTTTTCCAAAAAAAGGAAAAACTACCTTCTTATATACTTAGCAAAAACAGACTGCTCCCCAAGGAACAGCCTGTTTTTCCACACTTGTCATTTCTGTTATGTTTATAATCTGATGTCTAATTATTTGATGAGTGTGTAGATACCCTGGAAATCAAAAGCAATGGTAACAGCGCCGTCAGCTACTGCCGCAACGTTAACTGCTTCCCACTCACCTTTAACGCACTTGTAAACGGAAACTGCATCGCCGGCATTAACACCCTCAACAGCGAGTGTAACCTGCGCGTCTACAAGGTTCACGCCGGGAG
Organism: Lachnospiraceae bacterium; assembly: GCA_014804615.1. Taxonomy (GTDB): domain Bacteria; phylum Bacillota; class Clostridia; order Lachnospirales; family Lachnospiraceae; genus UBA3282. Next base: position 255,264 of record JAAUZL010000023.1, read on the forward strand.
CGGAAAGGTTTACTACTGTCAGCATATTGCCGCCCACCTGAGCTGCCTTCTGCTGTGCATATCTGATAGCAGCCACATCTACCTTATCTACAATACAGGTAGCGTTGGTCTCTTTGCCCTCGGTAACCATGTTGCTGCCGGAAGCAACCACTGCAAGATCATATACACCGTCCATCACTGCTACTGCATTAGAAGTGTACTCCGGAAGAGACTTCTCGGCATCTATAGCCAGCTCGTCAAGAATGTCAAAATCCTTCTCCGGTACTACGGTCTCTGCTGCACATACAGCGGTAGAGAAGGTGAGTGCTGCTGCAAAGCTCAAAGCTAAAAATTTCTTCATGTCAAAATCCTCCTTTATGTTCAAGTGTGGTCGAGTCTCTATCATTTTATAATTTACCGGGTTTCATGTCAATTCTAAAATTCCAGCCGGATCGTCTCTGCGCTGGCCTCATATTCTTCCATCCGGTCGTAATCTGATGTCTGGGAATAGGTGATCACATAGCTCTTATCCGCATTGATCGCATACTCCAGTTGGGATATCTCAGTGTCTCCCACCTGATAATGGCACAGAATACGGAAAGCCGGACAGCCGTCTATCTGTATTCTTTCGAAGCTGTCGATCGTCACCTCAATATCCTCTCCATATTCTTTGCGGAAATTCTCCTCCGTCTGCGCCTTAAAATTCTCCTCCGTCATCAGCTGCAGCGCCACATCCCTGCCTAACGCCACATAATAGATCGTGGAAGCGTCAATGGGATAGCGTTTCGTCACATACATTCCTTCGATGTCCTCTGATTCCGCGAAGGCTTCCGGCAGTGTGAAGCTGCATCCCTTGGTCACGGGCGCATTCTCCACTATCGACACATCCATCTCATTTTCTTCCAGCATCTCCTCCGTCAGCTGCTCTCTGAGCGTCTCATCCATCTCCACAGGCGCCATAAAGTTGCCTTCTACTGCCGCCGCCTCATGTCCACTCATCTGTGCAGACTCGTCATCGTCTTCCTCTTCCGGCCCTGCATTCCCGTCGTCCTGTATCTCAGCCTCGCCGTCCTGCACCGCATCGGAAATATCTTCACTGCTTTGCGCCTCTGCGCTGGTATGTACTGCTGTCTCCCCGCCACAGCCTGCGATCAGGAGGGAACAGGCCAACAGGAGACCACCCACTGTCTTTCTCTTCATACTTCGGGCTGCCTTTCTCTCATTTTTCGATATATCTAAAGACGCAAGCCAAACGGCCTGCGTCCAACACATATTCCTATTGTAATATAAAAATCAGAAACTGGCAATTACCAATTCCCGCCTTACCCTTCTCTAAAGGTCGCACACTGGGTCTGTTTGCAGTCGCAGGCACCTCCGCCTCGGATGTCCACATGTTCTGCATGGCATTTATAGTTTGCATTATACTTACATTTCTCCGCCTCACAGTCAATGCTTATCGTCCTGCAGGGGTGATCCAGAGAACTCACATAGGCGCCGTCCCGCCTCCTGGAAAAGCTCTCACAACAGGTGTCCTCACAATCACAGGCTCGGCTGCCTCCCACCATGATATCTCCTTTACAACAGCAATCCTCCTGATTGTAGCTGCAGTTAGTCACACCACATTTTAATTCCGCCATAATACCCCACCTTTCCACGTTTGCCGTTATTGATATTTATCATGGAATATTATGTCCGGACTTATGAAATTTTATACAGATTAAACCAGTAGCGCTCCAACAGAAAGCTTCCCACTTCCTCCACAGAAAGACCCGCTTCCCGCCATTCCTCCACAATGGCATCCCGGCTGTTGAAGCTGCCGATAAACCAGAGGTTTCCTTCTTTACCCGCCAGTTCGCTGATTTCATCCACATTCTCCAGCGTGCCACAGGGTCCAATCATCTCCTGGATCAGAGATTCCGCACTCCCGCCCCACAAAAAACGCTCTGTGCTCTCAGGCAGATAGTAAGCCGTCACTGCCTGCACCTGATCAAAATTATAGATGACCGTATCTTCCGGAGCGATCAGGGAAAGCGCTGTCTCCGTCTCTCTCATGGAGACGATCTTATACTCTTCCTCGCCGCGAAAAGCACGGAAATCCCGCAGGCCGACTGCGATAATGAAAGCAATAAGGGAAAGTGCCAAGGCGGTTTTTAGTTTACATAATTTTCCCTTCATCTCTGCCCGGTCTTCCGGTTTACATAACACATCTTCAGTCTGCTCTTGGTATTTTGGTTTACATAAAATTCCATCCATTCCCAACGCAAAGCTGAACCAGAAGCAGCCCAGCGCAGGAATCATATAGCGGTATACAAAGATGGGACGGATCAGAATCGACGCCGCGAAGCCAAATGCCACCAGCCCTGCCAAGACGCCCACGCCAGCAATCATATACGTAATCTGATTCACTTCGGCCGCATGCTCTCCGCTGTCTGTACCGCCCTGTGAAAAACCACCTCTTTCTTGTCTGCCATTACGGTAGAGTTTTTTCTCTTTTATTTTATTTTTCGACATAAATGCGGAAAGCACAGGATATCCTACCACTACCACATACGCCGCAAACAACACCACCGCCAGCACCGTATTCAACACATCATTCGTGAAGGCCGGCTTCATCAGGAACTTGACACAGCCTCCCAGAGACCGCCAGCTAAGCGGCAGAATCCAGTAATTCTCACGGACTGCGCTGATCTGTCCCGCCAGCGCAAAAAGCCAGGGCACATAGCAGACGACAGAGATCGCCACATAACAGAACCACTCCCGCAGGCGGCTCCTGTCCCGACACAGAAACATAATAAGCAAATACAGGTAGACCATCCCCACTGCCACAGCGGCAAAATATTGGGTGTAGGCTGCCGCCAGACTATACAGCACAAAGGCCGCGCCGTGAAGATACCGCCTATTTTCCGTCAGGCATCCTTGGGCGTGCCAAAAGGCCGCCGTCACGAAAAGAAGCGCCCAGCCATACATCCGCACCTCCACCGTGTAGGCCGGAAGCTGAGGCATGGCCGTCACACAGAAGAGAAACAATCCCCCCGTAAAGATACCCCACCGTTTCCGGATCCATGTCACGCTGTATAGCAGCAGCAATAAAAAGGGCAGCGTAGATACCAGCTTTGCCGGGATCACCGTTCCGGTTCCCGGCATTAATAGTTTACATAACTCTGCAAAAAATTTGACAATGATATAATACAGCGGCGGATGTACGTCTGCCGCTGTAAAACGAACCAGCTCCCCGTAAGAATGTTCTGCCATGCTCACGGTAAAAAGCTCATCATACCAGATATCCTGACTAAAACACAGGAGGATGCTCCTGCCAAGCATCCCTGTGCTCAGGCAGATAAGCAGCCATCCTATGATCTCCCTGCCGGAGATTTTACGTTCCCGTATCATTCATTCTTTCCTTTGCTGTCCGGATTCCGATCCTACCGATTACTTTTGTCCCTCTACGACCTCTTCCTTGCGGATCTCCTTTGTACGGATCTCCTTACAGATCTGGTCAATAAAGTCGCCAAGCGGTTTTACGCCCTCGTCTCCCGCGTAACGGCTTCTGACAGACACGGTCTTATCCTCCGCTTCCTGGGCGCCTACCACCAGCATGTAGGGCACCTTGTTCAGACGAGCCTCTCTGATCTTAAAGCCGATCTTCTCGGAGCGGTTATCCACCGTCACATCCACATCGTTTCTCGCAAGCTCTTTTCTGACCTCTTCCGCATACTCCTCATACTTCTCGGAGATAGGCAGCACACGAACCTGCTCAGGACACAGCCATGTAGGGAACTTACCCGCATATTTCTCAATCAGCCATGCCAGCGTTCTCTCATAGCATCCCAGAGAAGTCCTGTGAATGATGTAAGGACGAACGCGGTCGCCGTTTGCGTCGATAAAGTACATGTCAAACTGTTCTGCCAGCAGCGCATCCCACTGGATGGTGATCATAGTGTCATCTTTGCCGTAGACGTTCTTTGCATTGATATCCACCTTCGGCCCGTAGAAAGCGGCCTCACCCACATCCTCGGTAAAGGGAATATGAAGCTCCGTCAGGATATCCCGAATATGCGCTTCCGTCTCGTTCCAGACCTCCGGCTCACCGATATATTTCCCCGGATTCTCCGGATCCCACTTGGACAGATGCCATGTGGTATCCTCCATCACGCCCAAGGTTGACATAACATGTTTTGCCAAAGCGATACAACCCTTAAACTCCTCCACCATCTGATCCGGGCGCACGATCAAGTGTCCCTCGGATATGGTGAACTGGCGCACACGGGTCAGGCCGTGCATCTCGCCAGAGTCCTCGTTTCTGAAAAGTGTGGAGGTCTCGCCGTAACGGATAGGCAGGTCACGGTAAGAGTGCTGTGTATTCTTATAACAGTAATACTGGAAGGGGCAGGTCATAGGACGCAGGGCGAACACCTCTTTGTCCTTCTCCTCGTCTCCCAGAACAAACATGCCTTCCTTGTAGTGATCCCAGTGGCCGGACATCTTATAAAGGTCACTCTTTGCCATAAGGGGGGTCTTCGTCCGCACATAACCCCACTCCTTATCCTCCAGATCCTCGATCCAGCGCTGTAATTTCATTACCATCTTGGTGCCCTTAGGCAAAAGCAGCGGCAGGCCCTGTCCGATCACATCCACTGTGGTGAAAAGCTCCATCTCCCGCCCCAGCTTATTGTGATCGCGGCGTTTGATGTCCTCAAGATGCTCCAGATAAGCCTCCAGCTCTTCCTTCTTGGCAAAGGCCGTTCCATAGATACGCTGCAGCTGGGCTCTGTTAGAGTCACCCCGCCAGTAAGCCATAGAGGACGAGATCAGCTTGTAAGCCTTGATGTTTTTCGTGCTCATCAGATGGGGGCCGGCGCACAGATCCACAAAGCCGCCCTGATCATAGAAGGAAATTTCCGCATTCTCCGGCAAATCCTGAATCAGCTCCACCTTGTAAGGCTCGTTTCTCTCTTCCATATATTTGACAGCCTCATCTCTGGGCAGGGTAAAGCGCTCCAGCTTATGCCCTTCCTTGATGATCTTCTTCATCTCCGCCTCCAGCTTATCCAGATCCTCTCTGGAAAAAGGCGCCGCATCGAAATCATAGTAGAAGCCCTCCTCAATGGCAGGACCGATGGTCACCTTCGCCTCCGGGAACAGCCGCTTCACCGCCTCCGCCAATACATGGGACGTTGTATGTCTGACAACCTTAAGCCCCTCCGGGTCGTTGGCTGTCAAAATATTTAACTGGCAGTCCGCATCAATGACGGTCCGCAGATCTTTCACCTCTCCGTCCACCTCACCGGCACAGGCCATCCGGGCAAGGCCCTCGGAGATGTCTAACGCGATGTCGTAGATACTCATCGCCTGTGCATATTCTTTACAGGAACCGTCTTTTAATGTAATTTTCATGGTTTTATCCCATCCTTTCCTTTTCTATTCCGTTCTCGCTCCAACACTGCTGTTCTCGTTGTGTCCGTTGTTATTTCCATTATTACAGCCATTGTGACTGCCGATACTAATCCCATGTGTAAAAGGCGCTGTCAAAAGCCCAATACAGATGCCCGCAAGAAGCAAAACTGCACCAAGCAGACAGAAATCCAGTTTCGTGAATGTGATCTCGTCTCTCATAAAATCACCCGTCATTTCTTTCAGCTCCGCCGCTCTCTCCTTTAATTCTGTTGTGGTCATAGTTTTCTCTCCTTTCCTTTCTATTCTGCCATATAAGCAGATTCGAGATGCTCCGCATTTCTCATTCGCGGTCTCCGTTCCACTTCGGTCCGCGCAGAGCAGACGTCCCCCGGACGTCTTGCGCCTCGTCAGAAACCGTCACAGACAGCCTCGTATGCAAGCATACGTCTGTCTCTGCCGCTTTCTGACTCTGCTTATACGCGCAAAAAAATCCCCTGCACTGCCGCTATGGCAATGCAGAGGACGTAAGTTTACGCGGTTCCACCTCTCTTGTTCCGTGCGCACTGGCGTCTTACCGGAACCTCTCATTCGACTGTAACGTAAGTCAACGGACCGTATTAGGGTCACTCGGAGTTGGTCTTCAAATGCTTCCTGCAAAAGCGCTTTCAGCACATGGCGCTTCTCTCTGTTACGTTCCACATCCTACTCTTCTCGTCAACGTATTATTTCTTATAATGTTTTGTACAAAAATATATTCTTATTCTATGCCAGGCAATGAAAAATGTAAAGTGTGAATTTTACTTTTCCTATCACATTCATGCCTCACCCGGCGCTTTAGGTTTACATAACAATTCTTCCTCTATAATCCGAGCCGCACAGGCGATCAACTTCGGACAGGGACGGGACTCATAATACTCCTTCGTCCTCTTTTGCGGTTTTGCACTCTCCTGCGCCCCCGGCTCTATCCCCAGAAGCTCCCTGCACACAATACTTCCGTTTTCCTGACGGAACCGGTCGCTCAGCTTGCGCACCAACGTATAAATACGCTCCTTAGCTTCCTCATCCTCCGGGTCGGCATTACCATCCTGCAATCCGGCAAGCATAGCCATCGAGGACACCGCACCGCAGATCTCACGCATCCTGCCCACGCCCGCGCCCATAGCGCTTGACATACGAAGGGCCGTCTCTCTGTCCATGCCAAAGAGATCCGCGTAGGTCGCAAAGACCGACTGGGCACAGTTATAACCCTCATAAAATGTTTCAACCGCCTGCTTTTTGCGGGAATTTTCCAGCTTTTCCACCCAAAACCTCCGCCGTCCTGCAATCTGTCTCTATGATAAGTATGTCCAAATATTACGCATTCTTACCGCAGCATTTTTTATATTTCTTGCCGCTGCCGCAGGGACAGGGATCATTGGGATAAACCTTCTTCTCCTTATGAACAGTGGTAGAAAGCTTCTGCTCCCTGTAGAGCGCCTTTCTTGTATCCTCATCGAAGATATCGTTCCACTCCTCCAACTCATAAAGCCAGTCCGCGCCTGCCGCTACCATGTTTTTATAGAGCAGTTCCTTGTCAAAGCCAAGACTTACCTTGGTGTCCTCCTCCATCTCCTCGATGGGATTCGGCTTCTTTAAGCTGTCATTGATGCCGTCCAGAAAGCCCACCATAGTCATCAGATCCACTTCGTATTTATCTGCCAGCTCCTTGACTGTGCCCTTCACCGCCTTGGTTGGTGTCTTTAAGAGCTGTGCATAAATTTCCTTCTCCTTCTGGAAATAATCGGACCAGAGTCTCTGCAGATCTCCTTTGTTCGCCGTTTCCGAATACGCCATATCGCGCCACTGTTGTAATAAAGCCATTGTACTGTACCACCTTTATCCTATAATCTTAGACAAGTATATACCATTTTAGAAAAAAAGTAAAATTTTATATGTATAATTCTTCAAAAACGGGCAAGAATGATAGTAGTCAAAAGATAAGAAATACTTATCCTCCCCTAAAAGAAGCCCCCGATGCTGCATGCGCAGTGCCGGGGGCTTCGCAATGACAATCGACCTTATCCCAATCCCATCGCCATCCCGATCAGTCTTACGATCAATGCCGCTATCCAGGCGATCACACACTGCCAGATCACAACACCGACAGCCCATTTTCCGCCAAGCTCCCGTTTCACAGAAGCGACAGCCGCCACGCAGGGCGTATAAAGAAGACAGAATACCAGCAGACTGGCTGCTGTCAGTGGAATCATGGATGCCATCAGATTGTCCGTTGTACCGTATAAAATATTCAGGGTAGAAACAACGCTCTCCTTTGCCATGAAACCGGTGATCAGTGCGGTGGAGATGCGCCAGTCCCCTAGCCCCAGCGGGGCAAGAAGCGGAACGATCAGTCCTGCTGCTATAGCCAGCATACTATTCTGGGAATCCTCCACAATGTTCAGACCAAAATCAAAGGTCTGCAAAAACCAGATCAGGATCGTCGCCAGAAAGATCACCGTAAAGGCTCTTTGTAGAAAATCCTTGGCTTTGTCCCACAAAAGATGTCCTACATTCTTTGCGCCCGGCATGCGATAATTGGGCAGTTCCAGAACAAAGGGAACCGCTTCGCCCTTAAAAATGGTTCCTTTCATCAATAGTGCCATAACAACCGCAAGAACCATACCAAGCACATACAGACCGATCATGACGATGGCGCCGTACTCCGGAAAGAAAGCCGCGGTAAAGAAAGCGTAAATGGGCAGCTTCGCGGTACAGCTCATGAATGGCGTGAGCAAAATGGTCATCTTGCGATCCCGTTCCGAGGGCAGCGTCCGTGTCGCCATGACGCCCGGCACCGTGCAGCCAAAGCCAATGAGCATGGGAACAATACTGCGCCCCGACAAACCGATTTTTCGCAAAAGCTTGTCCATCACAAAGGCAACCCTGGCGATATACCCGCTGTCTTCCAACAGTGACAGGAAAAAAAACAACGTCACAATAATCGGAAGGAAGCTCAACACGCTGCCGACGCCGTTAAAGATACCGTCAATGATGAGGGAATGAAGCACCTCATTCACATTTGCCGCCACAAGAGCCGCATCCACCACATCGGAAAGCCAGGTGATCCCTATGTCCAACACTTCCTGAAGCCATGCGCCTATGACGTTAAACGTCAGCCAGAACACCAGTCCCATGATACCGATAAAGGCAGGTATCGCTGTGTATTTTCCCGTCAGGATTTTATCGATCTTAACGCTGCGCTCACGTTCTTTGCTCTCTCTGGGCTTCACGACAGTGGCGTCACACACCTCCTGAATAAAGGAAAAGCGCATATCCGCAATGGCCGCCGCCCGGTCCATGCCGCTTTCCGTCTCCATCTGCTGAATAATGTGTTCCAGCCCTTCTCTCTCATTCTGATCCAGATGCAGACTGTCTAAAATGCTCTGGTCTCCCTCCGCCACTTTGCTGGCAGCAAACCGGACCGGAATATCCGCCTGTTCGGCGTGATCTTCTATCAAGTGCATAATGGCATGAAGACACCTGTGTACCGCACCACCCTTCTGATTCGCACCGCAGAAATCAATCCTTCTGGGCGGCTCCTGATACTTCGCAACATGAAGGGCGTGATCAACCAGCTCGTCAATGCCCTCGTTTTTAACTGCGGAGATGGGTACCACCGGGATTCCCAGCATCTCCTCCATCTCGTTGATCTGCACGGAGCCGCCGTTTCCACGGACTTCGTCCATCATATTCAAAGCCAGCACCATCGGCACATCCAGCTCCATGAGCTGCATCGTCAGATAGAGGTTTCGCTCCATATTGGAGGCATCCACAATATTGATAATACCCTTGGGCTTCTCTCTCAGCACAAACTCTCTTGTGACCATTTCCTCGCTGGAATAGGGCGACATCGAATATATGCCGGGAAGATCCGTGATCAATGTATTGCCATGTCCTTTGATCGCACCATCCTTCCGGTCGACTGTGACGCCGGGAAAATTACCAACGTGCTGGTTGGAGCCGGTCAACTGATTGAAAAGCGTAGTCTTCCCGCAATTCTGATTACCGGCAAGTGCAAATGTCAGCGTTGTCCCATCCGGCAGAGGATTTTCCGTGGCGCTCTCATGGTATTTTCCGCTTTCTCCCAATCCGGGATGTTCCATATGTTTTGGAGACCGCTCTCTTTTTGCATCCTCCTGTACGGCATCGCGCACATTTTCAATGCCGATCTTTTCCGCATCTGCCAAACGCAATGTCAGCTCGTAGCCATGAATCAAAAATTCCATAGGATCGCCAAGTGGCGCATATTTCATCAACACAATATCGGTGCCGGGAATCACGCCCATATCCAAAAAATGCTGCCGTAATGCCCCTTCGCCGCCCACCATCGTGATCGTTGCCTTTTTGCCGATCGGCAATTCTTTCAGTGTCATATAATGCTCCGCCTTTGCCAAAGTATTCTTATGTAAACCATCATTCAAAAAGCTGATATCCTACCGTATCTGATACACCGACCTCAAGGTAAAGTCCGTTGCGTCTCCCGTAAGGATCTCCACCCGTTTCACACCCGGATTCATGTCAAAGAAGTTATCCGACAGTCTCACGTCTCCGTCCACGCCCTCGATCTCCACACTCTTCGCATAAGCATCGGCGCTGATCAAAAGGGTGTTCCCCTCTCTTGTCCAGGTCAGTTTCGGGTCCGCAAAAGCAAAGTGCTTCGGCGCGGTAAACAGGCTGGTGTTTTCCGAGACCACATCTCCCTCCTGTTCAAAAGAATAACTTATGTAAACCGATAGCTCATCATACTCTGAAAAATCCAGCTTGGAGAGCCATATGCCCGACAGCGGTTCTACGTTTACCTCCTGCTCACCGTCCGAGAGCACTTCTCCGGAAGCCTTTCTGAGAGCCCATCTCACGGTCCCGCTCACGTTCTCCACGGTCTCATTTGCCACATGCAGCCTTGCAGACTTCTCGATCGGTCCCGGCTGGGCGACACAAAAAGGCCGCTCAGAAAGTTCCCCGACTTCCTCACAGGAGATCATCACCGGCGCAAAGGCCCGCTTTTCGACATAGTGCAGCGCCTTCCACCGGCCATAATAATCAATACTCGCCCAGGACGCCACAGGCCAGATATCGTTTAGCTGCCATACCACCGCACCCATACACCGTCCGCGATGTCTTCTGAAATGCTCGATCCCGTAGCGAATCGCGTCCGCCTGCAAAAGCTGGGATGCATACAGAAGCATCTCGAAGGTGGTGGGATAGAGATAGGTAGCCGAAAGATAATTCATGATCTTGCCGTTCGCCGCCGTATTTCTCTGGTGCATCTCCATCACCCGGGAGAAGATATTGCGATCCTCCGGCGCGGTAAAGGTCTCCACCGTCTTCAGGCAGGGGAATGACTGGAAGCCAAACTCGGACATATAACGGAAATAATAATTCCTGTAATCCGTAAAAGGCTTGTTTCCATGCCACACCGCCCAATAGTGGGTATCCCCCCGGTTTTCATCCCAGGGATTGTCATAATTTCCTCCCGCGGAGGGCGAGGAGGGCCAGTAAAATGTCGCAGGATCTTCCTCCTCCAAAATCCCCGGAATGATATATTCAAAAATTTTAATATAATCACACTTCTGCTTGATGGAAGGCTGCCATGCCTCGTCCAAAGTCTGGGTCTCCATCTCGTTGTTGCCGCACCACAGCCCCAGGCAGGCGTGATGACGGATCCGGCGCACATTGTCGCGGATCTCCGCACTGATATTGCGGGCAAAGGCAGCATCCAATTCATAGGAAGCGCAGGCAAACATGAAATCCTGCCACACGATCAGACCCAGCTCATCACAGATATCAAAAAACCAGTCGTCCGGATAATAGCCGCCGCCCCAGACACGGATACAGTTGTGGTTCGCCGCTGCCGCATCCTCCAAAAGCCTGCGGGTGCGCTCCGGCGTCACCCGGGATAAGATATTGTCCTCGGGAATGTAGTCGGCTCCCATGGCAAAGATCTTCACCCCGTTGACCTCGTGGGCAAAACACTCGCCCCACTCGTCCTTCTCGGTGTTCATCGTCATGGTGCGCAGACCGATACGGCGGCTCCATATATCCAGCACACTGCCCTCCGCATCCAGAAGAGTCACTTCCGCCCGGTAAAGGGGCTGCTCTCCGTAGCCGTGAGGCCACCAGCGTTTCGGATTCTGCACCGCGATGGTGTCCCAGCCGTCCTCGTCTTTCTTCGAGGACTTTTCCGCAATCAGCGCGCCCGTCTCATCGTAGAGCGCTGTCCTGAGTTCATAGGCATCCCCATCCGTGAAATCCTCTATCTCCACATTGTATGTTATGTAAACCACGTCTCGGGAGGTCTCCACGTGCTCTCCCACTCCATCATTCACATTCTTCTCTGTGGATTGCTCTGTTTTTCCGCACATGCTCCAGTCCTGCGTTATGTAAACTTGTTCCAATCGTGCACTACGCCCCCACAGAACAGATACCTCCCGGAACAGTCCGGCATCGGGCAGCCTGGGCCCCCAATCCCAGCCAAACATGCAATGCGCCTTTCGCAGATGAGGAAACCCACGCATGGCATCCGTGGAACCGCCGGTAAAAACCTTTTGATTTTCTTCTTCTATATAACGAGTGGGCGATGCGATCTCCACCCGGAGCGTATTCTCTCCCACTCTCGCCGCCTCCCTGATCTCAAACTCCCAGACACGGTGCATATTGTCCGCATGTCCCAGAAGTTCACCATTCAGATAAATGTCCGCCAAGGTGTCGATCCCGTCAAAACGAAGCAATAAAAAATCACCTGCCAGCTGTTCCCCGTTGAGAGAAAAGGCCGTCTGAAAACAAAAATCATTCTCCATCAATTTCAGGGCATCCAGTTCGTTCATTCCATAAAAAGGATCCGGCATAAGTCCCTGCTGTAAAAGATTCCCGTAAACCGATCCCGGGATCGTCGCCGGAATCTCGCGGCCGTTTACCCCGTATATATCCTGCTCACCCAAAATCTGCATCTGCCAGCCATCGCCGTTTAATGTCAATTTTTCCATGGTTGTCTCCTTTATCTCTATCGGCCTTTATAGAAATCCGCCGGTTTTATCTGCTCGCTCTTGATCCGCTTTTTGTTTTCATACATACACACATCGGCCTGCTGGTAAACGTCCATCAGCTTTTCATCCTCCTGACTCTTATCATAAACCGCATAACCGCTTGCAATGCTGATACGAAGCGCCTGATTCTTCACAGCATTGTGTCCGTCCATAGCCTGCTTGAAACGGGAGAGGGCCATCTCGCAGCGCCCTGCCACATCCTCGCCGCAAAGAATACTCGCAAACTCATCTCCTCCGATTCGGAAAACAACGCCTTCCTCCGATTCCATCGCATTCCTGATAATATTTGCGCTGCCTACGATCAATTCATCCCCTCGCTGATGTCCCAAATTATCGTTCACATACTTTAAATCATTGACATCAAACATGACAATGGCAATCCCCGACAACTCTTTCTTTTCCTCCTCCAGCTCCTCAAGGCGCTCCTGAAAAGCCGTCCGGTTTCCCACGCCCGTCAGACCGTCCCGATAGGCGAGCTGGCTGACAAATTCCGCCCGTGAACCAAGCTTCACCGCATTCACCATCTTCTCGAGTCCGGCGCTCCCGTAACACAAGATAAAAATAAGCAGGCCAATGCGCATAAACATGGCATTGTCACTGTTATGTCCGTTATAGTATCTTACAATATCTATCCCCGCTGTAAATCCAATCCCGATCAGACCGGCAGTCCGTATCGCCTTGTAGACATTCCTCACTTTACTCTCCCTTGTCAAAAAGGCGTTTTTCAGAATCGTATACACCAGGATGACCGCCGTTACTGCCAGTAAAATATGCGTCAGGGTCAATGTCTCATGATAATCTCTTATCCCCGCAAGATGTAAAATTGTACAAAGAATAAATTCCCCTGCGGACCAAAAACAAATAAAAGGAACCACCCATTTCTTCTGAAAGCCGAAGGCAGCATCCAGATAGAGCATGATCGGAATAGGAATCATCATCAGAGAACCACAGGACAGGCACTGCAACAGCCTGCTGTCATCCGTGTAAAACTGCAGCAGATTTGTCTCCACCAGACACCAGACGGCAATGCCGATCGCAAACAGTCCGAGGTAGAGCAATTCATGATTCTTATCCATCTGCAGATTGGCCGGAATATCCACAATGATCAGCACCAGTCCCGCAAACAGCAAAAGCAGACAGGTCGAGAAAGCGACCACTTTTCCCGTGAAGATGCCTGCAACCTCCCCCGCAGCTGAACCCAGCGTCAGATGATCGATACACGCCCGCGCATTCCGATATACGGTCTGAAAGCGTATCTCCACCAAAGTACCCGCATCCTCTTTAAAAAGCGGGACATAATTCCATCTCGTACCGAGAGAGCGATTGTAGACACGGCTTTCCCTGATTCGGGGCTCGTATCGCAGCACACCGTTCACATATACCTGATAGCTGATATTTTTTGTCCGGAAACACAGAGACTTACCCTCTCCCAGATCAGACGGCAGACTGTGGTATACGCTCTGCTCCTGATAGGGTTTCACGGAAGGCATCTTATGCAGATAATCCATGTTCGCCGCACTGCCGTCTTCCATGTACCAATCATCGCCAAAAGAACCATTTCCCTCTGACAATAAATCCGTCGGCGATGTTCCCCTGTTCGTAATCGCCGCCCATAGGATCCCAATCAAAAACAGCACTGTCATCGCGGTATAAATCGTGTGATATACTCTATTTTTAGTTCTCTTTTTACTGGTTTCCGTTCCCGATCTGTTCATCTTGTATTCTCCATATTTCCGGCTCCGGTTTTCGTTTTCTTCTGTTTCATAGCGTTTTTTATTCTACCATAGACGCGATAGAAATACAATGTGCGGACTTTCTTGCATCCGCCGCTTTCTTTTTTAGTGAAAGTATGATAAATTACTAAAGAAATATTGTTTACGGAAACCATTTATTCAGCAGGAGGAAGCCCCATGAACCCTTCCCATGACAGTTCTCAAAAACAGCGCAAAAAAAGAACGCCGAAACAGATCGCGGCGCTCCTTTGTGTGATTCTTTTACTCTCCATGTATGTGGTAACATTTATAGTGGCCTGTCTGGATCTGGGAGATTCCGGGCGGCTTTTCGCCGGCTGTCTTCTCGTAACCATCGCCCTGCCGATCCTTCTGTGGATCTACATCTGGCTCTACGGCGTCTATCGGGGCAGACACAATATGGCTTCCCCGGACATTCTGCACAGCGATGAATACACTGGGACGAATCTTGTCAAAGAAGAAGAAAAAGATATGTCGTAAACTCTCCCATTATGTCACAGTTTTAGCTATTCAAATCTTTATATAGGCGATTTTTCGCATAGACTCTGAATCGTTATTATAATTCTACCCCAGCTTTCGCAATTCTTCCACCGCCTGCTCCTTGTTTAGAAAATGAATCGTATGTATCCCGAATTTCTCCGCCGCTTCCAGATTGCGCAGAGTATCATCCATAAAGACACACTCCTCCGGCACCAATCCATAGCGATCAATGAGCAGCTGATAGATCTCCGGCATGGGCTTGATCAGCCTTTCCTGATAGGACAGAATGCCGCCGTCCATATAGGGGATGAAATCCAGCGCCTCCGCGCATTCCCTGTGCCCCCGCTCGGAAAAATTAGACAGATACAGACAGCGGTATCCCTTGCCCTGCAGCTCCCGGATCCAGGGAATCGCATAGTCATTTCTGGTGACCATAGGCCCTATATACCGCACCGCCCTTCTGATCTCTTCCTCAATCTCAGGATCACCGTCGATAAAGCCCTGCAGGATCTCCTCATCGCTCATAACGCCCCTGTCATATTCATTCCACATGGGACTTAAGACCGTGGCCTTTCCAACACGGCGAAACATTTCCTCCTCATAGCCGAAGCTCCGATAATATGCTTCCCAGGCAAAATCCGCAAGCACATTTCCGATATCAAAGATAATTGTCGTGATCATTCTTCGCTGCCTTCCTGTTCTATAGGTACCGCCTTTACTTTTTCAGCGGACTCTCCCTGTAAATGATGTTCTCCCTGCCGGGACCGTTTGACACCATGGTGATGGGATAGCCGATTTGCTCCTCGATAAACTCCACATAGTTACGGCAGTTCTCCGGCAGTTCCTCATATTTTTTGATCCCACGTATCTCACATTTCCAGCCGGGAAGTGTTTTCAGCACGGGCTTTGCCTTCTCCAGCTTACAGGTCACGGGGAAGTCTGTCGTCACTTCACCGTCCACCTCATAACCCACGCACACCGGAATCTCATCCAGATAGCCCAGTACATCCAGAACGGTGAATGCCACATCCGTGGTCCCCTGCAGGCGGCAGCCATATTTGGATGCCACACAGTCAAACCATCCCATTCTTCTGGGCCGTCCCGTGGTAGCCCCGAACTCGCCGCCGTCACCTCCGCGTCTTCTCAGCTCATCCGCCTCATCGCCAAAGATCTCTGACACAAATGCACCCGCACCCACTGCGGAGGAATATGCTTTGCAGACAGTGATGATCTGCCTGATCTCCTGGGGCGGCAGTCCTGCCCCGATGGCGCCGTAAGCAGCCAGTGTGGAGGAAGATGTGACCATCGGGTAAATACCGTGGTCGGGATCCTTGAGCGTACCAAGCTGTCCCTCCAGCAGTATGGTCTTGCCCTCCTTCAATGCCCGATCCAGATATGCGGATACATCGCATACATAAGGCGCTATCATGTCCCGGTAACCCTTCAGTGTGGCAAACAGCTCCTCTGGATCTATGAGCGGCTTATGATAGAGATGCTCCAAAAGCACATTTTTTGTCTCGCTGACCCGGAGCACTTTTTCTTTCAGGCGGTCCTCCTCGAACAGCTCGCTGACCTGAAAACCAATCTTGGCATATTTATCGGAATAAAAAGGAGCGATTCCCGACTTGGTGGAACCGAAGGATTTTCCTCCCAGCCGCTCCTCCTCGTACTGATCAAACAAAACATGATAAGGCATTACGATCTGACAACGATCAGATACCAGGATCTTTGGCATCGGCACATTTCTGTCCGTGATGGACTTGATCTCCTCGATCAGGATCGGAATGTTGAGAGCCACGCCATTTCCGATGATGCTGGTGGTATGTCCGTAAAATACGCCGGACGGCAATGTATGAAGTGCAAATTTCCCATAATCGTTTACGATCGTATGTCCTGCGTTCGCACCTCCCTGAAAGCGAACGATGATATCCGCCTTTTCAGCGAGCATATCCGTGATCTTTCCTTTTCCCTCATCGCCCCAGTTAGCGCCCACTACAGCCTTTACCATGATAATACCCTCCTATAAATGTGACTTATAGTTTTCCAACACAAAAGGCCGGTTGTAAAAAACCGGCCTTTGTTTCTTACTATATGATTATAAAGCAAAACACAGCTAAAATCAATCTCTTTCCGTTTTCGGCGCATGGGCCTTCTTCCATGCTTTGATCTCAGCAAGCCTCTTTTTGAGTGCCGCCTCTTCTCCCATACCCGCCGGCCGATAATACTCCCGCCCCAAAAGCGCATCCGGCAGGCACTGCATATTGGTCAGTTTCTCCTCCGTGTCATGAGCGTATTGATAACCCTTTCCGTACTCCAGCTCCTGCATGAGTCCCGTGACCCCATTGCGGATCACAAGAGGCACCGGTTCCGCCAGATCCTTGATGGCATCCTCCTTGGCTTCATTGTAGGATACCTCCATCGCATTGGACTTGGGCGCCAGAGCCACATAAACCACCGCCTGAGTCAGATGCACATTACACTCGGGCATTCCCAGAAAATGACATGCCTGATAAGCCGCCACCGCGATCTGCATCGCCTGGGGATCCGCCAATCCCACATCCTCACTGGCAAAGCGCACCACACGTCTTGCCACATAGAGGGGATCCTCTCCCGCCTCCAGCATCCTGGCAAGCCAATAGACTGCCGCATCCGGATCGGAATTGCGCATGGATTTATGTAGGGCAGAGATCAGATTGTAATGCTCTTCTCCCTTTTTATCATACAGAAGAGATTTTCGCAGAGTACACTGCTCCAGCGTTTCCTTCGTCACAGTGACAGTTCCCTCGCTGTCCATCTCTCCGTTTAACACTACCATCTCCAGCGTAGAGAGGGCGTTGCGGGCATCCCCGTTCGCAAAGGTTGCTATGGCCTCCAGCGTCTCCTCATCGATCATCACACGCTGGCCGCCGAAACCTCTGGGATCCTTCAGCGCACGGGATAATAATCCCTTCACATCCTCCGTGGTGAGCGCCTGCAGCACAAACACCTTACAGCGGGATAAAAGCGCGCTATTGATCTCAAAAGAAGGATTCTCAGTCGTAGCGCCGATCAGAATGATGCTTCCCTTCTCCACAAAAGGCAGGAAGGCATCCTGCTGTGCCTTGTTGAAGCGATGTATCTCGTCCACAAACAAGATCGTTCTGACACCGTACTGCCTGTTTTTCTCCGCCTGTTCCATGACGGTACGGATCTCCTTGATCCCGCTGGTCACCGCAGAAAAATCTATGAAAGAAGACTTGGTTTTATTCGCTATGATTCTGGCGAGGGTGGTCTTACCCACACCGGGCGGTCCCCAAAATATCATGGAGGATATCTGATCCTGCTCGATCAACCGCCTCAGAACTTTTCCTTTTCCCAGCAGATGGCTCTGCCCTACATATTCCTCCAGAGTCCCCGGCCGGAGCTTTGCCGCCAAAGGCTGTGGCATCTCTCTGTCAAATAAAGATATCTGATCCAACTTACTCCTCCATGCCGCTACTGCCCTGCCTTCCTGGCCGCACTATTTTTTATTCCATTTATTATTGTCTTTTTTGTTATCTTCTTCGTCCATTTTACTAAAGGCGCTGGAAGAGGTGTCTTCCTGGGTACCAAGACCTTCCGCATTCATGATACACTGTCCCTGGAACACTGCATTTTCATCTACGACAAGGCTCTTCGTCCGAATATTACCGATCACTTTACCGGTGGATGCCACCTCGGTTCTGCCGCCGGAGCACAGATCGCCCTCCAGAGAACCGCCAATGATAATGCTGCTGCCCTTCACATTTCCTTTTACCGAACCGCCGGCGCTGATGATCAAAGCGCCCTCTGTCTCCACATCACCCGTCACCTTACCCTCAACACGAACAGCCTCTTTCGCACGGATATCACCCTCCACTACCATGTCGGCGCCGATGACGCTGCTGATCTTCGCATTGATCTGTTCTACTGATTTTTTACCCAACATAACTTCCTCCCTATCCTTTGATCTCAATCAACTCCAGCGGATCCACGTACTCTCCATCCTTTCGGATGCTGTATCCTGTTTCCGTATTATCTTCTCCCACCAAAAACAGTGCCACACCCTTCACAACCTGGCTGCCCTCATCCACAATGGGACTTCCCAAATTGCGATAAGTAGTGACGTAGCCGTTTCCATGGTCGATCACCACATAACTGACCTCTCCCTCCGCTTCTCTGGTCTCTTTTACCGTACCCGGTGCAGTAGCCACAACCTTCGTGCCCTCTGTTGACACAAAGATGAGTTCCTTCCACTCCGGATTCGCCTCCACCTTCAAAGCGTCATTATCCGCCTCCTCCGCCTCCGCAGCAGTATCCTCCTCCAGAATCTGCGCAGCGCCGCTCATAGGGAAGCCCCTGGGAATATAATTCTCCTCATGGGCCGCCACCAGCTCCTGCTCCTGTTCCGTCCGGCTGCTGAGGTTCTGCTCCAGCGAGGATACTTTGCTCGTCAGCGACTCATTGTCCGCCGTCAGCTTCTCATTCTCCGCTTTCATCTGTACGATCTGTTCCAGCTGCTTGGCGTTACGCTCCGTGGCTCCCGCCATAGTGATGGTAACATACACCGCATAACAGATGACCGCTACAAACAATACGAAAGAAACAACCGCGAAAGCGCCTGTTTTAAGATGCAGCCTTCGATGGTGTGCCGCCGGGGAATCAGATGTCAAAATTAACGTATAAGTGATCTTTCTCTTGCGCAAATCAGTGCTCATAAATAAGGTCACCTCCACTCGTTCCTCTTATTCTAACACAAAACGCAAGAGAAAGACATACTAAATTTCACAGAAAGATCGCAAAAGGCCAAAAAATCACATTCGATTGGTCGCGAGAGCCCTCGTTGCGTTGAGTACCGCCAACACCATTACGCCTACATCCGCAAAAATCGCCCACCACATACCTACCACGCCGACAGCGCCGAGAAGCAGGCAGGCAAACTTGATCGCCAGAGCAAAAACGATATTCTGATGAACGATCCGCAGCGTCTTTGCCGAGATCCGCATAGCCAACGCGATCTTCGCCGGATCATCGTCCATCAGCACGATATCCGCCGCCTCGATAGCCGCATCGGACCCTAACGCGCCCATAGCGATCCCCAGATCCGCCCGGGAGAGCACCGGCGCATCGTTGATGCCATCTCCCACAAAGGCCAGTTTTTCCTTCTTTCCTTTCGCCTCCAAAAGCCGTTCCACCTCTGCCACTTTATCTGCCGGCAGAAGCTCGCTTTTTACCTCATCCACGCCCAGCTCTGCCGCCACTGCCTCCGCAACAGGCTTTGCATCTCCGGTTAACATAACTATTTTTCGCACGCCGGATCTCTTCAAAGATGCCACTGCTTCTTTTGCCCCCGGCTTCACCACATCGGAGATCAGGATACAGCCCGCATAGACACCGTCCACCGCTACATGCACCTCAGTGCCGACACCGGAAGATGCGCCCGGCGTAATCTGCTGTCTTGCCATCAGCTTACGGTTACCGGCCGCTACATGGCGGCCATCCACATAAGCACAGACTCCATGTCCGCTGATCTCCTCCACATCCCGGATGCGCTCCGGGTCCACTTCCCTCCCATATGCTTCCCGCAGACTCCTGCTGATGGGATGGTTGGAATAGTGTTCTGCACAGGCCGCATACTCGATAAGTTCCTCTGTGGAAAAACCCTCTGCCGCCTCCATCTTAGTCACTTCAAACACACCCTTGGTCAACGTACCCGTCTTATCGCAGACCACATATTTCGTCTCCGAGAGTGCCTCCAGGTAATTGGATCCCTTCACCAGAATACCCTTCGCGGACGCACCGCCTATGCCGCCGAAAAAGCTCAAAGGAATCGAGATCACCAGCGCACAGGGACAGCTAATGACCAACGTGGTCAACGCTCTTGTCACCCACTGGGTCCAATGGGCTTCCTGTCCCAGAATCAGATTGATGACAGGCGGCAGAAGTGCCAGTGCCAGCGCACCGTAGCAGACCGCCGGTGTGTAATATCTGGCAAAGCGAGTGATAAAGTTCTCGGATCTGGATTTCTTCATGCTGGAATTTTCCACAAGTTCGAGAATCTTGGAGACTGTGGATTCCCCGAATTCCTTAGTCGTGCGGATTTTCAACACGCCGGACATATT
The DNA here is from genome assembly GCA_014804615.1 of Lachnospiraceae bacterium. Classification (GTDB taxonomy): domain Bacteria; phylum Bacillota; class Clostridia; order Lachnospirales; family Lachnospiraceae; genus UBA3282. The sequence continues at coordinate 276,069 of JAAUZL010000023.1, forward strand.
GACGCTGCCGCTGATCACCTGATCTCCCTTGTGCACCTGTCTGGGCAGGCTCTCTCCCGTCAGGGCGCTGGTATTTAAGGAAGCTTCTCCCTCTTCGATGGTGCCGTCAATGGGCACTTTCTCACCGGGCAGCACCGTGATGACCGTGCCGATCGCCACCTCGTCCGGATCTACCTGCTCCATATGACCATCCGTCTCGATATTGGCATAATCCGGACGGATATCCATCAGCTTCGCAATGTTCCCGCGGCTCTTACCCACGGCGTAGCTCTGAAAAAGCTCACCGATCTGATAGAAAAGCATGACGGCCACGCCCTCCTGATACTCGCCCAGAATAATGGCTCCCACAGTGGCCACCGCCATCAGGAAGTTTTCATCAAAGACCTCCCCGTGAATCACTCCAAGAAAAGCCTTTCGCAGGATATCATAGCCGATGATCAGATAAGGTATCATAAACAGGCCAAACCGCAGATATGGATTCTCCACCGGCAGCAGAGCGCACAGCAGGACCAGAGCGGCGCTGACCAGGATTCTGATAAGTACTTTTCTCTGTTTTTTTGTCATTTGGGTTCCCTCTTTCATCGTTCTTTTATATGAACATTTAAGCACTTATTTAATCGTATGTCAATCCTCTTTTTTATTTATACTCACAAAAAAAAGACAACATCAGCCGCCAAGTGTTCCTCCGGGATATTCAATGTGTGAACCGAGACACTGGCGATACGTTTCCGCACTCCTCCCAGAACTGATGTTGTCTTCTTTAATTATATTTCATTTTTCTCTATCATGCAATGGGGTGCGCAAAAGAGAGCGCCTGCTAAATATGTACCGGACACAGCGGACCCCCAGACGATGTAACACTTCTTTCCGGATTCATGGTTCATAGGTAGGTAATAGGTAAATGAATCATAGGCTTTTATCGTTTTAAGGGGTAAACAATGTTTCTGCCTCTAAGTGCAGTGCACACTCGAATTGGAGGCCCGCTGTATCCGATACTCTCACATTATAATAAAAAATCCCCCAAAAATGTGCTCATGGGAATACATCGCACTTTTTGGGGTATGATTTACACCTATATTGGTTTACATAACTTATGTCAGCTTGGATTTACATGCACCATGATGTGCTTCACCTTTGGAAAATTTTTCTCGATGGAGTCATGCACCCGCTCTGCGATCCCGTGGGCACGGCGCAGGGTCTCATTTCCGTCGGCGCGGATCTCGATATCCACATAGATCATATTGCCAAACACTCTGGTGTGCAGAAGATCCACACCCAGCACACCCTCCTGAGACAGGGCGCACTCCGTCAACTGCTGCTCCGTCTCCTCATCGCATGCCTTATCCACCATCTTATCTATCGCATCCCGGAATATCTCAAAAGCCGCTTTTTCTATGAAAAAGCAGATCACCACACTTGCCAGCGGATCTGAGATAGGAAATCCCATTCTGGCGCCGGCGATACCGATGAGAGCACCCACGGAGGAGAGCGCATCGGAACGATGATGCCATGCGTCCGCCATCAGTGCACTGGAATCGATCCGCCTGGCATGAATCCTCGTGTACTGATACATGGCTTCCTTCGTCAGAATAGAGACAAGCGCTGCCGCCAGCGCAAGCATCCCCGGCACTGCCAGCTGTCTGTAATCCCCGCCGGTGATCTTTGTAACCGCCGAATAACCGATCCCCAGACCTGTGGCCGCCAGGATCGTGGCAAGCACAATAGCCGCCACGCACTCCAGCCTCTCATGCCCATAGGGATGGTTCCTGTCAGACGCCTTTCTGGATATCCGAATACCGATGATGACCACGATGGTGCTGAACACATCGGAAGCAGAGTGCACCGCATCGGAGATCATAGCGCCGGAATGAGCAGTTACACCCGCGATCAATTTAAAGACCGTCAATGCAAAATTCGCTATGATGCTGACCGTGGACACATGCATCGCGGTCTTTTCAAAATCCTGCTCTATTCCCATGACTCTCCTCGTTTCTTCATCATCATACACTGATCTCCGCCTTCATGCCCAGAAGCTCTCTGTTCTCGTCAAGAATCGGCTCCACCACTTCCCTGATGAAGTTCTCCACCTGCAAAGGCGCACGACCCACATAACGGGAAGGCTCCATGGTCTTCTGCAGATCCTCCAGGCTCATATTGAAAGCGGGATCCGCCGCGATCAATTCCAACAGATTGTTCTCTTTTCCTTCGCGCTTCACATTGGCGCCGGCGATCATGGAAAGCTCCCTGATCTTCTCATGGAGTTCCTGCCTGTTTCCACCCATCTTAACAGCATCCATCATGATATTTTCTGTCGCCATGAAGGGCAGTTCGCTCATCAGGCGCTTCGTTATCACTTTATCGTACACTACCAGACCATCCACCACATTCAGGCACAGATCCAGAATACCATCCACCGCCAGAAATGCCTCTGGAATAGAAAGCCGCTTATTCGCAGAATCATCCAAAGTCCGCTCAAACCACTGAACCGCGGAGGTGATCGCCGGATTTAAGGCATCCACCATCACAAACCGGGCCAGAGAAGCGATACGCTCACTGCGCATGGGATTTCTCTTGTAGGCCATGGCCGAGGAACCGATCTGACTCTTCTCAAAGGGCTCCTCCACCTCCTTCAAGTGCTGCAAAAGACGGATATCGTTAGACATTTTATGGGCGGAGGCCGCAATGCCCGCCAGCACGTTACAGACCCTGGTGTCCACCTTGCGGGAATAAGTCTGACCCGACACCGGATAACATTTTGCNAATCCCATCTTCTCNGCNATCATGGGATCGATCTTATCTATGGTCTCCTGATCTCCCTCNAAAAGTTCCAGGAAAGANGCCTGCGTNCCGGTNGTTCCCTTNGAGCCCAGAAGCTTCATGCCGGAAAGCACATAGTCCAGATCCTCCAGNTCCAGNCAGAATTCCTGCGCCCACAGTGTGGCACGCTTNCCCACGGTNGTGGGCTGTGCCGGCTGAAAATGGGTAAAGGCCAGCGTCGGCAGCNCCTTNTAGGTATCNGCGAAGTCTGCAAGCTTTGCGATCACATTGACCAGCTTCTTTTTTACCAGCTTCAGNGCNTCGTTCATCACNATGATATCCGTGTTNTCTCCCACATANCAGGANGTAGCTCCCAGATGGATGATCCCCGCCGCCTTGGGACATTGCTGNCCNTAGGCGTAGACATGGCTCATCACGTCATGGCGCACCTCTTTCTCNCNNGCCTTCGCCACCTCGTAGTTGATATCCTCCGCNTGAGCTTTTCANNTCATCGATCTGCTCTTTCGTGATAACAGGNCTGCCGTTCTGNGAAAGTCCCAGNTCCATCTCCGTCTCCGCCAGCGCGATCCANANCCGCCGCCAGGTCTTAAATTTCATATCNGGAGAAAANATATACTGCATTTCNTTAGANGCNTAGCGCTCNGACAAGGGACTTACATATCTGTCTGTACTCATAATCATATTTCCTTTCCTTTATANNGTATNCCTTANTTTGCATTAAATTTCTTTTCGTACTCNTCCACNGTCTGCATGATCTCNTTGGCGTATTTCGGATACCGCTCCACCAGCGCCTTGATATCTCTCTGNGANGTACCCGCCACNACTTCCCGGTTATAATCCATACGCCGTCTNANGGACTGTCTGCGGATGATCAGNTTNTGNCGGATCTCCACCATCTCCTTGGNNTCCAGAATGGCCTCCGTCTGGTGCAGCCAGATCGCCGGATCCTGTATCTGATAACATTTTAAGATCTGCAAAAGNTCCTGCTCNCTGTAATCCAGATCCAGTTCCGCCCTGCGGAATTTTTCACGTTCCTCNTTCTCGATCTNNTAATTCTNCCACATATCCTTAAGCTCCTGCCCGCTGGAAGCGCCGTATTTCATATAGAGATACTCTAAGAGNTTGGTATTGTTCACATAGCGGATCTTCACCTTATTCTGCAGCAGGATGATCTTATTGATCCCNGTCTCCACCCGTTTCAATTCCCGTCTGGCATCCATATGCTTGACATANANCATNGTGATCACCACTGCGGCAGCCCCNGCCGTGAGAAGATANCCCAGCTTCGTATCCATCTCCAGGAAAAACTGTAAAAACAGAAGCAGCAGAACNCAAAGTCCCAATGCCGTCACACAGATGANCGCCATNCCCTTGGTNTCNGAGATCANCCGCATNACCTCGCTTTTCCGNTACAGATANGCATGCTTTTCCCCNTCCAGACGGCTTANATCCTTNCGGATCAGTTCCTGATACNCCTCCGCCTCCGCGATNTTTTNCAGNCCCTCNTCCACTTCCTCTTCCATGCGCTCNACCATACGGTATTTNTCATCCGTGATNCGGCGGGCCCGTCCCATGAANTCAGTCTTNCGATCCTGCANAAGAGACACTCTCTTGGCACACTCCTTGAGCTGCTCGCTCTCCTCCTGNGGAAGNGCCTCNATCTCTTCCATATCNTTCAGATAGGAGGTGACCATGTTGTACTCAAAATTGAGATTCTCAAGCTCCTTNGTGGCNTCCGCCATCTTTTCNAGGCAGTTTCTCACATAGTCNTNTCTCTGCTCNTNATTNTCAAAATCTATNTCNCGCGAGGACTCCTCCTCGTCCCANTCTTCGTCATCGTACTCGTCATAATTTCTNCGGAATCTGTCAAACAGTTTCTTAATGAATCCCATGCTTTCCTCCCTGTCGGTGTATGTTTCCTAACTCATGCTCCTGCGATAGTTTCCCTTTAATCTTGCCGTCAGCTTTTCCAGTTCNTCATAATANAGCCCGGAACNGCCAAGCGCCCCTGCGCCTTCCTCNTTCATCACCTGATAGGTGACNANCATCCTGTTTTCATCNGTCCCCTCAAANGAGCCNTCCGCCTGNTTCACGATACGCTCCACCTCCAGAGACAGATCGTGATANTCCGGATGCTCTGCNATATANTCAATGTAGGCTTTNTCCCTGTGACCCATGCGCANNGCCGCCAGATACATGGTCAGCCCCTCTNTNTTNCCNTCGATCTCGTAGGATCTGCGATACAGATCCGCAGCCTGCTCATACAAAAACATCCCNGCACAGGCCGTTCCCATATTATGATACAGTCTGGCGATCAAAAGCTTTTCNGTATCCGGCACNGCAGAGAGCAGANTCTGNTACTGCTGCAGCGCCGCCAGATAACGCTTCTCNCCCAACAGNTAATCCGCCTTGGCCTTGTGCCNNTCATANGGACTTAANCCCNCNTTGCCCCGTACGATCTCCTCCGTCCTNCGGATCNCCTCCGGCGGATAAATGCTCACATACTCCAGGATNGCTCCCACATAAGCCGCCGTNGANCCNTTNCGNTTCATAAGNGCAGAGAGCGTGTGCGCCAGGTCGCTTAANCCGCACTGNTCTTCCAGCCAGCGCACCATTTCCTGCTGCATGATCTCTCCGTCCANNAGCTCCGCNCTGTCCACNAGGAGAAAGCATAGCTCCTCTGCCGAATATAGGTNTACATAAAATCTTTCCACATAGTANGGGGTCTCGGCTCTTCTGCCCGTCCCCAGGATCATATGACTGCTCATATTCTCTTCCGTTCCTCAACGCTCATGAAATCTGAAACGATTCCTCCCAAATCTGTCCGTTAGAAGGGAAAAACTCCCCTAATCCCAGATCCGTCACCTTGATCTGCACCATATCGGCGCTGGCCATCGACACCTCCAGCTCATATCTGGTAAAAGGCGCATCCGTCTGCCTTGCCCCCGTAAGGGGAATCTTCCTCGTCTCGGCATTCTTTCCCGTGAGCGGCGTGATGACAAAGGACAGTGACTTTTCCGCTCCCAAAAAGATATCACAGGTCTTGCGCAGCTCATACCAGCTTTCTCCCGCATCCAGAAGAGCATAGTAGGATTCCTTTCCCTGCCGTTTGACACGCATACCGATATTTGCCTTTAATTTATCTTCTCCCAAAAAGATATGGGTCTTACCCGCCTCACTGGGCTCTCTCTTCTCCAACAGGCTGTAGACCGCACCGCAGCTAAAAAGATTATTGCCCTGAAACACTCGTCTGTTGCGGCATAAAAACTGCAGGGAGTTCTTGTGCCACTCCTCCCGGAAGCCATCTCCCAGAAGATAGGCCGAGGAGACGATCCGCCCCTCGCACAGCTTCTCCAAAATCCCCAGGAACCTCTCGTCCGCCAGCCGGAAGGCGTCCTGCTTCACAGGATCCTCTTCCTCCTCCCGGGGGATCACCAGCGTCTCGTATAGCTGCTCCTCGATCAACGTCACAATGGGCGTCGTTCTCTTATTGCACTCCATACGGTAGGTCTTTAAGTACCTGCCGTCATGCTCAAATACTGCCACATGATAAGCCCACAGCTCTGCCGGCTGATGCAGCATGAAAGAATACAGGCTCTCCGTATGGCTCTGAAAATAAATCTGATCTGTCTTTAAGTTCAGATTGGCTGCCACCTGCAAAAGGATCTCCACCATACGGTCATCCGTCTTATACACTGTAAACATAAAGGCGCCGATGTTCTCCAGGGTGGCAATGATGCTCATAAGCCCCAGACTGCGTCTCACAAACAAGGTCAGAAGCGCCACCGGATCATAAATCCCTCCATCCAGCTCGATCTCCTCTCCCTTTCTTGCCAGATGCAGCAGATCTTCCACCGGGAACATATCCTCTTCCTCCCGGCACTTCACTGCCTCCTTGCCAAACAGCCACTGACTCGTCCCTTTTCGTTTACATAACACCAGCGGAATGTTGTACTGTCTGGTTCCCGCCACCGGCGCCAGCGTCTCCACTTCTTCCTGTCCCTGGACCAGGTAGCTGATCTGGGCATAATGATCCCCCAGATCATAGCCTACCAGCACGTTCCCTCTATGCGCTTTTTCCTCCTCTTTTCTCTCTAAGAACATGGTTTCTTCCCTTTATCCTAGCGCATCGTAAATATTTGCTCCACCATATGATCCTGCTTAAAATATTCTAAAAGCAGATCACTCACCGTGTCATAATCATGCAGTGTCTTTCCGGTCATAATATCATTTAACAGCTGGAATCTGCCCTCCAGGCCATCCTGCCCGGCATCACTTTTGCTGATCTCATCGCTCTGTGTCACCTGTTCCCCGGCTTCTGATTCCTCCGTAATATAATACTGCAGTTTTTCCCCGAAAAAGAGAATAAATTCCTTGACACAGATCCCGCCGAACATATCCTTCATCTCCTCGTGGATATACTCCTGCTCCTCACTGCCGTCATTCTGGATCAGATAATGAATCCTGACCCGCACGCCGGGTCTCGTCCGGTATTCCACCATAGTCTTGTCCAGATAGATGCTAAGCTGCGGTACATAGCCGAAATAATTCCGATAGAAAGGAAACACGATTCCCTCCGCCAGGAGCTCTTCCAGAAAAACGGCACAGATTCTCCGGGTCTCCTCAGAGCGCTCCCTGTCCGCCATAAAAGAAAGATAAGCAATCCGGCAGACCTGATGCAGGGGCGCCTCCTCCCGATACAGCTGCAACACGCTCTCGAAGATATATGGATCCGTGATCTCCCCGTTCACCACATAGTCATAACAGCACGCCGACACAAAGGCCGCCCGTATCTTTTCGCTGCCGCCGTTTCTGCTGTAAGTGCGGAAAATCTCCAGCTTTTCTCCCACATGAGCTCCTGTGTAGAGCATCTGCGTAAGCATTCGCTCACACAGCTTGTAGGTATCTGTCCCAAAAGATTCCGCGATCCGCCACACATCCCGCATCTCCTTGATCGTGCCGGAAAACCAGTGCACCAGATACTGCAGTACATTGTCGTCGTATTTACCCTTTTTCACCACATAGGAGAACAGTCCCACAAGGAACGGATCCTCCTCCGTCTCATTGAGATCCAGGAGTCTGCTGCCAAGTTTAAGAAGTGTCTTGGCGTCTATCGCATAGGGGCCAAACCGAAGCACCCACTCATAAGCCTCCTCATACATACCGCGGTTCACCATACAGCGGACGATCTCCCCCCTGTCGCCGTTTTCCACATCCTCCGGGCGCAGAGAGAGCAGATACTCGTCCAGCTCCCGCATCCTGTCCTGCTCATAATAAAACTTCACCACCATACGGCGGATCTTTCTCCGCTCCTCCTCCTCGATCCGCTCTGACCGGGAAAGCAGCACAAAGAGATCCACACTGTCCTCCTGCACGGCAAAGGTATTCTGCTGCTCATAGCAGACATGGACCGCATAACCCAGATGATTGCGCACATAAGGCGCGATCATGCCGGACAGTCTGGCGGGAGACAATAACGCCTCCACCTGACAGGGCACACTCGCCGTGAAACGGTTTCCCTTACCGTCTCCCAGAAGAACCTTGCACCGACTCTCATAGACCGGCACGAAAGCCCTGCCCTCCGTCAGCGGGAAAGCCTTGATATCCGCCCTGCAGGGATAGGCCAAAAGCACTTCTTTCACACCCTCCTGTTCCACCCTGATCTCCCGCATAAACAGCAGGGAAACCAGTGTTCTGGCACTCTCCTCGTCAATCATGGCAGGGGTCAGTATATGGCTGTAGAGGTAAGCCAGATCCCTGTTGATCCTGCCCCGTTTGATCTGTTCCAAAACAAAGCGCTCCATAGGCGCCATATAGTTTACATAAATTTCTTCCAACTCCCCCCGGTGTCTGTGCACATAGGCATACAGATAGGCCGTAAGCCCATAGTGCAGATCGCTCCGGTAGGCGAAATACATCAGCACTATTTTAGGAAGCTCCCCGTCAAAATCCTTGGGAAGCGACATCATATAATATTCGTAAAGCCTGGTGATCCGAAGATTTTCCGCCACACCCGCCTGATACCAGAAAAAGCAATCCTCTCCGCTGCGGTTTCCCTTGATCAGCAGCGTACAGATCTCATGCAGGACCTCCTTATGCGGGATCTGCGCATAGCACCCTTTCAGGATCCGGAACAGCCGCTCGGAATACCCCCGGTTCTGCCCCGCCAGATACACCACCTGCAAAAGGATCTCCTCCTGCATCAGGTTGTGCTTGACTGCATAAGTCAACACCTGTTCTTCAAAAAGATCCAGCTTTCGCAGCATCGCCGGATTCATGCAAAGAATACTCCATGCCTCCATATAGAGGATTGGAGACGTGCAGTGATAAGAGAACACTTCCTCCAAAAGCAGCCATCTGCGGGAAGGACTCTCTGTATATTCCTCACTCAGATACAAAAGCAGCCAGGCGATCCGCCAGTCTCCTCTTCTCTGCTCATACACCCTCATAACGGTCCGTGCCACCTCATCCGCATAGACATCATCCTCGTTGGTCAGCGTAGTCAGATAGAGATAATAGCACCACAGCGCAGGGTTTTTCTCCCGCAGAGCGTCCACCTGCTCCCGCTGTTTCTCGATCTGCCACTTCGCCTCGTTGGCACGCTCCTGAGAGAGCAGCATCTGCCCTCTGAAAAGCTTCACCGCCACATCTCTGTCGTCGAGCTGTTCCATACGGGAAAGCAGCTTATTGGTCTCCGTAAGCCAGATCCCCGCGCCGATTTTTTTTAACCGGTACGCCTGATAATACTCCATCAGCTGTACCGTAAGCTGTTTCTTCTCTCTTTGCAGTCCCTGCCGTCTGCCGCCTGCTGCCCGCTGCACTACTGTGACAGGAACCCGGATCGTTTTGCTCTCCTGCACAAGCAGTATCGCACCGTAATTGTATCCGCTGTGAAGCTTCTCCTGCTCAATATGATAATAGAGCCGACAGACATTGCCCTGAAAAGCATCATCTCCCAGCGTCTCCTCCGGCAGATCTAAAAAATCCCCCTCCGCCCTGATCTGCAGATAGGTATAGCCCCAGCCGTTCCGATTGACCACGAAAGCATACCGCGCCTCCGGGCTCGGATCCTCGATTCGGATCTCACTCTCCTCCGGCAGATACTCCATCGGTTTCTTCTTATTGATTTCAAGAAGAAATTCTTCTACATTATGCTCATTGCCGGGCACAGTGGAAAGGCCCTTGTAGGCCGCGTAATGCTGCCTGTCATGTCCGGTAAAAACCTGTTTAAACTCCGGGCTGTAGAACAGGCTGACAGCCTCCCCCCAGTTACTTCTGGCCAGATTCGTAAAGTGAAAGAGATTCCTGATCTCTCCCAGACTGGAACTGATCTTATCCTGCAGCACAGCTACCTGAAAAGGCAGATAGTATTCCCCCCTGTTGGAGATGATATAAAAGAAGCCGTTTAATTCTTCTCCGGCCTCCATCCCCGCCGCATCGAACCGGTAGCTGATCTCATCCTCACTGCCGGCAAACTGCCTGGTGACACACTCCATGCGCAGATCCGAAGCCGTCACATGGCCTTCCGTCACCAGCCCCTCCGGTCCGTACACGAAAAAAGACCCCTCGCAGGCCGTATCTGCCTGAAGGGACAGCGTAACTCGCGGACAGGAAAAATCCAGAGAACCGTCATCTATATGAAATTTGCCGTCCAAAATCTCATCTATTACCATAGATACAGTATATCATTGAGAGGGCCGCCTGCGCAACCCTCATTAAAATTCCCGAACAAAGCGAACGATCTCCCTTATCGCCCTCCGATATTCCTCCACATTGTCGATCATCGGCGCATGACCGGCGTCGGAGATCAGATAAAGCTGCTTTTCCGGCGCCTGCACATCCTCAAAATATTTCATACTGATCTCTATCGGCGTCTGGCTGTCATTTTCTCCGAGCACATAGTAAACCGGAACCTGATAACAGTTTTCTCTTTTCCTTAAGTCAAAATACATCAGCTCTCTCATCAACTGCATATTGACCATCATACCCGTCATAAAGGGCACAAGGTCTCTCATGCCCATGATGGGCGAGCGACGCCACAGATCAATAACCGCCCTGCTAAAATCCTGCGCCAGCCCGTACTTTCCCTGCAGACTCCTGATCTGTCCCATCTTGCGGTAAGTATTCCAGTCAAAATGCTGTGTCGGGTACTCTCCGATTTTTTCCAGTTTCCTCCTGTCCTTTCTGTTCCCGCCCTTTTCGATCGCATCTTTCAGGATCGCGTAACCGATCCGCTCGTTTTCCATAATTTCAATGACCTGCCCGCACCCGATATAGCACAGTGTATGTTCGGGGTGTTCCAGCGCAAACATACTGCCCAGAACGCTTCCCCACGAATGTCCCAGAACGCCGATCTTCTCTTTGCCGTACTTCTTTTTCAGGTACAGCACTATCTCCAGCAGATCCTTTTTTAATGTTTCCGTGTCAGGCCTGCACTTCTTATTTTTCAGCCACGTTTTCCCTGCGCCGCGCTGATCGTAATAGACTATGTTATAATCGCGCTCTGCGTATTCCTCCACAACAAAGGCAAAGAAGCTCTCCGTCTGCCCCGGCCCGCCATGGATAAAAAGCAGAACGGGATCCTCCGGCTTCGATTGATAGTGCAGCAGATAATGCTCGATACCCGAGACGAGCGCGTATTCTTCCGTGTATTGCCTTTCTGTCTTCATGATTGCCCCTCTTCTTCCTTTCTGAAATCCATCCCACTGTCCTCTTTTGCCCCGATCAGCCCATTTACCGCCTGTGCCAGCATCTTTAGCAGAATCCGCGGCTGATACAGCGCCGCAAGCGGATTCCTTTCGTGCCGGTAACAGTTGTTTACGATACAGGTCATCTGAATGCCGCCGTATGCGGAGGAGATAAACGCGAGCAGTTCCTCCGCATTCATGTTCGCACGGATTCTGCCAAGCGCAGCCTGCTCCTTGAAATACTCCATAGCTCGCATGGTCAGATATTCCATATTTCCCACCTCCGGAATGCCGCCCATGATCTTCTCGATCCTGTCAGGCCTATTCATGGCAAGCACGGAAAGTTCAAAATCGATCTTCTCGATCCCCATCAGTTCCATTTCCATAAAGTCCGCCAACATCGCAAACAGCCGGTCCGTGATCTCCTGCGGCGTCAGTACCTCCTTCTGCCCCAGGATCTCGTCGATCTTTTCCTTAATGCTTACCCGCTCCCGCATCTGCCTGATCATGTCCGAAAAAATGTCATCGATATCCTTATAAAACCGATAGATACCGCCCTGACTGAACCTGGTCCTGTCAATGATATCCTGCATGGTGACTGTGCTTACTGTTTTTTCCAGACACAGTTCATATGCCGCGTCTGTGATCCTTTTCTTTTTATTGACAATGTACTCTTCCGTAACTTTCGGCATCATTCTCTTCCTTTCAGAGCAGCTATTAAAATGAAACTAGTTTCATTTTAATACATCTATCTCGTATTGTCAAGATTCCGGAATCGAAAGAGGCATCTCAGCAGAAAACAAGGCACAGGGACAGCCCGTCACACATATGCTAACCGTAAGAGCATATATCTGTCAGATATGAGGTAACAAGATGGATGAGACAAGAAAAGAAGCAGCTTTACTGTATACACAGACTGAGAACAATGCGGCAGCAGGCTCTGACACAACCGGAAGACTGCAGATCAACGTCACCGCAAATGTGGGGCTGATTCCCATAGACAATGCATCAATCACCATCTCCTTCACCGGAGAACCGGACTCCACAGTGGAGACACTGCAAACCGATTCCTCGGGTCAGACCGACACGGTGGATCTGAAGACGCCGCCCCTGCAGTACAGCCTGACCCCGGATTCCCCCATGCCCTACTCAGAATACACTGTCTCCGTGACCGCTCCCGGCTACGAGCCCGTTATCGTCTCCGGTGTGGAGGTGCTGCCGGACGTGACCGCCATCCAGAATATCGAAATGACGCCCACGGAAATGACGCAGGAGGATGAGGAGATCATCTCCATCCCCGATCACACCCTCTACGGCGACTATCCGCCCAAGATTCCCGAGGACGAGATCAAACCCATGGACGAATCCGGCGAGATCGTCTTAAGCCGCGTGGTGATCCCCGAATACATCATCGTACACGACGGCGTTCCCTCCGATTCCACCGCCGCCAACTACTATGTCCGCTACCGCGACTATATCAAGAATGTGGTCTCCTCCGAGATATACGCCACCTGGCCGGAGAACGCCATCTACGCGAACACGCTGGCGATCATGTCCTTCACCTTGAACCGTGTTTACACGGAATGGTATCGAAACCAGGGCTATAACTTTACGATCACCTCCTCCACGGCCTACGATCAGAAATGGATCTACGGACGTAATATCTACTCTAACATTGACAGGCTGGTAGACTCCATCTTTGCCAACTTCCTCTCCCGCCCCGGTGTCCGCCAGCCCATTTTCACTTCCTACTGTGACGGCAGAAACGTGACCTGCAACGGCCTAAGCCAGTGGGGCTCCAAGTATTTGGGAGATGAAGGATACACGCCGATCCAGATCCTCCGCTACTACTATGGCAGCGACATGTATATCAACACCGCTGTGGCAGTCTCCGGCGTTCCCTCCTCCTGGCCCGGCTACAACCTGAATATCGGCGCTTCCGGAGATAAGGTCCTGCAGATCCAGCAGCAGCTAAACCGCATTTCCCAAAACTATCCCGCCATCCCTAAGATCACTGCCGATGGCATCTACGGTTCCAGCACCGCCGAAGCCGTGAGAGTGTTCCAGAGAGTATTCAATCTTCCTCAGTCCGGGATCGTGGACTATCCCACCTGGTATAAGATCTCGGAGATCTTCGTGGGAGTCAGCAGACTTTCCGAGCCGGGCTGAGTTTTCCCCACAAAAAAGAGTCGTTCTGCTTTCTCTGCAAAACGACTCTTTTCTTCGTTTTTCAATCTCTTAATCCCAGCATATGTATCACTGTCAGGGAATTCGCCGGCGCCGTATATGCAAACGTCTGGCCGATTTCCATCTTGCTCTCCTGCGGTACGACCTCCATCTTGCCCAAAGCGTTCATAGACTTCTTGTCCGCTCCGGTCAGCACCGTCACCTCCGCTTCCTGCAGGAAACATGTGATATCCCTGCCTTCCAGTATCACATCCATGGGAATCTCTTCATCCGACACATTAACGATCTTCAGGATCACATCGCCGTCCGCATCTACTGCCGACTCATACAGTGTCAGATCAGCCGCTCCCGTAAGCTCAGAAGGAAGGCTGTACTTCCCTGCATTGTTCCCATACAGCTGCTGTACATAATAATTTGCCGAACCAAAAATACTGTCATTGGAGTAGAATATCATATCCGGCACCCACTGATTCAGTTTCGCATGGGAGAAGAGTGGTGCATAGCATGCCATCTCAACGACATCCCCATTCTTTTCAAGTCCCGTCATATAAGCCGCTTCCGCCAGTGCGGCGTCCAGGGTATTGGCTTTCGCCGCATACTCACCGAGAAATACTTTCGCCTGGGCGTTCCTGTCATAGCTGTCGTATCGGTCCGTGTTCGCGAGGAACCACTCCGGCGTCTCATAGTAATGTTCATCTACCAACGTGGTGACAGAATCCGGATTCAGGATCAGATAATTCCACCCATCCTCGCTGTCAGAAACAGTACCGTTTGCCACGATCAGTTTTACATCCCCATATAAAGCAGGGTCAGACACTGCCGCTCCCTCGAATGCTTTCACAAACTGCTTATAGTGCTGATGATACTCACTCTGCCACTGCTCATTGCCGATACCGATATATTTCAACTCAAAGGGTTCTTCATGGCCCATGGCGATCCGCACCGCTCCCCATTGTGTACTCGCATCCCCCTTACAAAATTCCACCAGATCAAGCGCATCCTGCACGTACTGTTTGAATTCCTCATCCGCAATGCTGTACACTTTATAAAAAGGACTCTGTATCTCGCATGTCATACCCGCATTGAGCACCGGTACCGGCATACAGCCAAGCGCTTCGCAAAATTCAAAATATTCGTAGAAACCCAGCCCGTAAGTGGTGTAATAGGGATTTGCTTTAGAGCCCTGCCAGATACTCTTGCCCTGAGGACGTACCGCCACATCGCCCACCGTGCTCTCCTCGTTGATCTCAAATGCAAGACCGTCACCGATGGAGTCTTTCCATCTGTAGATACTCTCCTCATCCCTTCCCTCGATCACGCATCCTCCCGGAAATCGTAAGAATGTCGGATTCAATGCTTCCAGATATTCCCCGAAATCTTTGCGGACAGGCAGACCCTTATAGGTATCCTGCGGCATCATGGAAATCATATCAAAGCATGCTGTCCCTGCCGTGAATGCCACTGCCAGACGTACCTTTTTGTTTGCTGTGGCATCCGCTGTCAATGTAGTCTCATATTTACGCCATTCCTCTGTGATCCCTTCCACAGTCTGTTCATCATAGACCGTACCATCCTCGTTATAGAGCGTCACATAGACGGTATCCACCGAACCGTCCTCCGACCTGCAATAAAATGACACATCATAGGATGCGTCCTGGGTCACTGCTATTCCTTCCAGATAGCCTCCGTTGCTGATCCCTTCATAGGGTTTTGCAGAGGAAAGTCCCGTATTATGCACCACCACATACTGCGGATTATTCTCATTGAGCGCCGTGCCGTCCTCGCTTCCGTCGTGCACTTCAAATGTCACAGCCTCATTGGTACTCTCCCAGCCATGCAGCTGCTCATCCCTCGCCTCGATCCCGTATTCAAAAGAGCGGTTCTTGATCAGCTCCGCATACATACCGCCGTCCACCGCATAATTGATATCTTCCAGAAACAGTCCAAAAAGTGTGTCGGAAATCTGTCGGCTCTCATCCAGTCCTTCCAGACTGATATCCACCTTATAGGTGACACCGCCATCCGCAGACTTTCCATCGGCACCCTCACTCTGTACTTCCGAGCCATCCTGCTCTGCCGCAATTTCCGTTTCTATCTGCACATCCCCCTGTCCTGAAGATCCGCCCGCGCAGCCGGCAATATTTGCTGCCAACACAATGCAAATGCCGTATGTAACCGCCTTTTGAAGTGCCTTTTTCATATCATCCACGCCTTTCTCTCAACCCAAAGGAAGAATTGTTGTATGTTTTGGATTTATCTAAATTATTTTATATTATTATATATCAATTATTCTTCCAAAACAAGGCAAAAAAGGACACTCAACCAAATTGTTGAGTGCCCTCCCATTTCTTTAAGTTTACATAACTTATTTTGTCAACAGCAGCATGATCTCATTGCTTCTCGCCACAAACTTCGTCATCGCCTCCGGCTCTAAAGGTGCCTGCTGCAGCAGTGCCAGATCATAGAGCTGTTCGCAGATCATCTTCACATTGTCGCCGTCCTGATGCTCCAACACATACTGTACCAGCGGATGGTTCGCATTTAAGATCAGGGTCTCGCCCTCTTTGCCGAACATACCCATATCCATACCCGGCATGGAGTACATCTTCATCATATCCTGCATTCTGCGGCTCTCCTCGGAAAGCGTGATCATGGAAGATATCTTCTTGTTTTTCAGCTTCTCGATCTTCACCTTAATGGCGTCTTTCTTGAGAACCTTCTTCATCAGCTTGGCCACTGCCTCAGCCTGCTCCTCCATCTCCTTCTCGGCCTTCTTGGAGGTCTTTGCCTTAAAGACATCCGTCAGATCCGCGTCGATCCGCTGGAATTTAATGCCCTCATTCTTCGCCTCCAGCTGGGAGACAAAAGGCTGATCGATATTGTGCGTCAGCACCACCGCATCCATCTTGGCAGCCTTAAACATATTGATATACTGACTCTGCTGCTTCTCGTCAGTGACGTAATAGATGACTTTCTCTTTCTTCTCGGCTTCTTCCTCCTCCGTCACGGATTCCCCGTTCTCATCTACGACCTCGGCTTCCACCTTCTCGCCGTTTTCATCGGTAGCATTCTCGCCTTCCTCCGTCTCGTCGGGATCGATCTTATTGACCTCCAGACACTCCGGCAGAGTCATGTACTCGCCGTCCAGATTCTTAAAGAGAATATAATCCGTCATCTTCTCGCAGAACTTGTCATCCTTCAGGCAGCCGAACTTGATAAAGGGACTGATGTCATCCCAATATTTCTCGTATTCTTCCTTCTCGGTCTTACACATGCCGGAGAGCTTGTCCGCCACTTTCTTAGTGATATACTCGCTGATCTTCTTCACGAAGCCATCGTTTTGCAGCGCACTTCTCGACACATTCAGCGGCAGATCCGGGCAGTCGATCACGCCCTTTAACAGAAGCAGGAACTCCGGAATGACCTCCTTGATGTTATCCGCGATAAACACCTGATTGTTATACAGTTTAATAGTACCCTCAATGGACTCGTACTCCATGTTGATCTTCGGAAAGTATAGGATGCCTTTCATGTTAAAGGGATAGTCCATATTCAGATGGATCCAGAAGAGAGGCTCCTTGTAATCCTGAAATACCTTGCGGTAAAACTCCAGATACTCCTCCCTGGTACACTCATTGGGATGCTTCGTCCAAAGAGGCTGCGTTTCATTGAGAAGCTCGGGCCGCTTTTTGATCTTCAGCTTCTGCTCGTCCTCCTCCTTCTCCTTGGCGATCTCCTCTACCACTTCATCCGTATCAAGTTTCTCCGCCTCAGTGATAGTCTGAGTATCTGTGGTGTTTGCCTTGGACAGATATATTTCTGTAGGCATGAAGGAGCAGTACTTTTTGATGACTTCCTTGGCCTTGTATTCGTTGCAGAACTCCAGACAGTCCTCATTGATATGGAGAGTGATCTCCGTGCCGACCTCAGTCCGGTTGCCGGTCTCCATATCGAACTCCGTGCCGCCGTCACATTCCCAGTGTACCGCCTGCGCGCCCTCCTGATAGGAGAGGGTGTCAATATGCACCTCGTCAGCTACCATAAACGCAGAGTAAAAACCCAAACCGAAATGACCGATGATCTGATCCTCGTTGGCCTTATCCTTATACTTTTCAATGAAATCCGTGGCACCGGAAAAGGCGATCTGGTTGATGTACTCCTCCACCTCTTCCGCCGTCATGCCGATACCATTATCAATAAATTTCAGAGTCTTTTCTTCCGGATTGACAATGACCTGCACTTTGGCCTTATAATCATTTGGCAGACTGTACTCGCCCATCATATCCAGCTTTTTAAGCTTCGTGATCGCATCACAGCCGTTAGAGATCAACTCTCTGAAAAAAATGTCATGATCCGAGTAAAGCCATTTTTTGATGATCGGAAAAATATTATCGCTGTTGATTGACAGATTGCCGTGCTTTGTCTCCATTTACCTCACATTCCTTTCTTCAAAAGCCTATTTCCTGTTTTCACGCGTTTCTTTCTGTGAACTAGTTTAATACCACAAAAATAAGAAGTCAAGAAAAAATTAGCACTCATCAAAGGTGAGTGCTAATAATTTAAAAAATATCCCGTTTATATCACGGTTTCAGGAATTATAAATTTTTTCTAAACAACAAAATAAGCCGCATATACCTCGAAGAAATTCTGGGTGCTCACGCTCTCGTCATGGATAAAATTCACCGTATCCCAGAGCTCCTCGTTCAGATTTCTGGTAAGAGTCTCTACATAGGCGTCATATTCCCGACCGAAAGCCTCCTCCCGCCGCTGTTCCACAATTTTGATCTTATTGGCATCCGTCTCTTCCCTGTCAAAGGTATTGATGCACTTGATGATATGGTAGCCGAATTCCGTCTCCACCACATCGCTGATCTCCCCGGTACCCAGATTGAACGCCGCCGTCTCAAAGGCTTCCTCCATCTCTCCCTTGCCAAAGGAGTATGTTGACTTGTCGTCCTCGCTGTATCTGCGGATCAAAGCGTCAAAGTCCTCGCCTTCCTTTGCCAGCGCAAGCGCCTCCCGCGCCTCTTCATAAGCCTGCTGCCTGGCCGTCTCCGTGTACTCGATCTTCTTCCCGGTGCCGTCCAGCGCATAGGTTTTGATCAGGATATGTTGTACCGTAATGGTTCTGGCCTCATCGTCGCTGATCTCCGGATTGATGTCCTTGATCGTGTACTGATACATCTTCTCCGCTCTGGCAAGCTCTGTGTAGAGCGCTTTGATCGTCTTCTCGGAAACGCCCATCAGCTCAATTTCGCGCTCGCCAAGCGTCTCATAGTAGGCCTTGGCCGCGTTCTCTGCTCTGGCTTTCTCCTCCTCATCCAGATCCACCTCATACTGCTCCGCCATCAGGTTCATGGTCTTGATCTGGGCGATCTGGGCAAGGGCGATATTTTTGACATTCTCCTCCAGGGTCACGCCGTCCGCGTTGGTCTCCCAGATTTCCCTGCCATAGACGCTCTCATAGCGATTCTGGATCGTGGTCAGATACACCATAAGCTCCGACAGCTTACAGGAGCTTGTCTCGATCCGAAAAACCTCATCTTTATCAAAGCCGGTGGTGAGCACCACCTTCGTTCCGATGCCGTCACCGCTGCCACAGCCCGCAAGAGAGCCGGACAACACGCCTGCTACCAATAGGAACACCGCCAATTTTTTCCGTCCGCTTCTGCTCATAACCCTTCCGCTCTCCCGTTGTTATTTAAGGATATGCCCTTCCTTGTCATACCATACCACCCCATCAGTCAACACATGATCTTCTCCCGTAAGGATTGCCTGCACATAATCCGCCACCGAGGTAATCTTCCTGCGAAAGGCAGTGCCGCCGCCAAACAGCTTTTTGAAATGAATGTCTGACCCTCCGCTGATGGGCAGCTTATGGGTCCGGGCATACTCTAACGCCTTCCGGTCATATTCGAGACTCCTGTGTCCTAAGCTCTTGGGATTCGTGTGGGTTGCATTGACGCCCTCCACGCCGTCCACCCATTCCGGGTAGAGACGTATTTCCGGAATATAATCCGCCTCCCTGAAAGGATGGGCATGCATCACCAGTCCGCCCGCCTCATGGATCAGGCTGTACTGCTCCTCCACCGTAGCCTCTCTGATCTGGGGATGGCTCTTCAGCCATGTGCCATCCACCCCGTATATCAGAAATTCCGTTCCCTGATAGCCTGCTTCGTATCCGAAGAACACATCCAGTCCGATTCTTTCTCCCTCCGCCCGGGCGTGCTCATAGCCCTCGCAGAAAGCATCCACCCATGCCTCCCAGGGCAGATTCCTGTCCACTGCCGTGTTGCCATACCAGTTATGATCTGTCACGATAATTCCGGTATAGCCGTATTCTTTGCAGGCTCTCGCCATTTCCGCCCCGGTGCTTCGAGCGCAGGCACTTCCCTCCGATGTATGCAGATGCGTCTCATATAGATAAGGATATTGTTCCCGTATTTTATTGTTCATAACCGCCGCAGCCTTCCTCTCCTAAAAAGGGATTAAATCGTGCCAGGCGGCACAATCTAACCCCTCTCTTTCCAAAAACATCGCTCAAAATTTACTTGATCACATGAATCCAGCCCTCGGGCGCTTCGATCGTACCCATCTGAATTCCTGTCAGCGTATCATACAGCTTCTTTGTGATCGGTCCCATCTCATTCATACCGCTGGGGAACGCGATCTCTTTACCGTGATCCACCACCTTGCCTACCGGGGAGATCACTGCTGCCGTACCACACAGGCCGCACTCTGCGAAATCCTTCACTTCCTCCAAAAGAACCTCTCTCTCCTCCACTTCCAATCCCAGATAATCCTTCGCTACCGTCATCAGAGAACGTCTTGTGATAGAGGGCAGAATGCTGTCGGATTTCGGTGTTACCACCTTATTATCCTTCGTCACAAACAGGAAGTTCGCGCCGCCTGTCTCCTCCACCTTCGATCTGGTCCCGGGATCCAGATACATATTCTCATCATACCCTTCCTCATGGGCCGTGATGATCGCATGCAGACTCATCGCATAGTTTAAGCCCGCCTTGATATGGCCCGTGCCGTGCGGCGCCGCTCTGTCAAAATCACTCACCTTGATGGTAAGAGGCTTCGCGCCACCCTTGAAATAAGGACCTACCGGTGTGGTAAAAATCCTGAACTGGTACTCTTCCGCAGGCTTTACCCCGATCACAGAGGAGCTTCCAAACATATACGGTCTGATATAGAGAGTCGCACCGGACCCATACGGCGGTACATAAGCCTCATTCGCCGCTACCACATCCGCCACCGCCTGCACGAAGCGGTCCTTCGGGAATACGGGCATCTCCAGTCTTTTGCAGGAATCCTCCATACGCTGCGCGTTGAGATCCGGGCGGAACGTCACGATATGTCCGTCCTCGGTGGTGTAAGCCTTCATCCCCTCAAAACAGGTCTGCGCATACTGTAACACGCCGGCACACTCATTTATCACAATATTGGCATCCGCCGTAAGCGTTCCCTCATCCCATGCGCCGTTTTTATAATTCGACACGAAGCGCTTATCTGTCTCGTGATAACCGAAACCGATATTCGCCCAATCCAGATTCTTTTTTTCCATAATATCCAGCTCCTCTCTTACGCGCATTTCTTTTTTTAATATATTAAACCTTTCTCTTTCAAAAGGCAAGTCTGTTTACAGCACAGTGTTGACCACTTCCAGAGCAATATCATAGGCATAATCATTCACTGCTTTCTCACAGAGTCTGAGCATCTTTTTGTCGCTTTCCGGCCTGTCGTAACGCTTTAACTCTTTCAGCTTGGCTGCCGCGCCGTCCCCGTCAAAATCATCCAGCCTGGCTGCCAGCTCCCGCAGCGTCCTGATCCATCTATCCTCCGTGATCTCCTCCTCACCTTCGCTCTCCTGAGGCTGTTCCTCAGCCTCCCCGCCACTCTGGCTCTCCAGATAGCTTTGCAGGCTGCTTCTCATTCTGCTCATCATACCAAACAGGATCGGGGAACGCACCGTCACGTCCTCCAGCTGTCCCGCCTTGGACATCTTCTCCAGCTCAAAGGCCTCATCCGCCAGATCATCCGCTCCCACATTTCTGGCATTTCCCTTCAGGGAATGGACAATGATCGCATAGCCCGGCATATCACCCTTTTGCAGAAAATCCTGAAGCGCCGTCTCCTTCTCCTGCAGGATCGAGTGAAAATCGTGCAGCACCTTTCCGTAAAGCGCACGGTCCCCACCCATATAACGGAGACCGTTGCGGATATTAAAGCCCATCAGGTAAAGCTGGCTCTCCAGAAAATCAAGCTCGCCGTCCTCCTCCGTCTGCGCACCGGCATCCTCATCCTCTCTGTTATTGGTCAGATAAACCACATTTTCCGGCAGATACTCGATCAACATATTCTCAAACTTATCCGCATCGATGGGTTTGGTCAGATAATCCTGAAACCCCTCCTTCAGATAAAGCTCTCTGGCACCCGCCACCGCATTGGCCGTCAGAGCGATCACCGGAATATCCCGGGAGGGATTCCCCTCCATTGCCCGGATCTCATGCAATGTCTGCACACCGTCCATGCCCGGCATCATATGATCCATACAGATCAGATGGTAGGTCTTTCTCTGAATCAGATCCAGACACTCCTCACCGCTCGCCGCCACATCGATCTGCAGACGGGTTGCTTTCAAAAGTCCCTGCGCCACTGCCAGATTCATGGCATTGTCATCCACGATCAGGATCCGGCCCATCGGCGCAATAAATTTTTCGCGATACTTCTCTACGCTGCGCAGGCTTTCCTGATACTGCTTTTCAAAATCTCCAAGGGGTTCTCTGTCCACCACCTTTTGTATGATCTTAAAAGAAAACGCAGAGCCCTTTCCGTACACACTCTGCACTTCCAGACTGCCGCCCATCATCTTGATCAGACGGTCCGTGATGGCAAGCCCCAGTCCCGTTCCGCCGGTCTTGCTGCGATCGACAGAATGCATGCGCTGAAAAGCCTTAAAAAGATTCGGAATGTCCTCCTTGCGGATGCCCTTCCCCGTATCTTTCACGATCACACAGATCTCGATGGAATCCTCTGACATCTCTTTCCAGCTCAGGTGCAGTGTGACTTTGCCCTTGTCCGTATANCGCACCGCATTGGANAAAAGATTCCCTATGATCTGNCGNATATGTATCTCATCNCCTAAAAGCTTNTANGGAATNTCCTGNGCGATGTCCANTACCAGATCCAGCTTNTTTCTGCGCTGCTGNACGGANATNCTGTTGATCAGATCATTTANCAGAGANCTNACATCGTANATCCCCTCTGTCAGTTCCATCTTATCCGATTCCAGCTTAGAAAAGTCCAGAATATCACTGACCAGNGCAAGCAGNATATTNCCCGCCTGTCTGATATCNCTCGCATACTCCTTCACNGTCTCNTCCTGNCTTTCCCNCAGAATCATCTCATTTAANCCAAGGATCGTATTGATCGGCGTCCTCAGNTCATGAGACATATTTGACAGAAAGATATCNNTGGTATTCTCCTGCTTTTTATTCTTTTNCTGTCCCATATCCCTACACCTTCCTTACTTCCTGCGCTCATATTTTAAAAAACGNTAGGNCAGATCAAAATANGTCTGCTCCTCNCTGTCGGCTGTNATCTCCCATGCCTCATCACGATCCAGATCCGGGAAATAAGNNTCNGCCTCGTAGACATGATCGATCNTCGTCACATGTACCACATCACANTCCGGCAGCATCATGCGGTATACGCTTTCCCCGCCGATGATATAGATATCCTCTGACGGATATTTGGCAAGTTCTTCCATCAGTTCTTCTTTACTGTGTACCACCACAGCATCCTTCACCTTATANTCCGGNTTCGTGGANAAAATAATGTTCGTTCTGTTCGCAAGNGGCATTCCCTGCGGAAACGTCTCCAGCGTCTTTCTGCCGAGCACGACNACCTTCCCNGTTGTCTCCTGCCTGAAATTCTTGTGATCTGCNGGNATCCTCACCAGCAGATTGTTCTTACANCCGATNGCCCAGTTGTTGTCCACCGCTACGATTGCGTTCATANTTNGTCTCCTTCTCNGTTAGATNGCTACGGGAATATTNTCGATCTGCGGNCCCGTNANNTANTTNTCCACNTTCACGTCATTTCTGGTAAATTCGTAGAAATCCGTAATCTCCGGNTTCAGCCAGAATGTGGGCGCATCGTANACAGGCCGCTCGATCANNTCCTTTATCAGNGGAATATGTCTGTCGTAAATATGGGCGTCTGCGATCACATGNACCAGTTCTCCCACTTCCATGCCGCAGACCTGTGCAAGCATATGCACAAGCACCGCATACTGCACCACGTTCCAGTTATTAGCCGCAAGCACNTCCTGNGANCGCTGATTTAAGACCGCATTCAGNGTCAGCTTNTCATGNCCCGGCTTCTGNGTCACGTTAAAGGTCATGCTGTAGGCGCANGGATACAGATTCATCTCATGCAGATCCTGATGCACATANATNTTNGTCATGATACGGCGGCTGAAGGGATTNTTTTTCAGATCATAGATCACCCNGTCCACCTGATCCATCATGCCNTCTTTNTACTGATGTTTCACTCCCATCTGATAGCCGTANGCCTTGCCNATGCTTCCGTCCTCATCCGCCCAGGCATCCCATATATGGCTGTGCAGATCATTTACATTATTGGATTTCTGCTGCCAGATCCAGAGCATCTCATCCGTGGCGCTCTTTAATGCCGTCCTTCGAAGCGTCATNATCGGNAACTCCTNGGAGAGATCATAGCGGTTCACTACCCCGAANAGCTTCACCGTNTAGGCGGTCTCCCCGTCAGGCCAGTGGGGCCTCACCTTCTCCCCCTCCGTNCTCGTNCCCTTNTCNANAATATCNNTNCACATNTNTATNAAAATATTATCTGCTAAACTCATTTCTATNGTCCTTCANANNTTATGTAAACCNNNCAGNAAGAATGCGTTCCTTATGGNCGATCCCANTTATCACAGAGNGANTTTACCTGATCCGCAAATCTGGCCANATCCTTGTTCGCGCCGCCCTCGTTCTTGTAGATAACNGCCATAAGCCGCTGACCAGCTNGCNAGNAGTCTNGTAAANACNGTCGCCACACTGCGCGCNTTTTTCTTGACCGCCACNGGCTCCGCNTCGTNGATAAANGNTCCNTCTATCAGATCAAACCGGGTGCCGCTGTAGGGCGCGTAGGCATTCNGNCCATGCTCACCTTTCAGNCACTCTGTAAAGAGCGTNCAGACGCTGTCCTCCCCGTGCACCACAAAGACTTTCTCCGGTTTNTTNTCGAAACCGTTGATCCANTGCANAAGGCCNTTCTTATCCGCNTGGCCGCTCATNCCNACCAGCTTCATGATATCNGCNCGNACCTCNATGGGNTCTCCGAACAGCTTCACTTCCTCCACGCCGTCCACCAGCATTCTGCCAAGNGTCCCCACCGCCTGATANCCCACGAAAAGGATCGTACANTCCGGCCGCCACAGGTTATGCTTCAGNTGATGCCTGATACGNCCCGCCTCGCACATACCGGAAGCGGANATGATNACCTTCGGCGTATTCTCAAAGTTGATCGCCTTGGATTCATCGCTGGTGATCGCCAGCCGCAGTCCCGGNAAGGTGATCGGATTGATGCCNTTCCTGACTAANGCCATAGCCTCCTCGTCAAAGCATCTGGCTTCGTTTTTATGNAAAATNCCCGTAGCCTCCACNGCCAGCGGNCTGTCCACATAGACAGGGAAATCCTCATGNCCCTTCACCANNCTGTCCGCCTTGATCTGCCGCAGAAAATAGAGCATNTCCTGGGTTCTGCCCACCGCAAAGGAAGGGATCACCACATTGCCGCCNCGGTCNAAGGTGGTCTGCANTATCTTNGTNAGTTCTCCCACATAGTCGATCTTCTCCTGCGANTGCAGNCTGTCGCCGTAGGTGGATTCCATCACCACATAATCCGCCTCAGCGGTATTTTTCGGATCCTTGATAAGAGGCTGATCGCTGTTTCCGATATCCCCGGAAAACACGATCTTNTTCGTCACGCCATCCTCCGTCGCCCAGACTTCTATNCTGGAAGANCCGAGCAGATGNCCNATATCCGTAAACCGGATCTTAATATTTTCACATACNGTCACTTCACTGTCATAATCACAGGGNACGAGNCGTCTGATCGTCCCGTCNGCATCCTCCATGGAATAGAGCGGCTCTGTCAGCTCGTTCTCTGCGCTTCTCTTCGCCTTGCGGTTTTTCCACTCCGCCTCCTGTATCTGGATGTGCGCACAGTCACGAAGCATGATACTGCAAAGATCGCAGGTGGGCGCCGTGGCATAGATCTGTCCTCGAAAGCCTCTTGCGTACAAGAGCGGCAAAAGCCCTGAGTGGTCAATATGCGCATGCGTCAGAAACACATAGTCTATGAGCGCCTCATCCACAGGCAGTTCACAGTTCTCAAATACATTGACCCCCTGCTCCATGCCATAATCCACCAAAATATTCTTTTCCCCTACACGGAGATAATGGCAGCTTCCTGTCACCTCATGGTCTGCCCCGATAAACATAAGTTCCATAGAAAGCCCTCCTCTCCTATTGTTATTTATCATACCATTTTTTTCAGAAAGCGTAAATCGTTTCGGAAATTTCTTTTCAGATTTCCTGTGCCCCTCAACATCCCATTCCCTCTCCATAGAATATACTAAAACCCCTATTGAGGTAACTCCCATGTCTTATGCTCTTTCCTCCCTGCTGCTTTTTCTGTTCGCGGTCTCTCTGGATTCCTTGACAGCAGGGTTCTCCTACGGCACCCAAAGAGTGCACATCAAAGCCTTCTCCCTGCTTCTATTAGCCTGCGTTCCCGCAGTTTTCATCACATTATCAGGACAGTTCGGTTTGCTGATCAGCCGCCTACTGCCCTCCGGCGTCCTTCCCTTTCTCTCCTTCTCCATGCTGTCGGTCATGGGCTGCGCAAAGCTTCTGGAGAGCCTGATCCGCCGCCTGGCAAAAAAGCACCCCAGTCTCATCGGAAACTGGGGTTGTAAGATCAAAGAGGTAAATATCATCTTCACGGTCTATCTCTCGCCGGAGTATGCCAACCAGACCGATCTCCAGGTTTTAAGCGCCAGAGAAGCGCTGCTCTTGAGTACGGCCCTCTCTCTGGACAGCATCCTGGTGGGAATGGCCTTCTCCACTGCGGCTATTCCCTGGCTCCTTCTTCTGTTATCCGCCACCCTCTTTAACCTGATCCTGTTTCTTTCCGGTTACCTTCTGGGCCGCCTGCTCTCCCGCATGCTCCGTGTGGATCTTTCCTGGCTCTGCGGGCTGTGTCTCCTCCTGCTAGCCTTCCATGCTCTCGTGTGACACCTTTCTGTCTAAAGCTCCCGTCATCCCTACCGCCACCAAAAGCTCATGTACGACAAGAGGTGTGGCAGACAACGCAGTCAGCCTCAGCCACTCGGCAGAGCTCAGCCGCACCGTTCCAAAAAGCGTGATGAGAGGCGGAAACTCTGTCACCAAAGCCTGCAGGAAAAAGCCCACTGCCAAAGCCAGCAGCATCTGAGGATTGCTCCTGTGATCCATGCGGAACACGGAGCGATTGACATCCCGCATACCGACGGCGTGAAAAAGCTGACTCATTCCCAGCACGGTAAATGCATGAGTCTGCGCTCTGGCAAGCACCGCTGAAATTTTCAGCCCCTCTAATATATTATGTAAACTAAGAGGGAGTCCCTCTGCCACAATGCGGTCATAGGGAACCTTCAAAAAAGCCGCCAGACTGATGCCGCCAATGACAAGCCCGTAACAGATCACACACATGAGCCCACCCTTAGCAAAAAGAGAATCTTCCTTCTTTCGCGGCGGCTCCCGCATCAGACTCTCCGTATCGTTCTCGTCCACCCCAAGTGCCAGCGCCGGCAGAGAATCCGTGATCAGATTGATCCAAAGAATGAAACCGGCCTTCAAGGGTGCAGGCAGACCCGCTATGATGGTGAGGAGCATGGTAAGGATCTCCCCCAGATTCGAGGACAGGAGGAACAATACCGATTTTCGGATATTCTCATAGATGCCACGTCCCTCCCGTATGGCGGTGTGTATGGTCGCCACATTGTCATCCATCAGCACAAAATCCGCCGCACCTCTGGCTACATCCGTACCTCCCTGCCCCATGGCGATCCCGATATCCGCAGCCTGCAGAGAAGGCGCATCGTTGACCCCGTCCCCGGTCATGGCTACAGTTTTATGTAAACTTCTATAGCCCTCTACGATCCGCACCTTATGCTCCGGCGTCACCCTGGCAAACACCTTGAGACGAGGCAGCCTCTGCAAAAAGCTCTGTTCTTTCAAATGATCCAGCTCCCTGCCCGTGATACACTCCTCCATATGGCTGGCGATTCCCAGCTCTCTGGCAATGGAAAAAGCTGTGTCGGGATGGTCTCCCGTGATCATTACCGTAGAGACGCCCGCCCTCGCGAACCCCTGCACGGCGGTGACCGCCTCCGGCCTGACCGGATCCTGCATGCTGACAAAACCCAGAAAGACCATGTGTCGTTCCTCCATGCTTCCTTCCGGAGACATGGCAAGCGCCAACACCCGTCTGCCTTCCCCCATCAACTGCTTTTGTACTCGAAGCAGACGATCACGCTCCGTTCCGGTCAGTTCCGTTATCCTGCCGCCCTGCCAGTATCTGTCGCAGTTCTCTAAGATCCGCTCCGCCGCCCCCTTTGTATATGCCGCCATACCGCTCTCTTCCCGATGCAGCGTGGTCATCATCTTACGACCGGAATCAAAGCCGATCTCATTCAGTCTGGGATACCGCTCCCTGATTCCCTCCACCGTCACACTGCAGGCTTTTGCCATATGGAGAAGGGCCAGCTCTGTGGGATCTCCCACTCCGTCCCCCTCCGGCTGACCGTCATTGCACAGCACACAGCANAGNAGAAANNGNCCGGCNCAGGAANGNGTCTCGNCNCCCGCAAGNGCNTCCNGAAAAAANGGCTCCAGACGTTCTCTCTCCATCAGCCTGCCATCCAGATAACACTCTGTCACNGTCATNTTNTTCTGGGTCAGCGTACCCGTCTTGTCCGAGCATACCACCTCCACCGCNCCCAGCGTCTCCACCGCCGAGAGCTTCCGGACAATGGTTTTGGCTTTCACCATGCGGGATACACTCAGCGCCAGCACGATCGTCACAATGGCGGGCAGCCCCTCCGGCACCGCNGCCACCGCCAGCGAAACAGATGTAAGCAGCATCTCNCCNACATCNCNCTTTTGCAGCACCGCGACCCCAAAGAGCAGAACACAGATNCCCACCGCCAGAGCGCTTAATATCCTTCCCAGCTCTCCCAGNCGCACCTGTAANGGCGTNAGCNTCTCCTTATGACCATGCAGCATGTCCGCNATATGNCCGACTTTNGTNTCCATCCCCGTAGCCACCACCACGCCACGGCCACGGCCNCTGGTCACATAGGTGGACATATAGGCCATATTTTTGCTGCTGTTGTCAGCNTCCNGCTCCTCCACATAACCGGCATCCTTCTCCACCGGCACAGACTCTCCCGTAAGGGTAGACTCTTCTANNNAAANCCCCATNNTNTCTATCAATCTCAGATCAGCNGGNACNCTGTTNCCCGCCTCNAGAANNACNANATCNCCNNGGACAAGCTCCTCNGCCGGCAGNGTCACCCTGACGCCATCCCGCAGNGCCAGCGCCTTGGGTTCCGAGATCTGCTTCAACGCCTCCACCGCTTTTCCGGCNTTNCCCTCCTGAATGATNCCCACAGNCGCATTCAACGCCACCACCACCACNATGATGATCGCNTCTCCGAACTCATACAGCATCATGGAGATCGCCATNGCCACCACCAGGATCAGGATGAGAGGATCGTTNAGCTGTTCCANNANCCGTTTGGCAAGACTTTTCTTTTCCTGNTCCCTCANNCGATTGNGNCCGTATTTNGNCCGCCGCTCTGCGNCCANNCTNTCACNCAGGCCCTTNTTNATGTCTGTCTGTAATCCCCGCACNGTTTCNGAGACAGTCCTGTTCTCATACATAGCTTTCTCCCTGCCTTTCTTAAGACTCGTCCGCCGCCCTCCCGGAAGGCTTGTCATTTCTTCTTAAGGTATATTCATGCAGGAAGCATATTATTACCAAACNGCTTGTTTTTATTATATTATGTAAACNNANATNATCAAAAGGGAGNTNATCACTACCTCCCGCTGACCTGATACCCCTTATACACCTTATACCCGATTCCGGCTAAAATCACCGCTGCCGNCAGATAGAAAACCGGNGCNGCCTGCANTCCGGTGAAATNCTTNCCGAAGATGCAGAANAANCNCTTATCCATAAAAGCAGTATCANTAAANAACTGCATCGGCATAAAATTATATAACTGCGAAGCAAGNCCGTAGCGAACCGGCATCGGAACAAACATGGTAAAAAGCGTTGCCCCAAACATTACGGAGAGCGCGGCAACTCCGTTTCGGAACAGTTCGGACAATAACATAATGAACACACTGCTTAAAACCGCCGCCGCAAGAGATTCGAAGAAGGAAAACAAAATCGCTCCGCCAAGGCTTATCGAAAAAGAACTCATCCATAAATAGAGCTGCAGCGGCAAATCGAATCCNCTCATCCCGTATATTGCCAATATNGTTANAAACTGCACAAGATAAAATANGACCGTTCCCGCAATGCCAAAAGTGATNCCTGCTGCCATCTTAGCCANATAAAGCGGCNNTTTTCCGTTCTTACTGCATAAAATAAGCTGATCCGTTCTGCGGATATGCTCCTCCCCGAAAAAGTTCGCCAGTCCGATACCTATGAATGACANCCATAACAAACAAAGAAAATTGATGCGTGCAAAAAAACTGCATACTCCGCCATAATANTCATATACAAANGGCTTTTCGATTGTATTNTCCNGNTTCTCCCAATACCGGATTTCCTCTTCATTCANTTNCCAGTANTGATTNTCCTCNTCAAGCGTATNNCGNCTGATNNGNTATAACTCTTCCTCATCNATATCNATATCCGTTTCATAATCAGTATAATTGATAACATAATAATAAATTTCCCGATANGTCTGCCGGTCTTTTGTCATCACTTCCGCGCTGCTTGCATCNCCATATGCCCTTTTCATCTCATTCAGCAGGCTCTCATCAATCTTTCTTCCCGATATTGCCTGTGCCGCTTCTCTCACCCCCATATCTTCCTCATACCCCGTCTGATATGTGATATTGCCNTCNGCGTCTNCNAAAGCATTTTTCATAAACAGATTGACTACACTCGATGCCAACTGCAGTGCAAGCAGGACCGCGGCAGCAATCCAAACCATTTTCTTTNCGNANATNTTCTTTAATTCANATAAATATATCGTAGTAAAACGTTTCATCCTGATATCTGATCCTTTCCTTTATCTGCCGCTCACCTGATATTTCTGATAAGCGCNCATTCCGAAATATAAGAANAGCGCTCCAAGCANAATGTAAATGAGCGGCGCCGCCTGCCACATCGTAAGATAACTGCCGAAGAACGGAAGCAGCCTGGCGCCCATAATCGTATCCGTATCTAACAATCCACCCGGCAGATAACCCCATATCTGCGCCAAAACCCTAAGCTGNGNNGNAANNNGCACAAAAAGCGGAAGCAGGCTGATCCCGGAAACTGCAGCAAGCGTTGCNGTNGAACTGCGNANNACTTCCGAAAGCATTATCACGAATGCCGCNGTCAGTAAAGCAGNCCCAGAATCATCAGCGCATACATCATAATCACAACAATCCCTGCCTTTAGCTGCAGCGGATAGCCGGCTACGGCTATCTGGATCATGACGGAAAAACCATCTGTGCCGTAAATGCCTAAAGACGTAAATACTATTATCATTACCATTACAAACGTACTGATCAGAACAAAACTCATACCCGCCGCCGCTTTTGCCAGATATACCTGCCGCTTTCCGAACCGGCTGCTTAAAAGAAGCTGATCCGTCCGCAGAGTGTGCTCTCTCGTAAAAATGTCGGATAGACATATCGCGCAAAAGAGCAACATCATAACGGAAATCGTCTGTGCGGCAGAAACCAGTTTCCAATACCCATCCGCATATCCGAATACAAACGGCTTTTTAAGCGCCTCTTCTTTTTTCCTCCAATACGCTTTCTCACCTTCCGTCAGGAAATCGATGCTATATGCCTCTTCATTATTATCCGAAAAAGCATCATAAAACGATGCTTCGTCCACCTCCCATGCACATATATCTTCCAAGTCGGAAAACCCCATTACCTTTCGTACGATCTGGTATATCTGGCTATAAGGACGGGCATAGGTCTGATATTCGTCTGTCAGGCTGTAACGCAGCGCATCTGTAGGAACTTTACGGTATGCCGCCTGCATCTCCTCCATAAGTTCCTGATCGATTTCCCGGCCGCTTATCCTTCTTTCATATTCCCTGTCCGTTTCCATCATATGGTAATGGGTATCATAGACTACGCCGTCCACATAATATTTTCCGGTCACATCGGCGGAAATGGACAGCAATGAAAGTACTAGTATGATCGCCCCCGTAATCCATACAATTTTACGCCGGATCAACTTCTTTATCTCATAACGGTATAATACTCCGAAGTTATTCATCCGTCCGTCCCCTTCCTTTCACTGCTTCCGAAGACTTCTCCGTGTCAAACTGCTCTAAATAAAACGCCTCCAAATCCTCATTCGTCCCGTCCCACTTATCATGGTAAATTAAATTGCCGTCTTTCATGATCAGAATATCGCTGTCTGCAATATGTTCAATATCAGATACGATATGTGTGGATAACAGCACAATATTATCCTCTCCCAAATCTTCGATCAGGTTCCTGAAACGCACCCTTTCTTTCGGGTCAAGCCCTGCCGTCGGCTCATCTAAGATCAACAGATCAGGCTCATTTAAAAGTGCCTGCGCAATACCGAGTCTTTGTTTCATACCGCCAGAATACGTTTTCACTTTCTTCTTCCGGGCATCCTCAAGCGCAACAAGCTTTAAAAGTTCCCCTGCCTTATCTTTTGCATCCGCTCTGGGAAGTCCTTTTAACGCCGCCATATAAAGCAGAAAATCCATTCCCGTAAAATCAGGATAATAGCCGAAATCCTGCGGCAAATACCCCAGTCTTGCACGGTATTCCTCTGTCGATACATCCAGGCCGTCTAATGCGATCGTGCCGCTTGTCGGTTTTAAAATACCGCATATCATTCGCATCAATGTTGTTTTCCCCGCACCGTTGGCTCCTAAAAGCCCATGTACCCCCTCTGTCAAATGCAGCGATATACGGTCTACCGCAATCTTATTCTTATATTGTTTTGATACTCTGTCTATTGTAAGTTCCATGTCAATTCCTCCGTCTCTTTGATTGTCCTGCGCCACTCTGCGCCCAGCATAATCATTAATATAAAAAACGCTGCAAACCACCAGGAAAAATATTTCTCACCATAAACCACACCATTGCTTCCCAGTGTTATAAAAGCGACACTGACCATTGCCGCTATCCCTGCGCACACATATCCGGACTCTTTTCCGTGAATGCGCCTTGCCGCTATAAGCCCCGGTATTACCGTCAAAAGATATGGTACTGTCAGATACACCCCTGCCTGCAGCGGCCCGTAAATCTGATTTTGCAGGCTGACAGGTATCAGGCAGCAGATCAGTATAAAATGTACTCCCCCAAGAATCCCCATTCTGGCAAGCACAACACTTCTTAAGGAAAATCTGGATGCCATCTCAAGCTCCTCCATGCCGTAGGCTGCCGATTTCGTATTCTCTGTTGTAACGGTAAGCGCTATAAACGGCATCAGAGCCGAGAAAAGCCGGAGCATATTTCTTTCCAAAAACGATGCCTCTATCAGTGCAGCCCCTAAAGCAAGTACAGAGACGATCCAAACCCATTTTTTCATATATGCAGCCTGTAACAACATGAATTCCGTATGGCTTATCTGCGCTTTGGGAAGCTTTCTCAAAAATTTTTCTTTTCTTAACGGCTCAGGTGCTTCATAAGCAGTCTGCAGCATTTTTTTCATATTCTTACTGATTCTCATACAAACCTTCCATTCCATAAAATTATTCTCAACCTATTCTTTCAGGCGCTCCTCTAACTTTTTTAATGCCGATTTTAATTTTCGGTAAACACTGAACCGTGAAAGTCCATATACCTTACAGATCACATAAACCGGCGCTTCATTCACATACCGCAGCAAAAGAAGTTCTCTTTCCTCTTCCTCAAGTTCTGAAAGTGCAAGCCTTACCGTAACACTGGTAAACATCCTCTCTTCCGCTCCGATATCTTCTAACTGCTCTTCCTCTATTGTAAATACCGGTTTCTTTTTTCTGTATTCATCGATACATAAGTTGCGGGCAATGGTATATAAATACGGCAATGCCTGTACAGCATGAAAATCACGCCCATGATTTAAGAAACGAAGAAACGTTTCCTGAGTAATGTCTTCCGCCAGTTCTCTCTGCTTTAGCTTACAATAACAATAGCGGTATATTTTATCGTAATGTTCTGCCAGATCCAAAACTTTATCCACCCTTTCATCTTGTATAACGAATGACTGACTGCTTATGTGCGCCTTATTTTTTATTTTTTCCAAATTAGAGAGACCATGACAAACAAAAAAAGAACTTCTAACTATGTTAGAAGCTCCTTATCTTATCCGTTCCGTCATCCGTGGTGTTCTCGATGGATTTCACCACCACATAATAGCCGGCGCCGTTCGCCATCTCCACATAAACCCGATCCCCCACCTTGTGTCCCAGCAGCGCTTTGCCTAGTGGGGACTCCGTACTGATCAGTCCCTCCAGGGAATTGCCCCGCACCGTGGTCACCAGCTTATAAGTCTCGGTAAGGTTATCCTCCTCAAAGAAAACCTCCACCGTGTTATTCATGCCGACCTCATCCTCCGCAGACTCATCGGAGACAATCACGGCAGTTTTTATCATCCGTTCCAAATAGCGGATCCGGCTCTCATTCTGATTTTTTACTTTTTTCGCCGCATGATACTCGAAGTTCTCGCTCAGGTCTCCGTGGGCTCTGGCCGTCTTCACATCCTCAAGAGCCTCCTTGCGCACCACGAGCTTACGATACTCGATCTCCTCCTCCATCTTGCGGATATCCTGCTTTGTCAATTCATTATGCATAGCGTTTCTATTCCATTTACCTTATTATCAAACAATCAATTCACATTTACCATCAAACATGATACACCTTTTTTTCTAATTGTCAAATCTTTTCCAAAAAATACATTTTGGTGTTGACAAACCAATTCTCCTATAGTATATTAGTAAATGTCCGAGCGAGAAAGCCGGATATATGCGCGAGTGGCTCAGTTGGTGGAGCACGACCTTGCCAAGGTCGGGGTCGCGGGTTCGAGTCCCGTCTCGCGCTCTTTTTATTTCGTTATAATCCGACAAAAGATTAGTGGAAATGCTGATAGCTATGGCTTTCCACCTTTTTTATATTTCTGCAGTTCTAAAAACATATCTATATAAGTGGGAAGATTCGTGGAAAGGTGCATATCATTATATGAAAATAAATTATTCAAAGCAGGCTATTAAGTTTTTAAGCAAGCAGGACAGACCCACACGAATCCGTATTGTAGAGGCAATAAACAAACTGCCTCAGGGTGATGTAAAGAAATTGCAGGGACAAAAAAGCTATCGACTTCGAGTTGGAGATTATCGAGTTATTTTTGATAAAAATGGTGATATATTATATATTAAAAAAATCGATAATCGTGGTCAGATATATAAATGAGGAGATATACTATGAGTGCTGTTAAAGAGAGAATTTTAGGCGCTGTCACCGTAATGAATGAAAATGACGCTCAGACACTTTGGAATCTGATTATACAGACATTTGGGAAAAACTGGGAAAATGTGGAAGAAGTTTCACCGGATGATTGGGATTTGCAGATGCTTCAAGAAATTAAGAGCAATCCTGAATGCCATGAATTTGTATCCGAAGATGACGCGATGAAAGAATTAGGATTGACCTAAAAACAGGCCAATCCTAATTCTTTTTGAAACATTTCGATCTGCATCATAATGTGCCCAATGTTTCCTTCTCCCGCATATCTCGTTACATCAAAGAAATCTTGATCCAGTGTAGACCAATATAACTCGTTTTCTTCTCCAATGACATCCATTTCCTTATTCAATTTTCCAACGTAAACTTCGAGATAGCAATTTTCAAAATAATATGTAAAATCCATCAGATGAGAGAGAATGACATCATTTGGAGTTATTGCTGTTTCTTCTTCCAGTTCTCGATATGCCGCATCCAGCCCGCTTTCATGTTCCTCTATCTTCCCACCGACAAAATTGGATAAACCTTTGTATGGATTTTTCCTTCTTTTACACATCAATACCTTATCAGCATGTTCATTAAATATTACTATTATGTTATATCCTTGCATCCCGGACACCTCTTCAAAGCTTTCACTATTCGTAACACAATCATCATAGCACCCAATCAACCGTAACACAACGATATCTCTTTTCAAAAGAATATCTCTCTGCTAAATATAATTGCGGCGATTCATGCATAATGCAACTGTTGGTTGTAAATTTTTCGCTTTACACTATATGTACAAATCTAAGTATACTCGTATAATAATGTAAAAAAGGAGCGCTGCTATGGAATTGATTGGAACAAAAATTCAAACATTACGGAAAAATAAGAATATAACGCAAGCCCAACTTGCAGAAGTATTAGCGGTTTCTTCCCAATCAGTAAGCAAATGGGAAAATAATCTGTCTGTACCTGACATTTCTCTATTACCGATTATTGCGAGATTTTTTGGTATTACAATGGACGACCTCTTCAATTACCGACTGAACGCTTTAAATCACAAAGAACGATTTATCCGCTTTATGGCCGATAATGGCGTTCTCCAATTTGGTGAATTCAGGCTGCAAAGCGGTCGCCTTTCACCATATTTTGTCAACACCGGAAAATATAAGTCCGCCAGCCAAATTACTAAGTTGGGCGAATTCTATGCGGAATGTATACGAGATCATAATATAAACACTAATTTACTTGCAGCAAATACGCATCAAGAGATTCCCATCATGATCGCAATCAGCATGACTTTATTTAGTCGCTACGGAATTGACATTCCATACAGCATTGATGACAGTGTTGGAAAACAAATGGACGAACATGACAAGGTTACTTTGATCAAAGATACATTGACATCCGGTCAAACTCTTCATGACAATCTGCTGGCAATACAAAAAAACGCGGGCAAATGTGTATCCGATGTGATCGTATCGGTTGACCGTATGGAGATAAGTGCATTTTCTCATGCTTCTGCCCGATACGAAATAGAGAAAATGCACGATGTGAAGATTCATTCTATTGTCACTTTGGATGATATCATTCATGCGATAGAAAACGGTGTCATCGGGGGAACAGAATACTTACCAGCGATAAAGCAATGCAAGGAAGAATACAGAGGAGAATGAAATGACGATCGATCAATTGGTTGAAGGAATCAAAGATAAGAAGAACCCTTGTATAGTAGGTATTGACCCGGAATGGTGTAAAATACCGGAATGCTATAAATATGATGCAACCACCAAAGCAAATGCAATCCTTGATTGGGCAACAGACGTAATCGATGCTGTGGCAGATATCGTACCGGCAGTAAAACCCCAAATGGCTTTTTTTGAAGTCTTTGGTACAGACGGTGTGCAAATACATCAGCAGATTGTGCAGTATGCTCATGATAAGGGACTTGTTGTAATAGATGACAGCAAGCGGAATGACATTGGAAACACTGCAAAAGCCTACGCATATGCACACCTAGCAAAGGATGGTCCAATCAACGCAGATTTTATGACCGTTTCACCATTCCTGGGAACGGACAGCATGCAGCCTTTCATTGATATATCAATCAAGGATGAAAAGGGAATCTTCGTGCTGGTCAAGACCTCCAATCCCGGTTCTGTTGAAATCTCTGAAGCGACCAATGCCCAAGGTGAAAAAATTCGAAACTGGCTGGCAAACTATATTCATACAGCAGGAAGTGATTGTATCGGCAAATACAATTATTCAAATATCGGTGCCGTAGTGGGGGCAACATTTCCCGAGGAAGCGCGGCAGCTTCGCAGCATTATGAAAAATAGCTTCTTCCTTGTCCCCGGATTTGGCGCACAGGGAGGCAAAGTCAAAGATGTTATGTCCTGTTTCAATGAGGACGGTTTAGGCGCAATTGTCAGTTCATCCAGAAATGTACTTTATAAACACTTGGAAATAGCAGAATATGACGGAACCCAAACCATGTATGTTGAAATTGTAAGGAATCAGGCAAAGACTATGCAGGAAGCTGTTTATCAAGAATTGAGTAATCATTACCCGAATAAAGAATTCTAACAATTTCGTACCAAAATAAAGTCCGGGTCCCGTCTCGCGCTCTTTTCAAAATTCGTACCTTGTACCATGTGAAAGTAATAGTCCATCTGTTAATTCTATACAGAGAATGATAGTATTTTCATCATCAAAATTATTATGTCCGTTATCGATCCATTCGGCAAAAGCAGTTTTCAGCTTCTCAGCAATCAGACGATTTTCTTCCCTTCCAAAATAGCCTAAATTAACACCCTTTCCATGCGCCGTGAACCAGTCACCTGCTATCGCGACATTCGGATTCTTTTCCAATTGTTTCATTTTATTTGAAAGCGCATATGTAATAATATAAAAGGCACCGTTCTCATAATATGCATTGACATACCGCACATACGGCACCTCATTTTCTACTGTTGCCACTGCGATCACCGTGTCTTTTCCAAAACGTTCAATCATTATTTGTTTTGCTTCCGGGCTTAATTTTCCCATAGGGATACCTCACTTTCTCTCTCTTCTCGCAAAATATGATCATATAAAAAAGGCATTGAACCAGAATACAAAAAGCAGCCACAACACTATTACGTAATTTGTAACTGCCTTTTGATTCCATTCTTGATTACATTTTTTAGATCCCTACTCGACCTGCAGTACCTTATTGGTTTCAATAATCATATCTTCCACCTCTTTGGCAAGCTGTCCCAAATCTTCCATGGATTTTTTGATACTCTGACTGTTGCTGGAAGTTGCCTGCACGCCTTCGATTGCACCGCTTGTCACAGTAACCAGTTTTTTCACAGTATCATCAAAATTCAGAATTACATGATTAACGTTCTCAATCGCGTTTTTGATCTCTCCATCATTCTCCTTGGCATTGCCGACAGATGATTTGGAGTTATCGGAGAGTTCCCTGATATTGGATGCCACAACTGCAAATCCGCGTCCGGCTTCTCCGGCTCTTGCGGCTTCAATGGCAGCATTCAGGGAGAGCAGATTGATTTTCCCGGCAATTTTTTCTACATTCTGTGTCATTTCATTGTATTTAGAAATACTTTGGTTGATCGCTTTCATCGCCTGCGTGATACTCTGGTTCATCTGATTCAGATCTTCTATACGTTTTGATACATCTGACATTTCCTGTGAACTCTTGCTGCTATCTTCCTGTATCTGTGTAGCCTCCTGTTTTACGACTTCAATATTTTCATAGAGTTCCTTAAACACACGCATCAATTCATCGTTCATAGCCAGAACCTTTTCATTAACCTGACTCACTCTATAACGCTCTTCCTGTATGGATTTCATCATGAATTCATGACAGTTTTCCGGCGTATTCAATCCGCGCGCCACAGCGATTGCCATATCACGACATGACCGATAGCCACAGGAATGACAGTCAAACTGTTTCTCCTCCTCAGTCTGTTTACCCATACGTGCAAAGGCGTTCTGGATCTCCTGCTCAGATACGCCTGCTCTTTTGATATCTCGCTGCTTGTATGTGCGTATGTAATCATTGAGGTTTAATGTCTTATCAAACTCGGCAAACTGCTGGTCTACTCCTTTTTTGGTAGTATTTGTCTTGCGCACCTTTCTGGCATGCTGTTCCACGTTATGCATGATGTTGTTCATGGCAAAGCGCTGATAATGTACGCCTGTCGCAGGACCACCGTTACACCCGTCACCACAGTTGAGCACATCGAAGAGGTCAGGCTTGTCTGATTCTCGCAGTGTGCTGTATGTTTCCATATCATGATAAAGAGATTCTGTGCCTTCTGAGGTAATAATGTTCATATTTGGTGCATGTGTCAGCATGTTGACCATAAGGCCGCCGGGCTTGGGATAAATAGCACCCTCCAACCCCTGTTTGCCATCAAATTCAAATTCACTAAACACTTTAACATCCGGAAGCTTGACCCCATTTTCCGCAAAGTAGTCTCGCAAATGTTCCATTGTGACATTGTAGTCCACAAGCCCTGTTTCACGAAACTCCTCAATCTTTGCGATACAAGGTGAAATCGCCGCTATTTTTCCTCTATATCCCAGAACCTTCTTCATATATACAGCGAGACACAGCATAGGGCTGTGGACCGGGGAGAGATTGGAAAAAAGCTCAGGTTTATGTCGTTGTACATAATTTACGACTGCCGCGCAAGGTTGTGAAATCAGCTTTTTCCCCGGATTTTTCTCCAGATAGCGCAAATGTGCCCAGGTACAGATATCTGCTCCAAAGCTTACATCATATATCTTTTTGGCCCCCTGGTCATGCAGCCACTGGAGGGCATGACGCCAGTTTCCGTCAAATGCAATCTTGATGGAGGGTGCAGCTATCAGCGCGATTTCCTGTCCCCTTTTCAAATCCTCAATAAATCGCACGGTATCATCGACATATGACCTTGCACCATGCGAACAGGCTCTGATGCATGCTCCGCACTTGATGCATTTTTCATCATCTATTGTGATTTTCAATTTGCCATTTTCGTCCATTTGGGCCACATTGGCATCCCCTACAGGGCACGCACGTACACAGGCATTGCAGCCTACACATTTGTCAACATCTACATTAATGATACTCATGATTTTACCCTAGTGAATTGATACACTATCCTCTCATTAAAAAATAAAAGTTTCTTGTGCAGTAATCTTTAGCTTTCTTTCAATCTGATAAACCGATAACTCTCCATGATCTGCATATACTTCACCACTCTGGGATATAACGGCTCCACCTCTTCACCGAACTCCGCTTTCTGAAGATCCGCCAGCTCCATCACCGTGCGTTTCCCATCGATCAACGGCCACAGGAAGCTGCCGTATTTCTCCATATGCACTTTCGTATATTTCGGTCTTTTGAAACACTTCTGGGCAATTCGGTTAAAAATGCCCGTATTCTCCACCTCCAGAACGATGACTCCCTCCTCGTCCGTACTCCATGTGAGCTCGGGCGCCCGCTCCGGAATCAGGTCAAGGTAGTTTTTCTGTTTCTCCTTTTTTTTCATCAGCTCTTACTCTTTTTCCACATGGAAAACTTCAGAAGACAGAGGATCATCACGATCATCAGCGCAACGCCGCCGATATTGCCAAGGTTTACAAAACCTGACAGGTCCATGTCAATACCTCCGACTGCCAGAAGCGCAAGCAGGATACCGACCAGTCCTTCTCCCGCTATCATACCGGCACAGTATAAGGTTCCATCGGTAGACTGAAGCTCCTTTGTCTTGTCATCCACTTTCTTCCGTCTATCCATGAGCATACGGACAACACCGCCGATCATGATACTTGCATTCAGATAAATAGGCAGATACAGACCGATGGCAAAAGGCATCACCGGAACCCGTAAGATCTCCAAGCCCAGTGCCAGGAATACGCCGATAAATACCAGTGTCCAGGGAAGGTTACCACCCATGATACCTTCTACGATCATCTTCATCAGCGTAGCCTGAGGCGCGGGAACTTCCGCACCGCCGTACCCCCATGCTGCATTTAACAGATACAGTACACCACCAATAGCAAGACCGGATGCTACCACACCGATCAGCTCACCGATCTGCTGTTTCTTAGGTGTAGCGCCCAGCAGGAAACCGGTCTTTAAATCCTGTGAAGTATCGCCCGCAATCGCAGCCACGATACAGATAACAGATCCGATCGCAATGGCACCCATCATACCTGTGATGCCGCTGTCCCCTGTAGCCTTAATGGTGATCGTAGCGATCAGAAGAGTCGCAATCGCCATGCCGGATACTGGGTTATTGGAGCTGCCGATCAAACCTACCATACGGGAAGATACGGTTGCAAAGAAGAAACCAAATACCACAATGAGCAGCGCGCCAAGGAAATTCACAGGAATCGCCGGAACGAGCCAGATAATGACTACCATTGCCGCAATACCGGCCAACACTATACCCATCGGCATATCCTGCGCCGTTCTCGCATCACTTGTATTCTTTCCTCCCTTCATGCTCTTAAGGGAATCTCGGAAAGTGGTAATGATGAGGGGAAGCGATTTAATCAGGGAAATGATACCTCCCGTTGCGATCGCGCCCGCACCGATATATCTCAGATAGGAACTCCAAATTGCAGACGCACCGCCGCCCTCATAGAGCTGACCGATGGTTGTACCCACCGCCGCCGGATACATCCAGGTATCCGCACCAAACAGACAAATCAACGGAATGATCGCCATCCAGCCGACCAGCGAACCCACAAACATGTAGGAAGCGATCTTCGGACCCACGATATAGCCTACACCCAGAAGGGCCGGATAAACCTCCATACCCAGCTCTCCCTTAAAGGACTTAAACTCCGCAGCCACATCCGCCGGAATGACCTTGATGCCGTCCACCAGGAATTTAAAAATCGCTGCAAGTCCCATACCACTGAATACGGTAGATGCATTGGCACCACCCTCCTCGCCCGCAAGGAGCACTTCCGCACAGGCAGTTCCTTCCGGATACAGAAGAGTCGCATGCTCTTTCACGATCAGAGCGTTGCGGAGCGGAATCATAAACAGCACACCCAGCATACCACCGCAGAGCGCGATCAGTGTGATCTCCACAAGACCCGGCATATCGCAGAGACCTTCTTCTGCCCACAAAAACAGCGCCGGCATAGTAAAGATCGCACCGGCTGCCAGCGACTCACCGGCAGAACCGATGGTCTGCACCATGTTACTCTCCAATATGGAGTTTTTCTTCATGATGACACGGATCACACCCATGGAGATGACCGCCGCCGGAATCGATGCAGATACTGTCATACCTACACGCAGACCCAGATAAGCGTTCGCCGCACCGAATACAATGGCGAGGATAACACCCATGATGATCGATGTCACCGTAAATTCCGGCGTGATCTTCTCCGCAGGAATATACGGCTTGAACTCTTTGTTTTCGCTCATGTTTTTTCTCCCTCTCTTTTTTTTGATACAAGATAAATTATAGTAGATATACGGAATTTTGACAAGGACATGTTAATTTTCCAGTTTGTCCGCACACTTTACCCGATAGATCCGCTCCAGAGACTCGTCAATACGCTCCTCTGATATCCTTCCTTCCTGCACAGCGTCAAGAACCGCCTGATACGCTTCCTCAAAATCCTCCGGCATCAGAAGCATGTCCACTCCGGCCTCCACCGCCATCACTGCCGCTTCTCCGGGTGTATAATATTCTGTGATCGAACTCATATCCAGCGCATCCGTAATGACCACACCTTCAAATCCGAGTTCTCCACGCAGAATGTCTGTAATAACCTTCCCGGACAGAGAGCTCGGCACACTGTCCTCATCGAGAGCGGGCGCCGTCACATGGCTTACCATCACAAAATCGGCGCCTGCCTCTATTCCCTGCTGAAAAGGTACAAAATCAGAAGCTCTCAATTCATCCAATGTCTTATCAAGCTCTACTCTGCCCTCATGGGTATCCGCTGATGTGCTCCCAAGTCCCGGGAAATGCTTCAGGCAGGAACTCACCTTTGCCCCCTCTATGCCATTCACCACATTGCTGACCATTCCTCCCACAAGCTGCGGATCAGAGCCGAAGGAGCGATTGCCAAGCGCACTCGATTCTCCCTCCGTGGTCACATCCGCTACCGGTGCAAAATCCACATTAAAACCAAGTTCCTTCAGGTAGGATCCTATATTGGTTCCCGCCTCATATGCCTGCGCGGTATCACCACCCGCGCCGATCGTGGCCATATCATCTACCTTGGTCACCTCGACCTTACTGTTGGCAACTCTGCTGACT
Organism: Lachnospiraceae bacterium; assembly: GCA_014804615.1. GTDB lineage: Bacteria > Bacillota > Clostridia > Lachnospirales > Lachnospiraceae > UBA3282. The sequence goes on from JAAUZL010000023.1 coordinate 319,803, forward strand.
TCTCCTCCCTCTTCGTCCACCGCCAGAAAAATGGGGTATCTGCTCTTAGTAACCGTATTGGAAAGCATGGTCGTGATCTGTTCTTTATCCACGATATTCTGTCCGAAATAGATCAGACCGCCCACCGCATACTGGTTCAATGCCTCCTGTGTTGCTTCTCCTGCCTGTGTCGCTGTATTGGTCCCCGTCAGAGCCTCCGGCGTTATCATGAAAAGGCCTGCCACTTTATCTTCCATCGGCATTTCCGAAAAATAGGAACGCGCCAGTTCTCCTAAAAAATCTTCCTCTTCCGGTTCCTCTTCCACCGGCTCCGGCGTATCGATGATCACTTCCTCTTCCTCCACATTTTCCGCTTCTTCCTGTTCCTGCGTAAGCTCTGCCTCCTGTCTCTTCTTACCGACCATGGAAGCCACCTTCTTACCGACCACAAGACCACCGCTCACAACACCTGCCGCCAAAATGATGATCACAAGATAGACGATGATCTGATTACGGATCCTGCGCCTGCGCCTGTAAGCACGGCGATCCTCCTCTTCCTCCTCTTCCTCCTCATCATCTTCTATATCATCATCATCGTCTTCTTCGTCATCTTCGTACATATCATCATCGTCTTCTTCATCTTCTTCCACTTCTATTTCTATTTCCTCATCTGCATCTTCCGTATCCTCGGCAACCCCTGTCATTTCCTCTTCCAGCTCCTCGTCTGCGTATCCCTTTCCACTTTTGTGCTGCTTTCCCATAGACAATATCCATATCCTTTCCCAAATCTGATCTACGCTGTTATGATACTCCATACCACAAGATATAGTATGGCACAAGTATACTATAACCTATTTTTTGTGGAAAAGCCACCCTATTTTCATTTTTTAACAATGCGAAACGGGTATTCATTCTCTAAGGAATCAATACCCGCCTCTAAAATTCACTGTCCAATGGCCTTTACCTCCGATTTCCCTTGCGTCCTCTTTCCATCTCTTCACTCGTATCCTCGATACTGTGGCGTCCGGTTCCTTTCTCTCCCTATCGGTTCTGTCGGAACTCTCCTCTCTGATTCGCCATCCTCAACCATGTACTCGACTTCGCTCGTTTTTCTTTTCAGTGATTTCCCTATTCACTTGTAGTTCTCTGATTCTTCAGATTACGTTTTTGGTGGACCGTACCTCTCTTTCTTTTAGATTATCTATGTGAAGTGTTTCTTTATGTATTCATTATATCATGTGGTTTTGATTTGTCAACACATTTTTTGAAAAAATTTTAAAATTTTTCATTTTATTTGCTATTGCACTTTATTTTCTAAAATTTACATACATTTCTTGATAATTAACAGTTAATTTATGCACTAAAATGGCTCAAACCTTGCACAATTCCAAAATGCGGTGTTATAATCGTCGCAGGATCAGAATTCTTTCTGAAATGCACTGTCATCACAACTTATAGAATTAAGGGAGGAATTGCAAATGTCACACAAAAAAACTGCCCTGTCCAAACAGGCAGATACGATCATCAAAAATCTGAAAAAGAGAAATATGGAAGGCTATTACTTCGACACAACGGCCGCCTGCACTGAAGCGCTCCTGTCCGAAATCCCGTCCGGCTCCATCATCGGCTGGGGCGGCAGCGAGAGCCTGAAAGAGTGTGGCCTGTTGGATGCGATCCACAGCGGTTCCTACGAGCTCCTCGACCGCAGCAGTGCAAAAACACCCGAGGAATCCAGACAGATCTACGCCAGAACCGTTCTTGCAGATTACTATCTCATGAGCACGAATGCGATTACCATCGACGGAGAACTCATCAATATCGATGGCAACGGCAACCGTGTTGCCTGCCTGATCCAGGGTCCCTCCCATGTCATCATCGTGGCTGGTATGAATAAGGTGGTCACCGATGTACAGAGCGGCGTAGCCAGGGTTCGCAACATGGCTTCTCCCGCTAATGCGATCCGCTTAGACCGCAAACTCCCCTGTGCCGAGACCGGCGTCTGTCACGACTGTCTCTCCCCGGAATGCTTCTGTAATCATATCGTAGTGACAAGGCGCAGCATGCACACCGGTCGTATCAAGATATATCTGGTGGGCGAAGAACTGGGATACTAAATCCGGTGCCCGCATCCCCGCAAGACAAAAGACCGGGAATTATCCCGGTCTTCTTTAATATATTATCTCTTTTTAACACTTCACCCTGCTCATCAGGTCTTTAAGCGTCTCAGCTTATTCTTCAGCTCTGCGGATATCGAATTCACCATATCTGCCGAAGCAGCAATCTCCTGGGTAGAGGATGCCAGGTTCGTCACCCGCACGTTGACACTGTCGATAATATTGATCAGTTCTCTCGCATCTACCAAAAGTTCCTCGATTGCTACCTGAATCTGCTCCTTGTTCGCATCACTGTCACTGGCTGTATCCTTAGAGGAATCTGCCAGCTTCTTGATATTCTCAGCAATAATGGCAAATCCCCTTCCGGACTCCCCGGCTCTGGCCGCCTCAATGCTGGCATTCAGTGCCAGAAGGTTTGTCTCCTCCGCCACATTCGTGATCTCCTCGTTATTATCCTCCAACTTCACGAGCAGACCCTGAATCTTGTCTAACGCTCCGTTGAGCTGGTCACAGAATTTGACCACATCCGCCATGGATGACGAGATACCCGTACTCTCCTTCGCATTGTTGTTGTTACCCTGGGACATTTCACCGATGGAATTGTCAAGGCTTTCAAAATCTACCTTCAACTCTGCAAGCAGCCCTGCGATCATGTCGTTCTTTTCCTGCATCTCAAGGTTCTTGCCCTCCACCTCGGAAGCCATCTCTCTGGCAACCACGTTCTCCTTCTCCACCTCGCTCTTCACGAACTGGATACAGTTATTCTTATTGTTGCAGCCGTTATGGATGGCTGTCGCCATATCCTTACAAGTATCATAACCGCAGGCAGAACAATTGATGGCTCTCTCTGTCTCCGTATGTTTCTCCATGGATACAAAGATGTCGTTTATCTCCGACTGGCTCGGCTGCTTCACCTTCAGCCCGCCAGACTTATCGCTATAATGCCTGATAAAGTCATTGATATCCAGATCTTTAAACTGCTTATTGAGTTTGGCAAGTCTCTGCTTCGGAGTAAGGCTCCTGCTGAATGCATGGCTTCTGCCGCTCTTTTTGCTTGCCTCTCTGATCTTATGAAGTTCGTAAAGAGTGTCATCCGAATGGACTTTAGATTCCTCCACGCCGGGCCCGTAGATACAACCCTTCGCACAGTTCAAAGCATCCACCATAAACGGCAGTTCTTTCTTGCCCAGCACTCTATTCTTATAATCCTCTAAGAACTCATAGGCATGCTTCTCGCCCTCGATCTGTCTGATAAAGATATCTTCCCCGCAGAACCAGTAGACATTCTCTTTGAGGCCGCCGGGCATCGGATAAATAGATCCCAGACCATACTCAATCTCATCCGTCACTGCCGGGCCGGAAATGCCGTTCGCTCTCACGTACTGCATCAGGTGGTCAAAGGTCACATTATAGGAAACATATCCGCCACAATTGGGATCATCGATCTCATTTTTCTTCGCGATACAGGGACTGATAAAGGCAAGCTTGTCCGCTACCTTCATATACTTTTTCACATAAACCGCACCGCACATCATCGGAGAATGGATCGGCATCAGACTGGGAATCAGTTCCGGAATATATTTTTCTATGTATCCCACCACTGCAGGACAGGGCTGGGAAATCGCTCCGGTAAAATTATGCTCTGTAATGTACTTAACGTAACCCCATGTCGTGATATCCGCTCCAAAGCTGATACTGATAATGCGGTTCACGCCCAGCTTCTTCAGACCGCCCAGAACCGTAGCATACTCTCTCGGATAATTCGCTAAAAAGGCCGGTGCCAGAAGCAGCGAGATCTTTTCCCCCTTCTTCAGATCCTCGAAAAACCGCTCCGTATCGTCATTAAAACTTCTGGCGTCGTGGGCACAGACATCAAAGCAGGCGCCGCAGCTGACACACTGTTTACCATCTACAACAATCTTGTTTTTGCCATTCTCTTCCACCGCATGGTTTGCTGTCAAAACCGGGCAGGCGGAAATACATTTGTTACATCCTACACAATTTTCATTGGTATACACCAACGCATCTAACGGTTGATTTGCCATTGTTTCCTCCAAGCCTATGTATTTTGTCCCTTATATTGTGCTCTCATACTTCCCTATATACCATACCTATACATATTATAGCACAATGCCTGGCAAAAATAAACCATTATTCTTGCAGTTTAAATCTGGGAAATCACAAAAATATCATATATCGCCTTGATCGCCGTTTCAAAGTCAGCATTAGCCACACCGATGATGATATTTAACTCACTGGAACCCTGATCGATCATCTTGACATTGACATTCGCATGCGCCAGTGCCGAAAAGATCCTGCCCGCCGTACCGCGGGTAGATTTCATACCGCGTCCCACCACCGCAATAAGCGCCAAATCGGCCTCAATGTCGATCGAATCCGGGTCCGCCAAACGGTGAATACCGGAAACCACCTTCTGCTCCTTGTGCATAAACTCATCCTGATGCACGAAGACGGTCATTGTGTCTATGCCGGAAGGCACATGCTCAAAAGATATCCCATTCTCCTCAAAGGCCTGNAGCACCTTACGTCCAAAACCGATTTCTGAGTTCATCATGTCTTTTTCAATATTGACCGCACAAAAACCCTTTTTTCCGGCGATACCGGTGATAACATACTTTGTCTTCTGNCANGTNCTCTCCACNATCCANGTGCCGNTGTCCTCCGGCGCGTTNGTNTTGCGGATATTGATCGGAATNCCCGCACTCCTGACCGGAAAGATTGCATCCTCATGCAGAACATTAAATCCCATGTAGCAAAGCTCCCTCAGTTCCCGGTAAGTGATGGTCTCGATGCCCTGGGGTTTATAGATNATTCNGGGATCTGCGATCAGAACGCCCGACACGTCCGTCCAGTTCTCATACACATTTGCCTTGATAGCTCTTGCCACGATGGANCCTGTAATATCGGACCCNCCTCTGGAGAAGGTCTTAACCGTGCCATCCTCATATGCACCATAGAAGCCGGGGATCACCGCCGACTCCACACCTGCAAGNCGNTCTCCCATCAGCCTGTTTGTCAGTTCCGCATCATACTCGCCGTCNGCTCCGAACCGNATCACTGTGGCCGCATCTATAAATTCAAACCCCAGATACTGCGCCATGATGATACCNTTTAAGTATTCACCGCGGGAAGCNGCGTAGTCCGANCCNGCCTTCTCCCGAAAGTTTTTCTCAATGATCTCAAATTCTTTATCCAGAGAAAGCTTCAGNGAAAGTCCCTCTATGATCTCNTGATATCTGGCTTTGATCTCCTGCAGCTTTTCCGTAAAATCCTTCCCCTGCTCCGCCAGTTCATAGCANGCGTAGAGCATATCCGTAACCTTCGTATCATCGGAGGATCTCTTGCCGGGTGCGGAGGGCACTACAAATTTTCGCTCCTTGTCCGCCCGGATGATCGCTCCTACCTTTTTAAACTGTTCTGCATTCGCTAAAGAACTCCCGCCAAACTTAACTACCTTGTTCATATCTTTCACTCCTGTTATGCCATGATCCGGATCCTGTTCAGGCACCCGCCGATCTTCTCGATCTTTTCGTCAAACTCTTTCTCTGATATCATCTGCGTCATNAANGCAAATTCNTCCGCGATGCCCACGCTCACCTCCGCCAGCGCACCGAAAGTCTCCATCGCCGCATCNCGCTTGTCTGCAGACACTCTGACAAAGAATTTCCNATTCGCGCATCCGATATCCGCCACTTCCACTTTTTCTTCATCCCAGAAACACATGATCGTTTTNCCCTGATGTCTGGCACAATCCACCACATCGGAGACCACCGCGCTGGCTGTGGGCAGTTTGCCCGCACCGCGCCCATAGTACATGGAGTCTCCCAGCATATTCCCGTGCACATACACCGCATTGAAAACATCGTTCACNCTGTAGAGCGGATGCTCCCTGGAGATCAGGAAGGGCGCCACCATAGCAAAGAATCCTTCCTCGGTATCCCGGCTGACCGCCAGCAGTTTCACAGATTTATTCATCTGCTTTGCATATTTAAAATCAGCGGCAGAGATCTTCGTGATCCCTTCCGTGTAAATATCTTCATAGCACACATTTTTCCCCGACATCAGAGAGGANAGNATAGCNATCTTACGGCAGGCGTCATAGCCCTCCACATCAGCCTCCGGATTTCTCTCGGCATAGCCTTTCTCCTGGGCCTCNTTCAGGACATCTTCAAAATCNGCGCCCTCTNTGTCCATNTTNGTGAGNATATAATTGGTGGTTCCGTTCAGGATNCCCGTAATGCCGTCAATATGCTCGGCNGTCAGGGAATAATTGAGCGGACGTATGATCGGGATNCCCCCGCCCACACTGGCCTCAAANAGATAATTGCAGCGATGTTCTCTGGCAATCTTTAACAGCTCCGGNCCGTGTGCCGCCACNAGCTCCTTATTGGANGTACACACGCTCTTTCCCGCAAGAAGCGCCTGCTTCGTAAACTCATAGGCGGGTTTCGTNCCGCCCATAGTCTCGCAGATAATGACCACATCAGGATCCTCCAGNATCGTATTATAGTCATGCACAACCTTGCTCTCNTAGGGATCCCCCGGAAAGTCCCGCAGGTCTAAAATATATTTGACNGCAAGCTGNTCTCCCGCTTTTTTATTGATATCAGCCTTATTCGTCTCAATCACTTCCACAACGCCGCTTCCCACGGTGCCGTATCCTAATACCGCTATCTGAATCATACGAACCTCCAAGTGTGATTTTTCAAACAGTTCTTCTTCTCGTGTCTGCCCTCATTATATCAACGGATATTTATCCGTCAGGGTCTTTATGATGGCCTGTGCCTTGCCNATCCCTGCTTCGCCCTCCTTGATGACAATGGAGATNGCCTCCGCCACCTGNTCCATATCTGCCGCGTTCAATCCGCGGGAGGTAGCCGCAGGCGTACCCAGACGGATGCCGCTCGTCACAAANGGCGACTTCGGATCGTTCGGAATCGTATTCTTATTGGCAGTGATATGTGCCTCGTCGAGAAGCTTCTCCACTGCCTTACCCGTCAGATCATAGGTCGTCAGATCNACCAGCATGAGATGATTGTCCGTTCCGCCNGAAACAATCTTGATATCTCTCGCCTGCAAAGCCTTGCAGAGCGCCTGAGCGTTGTCGGCAACATTTTTCATATATACCTTAAAGTCATCNGATAACGCCTCTTTAAAGCACACNGCCTTCGCCGCGATCACATGCATCAGCGGACCGCCCTGGATGCCGGGGAAAATAGCCTTGTTNAAGTTATACTTATCCGCCACTTCCTGACTGGACATGATCATGCCGCCGCGGGGACCGCGAAGAGTCTTGTGCGTGGTGGTTGTAGTCACATGTGCGTANGGAATNGGACTCGGATGAAGNCCCGCNGCCACCAGNCCTGCGATNTGCGCGATNTCCACCATCAACACTGCNCCTACCTCATCCGCNATCTCTCTGAACTTCTTAAANTCTATGGTTCTGGCATAAGCGGATGCTCCTGCCACNATCATCTTGGGNTTGCACTCCTGTGCAATTTTTCTCACATTATCGTAATCGAGGAAACCGTCGTCATTNACTCCGTAAGGGACGCAGTTGAAGTATTTGCCGGACATATTGACCGGTGAGCCGTGGGATAAGTGTCCGCCGTGATCCAGATTCATGCCCATAAAGGTATCGCCGGGCTCCATCACCGCAAAGAACACCGCCATATTCGCCTGCGCACCGGAATGAGGCTGCACATTGACATATTCACAGCCAAAAAGCTCTTTCGCGCGTTCTCTGGCCAGATCTTCCACCACATCCACGCACTCACAGCCGCCGTAATATCTCTTACCGGGATACCCTTCTGCATATTTATTCGTGAGGGGGCTTCCCATAGCCGCCATAACCGCCTTACTCACCCAGTTCTCGGATGCGATCAGCTCAATATGAGAATTCTGCCTGTTCTGCTCGTCAAGTATCGCCTGCGCGATCTCCGGATCTGCCTGTCTTACTTCTTCAAATGAATACATTCCTCGCTCCTACCTTTCTAAAATACATGTATGCTTTTCCGATTTCATAAAAAAACGTATCAATTCCCTATAAAATAAANCAAAGGCAATTTCAAGACAATATTATAAGGTATTATGCTATGTAATGCAAACAAAATTTATGCCGTTCCATGAGGAANACTTGTGCAAATGGACATCGCTTTGGCACAATGGATATTTTTTCAGAGAAAATTAAGAAATCTTTATGAAAATCTTATTTTGACTTTTTGCCTTCATCTGCTATCATGTACTATCATGGAAAGAAAAATACGTTTAAAATCATTATTTAATAAATANGGACACGCGNTGCCGCTGCTTCTTTACGGAATCGTGTATATGCAATGGTTTGCCTATCTGGAAAGAACCGTGACCAGGCATTACCGGTTGATTCACGTAGCNCCGGACGACCTGATCCCCTTCTGCGAGGTATTCGTCATCCCCTACTTCCTGTGGTTTGCCTATGTAGCGACAGTAATTGTGTATCTTTTCTTTAAAGATAAGGACGATTATTTTCGGGCCTGCACCTTCCTGTTTACAGGGATGACCGTTTTTTTGATTATCAGCACCCTATGGCCAAACGGGCACGATCTGCGTCCCGTCATCATGCCAAGGGATAATATTTTCAGCAGAATGGTAAGCGCGCTCTATGCCACAGATACACCGACAAATCTCTGGCCCAGCATTCACGTGTACAACTCTCTCGGTTGTCATTTCGCCGTGATGAAGAGTGCAGGGCTTGAGAAGAAAAAGGGCATCCGAATCTGCTCCTTGGTTTTGTGTGTTTCCATCATTTTATCCACTATGCTGATCAAACAGCATTCCGTGTTTGATGTAGCCACCGCCTTCATTATGGCCGGTGTTATGTACGGCATCGTATACCGTTCCGACATACTGCTCCATTTCTATCACGGACTGCGCAAACGGAATAAAAGAAAACCCGGCACCTTACACTAAAAAGAGAGGACAGAGNCAAACGGCTCTGTCCTGTCTCTTTCAGTTAAATTTAAAAAATCTTCTGCAGATCTTATATCCTTCCACAGTGATCTTTCTGCCCCCTTTTCCCGGCAGGTTCATAGAATTGCCGAGTACACCGTATCGCAGCTTTATAAATAACCCGATATCTTTCTGTCTGATATACTCCCAGAGTTTTGCTTTCTTTTCCAGATTTTCCTCTGTGCCTGAGCGTATCAGCATAACGGAAGATATCACCGTGATGATCTCCAGATAATTCAACATGTATTTTTTGAGTTTACTTTTTCCGATTATCTTGTTTTTGTTATCCACAAAATAATCTATCATGATCTTATTGACCATGATCTGCTGATCGATCCGGCTGATCATGATCTCCTCATTGACCGACTGTCCCTCTCTGCCGATATAATATCGATAAAAATTCACGTCGAGATAATACATATTTTTAACATAAGGCAAAGGTTCAAAGACAAAAATATTATCCACATAGAAGGTTTTTTCCGGCAGGTTCAATCCGCACTCACGCAATAGCTTCGTCCGAAAGATCACCGAATGCATGAGAATATACTGTCCCTTGTGAAAATGCTTCACCTCGTTCCAGCCGAATATCTTATCCTGCGGGAGAGCATGGTGATACTTCATCACCTTGTGCTTCTTCTCTCCCTCCTTCTCATACACGAAATTGCTGATCAACATGTCCAGCGTGTCGCCCCGTGCAATGATATCCCGCAGGGTATCCAGAATCTTCTGATAGGCGCTCTCCTTCACCCAATCATCGCTGTCCACTACTTTATAATAGAGCCCCGTCGCATGGGCAAGCCCCGCGTTGACGGCGGAGCCGTGTCCCCCGTTCTCCTTGTGAATTGCTTTCACAATAGAGGGATACCGGCTTTCATAAGAATCCGCGATCCTGCCCGTTCCATCTGTAGAGCCGTCGTCCACGATCAATATCTCCACATCCTCGCCGCCGACAAGCAATGACTCAATGCACTTTTTCATATAAGCTTCCGAGTTATAACAAGGTATCGCTACAGATAACAATTTCATGCCGAAACAACCATGCCTTTCTCATTCAATCTTCCTTAAAAGTATTCCACTTTCAATTCACTCTGCCATTCTATCACAAAAGAATGAGAAATTGTTTATAGGTTTCTTATATTTTTCTTATTTTTTCCTGCTNTTTCGCCCCATTTCGACCTGGTCGGCGTAGGCCGCGAANGCNGAGGGTATCGGATAATTTGTCTTTGTCTCCTCCGGCTCGACAAATANGATATCCTGCGTCTTACTCCCCGGTTCCATTCCTGCCAGCTCATCCACTCTGACCATATACCCTGTCATATGCCACTCCCGATGCGTAAACACATGTCTGGCNGCCGGCAGCTTCCTGATCCTGATGGGGGTGAGCCCAAGATCCTTTATATGGGCGAGCACCNGNTCCTCCNCNCAGTTNCCTTCCATNGAAGGAAATTCATACATNCCGGCCAAAAGCCCCTTCTCCGGTCTNTTTCGCAGAGCCACCTTNTTCGCATCCTGTATGANCAGAATGGTCTTTTCNTCCACACGTCTCGGCTTCTTCTTCGCCTTCTTCGGAAGCTCAGTCTCCCTGCCCTCCGCCTTAGCCCTGCAAAGGCTCTTCCATGGACAGCTCTCACATTTCGGCGCGCCGTTGGGAATACAAACCATCGCTCCCAACTCCATCAGCGCCTGGTTAAAATCTCCGGGGCGGTCCTTCGGCATCACGCCCCTAAGCTCCTCCTCCACAGATCTTTTCACCTTCGCATCCAAAATATCTCTGTCGTCCGCCCGCAGTCTCGAAAGGATACGCAGCACATTTCCATCCACCGCCGGATGCGCCTTGCCGAAAGCAATGGAAGATATGGCGCCGGCCGTATAGCTCCCGATTCCCGGAAGCGCCTCGATCCTGTCAAAATCGTCCGGCATTTCACCTTCATATTCAGCGACAAGGATCTGGGCTGCCTTTCTCAAGTTTCTGGCCCGGTTATAGTATCCTAACCCTTCCCACAACTTCAGCAGACTCTCCTCCTCCACGGCTGCAAGGCTCTCAATATCGGGAAGTGCCTGTAAAAAGCGGTCATAATAGGGTTTCACCGCCTCCACTCTGGTCTGCTGCAGCATGATCTCCGAAAGCCATACATGATAGGGTGTAGGTTCCTCCCGCCAGGGCAGTATGCGCCTGCCCGCATCATACCATGCAAGCAGCGGTTCCGCGATCCTGTCCAGACTATCCAGATATACAGGCAGCGGCTTGTCCATCTCCAATCCGTCCTCCCGCACAAGGCAGTCGTAGGCGAGGAGCCGCACCCCGGCATTTCTCGCTCTTTTAAGCGCCTCTCCGAAAGCCGGCTGTGTATCCCAGTTGGGCTCCACATGACGAATCCCTTTCATCTGCACAACGAATAAGAGATANGCCTCGTACCCCTGCCTGCACGCTTCGATCAGNTCCTCCACATGTTTCANNGCACGCTCGGAGGGNGCATCNGGNAANGCCGCCACATCATCCCTCTCCAGGGTCACCCCCTTCACCTCGATAAATGCTTTTCTCCCNGANCCGCTCTCCACATAAAAATCAAACCGGGAGTTNCCGAANNTTTTNTCNGGNCGGACNAGNCTGACATCNTNATACAATCCNCCCGCCANAAGCCATTCTCCCNCNACCTGATTCGGGGCNTTCGAATCNATATTCACTAANCGGTCCTTTTTTTCCACCGCCACCAGGTCATANGCCGTAGCGCGNTTNTCGCTGTCATTTTTTTCCANATATACNNTNGNATGATCCGTGAGGAGTTCTCTGCANCTCCCCGTATTTTTTACATGNACCTTCGTCCGCTCACCCATGAGNTCCACATAGGCGATAAACCGATTCGGNCGCTCTAAAAATTCAGCGCTGACTATTTCCCGGTATNTCATATTCTGTCATCCTTTTAACTGCTGTCCTTCTCTTCTATCTCCCCCGCNGCTTCCCNNTTCCTGTAAGGNACTCTGGCGGAGGGNACCACCTCTGACGCCGGNAGNGTATGNGCAGACTGGTCATCAAAGAAAATATGCGCCCCNAAGGCCTGCAGTACATCTTTTTTCCGNATNCCCCCNANGAAGAANACCTCNTCNATACGCACNTCCCACGCCCGCAGCGTNCGGATNACGCGCTCGTGAGCCGGCGCNCATCTGGTGGTNACCAGTGCCGTNCTGATCGGCGCNTCCTCCACCGNATAATCCTTTTGCAGCTCGGAGAGNGTCTTTAAAAATTTNGCAAAGGGTCCCGCCTGCAGNGGNTTATCCGCATTGCGCCTCTCNTTCTCCTCNAAAGCTTCCANCCCCTCCGCCTGAAAGATCCGCTCNGATTCATCCGAAAACAGAACCGCATCTCCATCGAAAGCCACCCGGATCTGCTGAATCCTGTGCTCACAGTCGTAGGTTGTGATNCCCTCCGTGCAAATNATACCTGCCGCAATATTGGAATCGATCGCACGCTGCACNTCATCCTCNCAAGCCGACAGAAAAAGATCCGTCTTNAANGCNGTAAGGTACGGNGCCAGAGAAGCTCCGCCTGCCAGCACNGCTCTGGTGATGCGNAGNCCNTAGTGCTCGATCGTCTTAAAGACCCGCAGCGAGGTATCCGGGCTGTTTCTGGACATGATGATGACTTCCACCCGATCCTCTCTGCCCGGCAGCTCATTCAGCGAAAGAAGCGCACGCACCAGCGGNAATCCCGGTCCCGGTTTTAAGNCCTCATTCTCATGCTCCTTCTGGTAACGGCCNTAAGCCTCCACGCCTTCTTCCTCGTAGATCTTATTCTCATAGGTCAGATCAAACAACGCCCTGGATGAAACNCCCACCACAAGTTTGTTTTCTAAATCGTATGCCATAAAGCACCCCCATCCGCGATTCTCCGGTGGGGATGCANTCCCTATCTCANCCTGTTACACTCAAACTTCTCAAAAGTACGCAGACAATTCCTAAGCTCCTGATATCTGTCCTCCAGATCCCCCTCCTTGATCTCCAGATCCTCAGACACCGCCATAGTGTTTATCATNTCGTCTGTGATCCGGTTATGGAGTGAATCNAGAATAAGAAGCCTCTGNTCATAGGAATCCGCATCGAGAAACGCAAGCACCAGAGGATCGATATTTAATTCTTCTTCTGATTCATCAACTGATNTTACATCTGTCTNTGCTTCCATCTGCTTCTGCAGATTCTGCNGATNCTGCGCCCGGTCGGTCGGTTCCGCCTTCTCCGGCTCNNTGATCTCCCGCTCCTGNANGCTGTCCTGTCCTTCCTCCAGAAGTGCAAACCNGTACTTCTGTCCGGCGTCAGGATATTTCACAGTATCTACCTCCTCCATAAACATGGAGAGAGGACGCACATAGATCTCGAAGCTGCCATACATCGCCTGGTAAACCACCATCATNTCNCTNGTCTCACTGTGTCTGGCNAGACAGCGGATCTGATATAAGTTACCNTTAAAATGCCGGTATATTTCCTGNGGTCTGGGATTATGTCTCATAGAAATCTCCTTTTTNGTGGTCATTATCTATTAGTATAATCCCAAAATTCAAAAATGTCATCCCTCNGNNCAGNNNNCCAAACAAATGTTCTGANTCTTATTATAGAACATTTGTTCTNAAATTACCAGCCCTAATGATAAATAATACNCAGATCTTCCACTTCTTTACAAAANTCNTCNCAGAGCAGNANCTCTGTCAGCNGNGCCTGCTCCCCNGCCTCCAGCTCCTGNATCCGCNTGTGGTGAACCTCCACTCTGTAGCTGCGCCTGCCNTCCCCTTCTCTCGTCCAGGTGACNGTCAGACCGCTGTTGTGATATCCCAGCTCTTCTANCGTCCTCCTGGCGCTCTCCTTAAACGTATCCTCAAGCAGAGCATATTTTTCATTTTCCTGAGAATAGTCCTGCTTCTCCTTGCCCATCACCGTGCCGCTCACACAAAAGACCGCACTNAAAANCAANAGCGCCGTTATCATGCCAAATCCCATTTTCATCTGTCACACCCCCTTGTTAGAGAGAGCTTATCATTTTANATGTNCTATAAATNGGACANANAAAGAGAGCCATCGCTTTTTTGCAATGGCTCTCTCAAAGATTGTATTTAGTTTACATAATATCNCTACTCTTCAATGCGCGTATAGCGTACATCGAGCAGATCTTCACCGCACACCTGACGGTATCCATCCGGATCCGTAATGATATAATCTCCCTCGCGCAAAAAAGTCTTNCCTCTCCTGTTCTCCACATAAGGACAAACGATAGCGCCGTTTTCCTTTTTNATCTGGATCAGCTTGTCCATGACAAACCATCCCTTGGTCACCACATCCGTCCACAGCTCGACACCGTCCTCCAATCCTTTGCCGATCTCATATTTCTCCGCATTCACTTCAAAAGCTTTATGTTCATACCTCATAACGCCTCGCTCCTTCCTCTTTATTTTAATTATATCACTCTGTGATCACTCTCATAATAGCCGTCTTCAATTCTTCATAAGTCTCATAAGCCGGAATTTTCGGATACTCCTTCTTGATCTGCTCTGTGCTTCGGAACAAAAATCCGGCCTTGCTCGCCAGGATCATCCCCAGATCGTTATGACTGTCCCCGCTGGCGATCGTGTCATACCCGATAGACTGCAGCGCCTTCACCGTGGTGAGTTTGGAATCCTGAATCCGCATCTTATACCCAGTGATCGTTCCGTCCTCAGCCACCTCCAGAGAATTACAAAAGATCGTAGGCCATCCAAGCTTTTCCATCAGCGGTCCCGCAAACTGCGTAAACGTATCGCTGATAATGATCACCTGCGTAATACTGCGCAGCTCGTCCAAAAATTCCTTCGCGCCCGGCAGCGGATCGATCTTTGCGATCGTATCCTGAATCTGCTTAAGTCCCAGCCCGTGCTCCCGCAGGATGCCAAGCCGCCAGTTCATCAGTTTATCATAGTCCGGCTCATCCCGGGTCGTTCTGGTCAGCTCCGGAATTCCGCTCTCTTTTGCAAAAGCGATCCAGATCTCCGGCACCAGCACCCCCTCAAGGTCCAGACAAACAATGTTCATACCCATGAAATGCCTCCAATAGCAACGTAAGTAAATGACGCGCAGACATCATTCCTGCTCTTATTGTACTGTAAGTGGCCCCTCACCCGCAACAAAAATTTTTCCAAATATTGTCAGGCACAGCTGTGCTTCACGATCAGAAGCTCCACACTCATCACATCGCCCATTCTGCCTGTCTTGACCGATTCCTCAGCCTCCACACAATCCTCCAGCGCCTTTTTCAGGTCCGCCTCTTTAAATTTTGCCGCCTGAGCCACATATTTTCTGGCGATAAAGCCTGCAAGTCCCACCTTCGTTCCTATCACTGCCGCGTCATACCCCTTGTTCTTCAGCTCCTTGACCTGCAAAAGAAGGTTAAACTGTCTGGCGATCAGAAAAAGAATACGCATGGGCGGCTCTTTCAGTGTCAGCAGATCATAGTAAAGATCCATGGCGCGCCCCTGCCGCTTGTCCGCCACAGCCTCCACCATATCGAATATCCGGCTGTTCACCTGCCTGACACAGATTTCCTCCATATCCTGTGCGGTGACCACATCCTTTTCCAGACAATAACAGACCAGCTTTTCCACCTCGCCCCGAATATTCTCCATATCAGTTCCTGTCTTGTCCAGAAAAAAGTCCAGATCCCTCTGTGTGATCTTCTTGCCCTCTTTCGTGAACAGTTCCAGGATCCAACGCTTTAGCATCGCCTCATCCGGCGTTTTACAGTCAATGATACGCCCTTTTGTATTGACCGCCTTGTAGAGCTTACTCCTCTTGTCGATCTCCGCTTCCACAAACACAAAAAAGGCAGTCGGGGCAGGCTCCGCCAGATACTCCGCCAGAGCCTCACCGCCCTTCTTAAAAAAGCCGCTGTTTTCTATCACAAGCACACGGCGCTCCGCAAGAAAAGGCATGGTCTCCGCCAGATCGATCACCTCTCCCGGCTCGATTCCATTTCCCTCGAAACAGTGCAGATTCATAAGATCGCCGTCTCCCATGAGAGCGTCCTTGATCCTGTCCCTGTACTGTCTGCGCAGATATGCTTCGTCTCCACAGAGAAGATATATCTGTTTTAACTGTCCCGTCCTGATCTCTTCGCCCAGCTTTTTCATTCCTGAATCCCCATGTGACCTTCTATCATTTAAACTCGCAAATCCGTGCTTCAAACGCGCAGTGCAAGCTCGAAAAATCTGCCCACTGCTCATTGCTTTCGCGTCGATTATAGCATATCTTAAATTCATATGCAAAGACAGCCCCCTATTTTATGTACTCCTCCACATACACTCTTTCTCCTCTTACGCGTATTGTCACCGCCCCGCTCTCAGGTGTCTGATAAATGCGGCATCCCTGCTCCGCAAGCCGCTCCATCGTCTCCCTGTGGGGATGTCCGTAGCTGTTATCCCGCCCGGCACTGATCAGCGCGATCCCGGGATCTGTCAGCTCTAAAAATTCCATGGGTGTGGAATTTCGGGAGCCGTGGTGCGCCACCTTGAGCAGGGTAAAGCTTTCCGGCAGGATCCTCTTTGTGCCGTTCTGCATCTGCGCCAGTCTCTCCATCACAAGGCTCTCCCCCTCCCCTTCCAGATCCCCTGTAAAAAGCGCCGAAAACCTGCCGTATGTCAGAGCAAGAACGGTGGAGTAGGCATTCGCATCTCCACAGAGATACCCTTCGGCGGGATGGATGCAAAGAAACGCAAAACCGCCTCCGTCAATCCGTTGGCCTTCATGCACAAAGCGTACCGGTACACCCCTGTCCCTCGCAAGAGACTGCAACGTCAGATAGTTCTCGTTTTTGCTTTCCTCCGCCACATCCGGCAAAACCAGCGCTCCGATCCTTATGCCATTCTCCTCATAATTCTCAAGCATCCCCCGAATACCGTTCTCATGATCGCTGTCCGGATGCGTGACGAACACGGCGTCCAGTCCGGAGACTCCCCTGTATTTTAAAAACGGAACGATCTGATACGCATCCACATCGCTCTTGTCGGAGCTGCCGCCGTCGATCAGGTAATGACTTTTTCCTCCTTCCGACAGATAAATGCAGTCTCCCTGCCCCACGTCAATAGCCGTGATCTCCAGCCCTGCCGAAAACCGCAGACATAAAACTGCCACAGCCAGAAGAACCCCCGCTGCGAACTCCCTTTTTCTCTTTTTTGCGGCAAAAAACACGGTCAGCGCTATCAGTATGCAAAATAACACCATCTGCCACTGCGCCGGACACCCCGCTATCCATTGCCGGCCCGGCAGCTTTCCGCAAAAGTCACAGCATTTTTCATAGAAAGCCAATATCGCTGCACCCGGCAAAGACGCGATATGTCCCAGTGACAAAGACAACATTCCTGCCGCCACTGCCGCAATACCGCTCAATAAAACGGCTCCCATGCAGGGGATCACAAGCAGATTCAGGAAGACGGAATAGGGCGGAAACTGATAGTAAAAACAAAGATGCACGGGCAGCGTAAAGACCGCCACCCAAAGACCCGCGGCCAGAGCCTTTACCGGTTTATACCGGGAGGGAAAGCAGGCTGACACCGCAGGGAGAAGGCCGATCGCACAGATCGCTCCGAAGGAAAAAAGAAAGCCGCTGTGCGTCAGATAGAGCGGCTGCTGTACCAGGATCAGCAGCGCCGCCGTCATCATAGCCGTGAGCATATCATAAGTGCGTTTAAAAAGACTTGCACTCAGCTTTAGTCCAAACATGATCAGCGCTCTGATAATGGAAACTCCCATCCCCACCATGATTCCATAGCAGTACAACAAGGCAATAGATAATATTATGTTAACCATGTTAGGAATTCGGAGACGCTTCCCTATCTCATAAATGCCCATGCCGAGCAGCGAGAGGTGCAGACCACTGATGGCCAGAATGTGAATGATGCCGTTTTGCTGATAGAGACTCTTGATCTCCTCATCCAGCGCGCCTTTCTCTCCCAAAAGCATGGCCGCCATAATATCCGCCGCGCGCTCCGGACAACAGGCACGCAATAGAAGAGAAAGATAGGTCCTGCACTGATAAAGCCCTTCCCGGAAAGCGGAAAACGCACTGCTCTGTGCCAGACACTTCGCCTTCATAAGCCTGCCCTGCTGCCCCATGATGCGGTAATAGTCAGCCGCATCAAACTCTCCCGGGTTCGTGGCATGGGAAAAGGCATAAAACTTTCCCTCCATCAGCACAGTACTCCCCATGGCCGGTTCTTCTCCGTCAAGGTAACAGAGTACGCCCTCTATCCCTTCTGTGCCGGGAAGCCGGAGTCTCTCTTCTTCTTTTTTCCTATATTTTCTGATCTTTTTTAGGGTATTTCCCCTAGACGTTGCGGGGAGATTTTCCTGATCTGTCAGAAGCCGTTTGCATTCGGCTGTCTGACCGGGTTCCAGGACAAAGACCTGTCCCAGAGATACCACAAGCACTTCCTCATCTTTTGAGATTTTTCGTTCTTTCCACTCCACAACACCGAGCACCACGACCTGTTCTGCGTCTGTCTCCTCATAGGTTCGCGCGCTGTGCGGTATGAAATAGATTCCCAAAAGCAGTACCGCCACAAATGCCATCCCAATGAGGCACAGGGGTCTGCGCATACCACATCATCTCCTTTTATTCTTTTCCTATTCGCTTCCTCCGGGAGCGATGATATCCAGATTTCTCTCCAATACATTGCTTAAATTCACGTTTTCCCGATAGGAAATATTATTTTCTCCATCTATAGATATCTGCACTTTATTGACATTGGACAGCTCTGCCAGCGAGTTGGTAATGGAGTAGATCGTCACACGGGAAGTCACGCTGTAGGGTTGATTCAGGAAATCGCCGCTTAAGTTTACATAACATATTCCATCCTTCACTGTGACACTGAGAACCTTTGTTGTCGGATTGATAGTCGGATATGCCCCCTCGGTCAAGGGTCCCTCCACCAGCTTCTCCAGCACCAGTTTCTCCAGAGAGATATTACTGTTGTACACCACATTGCGGCGGTTTTCTTCTACCAGAAGATCCCCCGACTCATTGGCAAAATAGAGTTTCAGATCGACCTTNTCGTANGCATTGATCTCATTGCCCGCATTCTCGATAAAGGTATCCGCCGCCATCACACCGACCGCCGCCCCGGTGCTGTCCACAAGCTGCTCGCCCTTCACCGTAAAAGCCACTCGTTCCACCTCCGGCAGCTGAGTCAGCGTCCGGACAATGGAAGCTCGCACGAGCACCTCTCTGGTCCCCCGCAGACTTTTATAACGCTCGTCAAAATCCAGGGTCAGAAGCCCGTTATCCAGAGTGTGTCCGAGAAGCGCAAACTCCTCCTCCAACGGAGACTCATACTCCATCCGCTCCGATGCCGCCGCAAGCTGCCCTATCATTTCCTCAAACAACAAAACGCTGTCCGTGGTTTCACTCCGGTACTCCCGCTCCACGATCTTCGTCTCTTCTTGGTTTACATAATATATATTATAGGCCGTACCCGCTTGGTCCGTCTCTCCGGCTGTACAGGCGCAGCAAAAGAGTAATATTCCAAAGAGAATGGCGCAAAAAAAACTACCTTTCGCTTTTTTCATGGCTTCCTCCTAAACAGCAATATATTTAAGCGGTATCTTCACCGTAAAATCAGTTCCCTCTCCCTCGATACTGCTCACCTTGATGGTTCCCCGGTGCATGAGGATCGCGCTTCTTGTGATGGCAAGACCCAGCCCGGTTCCCCCAATCTCTCTCGAACGGGATTTGTCCACACGGTAAAATCGCTCATAGATATGCTCCAGCTCATCCTCCGGGATGCCCACGCCGGAATCCTCCACCTGCACCGTAAAAAACTGATGGTCGGCATCCAGCGTCACCTTCACAAAACCGTGTTCCTTATTGTACTTGATCGCATTCTCCACCAAATTCGAGAGCGCCAGCGTAAGCTTGACCTCATCCACCGAAGCCGTCACAGGACGAAGGCTCTCGTACACAAGCTGTATATCCCGGCGCATGGCGATGGGCCGCAGTCTCTTCATGATAAGTTCCACCAGCGCATTGATGTCCACCTGAGAAATATTCAGATCCGCCGAGGTTCTGTCCATCTTCACCAAAGAGAGCAGATCGTTGATGATCTTGTCCTCTCGCTCGATCTCCGCCGCAATGTCCGTCATAAACTCCTGATACACCTCTAAAGGCACATCCTTTTGCGTGATCAGGGAATCTGCCAGCACCTTCATGGAAGTGATCGGCGTGCGCAGCTCATGGGACACGTTCGATACAAATTCCTGTCTGGAATCATCTAACATTTTCATGCGGCCAAGCACCCGGTTAAAAGCGTCACCTATGCGCTCCGTCTCGAGACATTCCGTCACAGAGATCGGATCGGTCGTATACCCTTCCTGCGCCTGATCCAAAGCCTGTGTGATCTTTTTAAAGGGCTGAAAGAGAAATTTCGATACCAGAAGCGTCACCACAAAAATAAGCACGCCCACGATCGACTCTACCACTACCGCCTGCCGGTTCAGGCTGTTCATGGTGGCGATGATACTGTCGTTAGAGGCACTCACCAGCATAACGCCACGCACCAACTCAAACGGTTCTCCGGAGCCCACCGGCAGATCCGCCTCCACTGTCTCCGTGATCGGTATGGTCATCTCCATATATCCGTTTTCTCTGTCGTAGCCGTTCGTGCTCTCTCCCCGCAGGCATCGGATGACCTCCTCTGAAACGATCGTCTTCCCCTCGCTGATGCCGTAAGTGTCCTTCACGATTTTAAGGTCAGAGTTGATGATGAGGACTCTGCCGTCATACAGATTGGAAAGCTGCTCCAGCTCCGCATTGATGACCTCCGAGGAGGTATCCTGCAGATAATGGTAGGTGATCAGATGATTCGCCAGGATCCTCAGCTGGGTCGTAATGTCAGAGGTCCTGACATTGACCGCACGCTGTTCATAATTTTGCAGGATCGCATAGCGCATAATGAAACAGGGAATCAGCCCGACGAGAAGCAGGATGAAAAAAATCCGTGCTTTCAGGCTTCTCAAGAATGTAATTTGACGTAAACTGAATTTATGCAAAGTAATATCCCACACCCCACTTAGTCCTCACATATGCGGGCTCTCCGGGGATTTTCTCAATTTTTTCACGAAGTCTCCTGATATGTACATCCACGGTACGCAGATCTCCCGGGTAATCGTTACCCCACACCAGCTTCAAAAGCTCTCCTCTGCCGTAAACCTTTCCCGGATTCCGGATCAAAAGCTCCAGCACCTCAAACTCTTTCGCGGTCAGATTGATCTCNCGATCCTCAATGTAAACCCGTCTGCCCTCGCAGTCGAGACGCATATCTCCCCGCTCCAGCATTTTGACCGGTTCTTCCTTCTCCGGCGCTTTACGATTCGTCCTGCGCGCGATCGCCTTGATCCGGGCTTTCACCTCCAGGATATTAAAGGGCTTCGTGATATAGTCATCGGCGCCGTAATCCAGCCCCAGGATCTTATCCATGTCTTCTCCCTTTGCCGTCAGCATGATGATAGGCACATTGGAGAAACCGCGGATCTGCTGGCACACCTCGAATCCTGTCATTTTAGGCAGCATGACATCCAGCAGGATCATATCGTAAGAATTTTCTCCCGCCAGCCTGAGAGCTTCCTCTCCGTCATAGGCGCAGTCCACCTCCATGCCGTCCTGCTCCAGACTGAATCGGATTCCCTTCACGATCAATTTCTCATCATCCACTACCAAAATTCTCTGTGCCATATTTCCTGCTCCGCCCGCATTATTCTGTCTTAATTCACCCTGATGCTGTCCTTTATTTTCCCGTACAGACCCTCTTTGATACCACTGACCTTCATGATATCCTCCGGCTTTTGAAAACTGCCGTGGGATTCCCTGTATGCTATGATGGCCGCGGCCCGTGTCCCGCCGATACCCGGTATATTACACAATTCCGCTTCCGTTGCCGTATTGATATTGATTCTGCCATCTGCCGTCTGTCCGGATTCTTCCGTCTCTATATCCCAGGACGCTTCCTCTACAATACCGGCTGTCGCCTCGGTTTTATTGTCTTCAGCCGCGGAAAGCGCCGCCACTTCTTCCCTCGTGGGAATGACCAGCTTTACGCCGTCCCGCAACGTCTGTGCTTGGTTTACATAATCTTGATCCGCACTCTCCGCAAAACCGCCAGCCTCCTGTACCGCCTCATACACGCGGCATCCTGCCGGCAGTTCATAGACGCCCGGCCGCATCACCGCACCACAGACGTGCACACAGAGCATGTCCGGTTCCGAAACCGGAACACTCTCCGGCCGGGTCGATTCATCTCCTCCATTTACTTCCGGAGAATCCTCCGCTCCAGTCTCTTCCGAAAGATCTTTCTCAGAGTCTTCCTCCACGACGGAGGTCTCTCCGCTGATCAGAAGAAGTTCCTCCTTCTTCGTACAGCCGCTCAAAAGAAACAGCCCTGCCAAAAACACCCCGACCAGCCGTATTCTCCGTATCTGTCTATATTCTTTTTTATACTCTCTTTTTTGCTGCATAGTCTCCCTTCCGGGCTCTTCTGCCCTTCAGGAAGTTCCCGCTACGCGCCGTATTTTCATTGTAAAATAAATCTTGTCCTATGTCCACTTAAAAATAACGATTCCTGCGATCATTATTCCCATTCCNAGAATCTTCCTTCCCTCCAGNGNCTGTTTCTCCACNCCNAACATCCCAAACACNTCTATGAGATAGGCGATGATCAGCTGAGAGACCACAATACANATNACCGCCCGCGCCGGTCCCATCTGNTCCATGCTCTTAATGACCGTGTAGGTGATAAAGGCGCCGATGGCNCCGCCAAGCAGCATATATTTCGGCTCCACCTTCATCAGTGNGGNAAAGGAGGANCNGTCCGTGGCAAGCCAGAGAGCCAGACAGACNAAAAGCGCGGTAAGCTGCACAAATATATTNGTNACCCATATCCCCGACTGCTTNGTNACCTGCGTGTTAAAGACACCCTGCACACTCATCAGTGCGCCTGATATGATCGCAATCCAAAATCCCAGCATAATTTTACCTCCNGCNGNNGNAANTTCCTAAATNCAATATANAAAAACAAGACGGTGATTCCCGTCTTGTTTAGGTTGACCATATAGGTCAAAAAATATACTTTTCATTCGCATANNGCGCAGAGGCNGNCGCTATTCTTCCTGCTCCTCCGGTTCCTCCAGNTCNTCTTCCTCGGTCTCCTCCACNGGAACGGGAACATCNATGTACTCCTCCGTATANTCNTCCCCGAGNACCTGGCTCATGATCTGCTCAGACAGCGCCCGCAGNTCATCGTTGGCNTCNGCNCCTCCCCAGATCTTGGCAAANGCGATCTCCAGNTCCACCCAGAAATTNCTGGTNTCGATCATCTTAGGCATNGGNACCGAACCGGCATACGCTTCCAGAAANGCCGCCGCATTGGGATCCTCGTAGGTNTNCCCNNCCTCATTACANAACACGGGAAGCTTNCCNGTNCTTGNGTAGAGNCCGTCCGTGTCATACTGTGTCAGATACACCGCAAAATCATTNGCCANCTCCTTCTTCNTGGAATAGCCGTTNACNGCCACNCACTGNGTCACAGANAGGGANGCGGATNCCAGTTCTTCACTCACATCCGGCACNCTGGTCACNCCGNATTCGTAGNNAAAATNNCCTTCNTCCCTGGCCGCCTCCAGNCTGGANAGCGCATCNGTGGTGGCNACCGTGTAAACGATCTTTCCATCCAGAAAGTCCTGCAAAACGCCATCNTANCTGATCTCCTTGGTGTCAATNGAGAAAAACTGATTCAGNTTCTGGTACACTCTGAGCGCACGGATCGCATTTTCATTATAGATCCGAATNGAATCCGCATCATCGCCGTNTGNNCCGCCCACATCAATNTATTTNCCNACTACGAAATAATTNTAGAAAATATCCGATACATCCCACTTAAAGACCGCNTCNACCTGCTCCGGCGCGTCATAGACATCAGCNAAGGATAANATNTCNTCTATGGTCTCAGGGATCGCTTCCTCCAGCTTCGCNGNCAGCTCTTCCTCNGATATTTCCTCCTCCGCCGCAGCCTCNGTGATCTCCTCCTCCACGTCGCCNNTGTCCGCCTGCTCCTGGNTNTCTTCCGCNNCNNCCTGATCCCGCTCGGCCACAATCTGGGCTTTCGCCCATTCTTCCAGATAAGTCTTATTGTAAAGAAGNCCGCTNGTCTCATAATANAAAGGATANCCGATCTGCTTNTCGTGGTATGTCACGGCANGAACTGCCGCCTCCGGCAGCATATCNTCCATGGGGAGCACACCTTCCGGCAGTTTCACCTCTCCGGCCAGCNCCGCCAGATACGCTTTCTCCAGCGAATCGTTGCTGACAATATACAGATCCGGTACCTCCTCCGTCTGCAGGGANGCCTGGTTGATCGTCTCCANATACTCTAANCCCTGGGTATAGACCGGNATCACNCGCACCTCATCNTGAAATTCACTGTAGGAGACCGCCACACTGTTCANATAATCTGTCAGTCCCTCGTCCGCATACCACANATATAAGGTCTCCCGATGGCCGAAAAGGGATTCCTCCACATCTTCCTCCGNATCCGCCTGCCANACCATCATACCGANTCTGCCNGCNCCNTAAAGNCCGGNNACGATCAGGACGGTCACAAGNATCATGATCAATCTTTTTTTNAGAGTCACTTCCGNTCTCCTTCTGTCTNCGCAATNCACTCCCGCAGAATTGCAATCATATCATCCACATGGGTCTCNNNGATNACAAGCGGCGGCACAAAACGAATGATATCCGTCCCCGCATTGATCAGCACCAGNCCCTTGTCCATNGCNNGCTTAATGATATCTCCCACCGGNNGGTCAAACACCANTCCCTGCAGAAGACCNGTGCCCCTTCTCTCCTGCACACAGGAAAACTCTGCTGCCACCTCATCCAGCCGCTTTTCCAGATAGGCACCCACTTTTTGTACATTGGCAAGCACATCCAGCTCCTCAAACAGCTCCATCACCTTACAGACTGCCGCACAGACGAGCGGGTTACCGCCGTAGGTGGTGCCGTGATCGCCCGGCACAAGGGAGGCCGCCCCCACCTTCTCCGTCATCAGGAATGCGCCCACCGGCACACCGCAGCCCAGAGCCTTGGCTGTCGTCATCACATCCGGCTTGATGCCGTAACGCTGCCAGGCAAACATGGCACCGGTGCGTCCCATACCGCACTGGATCTCATCTAACATCATCAGGATATCCCGCTCATCACAGAGCGCCCTGACTTTTTCCATAAACTCTTTTGTGGCAGGACGAACGCCGCCCTCCCCCTGCACTGTCTCGAAGAGGATCGCACAGGTTTTGTCTGTCACCTGAGACGCCACACTCTCAAAATCATTCAGATCGGCAAAACGGATATTGCCGATCATCGGCTCGAAGGGCTCCCGGTAGTGGGCATTTCCTGTCACAGACAGCGCCCCCATGGTGCGCCCGTGGAAGGAATGGTTCATGGCAATGATCTCGTGATCCGTAGAACCGTCCTTTAAGTAGGCGTATTTGCGCGCCGTCTTGATCGCACCCTCCACCGCTTCCGTTCCACTGTTCGTAAAAAAGACCCGATCCATGCCGGAAACTGCCTTCAACTTCTTCGCCGCCTCAACAGCAGGCACATTATAATAGTAGTTGGAGGTGTGGATCAGCTTGTCGATCTGCTCCTTCAAAGCGTTATTGTATGCCTCATTGTGGTATCCCAGCGCAAAGACCGCAATACCAGCCACAAAATCCAGATACTTTTTCCCTTCTATATCGTACAGGTAAACATCCTCGCCCCTGTCAAACACCACTTGATACCGATTGTAAGTGTGGAGCAGAGCCTGTTCCGCCTCGTCAATAAACCCCTGCATTGTATTCATTCCATTCTCCATTCCTGCGCATTCCACTAATTTGCAATAATGTCGTCATCCGCGATAATAGCCGTTCCGATACCCTGCTTCGTGAAGATCTCCAGAAGCAGACAGTGCGCGATCCTGCCGTCCAGAATATGCACCCTGCTCACACCCTCGCGGATCGCATCGGTACAGTTCTGAAGCTTGGGCAGCATCCCGCCGCCGATCAGCCCCTCCTCGATGAGCTCCTCCGCCTTCGATGCGGTCAGCCGTGAGATAAAGCTGGACTTATCATTGATATCCCGGTAGAGACCCTCTATATCCGTCAAAAACACCAGCTTGTCCGCGCCAACCGCCTTTGCGATAGCACAGGCTGCATCATCCGCATTGATATTATAGGTCATAAACTGCTCATCCAGCCCGATGGGTGCCACGATGGGCAGGAAATCCTTCTCCAGAAGATCATAGAGCACCTTGGGATCCACCTTTTTGATATCTCCCACATACCCGATATCCTCGCCGTCGGCATATTTTTTATCACACTGTAAAAGGCCGCCGTCCTTGCCGCTGACACCAACGGCTCTGACACCCAGCTCTCCGACCATGCGCACCAGATCCTTATTGACTTTATTTAAGACCATCTCAGCGATCTCCATGGTCTCCTCATCCGTCACCCGAAGGCCGTTCACAAATCTGGGCTCCATGCC
Source organism: Lachnospiraceae bacterium (assembly GCA_014804615.1). Taxonomy (GTDB): domain Bacteria; phylum Bacillota; class Clostridia; order Lachnospirales; family Lachnospiraceae; genus UBA3282. Next base: position 346,482 of record JAAUZL010000023.1, read on the forward strand.
CACCTTGCCGACCCAGCGGCTGATCTCCTTGCCGCCGCCGTGGACAATGATGGGCTTAAAGCCTACCAGCTTTAAGAGTGTCACGTCCTTGATCACGTTTCTCTGCAGNTCCTCNTTGCTCATGGCGCTGCCGCCGTACTTGACCACGATGATCTTTCTGTTAAATTTCTGAATATAGGGGAGGGCTTCGATCAGAACCTCCGCCTTCCCCAAAATCTTATCCATTTCCTGCTTTTCCATGATTTCTCCACTTCTTTGCTTNTTATTATCATTACTGGTCGCGCATTTTCACATTATGTAAACCACAAGTCATGTCTCAAAATAGAGTTATGTAAACNANNTCGCNATNAACTNCTNTAATCCGCGTTGATNTTCACATAATCATAAGTCAGATCGCAGCCCCAGGCCGCNGCCTCCGCATCGCCCCGCTTCATATCCACGATCACGCTGACCTCCGGCGCCGATAAGATCTCTGTGGCCTCCTCCTCGCTGTAATCCGTCAAAAGACCGTCCTTACAGATCTGCATCCTTTTGCCGTTCCCCTCGCAGAAAAGATCCACCTGCTCCGGATCAAAATCCACGCCCGCATAGCCCAGCGCGCACATGATCCGTCCCACGTTCGCATCGTGCCCGTAGATCATGGCCTTGGTGAGACTGGAGCAGACCACGGACTTACTCAACAGCCGTGCCTCCTCCTTCGTAGCCGCGTGAATGACCTTCGTCTCGAAAAGCGCCGTCGCACCCTCGCCGTCCCCTGCCATCTTTTTTGCCAGAGTCATATTGATATAGTGAAGGGCTTCCCTGAATGTATCATAATCCTCATTCNTCTCGGTGATCTCAGGATTGCCCGCAAGACCGTTTGCCAGCACCACCAGCGTGTCGTTGGTGGANGTGTCNCCGTCCACGGANATCATGTTNAAGGTGTCCGCCACATCCTCTCTCAGCGCCTCCTGCAAAAGNGTCTTGGAGATAGCCAGATCTGTGGTCACNAACCCCAGCATGGTNCACATATTCGGATGNATCATCCCGGAGCCCTTACACATACCGCCAATCGTCACGNTCCTGCCGCCGATNTCCACCTGTACCGCCGCCTGCTTGGGCACCGTATCCGTGGTCATCATAGCNTCCACTGCCGCCTGCCCNGCCTCCNGGGTATCCGCCTTCGCCGCCGCCANNAGTTCCACNCCCGCCATGATCTTATCCACNGGAAGCTGCCAGCCGATCACACCGGTAGACGCCACCAGCACGGCATCNTCCGGNACGCCCAGCACCTGNGCCGCCTTCGCCGCCGTCTGCCTGCAGCANTCATACCCCTGCTTTCCCGTGCAGGCGTTTGCAATGCCCGCATTGATGATGACNGNCTGNGCGTAGGGACTGTGCNCNACGATCTCCCTGTCCCACAGAACAGGCGCCGCCTTCACCACATTACCGGTAAAAACGCCCGCTGCCACACAGGGAACCCGGCTGTAAACCATGGACATATCCTTTCGGTTCTGATATTTGATCGCCGCCTCCACGCCNGCNGCNTCAAAGCCNGCCGCCGCAGTGACGCCTCCTTCTATGATCTTCATGCACCTTCATCTCCCGTCTCTTGTTTTGCCATGTCCATTCATCAGCTGCCGCATGACGCAACTGATACCAATATACAATAAAAAAGGCGGTAATGCAACCTTACCGCCCCGCAATTCCTATGTAAGTACTTGNCCGATCGTCTTTTCCAGNTCCGNCACCATCGTGTTGACCACAGAGATGGTTGCCGGATCNTTNCACATATTGGCGCACANCAATCGGATNTTGAGTTCAAAATTCACCGGCAGCACGCTGCANTCCTCTGTNCAGACCTGCACCAGCCGCTTNTCTCCCGGATGGAGTTTCTCATTGAGCGCAAAGATAATATCAAAGTAGGACTCAAAAAAGCGGTCGACGCAATGTGTTATGTTAACCATGTCTCCCCGCTGCATAGCCTTCTCGATCTGCGCTATAAAAGAAGGCATCCCATACTTGATCAGATTCATATGATGGCTGATGATATTATGCTTCAACTCCTGCGGGTAAGGAATACTGTACTTTTCCTTCGCCGCCGCCAAAAGACCGCCCTTATCGTAGGCGATCCGCCCCGTCAGCAGATTATGCCATAAGCCGGTACTGCAACCATCCAGCGGCTCATGATCTTCCGCCACCCGGGCGATGGTCGCAAGACATTCGTCCAGATCGCGGTAAATAATGTTAAGCTCCGTGCCATCCTCCATGATACAGATGTCCTCATGCTCTCTGTAATGATTATCCAACACCATACTGTCACAGTATAGCTCCAGCACACTACGCCTATCCTTCACCGGAAGCGGCTCCGTACAATAGACATAGACATCATAATCAGAGTATTCATCGTTTCTCTTGACAGCTCGGGAACCGCCCACTGCCATGGAGCGGACCTGCGGAAATTTCGCATATTCGTTAAAAACATCCTGTACCATCTCTTGTCCCATCCCTCAATACATTATTGCTCCGGAAACAGGTTATTCCTCACTTCCCGTCTCCTGAGAAGCCCCCTCTACAACCACTCCCTCCGGGGCACCCACTGCTGCCTCCGCATTTGCCGCCACCTCTTCGGGGTCTTCGTATTCGGTCTCTTCCTCATCCGCCCATAGGGAATCCCATTCCTTATGTTTCTCGTCCATGTTAAAGGCCGCCATATTATGCGCCATCTGATAGAGGTCCATATCATAGTCCATCAACCTTTTCTCATCCTGCGCCGGCACTTTATCTCCCTTGCTGATCCGTCTGGCGATCTCCATACACTTGATCATATCCTGGAAGTATTTCTTCATGGCATCCGCCTGCTGCTCAGACGCCACACTGTTAAAGATGCCAACCTCCTGCTCGATCAGGGCATCCAATCCTTTCTCGTCCTTCTTGATCTGCCCGGACAATTCCTCTATCTTTTCCTGCAGTTCCTTATCTCTTTCCATATATTGCTTTGACAACTCCAGGGTTACGCCGGGGGATGTGTTGTTCTTCCCGACCTCCTCCATTTTCTTGCGGTTTTCTTCCTGCTGTTTGACGTAGTCGCTTCGCTGGCCTCTCAAGAAAGAAAGCTGCTCTCTGTATGCTTTCTGGGCTTCTCCGATTTTCATATTATGTAAACCTCCTTCGGGTACTGCATGACATACTCCTATTTATAATATCGGCAGATCAGAGGGATTTCTACATGGTCAGACGGAGACATTTGCATGAAAGTTCTTTCCTGCTTTTATTCCCATCTACGGCTCGCACCGGATGGTATTATCATAAAAGACAATAAACTGCGCATTGGGCAATAGCTCCAGACCCGGTATCCGCTCTTCATACGGAGCCGCCTGCGCCCAGCTGGAAAGTTCCCCTGCAATCTCAAAAGTCCGTACTTGCCTACACGCCTTTAAAAATGTAAAATCTGTGAGCCGCGGTGTCTCCAGGTAAAGATATTTCAGCTCCCTGCAGTCTGCCAGCTCCGGAATCTCAGTAAGCTGTGAAAATCCGCTGCCTCGCACATACAGAGACCGCAGTTCTTTGCAATACTTCAAAAAATCCAGATCCGCTCCCAGCTGTGCGACAGTGATATCCAGCTTGCGTAAATGAGGCATGGCAGAAAAGCACTCGTCATCCGGTATTTTATAAAGCTCCAGCTGCTCCACCGCTGAAAAGTTGGCAAGATCTGCAAAAGAAATGCTTCCGCCCCGTTCCAGCTCTATCTCCTCCTCATGATGATTGAACCGAAAAGCTATGATCGTTACATCCCTCGGCGGGAGCGTGTGATATGTCCAATTGTATTTCCTGCAGGTCAGCCGTGTAATGACCGCTACATCACTTGCCATGACCGGTCTGTCCATAAATGCCGCCTGCTCTGCCTCATCCATCTCCCACAGATCGACAAGCGCACTGCGAACCGCCTGCTCGATCAACGGTTCCTCCCATGTGAGCGCATGATCACCCGTCGCATCCCGCTCCGGCTTCCCTCCGCCGGGCAGCCCGTACCCTTCCATCGCATCGACAAATATATTATGCAGTTCGGGATACTTCCATTCCTCTCCTCCCCGGATATCATCCCACATGGCGGCACCCGTCTTCAGCTTCCCTCCCAGATCCTCAAAACTCGCCGCTATGCAGCGGATGACATCCGCCATTGCCGGGTTCTTTTCATTGTCACACACCCCAATGATCTCCGCCATATTCTGTGTGCCGAACCGGTAGAATACCGCAATTTTCTCGACATTCTCTCCCGTGTCAAAAAGAAAAGTATAACCGCACAGATCACAGCCGTCCGCCATCTGATATTTCTCAAAAGTCAGGTCGGACACTCTGTCTTTACAGATCTCCCCGCTGCACCGCTTCACTTCCCTCACAAAATCATCCCAGCTATCCGTGAGCGCATTGTGCCCCATCTGATTGGTCACCACACTCCAATTGACATATATGTCGTCATCCGGATGTGTCACTCTGGCAAAGTAGTTCATCCTGCCGCTATTGTAATCTCCGTCAGCAAATCGAAGCCGATACGCGCCTTCCTCATAGGCTCCTCCTGCCGCATCGCCTCCGGGAATATACAGCAGTTTAGGGATCACAAGTTTCTCCCCCGGCTCAATATGATCCGGATCCGGCAAAAGCCCGTTGTTCGCCCTGACGATATCCTGATATCGATTGCCGTCTCCCCAAAGCGCATCGGCAATCTCCCACAGGCTGTCACCCGGCTCTACCTCATAAGTGCTGCCTTCCGCGCTCAGCTTAATATAATCGCCCGCATCTGCTTCCTGCGGAAGTTCAGATATGGGCGAATAGTCAAACTCTGCCGCCTGCACATGGAACCGAAACACTCCGCACAAACCGCATATAATAAAGATCATTAGGAATCTTTTTGCGCTTCTCTTCTCCATGAGCACTCTCCCTACCGATTAAACGCCGTGATATTCGCCTCGTTCAGCGTGAAATCATAGTAGTTTAAGTCTTCCCTCTTTGTCCAGCCGATCCGCCTCCAAAACGCATTCCCCACATCATTGACGGTAAAGGCGATCAGCGACACCTTATTGATCTGCTCCGCCTTCAAAGCCTCCATGCAAAAGACCACCATAGCCTTACCGATGCCCCGCATACGGTAGTCCTCCGCCACACACACATGATACAGGCAGCCTCTTCTGCCGTCATGACCGCACAGGATCGCGCCCACGACCTTTCCATCTTCCACGGCTACCACACTGGTCTCAGGATTTCTCTGCAAAAAACGCGCCACACCCTCCCTGGAATCATCCAGACTTCTGATAGCGAATCCCTTGATCGACATCCAGAGCGCCTTCACACCGTCATAATCCTCTATTGTCATACTGCGTATCATGTCCGTTCCTCTTTTCCTTCTTCTCTCCGGCGTTTACATAATATTATGTAAAACTCTCCTTCTTGTCGTCTCGTTTACTATTATGTAAACTACTCTCCCTGCAGTTCCACTGCTGTATAGTCATGTCCCACATGGGGCAGAAACTTCTCCAGAATATCTTTCATCCGTATTTTCAGGCTGGCCGTGTTCACGCAGGGGTGACAGCCCACAAATTCATCCTGCAAAAGTTCCTGATCGATCAGAAGCCGCACTCTGTGTTCCCTGTCATTCATTAGTCCCATCACGCTCACTGAGCCCGGCGTAATATTAAGAAATTCCTCCATATACTCTGGCTCAGCAAAAGAAAGTCTGGCTGTGCCAAGCTGAGCGGAAAGCTCCTTCGTCTTAAACTTCTTTAATCCCGGCATCATGAGCAGATAGAAATCCGTCTTCTGTCTGTTGCACAAAAATAGATTCTTGCAAATATGGATCCCCAGCGCCTCATCCACCTCATGGCAGTCATCCACGGTAGCTGCCGCCTCGTGGTCCACCCGCAAATAAGGGATCCCCAGATCATCCAAAAGCTCATATACTGCCATTTCTTTCAAAAGTCTGCCATTAGGTAAGGGTTTTATGTCAACTGGCGTCCTCGCCATCTCACGCTCTTCTGTTGGTGCTGTATCTTCCTGTATACTCATTTCCCCGGTCTCTCCTCCATGACAAAGCTTGCTCTTATTTTTCTGTTAATAACCAAATGTACCTTCTAATGATTCGTCCTCTTCAATCCACTGCTGTACCGGTATCACCCTGTATTCCGTTTCCGTGTCTCTGACATACACTGTCTCGATTCCCGCGTTGATGATCTGTCTTTTGCACATGGAGCAGCTGCAGGAATTTTTCACATACTCACCCGTCTCCGCCTCCACACCTGTCAGATACATGGCGCTGCCGATCATCTTATCCCGGGAGGCACTGATGATCGCATTCGTCTCCGCATGCACACTGCGGCACAGCTCATAGCGCTCTCCCCGGGGAATTTCCAGCTTTGCGCGAATACACTCTCCCACGTCGGTACAGTTTTTTCTGCCCCGCGGCGCTCCCACATAACCCGTGGAGATCACCTCATCGTTCTTCACGATGACGGCGCCGTAATGTCTGCGCAGACAGGTGGAACGCTGTGCCACCATCTTTGCCAGATCCAGATAATAATTTACCTTGTCTCTTCTTTCCATTATAATCTCCCATAAAAAGCAAACCATTTGTAGTTATGTTAACTTGCATTGTATTCCGGCGCTATACTTTATGTAAACTTATATCAGGGGAACATCGGCGCCAGCGCCAGTCCTTCGCTCTCCTCCAGACCAAACATCAGATTCATGTTCTGCACTGCCTGTCCGGCTGCCCCCTTGACCAGATTATCCAGCGCTCCCATCATAATGATCCGCCCGGTCCGCTCATCGATCACAAAACCGATATCCGTGTAGTTGCTGCCCTCCACCCATTTGGTCTCAGGACAGGCACCCTTGTCAAGAACGCGGACAAACTTTTCCTTCTCATAGTATTTATCGTAGACCGCCTTAATCTCCTCACAGGAAGGTAATCCCATACTGCCATCCGCCTTTTTAACGGGAAGAAGCTTCGCATACTCCGTTACCAGAATCCCTCGGTTCATGGGAACCAGATGGGGGGTAAAATTCAGCACGATCTCTTTTCCTGCCGCATACCCCAGCTGTTCCTCAATCTCCGGGGTGTGCCTGTGAGTCGCTACGCCGTAAGCCTTTATATTCTCGTTCACCTCGCAGAAAAGATTGGGTACTTTCGCTCCACGCCCTGCGCCGGAAGTACCGCTCTTAGCGTCGATGATCAAAGTATCCGTATCGATCAACCCCTCCTTTACCAGAGGATAAGCTGTCAAGATAGAGCAGGTCGTATAGCACCCCGGATTCGCCACCAGCCGGGCGCGCTTCACATCCTCCCGGTTGATCTCGCACAGCCCGTAGACCGCCTCCTCTATGTACTGGGGTGACTTGTGCTCGATGCCGTACCATTTCTCATAGACAGACACATCTTTGATCCGGAAGTCGGCGCTCAGATCCACCACCTTCGTCTTAGACAAGATTGCCTCGTTTATCAGAGATGCGCAATAGCCCTGGGGCGTCGCCGTAAAGATCACATCCGCCTGCCTCGCCAGCTCTTCCATATTGTCATCCAGACACTTCTCATCCACGATCTGAAACATGTTCTGGTATACATCGGCATATTTTTGGTTTACATAACTCTTTGACCCATACCATACAATCTCTACCTCTTTATGTCCCAAAAGAAGCCTTACCAGCTCGCCTCCCGCATAGCCCGTAGCTCCTATGATCCCCGCTTTTATCATATCCTGCATTCCTTTCTTTTGACCGCTCTACTTTCTGCGTGTAAGTATAGCATAACTCAGGTTCCTATTCTATATTGATTTCCCTCAATGCCTTGTCCAATAACCGTCATAAGCAAATCCTGTCTTGCCGATCAACAAATGCTCAGACTTGGTAAATCCTGCTTTCTGAAGCGCCTCTATTCTTTCTACTGCATAAATCGGCGCTTTCGTAAGGATTCCATCGCACCCCAAAAGCTCCGAAATCTGCGGTACGATAAGAGCAATAATATCGTACAGCATACTTTCCTTTTCGTAATCACTTCTTACATCAATTCTTAAAATTCCCATATTGTTAAATGCATCCTCAGAAACTCTTACACACAGTTCGATCGTCCCAATCGCACTCGATAGGGATTTATCAACAATGGAAAGTCGGGCAAACCAGCCATTTTCATACGACATTTTCCAAAAATCAAGCGCTTCCTGCATTCTTTCCCTTGTCGCATAGTAAAAATTATCTCCGTCACAATTATCGCTGTTAAAAAACGGCAAAGCCTTTTTGTCGCTATAAACATGTAGCAGATCGTCACAATCTTCACTCTCAACCGCTCGTAATTTGAATCTTTCACCCTCCACCACAGGAATTGCTTCATAAATGTTCATGATATACCTCCCCAAATGATATGTCTGTTCATCCCTTACTTTTATTTCTTTCTCAGCTCAGCAATCGCGCCATAATGTAAAATCGTAAATTCATCCGGAGCAATCTGCGCAAGAAGTTTTTTATGCTCTTCTTCCCACTTATAAATCTCTTTCTCATCGAGGGACGCCCCAATCCCGCGGCAGGCTTTTATCCTTCCGTTCCAGCTTTCACGGGTAAACGGTACTTCCAGAGAAAATTCTTCGCGATACACAAGCTGAAATTTCTCTTTGTAGCAATCAGGTATCCCTATTGGATGAACGGTCTCCCCTGCGCCGCTCCAATCCGGATTATATTTTAACACAAGTTTTTCACTGGCTTCTGCAATCTGATCCTCAAAGGGCAGCCACGCCATGTATAAAATCAGAATACTTCCTCCCGGTTTTAACATCCGCCAGAGTTTAGGCACAACTGTCTCATGATTAAAATAAAAGAAACACTGACAAGCTGTAATGACATCAAAGGACTGATCAGGAAAATCGATATCCTCTGTTGCTGCCGTATAGTATTCGATATCCATACCCTCTGAAAGGATTTTAGCCTGCTCAATCTGGTTCTCCGAAATATCCGCAGCAGTCCACTTTGCTCCATATCGGTACATGTTTCTGGGAATAACGCCTGTCCCCGTTCCGATATCAAGGACAGACTGTCCGTCTATACACAACTTGCGATCAAGAATCTTCTGATAGAATTGTTGTGGATAGATATCACGAAACTTCGCATAATCCGAAGATGTCCTTCCCCAGTCGAAAGGGTTCCCGTTATCTATATTTTTGTCGATTATATTCATATTTCCTCCACAAACAAAAATGTACTATTCGTGTTCTTTACAACTCATTTTTGTAACTTCCAACTTAAATATCGTAACCGCATTCATCATTTTCTCATCAAAAATCCAATTCCGCTTCCCGGTATTATGCTCCATGAGCAGAGAAATTCCCAATTCCCTTTCATCGCTCTCTGATACTATTCTGACTACACCAGTGCCAATGACACTCTGAAAACGTGCAGAATAACCGCAGGCAGTGTCAGCTTCATTAAGAGCATAATTTGTATCCATTTCAAATCCTACAATGGGATTCCTTTGCATTAAATCAATCTTCCTTCCCTCTTTTGCTCCATGAAAATAAAAAGTATATGTATCATCCTTTACCTCATATCCAAAGTTTAGCGGGACAATATATACTTCTCCATCATCCTGAAAACCAATTCTGCAGCAGGTACATCTGCTTATGATGGTTTCGATTTTCGTAGAATCTGTTACTTCCCTATCTTTTCTTCTCATGGCGATCTCCTTAAATTCCATTTTATCCGCCCGCATATTTCTAATTTATACTGCCCTATCAATATCCACAGCTTCTTCTTTCAAGTCTGTCATCGTCTTTGACATATCGGGCATGAAATTCCATATTGATCTGTCTTAACTCTTTCTTGCCGTCAATGTAATCCTGATACATATCGGCAAGCCCGGCCATGCAGCCGTCGCAATTTGCACTGATGTTGCCAAGTGACTCTCCGACAATCTTTTCGCGTTCTTCCCTTGTTGTCTCTGCAATCAAGTATCCCATTTTTATGAAATCCTTTCACTTTACCAAACAAATTTATTTGCACCAGCCTCATTCAGAAATACATTTCCATGTGCCTTCAAATAAAGATTTCGCCCAATCATATTGTCCACCATCGGGATATTGCCGATATGTCACCTCTGCCATCATCGTAATATACAATAACATATCATACCAAGCTAATCGTCTCTTTTCATTTTCAGAAAAATCAGTTTGTCCAAATCCTTTTAAAAACGCTTCCTTTCTGCTATGCTGCCGAAACCGGTCATCCATGAACGGTTCTCCCCACATCGCTCGTTCCCAGTCGATCACACCACTGACATGATTGTTTTTCACAAATATATTTCCTTCCCACATATCCCAATGAACTAACGTCGGAACTTTCACTTCATCAAAAATCATTTGATCTTTTTCTAACCGCTCCAAAATGGCTTGCTTTGTTACTCCAATCCCAATATTCTTTGCCTCAACATCATGTAAAACATTTTGAAGCAACATGTATAAAAAATCATATAAGGAATCAAATCTTCTGTCGTCTCCCAGAAGCCCAAATCCGTTCCCCTCTATTTCGGACATTTTCTTTTGAATTATTCCGATTTCATAATAAATATGATTTTTTACTTCTTCCGGCATCTCGTCTTTGATGAAAAGCCAATTTTCTCCCTCAATCCGTTCCATGATCAAATAATCGCTGCTGCAAAGACGCTTTGAAGTATCATACGACTGTACCTCTGCTATATGTACAAAATCATAGTCCCTCATAATCCGCATCGCCTGAACTTCTGCCGCCATCATGTTTATTTCGTTCGACATGAGTCCCTCTGCTCTTGGGGGCGCAACCTTTAATATACTCCCGCTTCCATCTTCGAACGATACGGAATACGCAGCATTAAACATCCCCTCTGTTAATTCTTTGATCTGTGTGATCTTCTTATTTGGAAAATTCCGAGAAAATATATTCTTGATCGATTCATCGGATAAATGATTCTTTGTAATTCCCATGACAACTCCTTCTTCGATATGGCAAATTTGATTTGCTTTGTTTATATCCGCATATTTCTGATCTGTATCACAGCAGCTTTTCCATAAGATAGAATCTTCCCTTCCTCCAATCCGCCAAACCGACCTTCTCATATCCTGCGTTATGATACAAAGATAATGCAAACGGATTCTCGCTGAACACATCAAGCCGTATTGCCTCGACATGCAATTTATGTAATTCCTTCTCGATATGGAAAAGTGTTTTCTTGGCTATCCCCTGATTTTGGTATTTCGGATCAACACATAATCGATGGATGATGCGATATTTACAATCCAGACATTTCCATCTTCCGTTTTGGTACTCCTTCTCACATTCTTCATTTACAGTATATACCACGGCAATGTCATCCTCTAATACACCAACATATAGCTGTTGCTTTTGAATATCCGTCAGGAAATCCGCTTTTGCGGGATATATGTCATCCCATTGAAAAATACCCTGCTCTTCCATGCTGCAGATGGCTGCTTTTATTAACTTGCAAATCTCCTCTATGTCACTTTCTTCTGCTAGTCTATAAAACATATCCTTCTCCCTGAGTTAAGCAATTCCTTTACAGCTTTCTAATCGGAAAAAACATATAATTTTTCCCTGTCTGCGGGCAAGTGAAATCATGAACGGCTCCCGCCAATGAAATATCATTCTCCTCCATGTAGGCTATTACCTTGGAAAAAGTATCCTCCTCTTCACACGCCACATAAAGATATTCATAACCGGGAATCACCCACTTTGTCCAGCCATCGGGAGCTTCTGCATCATCATAACATTCTACGCCTGCGAGATAAAGTCCTCTCTCAAAATTCTCCCAGGGCCGAAAGGAATGGGAGAAATCAGACATAGCTCCCCATATCCCGCCCGGCTTTCCGTTTTCATCTTTCTTCGCCAGATGCTGCACCTCTTCAAAATGGGAGTTGGCATCATCCCACAATTTCTGGATAAACCCTGCACCGTCTAAGGTGGAGCCTTCTTTCCCGATCACGACAAAAGACTCTTTCTCACATCTTTCAATCTTCATACTTGTTCTCCCGTCACATAAAACTTATCTTTATTCCTTAATAAATGCCTGGTCTGTTTCCGGAACTCCCGTTTCATCAGACACATACCGCTCTACTTTCATATGGAGATCGTATTTTTTACGAAGTTCCATGATCTTTGCCATCATCGGAGACGCATGGTGTACATCAATGGCATGCTGATCATTCCAGCTGTCGATCAAAAGCACGGTTTCCTCATCTTCCATCGGATAAAAGTACTCATATCTAAGGTTTCCGTTTTCTGCACGAATGTCTTTTACAACACCGCTTGAAACCATTTCTTCCGCAAATTTTCTGGCATTTCCATTAATGCCGCTATAGTAAATATTCACTGTGATAGCCATTCCGTTTCCTCCATCTCATTCTGATCTGTTTTCACAGGTTACCTTCTCCATTTCATCATACACAAGAATATCACCGTTATCCGCTACTATTTTACAAGTTCTTTTTTCCTTATATCCACGCTTTAAATACATTTCCTTTGCCGCCAGAGAAGAATCTATATGTATCTGACTATAACTCTCTGTGATTTTTTCTTCTGCAAAGTCCATGAGTTTACTTCCAAACCCATGTGATTGAAACTCCGGCAGCACAAACAGGCGGTTTACCGCATTTTCTTTTATAGTCACTGTTCCTACAAAACACCCATCGTCTTCTAATAGCCACACACGCTCGTTTTCGATATCTTCTAAAACATTTTCTGGCTTATGATGCTGAAGGAAAAATGCGACAACACCTTTCGCATAATATTTAGGATATATTTTTGATATGGTATCTCTTGTAATATGCAAAACCGTTTCCAGATCTATATCTTTTGCAAGCTGTATCATAAAGCCGCCTCCCAAGCCGAAATCCACTGATACAAGATTTATATTCAGCCTACACGATGAAATAATTTTAGTCTTTGCGCTTCATTTGCCGCAAATCCAAACTTCTCATAAAATGGAATCTTATCCGGGGCCGCACACAATTCAACAAAAATGTCTGTTCCTTTTACGCCATTGTCGTTAATAAACTTCAACAATTCATTTATCATCATTCGACCGATTCCTTGGTGTTGATATTCCGGACGCACAATCACATCTTTAATGTAATAATCAAGTCCCATATCTCCATTCATTCTTGCCATTGCTACAATCTTCTCTCCATCCCACACGGAAATACGAAATAGTGTATTTTTCATAGCCAGCTCCGTCTGTTCTAAAGATGGACCATCTCCCCATACAGTTTCCCATAACTCTATAAATTGCTCGGCTGTCAATTCGTTATATTTTACCATTAATTCACTCATAAGCACATCTCCGATCAAACATTTCTTGTATATGTACACCCCGGATAGCTCATGCATCCCCAAAACTCTCCATATCTTCCTTTTCGTTTTCGAAGAACATTACCGCACTTAGGACATTTCTCAACCGCTTTGGCATCCTCTGACGGATCGGCTATCTCCTTTGCCAAATGTTCAAATACGATCTGGTTCATCCGACAGTCGTTCAGTGCTCTATGGGCTCCAATTGTAGAAATCTTATAATACTCTGCCAGATCCACAAGTTTATAATGCGATAGCTGCGGCAGATACATTCTGGCGATCTGTAACGTATCAACATAATCATTCCCTATAGTCATACCCCAGAATCTCTCTGCGTCACGATACAGGAACTTCATGTCAAAAGTATGAATGTTGTGACCAACCAACACCGCATCACCGGCGAATTCCAGAAAATCAGATAAGGCCTCTTCAAAAAACGGGCTGTCCTTCACCATATTATTCGTGATGCCGTTCACTGCACTGGCATTATAAGGTATCGGTCGGTCGGGATTCACAAGCGTGGTGAACTCATCAACTACCTCTCCGCCTATGACCTTGATGGCTGATATTTCCACCACCGCATCAGAGCTGCAGGAAACACCGGTCGTCTCTAGATCAAAGACCACGTAATCCGAGACATATGTATTCAGTTTTTTACCAGGTTTCTTTGAAAGCATACTTCTCATCCTCTCTGCATCCGCGTCACTATCCGTAAATCATTTCCCTAAAGATTGTATTCAAAGCTGTCCAGTCTTTGTTATGATCATCCGGCAGGGCGTCCGCTATCTCCTTTTGTCTTGCAATCTCCGCCTCAATAAAAGATCTAATTACCAGCATATGAGGATTCTCTTCCCTTTCGATTGTTTTCTTCTTAATCTCAAGCAACTCGTCTATAGCGGCCTTAAGCCCCTGCGGCATGTCCAGCTTCAACAGATCATCGAACAAGACCGGTGGCGCTGCGTGATATTTTTCGATATACCGCGCGGCAAGCAGCGGACGAAGTGCGTAAAAATACTTCTTATACCGAACCGTATCACCGAGTAAATATCCCTGAAATGTACTATTGGCTGTGCCATAATAATGGTAAACTGCTGCCTTCTCGGAGAAGTATTGCCTTGAAACTTCCTGTATTTTCTTCCAGTCTGAAGTTGTACGATATACTATCGTAGAACCGCTCCATTCAAAGAGCGTAGCGTTTCCTTTGGAAAATTGACGCAAGGCTTTTTTCAGATCCCAGCCGTTTATATCGAGTACCTCATCTAATTGCCATTCAATCACATCTCTCGGCTCATCAAGTCGGAGATAATCTTCTTTCGGCCTTACATACACAAACCTCACATCATAGTCGCTGTCAGGAGATGCAAAGCCCCATGCCCTACTCCCCGACTCCACTGCATGAAGTATCCGAACGCCTTCTTTTTCTTCTATCTCATCCAACTTTTTGCTGATTTCTTTCTCTATATCTCTCATAATAATTCTCCTGTCACAGCGTATCGATTTATACGCTCCACAAAACATTCCACAGCCTTCATGTCCGGATTATCCGAGAGCACAGTCTTTTCCGCCGCCTCATCAAGCTTTCGCTCGTATTCTTCCAGAAGCTCATAAAACTCCGAAGAAAATGTCCCGTCAGATAACATATAATCTCCGCGGCGGATAGCCAAAAGAATCGGCAGATCCTGCGTCCTGTGTGTAATGATCTCGCCCTTCTCCAATATGTCTATTGCCATCATAAAGAGTCGGATGAGATGCATAGCATGCTTATTCAGATGATTATCATCTTTCTTTTTATTTCGTTTCCCGATCTTGTCATAGTCACGGACGACCGTCCGCATCGTTCCCCAAAGATCAGCATAATCACGCAACGGGAAATGCTTGTAATCGGCATCCACAAAGATTTCTGTTTCCAGTTCAGGATTTTCCGCCTTGTCTATGTATAGCCTTATGCTGCCGGCATCTCTCCCGGAATATCTGCGATTAAAATCATCCAACGCATTCATAACCGACTTTAGAATATGCTTTTCTCTGTCACTCTGCGGCAGAGTATCCCTGGCGATCGCATTCTGCAGACGCCTAAGCTGTGCATCCGCGTAACCGCCGAAGGATTTAATAGCACGCTTGGAAAGAAACATCTGACTGTTATCAATGAGTTCCTGGCCGAGTTCTGATCTTATCAGATACTGATCCTCATCAAGGCCCAGCATCTCACATGTGTTCGGATTGCATTCCAGCAGCAGCTTTACAAGCTTATTGAAGCCATAGATCACTGTATCTGTCTTATCGTCTTCGTATTGTTCAAATTCAGTAAACCCGATCAGATCTGACGGCAGCTGCAATGTTACTCCTCGAAAATCAATGTCGCTGCCTTCATTATTGGTTCCGTAAGCATAACTTCCACCAATACCAAGAAGCATGATCCGATCTCCGAGGCGTTCATTATTTCGGATAAAGTCATATTTTGTTGTCTGTAAAAGTTCTTTAAAATCCATACCTTATTCCTCTATCTGCAAAAAGGCTTCCACCTCTTTGTTAAATGCATTGTGTCTCTTATTTGCGATAAAGTGATCCCCTTTTATAATAGATAGCTTTGCATTCGGGATTTTTCCCGCAATCTCTTTTGTATGGGATTCCTTGATCATATCATTGCTGCCACAAATTACCAGCGTGGGAGCTGTTATTTTTGATAATTCGTTTAGTCCAATATTCGGGTCGTTAACCATTAACCCAAGCATTTCGGCATTTCTTTTTGCCTCAGCCGATTTGAGGGCAAATCGGCTTGCTATTTTGTATCCTATCTCGATTGGGATCTGTGTCGTCCTCTTTACTCCCTCTGGATTCAAGTTTGCCCCATTTAATATCAATGCCCTTACCTTATTTGGATATTTAATTGCAAATCTCATTGCTATATTGGCTCCGTCCGAAAATCCCAAAATAACTGCATTTGAAATTTCATAACTTGTCATAAAATCGTATAAGTCACAGGAAAACTGCTCAATGGTAAAAGGAGCAGTACCTCTCGGTGATTTACCATGACCTCGTGTATCCAAAGCAATCACTCTGTATCTGTCGCTAAAATGCTCTATTTGATGTTTGAAATAGGAGCCATCCTCTCCGTTCCCGTGCAGAAGGATAAACGGCTCTTTATCTCCTTTTTCTTGATAATATAGGGCTATATCCATTTACACTTCCTCACAATTTCTAATTGTTCTACCTACGCCAAGACATCCCTAACTCTTTTTCATTAGTGTTCTCATCAACAGACTTCGATTGAACCATGAATTTTTCTCTCTGGTAAAAACGAATTGCCCGCGCATTCTTTTCATAAACGCTCAAATTCAAACATGGTTTGAAACATTTCACATAATCCAATAATTGTTTCCCGATGCCCTTTGACTGGACTTCATTCCTCACAAAGATTCCGGCAATATAATTGTCTTCCAATCCAATGAAACCGACTATTTGATTCGTTTCATCATCCTCGTAAACGTATACTTCTGCCTGCGGCAGCATGTTCTTTACCATGTCATAATTATTGATCCAATATTCTTTGGGAATAAAGTTATGGGCTTGCATATTGGTATCAACCCATATTTGCATAATGCTATCTAAATCATTTTCTTTAAATTCTCTTATCATGATTACCTCTGTAAACCTGAATTTATCTAATTCCTTATCTGTGTTATCATATATGCAGCATATTCATGGGCATTATTTTCATCCCATTCTGTTGATTTATCAGATAAATATTCATCCAGTGCCTGTACTATTAAAGTTTGATACTTTTTAGGGACATTGCTTATTCCCCATTTACCACCTTCCTGTTTTGACAGGATAAGTTCTTCTTTTTTGTATGCTAATACTCTACATAAGTTTAGAATAATGTAAGTTGGATTATCCATTATTTCCGTTTCAGCTTCCTCAATATCACTCAAAATGCTATCAAAGTAGTCTTCTTTACTGACTGCTCCAAAGACATCTTTGATATCATTTCCATAAAGACATTTTCCCCTGTGATAAATAATAGTAAGATGAGCTGCCAGATCTTTATCTGTTCCCTTCATTTTATCAATATAATCTAAAGGATTGGTTTTATACCATTCTAAATGTGCAATAGAAAAGTGCAATTCAAAAGGTGTCGGATAAACAAACGGATTGCATACCCCTCTTTTAACAATGCTTACTTCGATTCCGTTTGGAGGCGCATATGCATTTAATTCTACAACCATATCCATGAAGCGATGTTTTATGTTGTTTGGTATAGCTTCCTTTACTACAACTAACAAATCAATATCACTTTTTTTCTCATTATAGCATCCCATAACAGCAGAGCCATGAAGATAAATCCCAATCAGATTATCTCCTAATATTTTTTGACTTTGTGTGACAAAACTTTTAAGCAAATCATTTAAAGCATCCATATCTAACGACTCCTCTAAAACATCTACTACAGCGGTCAATCCCGATTTGGTTCACTTTTTCATATACCAGTATGTATAGACTCTCTCATACCCTAATTTCAAATACATATTTACTGCCGCTGCATTTTCCCTGACTACTTGAAGATATGTGTGGTGTGCACCGTTTTCTTTTGCCCGAGCAATCAGAGATTCACAGACTGCCTTACCATAACCCTGCCCCCGGTATGCAGGACTGACTACAACATTTTGAAGGAGCATATATCCCTGCTCCATGGCTGCCGATGCACAGGCCGCCACCTCACCGTCCTTGATCACAGTGCAATAGATTGTTTCTACAAGAACTTTTGAAAGCATCTGACGAAATGTTTCCTGTTTGGTTATATCCGTAAATCCCTCAAATGTAAAATAAGCCCGCAGCCATTCCTCCGTAGGTTCTTTTGAAAAAATACACTCTCCTTTTTGAAAAGCTTTATCTCTCAAATCCATAATCATCACATCCGTTGGCGTGACAGCTTTATAGCCGTGCGCTTCCAGATACTCATTCAGTTCATTATCCTCTTCGGTTAATTTAAATACGCACGGTAAGTTTGCCTTTTTATAGATTTCTTCACACTGTGGAACCTTCACATCAAAGCTGATCGTAGAAGGATAGATAACACTGACTGAATTTGCACGGTTGGTATGTCCGTTGGCAAATCGTATGAGCCAGCCATCATATTGCATAGTATTGAGTGCAACATGCGCATTGGATGCCATTTCCTCAAAAAAACGTATTTTCATGTTTCGTTACTCCAAGTCATCTGATGGTATTTTGATGTCGTATCACGAAAACCCAGTGATCTATATAATTGATATCCGGCTTCCGTTGCCTTGAGTTCTAGAACACTCAATCCCATATCAGACGCATCTTCCACCAACATATTCATAACTTTTCGCGCATGACCATTATGACGATATTCTGACTTTGTATATACATTTAAAACATTTCCCGTTCTTCCGGTAATAAAAGCGGGACTCATCGGCTTTTCAATCACAAGCAAGAGGGCGCAAGCTATAATCTCCCTGTCATTTCTTGCCACATAACCAAATATGCTTTTATTTAAATTTCGCATAAAATAATCCGGCAGATCCCGTCTGATCATCTCTACATCCTTTTCCTTCAATCCGCCATAATCTTCCGCCAGATAAGCGATTCTTAACTCTGTCAGCTGTTCAATATCTTCCACTGTAGCTTTGGTGTAAATCATATGTTATCTCCATAAATATAAAAACCGGAATTTACCCTATTCAACAATCCAATCAATTAAATGCTGTATATGTATTTTCAAAGTATCTAAGCATGGGACAGGACTTACTTCATCGTATTTTTGCTCATTGCATAGTTTCAAAACATCAAATACGTTTACACTTTCAATCGTTAGATTCGGAAAGAAATTTCTCCCAAGTCTGTTCTGCACTCCATAAACAATATCATGATAATAGGGAATTGTTGACTCTGGTCCCATTCCTCCAACCAATCCTAATTTTTTCATAATATAATCCTTTCAAATTCAAATTTTCAGTTTGTTCAGTTCACGAAAAGCTGAATCCTAGCCTCGTTCATATTTATTTCCGTAATACTTTTTGGCTTTAGCCGTCTGTTCAGCTACAAAACAAGCTTTAGCACACGTATATCCGTCTCTATCATGTTCAAATTTTTCCCAAAGGGATAGTTTTAATTCTTCATACTGCTTCGCCAATAGAGGGTTGTCATTCAAATAGTCACGAAAATAGAGTTCGTCATTATCTCCCTCATATCGAAGATGAAGATGGAACACTTTTTTAGCAAATCCTTCGCTTGTATATCCCTTGTTGAACGATTTTCTATTTGCTTGCTCTGACATACATATATAACCGTTTTGAACAAGAACTATTTTAACGCTTTCCATAAGTATGGACACAGGTAATTCCACCAGGATATCAATAATCGGTTTTGCCCATACATCTTTAATTGCCGTACTTCCAACATGACTGATTTTTATATCATTTGAGGGTAAAATACCAGAAAGTCTTCTTTCTTCTTCAGCATACCACTTATTCCAAGATTCATTATGTTCTGTAAGAATTATCGGGAAAAGCTCCCACAATTCTTCTAATGTCATATCTGATAACGGTTTACCCATGTGCATCTTTCTCCACTAAATTCAAAGTTGTGTAAATCCTTTAATTAGGATTTTCTAATTCATATGATGGATGAAACAAACCGGTTGGTTCATAAAATTCATCTCTGACATAAGTAAATCCTAATTTGTTAAGCACTTTTCGAGATGCTATATTGTTAGGATTGTGACCCGCAAATAACTTTTTGGCTTTAAGAACCGAAAAAACATAATCTATAACGGCATCTGCTGCCTCCTTTGCATATCCTTTCCCCCAAAACGCAGGCCGCAAGTGAAAACCAATTTCATATTCATTTGCCTTATACGGCCTCAGCCCGCAACATCCTATCAAATCGTTTGTTGCCAATTCAAAAATCGGCCAATATTGAACTTTATGTACGGATTCATTGAGAATTTCTGTACTTAGGCGATTTTTAATATCATCCATACTAAATATTCCACTTGCACAGATATATCTGGTAACCTCCGGATCGCCCCATAATGATTTAGCCAGCTCTATATCATTCTGAGTCCATTGGGAAAACCCGATCCGATTTGTCTTTAAAAAAATATTTCTTTCCATTTTTCACCTCATAAATCCAAATTTTCAGTTTGTTTGGATTACAGCGAAACCATAAGTTGTCACTTTACTCTTCTGGCAACAACTTTATTTGATGCGTGCATATGTTTCGGTACATTTGGATGCTCATCTTCAAACACATAAGACTTAAACTGCAGGATTTCCCAATCAGCATACAGTCCTTTGATCTCCTCGTCTTTCGCCAAACCAATTGCAAATGGTGCAATATCCTCAGATGCCGGTACAGCATCTGTAAATATTTGCATGATATGAATACCGCCTATATTTGTATATTCTTTTGCGTTATTTATAAATCTTTTCCACTCATCTTTAGCCACAAAATGTAATGTTCCAAAACAAATGATCATATCATAATACTGTTCAAACTGGTATGTAGTCAGATCTGCTACAAATGCATTTACTTGTGCATTAGACAATCCACATCTATGTTTTAACTTTGCAATACCATGTTCAGACAAATCAAACGCATCAACCTGATATCCCTGTCTAGCTAAATATATCGCATTTTGACCCTCTCCACACCCTACCTCTAATACTTTTGACTGCTTGCTGACCAAATGCTCAAATTCCGTAATCGTTGTATTAGGCTCATTGGAAAATGCAATCGTATCGTATTCTTGATATGATTTCTCCCAGAAGGGAACTAAATCTTTACTCATATTATTTTCTCTCTTCAATTTCAAATATTCTGTTCCATCTCATCTGTCGGTTCATAATCAATCTTCCAGTCTAAGTATGAGCCTAATGTTCCGCAATTTGTGCAGCGATTACCAATATAAACCCATTTAACGCTCCCGTTTTCTCTACGTATAAAACCAACTCTTACATTATAAGCCTTGCAAGTTTTACATACCGAACACTTTCTTAATCTTGGCTTGGCATCCTCCCATACTTCATTGCAGTCCAAAAGGATTTTCTTTGTTCTGCATTGTGTACATTTTACTTCGATAGCGTCTTCATTTTGATCAACCCTTAATTCAAAACTATCGTTTCCGCATGAATGACACTGAACCGGCTTAACCTCAATACTATCATCCTCTGAATACAAACGTAGCCATTCAGATATATCGTCTGCACTATCACCTGTCCAGTATTTTTTTGAAGTATCTATCACGGCTTTTTCCTCCTGTGAAATTAAATTTGACTTTTCTTTTTTAATATCAGAATGAACAACATTCTATAAGCGCATTGTAAAAAAGAGGATATTTCTTATCCAGCCTTATAGGAATCCCTTTCTCATCCAGAAAGCAGTGCTCCGAACAGGCTTCACATACCGTTTTTCCTTTGTCATTTTTCATAGAATACTTCAGCTTTAATTTCACTCCTTTAAACTCTTTAACAGTCACTTCTATATCAACCGTATCCCCAAATGTTGTTGACTGCATATACTTACATTCAACAGCAACCACAGGGGAGATAATACCCTCTTCTTCAAGTTTTGCATAATTCCATCCGATTTTTGACAGGAAATCTATTCTAGCCTCTTCCATCCAACGGATATAGTTTGAGTGATGCGTAATTCCCATTTTATCTGTTTCATAATACTGCACAATATGCCGATACATTTCATTCACCTCACACCTTTTTATCCGGTCTTTTGCAACTTATGGAACGAAATCCACCAATACAAGATATCTAAACAATACTTTACTAAATATCCTGCTCTTTATGAGCATAGGTAATCTTGTCGGATATTTTGTCATTTGTTATCCATCTCCTCTAAATTCAAATTTTCCTATTAAATATAACTTAAAGAGTAGTCTACCGGACATTAATCAAACTGCACTTTCCAGTTGTCGTCTTCACCGGCTTTAAAACACATCCTGACTTGCTCCTCATTACACTTTTCTTCTGCTAAAGGAGGCAATTCATCTACCGAAAAATATCTGCTTTCTGAAGTCTCTATATTTTCAATAAATGTACCGCCTGTGACTTCACATTGATAAAAAATCTTGACAACTCCGTATGCGTAAGGCGGCTGGTTATGCTTGTCCCGGTCCTGTACAGAAATAACCTTCCGTATGACCACATCCACCCCGGCTTCTTCTTTTGCCTCTTTGATTGTATTCTCCGCAGGAGACATATTATATTCACACCATCCGCCGGGCATAGACCACTTTCCATCGTTCTCGCAGACAAGAAGGATTTTTCCCTCACAAAAAATCGCGGCACGAGTGTCAACCTTAGGCGTTTGGTAACCAATATCCCCGCAGAACAGGTCTTTCATCTTTTCTAACGAAATATCTGTGCGTGCTGCCATCATTTCCGTCGCGATGTCCCGTAATCTCTGATATCTCTCTTTATCAAAAACATCCTTGCCATAAAACAATCCTGCCTGTGCAAGGCTTTGGATTTCTTTTGCCCATTCAACAATTTGATCTTTCATTTATCTCTCTCCACAAATCAGCATTTAAACTCATATATAAATATTTGCCTCACTATATAAAGCAGCTTTTCCTTTGATCAAAACTCTGTCTCCGCAATCCTCACAAAAAAGAGTTCCGCCGCGCTTAGACACCTGCCGGGCTATCATAACTTTCTTCCCTAATTTTTGCGCCCAATACGGAATAAAATTACAATGTGCCGAACCACATACAGGGTCTTCATTTACTCTAATTTTAGGAAAAAAGCATCGAGATACAAAATCATATTCTTTGGAAGGAGCTGTCACTAAAACGCCCATGCCTTCCTGAATGTTACATAATTTTGTCCAGTCAGGATCATAATTCTTTACAAAGTCCTCATCATCGTATACAAACATTAAGTCACGTCTTAAATACGCTTCTTTGGGTCCTTTTCCTAATGCGTCAAGCATTTCCGGAGTAACATCTATTCGCTCCGGCATCTGTGCCGGAAAATCCATTTCATACAATTCACCATTCTTCTTCACATCTAATCGCCCGCTCAATGTATGGAACACAAAATGAGTCCTGTCTGTATCATAGAAATTAGCAAGAACATAAGCTGTTCCAAGTGTTGCGTGCCCACACAAGTCTACTTCTTTGCCGGGCGTGAACCAACGCAGTCTATACCCTTCATCTTCTTTTACGGCAAATGCCGTCTCTGACAGGTTATTTTCAATCGCGATCTTCTGCATTACATCATCCGGCAGCCATTTTTCCATGATACAAACGGCAGCCGGATTGCCCTCAAAAACCTTATCTGTAAAAGCGTCTACAATATATTGTTTCATTCGTGATTCCTCCGTCACATCCCAATTTCCTGTAAGCTTGTCTGTATGTATCTGATTTCTTCCATTGCAGCTTTGGTGTAGATCATATGTTCCATAAATTTAACAATCGGAAATTTTTATTTCATAAAAGAATCAATTTGTTTTAAAACTTCCGTGTCCTCCTGATAAGAAAAGTCTGTAGCCTCAATTACTAAATTTTCCCCTATGACCTTTTCATTCCGAATCCATTCTGCCACCTTAATGAAATCTTCTTTTACATCCAGTGTTGTGGTTAAATGGACAGGGTGCCTGTTTTCCTTGTTCATACGGTGAATGTATCTATTGTACAAAACATCTGCATTTCCACGCAACACAAGCGTTAAAACATCGTATTGATTTTCATGGGCGATAGCATGTAGTTTTTTCAACTCGTCTTCATGAAAATTTGCTTCAAGAATAACATTAGTGCCTGTTACTGCAATCTGTAAGAATATATGGCACATAATCTCTATGGTTGCATTTGAAAGAATTTTATTTTCTTCACGATTATGGAACCCAATATGATCACCCAAAATTTCCTTTATCGTATCTTTTTGAAATACAGCGGTACTATATCTTTCAGACAATATTTTTGAAAATGTTGATTTCCCTGCTGCTATGTCACCCGTAATCAACAGTAATTTTTTCATTATTATTTTCTCCATGCAACGACATCTTCCATCTTCCTGCGCGGTCTCTCTTTCGGAGATTCATTGGGATACCCGAACGCAACCGCCGCAATCAGCTGCCCGTCTTCATTCAGCCACTCACACAGCTCTGCATATGCAAAATAAATATCACAGATCCAAAGGCTGCCTATCCCCTTTTCCGTAGCCGCAAGAAGCATGTTTTGTATGGACGCGCTTATCGATTGAATATTGCAGATTTCATAAACATGTTCTTCCGGTGTCAATTCCGCCGTGAGACTTTTCCCTAAGGAATTAACCACAAAAACGATAACCGGCGCTTCTTCCATAATATCAACCGTGTATTTTGCCGCCGCGATGTGCTGTTTGCTTTGAGGCAGCAAGGCGCTTTCGTTTTCTTCTCTCTCGATCCCCCGGCGAAAAACCTTTAGCATTTCTTCTTTGGCATTTCCCTGTATCACTATGTATTTCCAGGGCTGTCGATTCTTAGAAGAAGGCGCTTTCATCCCACTTTGAATGATATCTGTAATATCTTCATCTGCTACAGGTGTTGGTAAGAACTTTCTTATGCTCCGTCTGTCATAAATTGCAGAAATCATTTTTAGCCTCCCGTAAATCCAAAAATTACAGATTTTTTCTCATAATGAGCATTTCTCCTCGCTGTTCTCGGATTGTAAATCCTAGTTTTTCATACAATCTCACCGGTCCGGTAAAATCGAATTCTCCTTTTTCTTTTTGCGCCGGATAAGCTTCGACATATTCATATCCATCTTTTAAGGCATCTTCGCATACCCGTCGGAGTAATGCTGTCGCTAATCCTTTGCCACGATATTCCGGTGCTATTTCAAAGCAGACAACAGATTTGATTTTTTCTGTACTACTGGCATTTCCATTTTCTTCATCCAATGGAAGATCATCTAAACTGAACTCCCCAAACCGATAATAGCTTTCTTTATCATTGGCATTACACCAGCCGACAGATATTCCATGATCATATGCCAGATATCCTGATATCTCACCCCGCTCAACCATATTTTGTGCCGACTTGCGCAGAGAACGTTTCCACCCTTCCGTTCCGCCGCCATTTATATCTACCTGTTCTATAATTTCTGAACGAATACGCTCTGCACTCATATTAAAAGCATTACAATAACACGGATAAAAAGGGGAATCATCCGAAAAAGCCCGATTATCAAAAAAATCAAAATAGTCTTCTGCAAGTTCCGATGACAGTCGCTTTATAACAATGTTCATTTTAATCCTCCAAAATTCTATTTTAATCCGATTCTAAAAATCTGCTCGCCAGTTTATGTACCTTTTTAATTTCTTTAGATGATAAATCCCATGAGTTTAGTTCTTCTGAAATCATTTCAGGATATTTTTTGCTAATATCTCTCAGAGCATTTCCAACCGATTTTCGCACATATTCGCTTTTATCTTCTCTTTTGGCAGATAATAATTGTATTGCTATTTGCGGATTATCCTTAAAATAGGGACGACTTGTCCATACCCTGAGTCCCTCTGAAACAGCTCTGCGAACATTAGCGCAATCACTATTTAACCATTCTTTAATTAATGGTAAAGCAGCTTCATATCCGATGATCTTACAATGGTTATCAAAAGCCATAGCTAAGATTTCCTGCACTTTCCAGCTATCATGCTGGCTTACTGTATTTTTCAAAAAGGACAATGCAGAAGCATTGTGATGTGCAGAATACCCTAAAAGAAAAACGCCCACTTCCTGAATTTGAAAATTGTCCGACTGGTAAAGTTCAATCCCCATGTTAAAACAATCCTCAAGCGAATGCGACTTGTAATATTTTTTTGCTTCATCTTTTACAAGTTTAAGACTATCCTTTTCAGGAATCAGCTGTGCTAAATACTGCATATATTCATTCATCTGTCACATCTCCATGCAACGACACTAACCGATAATAGTTTTTACCCAGTCTACCATTGGACCCTGCTTATGAATATCTATATACCTCTGAAATAATTCTTTACTTTCCGTTTCTAAAATTCCGGATGTAATATCCGGGAGACAAAAGGAAGATTCTGTATGATGCTCATGCCAGGTTTTCTCAGCCCATTTAGCCGCGCCATCAGAAGGGGCATCCAGTGAATAGTATACTTTCCCGACAAATGACGATATCGCTGCTCCTAAACACATCATACAAGGCTCTAAATTTGTGTACAACTCCATTTGTGCTTTTTCTCTTATACCAATTTTTTTCTGATCAAGTTCAAACAAAGCCTTTATCTCCGCATGAACCAACAATCTTTTATCTTCGCTTTCAGATGTGTGTGTCTGGGCTATAATGGTATCATTATGGAATATAATACAAGCTATCGGTAATTCATTTTTTTCCAGCGCTTTTTCTGCCAGATTTATTACGAGTTTCATTTTTTCATCAGCAGTCAAATCTTTAATCCCCATTCTTCTCTATCTCAAATTACAAACCAGACTTTGCATCATGAATGTTCTTAGACACCAATCTCCCGCAAATCCAAAGACTTATAACTTATAGAACAATAAGTTGTTAACCTGTTCTGTTACATATATTTCATTTTCAAGCACCTCAAGTTCATAACTTTCAATAATACTTCTATCATGTTTCTTTAATAATTCATCAAATCCATAGGCGGTATCTTTTTTCTTCGGGAAGCGAATTGCACTATCAAAAGATTCTTTAAATTGCAATCCATTCTTTTCGCATATCTGTTTCCATTCATCTTTTGTGTAAAACTTAATATGACCATCTTTTTTTAGCTGCATATATTCGTCTACAAACCGACTAGTATCATTAGCATTAGGTGTCGGATCAGAAATAAACAAGAAGCCTTCCGGCTTTATAACACGACTAACCTCAGAAATACTCTTCTGTATATCCGGAAAATGATGTAACGCATATCGCGAAATAACCATGTCAAACTCATTGTCAGCGAATGGAAACTCAATGCCATTATAGGTTATAAAATTAATATTTGTGATATTCTCTTTCTTTGCTTTAATGCGATTCACATCTAACGCTTTTTCAACAATATCCAATCCAATTATTGATATATTATGCCATTTTTTAGCAATAGGAAAAGACATATAGCCACTTCCCACACCCAAATCCAATATTTTCATATTAGCTTTAAGTGGCAAAAACGCAAGGATTCTTTTCAAATGCTGCTCATCTTGTGTCTGCTTATTGTAAAAATCTCCCGAAGAAAAACTATTCTCAAATCCTTGCTTGGTAGCCATGATACTACTTTGTATATCCATCCCATTCAATCTCGCTTTCAGTTTATGAATCCTGATTCTTCATACTTAATCAACTTTCGTCGAACTGGAAGTTATCAACATGTTATTTCTATCTGATTCCCCTCAATACCCACAATACAGCTCTCATAATATCCATCCCCGGTTGTCCTTGGACCAGATAAAACCTCATATCCGTCATTTTTGAGCATCTGTGTCAATTCATCCACTTTTTCCTTTGAACCAACGCTGAATGCTATATGAATAAGCCCCGTTCTTCTAATTCCCTTTTCTATATCCTGCATATCAGGATGACACATCAATTCGATTCTTGGTCCATCCTCAAAAGTCAAAAAATAAGAGCGAAAATTTGTGATCTTATTATGATAACCGTCATTCGATTTCGCATGAAAGTATTTAATAAAAAAACCCCTTGCTTTTTCAAGGTCATTTACATACATTGCTATATGTTCAATTATCATTACATACCTCCTTCACTTTACACTAACTTTATAAAAACAATTTCAAAACGATCTCTTCATCGTTCATCTCGCCATTTTCTTTGAATCCAAATTGATGATAAAGAGATAACGCTGTCTTATTGCTTTCCTTTGTTGATAAAGTAATGATATCTGCACCATTATCTTTAAAATAATTAATGATTTCTTTTAATGCTAAATGTCCATAACCTTTCCCTTGCAACGATTTATCAATCATAAATCTCCAAATCCAATATTTATCTTCCGGGTCCTCGTTATTTTCATCCCATGCAAACATCGTAAATCCTATCATTTTATCATCCGCATAAATCGCAAACGGTCTTGCGATCTCTGGGTTTTCCTGCGCTTCATTTAGGGAATTTTCATTTGAAGCGATATATTCTGA
Organism: Lachnospiraceae bacterium; assembly: GCA_014804615.1. GTDB lineage: Bacteria > Bacillota > Clostridia > Lachnospirales > Lachnospiraceae > UBA3282. The sequence goes on from JAAUZL010000023.1 coordinate 374,979, forward strand.
TTGAGCAGGACTTACTTTTAACGAAAAACACTCCTGCTTATTTTGCTCCGTAATTTCTTTCAGTGCTATTTTCATAACAGCGTATCTCCAAATTCAAATTCATCTATCCATCCTGTATCTTCCGCAATCAATCCCAAATCACATCTGCTTTCTTCCTCGGTACAGTACGCTGATATATTACCTTTGGACAACCTATAACCAGAACACTCCACACTTTATATCCCTCTTTAAGACCAACATACTCTTGCAGCTTTGCTGAATGTCCAATCGCACTTGTTGTAAATCCACTGTACAACATACCTAAACCAAGAGAATACACCATAGTTTCCATATGGGCAGCTGCAATCATCGCTGCCTGCATGGAATCAGAAGATACCACTATGACTGTGCCGGCATTAAAGAACAGCAAATCTTTACCTTCTGTTTTAAATTCATGATGCATTTTAAGCCAAAAATCGGAATACCATGAATTTTTAATCCCTGTGATCCGGGCTTCATCCCCCATGGCCTTTAACTCATCTATGACAAGCGACTTGAATTCAGAAACTTTGTCTCTGAATATGTGATAAGCTACTGTCTGTCTGTTGCCGCCCGATGGTGAGAATCTGCCTGCTTCCAATATTTTATTGATCTGTTCCTCAGAAACGTCTGTATCTGCAAATGTTCTGATCGTACGGCGTGTCTTCAGATGATTTAAATAAATCTCCGGATCTATACCGCATGAAATATCATTAAGCTCCAGGACTTCCTTCATATCTAAAGTATCTATTGTGACTGCATTACATGGACAAACTGCAATACAATGACCACACTCCATACAATTATGATTTTCTATAAAATGTGCTTTTTTATCTTCTATTTGAATTGCTCCCGGAAAGCAATCTGCCGCACACAAACCACATCCTATACATTTTTCATAATCAAAAACGACCATAGCCCACCCCTCCTGCTGTTTCTAAATATATTCTCTTCATTCCCTCTTTCACAGAGAAAACAATGCCTGCTCGTAATCCTTCACATAATACTTTATATTTGTCCTGCCCTTTTGTACGATAGTGTGTCCTTCCTTTTCAAGCATCTCTTTATGTGCTTCCCCCCCGCCGGGATATTTGGGATTCAATTCTCCATTCGCTTTCAGGGTTCTCCAGTAGGGTGTTTTATCGCTTTCCCGCTGATAGCTTGCCCATGCAGCTATTGACACAAAAATCCCCGCAGTGATCGGTTCTGTAAAATCAGCTCCGCTCTGTTTTGCAAAGTAATCCCGTATCGCTCCCACTGTGAGCAGCTTCCCAAAAGGCACAAGGCGCATTACTCTGTCATACTCGATCGGCGGTGCAAAATACATTCTGTCTCCGCCGTATTTTTGTATGCTCTTCTCATCCGTTATGGTCTGAAATTTGGGCATATCCTTGCTGTCATGCAGCATAGCGTTAAAATCTTTTTTATCTTCGTTTGCCATGTTCTCATACCTCCTTATCCAAACCATATCCTAAGAAGCGTATCTATGCAATGAGACGGTTTTATTTTTTATATCAATATACCATGCCCGTCACAGCTTGACAATCCGATCCCTCGTTGTATAACTATACATTGTAAATGCATATTATTCAATATATTTTTTCTTTTATGCACAAAAATCAATAATATTCAAAAAAATATGCATAAATTTACACTTGCAATCTATTCTGTCTTGTTGTATATTGTTTTAAGGACATCAAATGCAAAATATAAGTAACACAGGAAGGAATGGAAAATATCATGAAAGAAAAAGTAGTTCTTGCGTATTCGGGCGGACTTGATACCACAGTTATCATCCCCTGGCTGAAAGAAAATTTTGACTATGAGGTAATCTGCGTGTGCGGCAACTGCGGCCAGGCAGAGGAACTGGACGGTCTGGAGGAGCGCGCTCTCTCAAGCGGCGCATCCAAGCTCTACATAGAAGACCTGACCGATGAATTCTGCGATGATTTTATCGTTCCCTGCGTTCAGGCGCACGCAGTCTATGAGAATAAATATCTGTTGGGCACTTCCATGGCAAGGCCCGTCATCGCGAAAAAGCTTGTGGAAATCGCCCGCAAGGAAGGCGCTACCGCCATCTGTCACGGCGCAACCGGCAAGGGCAACGACCAGATTCGTTTTGAGCTGGGCATCAAGGCTCTGGCTCCCGACTTAAAAATTATAGCTGCATGGAGAAATGAGAAATGGACTTTAAACTCCCGTGAGGAGGAAATCGAATACTGTCGTCAGCACGGCATCCATCTTCCTTTCTCCGCAGATTCCAGCTACAGCCGTGACCGCAACCTGTGGCACATCAGCCACGAGGGTCTGGAGCTGGAAGATCCTGCCAACGAGCCTAACTATGAGCATCTGCTGGTGCTTGGCACTACGCCCGAGAAGGCTCCTGAAGAAGGGGAATATGTCACCATGACTTTCGAGAAGGGTATCCCCACCTCCGTCAACGGCAAGAAGATGAAGGTAGCAGATATCATCACTACCTTGAATGAGCTGGGCGGCAAGCATGGCATCGGCATCGTGGATATCGTGGAAAACCGCGTAGTGGGCATGAAATCCCGCGGCGTCTACGAGACACCCGGCGGCACGATCCTCTACGAGGCTCATCAGCAGTTGGAGGAGCTGATCCTTGACCGCGATACCTACGCGCTGAAAGCAGATCTTGGCAATAAATTCGCACAGGTCGTATATGAGGGTAAGTGGTTCACACCGCTTCGCGAGGCATTGCAGGCGTTCATTGAATCCACCCAGCGGTATGTGACCGGTGAAGTGAAGTTTAAGCTGTATAAGGGAAATATCATCAAGGCAGGCACTACCTCACCTTACTCTCTCTACAATGAGAGCATCGCCTCCTTTACCACAGGAGATCTCTACGATCACCACGATGCGGAGGGCTTCATCAATCTCTTCGGTTTATCCTGTAAGGTTCGCGCCATGAAAATGCAGGAGCAGGGTGAAAGGTTACTCTAAAGACTATGAATTCATTTGATATCATCATCTTATATGTCGCTGCTGTCAACGTGGTCAGCTTCCTGATGATGGGCATAGATAAGCGAAAGGCCGTCAAACGGGCCTTTCGCATTCCTGAATCCACATTATTTGTACTGGCCATCATAGGCGGCAGCNTCGGCTCTATCATAGGCATGCATCTGTTTCGCCACAAGACAAGACACTGGTATTTCCTCTACGGAATGCCGGTGATTTTGGCTTTACAGATCATTTTGATCCTGGCGGTNNTCTTCTCGCCTATNGAATTAAACTTCTGGTAACNGATCGAGCGAGAAAAANCTTCGCTCGATCTCGAGGCTGTTATCACAGCCTCGGCANATACTTATNANNTNAAATCAGAGAGTCACNATCACGCCGCCGTCGTTGGCATACATNCTNCTGACNCCGGCGGTATCCATGATCAGNACATTGCGGTANGACGCCCNNTTTTCCATCANACTGCGCATATACTGTGCCCGTTCCGGGCAGTTGCAGTGAGTGATCATCAGCNTTCTCTCCTCCGGNTTCTTCACATCTTCCAAAATGNAGTCCGCCATCCTGGCAAGGGCTTTGTTCACACCGANAGCCTGCCCTTTCTGTTCGATCACNCCCCTGTTTCCCACCATTACAGGTTTGATATTCAAAGTNGANGCNACCAGCGCTTTCACNCCGCTCANNCGCCCGTTTTTCCGAAGGGTCTCCAGATTATCCAGCACAAAATAGGTNCNCATNTNCCGCTTNAAGGTCTCCACCTCTTTCACNGTCTCCTCGAAAGTAANTCCCTGCNTCCTTNCAGGCNATGATCTTCTCTGCNAGCTGNGTCTCNCCNCAGCTCGCGGACTCCGAATCCACCACATGGATCTTCTTGTCTCCGTAGGNTTCCNCNTANAGCTTTNTGCCNAGCTCTGCGCTGTTATAACTGCCGCTCAGATGNGAAGAAAGNGTCACCACATAGACTTCTTCCGCCTCATCATGATAGGNCTCTTTGTATTTTTCNGGGGAAGGACAGGANGATTTCGGACAGAGCGGATAATCCGCCACCTTTTTTAAAAACGTCTTCTGNTCAAAGNTCTCATCNTCCTCTATCACATAATCTCCCACTTCCAATCCCAGNGGGACAATTTGAAATCTGCTGTCNTTTTTATAGTNTTCNGGCAGCTCNCAGCAGCTGTCCACCACAATNTTATAACNCATAAAGCCTCCGNAACCTTTTCACNTAGTTTTCATTACNACTTATACTATCATAGAATACCCAATTATGCAAATTAGAAATACACATTGCAAACAGNANGNAATTATTTTACAATCAAAGATACCAATAAGNTTTTTNCANTCAGGANGNATAACAATGTTTGATGTTAAAAAATTAGCGTGGACAAGAGAACCGGAGNGTTATGATATTCAGGATGACAANATAGAGATCATTACNAANCCGCATACNGATTTATGGCAGCGGACCTATTATCACTTCAGGAACGACAATGCCCCTGTCTTACAGATGAAGACATCCGAAAAGTATTTTTCTTTTATTGTAAAGACNNNGTTTGANAGNAAGCATCGTTTTGACCAGTGCGGNGTCGTNATGTATCTCAACAGTGATAATTGGCTGAAAGGTTCNATTGAATATGAAAATGANGATTTCCAGCATTTNGGCAGTGTTGCAACGAATCANGGATATTCNGANTGGGCNACNACNGCNATCGANGCATCCATNAANTCTATGTGGTATCGCNTNAGCCGGAGGGAAGANGATTTNTGTATNGAGTGTTCAGAAGACGGCGTTCANTTTTCACAGATGAGNATATGTCATATGTGGGATGCCACCGATGAGATCNGNTTTGGNATCTATGCNTGCAGNCCGGAAGANTCCTCATTTAAAGCNACTTTCACTNANATGGAGATAACAGAATGNAAATGGCNGGCACATGACGGACANCAGCCGGACGAAGAATAAAAAGAGGGCAAAAATGATCGCACTAAAAATAACAAACATCAAACAATTTATGAGCAANCTTCTGACCGGAGAGGATTTTGATGCCTTTTTACTNGAAGAAGCTTCCATCAGCACCTACAATACTTTCACNATAGACGGCCGCCAGAACAGAGAGTTCTACACTTCGGAGGAATGGGANGANAAGGANATNNGNCCNTATGAATTTACGGCATGGAAAACGATCAGGCCTGTCTGCTTTGATCTGATCAAGGGNAAGCGCACNCCNACAGCCTTTCANTTCGTGCTGCACNTNATNCCCGGNCANNCTGCCGCCATTCTGGAAAAAGGTGACACTACTGTCACCNCCGATCAGGTGAAAGCCTTTGTNCTCAATATCAAATATGACGGCGCTGCCCTCACGCTCATCACCGGCACCGCCTTCCACACCTTTCTCATGGATAAGACACCGGACNCGCTCTGGGATCACGCCGTCAAACAATTTTTAGAAAAACGNCAGATNGACTATGANGANCTGTGATNCTACCACCAGACNTCCGGATAGTAGTGCNTCGCATAATCCACCACCGCCATCACCATAGCGAATAANAGCATCANAGCAAGCATTAAAATAGCCGGAAAATCGTATACAAATTTATACTGTCTGGTGTTGCTTCTGTGATTTTCTATCAGNATCTCGATTCCAAGCAGGACGAATACCACCGGCCACAGCATAAAGATCATCTCGTAATGCAAAGACGGCACCACGATATGTANTAAAAACAGTACGCCAAACAGGATCAATGTCAATCCGAAGGTTACGGAGCCTACCCGGCGGGTGCGCAGCTCCCCGCCTTCTCTCTCCTGCATAAATATATCATCNNTTTCCCGTNCTTCCATAATCCTGGTCCTCCTTCTGCTGAGTCTGATTCATNTGNTCTGTCTGCACGNTCTCTTCNATNTGNTTCACCTGCNCTCTGGGCGNTTCCTCCACCGGACCGCTCTCTTTCCTGCCGCGTAACAGCGTCACGCCAACCCAGATGATGNCTATGGCGATCACGACTCTGGGCACATCGTCTCTCACCGTATAGTAGATGGCCTTGATGACCGGATTATCCCATCCGATATAATCCCGCACCATTCCGAAGCCCACATTCCACAGCATACAGATNCCCAGAATAATNAGCACTGCTGCCGCCAGATTCCGGTTTCTCTGATCCAGTCTGAAACGATCTCTGTCTATATCGCCGAACCCCAGAAGATATTCATCCTCCAGCGCCGCAAAAGCTTCATCGTCCATTCCGCCGATGTTATTGGCATGGAAAAAACTGTATATGTAGATCGTTAAAGGCAGCACCACCAGCACATCAAGACCCGTAATATTCATTAGCGCAACCGACAGCATAAAACCGAACATAAAGCTGATTCCCATCCTCATAAGGCCCAGATACATGTGACCTGCCCCCGGAAAGAGGGAAAATAAAAATAGCCAAAATCTGCTTTTCTGTTTCTTCATCATCATTCAACCTCCCAATCTTCTATATTCTGTAATTTATCTTTGACATCCTGAATATATCGTTTTCTTGCGTCTGCTCTCTCCTGGCCTTCCCGATATCTCTCCCAGGTCTTGTCGATATCCTGCTGCCTGTCGATCGCTTCCTGCTCCCACTCGTCCACACCGCCTGCTTCTTTCTCCGGAAGAAGACTGCTCAAAATGCTGTTTCTTGGGCTATCCGCCGTCTCCATGCCATCCGCAGGCACCAGGAAAAGCACTGTCAGGGCCGCTGCCATTCCCACCAGAACCTTGGCGCGGTAGGAAAAAAGCTGCCGCTTTTTTGTCGTCCGTCTCTGCCTGTCAATCTGAAGAAACACATTCTCCTTCAGATGCCCCGGCGCATGGATCAGCTCCTGCTCTTCCACCTGCTCGATCAGCCGTGTCAGCTCCTCATCGGTAAAGGAAACCGGGAGAGGGCCTTCCCGTCCGGATCGTTTTTCTCTCTCTTCCATTATATTATGTATCATGCGCCCTTCTCCTTTTCATACATCCTGCGTAACATGCTCCTTGCCCGGTAGATTTGCGTCTGCACGGTCTTTTTCCCAATGCCGCGCCTCTTCGCGATCTCGCCCGCATCCAGCTCGTCATAGTAGTAAGCTTTGGCGATCTCGTCGTAGGGCGGTTTCAGAGACAGACATCTGGCAAGCAAGGTCTCCCGCACCTCTTTCTCCAGACAGATACCTTCCGGTCCGTCCGGTGCTCTTGCACCCTCCAGCCCCAGATCCGCCGTGGGAACGCTTCTCCTTCCCGCGCTCTGCAGATAATCCAGACACTTATTGGTGGCGATCCGGCAGATCCAGGCCTTCTCATGCTTTCCGTCAAATTCTGCCAGATGCTGATAAGCCGACAAAAAGGTGTCCTGTGTCAGATCCTCGGAGGCAAAATAGTCTGTCGTCATCTTATAGCATATAGAAAAAACAAGATGTTGGTAAGAATCAATCAACGCTGATAATTGTTCTTCCCGTCCGATATCTTTCTGCCCCCTCTCCTCTGTCTTATATCTATTATAACGAAACTGACTTTCCATCGTCTTCACTTTTCTTTAAATTTGTCAGAAAAGCTATTTTTTCGTCCCGGGCTGAAAGATGAGGCTCGCCAGATAACCAAAGATTAATGCCGCCGAGCATCCAACCGCTCCGGTTTTAAAACCGCCCTGAAACAGGCCGATAAAGCCGCTCTCATCCACAGCCTCCTTCACACCCTTCATCAAAATATTGCCATAGCCCAGAAGAGGCACGCTGGCTCCGGCTCCGGCATAGTCCATAAAAGGTTCGTACCATCCGAAAAAGCTGATCACTGCCCCCAGCACCACCAAAAGCACCATGATACGACCCGGCATCAGCTTCGTCCGCTCCATCAGGATCTGCACCAGTGCACAGATCAAACCACCTACCCAGAATGCGTTTAAATAATCCATATCACACCTCTTTTCCGTGAAAAGAAAACAGAGAATATCCATTTTCTTACCTTTTTGATATTCTCTGTACTTTCTCATAAATTATGCAATTTTTTAAAATGTTATTTTACTGCTGCAGCATACCGGCGATCCGCTCCACGATCTCCCGGATCTCCAGCCCTTCGCACGCCACCGTAATGTCGGCATATTTCTCATATAGGGGAAGCCGCTCCGCATAAAGGCTGTCCAGATCCTGCCCTTCCCGCAGCGTCACGCCCCGCTCATCCAGATCCCCAAGCCTTTCTCTGATGCCTGCAAGGGGAAGTGAAAGATAAACAACCGTGCCGATCTGCTTATAATGCGCCATAGCCTTCGGCCCGTAGACAGCGCTTCCTCCGGTGGCAATGACAGTCCGGTCGCTCTCAATGGATTCGCCCACAGACTCTTCCACTCTCCAGAAACCTTCCACACCGCGCTCGGATATGATCTCATGGAGAAGTTTTCCCTCTCTGCTCTGAATCACCAGATCTGCATCCAGGAAAGCATATCCCAGCTTCTTCGCCAGTACCACGCCCACCGTGCTCTTTCCTGCGCCGGGCATGCCAATCAGAATAACGTTGCTCATATATTATGTAAACCTCTTACTTCAAATACGCCAAAACCTCCACCTCGCACAGCACATCCTTCGGCAGCTGCTTCACCGCCACACAGCTGCGCGCGGGCTTCTCGGTAAAATACTTCTCATACACCGCATTAAAAGCCGCAAAGTCCGCCATCTCCGCTAAAAAGCAGGTGGTCTTTACCACCTTGGTATAATCCGTTCCCGCCTCCGCGAGGATCGCTCCCACGTTCTTTATCGCCTGTTCCGCCTGCTCGGTCACATTCTTGCCTGTGATCTCTCCTGTGGCCGGATCGATCGGGATCTGTCCCGATGCAAACAGAAAATCTCCTGCGATGATTCCCTGCGAATAAGGCCCGATGGCCGCCGGCGCTTTGTCTGTGGATACTTTAGCTAACATAATATTTTCTCCTTCTCTGATCTACTCTCCGAATCTTGCCACCACATAATATCCTCTGGTGGTCTCTTTCACTTCGGTCACCACGCCCTCGCGCTCCAGCATCCTCTCCCGAAAAGGGAAGTTGCCGGACATGGCAAGGGACGGGTCTATCGTATAATAATAGTTGCTTGGGAGAACGCCCTCTGTCACTGTGATCTGGTCTCCCTCTTTTAACAGACCGGGACGTTCCATCTTAAATTCCATCTCCCGCATGGATATCCCCTTTTTACTCTTTGATCTTATCAAGTTCTGTCAGATTAACACCTGCCACATTAAGCAGCGCTTTTAGCGTGATATACTCCTCTTTGAGATCCGCGTAGGTTTCCGTTGCATTTTCTTTCTTCGCTAATAACATACGTCTTTGTACTTTTGCAAAATCGTCGAGCGCCATTTTCGTCACTTCAATACCAGACGGCATATAATCACCCACTTTCTATACAACTGCCTGTGCTTATACTGTTACAATATAAGTGTACCACAAGCCAAATATAAAGTCTATTGCATCATCTGAACAGTCTGCCTGATCATGTATCACCCCCGTGAACACAGATCATATCCGGTACAGAACGCATTTTTTTTGGTATACATTGCATCTCGCACCGCATTTTCGTCTGCTATACTGTAGACAAGTATGCTGGAAATGAGGATATATTGGAAATGAGTTTGAAAAGAGAAAAAACAAAAAAAATAAACGCGGAATCCGAATGGATGGCGCTGCAGGAAAACGAAGCGGAGGCCAACCAGTATGCGGCGAAATGTCTTGCCGTATGCGCAGGCGTATGTGCCCTTGCCTGGTTGTTTAATATTCTGGGAATCTTTATCATCCCGGCAGCAATTATGAATATCGGCATGCCCTTCACGATCCTGTTCCTTTTACTGCCGACGCTGCTCTGCCGGTACATCGGTGCAGCGCCCGGCTGGCTCAAATATGTGATCATGTTCTGCGGAACGGTGGGCATATTTGTCTTATCCTGCGCCATGCCCAAACACAGTATTCTGGCATGGGCAGTACCGATCACTTTAAGCTGCCATTATTATTCCAAGAAGCTGACCCATCTGACGCTCATCGCTTCCTGGATTCTTTTTTCCGTTTCCATTTTTATCAGTATGTGCTACGGCGAGGGCGATCTGAATATGTTCTTCACGTTCAACAACTTTACAGAGATCGTTATGCAGCGGGAAACATATGACGCNACTATTTTCTCGGCCTTTCCACGCATTCTCACAGATAAAATGATACGTGACGCCGCCCTCTTCTTCATGCTTCCCCGGGCCATGACCCTTCTCGGCATCTCCTCCATATGCACCACAGTGGCCGGGAGAACCAGGCGGCTTCTGGAAAAACAGATCAAAGACAGTGAGGAACGGCAGCGCATCTCCACGGAGCTGGATGTGGCAACCCGTATCCAGGCNGATATGCTTCCCTGCATTTTCCCCGCTTTCCCGGACCGCCCGGAATTTGATATCTATGCGTCCATGAATCCTGCTAAGGAAGTGGGCGGTGATTTCTATGATTTCTTCATGGTAGATGAGACACATCTTGCCATCGTGATCGCCGATGTGTCNGGCAAGGGNATTCCNGCCGCTCTCTTTATGGTGATCGGCAAAACGCTGATCAAGGATCACACAAAACCGGGACGCGATCTGGGCGACATCTTCACAGAGGTCAATGACCTGCTGTGTGAATCCAACAGCGAAGGCTTGTTTATCACCGCCTTCGAGGGCATCCTGGATCTTGTGACAGGAGAATTCCGCTTTGTCAACGCCGGACATGAAATGCCATTTATCGCAAAGGCAGGCGGCAGCTACGAACCCTATAAGCTGCGGCCCGGATTTGTACTTGCAGGTATGGANGGNATGAAGTATCANAGCGGCTCCATCCAGCTTGCNCCCGGCGATAAGATCTTCCAGTATACGGACGGNGTNACCGAGGCCACCAATGCGNCACATGAGCTCTACGGNATGGAGCGTCTGTCAGAAGATTCTCGNNAAAAATACTGCGGAGCCTCCCGCAAAGCTTCTTCCCGCCGTAAAAGCGGATATCGATGCCTTTGTAGGGGAAGCGCCGCAGTTTGATGATATCACCATGCTCTGCGTGTCCTATCTGAAAGCACTGAACAGTTCGGACTAAATATTGCTCCAGTCTATCACGTCATTGGAGGCGGCTTCCTCCAGCGCTGCCTGTACTTTTGCTGTCAGGATCTCTTCGTCGATGGGCTTCACCACATAATCTTTTGCNCCGCCTGCCACAGCCTTGACCACATGACTTTTATCATTGTTTGACGTCAGAAAGATAACCGGCACATCCTGTAAATGTTCTTTCTCCTTGATCATCTTAAGCATCTCATAGCCGTTGATCTCGGGCATGTCAATGTCCAGGATGATCAGGTTGGGCGTCCTGTCCTTCAAAAACTGCAGTGCCCGCTTGCCGCCGGAAAACGCATGCAGATCATATTTTTCACCCAATACTTTAGTCAGCATCTTCAGAACGATGCCGCTGTCATCCACTGCCACAATACTTTTCTTACTGAATATCATTGTCATTTCCTCCCTTTTCTCGTAACAACTCTATTGCCTTGTCCTCGTCAAATTCATCCTCTAAAGCTGTAAGCACATTTCTGATCCGTTCATGCATCGATGGCTCCAAAGGCTTCTGTATCCATTCCTGCAGCTGCTCTATGGCTTTTTGTGTCTCAAAATCGTCCAAAAGCGCCGCCACAGTCTCCAGATCATTCTCCGACAGCTCTAACGCTTCCTCCCCGTCAGAGGCAGCCAGACCATATTTGTCGTTCTCCCCTTTTCCGCAGATGTTTAGCAGCTCCTCAAACCCTGCCAGGGTATTCTCCCAGACACCAAGCAGCTCCTCAAAATGGCTGTCCGCATAGTCTACGTTCCCCGCCTTGCTCTCCTTCTCGTGGNCAAACGCCAGATCCGCAAGCCGGTCTGCACCGAGTGTCCTCGCATTCCCCTTCAGACCATGTACCAGAATCGCATAATCCTTACTATTTCNNTCTGTNAAAAGCTGCCGCATGACCTCCTGCTTCTCTCTGTCTCTGAGAAACAGCCGTGCAAGCTCCAGATACATATCCATGTCGCCTTTCGCATAGGCAAGTCCGTTTTCTACGGAAATGTCGTATGTAAGGAAATGCTCATGATCGATTCTGACACTTTCCTCTAAAGGNGCTTTCCCTGCATCCTCCGTTCTCTGAACCAACTCATCCGGAAGATATTTCTCCACGGTCTGCTCCAGCAGATCACCGTCAATGGGCTTGGTCAAAAAGTCGGCAAAGCCTTCCTTCAGATAGCCCTCCCTCGCACCGGAGAGNGCATTTGCCGTCAGGACGATCACCGGCGTATCCTTATTGGGAAAGTCCGTCAGTTTCCGAATCTCGTGAAGCGTTTCGATTCCATCCATCTCCGGCATCATATGATCCATAAAGATAATATGATACGGTTCCTTTTGCACAAGCTCCAGACATTTCTTCCCGGAGTCCGCCGTGGTNATNTTCATCTTCGTNCGCTTCAGCANGGACTGGAACACGGTAAGATTCATACTGTTGTCATCCACCACNAGCACGCTTGCATCCGGCGCCTCAAAGAACTGCTGTTTCCCGGCAAGGCTCTCCTCTCTTCTCTTTCTGATGGACTCGAAATCCCCGACAGGTTCGTCNCATACGATCCTCTGCGGTATCGTGACGGTGAAAGTGGAACCCTCTCCGTATTCACTCTCCACCTTCATCTCTCCGTCCATCAGTTTTAAGAGCGACATGGTGATATTCATACCGAGGCCGGTTCCNTCAATATTGCGGTTNTTCTCCTCGTCCAGCCGCTGAAAGCTCTCAAACAGCTTTCCCATGTCCTCCTTNCGGATCCCCATNCCCGTATCNGCTACNGATATCNTGAGNCAAAGCTCCTCTTCNCCGGTCCGCTCATATGCCGCCCGCATTTNGATAGATCCCTGGGGTGTGTATTTGACTGCATTGGTCAAAAGATTTGTCACAATCTGNTTGATCCGCACATCATCNCCNTACAACACTCTCGGCAGCGTCTCATCCAGTGAAAATCGAATGGCAAGCCCCTTTTCCTGGGCCCGCAGATATATCACATTCCACAGGTCCATCATCAGGTTTTCCGGCTCATATTCCACCCTGACGATCTCCATTTTNCCGGACTCGATCTTGGACATATCCAGTATATCNTTGATCAAAAACAGCAGCGTCTTGCCGGAGCTTCGGATATTGGCCGCNTAGGAGAGAATCTGTCTGTCATCGCATTCCCTGAGTATCATCTCGTTCATGCCGAGNACNGCATTGATAGGCGTTCTGATCTCGTGGGACATNTTGGAGAGNAAAAGGCTNTTCGCCTCATTTGCCCGAATGGCTTCATCCTTTGCCTTCTCATATTCCCTNTTCAGNTTCCGTATCTTATCAAGAGCAGTCTGCGCATCCCGCAGNTCGTTTAACTCCGTGACATCCTCCATCACCACGACCACGGATTTTTCTCCGTCGTTATGAATGTAGCTTGTGGTCANGGACAGATTTCTCGTCTCTCCCTCCAGCAGGTAATCCACAGGCATATTGCTTACTTTTTCCTTCTCATAGACGGTGTCCAGTATCGCCTCCGTAAAGGCGTCTGTTCCNTCCCTTGTAAAAAANACATTGATGAAGGAATCCCCGATATCCTCCTGCGTCAGNCCAAGCATACGCTCCGCCGCCGGATTCAGCATAGTAATCTTACCTTTCATACTGATCACCATGACACCCTCCAGCATNTTTGTTACAATTTCCCTGTACAACCCCTTAGGGTCCATCTGTTCCAGCATGTGCGCTACAGCTCCTTGCGTATTTTCAGAATATTTCGTCCGTCTTTATATTCGTAAGTGATCTCGTTCATGTTTTTCTTCACGATGTATATTCCCAGACCGCCTATTTCCCGCTCATCCNCAGACAATGTCACATCCGGGTCCGCTTTGGCAAGCGGNTCGTANGGCACGCCCTGATCGATAAANGTAATGATGACCGAAANCGGCTCNTCAACCACCTCCACCCGCACTGTCGCAGGCCCTGTCCCGGGATGATAAGCGTAGTGGACAATATTGCTGAACANNTCGTCAATCGCAATATCNATCTGCGCCTGGGCNTTCATCGGGCAATCGTACTGNGCAAGCTGCTCGTCCACAAAATCCGTGATAACGGGAATGCTCTCCACCGTTGCTTCGACTGTTATTTCCTTCATATGCGCTCCTCGCTCATTCTACGTTGAAAATATCCATGAATCCCGTAACCTCAAAGACCTCCTGAATNGTCTCATTGACATGACGTATGATCATTTCCCCGCTGCCCCGCTTCATAAAAGCCTTGTGTGCTGACAACAGGACCCTCAATCCTGCGGAAGACANATAGTCCAGATCCTGAAAATCCANTATCAGNCTCTCCGCGCCCTCGGANACCGCATTGATCTGCTCCTCAAGCTGCGGCGCCGTGGTGGTATCCAGTCTTCCCGCAGGCAGCAATGTGATCTCACTTCCGTTTTCCTTCTTTTCAATCGTCATCGNGNATCCCTTCCCTGTTCTTTATTATTAGTAATCCTTCTTTGACAAAAGGGTCNANTTTTTCGNACAAATTATATCATAATGTGCGTTATTTTTTGATGNATATGGTATAGATTGCACTTTTTNCGGTATACTTTGCATTTTCNGTTTACATAATANCAATTTATGGTTTNCATAAAATTAATGTCTCTTTTGATTNNATAAAGAAAAAAGCAGAGACTCGCNTGAATCTCTGCCNTCTTGTCTTACCCTTTTACTGTATACTGTTTATCCATTATAATGTTCCAACACCACCCCGTGGGCGATTCCNGGAATCGACTGTCCTTCGTTGTAGCTNGTCTTAGAAAGAAGCGCNCCCGTCGGTACAAAAAGCACCCGNTTCCACACNCCCTCCTCCAGCTTTTTCAGNATGTAGGCCGACANCACCACCGCGCTGCAGCCGCAGCCGGANCCGCCCGCNTCCGTGTGCTGCTTTTCACTCTCATAGATCTCNATACCACANTCCATATGCTGTCTGCTGATATCGATCTGNTGCTCTNNNANCAGGTCAAACAGAAGCTTCTGTCCNACCATCCCCAGATCGCCGGTAATGATCTTATCGTAATCCCCCGGCTTTCTTCCAAAATCCTCCAGATTCTGCCGGATCGTATCAGCCGCCGCAGGGGCCATGCAGGCACCCATATTCATGGAATCTTTCACGCCGTAATCCACGATCTTACCGACGGTGGCTCCCTCCATCACAGCCCGCACCTTTTGTCCCGGCTCCTCAGACAGAATAAAAGCGCCGCTTCCCGTCACCGTCCAGGTCGCCGACTTGGGCCGCTGGTTTCCGTAAGCCAGAGGAAAGCGGAACTCTTTCTCCGCGCTGGCAAAATGACTGGAAGTGACGCATGCCGCCTTCTCCACAAACCCGGCGGCGATCATCGCCCCGCCCACGGTCAGGGACAGGCCACAGGTGGAGCAGGCGCCGTAAAGGCCCACATGGGGCAGCTGATATCCCGCCATGCCGAAGCTGCTGGCAATGGACTGCCCCANCAGATCTCCCGCAAAGACNATCTGCANATCTGCTCNTTTTCAGNCCNGCNTTGGANNNGGCNATNTCNAGNGCCTCCTTCTGCAGGCTGCTCTCCGCTTCTTCCCAGTTTGCCGCTCCGAATTTATCGTCATAACCGATCTTGTCAAACAGCTCCCCCATGGGTCCCTCTGCTTCCTTGTTACCCACGATGGAGCCGCTTCCTATGATATATGGCTTCTTTTCAAACCGAATACTCTGCTTTCCTAACATACTATCCTCCATTCCAAGGTGTTTTCGTTCTTTCCTACAGGATAGTATTTGACTTTTTTAACAGAATATTCAATGTTCCTTAGCCCAGAGCCGCTTTGATATCCTCTCTCATGTCAAGCACAGCGGCTCTCGATGCATCCGCATAATTCTCTTCTCCGTATTTCGCGTAGGCTTCCTGCTGATAAGCCGCGATGATGCCTCTGGAGGAATTGATGATCGCCCCCAGGCCGTCCTCGTTAAAGAAATGCTTAAGATCTTTGCCTTTACCGCCCTGAGCGCCATACCCCGGCACCAGAATATAGGACTTAGGCATGATCTGCCGCAGCACCTTACCCATCTCCGGATAGGTCGCGCCCACGACAGCGCCGATATAACTGTACTCTTCTCCCATGTGCTCCGCCGCCCAGGCTGCCACCTTCTCGCCCACGATCTCATAGAGGGGGCGGGCTCCGGAAATATCCGCCGCATTCTCAGGCAGTACCAGNCGATCCTGAAATTCTCCGCTGCTGGGATTGGAGGTCTTGACCAGAATAAAAAGACCCTTCTTCTCCTGTTTGCACACTTCCATAAAGGGCTTCACGCCATCAGAACCAAGATACGGATTCACTGTGGCAAAATCCTCATCGAAACCGCGGCACATGGTATCACCGACCTGTACCTGTCCCAGATGTCCCACCGCATAGGCCTCAGATGTGGAGCCGATATCGCCGCGCTTGACATCACCGATCACCACCATTCCCTTCTCCTTACAGTAGGCCACCGTCTTCTGAAAAGCGATCATGCCTTCCACGCCAAACTGCTCATACATGGCAATCTGCGGCTTCACAGCCGGCACCAGGTCGCAGACAGCATCCACGATCCCCTTATTGTATAGCCAGATCGCCTCCGCTGCGCCCTTCATGGTCTCTCCGTACTCCGCAAAAGCCTGCTTCTTGATATAGCCCGGCACAAACTTCATGGTCGGATCCAGTCCGACCACGATAGGTGCCTCCAGTTTTTTGATTTTATCTACTAATGTATTGATCAAAGCTCCTTGCCCTCCAAATCAGCTAACACATACTGGTTATCAATATAGAGCGGGATCTGGTCTCTTTTCACCCACTCATAGCTTCCGTAGTCCTCCGTCAAAACAATGTGGGACTCCTCATCCTCCGGAATGGAACAGATATAAGCAATTCCCACGCAATGCGTCTCGCCGAGAAGCTGAGACCATGTATATTCGATCTTCTCAATCTTGGCGTTCACCGAGAGAAGCTCCGTGATTGCACTTTTCATCGTGTCGTCCGGTGAATCCCCGTGAGGCACCTCCGCATCGATAAACTCCCAGATAAAAGGCTCCGGAATACGGTCATCCACCCATCTCTTTAAGAGAAGATAGGTATCCCCCTTTTTGATAATGCCCTTAACACGCACATAAGTATTCTTCATAATATGCTCTCCCTTCCTGATTTTCTATTATATCACCTGGTTTGTAAAAACTCATATTCCCGTTTGGCAGTCTCATCGTCCGGATAACTGCGCAGATAACTGTTCATCAGTGCCGCTGCCGTCTTATATTCTCCCATGTATTCATAGACAACGATCTCATTAAACTTCAAGGTCTGCATCATGCCGTTGTTCTCAATGTTCATCGCCGTCTGGAAGGCATCAAGCGCGGTCTCATACTCTCCCATCTGCATACGGCAAAGCCCCAGTTGATTGTAGATTTCAGCCTTGGTCTGATCATATTCCACATAACCGGCATAAATGCTGGCCGCATAGTTATAATCACCAAGTGCCTCGTAGGTCCTGCCCAGATAAAGCGCCGCGCCATAGTCCGTGGTCGTCTTCAGTCTCTCCAGGAAATTGCGGGCGTTCTCGTAATCCCCCATATAATAGCAGATCCGGCCCATATCGTAGTCCGAGATCGACTTCTCATTCTCTGTCATGGCATTTTGCAGATAGATCTGCCCCGCCTCCTTATAACCGTACTCCTCCAGCACCATATAGATCCGGATCATCTGGTCATAATTCTTCGGATCCAGCGTGACCGCCGTATCAAAATCCGCCTGTGCACCCTCAAAGTCTCCCTCCGAGAGTTTGACACAGCCCCGCAGATAGAAGGCATTCGTCTCCTCCGGGCGCAGTCCTAAGATCGCATCGTAGACGCCCACTGCCTCTTCCTTCTGTCCATTTTTAAAATATGCCGTAGCCAGGTAATAATTGATATCAAAGTCCAGATTTTCCACTCTGGCGCTTCCCAGCTNAAGNGCTTTCTCCAGATAGGCTATTGCGGACTCATAATCCGTGTTTCCCAGATAGGCAAGNCCCATACCACGATAGAGGAGTCTTTCATCTTCTCCATTCTCCTCCGCTGTCTGAAACAGGGTGAGTGCCTTCTCGTAGTCAAGCTCCGCAANGGCATCCATACCCTGCTTGGTATAGCTGGGCTGCCCTTCCGCTCCACAGCCCGCCAGAAACAGAGAAAGACAGACCACAGCTGCCGCCTTGCCTATTTTATTCCGGTCTTTTGTCTTTTGCTCTCTCACATTCNTCTCCAAGTAATTTCCTTGACATCTTTTTTATCTTATCATACTGTCCGTTGCAAGCCAAGNAATAAAATNCTANNTNAGNTNNNCNCACNCCAGATCCTTCATGATCCCGAAAAACTCGCGCACCAGATTGTTGGGCTGAAAATAAATGTTAGAACGCGCCGAGATACCGCAGGCATTCTTAAATCCTGCGTGTCTGGCCAACATCACGCCCCGGAACACATGAAAATTGTTGGTGACGATCCCCACCTCATAATCTGTCCCACCGATCAACGCCGCGCTGTAGGCAATATTCTCGGAGGTGTCCGTGGACTTATCCTCCATCAAAATCCTTTCCGGTGCAATGCCTTTCTCCACCAGATAATCATACATCCCCTGCGCCTCGGTACAGGGCTCGTTGGCCCCCTGTCCGCCGGACACCACACAGAGCGTATTCTCATTGGCAGTCAGATATTCGCAGGCCGTATCCAGCCGGAATTTAAGCACCGCGCTTGGCCCCGCCGGTTTCATCTGAGCTCCCAGAACTATGATATAATCCAGATCCGGCCTTCCCTGATCCCTGTAATGGGTGAATATGCAGCTCTCCACTATCACAAAAACCAGAATGCCGCCGATCAGAAGTCCGGTGATCGTCTGTCGTAACCGCAATGGAAATTGACTCCATAGGTCAAACCGTATCATCAGCGCCAGACCGATGAAAAATATGCCCCCAAGTCCCCAGATCAGATAAAAACGGCTCCCGGAGCGGATCCGAAACACGATAAAGCAATATGTAAAGCACAGAAGCGCCGCCAGAATACATAAGCCGATCATGATCTTCTTCCTCATGCAAGCATCCCCTCAAACACATCCTCCGGCACCGGTTTGCAATACCGGTAACCCTGGGCAACATAAGCGCCGATCTCCATCATCAGCTCCGTATCCTGCTGGGTCTCCACGCCCTCGCAGACCACCTGCGCGTCCAGATCCCTGGCCAGATTTACGATATTTTTCATGATCTGCACCTGTCTTTCGCGGTTCTCATTATTTAATAAGAAAGAACGATCCAGTTTGATCACCGACGCAGGGATCTGTTCAAATACGCCCAGAGAAGAATAGCCGGAGCCAAAGTCATCGATGGAGAGATGCACACCGTTTCCTCTGAGAATCTCCACATTCTCCTTTACCTTCTGCTGCTGCATCTCCTCCACCACCAGAGTTTCCGTGATCTCCACCTCGATCAGTTCCTTGGGCACCTGATACTTCTGCATCAAAGACTCAAATCTCTCGGGAAAACCATCCTCCACAAAGTGCGTCCTGGAGAAATTGCAGGACACAGGAACCACGGAAAGCCCCTGATCGAGCCGCCTGCGCAGCATTTTACAGACGCTCTCCATCACGAAGAAGTCAATCTCCGTGATCCTGCCTGTCCGTTCATAATAGGGCACAAAGAACCCGGGCGCCCGGATGGCACCGCCAGCCGTTGGATCCTTGAAACGCACCAGCGCCTCCGCCCCAACCACTTTCTCGTTGCGGATATCCACCTTTGCCTGATAGTATGCCACGAAATCCTTTTGAAAATCCACTGAATCTAAAAGTTTCTCCCGCTCATGCTGCTCTCTGAGCTGCTCGCGAAGTTTGTCATCGTAAACCTGAAGGACATTGATATAGCTGTCCCGCAGAGGATCCACCGCCTGCATCGCATAGGACAATGCAAGCTGAATATCCGTATGTCCCTTCTCCACAGCGCAGATTCCCAGCGCCTGCACCATGTGAACGCCCTCCTGCTCGTAAATATGGTCGGATATCCGGTGCGTCAAAGCCATCATGCGGTCTCTCAGCGCTGCCATATCCTCATAGCGCACAAAGAGCACAAAGTGGCTGCCGTAACTTCTGGCAAAGAGCTCTGTCTCATTGTCAACCTCNGCCGCGATCACCTCTATGATGCGCCCTAAGATCTTCTGTCCCGCATCCCAGCCATAAATGGCATTATAGCTCTTAAACTGGCAGATGTCCGTATACACAATGGCATAGTTTTTATCGGCATCGGTGCGCAGCTTCTGAGATGCTATGTATTTTAAATAGTTGAGATTCCAGATATCAAATTCCGTATCCTTGTACATCAGCTTCTGGAGCCGCCTGCTGTTCTTCAACATCCGATACAGCACCAGAATGACCAGAACCGCAACNACAAGAACGATCACAATGATAGCAATGCTGTGATCCCGGATAAAAGCATCCACGCTCATCTTTGCGTAGAAATTATCCTGCAGCATATAGTCATTCACCATCTTATCGGAGATTTCCGAAAGCTCCTTATTCAGGATGTCGGTCAAAAGNGATTCCCCGTTTTCCAGGACCATCATACGGATTCCATGCACATCGCTTAAAACCGTATGGATCTCCAACTGCCCAAACCCCAGTTGAGAACCCANAAGATANTCCGCCAGATAACCGTCGCAGAGAGCNGCCTGCGCCTTGCCGNNNCGCACCGCCTCCAGACANTCNCTCTGACTCTCGTAGATCAGAAGCTCCATATCCTCCCCTGCATAGGGCACCTGGCCTGTGTCCGTCACATGCTCCTTCGCCACCGCCAAAGATCCGATCGTCTCCGTCCGCGCTCCGCGCTTCATGACAACGACTCTGGGCACCTGCACATACTCCTTAGTGAGAGTGTATCCGGTCAGCCTTGCCGTTCCTTCGGTCTCGCCACAGTAACTCATAATATCGATACGGCCTTCCGAAAGCGCCTTTTTNGACTCCTCCATATCCGCCATTTTGACATAGTCAAAGGTAAGTCCCGTGCGCGCCGCAACCTCTTCCAGAGCCTGCCTGGAAAGACCGCAGTATACGCCGTTTTCATCCTCATAAGAGAAAGGATAACAGTCGTCCGGATAACCCACTGTCANCGNTTTCTGCTGTGCAATATAATTTTTTTCTTCACTGGTCAGAAGAATGGTCTGATCCATACGGCTGTCATAATACTTGACCATCAGTTCGTTTTCCAGCTCCGGGCGGTTCATCTTGAGATCTCCGATTCCCTGATTTAATTCCCGCAGCAGCTCATCATTGCCCTGATAGGTAATATAGTAGATCGGCTTCGGNGCAAANCGTCCGATCACCCGCTGNCCCTCCTTGATCTCCGTGAGGGAATGTACCAGGGCGTCAATCTCCCCATTCGAAAGCGCCTCCTGCAGTGCCGATGTGTTCTCATACTCCCGGAGCTTGGGATCCGTGATGCCATGACTCTCCAGATACTCTAAAAATTCCTGCTTTCTGACATAGGTGGACACAACGCCGTAGGTAATATCCGCCATAGCCTCAAAATCCTCGTGAGCGATCTGACTGTCAGGCAGCACCGCAATCGCACCGAAGGTGTAGCCGCTTGACAGATCGGCATAATCATAAATTGCTGCCCTCTCCTGGGAATACTGCGCAGAACCCACCAGATCCACTTTCTTATCCGCCAGCATCTGCAGAGCCTCATCCCAGCTATTACAGGTGACATACTGCACTGACCAGTTTACATAATTACACAAATTGTCCAGGTATTCCACATCCATTCCGGAAAAACTGCCATCTTCCTCCACCTCATGGTAGCCCTCCATCGGGAAAAAGCTGACCCGCACCGGACGTTTTTCCGCGCCCCGCGCCACNCCCAGCTCCGTATGTCCGAAAGAAAACGACAAAAGCAGCGCCGCNATCAACGCCCCTGCTGCCATCCTTGCCGCTCTATATGGTCTTTTTNCCGGTTTATCCTTCATAGACGATCCTTCTTTCTNNTTTTTNNATCATTNTACCACNTNTNNTANAGATAACGNCCTAAAAATTTTTTAATTTTTCCATAATATTCCCCCGGATCTTTGTCCTGTGCCTGCGCATGTCCGGCGCCCTCCACGATAAAGATNTCTTTCTCNCAGGCAGCCGCCTCGNACAGCTCATAGGACATTCCCACATCGATCATCCGGTCTTNNTCNCCGTGGATAAAAAGTGTCGGGATGNCGCTTGCCGCCACCGCCCGCAGAGGAGACGCATCCTTCAGNTTATANCCGCCNCGCAGACGCAGCATCACACAGGCGGAATCTACAAAAGGACCGGCGGGCAGATGAAACCACTCCGTGATCTTATCGCCAAACATCTCATAAGCCTCCGTGTAGGCGCTGTCGGATATGACCGCCTTAATATGTCCGGACACAGCAGGATCTCCCGCCATAATAAGCGCCGTGGCGGCTCCCATGGACTGTCCGTGGAGTACGATATCGGCTTCCGGACACTGCTCTAAAATATGATCGATCCAGAGCGCACAGTCATAGTGGTCCGTCCACCCCATACCGATGAAGTCTCCCTCGCTCTCGCCCTGACAGCGCAGATCCGGCACCAGCACAGAGTACCCCTGTCCATGATACCAGCAGGCAAACTGGTACATTTCTTCCTTCCAGCCGGTGTAGCCGTGAAGAAGAAGCACCCACCGCTCACTGTCCGGGTCATCTGCCGGAAATTCCACCGCTGTCAGCCGATAGCCATCCGATGTTTCCGCGTGTATTTTCGTTCGTTCCGCCGTCTCTACCCATTCTTCCGTCTCTCTCAACAGCTGGCTTCTGTTTTCCTGAATATCCGCTGTCTGTACCTGCTCACTGTAGCACTTGCGTGTGATATCCTCAAAAGCATTGAGCTTATCCATAAAGGAGGGGACCAGACAGGCGCTCACCAGACAATATACAAATACGACGTAGACCGCAAAGAGAGCTGTCAGGATCACCATCGCGATCCGGATCCACTTCTTCCTCTGCATCCTGCTTCCTCCATTCTCAATACAGTTCCACCGGGATCATGCTGTAAGCCATTTCCCCGCTCTCCTGACAGCAGACCGCCGTACAGTACCCGTCGATCTCCCGATATTCTTTCATATGATAGTATTTCGCATCAAAGCTGTGTCTCACTCTGGCCCGCCCGGACTCCTCCATGTGTACTGCAAAATCCTGCAAAGACAAGGACATTCCTCTTCCGATCGCCTTGATAAAACTCTCCTTCATGGTCCAGAGCCGAAACATCCTGCTCGTCTTCTCCGACGGATCTTCCGTATCGTAGAGCCAGTCCAGCTCCTCCTTTGCGAAAAAGCGGTCCGCCACCTTGAGCCGTCCCTCTTTTACCAGTTCGATATCGTTTCCCACCGGCTTATTCCCGATGGTACAGATCGCATAGTCACCGGAGTGCGACAGGGAAAAACAGATCTGCGGATGATACTTCAGGGTGGGTTTCCCCCACTCACCGATCTCGTATTCCGCGCTTCTTTCCTGAATACCGTAAGCCGCCAGCGCGTGATCCAGCAAAAGACCTGCTGCCAGGCTTCTGTTCTTATCCTTCTGATGCCTTAAAAGAGCGATCTTCTGCTGTCTGTAAGGAGACAACAGCTTCATTTTTTCCTGAAACAGGACCGTGTTGTCCAGACATCTCACATCCGCATAATAGGTGTAGGTCATAGCTGATCCCTTTCCATCTTCCGATAGCAGCGGTCACAGATCGGATAAGGCGAATTCCATATGAGCGGCCTGCCGCAGATACGGCATTTCTTTTCAAACTGTCCCTTGTCCTCTTTCAAAAGCTCTCCGATCTCGTGCTGTGCCCACTCTCTGTTCGCAGCCACTTCTTCCTTGTCNATATCCCATGCCATTCTGGCAGAAAACTGGGTGTAGAGATCCAACTGCTTATAGTAGGATTCCAGTCCTTCCAGAGAAAAGTCTCTGGGCAGCATCGGACAATTCTGCTGTTTTTCCGGATTCTCACAATANCGCAGCCACAGCCGCAGCACCTCCCTGTCCTTCACNTCAAAGGGACAGGTNATCACNGTGAGCACCAGCTTTCTGTCCTCCATGTAGGAGATCTTCTTCCNGTAATCCCGCAGATACCGGTATTTATCCACGCTCTCCTTCATGGATATCTTGTCGTACANGGGCGGATTNCCCGTTTTCTCCCAGGCTAAAATGATCTCATCCAATTCAATATCAATATCGAGNAGCACCTCCGGGAAGCCCACCCGCGCCCGNCGCAGGGGNTGATAGGGCTCCGCCAGCTTCTTTTTCACATACTCCATATCCATGGCGGANTGCACATAGCCGGTATCNTAAAAGCCATATCGTCCTGCACGGCCCGCGATCTGCCGGATCTCCTCCGCCAGAAGGCGCCGTTTCCCCACACCGTCAAATTTNGTTGTATTCATAAAGACCACTCTGCGGATCGGCAGATTNATGCCCATNCCGATGGCATCCGTGGCNACTACCACCTGATTGANTCCTTCCGTAAAGAGCCGCACCTGCTCCTGTCTGGTCTGGGGCGGCAGATTGCCGTAGATCACACTGGCTTTGATGCCGCGNCCCTCCAGAGNTGCCGCGATGGCAAGCACATTTTTCTTGGAAAAAGCGATCAGCGCATCTCCCGGCTCCACATCCTTTGACATGTCATAGCGCTCAGGCAGAAAAACCAGCTCNGTGTTGCGCTCATGGTGCACGATCTCNTAGCTGTCGCCACAGCGCTTNAGCATCCTGACCANAAGANTNTCTGCCGTGCCGGANCAGCACACATGAATCTCCTCCGCCCGNATTCCCAGAATCGCCCGNGTCCAATAGCTTCCCCTGTTTTCATCCGCCATCATCTGCGCCTCGTCGATCACGGCGATATCATAGGTCTCACGAATATCCAAAATCTCCACTGTGGAGGCCTGCACAAAATGGCCCGGCGTGCGGATCGTCTCCTCACCGGTGATCATATTGCAGGGGATCCCGTCCGCCATCATGCGGTCATAGACCTCCAGCGCCAAAAGCCGCAGAGGTCCCAGATAGATGCCNTGATATGCCTGCTTCAGNCGCTGCAGCGCCTCGTAGGTCTTGCCGCTGTTGGTAGGACCGATGTGCAGAATAAAATGGCGTTTCATGCCTCTGGCCTCCGGATACTGTTTCTCCGGNTCNGCNTCCATCAGCTCCTCNATCCGCTGTCCCACCAGATACTGCATATACTCGTCTTTGTATATCTCATANAGNGANTTNGTCCNAAGAAGAAGCGNNGTCTGCTCCATCGCCGCAATATCCTCCGGCACTGCTCCCGCCGCCATTTTTTGCAGNAAATTNATGTCCAGCNTCGCAAGCATTCTCACCACGCGGCGGTATTTTTTCATCCACCGGGTATCCCGAAGCACCACCGTATACCCTACCTGNGCCACCTTCTTNTGCAGATCCTTCATATCCGCCAGCACCTGATGATTCTCCTGCTTTTTCTTGCGGGCGATGCGGCGTTCCAGCTGTCCNAGCTGTCTTTCCGTACTCCTNGTAAATCTGCGGTTTTCCTCCTGCTTAAAGGTAAGAAANGCCTTCTCATATGCTGCCCAGATCGGTCTGGGAATATCATCCTGCCTCTGTGCCCGGCTCTCCTTCGNCTTGTTCTCTATTTCAGTTGACATAACTTTTTTCTCCTNTGTATCNATCTATTATAAATCATACCACAGATCNGGTATATTGCGCAAACACTCCGGCCTGTCAATATCTTCCCCTGCCATTCCACTGTTTTCTGTAAAAAAGCTCCTATTTTGTCTCCATCCTGCGATAATTTCTTGATTTTATTCCGATATAGAATTATAATAAGTAANNTTANATACAAAAAAATGACAGAGGAGTATTCCGATGAAAAATATNATCTTAGTGGTGGACGATGACAAGACCAACCTGTCTCTCGCCCAGAGAATCCTTGGNCCGCAGTACCGGATAGCAGCTGCAGGCTCGGGTTCGGCGGCCCTGACCTATCTGGAATCTCACCGTCCCGATCTGATTCTCCTGGATATCAATATGCCGGAGATGGACGGCTATGAGGTCATGGAAAAGCTGCGGGCAGACCCCCGGACCGAAACGATCCCCGTGATCTTTCTGACTGCGGACAACCTGGCAGAGACGGAGATCAAATGCTTTCAGATGGGCGCCATGGACTTTGTAACGAAGCCATTCGTACCGGATATTCTGTTAAGTCGTGTCAGCAAGACCATCGAGTTGGACCAGTATCGTCATAATCTGGAGGAGATGGTGACCACGCAGGCGGAAAAGATCACCGAGGACGCCTTGCGCCTGAGCAAGATCCAGGAGTCCGTCATCATCGGCATGGCCAACCTGATCGAGAGCCGCGACGGCAGTACCGGAAAGCATGTTAAAAATACCCAGATGTACGTTCGGATGATCGCAAACGAGCTGCTCTCCAAGGGATATTTTTCCGAAGAACTCACTCCCGCCTACATAGAAGATCTCTGCAAGGCCGCGCCGCTCCACGATGTGGGAAAGATCAAGATTCCCGACGCGATCCTGCAAAAACCCGGAAAATTGACGCCGGAAGAATTTGATACCATGAAATTACATACCACCCACAGCCGCAAGATCATCGAAACCATCATCGGTGACATCGAGGATGCGCATTATGTGCGGCTGGTGGAGGATATCGCCCTCTACCACCATGAACGGTGGGACGGCACCGGATATCCCGCCGGTCTTACCGAGACCAACATACCTCTCTCCGCCCGGATCATGGCGGTGGCGGACGTGTTCGACGCTCTCTATGAAGAGCGCTGCTATAAACCGCCCATCCGTCCTATTGAGCGGATCATGCAGATCATGTCAGAAGGACGCGGTACACAGTTTGACCCGACCATCATAGATGTGTTTATGGGAATGCTTCCGACACTGAAAAAAGTTCTGCACATCACGGATTGATACGGAGGTGAATCATCTTGGATAACACACAATTAAAAAACGAAAAGACACAAAAGAGGCTGGAGCGCATCGTGCTTTTCGCTTTGACCCTGTACACAGCAGCCATGTTTGTCACGGGGATGCTCATGAACTGGAATATTTTTATCAAGGAGATCCTGTTTCTGCCGATGCTTGCAGGATGGTTCGTCCACTTCCGGGATCTCTGGACACATACCCGCCGGGCTACCTTCATCTCCGCCATGTGCTGGGTCATTTTTGTCATCTACGCCCTGTTTACGGACAGCTTCTCTACCCTGCTCATTACCATGGCCGGCGGCATCGTCCTGCTCAGTATCTTCAATATGCGCCAGATTCTCTATCCCGGTCTGATCATCCCGTTTTTTCTGCTTTTATATCACGGTCTGATCGCACAGACGATCGTTCTTTCCTCTGTTCACGATATCATCAGGCTTATCATCCAGTTCTTTTCCCTCTACATGGTTTCCGCTATCCTCTGGATCATTCAGGGAAACCGGCAGGAGGCCAGCGATCTTCTGATCGATAACATCCGGGAGCTGGAGATTGCCGAGCGCAGTAAAAATGACTTTCTGGTCAACGTCTCCCACGAGATCCGTACCCCCATCAATGCCGTGTGCGGCATGAGCGAGGCCATCCTGCAGGAGGATCTTCCCATGGATGTGCGGCGGGATGTGGTCGATATCCAGACAGCCGGCAGAAACCTTCTGTCCACCGTAAGCAATATCCTGGACTTCTCAGAGTTAGAGACAGGAAAGATGGAACTGGCGGAGGAGAGCTACAACATCACTTCCACCATCACCGATATCATCAACATGGCGACCACTATGGATAACGGCAAGCATCTGGACCTGATCGTGGACTGCGATGCCGATCTGCCCAGCAATCTTCTGGGCGACGAACAGAAATTACGCCGGATCGTCATGAATCTTTTAAGCAATGCCATCAAATTCACGAAGGAGGGCGGCGTTATCCTGCGGATCAGCAGCCGTAAGGAAGAGTACGGCATCAATCTGCATGTCAGCGTGAAAGATTCCGGCATCGGTATCAGCCGCGCCGATATGGAGAAGATCTTTACCAGCTTCAGCCAGGTCAACTCCAAGCGAAACCGCGAAGAAGGCGGCGTGGGACTGGGTCTTGCCATCACACAGGCTCTGGTCCGCAGCATGGGCGGCTTCATCACCGTTAACAGCACCCCCGGCTCCGGCAGTGAATTCCAATTTACCATCCCACAAAAGGTTCTGGACGAGACGCCCATTGTCTCCATCAAGGATAAGAAGCATCTCTTTGCGGCCTACTATGTCAACATGGAAAAATACGAATACACCCTGGTGAGAGAAGGCTACGAAAACTGTATCCACCACATGGTCAGCCAGTTCGGTATCCCTTTCCGCATCTGCCGGAATCTGGAAGAGCTGAAGCGCCGGATCGAGCGTGAGGACTACTCCCACATCTTCATCGGCTGGGAGGAATACCGGGAAGACAGACCCTTCTTTGATGAGCTTTCCACCAAGCGCACCGTGGTGCTCATACTGGACTACGATCAGGAGATCCTGGTGCAGGGCAATATGCTCCGCATCTATAAGCCTTTCACCATACTGTCCATCGCCGCAGTCTTCAACGGTCAGAAACTTCTGGTGGGCGAGGAACAGCACCTTAGTTTACATAACAAGTTTATTGCCCCGCAGGCCAAAGTGCTTGTGGTGGACGACAATGCCATGAATCTAAAGGTCATGGCCAGACTTCTTCTGCCCTATCAGCTGAAAGTGATCATGGCAAGCAGCGGACAGGAAGCTCTGGAAAAACTGAACACACCGGAGTTCGACTGTGTTTTCCTGGATCATATGATGCCGGAGATGGATGGTGTGGAAACACTGCATAAGATCCGGCAGAAGCCCGGACTTTACTATCAGTCGCTCCCTGTTATTGCCTTCACTGCCAACGCCATCGGCGGTGCACGAGAGATGTTCATGGCGGAGGGCTTCAACGACTTTATTGCCAAGCCTATAGAACTCAGCGTATTGGAGCGCATTCTGCGCCGCTATATCCCCTCCCAGATGCAGATCATCGTGGATGAGGACGATGCAGCCAACCAGACCATCGCCGGGACACCTGTATCGGAGACCGGGGCTCCTGCCCCCGCAGCTTCTGAAACGGCTGACCCGTCAGACAAAACCGCTGTCTCCAAGGCAAAGCAAAAGCTGTCCCGTGCAGGCGTCAGCTTAGAGCAGGCCATTGCCTACTGCGGCGATGAGGAAGGTTTTAAGGAGATCATCGCCATCTTTCATTCCGAAGGACAAAAGCGCAGGGATCACCTGACCCATTTCTTTAAAGAGCATGACTGGAAAAATTACGTTATCTCTGTCCACGCCCTGAAAGGCAACGCAAAGGCCGTCGGCGCCGGCGAACTGTCGGAGATGGCCAGAGAGCTGGAGATGGCAGGCAAAGAAAACCGGATCGACTACATCTTAGCGCACCATGAAGCTATGATGGAAAACCATGATAAGCTGCTGGAGGCTCTGGACAATAACCTTTTCGTCTACCCTGACGCTGCCGATAAGGCGAACGAGGCTTCCTCAAAGAATAAGGCCGAACTGCAGCAGGACGCTGCACCGCAGGATGCGGCCGCTCCCGCCGAAACTGCAGACAACGGCGGACCGACTCTGGAAGAACTGTTCGAGCAGATCAGCGAGAAACTGTCAGCTTTTGAAAGCGAGGGACTGGCTGAGCTTCTGGATCAACTGGAACAGTTCCCCGGACAAAAGCCCTCTGTCGCAGAGAGCGTAAAGCAGATACGGGAACTGGCCGCTGATTTTGATTTTCTCGGCGCCACCGAGGTTCTGGAAAGGATGGAAAAATAACGTATGCGAAAAAAAATTCAACACTTTTTTCAAACCCTGTTTCCCGGGCAGCTTGAATTTAAAGAACTCATCAACCGAATGGTGATGCTTCTGGCGCTCGCGTCCTCTTTGATCGGTATCATTCTGGTTCTTTTAGGCGCTAATCCCGGCGTTTTATATGCATTACTGCCCATATGTGTGATCTCCGGCATTTCCATCTGGATAACACTCCGGCAGCAGAACAGCAAAATGGCTTCCTGGCTCCTCGCGATCGGCATCAATATGGTCTTTTTCCCGTTGCTCTTTATCACAAGCGGCGGCACGCAGAGCGGCATGCCGGTCTGGCTCGTACTGGGGGTAGTCTACATTTTCCTCTTATTTGAGGGTCGTTCCTTTCTGTTAGCCATTACCCTTTCCCTCCTCTCCTTTTTGGGAACCTACCTGGTGGCCTACTACCGCCCGGAGCTCGTATCCGATTCCACCCGGTTCTACAGTTTTTCGGACTCCTATATCGCATTGATCTGCGTGAGCTTCTTTATCGGTATCCTCTTAAAGATGCAGGCAAAGACCTACGAGCAGGAAAGACAGATGGCAGAGCAGCAGCGAAAGGAGACGGAGCAGATTGCCCGCTCCAAGGACACTTTCTTTGCCAACATGAGCCACGAGATCCGCACACCCATCAATACCATCATCGGATTAAACGAAATGATCCTCCGGGAGGATATTTCCGATGAGATCGCGGAAAACGCCATCAACATTCAGAACGCCAGCAAAATGCTGCTCACCACCATAAACGACATTCTGGATCTCTCCAAGCTGGAATCCGGCAAAATGGAGATTGTACCGGCCCAGTATGAGATCAGCTCCATGTTCAGCGATCTGGTGAATCTGATCTGGATCCGGGCTCATCAGAAGGATCTGGAATTCAAGGTTGCCATCGATCCGGAGATCCCATCCATGCTCTACGGCGATGAGGTTCGGATCAAACAGGTGATCACCAACATGTTGACCAACGCAGTCAAATACACAAGTGCCGGTTCTGTTACTCTGAGCGCCAAGGGAGAACGCCTGAGCGCCGACCAGATTCTCCTGCGCATTTCCGTGGAGGATACCGGCATGGGCATCCGCAAGGAAAGTCTGGAGGATCTCTTCAGTTCCTTCAAGCGGGTGGATGAGACGGACAACCGCAACATCGAGGGCACGGGACTGGGCCTTTCCATCTCCAAACAGCTCATAGAAATGATGGGCGGCAGGATCACGGTGGACAGTGTGTATCACAAGGGTTCCGTCTTTACCATAGAATTGCAGCAGCGCATCGTCAACGCAAGACCCATCGGCGTCATTAATTTCGCGTCGCAAAAACAGTTAAACCAGCGGGAACGCTATCAGCAGAGCTTCTTAGCTCCGGATGCACGTATTCTGGTGGTGGACGACAATACCATGAATCTGATGGTGGTGACGAAACTCTTACGGGAGACAAAGGTGCAGGTAGATACCGCCGAGAGCGGCAAGGAATGTCTGAAAAAAACAGCGGAGAACGCTTACCACGTCATTCTGATGGATCACATGATGCCGGAGATGGATGGACAAGCCACCCTGCAGGCCGTGCGGAGTCAGGCTAAGGGCTTCTGCCAGAAGACTCCCGTGATCGCCCTGACCGCCAACGTTATGACCGGCGCAGAGCAGATCTATCAGGACATGGGCTTCGACGGGTATATGGCAAAACCTATCAGTGCACCTCTCCTGGAGGCGACCCTGTTAAAATATCTGCCCACTAACCTCATCGAATACACGGCGGATTCCTCCGACACAGAGACTGAGGAGATGGAGGGACTCAACCAGATCAGCAATGCCCGGAAACGAAAGATCGCCATCACGGCGGACTGCATCTGCGATCTGCCTCAGGATCTCTTAAACCGTTACCAGATCCGCCTCATGTACTGCTATGTGCACACCAAGGGGGGCCGTTTCTGCGACCTCTTCGAGATATCCTCGGACAGCCTGCTCGCCTATCTGCAGACGGAAGGCAACACGGCCCACTCCTCCACGGCAGAACCATCCGCCTACGAGTATTTCTTCGCAGAGACGCTGACGGAAGCGGAGCACGTCATTCACCTCACCGCTACCATTGATCTGAGCGGCGCTTATCCAAACGCCACCCAGGCCGCCAAAGCCTTCGACAATGTCACTGTGGTGGACTCCGGGCATATCAGCAGCGGACACGGCCTCATGGTGCTCTACGCGGCAATGCTGGCGGAGGAGGGCAAGAGTGTGGAGGAGATCTGTCAGGCTCTCGAAAGCCACAAAGAACAGGTTTTTTCCAACTTCCTGGTGCCGAGTACCGCCACTCTTTACCGCAACGGCAAGGTCGGCGGCGGCGTCCACAAGCTCTGCAGCCTGTTAAACCTGCATCCGATCCTGTCTATGTCTAAAAACAAGCTGAAGCTGTGGCAGATCGCAACAGGTAATGTGCACCACATGAACAGGCAGTATGTGAAAACATTGTTCAAGCACCCCAAATCCATCGACTCAAGGCTCCTTTTCGTCACCTATGCGGGCTGCAGCGTGAAGCAGATCGACGAGATCCTGGCGCTGGTGGAACAATATATCAAATTTGACAAGATCGTCCTGCAGAAGGCGTCAGCCACCGTTTCCAGCAACTGCGGCATCGGCACCTTCGGACTGATGTTCACGAAGACAGAAAGACAGGAGCCATAATGGCTCCTGTCCTTTTTATTCCAATATGTCTTGTCTTTCTTCTACAGCTTCCTCAACAGTTTCCTTCTGCACCGTCATTTCCTTGCTGCTTTCCGGAAAAGAAACCGTCACCGTAAACAGATCCGCATTGGTCTCCACCAGAAAGCTCCCGCCGCAGGCCTCCGTAAAGCTCCTGGCGATGGAGAGGCCCAGACCGCTGCCGCCGTCGGTGCGGCTGTCATCCCCCCTCACAAAGCGTTCTGTAAAGTCCTTGTTGTCCGCAAGCTCCACGCTGGAGGTGTTCTTGATCTGCACCACCGCTTTCTCCTCTCTGGCCTCCAGAGTCAGATAAATGCGGGAGCCCGCCAGAGAATAGCGCAGAGCGTTCTGGATCAGGTTCTGGAATACCCGATAGAGCCTCTGTCCGTCGGCCTGCACAAATACCGGTGTCTGCGGAATAGCCGTTCTCATGATAAGAGAACTCTCCTCGATCTGCCCATTCATATCCGCCAGAGTCTGCCGCAAAAGCTTACCCATATCCAGAATCTCCGTCTGAATCGGAAGCTGTCCGGAGGTGGCCTTGCTCACCTCGAATACATCCTGTACAATACTGCGAAGCCGCTCCGACTTTTCCCCTAAGATCTGGATATATTCCTTTACATGCTGCGGCAGATCCTGTTCCTGCCGCAAAAGCTCCACATAGCTTATGATGGAGGTGAGCGGCGTCTTGATATCATGTGACACATTTGTCACTAAATCTACCTTCATCCGTTCGCTCTTGATCTGCTCCGCTAGCGCCGTCTCCAGCCCTATTCTGATCTCGTTCAGGTTTTCCGCCGCCTCCCGCAGATCCGAATCCTCCGGAAGCCGCAGATCGTCGGTCAGTTTTCCCTCTCGCACCGCCCCGATCCGGTCAGAGAGCGCCCCGATATCCTCCGCCAGCCGTCTGCTCTTCCGGAGCCGCCACAGATCGCTCCCGACAAACAGCAGCAGGGCGCCGAACACCGCGAAGGCCGCCATCACAACCAATCCTGCCAATCCTCTGAAACCGAATATTCTGCCGTCCTCGTACCATTCCCAATAATCATAGTATTTCTCAATATATTCCCGCCACATCAGATATGCTGCCAGCACGACCGCTGTCGCCACAAGGATCACACCGCCATCCGCAAACAGCCGCTTACGCTCTCTCTGCACCAGCCGTTTCTGCACCGGATATTTCAGCTCCCGCATCTGCCGCCGCTCCAGCATCTCCTGCCTCTGCCGCTTTACATTCGCTCTGCCGTCCAGAACCGCCGCAAACGCAAGCCAGAACCAAATCGCCAGACAGTTCCCCGCCATCGTCAGCTGCTTTAACAGGTAAATCCCATCACTGTCCAGAAAAAGCCTATCCCTCACATACCAGTCGATCTGTCCGAAGGCATCCCCGCCCGACGGGATCGTAAAAGCTACCAGAATCAGAAATACCACAATCTTCAGAACAAGAGGAATCTTCCCCAATATCTTCGCAAGCTGTCCCACGGCAGTTCCCAGACTTTTCCGCAGGATAAGAGACAGCACAAGCAGTACAATACCCGCTATCAGAAACATACAGCTTCTATGAAACCGCCAGTCCCACAGTTTGACCGATTCATTCAGATAATACAGATTCCCGCCGTACTGGGTGATTCCGCTGCCCTCGTAATTGCCCACCATATATAGTTGGGGCGTTTTAGCCGCCGCCAGAAAGATCACAGCCTCCTTTGCCGGATCGCCCAGCTTAAAATTGGCATAACCCGGCACCCGCCAGTCATTTCCCGTCTGGTAGACGCCGTCCCCGTAAACGTCCACCTGTCGACCATCTTTGGTAATCTGTACCTTGCCGTCCCCCTCTCTGTTGTACCAGAGAGAGAAATTGTATTCCCCGTCAGGGAGCTCCTGCGCAAAATCCGCACCGTTCCAGACCGTTTTGGTCTGCTCTGCCAGCCCTTCGATATTCGTGTACTGAAGCTCTCCCTGGCTGACAATGGCATAGAGAAGGTTCTTATCCTGACCCATATTATACAGATAAGCCTTCAGGGTCTTCTCCCTGTCAATCTTCCCTTCCTCGTCAAAATAAATGCCCTGATCACTCCCATAATACCCGTTTCCAACAGCATTGGCAAAATCATCCCCATACAGTTCAGCCAGCTCCATCAGATAGGTTTCCACGGCAGCATCGTTGCCGTATAGCTCCTGCAGATGATTCACATAATCATCAATATTGTAGTACGGTGATTCCTCAAAATAGGCCTCCTGCGCCACAGCTGCCGCATCCGCACTCTCCTCCACCACCGTGGTCGTCACTTCCACAGCTTTCAATGCCTCCGCTGTCACATTCTCCGTAGCTGTTCCCGCATTTAAACTCCTGTCAAGCCAGCCCGCCAGTCCACCGTCATAGCCGTGCTGGATATACACACCTGAATTGAGCCCCGTGTACCAGCCGTTACCGCCTGTGGCAACCCCCAGAAGGGAATTGAGCCGCTCCTCAATGATATAGCGAAACTGCTCCGTCTCCTGATAATCGCCCGGCTTTGTCAGATCCTGCCCGGCAAGCGGCAGATAAGTGCACACAGCCAGCGTCAAATTGATCAGAAACAGGGTTATACCAGCCGCAAACGCCACAAAACTACATAATACCTTACATTTTTTCCATTTTGTATCCAATGCCCCACACCACCTTTATATATTCCGGCTCTTTCGGATTGAGTTCGATCTTCTCCCGGATATGACGAATGTGTACCATCACCGTATTTTCCGGCGCGAAGGAAGGCTCCTCCCAGACTCTTTCATAGATCTCTTCTGCCGGAAAGATACGGCCTCTGTTTTTCATGAGAAGCTCCATGATCTTCGTCTCCGTGGCGGTGAGCCTGACAGGCTCTCCATCCGCATAGAGGGTGCGCTCCTGCAGGCGGTAACAGAGTCTTCCGTTTACGATCTCGTCCTCCTCATGCATGGTATGAATCCCGCCCAGCATAGTGTACCTGCGCAGCTGGCTTTTCACCCGGGCCGCCAGCTCCTGCGGATTGAAGGGCTTCGCCACATAATCGTCCGCCCCCATGGAGAGTCCCAGAATCTTGTCCGTATCCTCTGTCTTCGCGCTCAGAACAATGATGGGAAGATTTTTGCGCTCCCTGATCTTCATCATGGCGGAGAGGCCGTCCAGCTTCGGCATCATCACATCCATGATAATGAGCTGTACCTCCTGCTCCCCCAGGACCCGCAGCGCCTCCATGCCGTCGTAGGCCTTCAGCACACGATACCCTTCCTTCTCCAAAAGAAGAGCGATCGCCCGCACAATTTCCCTGTCATCGTCCACCACCAGCACACATTCGTTCATCCTGAAATCTTGCTCCCTTCTCCGTAAGCCTGAAACCATCATAAAAATAAGTCCTTATAAAAAAGTCGTGGGATTTCTTACGGATTTCTTAAAAATACTGCCGCATCTCCTCGGAGGCGGCCTGCACTTCCTCGTAGAGTTCTCTGGCGGAGACGCGGATCGCGCCCGCCCCCATGATGATGACCTGCTCTAATCCGTCGGAAGTAGCCACACGCACAATATGGTTTTTCCGGCTCATCTCATGGGTCACTTTCTCGATACACTGATCCGCTGTCTCCGCTTCTTTCGTATAAACCACATCTATATTATGGTAACGCTCCACACTGCCCGGATTCCCTTTCACCTTGTAGGCGTCAAACACCAGGATCAGATGCATTTTGCGAAAGCCCTGAAAATTACTCAAAATATCCATAAGCCTGCCTCTGGCGGCATTCAGATCCATCCTGGCAAGACCGCTTAACTCCTCCCAGGCAAAGATGATATTGTAGCCGTCCACCAGAAGATACTCCTCCCTCTTCCCCTGTCCGCCGCGGTACTGCACCTCCTCCGCGGGCGCAGGCTTTGAGCGGATTGTTCTGGCCCAGCCCTGCTTTTTGCCCTCCTTTGACCCGAAGGTCCGCTGAAAGATCTCCTCCACCTCATCTTGACCAATAAAGTCAACTGACGTGCTGGTAACCGGGTCGGACTTTGCTATGCGCCTGGCTGTCCCCTGAGGTTCTGCGCTGTATTGACTATTTAAGTCAATCTCATCTTCCCCGCCATAGATGCTTCCGTCAGCCAGTCTCCACCCGGCCTTCAGCGCAGGCTCCAGATGCATATATTCCTCCACCTGATCCCACTCCACCAGAAAACCCGCGCCGTGGGCACAGAACACCGAACCACAGGGATTGTCCGTATCACGTTCCGCCTGATAGCCGATCTGCTCGATCACCTCCTGTGCGTTGTGACAGGGCTCGTAGCCTTTCAGACGAGTAAAGAGCCTTCCCTTTCCACCGGAATAGGCGAGCATACGAGCCTGATAGCCCCCAAACTCCGACACAGGCACCGTACCCGCCAGGACTGCATATTCCCCTGTGGTCTCCGGCGCCTCAAAATGTCCCGCCATGGCCTGCAGATCCGTCATAGCCCTTCCCACAAAAGCCACCGGCAGCTCCATCCGAAACTCATAGACAGGCTCTAAGAGCACGCTTCCTGCCCGACAAAGCCCCTGTCTGACAGCTCGGTAAGTGGCCTGTCTGAAATCTCCGCCTTCCGTGTGCTTCACATGGGATCTGCCTGCCGCCAGAGTGATCTGCATATCCGTGATAGGCGCCCCGATCAGCACTCCCGGATGGCTCTTCTCTTCCAGATGGGTCAGAATGAGACGCTGCCAGTTCCGATCCAGCTTATCTTCACTGCACCTGCTACGAAAGACGAGTCCACTGCCCCGCTCTCCCGGCTCTAAGATCAAATGTACCTCCGCGTAGTGTCTGAGGGGTTCAAAATGTCCCACGCCCTCCACCACATCGGCAATGGTCTCCTTATAAAGAATACTTCCCTCACCGAATTCCACCGCCACACCGAAACGTTCCTGAATCAGATTTTTCAAGATCTCGATCTGCACCTCGCCCATAAGCTGGACGCGGATCTCGCTGCTCTCCTCCTGCCAGACGATGTGAAGCTGTGGCTCTTCCTCTTCCAGTTTACATAATTCTGTATACATATGATGTACGTCACAGTCATCAGGCAGCTCGATCCGATAGGTCATGACCGGCTCCAACACCGGCAGGACGATCTCCTCCTCCGCGCCGATTCCCTGTCCGCAAAAGGTGTAGACCGGACCGGTCAACGCGCAGATACTGCCCGCCCCGATCTCCTGCACCGTAGTATACTTCTCGCCGGAATAGAGACGGATCTGGTCTATCTTTTCCTCCCGGTCAATCTCCGGCTTATCTTTCCCCGCTGCCTCCGTCCTTCCCATTCTGCCTGTGGCAGTCTTTATTGTCTGTTTCACTTTAATACTGCCCCCGGTCACCTTGATGTGTGTCAGACGGCCGCCCTGTGCGTCTCTGGTGATCTTAAAGACCCTTGCGCCAAATTCCTCTCTGTACTGAGGTTCCGGCGAATAGATAGAAAGAATACCGAGCAGCTCCTCCACTCCATCTCCCTTAAGAGCGGATCCAAAAAGGCAGGGGAACAGTCTGCGGCGGGCGATGAGCTCTGCTATCTCCTGATCACTGACGGGCGGCTCGTCCGATAAAGCTTCCGCCCCTTCCGGCAAGTTTTCTGCTCGCTCCAGATATTTTTCCAGAAGGGTTTCCTCACAAACTGCGATATTCTCGTAAAAATCGCCGGGCCTGTTCCCATCCGATTCTGTAAAGGACACACACCGCTCGTCCAGCTCACGTCTCAGACCGGCAAGAAGAGCCTTCTCGTCCGTCCCCGGCTGGTCCATTTTATTGACAAAGACAAAGACCGGCACCTGATAGCGCTCCAGTAATTTCCAGAGCGTCAGGGTATGGCTCTGCACCCCGTCCGCGCCGCTCACAATGAGCACTGCGCAGTCAAGCACCTGCAGAGTACGCTCCATCTCTGCGGAAAAATCGATATGTCCCGGCGTGTCGAGAAGGGTCACCTCCATATCTTTCCATGAAAAACGGGCCTGCTTGGAGAAGATGGTAATGCCCCGCTCCCGCTCCTGCCTGTCTGTATCTAAAAAAGTATCTCTATGATCCACCCGCCCGGGATTTCTGATCTCTCCCGCAGTGTAGAGAATGCGCTCCGCCAGTGTAGTCTTTCCCGCGTCCACATGGGCTAACAGTCCTATGACTCGTTTTTTTTCTTTCTTCCCGTTCCTCATTTCCCCACAGTCTACCCTTTTTATTCGTATTTACACGACAGAGCGACGCAAAATTATCACTTTGCGCCGCCCTCTGTTTTCCTATCTACTCTCTGCGAATCTCGCTGAACAAGCTCCCCCTGCTCCTAACTTAATACCTGTGCCAATCGGTCTATACCCGCCTGCACCTGACTCATGGAGTTCAGAATATCCTCGACCCCATTCACCTGCTCCTCCGTGGAAGAAGATATCTCCGTGGTATTCTGCACGGAAGCATGGGATATCACCTCCACCTGCTGCATCGCATCCTGAAGTCTTTCCTTGCTCTCCACAATATCGCCGAGCTGTCCCTGCAGTTTCTCTGTCTCCTCAATCACCTGACGGGAGAACTGAAGCATCGTATCAAAAATCTGCACCGTATCATCCAGCTTCTCATTGGACTCCCGCACGATCACGGTATTGCGGTCAATGATCTTGCTCGTATCCCCAATGGTGCCAATGATATCCTTCAGGATCGTGTCGATCTTCTGGGTCGCCGTAGCCGACTGCGCAGACAGGGCATTGATCTCGTCTGCAACCACCGCAAAGCCCTTGCCGGCCTCACCGGCTCTTGCCGCCTCAATGGCCGCATTCAAGGCCAAAAGACTGGTCTGCCTTGCGATCTGGCTGATACTGTCAATGATTTCACCGATGGAGCCGGATTTCTGTGCCAGAGCCGCCATACCCTCGGACGCCACCTGGGTAGCCTCAATATTTTCACTGAACTTCCTGGCCAGTTCATCGATAGACACCTTACCCTCATTATTCTTCTCCTCCAGCTGTCTCACGTTTTCAACCGTCTGTAACACGCGGGATTCCGAGTCGCTGATTCTGCCATCCAGATCATTGAATATCTGAATACTGCCCTCCACCTGTCCGATCTGCTGCTCCACACTGCCTGCGATCTCCTGACTGGAGGCTGCGATCTCCGAAGCACTCTGCTCAAAACTATGTAAGGAATCGTAGATGGACTGGGAGGATTCCTGCAACCCCTCGAAAGCACCCCGGACATTGCCCAGAAGCCCTTCCACTTCTTCCTCCTTCTGCTCAACCGTCGCAAAGAGGGATCGTGTTCTCACTACAATAAAGACCGACACCGCTATCGCAAGGATATATACCAGAATGTCGAAAACCCATATCGCTGCGGTATCCATACACAGATACGCATCCTTAAATATAACCATCGCTGCCGCGTTTACAACCACTGTCACCGCCGCGCACACCTTGACCACCGACAGGTCATAGTAGGCAGTCGAAAGAAACAGTACCAGGAAATATGCCTCAACCATCGCGCCGAATACGCCGGGGGTTCCCGCAACCAGAGTTACAGCCCCAAAAATCGGCACTGCAGATACATACAGATATTTCGCCTTCGCGCCCAGCGGTTTTTCAAGCAGCTTTATAATAATGCCACTCAGCGACATGAGCAGTACAACGATATCCTTTATGCCGCCTCCGTTAAAGAAGAGAACAAAAAGGAATGCCACAACGGGAACCGCCAAAAGGAACAGAAAGAAGATAAAATTCATCAACTTTTCCTGGTCTTTTAATATCTGTAACTCCATTTGCTATTTCCTCCTTTTTCGCACGTATACTTATAGTAGTTATAATAAGGTATCCTATATCATAAGTCAATTCAAAACAGCGTTCTCACATTGCTCCTCCGTCAGGCTCACAAACCTTGCATAGTGCTCCGGCTTAAACATCCGTCTGTAGAGCGCATCCAGTGCTTCCAGAGATGCCTCCTGCGCAGGATCTCCCATACGCTTATATAAAACACTGTAGTCCACGCCGAACAGCACCGCCCGCAGATCTGTCATCTCACAGCCGCAGGACTTATAAAAGGCGATCCGCCGCTCTCTGGTCAGACGCTGTTTCTCATTTTCTGCGGCGGCAATCCGCTCAGACTCAATGTAAAGCCCCTTCACCATAGGAAGTTCCTCTTTAAAATAGTTACCAAAAAGCGGGAAAGCTCTGTGTCCCAGCCCCTCTCCCCGTCTGTCCGACAGGATCGCAAAATAGTCAAGCAGCGCACACTTTGTCTCCTCGCAGAGAATAAAAACAGCGTAGCCTGCAAGCCTCTCCTCCTCATAAAGGCCGAGAGAAAAGCCGTAGCCCTCCTCCACACTTTTGAGAATATGGCTTAAGGGCTTCAGTTCATCAGAGGGGAAATCCCGCTTCATATAGGTATCATAAATAGATGTGATCTCCGTGGTTTCTAACTTTTTTATAGTATATTGTGGCATAGCATTTAATCCTTTTTTAGTTTACATAACCTCTCTCGCTGTCAGTTTATCTGTCATATCCCCGCACATACACGAACCCCTCATTCTCCCTGTCCATGCAGTATGCCGGATCAAGCAGGGCATCCACGAAATCCTGTCCCTCTGCCTCCACCGCTTTCACCGAAAGGCCCAGTGCCTGCTCCACCTGGGACACCGTAACATCATCCAAAAAGACCTGCTCTCCGCTGCGAAGCATATTGCCCGGAATCAACAGCGCCTCTCCCAGATCCACGCCCTGCGCCTGCGCTTCCTTTAGCTGGGCGATCAGATCCTGCCCTGTCACCAGCCCCGCCACCGTGATGGTCTCCCCGAAAAAGTCATTTCGGATGGCCTGCACATGAATGGCAAGTCCGGGAAAAGCCTGCATCATTTTTTCCGCCGCCTCCTGTATGGTAGAAAAGGCCAGCTTGCCTGTGGCGATGCTCACCCGCCGTTTCAGAATGCGCTTCTTTTCCGGATATGCAGGATCCTGTCCGGCGTCCGCAAGGGCCTGTGTAAACTCCTCTCTGAAAAGCCGCATCATGCCCACACCATTTTCCAGCTGGATGTAGCCGTCGTAACGCTCCTCCTCCGGGAAATCCCGCTCCGCCAGAATATAAAACTCGTCGCTGGCATGCACAAAGTGTAGACCGAATTGGTCAAAACAGGTTTTCTGGTAATCATCGATCATGTCAATGATCCTCTCGGCCTCCTCCTTCGTGAAAAGCCCGATAGGATACAGGCCCTCACGAAACCGGCTGATCCCCGCAGGCACCACCGACACACTCCGCATAAAAGGCAGATATTTCATCAGATCTTCTATGCTTCGCCGAAGCTCCTCCCCGTCATTTACTCCCTTACAGCAGACGATCTGCCCATTCATCTCCACATGGCCCTCATAGAACCGATCCAGAAACTGCAGCTTTTCCCCTGCGAAGCGGTTGTGCAGCATCTCACAGCGAAGCGCGGGATTCGTGGTATGTACCGAGATGTTGATAGGAGCAAGCTGCATCTTCACAATGCGTTCCACATCCCGCTCCGTCATGTTGGTCAGAGTGATATAATTGCCCTGCAAAAAGGAAAGCCGGGAATCGTCATCCTTAAAGTACAAGGTTTCCCGCATCCCCGGCGGCATCTGGTCGATAAAGCAAAAGATACACTTGTTGCTGCAGGAACGGTAGTCGCTCATCAGACCGTTCTCAAACTCGACGCCCAAATCCTCATCATAATCCTTGTCGATCTCGAGAAGCCACTCCTCACCGTCCGGCTTTCGCACCAGCACTTCCACATACTCGTCCTTCATCAGATAACGGTAATCGAACACATCCTCTATTTCGTTGTCATTGACGGCAAGAAGGCTATCGCCCGCCTCGATCCCCATCTCCTCTGCGATAGAGCCGGGCGCGACCTCCTTTACCACATGTTCTTTTCCGTCCAAGCTCCTACTCCTCCATCACCGAATATTGCAGCATCTCGTACAGAAGCTTTGTCCCTTCTTTGATCTCCGGCGGCAGAAGCGCCCTCGCCACCAGCTTGTATCCTTCCTCCGGTGCATCAATACGTTCTAAATTAGCGTAGTCTCCGTCAATACTCGCCACCCGGTACTGAAATGTGTTCAAAGCTTTGTTCCTCCTGTCCGTTTTCGCTCAGCGCAAAACTTTATCCACATTATATCATATCTCAGATGCCAATATGGTAAAATATTTATGAAAGAATTGCTTTGCAATTCTTTGGTCGCAGGATGCTGATCCTGCGACGATTATACCTCAGTTCCGGCAAAAGCGCCATATCTGTTTCCACAGAGTGCGCAGGTATCACATCACCAGATAATTCCAGCCCCAGTACAAAAGCCCCAGGACCCAGCTTGAGAAGATCCCGTAGAGAATGACCGGCCCGGCAATCGTAAAGATCTTACAGCCGATACCGAACACCTGCCCCTCCTTCTGGTATTCGATGGCCGCCGAAGCCACCGAGTTTGCAA
Organism: Lachnospiraceae bacterium; assembly: GCA_014804615.1. Lineage (GTDB taxonomy): Bacteria > Bacillota > Clostridia > Lachnospirales > Lachnospiraceae > UBA3282. The sequence continues at coordinate 418,017 of JAAUZL010000023.1, forward strand.
AACCCGTGATTGGCACCAGCGCCCCCGCGCCGCCCCAATCCACACATTTTGTGTATAGCTTAAAACCTGTGAACAGCACGCTGATCAGCACCAAAAGTAATGAGCACCAGGACCCCGCCGTCTCCTGATCGATCCCCATACGATTCGTCGCATAATTCAGAAAAAACTGCCCCAGCACACAGATCAGACCTCCCGTCACAAAGGCTTTCGTCATACGGGCAGGCAGACTGTATTTCGGTGTGGTCCGCTCCACATGCTGTCTGTACGCCTGCTCCTCCGCCTGCTGTGCCGTCATTGCTTTTTGTTCTTCTGCCATATTACTCTCCCTTTCTACTGTATAAATATTCTCTGCGTAAAATAAATAACGCTTCCGATCAGCTTACCCATCGCCACCGCCAAAATTGCAATGCCCAGGCCGTGACGAAATCCGATTCTCCTTGCAAAAACCGGTATGGTATTTAACATCTCCGCGATGGCTAACGCCAGACATCCCACAAAAATGCCCGCAAACAGACCAAAAATGATCTGTATCAGCGTCCCTGCAAAGCGCCACACTCCCTCCGTCGCCTCTACGCCGAAGAGTGCATGCTCACGCACAAAGGCTCCGATCATCGCCAACCTGCTGTAAATACTGAAAAAACTGCCTGCCAGAGTGCCGCATATCACCATCTCCTCCAGAACGAACACCTTGTCCGCCACATGCATTTTCCCCGCGAAGCGCGGGATCAGTCCCACGGAGATAAGCACGGTGAATACCCCTGCCGACACAATAAGGCCAGCGCTCCCCCCGATCAGAGCCAAAAATATCTGTCTAAGAAACATCGATCTCCTTCCCCTCTCTGTCCGCCGTTGCAATGAGGGCCTGGTTTACATCCTTTTCATATACCCGCATTTCCACCTCGATGGGTGTGGGATCTTTCGTGATCCGTCTGCCGCCGATATGGTTAAAGAAGACGATGATACCCACCGCCAGCCCCACCGAATAAGACAACTCCAGAATCCCATATCCGTCTCCGGGCGCTCCCATCACCATTTCATAAATTTTTGAGAAAACCTCATTGATCCCGATATCATTGTGAAAAGCCATGATCGTAAATGCCGTGCCGAAAAAACTGATCAGCGCCACAAAAAAAAGCTTACACCACTGGACAAAGCCCTTGTGCCTGTCCACATCGATCCATTCCACCAGCACATCTGTCTCGCCCAGATTTTCCACGCTGGCCCCCGGGCAGGCCTTTTCGATCTCCTGGATCACCCGGAGAATACTGATGACCTGTCTTTTGCTCTCCCCCTGCTTAAACTGCCATAGCTTGACGGCTCTGGCCTTTGCCTGTATCTGCGGATCGCTGCAGGTCAGCTTCCCGATATCCTTGACGAACACATCCGGAGTCTGCAACTCCACGTTCTGCTCCGCTTTAAAATAGATTGTCGCACTATTGGTTGACATAACTTCTCCCATCTACTTTTCTGATAAGGAGTAGTATAGTAAAAAAAATTTATTTTATACGTTTTTTACTTTATGCTACAATATATAAAATAAAGGAGGTTCCTCATGAAAATTGTTGTGATAGACGGCCAGGGCGGCCGTATCGGTAAGAATGTGATAGAACAGGTAAAGGCTAATCACAAGGATCTGGAACTCTACGCCATCGGCACCAACACCATGGCTACCTCCGCCATGCTCAAGGCGGGCGCAGACTTTGGAGCCACCGGCGAAAACGCCGTTCTCGTGAATGTCGCAGATGCAGATATCGTAGTCGGGCCCGTGGGCATCGTTTTTGCCAACGCTCTGCTCGGGGAGATCACCCCTGCCATCGCCACCGCTGTGGGTGCAAGCAGAGCCTTTAAGATCCTGATCCCCGTGAACCGCTGTAACCACTATATTGCGGGCTGCACAGAAAACTCTTTGGGCGAGTATATCCGCATTGCAGTGGATAAGCTGGAGGGGATGCTGTAGAAAGGCAGAAAAACTGATTGTTATGAATGAGTATGTTAAAAATTTAAATCGAATAGAATTTGTTGTTACTATGGCTTGTACAGGAAAGTGCAGGCATTGTTCTGAAGGAGACCATAGCTCTTATTCCGGACATATCGATGCAGATATTGCAACAAGCGCAATTCGTGATATCTGCAAAAACTACCAAATTACATCACTGATGACTTTTGGCGGTGAGCCGTTACTCTATCCTGAAGTAGTTTATAAGATACATAAAACAGCAACAGAAATGGACATACCACAAAGAGACTTGATCACCAACGGATTTTTCAGTAAGGACAAAAAAAGAATCAGGGAAGTGGTTGAACTGCTTGCCGATAGCGGAGTATGCGGGATTCTTTTATCGGTGGATGCTTTTCATCAGGAAACAATACCTTTAGAGCCTGTCAAATATTTTGCTGAATGTGTTGTGGAATCCGGTATCTCAATATCATTGAGTCCCGCATGGTTGGTCAGTGAAACAGATCATAATCCTTATAACATACAGACAAGGAAAGTTATCAATGAGTTTGCTTATTTGAAAATTCCTGTGAGCTCAGGTAATATTATTTTTCCGAGTGGAAATGCCCTTAAATATTTAGGTGAATATTTTGATGAGAAGACAGAGTATTCAAATCCATACGATGAGAACCCGAGAGATATCAGAGCAATCAGTTTTTCTCCAAATGGAGATGTGCTGAATGGCAATATTTATGGGAATAATATACTTGATATTATAAGCGGATACAAGCCATAAAACCGGATTTTGATAGGCACACTTTTCTGAAAAGGGAGAAAAATGTATACAACCGGTCACAAGCATTCGAAAAAACAACCATAAATAATTGTCAAACAACAAGATGTGTGGTAAGATTGGAATACGGGAACAATCGTGTCACTGCAAGGTGTTGACCTTTCATCACAAAAGATGGGAGGTGATGCGGATGAAATATGATTTCAAAGACCTTATGTCTTTCGGAATGTTCATTCTTGCATTGCTGACCTTAATCATTTTGATAAGTCAGTAACGTTCTTCTGGTTTTATAGACAGAAAAACCACCCTTGTATACTTGACCGGTAGCGAGGATGGCAATTCTGTCATTTTAGTCATGGTCAACCACCTTGTGGGCGATTGTTTCCTTATGTGTTTATAATATAGCATATTCTTTGACTTTATTCAAGTAGCTTGCGCAAAATGAGAACGATTGAAATATAATCTGCTCAAATCCGACTTTTCAACTATATTAGCAGTTAAACACTGATATTCTACTACCCGACACGACGTGTCTACATGAAAATAACACGCATTTCTCGCTTTGTGTCGTGTTGTTTTCATCTGCACACCGGTATTCTGACATCGAAAGGAGGCCAGACATGGACCAGAGAAAAACAGGAAACTTTTTAAAAGACCTGCGAAAAAAGAAAGGTCTGACACAGGAACAGTTAGCGGAAAAGTTCAACGTATCTTCCCGGACTGTTTCCAGATGGGAAACCGGAAACAACATGCCGGATCTAAGCATCTTAATCGAAATTGCAGATTTCTATGATGTGGATATCCGGGAAATTATTGATGGAGAAAGGAAAAGCGAGAATATGGATAACGAGACAAAGAATACCTTAAAGAAAGTAGCGGAATACAGCGATGCGGAAAAGAAAATACTGAAAAAGCGCTTGATCAGCATGACATTGGGAACCATGATACTCCTTCTGTTTGCACTTGCGCTGGAGGCGACAAGCGGATTCGGTTTTATTCCGGAAAAACCCTGCCAGAATATGAGCGATTTTGCCACCGGTCTGGCTTTTGGGGGATTGCTGATGAATATGCTGTATCTGAACGGTTCTCTGGAAAAGATACGGGCATGGAAGCTGGATAAGCTCAAAGCATCGAAATAGAACTATTTAACACAGACGTTATCGGGAAAGGGCAATTGTTACATCAACTGCCCTTTTCTACATCCTAAGCTGATACCCCAGCAACATCCTTTGTTCCACGCTCTCTCCCGCAAGCATCCGCAAAAGGAGCTCGCATGCTTTCCTGCCCAGTTCCTCCACATCGAACCAGATCGAAGATACCTGCGGCATATGCTCCGCCAGAAATACGCTGTCATAAAAGGACGCCACCTGCATCTGTCCCGGTACGTCTACGCCTCTCCTCTGCAAGGCGTTCAGCACACGGCTGCAAAGAAAATCGTCCATGGTCACGATACAGTCCGTTCCCTCCGAAAGCATTTCTTCCACAATTCCATCCACCATGTCCGCATGCGTCACATTCAAAAAAATCTGACATTCCACTGACTTATTCAGTCGATTTTCGAAAGCATCCTGAAAACCGAGCAGACGGTTTTTGGTGACCATATAATTCTCATCATCCCCGATTAAGGCGATCTTCTTTATGCCCCGCTCCAAAAGCTTTCCCGTCAAGGCTCTGCAGGCGGTTCTATGATCATTGTCAATCTGCACTGCCGCACTGTCCTCGGTGCTGCCGATAGCCACAAAGGGCACTCCGTTCTCCCGCAGATACTGCATCGGTCTGTCATCGATCAGGGTCCTTGTGAGAATCGCGCCGTCGATCTTATGATTGGTCACTGCACGCTCTAATTGACCAATTCGGTCACTTGATACCATAGTGATCAGCACATCATAATCTTTCTCGGAAGCCGCCTTGCTGATGCCAAGCATACACTTCTGAAAGAAGGGCAGATCTACGAGATGATAGTCGCCCGGCAATACAAGCCCAAGATTATAGGTTTTATTCTGGGCCAGCCCTTTCGCTACCACATTGGGTCTGTAGTGATGGACTTCTATATAATCGAGCACCTTCTCTCTAGTCTCCTCTCCGATCCTGCCCTTACCGGAAATGGCCCGGGACACGGTAGTCTTGGAAACGCCAAGAGCCTGTGCAATATCTCCTATTGTCAGATTTTTATCCTTCATCCCGCCTGTCCCCTCTGTCCAAAGGTTATGATAATATGATATAATATGCGCAAAGGGCAGAGTCAAGCGAACGAAGATATAAATGCCGAGCTTGCTCGAGCAGATATATCTTTGTTCATTTGACGAGCGAAGCGACCCCGGAAAACCGTAGGTTTTTCGGGGCTCTGCCCTGCAACTTGCGAAAACATGATAAAGTATACTTATAAGTCATGCGCAATCGGTTGTTCTGTCCCTTTCAGCGTACCAGATAAGGCTTCCCTGCGCAACCATTACTTTTCAGAAAATAGGAGGAACCCATGAAAACAGACACTCTTCTTTTTGGCGCCGCCTACTACGACGAATATCTTCCCGAGGACCGCATCGAGACCGATATGGAAATGATAAAACGGGCGGGAATGAACGTGATCCGCATCGCGGAATCCACTTGGAGTACCTGGGAACCACAGGATGGCGTTTTTGACTTCACCCATCTGCACCGGATGCTCTCCTGCTCCGGGAAGCACGGCATACAGGTCATTGTCGGCACGCCCACCTACGCAGTACCCACCTGGCTTGCGCGCAAGTATCCCGACATCATCACGGAAACCCATCAGGGACCGGGGCGGTATGGCCACAGACAGAATATGGATATCGCTCATCCCATGTATCTGAAGCATGTGGAGCGGATCATTCGAAAGCTGATGGAGGAGGTCGCCCCCTACGATCATGTGATTGGGTTTCAGCTGGACAATGAAACCAAATCCTACGACACCTGCTCTGTCTACGCGCAGGAGAAATTTGTGGCTTATGTGCGGACTCTTTTTCACGATGATCTGGATCTTCTGAACAAGGCGTGGGGACTGGACTACTGGAGCAACCGGATCAATTCCTGGGAGGATTTCCCGGACGTGCGCGGCACCATCAACGGCAGTCTGGGTGCCGAGTATCAGAAGTTTCAACGAAAGCTGGTGACCGATTTTCTGGCGATGCAGAGCGAGATTGTCTCCTCCTATGCACGCCCGGAGCAGTTCATCACGCAGAATTTTGACTATGACTGGCGAAACTACTCTTTCGGCCTGCAGCCCGAGGTAGACCAGTGGGAGGCGGCCCGCTCCTTAACGATGACAGGCTGTGACATCTACCACCCCTCGGCGCAGAATCTGACCGGCAAAGAGATCTCCTTCGGCGGCGCCATCGCCCGCTCCTTGAAAAAAGACAATTATCTGGTGCTGGAGACGGAGGCACAGGGCAATCACGGCTGGCTCCCCTATCCCGGTCAGCTTCGCCTGCAGGCCTTCAGCCACCTTGCAAACGGAGCCAACTCCGTAATGTACTGGCACTGGCATTCCATACACAATGCCATAGAATCCTACTGGAAGGGTGTTTTGAGTCATAATCTGCAGGAAAATGCCACCTACCGGGAAGCCTGCCGCATCGGCGCTGACTTCGGAAAATATGGTACTCATCTGGTCAATTTAAAAAAGAACTGCCATGCGGCAATCCTTCTGGACAATGAATCCCTGACTGCCCTGCAATGGTTCCCCACCGGCAGCAGTCTGAAATACAATGATATCTTTCGATGGCTCTATGACGCCCTCTATGAGATGAATGTGGAGTGCGATATTCTCTCGGAAGATGATATAGACTTATTTGGTCAATATAAACTGTTGATCACACCGGCTCTCTACAGTGTCTCCGATGACCTCACCCAGGCTCTGGCGTGTTATGTGGAACAGGGCGGCGTTCTGCTCTCCACCTTCCGGACAGCAGTAGCCGACAGAATGCTAAAGATCTATCACGATGATCTTCCCCACGGCCTGACCAAAGTTTTCGGTATGACATACGACCAGTTTACGGACGGCATCAACGTAGGATTAAAAGAAATGCAGTTTGAAAAAACGACTAATCCAGTCAATCAAAACAACAACACAGATAAAAGTTACTGCGTCCACCACTGGATGGAGCTTCTCCTCCCCAAAGAGGCGGAAACACTGGCCTCCTACCATCATCCCCACTGGGGCAGTAATGCCGCCATCACGGGGAACCATTACGGCTCCGGGTACGCTGCCTATCTGGGCTGCTACACAGACTCGGAAACAGTGAAACCGCTGCTTGCGTTTCTCTGCGAAAAAGCCGGCATACTCCTTCCCGATGAGGTCTATCCTGTCATCGTCAAACGGGGTGTCAACGCCCTGCAAAAAGAGATCGTCTACTACTTCAACTATTCCGAGGATCCGCAAACGATCACTTACCACGGTGCAGACGCTGTCCTTCTTCTTACAGGCCATAGTTCAGAGCAGGCTCCTGTTTTGAAAGACGGCGATACTCTGACACTTGCCTGTTGGGACTTCATCATTCTGGAGCGTGACCTCGCCTAAAAGATTCCCAGAAACTTCTCCTGGAAGTTGGAGCAGAGTTCTTCGAAATTAGTATATTGCAGCTGGGCACTGTCCCGGAAACGGCGGCGCCATTCATCCCGAATGGCGTCTGCCAAAGGCACCGCACATTCACTCTGCGTCAAGAGGATCGCTGGAAACACATAATAAATCATCATCAGATTGATATCCATCTGGCTGCTGCCGCTGATCTTTCCCCGTTTGGCAAAACGCTGCTCCACCACATCAGCCAGCGCCTTCGCCACCTGTGCAGCCGCGGCTTCCCGGTCTGCGGCCTGCTCCACCAGACCTGTCATCTCTGCAAGCGTCTCCTGATTTTTCACGCGAAACTGCTCCATCCGCTCCTGGTAAACCTTTTTCTTGATGCGGTACAGCATCACCTCCATGTTGTCAAACATCATTCCTGCCTGTTCTAACATCGCTTCTTTCCTTTCCGCATTTTTCCCTTGCGCAACCTGTTTTCCTGTGCTATAATGAGTTTCGGCGGTTTTCTTGTGACCGCATTGAAGGGGCATAGTTCAAAGGTAGAACAGTGGTCTCCAAAACCATCGATGTGGGTTCGATTCCTACTGCCCCTGTTATTATGACCCGTGAGTCCGGCTCACGGGTTTTTCAGTATCATCTTCTAAAGAGGGGATTTCAATATGGCTAAAAAAATCATCTCCATACTCGGTCTGACACTTATCCTTTCCCTGTCTGTCTGCGCCTGCGGCGAGGAGGCAAAGCCCCTTTTATCCGCAACAGATTACGATCTCAACGCTGAGACGGCAGAGACGATCCGGGGTGTCAAGATCGGCGATGACTCGGAAACCTTTCTTGCCGCCTACCGGGACTATGATATTTTATCCAGTATAAACGGCGGTGATTACCGGTTCCTTGCCGCGGAAGAGATTCCCTTTACCTCTCAGCTGACCACGATCCTGCCCTCCTTCTTCGTAGACGGCAGCGCCATTGATCTTGACAGCTTCTGTGAGGAAAACGGCATTGAAAAAGAATCTCTTTTGTCCTTCCTGACCGACGAGACCTATCTGGAAGCACACACCGTGCTCTATCAGTATCTTGTCTTTACCTGGGAAAACGGCAAGATCACAGAAATCCGCTCCGAGTCCATGGATTATAACCGGGATGGTTCTTACTATGAGGCGAACTGACTCTCATAAAGCCCGGCGTAAAAGCCTTTCTTTGCGAGCAGTGTCTCATGGTTACCCTGTTCTATGATATTTCCGTCTTTCATGACAAGAATCACATCCGCCTCCCGTATGGTAGAAAGTCTGTGGGCCACAATAAAGCTGGTCCGGCCCTGCATCATAGTGGCAAAGGCTTTCTGTATCCGAATCTCCGTGCGGGTATCAATGGAGGACGTCGCCTCATCCAGGATCAGCATAGGCGGCAGACACAGCATGACTCTGGTGATACAGAGAAGCTGCTTTTGCCCCTGAGACAAACTTCCTCCATCTTCACCGATCACCGTATCATATCCCTTGGAGAGCCGCTTGATAAAGCTGTGGGCATGAGAAGCCTTGGCGGCGGCAATGACCTCCTCATCGGTGGCATCCGGCCTTCCCATCACAATATTATCCCGGATCGTACCTGCCTTTAACCAGGTCTCCTGCAATACCATTCCATAATTTTCCCGCAGGCTCTTTCTGGTCACCTCCCGGATATCCGCCCCATCCACACAGATCTTCCCTTGATCCACATCATAGAAGCGCATGAGCAGATTGATGACCGTGGTCTTGCCACAGCCTGTCGGCCCCACAATCGCCACACGCTGTCCGGGTTTCACGGAAAGATTAAAATCCGTGATCAGCTTTTTATCCGGCACATAGGAAAAGTCCACATGGGAAAGCTCCACACGTCCTTCCACGTTCTGCAGATGCAGTGCGTCCGCAGGCTCCGGCGTCTGGGGCTCCTCCTCGATCAGCGCAAAGATCCGCGCCGCACAGGCAAGTGCATTCTGCAGCTCTGTCACCACACCTGAGATCTCATTGAAAGGCTTCGTATACTGGTTCGCATAAGAGAGGAAGCAGGACAACTGCCCCACACTGATGCCCCCGCGAATGGCATAAACCGCTCCGATCACCGCCACGCCCGCATACACCAGATTATTGACAAAGCGGGTAGATGGGTTCGTGAGGGAGGAGAAAAAGATGGCGCGCAAGGAACATGCCTCCAGTCTGCCGTTGATCTCATCAAACTGCTCCTGTGCCTCGTCCTCATGGGAAAATGCCTGCACTACCTTCTGATTGCCGATCATCTCCTCGATCAGAGCCGTCTGCTCTCCTCTTGTCTCTGACTGCAAGTGAAACATGGTATAGGTTTTCTTGGCGATAAACCCCGCCACAAAAAACGACAATGGTGTCACCAGCACAACGACACCCGTGACAGTCACATTGATACTGAGCATAAAGCCCAACGTTCCCAGAATCGTGATCACCCCGGTAAAGAATTGGGTAAATCCCATCAACAGTCCATCCGCAAACTGATCCACATCCGCGATCACCCGGCTTACCACCTCACCATAGGAATGTCCGTCAATATACCTTAACGGAAGGATCTCTATCTTGCGAAAGGCCTCGTTGCGAATGTCCTGCACGATCCGGTAGGTCATTTTATTGTTGCAAACATTCATGATCCACTGCGCTGCACTGGTGACAGCCACGATCACTGCCATCTGTTTCAGAATGGCAAACACACCGGAGAAATCTACTCTTCCCTTATCGATCACCAGGTCAATAACTCTTCCGGTCAATATAGGAAAATACAAGGTGAGCGCCACCGTCACACTGGCCATGACGATAGAGGCCGCCAGATAGACCCAATATCTTCTGATGTAGTGCAGCACCCTGCCAAAGGTTTCCTTCTGTCCTGTTTTTCCTGCCATATTATGCCTCCGCCCCTTCGGGTTTCTCGAACTGAGAAAAATAAATCTCCTGATACACCTGACAATCTTTAAGCAGCGCCTGATGGGTACCGCAGGCAACCATCTCCCCATCTTCCAACACCACGATCTGATCCGCGTGCTGAATGGAAGAGGCCCGCTGAGATACGATAAACACGGTGGTCTCCTGAAGCGTCTTTAACGCCTTGCGAAGCGCTGCGTCCGTGGCGTAATCCAGAGCCGATGCGCTGTCGTCTAAGATCAATATCTCAGGCTTCCCCACCAGCGCTCTGGCAATGGTAAGACGCTGTCTCTGTCCGCCGGAGAAATTGCGGCCTTCCTGTGCCACCGGGGCGTCGAGACCGCCCTCTTTCTCCTCCACAAAGGATTTCGCCTGGGCCATCGAAAGCGCTTCCCACAGTTCTGCATCCGTGGCATTCTCCTTGCCCCACATAAGATTTTCCCGGATCGTCCCCCGAAAGAGCACTGCCCGCTGGGGCACCACGCCGATCTTCTCCCTGAGAGTCTCCATTCCGTATTCCTTTACATCTCTGCCGTTCACACGTACCGTTCCCCGTGTGGCATCGTAAAACCGGGGAATCATATTCACCAGCGAGGATTTACCAGAGCCCGTACCGCCTATGATACCGACCGTCTGTCCTCTGCTCACCCGGATATCAATGTCCGAGAGGGATTCCGCTCCTGCGCCCGCATAGGTCAGATGTACATGATCGAACTCCACAGCAGGTTCTTTTCCCGCCGCCTGGCCGCTCTTCTCTGTTTCCGGACCGCCGTCCCTTGTCAGATGTTCCCACTGCATGGAGTTCTTTACTTCAAAGATGGTTTCGATCCGGTTGGCACAGGCCAGTGCCTTGGTGATGGTTATGATCAGATTCGCCAGCTTGATCAGCTCCACAAGAATCTGAGACATATAGTTAACCAGCGCCACCACCTGTCCCTGCGTGATGCTGCCTTCATCCACCCGGACGGCTCCCGTATAAAGCAGAAGGATGGTTGCTGCGTTGATGATGATATATGTGACCGGATTGGTCAATGCAGATATTCTTCCCACAAAAAGCTGCAGATCCGCAAGCGTTTCATTCTTCTTCTCGAATCCCGCTATCTCCTCTTCCTCTTTGTGAAATGCGCGGATCACACGGGCTCCCGTCAGGTTTTCGCGGGTAGCGCCGAGCACCGCGTCCAATCCTGCCTGTACATTTCGATACATGGGCATAGTGATCGCCGTGATCCCACAGACCACAATGGCAAGAAGCGGTATCGTCACTACGAATAGAAGCGCCGCTTTCACATCGATCGTAAAAGCCATGATCATGGCCCCGAACACGATAAAAGGCGAGCGCAGAAAGAGCCGCAGCACCATGTTGACACCGTTCTGTACCTGGTTCACATCCGAGGTCATGCGTGTGATCATGGTGGAGGTGCCCAGCGTATCGATCTCCGTAAAGGAAAGACTCTGGATATGAGCAAAAAGCGCCGATTTCAGCTTAGCGGAAAATCCCACCGCCGCTCTGGCCGCAAAATACTGCGCCGTGATAGAACAGACCAGTCCGATCAATCCCAGCGCTACCAAAATCCCGCCCATCTTCAGTACATAGGCAGTATCCGCATTTTTGATTCCCCGGTCAATAACCGCTGCCATAACCAAAGGCACAAACAGCTCAAAGGTGGCCTCCAGCATTTTAAAAAGCGGTGCAAAAACGGTTTCCTTTTTATAATCTTTCAGATAGACAAGCAATCTTCTCATAACCTCAAAACGCACTTCCTCTCTGTCTATAGACACAGACAGCAGCCCTGTATAGGAACTGCTGCCTTGTTTATTTCTTGTATCTGCTGTACACCACTCGAAAAAGCTTACCGCTGCTCATTATTGTATATATTCGTCCGTCTGGGCCTGAATTTCTTCGCTGATCTGCTTTACCGCTGCGGAAGGTTCATAACTCTCCTCCGGGTAAAGCACCTGATGAAGCTGTCTCACATTTTCCTCCAGATCTTTCGGGATCACGCAGCTTCCTTTGCTGCCCACATTGGCGCCGGCTCTTCCTCCCTCAAAGGGAAATCCATCGCTCCCCGTCACCTTGTAGCCCGCTACACTGCCGAGAACACTTAAGATCTCATTCACCTTTAAGGAGGTCTCCACCTGAGGCAGCACGGCATTAACCATATCAGTCAATGTGCTCACGGATGCTCCTCTCGCCTTCTCCATCATAGCGGCAAGCACCTCTCTCTGCCGTTGTGCCCGACGGAAATCATCGCCCTTCGTATACCGTATACGGCAGTAGGCGGTGGCCTGCATTCCGTTCAGGAGCTGTCTGCCGCTGTGCTCCACCGGCGTATAGTCCACGCCAAGCTCCTCCGCCATACAGAGCTGATAGTTATTCAGGTGAGTGATCTCAGCGTCCGTCACTTCCATCTCTATCCCGCCCAGTGCATTGACCGCATCGATCAATCCGGAAAAGCCGATGGTCACATAGTCTGTGATGTCCAGATCCAGATTCATGTTGAGCATATTGATCGCCTGCTCCGGCCCGCCCTGTGCATACGCCGTATTACATTTATTATAGTTGTCGTTACTCAGGTTCAGGTAGGTATCCCGAAAAACCGAGATCAGCTTGATCTCCTGGGTATCCTGATTAATGCTGGCGATCATAATGGTATCGCTTCGGGTGCCCTTACCCAATTCCCCGTCTCTGGCATCCACGCCAAAAAGTGCAATGTTGCGATATCCTTTCGCCGGTTCCTTTTCCTTTGCCTCTGCCTTCTTTACGTTGGTGGTCTTATTCTGAACAATCTCCTCATTGATACGGATATTGTCCTCATCAATGTTCTTGCGGTTGACCTCACTGGTCATGGTGACGACTACATACATCACGCCAATCGCGATGAACAGGACACAGACCTCCACGATCAGGAGCGGAACGCTCCCCCGAAAGCCGCGCTTTTTCTTATCCATACTGACTCCTTTGTCAGA
>JAAUZL010000024.1 GCA_014804615.1 Lachnospiraceae bacterium
CCACTCTCAGCAAGCTGATCGCTTCAAAAATGATAACCCCGTTCGACTTGCATGTGTTAAGCACGCCGCCAGCGTTCATCCTGAGCCAGGATCAAACTCTCTAAAAAAATATTTGATCCGGATCAAAACAAGCTTGGCTTACTTCTTCGGAGTAGATCCCTGCGGGATCAACTCCTGAAGAATGCTTCGCATTCTTCTAATCCATTCATTACTTAGTTTGTACTTCTTCTGAAATTCATTCTGTTGGAATTCTTTTCAGGGTTGCATTACTGTTTATTTGTCAAGGTACACCGTAGTATTGCTTCGCAAAACTACCAAAGAATGCTTCGCATTCTTCATCGCGCTCTCTCGAACGCTAACGGAGATGGAGGGATTTGAACCCTCGCGCCGCTATTAACGACCTGCACCCTTTCCAGGGGTGTCCCTTCAGCCATCTTGGGTACATCTCCACGCATAGCTAAATCAAATGATACTTATTACCGAATATAAAAGATTCGGTCGGAGAGGGATCTCCAGCGGAGAGGGTGGGATTCGAACCCACGCGCCCTTGCGGACAAACGGTTTTCAAGACCGCCTCGTTATGACCACTTCGATACCTCTCCGTGTTCGCAATGCGCCCANGATTTACATCGAACGCAAAGATTATTCTAGCAAAAATAGATTTTCATGTCAACCTAATTTTTACATTTTTCCGAGTCATTTTTCCAAGTTTCCATCTTGGCTCACAAGGNACTCCTCACCAGCTCTTTTCCAGCTCCATATTCCAGTCGAGAGTGTANGGCCCGTTTTCCATATCTTTCAGNATCTCATAATAATGNTAGCGNTCCTTNGNNGGNGAGTCATCCGTCAGCATCAGATCTCCCTGCCAGAACATATATCCTGTCATATAACCATCCATCATTTCTTCCCAGGAGTCGTACAACTCCTGCAGCTTCAAGGAATTGGTGAGGGAAGCATCCATGGCCTCCTCGTAAGTCATGTAACCGCACAGGTAGTAATCCGCATACAGTTGGTTCACTCTGCACAGATCCCACGCCACCATATACTCCGGCTCTAACCCGCCTTTGTACATATAATAGGCCACCGCATAGCGCCCAATCTCATCGCCTACGTCTTTTTCAACAATCTGCCGTATGAACTCCTCTTCCCCCAGATCCAGGAGCCCCCACTCTGCCATCTGCTCTGTGTATTCCCGACATTTCCCGCGATGCCCCTTTTCAATCAGATTCTTCACCGTCTCCAGTCCGGTCTCCCGGTCTTTCACACTCCAGCTGCTCTGCAGAAGCGTCTTGGTGATCTCGGCATTTTCTTCGGTGGGTTCCCAGCCGCCGACCAAACGCCAGTTGCATCCGTTGCTGTAGGTCAAAGGCGCATAAGTCGCATTGAACCAGAGAACCGTCTGCGGCAATTCTTCCGCTGTCCCCTGCTCTTTCCTGCTCTCACCCACCAGACCAGCCATGGTGACGGGTTTCTTCTCCTTCGCGCTTTCCTCCGCTGATGATGCCTCAGCCATATCCTCCGCGCTTTCCCCTACAGTTGACTCTTCGTCTTCATTCTCTGTACTTTCTTCTACAGACGACTCTTCGTCCGCATCCTCTGCACCTTCCACAGCCGCCTCAGGGGGCGTTCTCTTTACCTCGCGCTCAGCCACACCACAGCCTGCAAGCAGCAGCGCCGTCATTATTGAGACTGCAATAAGTATCTGAAATTTTTTCATGTTTTATCCTCACTCTTTTGTCTGTGAAAGATCTTCCACAGCGTACCACGCCGACAAGTCAAGACCGTATGCTGTTTCCAGTTCTTTGAGCAGATCGTTTGTCTCGACGTCATAATCCTCGAACAGCAAGCGTATCTCACAGGATACATAGTGTTTCTCCTTCACTTGAATCAGACAGTCAATATACGTTCTCCTATTGTACTCCTCTGTCAAAGAATCCTTCTGCTCATATTCCGCAAAATAGTAGACAGCCGCTTCCTGTCCCGGCATGGGCATAACTTCGCTAACCTTCCCATTGCGATAGCCATACTCCAGATTATTGTAATAATCCAGCGCATAATCGGCATCTTTCTGTGCCATCGCCTGATAGTTCCCCGCATAAGGAGTATGATCACCTCTTACCCACATGGAGACGCCGTGGATCGTCGTTGAAACGCTATCCTCATCGGCAGTTGTATTCCGCCCCATCGGAACGAGAACCGGGCAGGTGACCTCCCCTTCATCGTCCATCGCAATCGTGGCTATGCCAAGGTACTGATACCCCTCCACCTTTTCCAGCACAGGCTCTCCCTCAGCAGGTTCGTAGACATTCTGGCGCTCCGCTTCAAGCTTTGCATCCTGCTCAGCCCATGTTCCGTCTTCCATCGAAAACTCTCTCAGATTCAAACCATAGCAGCGCGCCACCTCAGCAATCAGTGGGGTCGTCTCCTCATCCTGTGCATATTCACTGAGTTCCATCTCCCAGAAGACACCGGCACCGCCATCCCTAACACTCATATATATGAGCTTTCTCCTCTGATAAACCGCGCCGTTGTAATCCTTTTTCTTTGCAGTAAGAAAAAGGTAGCGGTCGTCTCCTTTTTCGAGGGTCTCTCCCACGCCAACGTCCGAACATTCCGGATCTTGCTTCCAGTCCTCGACCTGCAGATCTACCGACATTTCCATATACATCTGCAGCTCTTCCAGGGAACCGCCGCTGTAAATCGATGCCGTGAAAGTAATACCGTGATCGCTGTAAAAGAAGAATCCATCTGTATTCTCGCCTCCCTTTGGCGCATAGAGCGGGTACTCCTTTCCATCGCCGAAAACGTCCGCTATCTGATATTCTTCCAGATAAGTGAGGTTCGTCGTATCCGGCGCCAATGTTTCAGGTGCCTCCTCTGCTTCCTCTTCCGCCGCCATCGTCCCGTCTGTCTCTGCTGTNTCCTCCGCAGCCGGTGTCTCGACAGCTTCCTCTACAGGCGTTTTCTCTTCACTGCTCTCCGCCGCACCACAGCCCGCAANCACCGCTGCCGTCAACGTCAAAGTCGTAATAACCCTCCAAAAATTTTTCATGTATTCTTCTCCNTCNCTCTATTTACNGTTCAAAAAAGCTTCCGCCACCGCCATATCCTCCGGCGTCGTGATCTTGATATTCTGATAGGATCCCTCCACCAGCTTGACGGAGCTGCCTGTCAGCGTCTCCACCACCATGGCATCGTCCGTGATCCGGATTCCCTCCTGCGAAAGTCTCTCCTGCTCCTGCATGAGCTTTTCATAGGCGGAAAGGATCAGGGGCGTATCGAAAACCTGGGGCGTCTGCACCTGCCACACACTGCTTCTGTCCGGCGTGCGCAAGGCATAGCCCTCCCCATCCACAATCTTGATAGTATCCTTTACGGGCATTCCCGCCACACAGGCGTGATATTTTGTCACCGCTTCATAACAGCGCTGCAGGATCTCCTCTGTCAAAAAGGGTCTTGCTCCGTCATGAATAAAAATATAGCCGTCCCTGTTAGGAACCGCCATATCTCCGTCAGCGATCACCTTCAATGCCTGATAGACAGAATCATACCGTTCTCTGCCACCCGCAACGATCGTGTCCACTTTATGAAAGCCGTATTGCTCCACAATCTCCTTTTCCGCGTACCCGTTCAGNAATGTCTCCCTGTCCGTGACCAGNATACAGTCNTCGATCCATTCGGATCTCTCCACCGCATCCAGCGCATACCAGAGNAACGGCTTTCCCTGCAAAAGCATATATTGCTTCGCCACACCGCTCTTCATGCGGCTGCCGCTCCCCGCNGCAAGAANNACCGCGGTACATCTCTTNTTCATACTTTATCCCCTAATTTAAGATTCGGCACNGCNTTNAGATCATACCCGTGCCGCACGCCTTTCACATACTCATAGTAAGCCGNTGTGCCNATCATCGCCGCNTTGTCCGTACACAGAANGGGNGANGGNTGNTAGAATGCGATCCCTCTCTCTGCACATNCCTGCGCNAGCGCAGCCCGCAGCGANGAGTTGGANGCCACACCCCCGGCAATCGCAAATTTTTTGATGCCGCTTTCTTCTATGGCATGCATGGAATGCTCTGTGAGCACATCCACTACCGCCTTCTGGAAGGACGCCGCCACGTCCGCCTGACAGATCGGCTCCCCCTTCATCTCACAGGAATTGAGATGATTTAACACGGCGGACTTTAAACCGCTGAAGCTAAAATCATAGTCAGAGTCTCCCACCTTTGCCCTGGGAAAGGCAATGGCATCGGGATTTCCCTCCTTGGAAACGCTATCGATCTTAGGCCCGCCGGGATATCCCAGACCGATAGCGCGGGCCACCTTGTCAAAGGCTTCCCCTGCCGCATCGTCTCTTGTGCGCCCCAAAATCTCATATTCACCATAATCCTTCACCACCACCAAGTGAGAATGTCCGCCCGATACGACCAGACAGACAAAGGGTGGCTCCAGATCTCTATTTTCTATGTAATTGGCACTGATATGCCCCTCGATATGATGCACGCCGATCAGGGGGATTCCCGATGCAAAGCTGACCGCCTTGGCCGCCGATACGCCCACCAGAAGCGGTCCCACAAGGCCCGGCCCGTAAGTAACTGCAATGGCGTCCATATCAGACAGCTTCCTGCCAGCCTCCTTGAGCGCCTCCTCCATCACCTGATTGATCTTTTCGATATGCTTGCGCGAAGCGATCTCCGGCACTACGCCCCCATAAAGGGTGTGCAGATCGATCTGGGAGAAGATCACATTGGACAGCACCTCTCTGCCGTCCCGGACCACCGCCGCCGCCGTCTCATCACAGGAGGACTCTATCGCCAGAATCGTCACAGACGCACTGGTGCCGCTTTTCTTGTTCTCCATGCTGTCATTAATCCTCCACAAGCTCCCAACCCAATATCTTCCAGTGCCCGTCTACATCCTTCCTGAGCACAAAGCGCTCCAGAGATGTAATTCGCGAACTGTTATCCTGTTTTATATTGAAAGTACAATATAATCTGGCATAGGAATCCCCGTCCTGATCAAAGTATTCCACATCGGTGCTGGCGGAAACCTCGTAGCTGGCGATGGTGTACTTGTTTTTCTTCATATCCTGAATTTCCTGCCGAAGACCGTCTATATAGTTCTCCTGATTGGCTATCAGTTCCACATCGTAGAGATGCTGAATCTTATTGGCAAGCTTGGTCAGATCTTCGTCACTGTACTCTTCATTATAGAAACACTCCGTGATCTCCGCGTAGTATTTCACCACTTCCTTAGGCGTGGGCGGATAACTATGCTCCAAATCCTTCATTAACACGTTCTGTACCACCGTAGCCGACACCGCTTCCGCTGCCTGCTGCTGTTTGCCCCGGTTTCCCTGATAAGCAAAAAAAACCAAAACGATAACCGCAAGAACCACTGCCACGATCACGATTCTAACTGTTTTTGAATCTTTCATACTTCCCTCCTTGTCTCACTCTCAATCCTGAAACAAAAGATCCACGCTCCTGCCGTCCCTGGCAGCCACAGCGTTTGGAAAGATCTTCCATACCTCCTGCATATACTCCTCCGGACGAATCAGGGAAGGACTGTAGTGTGTCAGCCACAGCTCCTGTACCTTGGCCTGCTTCGCCAGTTTTGCCGCCTCATAAAATGTCATATGCTTGTATTCTTTTGCTTTCTGCGCCTTTTCCGGTTCACCGTACATGCCTTCGCAGATAAAAAGATCTGCCTCCGCCGCATTTCTGACAATGCTCTCAGTAGGTCTTGTATCTGTGCAGTAGGTAACCTTCAGGCCTTTGCGGGCCTCCCCCAGCACCATCTGCGGTGTGAATGTCTGACCGTCTATCTCTATTATCTCACCTTTTTGCAGAGGATTCCAGTAATTTCTGGGAATATTTAATGCCTGCGCACGTTCCACATCAAATTTCCCAATGCGGTCGATCACGATATTGTACCCGTAACAGATCACATTATGATTGACCCGAAAGGTTTCTATTCGAAAACCATTGAATGAAAAAGCCTGCTCCGGCTCCGTAATCTCCACACAGTCGATCTCAAAGGGAAGCTCCGGCGCAATCACGCGCAAAGAATTGACTACTCTGGTCAATCCCTTGGGGCCGATCATCAGGAGCGGTTCTGTGCGCTCTGCGTTTCCCATGGTGAGCAACATCCCCGGAAGCCCGCTGATGTGATCCGCATGAAAATGTGTAAAGCAGATCACGTCGATGGGCTTCGGACTCCAGCCTTTCTCCTTCATGGCGATCTGGGTACCCTCCCCACAATCGATCAATATACCGGTGCCATTATATCTCGCCATCAGCGAGGTAAGCCACCTGTGGGGCAGGGGCATCATCCCTCCCGTGCCGAGTAAACAGATATCTAACATATATGCTCCTACTTTCATTGAAACAGGGGCAGTCTCAGAGAAGTTCCACTCTCTCCTTCTTATCCACCGGAACGGCAAATTGCGCGATCAGCTTCTCGTAACATGCCTCACACAGGTCAAAACTGTCGCTCTCTCCGTCTCTGGTGCCAAAGAAACCGAAATCGTGCTCCACATGGATGCACTCCTCTTTTAAAATACCATTTTCTACCAGCATTTTTTTGCCGCAGGCATTACAGACTACCTTGGTCAATTTCTTCTCTTTTTCATAAACACGCATGTCAATCCTCCACCTTTTCCTTTAATGGCTTCACACATCCTCTTCATTTTATCAGACAAAATGTGTAATCGCCGTGGTAATTGTTCCATGCACTGCCTATCTCTTCCACATGATCATTGCATCTTCTGTTGGCTTTTCGTAAAAATTGGGGCGTATACCCTCGGACACAAAACCCAGCTTCTCGTACAGTGCAATGGCCGCCTGATTGCTGACCCGCACCTCCAGTGTGTAGGCCGTCAGTCCCTCACGGTCACCCGCCGCAAGCAGATGGTTGAGCATTCCCGTGGCCACTCCTCTTCTTCTGGCTTCGGGGGTGACCACCACATTGGTGATATTTCCCTCCCCGGCGATCAGAAGCAGACCGCAGCCTCCAAGGAGTTTCCCGTCCTCCTCCGCCACATAGTATCTTGCGTCCTCCTTTTCGATCATCTGTAAAAAGGATGCCGCCGACCATGGCATGGAGAAAGTCTCTTCTTCCAAACGGCTGATGAAAGTAACATCCCCCTCTGTCATCTCACGGTACTCAATCATGATCTTCCCTCGATTCCCGTTCCGAGGATGCTTTTGCACCCTCGTGGAATTAATTTACTCCAGTCCTTTCTCGGCACGCTCCCGCTCCGCCTGAGAGAGCCGCAGATATTCCGGCGCGTGCTCCGCTCCGCTCTCTATCTTACCCTGCGCATAATAGAGACTGCCCAACGCCGCGATTGCTGCCGCCGATTGTCTGGCACGGTGCAGCGGCGCGGTCTGGTAAGGCACCTGCATCACCTGCGCCATCCGCTCCTGAAAGACCGGCACACCGTCTCCTAAAAATATGACACTTCTGTCAAGTTCATTCAAAACCGCGGCAATCTCGTCAAAAGCGACTGCACACTGTTCCTTTATGACACGCATTTCACATCTATATTGACCACTCTGGTCAGGAACAAATTCATAAATACCGGTATAAACCTGATTCCTTCTGGCGTCCATGATGGGACATACCAGAGACTGTGCACCGTACATCTGATAGGCCAGCCCATCCACAGTAGGCACCGACACAATAGGCTTTTGCAGGGCAAATGCAAGTCCCTTCGCCGTGGCGGAACCGATCCGCAGACCCGTAAAAGAACCGGGACCCGCCGCCACCGCAATGGCATCCACCGCAGCAAGATCCAACTCCACCATCCTGCTTATCTCCTCAAGCATCGGCAGAAGCGTCTGGGAATGCGTCTTTTTATACTGCACAGTGTATTCCGCGATTAAATTGTCATCCTCCGCCAAAGCCACGCTGGCTACCAGGCCGGAGCTGTCAAGGGCCAGTATTCTCATCCTTTGGTCTCCATTGTAATTTTTCTGTAATCAAATCCCTGTGTCAGATCCTTTTCAATGGTNATGCGGGTATANTTNTCNGGCAGGATCTCGCTGATCAGATCCGCCCACTCGATCAGGCAGACNCCNTCCCCGTANAAGCAGTCGTCATAGCCNATCTCNTCCATCTCCTCCACATCCCCNATGCGGTACACATCAAAATGATAAAAGGGGAGCCGTCCCCCCTCNTAGCTTTGCANAATCGTAAANGTGGGACTGNTTACCGGCTCCGTGATGCCNAGNCCCGCCGCCACTCCCTGGGTGAACACAGTCTTCCCCACGCCCAGATCTCCGATCAGCGTATAGACCTCCCCCGGAACGGCTTTTTCACCAATGGCCTTTCCATATGCAAATGTATCCGCCGCGCTGCGGCTCTCCAGTGTCCTATCCACGAATCTTCACCTTCTTCGGCGGCATATGGGTGGAAATGATCTCAATGACTTTGTATTTTCCATCTCCCAGATCCTTTTTCGGGAAAATGCAGGCATTCACCGCCGTGGTATAAACCACGATGCTCTTGGGCGTGGAGATTGCTTTCACCATCCCCTCCCATGCCATCTGCTCCACGGTCTCGTCCTGAGATACCTGAATNCCTTCCTCCGTCAACTTATAGTGGAGCGGCTTCTGAAAAGCCGGATTCGACTTCGCCTGTGTAGCCGCCCGCAAAAAAAGCGTCCAGGGCAGATAGAGCAGGATCACCAGCGCGATGATCAAAATGAGCGGCTGCCTGTTCGCCGCAAAAAGAAACAACATTAACACACCTACAAGCGTTCCCATAAGCCCNGGGAGACGAGAGTAGGTGTGCTGCAGCATATAATCATATAAAATATTGGGTGTTATTTTTACATCAAATTCGATTTCCATACTGAAATCTATTATACTAAAAATCCCCGAAAGTGCAAGGAAAATTGTTTATTCGTGTCTGAGCGCCTCGATGGGACTGAGTTTTGCCGCTTTTCTTGCCGGGTAGATACCGAAGAAGATGCCCACTGCCGAAGAAAATGCCGCCGCAACGATCACTGTGGGCGCATCGATCTTCGCCGCATAACCCAGGGCGCCGCAGACTGCAGCTGCTCCCAATACGCCCAGCGCAATCCCGATCAGGCCGCCGATCAAGGTGATGATGCCCGCTTCCGCCAGAAACTGTAAGAGGATCGACTTCGTTCTGGCGCCGAGAGATTTTCGGATACCGATCTCCCTCGTCCGCTCCGTCACGGACACCAGCATGATATTCATTACGCCGATNCCGCCCACCAAGAGGGAAATCGCCGCCACAAAGGAGATAAACAGCGTCAGCATACCGATAATCTGATCAAACTCCGCCGAGTAATCCGCGAAACTCTCCATCAATATCTTGTTTTCTCCCCGCACGTTATAGCGATTTTCGAGAAGGCTGATGGTATCCGCCGCCACCTGCGTCACATACTCAGAACTCTCCGCGATCACATAGAGGTAATCATAGTCATCAATCCAAAAACCGAACCCGGATGCCATAGCTGTCAACGGCATTTCCACCTGCAGATAACCACTGCCATTCAAAGCGGATATGATTCCCGCCGGCGTGTCCTGCCTGATTCCCACGATCCGCACATCCTGACTCACACCCCAGAGATTCAGTTCAAANGTCATGCCCACCACATCCGTGGTGCCAAACAAAGATCTTGCGCTGTTCTCATTGATGACGCAGACCATNGCTGCCGACTCACTCTCACTTTGAGAAAAATATCTGCCCCTGACAATGGGCTCGTTTCCGATCGCATACTGCAGCGCCGTATTGCCTCCCTCAAGTACCGCCGTAAAATCAGCGCCTTTGCGCCCTCTGGCCGTGGCACCCCAATAGCTGTACTGTGTCGTTGCGCCCTTCACATGCGCAACCTTCTCCTTAACCAGTTCAAAATCTTCCTCCGTAAAGCTCACATCGTTGCCTTCCACATCGCTGTTGGTGTAAATGGCAATCAGTCCNCCGCCCATATTTTCCAGCTCATCATTGACGGAGCCGCGCACCCCGTTACCNATGGAGATGATCATAATAACGGANGAGATACCGATGATGATACCCAGCATAGTCAGNACGGAGCGNCCTTTGTTGGCCTTGATATTCATTACGGCGATTTTTATGTATTCCCATATTTGTGCCATAGTTACCCCTTTACTGTGCCATGGGCATCACCGTCACCGCCATGCCCTCTTCGAATTCCATGCCGTTTGCCATAATGACATTATCGCCCTCTGAGAGACCCTCCTTAACCTCACTGACGCTGTCGGAGGAAATGCCCACGGTAATGCGTTTCTTCTCCACTACGCCGTCTTTCTCCACAAACACAAAATCGCCTTCCCTGTCGCTGTTGATGACTTCAATCGGAACGGTGACCACGCCCTCAACCTTTGCCATATGGACATAGACCCGCGCTTCCACTCCCAAAAAGATATTCTCATCCGGATTATCGATATTGACATCCACTCCCACTACCATCGCACCGCTGTTATTCTGGGTAGCCATACCNTCAATCTTGCTCACCGTNCCCTCGTANGTCTTTCCTGCGATATCGATATCCGCCTTCTGTCCCACAGCGATTTTTTCCAGATCATACTTGGAAACACTGAGCCTCACATATACCTTTTCCGTACTCTCTATCGTCACCAGTTTTCCATTCTCCACAGGCGGCTGGCCCGCCACAGCTTCCATCTCCGTGACCACCCCTGCAAAATCGGCTTTCAGGCCGTTCTCCACTTTGGCAATGGCGTCCAGACTTTCCTGATTTGTCAGCTTCTCGAGAGCGGTATCCGCCTCCAGTTTTGCCTTGCCGCCCTCATCCAGCACTCCCGACTCGGAAGACGCCTTCTGGGACTTCATCTCCGCCTGATACTCCTTGTAGGAGGCAATCAACTCCTCCACTTCCTTTGCCTGCTGCTGAAGCTCTCTGATTTCCTTATTATACTGTACCTCATATCCGCTATATTGCGATTGAATCTGCAGGTTCAAAAGAATGTCCCTGTCGTTTGCCAGTTTGATCTCTGCATCATCGTATATCTCTTTTAGCTCGTCNTCGCTGAATCTATTCAATTCTCCTCTTGCTTCTTTCTCCTTCAGGTCCGCCAGAGCCTCTTCATCCTGGGCAATGATCTCCTGCCACTCCATAACAGAAACATTCAGGTTTGTGCCATTGTAAGCCCACCCCGCTGTTTTCTCCTCGATCTTTTTGTTGATCTCCTTCAACAGATTCTCATTGTCCTCAATCTGCTGATCCAGCACAGGCAGATTACGGTTTGCCTCGGACAGATCGGCTGCATATTCATTATTTTTATGTACAGAGCTCTCATAACCGCCCTCGTTGGAAGCCATCCTATACTCCGCCTCCTGCTTCTTCTCAGACAAGGCTTTCTCGTCAAAGGTNAGGATCACTTCCCCCTTTTTCACCGTATCGCCGATACTCACTTTCACCTCGCCCACCTCTACAGCCAATGGCGAAAAGTANGTCCTCGTCTCATCGCTCTTCACCGTGCCGCCGGTGCTTAAAATCTGTTCCACTTCCCCCACCGAGGCAGCCACTGCNGTTACCATCGGAGCCGCATTNTTAGCCACAAGNGAATTTCTNACAAAAAANGCAACAACCAAAGCNGCCAGCACACCGGCAATGACGCGGCGGCGCACTTTNTTCTTCTTNTCCTTATCCCANGG
This sequence comes from Lachnospiraceae bacterium, assembly GCA_014804615.1. Taxonomy (GTDB): domain Bacteria; phylum Bacillota; class Clostridia; order Lachnospirales; family Lachnospiraceae; genus UBA3282. The sequence goes on from JAAUZL010000024.1 coordinate 11,671, forward strand.
TTTTTTCTCTTTTTTCGNCTTCGGCATCATNTCNGTNATNTCNGTNNTTTCTGCCTTATTCTTCGCTTTCCCAAACATTTTCATAATCCTCCTCTATTTTTCCGTCCATAATTTTGATCACCCGCTTCGCCCTTGCCGCAATCTCATTGTCATGGGTGATCAGGATCACCGTCCTGCCCTCCTCGTGGAGTCCCCTCAGAATATCCATGATCTCTCTGGTAGAGTTGGAATCCAGGTTACCCGTGGGCTCGTCTGCCAAAATGATGGGCGGCGCCTGGGCGATGGCTCTGGCGATGGCTACCCTCTGCTGCTGTCCGCCGGACATCTCTGAGGGCTTATGGGTCTTACGCTGGGCAAGCCCCACCTTATCCAGCGCTTTCTCCGAAAGCTCCAGGCGCTCTCTCTTGCCTACGCCGCGATAGATCAGAGGCAGCTCCACATTTTCCACTGCCGTCAGGCTGGGGATCAGGTTAAAGCCCTGAAAGATAAAACCGATCTCCTGATTGCGGATATCCGACAGCTCATCATCCGACATACTGCCCACATCGTGTCCATGCAGAAAATAGCTCCCGCTGGTAGGGACATCCAGACAACCGAGCATATTCATCAGGGTGGATTTCCCGGAACCGGAATGCCCGATAATAGCCACAAACTCTCCCTCCCCGATGGTCAGGCTCACATGATCCAGCGCCTTCACCTCATTTTCTCCGGGATTATATACCTTGCAGATATCCCGGATCTCCACCAATGTTTCCATAGATAATTCTTTCCTCTCCCTTTCTTTCAATTTATCAGATTTATGTATTGTCCTTTTCCTCTGTAAATTTATAACGAAACAAGCCCGGATTTGTCTTCATCTGTTTTCGCTTATTTTACAATAACTTCCTTTTCTTAAAAGAAGCACAGGAAAATCTTAAAACAATCTTAATTCGACGATCAACGATCGAACGTCCGGACGTTGTGGCATATATGTTTCAATGGCATAATATCATGAAAATCTTACGGCAGCCTTACAGGAAGCTTACAATTTTGTTATATCACTCCAACGTCGCAAACTGTATATACATCATTATATACAGTATATACAGTTTGTCAATGTATTTTTTATAATATTACTCTGCTTATGTGCAAATAAAAATACTACTTTTCCGCAGTAAAGTAGTATTTTCGTATTTCTCTGTTATATTTTTCTGTTATCCTGCTATCTGTCAGGTATTTCCGGAGCCGGATATCTCGCCGGCACTTCGTCTCTCCATGACAGGGTTTGCATTTTTCAAGATCGGGCTCAATGGCTTGTAAATAAGCATGGTCACTCCGGATGCCGCCACACCCTTGATCACATTAAACGGCGCCACCGCAAAAACCACAAAAGATGTCACGCTGTGAATACTGCCGTTGATCTCTGCTCCCGCCGCAATAATCGCCTCCAAAGGCATTCCAAACAGCTTCGAGAAAGCAGGGAGCAGATAGATACCGTTGAAAGCGGATCCAAACACCGTCATGATGATCGTACCTGCCACGCAGGCCGCTATGGCTCTCTTTTTTGTCTTCTTAAACAGATACAGGATCGATGCCGGTAAGATCAGGCTGCAGCCGATCACAAAATTCGCCAGGTCTCCCACGAAGGCCGTACTCGTGCCTTTGATCACCAGTTTCAGCAAAACCTTGCAAAACTCGATCATCACACCCGCCACAGGGCCGAAGGCAAAAGCTCCCACCAAGGCCGGTATCTCGGAAAAGTCCAGCTCATAGAAGCCCGGCGCGATAAACGGAATCGGGAACTCCATCAGAAACAGGATCACCGAAAGCGCCGAAAAAAGACCGATCATCGTAATCTTTCTGGTAGTGAGTATCCGCTCCGTCGCCCCATTTCTTCTCTGCGCCTGTTTCTCTGCCCCGTAGGCAATCAGAAACAGCGCCGCCGCCACACCCATACAGACCAGCACAAAAAGTACATTGTCCGCCACACTCTGTAATAAACCGTTACCCATTTTCTTTTTTCCTCCTTTTGATACAGGGGAAAGTTCTTCTGACTCTGCTTATGCGCAAGAAAGCCCCGAGACTATAATTAGTCCCGGGGCAAATTTACACACATAAATGACACGCGTGTCATTTATCTTTTCTTCTCTCATCCAGACTATACTGTCGGTTTTGGAATTTCACCAAATCAGCCGCCTGTGTCAGCGTGGGTAAACGCTTCCACAGAAACGGGTCGCGGACTATACCGCCGGTAGGGAATTTCACCCTGCCCCGAAGAACTTTTCTCATATTTTGTTTACGGACTTATCTTACTATGGTTTCAGCAATAAGTCAACTACTCAGCGATGTCTGCGTACATGAAGTACCAGTAACCGTATGCGGAATGCCAGCTTCCGGTGATCTTGCTGCTCTGTAACCAGAAGTCATTGTAGTAAGCTACCGGAATACAGCCAGCCTCCTCCATCAGGATATCCTCTGCATCGTGGAGTGCCTTGGAACGCTCTGCCGCATCCAGAGTAGTTCTGGATATATCCATAGCCGCATCGTAAGCTGCATTGTTGAAGTTACCATCGTTGTTACCATTGGTGGAGTAGAGCAGATCCAGCATGTTGGAAGGATCGCTGTAATCACCTACCCAGCCGTTACGAGCTGAATCATAGTCGCCGTTACGTCTCATAGGTGTGAAGCTTGCCCACTCAACGATATCTACCTGAAGATCAATACCCAGCTCACCCCATGCCTGCTGCAGATACTCAGCCACTACCTTGTGGTAACCGGAATCGTTGGTAGAATAGCTGATAGAAGGGAAACCTGCGCCGTCCGGATAACCGGCATCTGCAAGAAGCTGTTTCGCCTCCTCCACATTCGCCTCATGGTTTGTGGTATCGATATAGGGCTGTCCGCCGTTTGCATTGTCCATGAAGGAAGAACCGTCTGTATCGATCCAACCGGGACCCATGAAATTGCTTGCCGGAGAGTAGGTGCCCTGCATCAGGGTATTCGCCACATACTCACGGTCAATGGCAAGGCTTAATGCCTTACGCACCTTGGGATCGTTGAAAGGCTCTCTCTCCGTATTCAGACTGAGATAATAAGTTCCGATAATAGGATCTACATAGAACTCGTCGGTGCCAAGCAGGGAAGGAATCTCCTCTGTAGGCACATCCTTGATGAAGAGCACTTCTCCGGTCTGGAATGCACTGTAGGAAGCATTGGAATCCTCGATCAGGTTAAACTTGATCGCGTCAAGCTTAACCGCACCTGCATTCCAGTAGTTCGGGTTCTTTGTGCACATGATATAAGAGTTCGGTACCCACTCGGAAATATAGAAGGGTCCGTTACAGATATAGGTATCTGCAGATACTGCCCAGGAATCGCCGTTAGCATCAATGGTAGCCTGCTGTACCGGGCTCAAAGTAGCAAATGCTGCCAGAGATCCGAAGTAAGAGCAAGCGGAAGACAGATGTACTACAAATGTAGAATCATCCGTTGCCTCTACGGCAAGAGCTGAAATATTACCGCCGATCGCCTCCTCATAGCCCTCTACCATGCTCAGAACTGTCTCAGCATAGGGAGCTGCCACCATGGGATCGCAGACACGCTGCCAGCTGTATACGAAATCGTTTGCCGTCAGAGCAGAACCGTCAGACCACTTCAGGCCGTCTCTTAAATGGAAGGTCCAGGTAAGGCCGTCCTCAGAAATATCCCAAGTCTCCGCCTGTCCGGGAGCCAGCTTACCGTCCTGATCCACCGTCAGAAGGCACTCGAATGTGTGTAAGATCATGTTACCGCCATCCACCGCACTGTTCAGTGCCGGGTCAATGGTCTCAGGGTTGGGGCCGATCTGTACGGAAAGAACCTTTCCGCCCGCAGACGCACTGCTGTCAGCAGGAGCCGCACTGTCAGAAGCCTCTCCCCCATCTGTGCTTTCCGCAGCCGCATCGCCGGATTCAGCCGCAGGAGTTGTCGTGCTGTTGTCAGAACCGCCGCCGCACGCTGTCACACCGACAACCATTGCCGCTGCCAGCATCAGCGCGATCACTTTCTTTTTCATAATCGTTTCCTCCTCTTTTTATATTGTAAAAAACTCTCTTCCTTTTTGAAAGTTTTTTATCCACTTATCTTGTTTATCACATCTAGTTGCACTTGTCAATATGGTGACAAGCGGAAAAATGTCCTTTTTCTACCTCTTTCCATGCGGGAGCCTCCGCCGCGCAGCGCTCATCCGCATAGGGGCACCGGGTCCGGAAAGTACATCCGGAAGGCGGATTTAAGGGACTCGGCACATCTCCCTCCAACACGATACGCTTGCTCTCTCTGGCCTGTTTCGGATCCGCGATGGGAATCGCAGAGATCAGGCTCTTCGTGTAAGGGTGTAGGGGACGGTCCACCAGCTCATAGCTGTCCGCCAGCTCCACCATTCTCCCCAGATACATCACGCCGATGCGGTTGGAGATATGCTTCACCGCCGACAGATCGTGGGCAATGAACAGATAAGTCAAACCCATCTGCTCCTGCAGATCCTCAAACATATTGATCACCTGTGCCTGGATCGACACATCCAGCGCCGAGATCGGTTCGTCACAGACGATAAATTCAGGATGCACCGCCAGGGCTCTGGCGATACCCACACGCTGTCTCTGTCCACCGGAAAACTCGTGGGGATAACGGTTCGCGTGCTCGGAATTTAAGCCCACCCGCTCCAGCATCTGTATGATCTGGTCGTAGCGGTCCTGTTTGCTTGATGCCAGCTTATGCACATCGATAGCTTCACCGACGATATCCCCTACCGTCATACGGGGATCCAGGCTGGCATAAGGGTCCTGAAACACGATCTGCATCCGTTTCCTGAAGGGGAGCATGTCCGCAAACTGCTTTTTTTCCACATCGAAGATCACGTCCCCGTCAAAGGTAAATCTGCCGCCTGTAGGCTCATACAAGCGCAGCATGGCACGTCCCGTGGTGGTCTTGCCGCAGCCCGACTCTCCCACCAGACCGAGGGTCTCTCCCTTCTCTATATAGAAAGAAACATCATCCACTGCCCGAATATATTTTTTATTTTTTCCAAAGCCTCCCGCCGGAAAGTACTGGCGCAGATGCTCTACTTCAATCAAATGCTCACTCATGGGACGCTCCTTTCTCCATCTCTTCCTTCTGGTTCAGCCAGCACTGTGTGTAATGCACCCTGTCAAAGGTGGTCACCGGCGGCATTTCCCGCAGACAGATCTGCATAGCCGCATCACAGCGGGGTGCAAAGGGGCAGCCTGCAGGCGGATTCAAGAGATCCACCGGCGTTCCTTCTATGGGGATCAGCCGCTCATGCTCCTTGGTATCCAGTCTGGGGATCGAACGAATCAATCCTTTCGTATACTGATGTTTCGGATGATAGAAAATATCGTCCGCCGTGCCGTACTCCACGATCCTGCCCGCATACATAACCGCAATACGCTCGCACATACTCGCCACCACGCCCAGATCATGGGTGATCATGATGATGGCCATGCCCAGCTTATCCTTGAGTTCCATCATCAGCTCCAGGATCTGTGCCTGAATGGTCACGTCAAGGGCCGTGGTAGGCTCGTCCGCGATCAGAAGCTTGGGCTCACAGGCAAGAGCGATGGCAATCATCACACGCTGGCGCATACCGCCCGAAAGTTCATGGGGATACTGTTTCAAACGACGATCCGGCTCATTGATGCCCACCAGCTCTAAAAGCTCTCTGGCACGCGCTTTGGCCTCCTGCTTCGACTTATCCGTATGCAGCCTGATCACTTCGATGATCTGATTGCCGATGGTATAGACCGGATTTAAACTGGTCATGGGATCCTGAAAGATAATGGAGATCTCATTGCCGCGGATCTGCCGCATCTCCTTCTCCGTCATATTCTCGACCTGATGNCCGTTGAAGTNNAGCTGNCCGCCGATCAGCTTGCCCGGATGGGCCGTCAGCCCCATCAGACTATANGCCGTGACGGATTTNCCGGAGCCGCTCTCTCCCACGATTCCAAGGACTTCNCCTTCCCTCAGGTGGATCGAGACATCGTTCAGCGCTTTGACCTCCCCTGCGGGAGTAAAAAAAGAAAGTTTTTCATTTTTGATATCTACAAGATATTCTGNCATTCTTTCNACNCCTCCCTATTCTAGTTTTTCAGCTTCGGGTCAAANGCGTCTCTGAGCCCGTCGCCAAGCAGGTTAAAGCTTAANATGATCAAGCTGATCAAAACAGCCGGGATAAACAACAGATAAGGGTATGTATTGATACCGTTCAACGCGTCGCTGGCGAGACTCCCCAACGAGGGCAGCGGCACCGCCACACCCAATCCCAGAAAGCTCAAAAAGCTCTCTGTAAAGATGGAGGAGGGAATCTGCAGCGTGGTGGTCACNATCANCGTACCGATACAGTTTGTCAGCAGATGCTTTTTGATNATACGCCCGCTGCTCACACCCAGCGCTCTCGCCGCCGTGACATACTCGCTCTCTTTTAACATAAGGATCTGACTTCTGACCATGCGGGCCATACCCACCCAGTAGAGCAGTGCAAACACCACGAAGATACTNACCAGATTTTCCCCCACCACCTTNAGCCATGCAAAGGCNGACATTTCCGCCAAATTNCCCAGAGGGGTTTTTAAAGTAAAGGACAGCAGTACGATCAGCAGGATATCCGGGATCGTATAGATGATATCCACGATCCGCATCATCACCAGATCTACCCAGCCGCCGAAAAAGGCCGCAATGGAACCGTAGGCGGAGCCGATGATCAGAATAATGACCGTGGCGATCAGACCTACCAGCAGGGAGATACGGCTTCCCATCATCACACGGATTGCGTAGTCGCGTCCCATCTTGTCCGTGCCGAAAATATGGGGGAAAACCTTCTCACCCGCATCGATCCTGGCCTGNTCCTCCGCGGAATACTGCATGGGCGCCAGATTGTTTGCNCCTTTCATCTGCTCCTTATAAGTATAAGGATAGAAGGANGGGACGATAAAGGAAAAGATCATCACCACAATGATCACCACCAGAGATACCATGGCTACTTTGTTCTTTCTCAGGCGGCGCATGCCGTCCTTCCAGAAGCTCACGCTCTCCCGCATGATGATCTGGCTCTGTTTCTCCTCGTCCGTTGCCGGAAGAAAATCTTCCGGATTGAGTTTTAACTGAAAACTTAAAGGATTTTCTTTCATTGTATTATCATGCCTTTCTGTTGCTGATTTNCAGTGTTATCACTTNAGTTTNATNCTGGGATCCACGATCTTGTAGACAATATCCACAATCACATTCATCACGATAACGAGGGTCGCCAAAAAGATCGTCGTTCCCATGATCAGGGTNTAGTCACGCCCGTTGATGGCTGTGATAAACTCACCGCCCAGNCCCGGNATNACAAATATCTTTTCCACCACAAAGCTGCCCGTGATCGTATAGGCAAGCATGGGCCCCACATAGGTGACNACCGGCAGGATCGCNTTTCTGAGCGCATGCTTAAAGAGGATCTTGCCNCCCGCCAGACCCTTTGCCCGGGCNGTNCGCATGTANTCCTGCCCCAGCACNTCCAGCATGGAGGACCGCATCAGNCGCATAATGTATGCCGTCGGATAGAANGACANCGCGATCACCGGCATAATATANTGNTTCGCACTCTGCAGACCCATGGTNGGCAGAAGNCCCAGTTTGACGCCCAGNAAATACATGAGCACCGTACAGATCACGAANCTNGGCACNGCGATACCGCANGTCGCTATCACACTGATCACACTGTCCGCTGCCTTNCCNCTCTTCAGGGCNGCGATGCTGCCNAGCGGAATGCCNAGGATCAGAGCNACCAGCACGGANATTCCGCCCACTCTCGCCGATACGGGAAACTTCATGGCGATAATNGACATTACGGTACGGCCNCTCTGTTTCAGGCTGTCACCGAAATCCCCGTGCAGCGCATCTGTCATATACGTCAGATAGCGCTGGNACATGGGNTTATCCANNCCNTACTTTGCCTCCAGAGCCGCCGTGGCCTGAGGACTGATCGCCTTTTCNGATAAGAACGGGCCGCCGGGCACCAGATTCATCAGGAAAAAGGTGAGNGTGGCAACCGCCCAGATCGTCACGATCGCCAGCAAAATTCTTTTCACAATGTACTTNANCATAACNAAACTCCTTTACTTCAATTTCATNGTNAGACCAATTCTTTTTTTCGCCACATCCACNGTGAGNACCTGCACATCNACCACATCGCCCACGCTGACNGCCTCCANCGGATGNTTGATATAGCGGTCCGTGATCTGNGAGATGTGAACCANGCCNTCCTGATGCACGCCGATATCCACGAACACACCGAANTCGATCACGTTTCTGACCGTTCCTTTCANGATCATGCCGGGCTTTAAGTCCTTCATATCCAGCACNTCGCTTCGAAGGATCGGNGCCGGCATATCATCTCTGGGATCTCTGGCNGGTTTTTCCAGCTCCGACAGGATATCCATCAGNGTNATCTCNCCGATGCCCANCTCCTCNGCCAGCTTNTTCTTATCCTTCACCTTCTTNGCCAGATTGCTGACNGCCGTTTTGCCGTCATTCCCGCTCTGNGNAGATGTGACATTCGTGTCATTTANATCNGTGTCNCCGCCCAGNCTGTCCATACCGCCCATGGCCGCNGCCAGCGCCTTACCCATNGCNGTGTCNGTNTTGCGGATCACGATCTTTTTCTGACGGGGCTTCTTCTCTTTCGCCGGAGCCGCCTTCTTTTGTGCCGCTGTCTTTTTCTGGGCCTCCTTCACGTCCTCCATGGTCAGATTCAGCTTCTCCATAAGGTGCTTTGCCGCCTCGTAGGATTCCGGATGTACGCTGGTGGCATCCAGCGGATTATCCCCGTCCGCGATGCGCAGGAAGCCTGCGCACTGCTCGAATGCCTTTGGTCCCAGCTTGGCCACCTTCAAAAGCTGCTGCCGGTTGCGGAAGCGCCCGTTCGTCTCCCGATATTCCACGATATTGCGGGCGATCACCTTCGTCACGCCGGAGACATATTCCAAAAGAGATGCGGAAGCTGTATTCAGATCCACTCCCACCCGGTTCACGCTGTCCTCCACCACGCCGCCAAGCGCTTCGCTCAGCTTCTTCTGATCCATATCGTGCTGATACTGTCCCACGCCGATGGACTTGGGATCGATCTTCACAAGCTCCGCCAGCGGATCCTGCAGCCTTCTGGCGATGGACGCCGCGCTTCTCTGTCCTACATCGAAATTCGGGAACTCCTCCGTGGCCAGCTTGCTTGCCGAGTAGACGGAGGCTCCCGCCTCGTTGACGATCACATACTGTACCGGCACGTCCAGCTCCTTGATCAGTTCCACGATCACCTGCTCGGACTCCCGGGAAGCCGTACCGTTTCCCACGGAGATCAGAGATACATTGTATTTTTTGATCAGTTTTTTCAGTTCTGCTTTAGACTGCTCTACTTTATTCTGGGGCGCTGTGGGATAGATCACCTTTGTGTCCAGAACCTTGCCCGTCTCATCCACCACCGCCAGCTTACAGCCTGTGCGGAAAGCCGGATCCCAGCCAAGCACCACCTTGCCACGGATGGGCGGCTGCAAGAGAAGCTGTTCCAGATTTTTACCAAATACGGAAATAGCGCCGTCCTCCGCCTTCTCGGTGAGATCGTTGCGGCTCTCCCGTTCGATGGCCGGAGCGATCAATCTGTCATAGCTGTCAGCGATCACTTCCTCCAAAATCGGGGATGTGACAGGGTTGTCATTAATAATCGTCTTCGTCCGGAGAAACTGTAAGACGCGGTCCGTGGGCGCCTCCACCTTCACGGTCAAAAACTTTTCTTTCTCTCCACGGTTGATGGCAAGCACCCGATGTCCCGCCACTTTGCCAAGAGGCTCCTCATACTGATAATACATCTCATAGACGCTCTCGGCCTTCTCATCCTTGGCGGCGCTTACCAGTTTTCCCTCTTTCATCGTGATATCCCGGATATAGATACGGTAATCGGCCTCATCGGAAATCCGCTCCGCGATGATATCCTTTGCTCCCTGCACGGCTTCCTCCGCCGTCTTGACCGCCTTGGCAGGATCCTCATCCTCGTGGATATACTTTTCAGCCTCCGTCTCGATGGGTTCTGTGGTCTCCTGGGTGAGTATAAACTCTGCCAGAGGCTCTAACCCCTTCTCCTTCGCCACACTGGCGCGGGTCTTGCGCTTCGGCCGGTAGGGCCTGTAGAGATCCTCCACCACTACCATGGTCTGAGCTTCCTCGATCCGGGCACGCAGCTCATCGGTAAGCTTGCCCTGCTCCTCTATACTGCTCAAAACCTGTTGCTTCTTCTCCTCCAGATTGCGCAGATAAGTGAGCCGTTCATGGAGATCCCGCAGTACCTCATCATTCAAAGACCCCGTCGCCTCCTTCCGGTAACGGGCGATAAAGGGAATCGTATTGCCCTCATCGATCAACGAGACTGCCGCCTCCACCTGCCATTTTTCTACCTTCAGTTCCTCTTTCAGTTTTAAAATGATATCCATGGTTCTGTCTTTACTCCGCTTTGCCTTTATCACTTCAATGTGGTAAAGTTTTTATGTGCTCTGAGGCACCAACATTTTTATTATACAGGATTTTTTCGAAATTCGCCACAAAAACTGTTCAATCCTTCTCAGATGACTTGAACACAAAAATTTTTCCCAGAAAATAATTCATCACCGTCGTGACACCTATCATAATGATCTTGCCCACCCGGTCATCCGGCAAGATCGTTTCCGTCAGAAGGATCAGACCGAAGAAATCCACCACACCCGTCAGTCCACGGCTCAGAATATATCGGATAATCTCCTTGATCTGCTCTCTCGGGCCATTTTGCGAACGGAAGACAAACTTCCGATTCGTACAGTAGGCAAACACCTTCGTCATCACAATACTGATCAGATTTGCCGCCTGATAGGGCATAAAAAGCTGTAACAGCAGATAACTGAGGTAGTTCACCCCCACTGTCACAACACCCCAGAATGCGTATCTCATAGCTTCTTTCTTTTCAAATAATGTTATCTTTTTCAATGGATTTCCTTTCTCTTCAGGCGTGCACTGACTCTTGAAAACAGCTGCAGCGGAAGGCATCTCGCCAGAGTTCTTCCCGGTCCGGTTTTAAAAAAGGATAAGATAAGATAAAGCGCATAGCCGTACAACCGCTCTTTTCCCCGGCTCTTCGGCAGCATGATCCCATACTCCGGAAAGGTTCGCATCCGTGCCGCCCGGATGTCGATCACCTTCTTTTTATAGACCGTTACCATTTTCTGTGTCTTCTTGATTTTCTCCGCCTCGCAAAGCGCTGCCTGCAGCGTGCCTCTCTGCACGGAACGTTCCAAAAACTGCCTGCCCCTCTCAGTGCGCACGATCACGCGCGATGTGCCGCCTGCCTCCTCCCACGCATCTCCCACCGAAAGATCTGCAAATTCACCGCTGTAATCAAAGCATTTCCAGCACCGTTTTGGTGCATACAGAAGATTCAGGAAGGTATAACCATGCTTGGGAAGAAAAAAAGTTCTGCCATTTTTTCCCGCCACATAAAATCCGGTCTCTCCCGCTCTTTTCTTTCGATAGTCCAGTTCCTGAATCTGTCCATTCGGAATGCCGCTCTTTCTAATCAGATACTCTGTCGCTTTCCTCTCCATATTAAATCCGCAAAACAGGGAAATGATCACCGCAATCTTCTCCTGCAGCACCTCATCCTGCGCCATTGCCTTACGAAGGCCCTGTACCTGACAGGGAAGTCCTACAAAGGCAATTCTGCCCTTTTCCTTACGGATCTCTTCCAAAATTTGGTTGACCGGCAGAATCACATATTTCGACCGTGCGGCTCCCAGCAGTTCCCCGCGGTTCCTTGCAATAAAGGATTCAAATTCACAGGGATTCTCCCGGCTGGCTCGAACCGCCACAACGCCTTCCACCTCACCGCTCTCCAAAAGATCGATACCAAGCTGTGTGACCGCACCGCCCGATGCTCCCTGCTCTCTGTTCTGTTTATCAGTGGCTTTCACATTCCATATTTCCAAAACATGTCCCAATGTCTCCTGCGGTTCATAGGACATTCCAAACACTTCCTGCGAAAACGTTTCCATCGGAAAAGATTCACCCGGACATGCTCTATAGCATCTGCCACACTGAATACACCGGTCATGATCCACTCGGATCCGATCGTTTTCATAGCGAATGGCACCCGTAGGGCATACGCCCATACAAGTGCCACATCCCGTGCATAATTCCCGTTCTATCACTCTCTGCTCCAGCTCGATTGCCGCCATATCACTCCACTACTTTCTCATCCACTCTCTGACTTCCGAATCGATACTCTCTCTGTATACATATCTTTCGCACACCGGGATAGTTCTTTCGACTGTGTCTCCCCAGATCAGACACTACAAAAAATCTGCCCGAAGCCACATGCCGCAGAGAAAAGGGATCTGCACACTCCAAATTGATCGGGTCAGGGCTCTCAACCACATCTGTGATCTGTATTTTATCCTCTTTTATCTCAATCCGTCTCTCATAGGCAATATCCGTCTCCTTATCTACCAGAATGATCATCCGCTTGAGCATTCCGATGATCTTATTGCCCACTACCGCAGACACGCCCCGCAGGCCCATCAGCATGATCGGCGTAGCCACCTTCTGTTTGACCAGATTCATATGCCCCGATATCCGCAATTCATGGTCCGCATAGCTCACCCGCGTATTTGCACTCTGCCAGTTGGTGGCCGCCACACGGCCCTCCCCGGCCTTCACCCGATATCCATAATCCTCAAAGCACGCTGTCTGCCCATCAAACGCTCTCACAACGCCGCCCTTTTTTGCGCCGACGATCACATAACGCCCGCCCCGGGTACAGCAGAGAATACCCGCTTCTTCAAAATATCTCTCCTGCTCCTTTTCATAAGGCAGCGCCGCTCTTTGAAAGCTTCCCGAAAAAGCCTTTCTGGCCGCCAGCGCCCGGAGAAAAGAATGCAGAATATAATGGGAGAAATAGCGGTCATCCACCGCATCCATAAAGTAGAACACTCTGTCCGTATCCTGATAAAGTTTTTGGATCATAGCCTCCGCCGTGGCATTACCCAGACAGGCCATAGTCTGCAGACCTCCCGGCAGAAAATAGATGGTATTCCGGGATGCATACTCTCCGCCCGCCGTCCCATCCGGATGAACAAAATACTGCAGAAAATCCACCATTCGCTCTAAAGGTTCCAGGACTCTCTCATCCTGACTCATAATGTAATACTCTGCCAGCATATCGAGAGAAACACTCATGTACCCGACATCGGCCCCGCCGTATTCCGAGAACCACCCTTCCTTGGACTGCAGCTTCAAAATCCGATCCAGTTTTCTCTCCATTCCCTCCAGGATCCAATCTTCCTGCAGGATCCGATAAGCCGCATACAGAGCTGTGATAGACGCGATCTCCTGATTATATGCCTTTTCCTCTATATGCTGCGTCAGATAACGGGCTGTTTTGCGAAAAGCCCGCAGCACCTTCTCATCCTTCATAGCCAGCCGCCTGTAAACCTCACACATCGCATACAGAGAAAAAGCTGTCGGCGGAAAACCGTGTTCATGGGGATAATATTCATTAAAGCTGCCGTCCTTAAGCTGTATGGAACACCAGTAATGTACCGCAGCCTCGGCCCACTCTCTTACCTCTTCCCTTTCATAAAAAAGATTTCCCTCAAAATCCGTCTGGTATAAAAGCGCCAGGCTCAGTCCCGTCTGCTGCAAAATTGCGGAAGAAAAATCCCGCACTTTCAGATGCCAGTGGTTTCTGTCGCAATCTCCGTAATTTTTCGAATGCCTGTCCCTGTCCACCTGTGTGAGCACACGTGGCGCCATCTTCAAGATATATTCCGAAAACATCAATCCTTGTCCTTCTCTTTCTCTTCGTCATATTCCAACTTCTTCACATGATACTTGACTTCTTCCAGCATCTTGCGGTTGGCAGCGATCAGATCCGCATGAAGTCCCACCACAAAGGTCTGCACTCCTGTCAGCAGCATGACAGCCGCCAGAATCAGAGACTGCACATGTCCGGCTGTGGGATCCACCGCCAGATAGATCAGATACCGGATACCCAGGAGCACACCAATCAAAAAGGGAATGCTGCCTATGATACCAAAAAATTTAAGAGGTTTATACATCATAAACGCACGAATGATGGTAAGACCCGATTTCTTGATATAGGAAGTCATACTGTGAAACAGCCGCGAAGGCCTTAATTCAGCATTTGTCCGAATTGGCACAGAGGTGATCGCCATCTTCTCCCGACCGGCCTGAATGATCATCTCCAGCGTGTAAGTATATTCATTGATCACATGCAGCCGCATAGCCGCATCTCTTGAGATTGCCCGGAAACCGCTGGGAGCGTCCGGAATATCCGTATGAGATGCCACTCTGACAAACCAGGAACCTAAATGCTGCAGCTTCTTTTTGATCGGAGAAAAATGACTGATAGAGTCAATCGGTCTCTCCCCGATCACGATGTCTGCCCGTTCCTCCAGAATAGGCTGCACAAGCTTAACAATATCTTCTCCACAATACTGGTTATCCGCATCCGTATTGACAATAATGTCCGCCCCCTGCCGCAGAGCCTCGTTGATACCCTCACTAAAGCCCATAGCCAGTCCCTTATTGCACCGGAAATTTACGATATGATGCACGCCCCATTCTCTGGCCACAGCTACCGTATCATCACTGCTGCCGTCGTTGATGATGAGATACTCTATGACATCAATCCCCGGGATTGCCTTCGGCAGAGCATCCAGCGCTATCTTCAGTGTCTCTGCCTCGTTATAACATGGTATCTGAATAATCAGTTTCATCTCTACACTCCTCCCAGTCACTTTACTGCCTGTCCTGTTTTTTTGACGACTGCATAATCCGCCGTCTCCGCACAGGACTCAAAGGCTATCGTCTCAAGCAGGGAAACATCCTCCCCGGCAAGCACCAGGTAACTTCCTTCCGCCACCTGCTCCACCATAGAAACCTCGATCGGGATCACCTGCTTATCCACCAGCCTGGTCTGCAGATCATAAGCCGGCTTTCCCCGGGACAAGGTGTACACGATCTCTCCCCGCGACGTGTTTTCATTTAGATATTCATACAGGGCCGCCTGCTGCCCAATATAATCATTCTCTCCCCGTATCACTGCCCTCATACAGGAAAATGCCGTAGCTGCAAAGAGCAGGGCAAGCATCAGACACAGCATGCCGTACGCCGCCTTCCAAAATCCCTTCCCGCGACCAAACGCCGTAGCTGCCAGAAGGATCACGCCCACACTCACCGCCATAAGCATACATTTCCAGACTGCAAACTCTCCCAGCCAGTGGAACGTATAAATACTCACCGCCGACACCGTATTCAGATAAAAATCCGTAATCTGTCCCACCTGCCGGTAAACGACAAGGGACGCCGCCAGATAAATACCCACACAGGCCGCCACCCCGTATCTTACACGATGGCTCCCTTCTGCATACCCTCTCAAAAAGCACAAACCCGCCGCCACAAAGAATGGCACAAAAACATCATTATATCTCCCATAGAAGTAGGTGTCGATCCTCACTCTTTCGCCGTCCGCGCCTGCTTCGATAAAAAACAACGCCGTCATAGCTATGGTAGCCGCCAGCATGAGAAGCGGCAGCAGGTACAAACTAAGCAGCCTCTGCTCTCTTTTTTGAAAAATCGCTGCCAGCCCATCCAAACATAATAGGACGCCAAGTCCTGCCGACAGATAAGATACCGACAGGAAGTGCCATACCTGCCCTGCCAGATTTTTTAAAAAGAGACTCATTCCCTGTACTGTAAACAGGCTTTTGATCTTTTGCATCTGATCTTCCAGCGTATTTGCCTTACCGATCATTGTTTCTATCCCCAGCCTTCTCAGCTCTTGATCTGTCAGAATCAGCGACCGCAGTTCCTGTTTCAACACAAGATAAATCCCAAAGACGAGAGCCAGCGTCAAAAAGACGCCAAACAGATACTTCACAGGCAGTTTCTTTATCAAGACCAGAACCAAAAGCGTCACCAACACCGCACCGATCACAGCAAGCATTCGATTGTGCACCATGTAGGCATATCCCAAAAGAAATCCCAGCAACAGGCTCTTCCCCAGGGTAGGTTTTTCCTCTAAACACAGCATGACATAAAGAATAGCCCATGCCAGCAGTGAGATAAGCGTTTCTCCCCAGGTGATATAAGACTGAAAGAGCAACGCTGAATAGGAAGTCGCAGCAAACGCTGCCGCTCCCACAAAAAAAGGATCCGACGAGTCTGACAGTCTGCGGATCACTCTCACAGCCAGCCAAAAGATAAGCACCGAGAAAATTACATTCAAGAGCACCGCCAGCCTGCTCATAAGAAGCACCTGATCTGTAATGAGAAACAGCGGCACCAGCCATAAACTGTATCCAAAAGCATACCAGGCCAGGCCATTCATCACACCCGCCCAACTGTTCCCGGTCAGGTTAGCCGCATGCCCCCAATAACCCAGCTCATCGGTCCAGACAAATGGTCCTTTCACTTTAGTAATATAAAACACACGAAGGAATATCACGCCTAAAACAAACATCAGATAAAGCAGATTATTTTTCGCATTTTCCCTCATAGCTCACTCCCTGTTACTTATAGCATGAATTCATTATGACATAAAACAAAGAAAATGTCCATTCAGTCTATACCCTCTGGTTTTTTTTACGCACTTGTGGTACACTAATCATAATTATAGCCTACTTTATATTACAGTAACTATTTTCAGGAAATGAGGCAGGTACTATGGACTATCAACCACAAAATCCACAAGGCGGCCCGAACGGCTATCCGCCTTATCCGCCCTACGGTGCACCCATGCAGCCGTATCTCGGGAAACCCAAGGGTGACAGCATGGCAACAGCATCCATGATCCTTGGCATCATCACACTGGCAAGTATGTTGGTCCTACAGTTTACTATCCCCTTTTTACTGGGCGGCGTGGGCATTGTTCTGGCCATCCTGTCAAGGGGCAGTGCGAAGCGTCTGGCCGGCAAGGCCAAGGCAGGACTGATCTGCTGTATCGTAGGACTGTCGCTGGATATCATGCTGTGTGTATCCGCGAT
Organism: Lachnospiraceae bacterium; assembly: GCA_014804615.1. Taxonomy (GTDB): domain Bacteria; phylum Bacillota; class Clostridia; order Lachnospirales; family Lachnospiraceae; genus UBA3282. The sequence continues at coordinate 28,767 of JAAUZL010000024.1, forward strand.
CTGCCTGGTATTTGCTCTTCCTAACCTCTCACCGGAATTTCAAAAAGAGGTGAACAAAGCCTGCGAAGAGCAGTACGGTGTCTCCTACGATGAGATGATGGAAGAATTTTATGAAATGTTTGGCGTGGAATAATATAGACGATAAAGAATAGATATCAAATGAAGAGAAAGGCAGGGTGATTTTATGACGATTTCTCCTATTATGGGAACTTCAGATTATACTCCCGTTGTTATCAAAAATCCCGGCGAATCCATCGAGAAACAGGCAGGCAGGAAGTCTTCTCCCGCAGAGTGCGAGACCTGTAAAAACCGCAAATATCAGGACGGCTCCGACGAGGGAGATGTCTCCTTCAAGGCGGCTGCCCACATCGACCCGAAGTCTGCAGCGGCTCGGGTCATGAGTCATGAGCAGGAGCATGTGAGCAATGCTTACCAGAAGGCTGCCGAAAATAACGGCAAGGTCGTATCCTGCAATGTGTCTATCCACACGGCGGTCTGTCCGGAGTGCGGGCGCACCTATGTTTCAGGCGGCACCACTGCCACCCAGATTAAATATTTTAACGAAGACAATCCGTATCAGAAGGAAATGAAGGCTTCCGATGCCGTCAATAAATACCGGGGGATGAACTATGATGAAGCAGTTTAAATCCTCTGCAGAATTGAAGGCCTCCGCCAGAGAACATCTGCTTGGCCACTACGGTACCGCGATCGGAGCCTACATGATCCTTGCCCTTCTGATGGGTATGATATCGATGGCAGTGACGCTTCTCGTGAATCTTCAGACCGTGATCGGCACAGTGATCTACTATGTCATCATGTTTTTAGTATCTGTCCTGGCGGGTTTGTTCACCTCAGGCTCCTGCTATCTCTATTTAAAGATCATCTGCGGACGGCCGGTCAGCGTGGGAGACATGTTCTACGGCTTCCAGCTCTGTCCCGATAAGGCCATCGTGATCCAGGCATGGATCTCGTTCATCACTTACCTGGCCAATCTGCCGCAGATCATCCTGAATTACAAGATCAGCTCTTATACCGTAAGCTATCAGAACGACCTGCTTTTTTCTCCTGTGGCGCCCTCTGCGGTCCAAATGGATAAAATAATGGATCTCATGCTGCCCTACTCCCTCTCCCTGATCCTGTCAGGGGTGGTTTCGGTCATGCTAGCGCTCTTTTATGCGCAGGCTTTTTATCTGCTCCATGATTTTCCGCAGTACACGGCAAAGGAACTGTTACAAAAGAGCCGGCGGCTCATGGTACACCACAAGGGCAGGCTCTTTTATCTCTATGTGAGTTTTATTCCGCTCATGCTTTTGGGATTTCTCTCCTGCGGCATTGCACTGTTATGGGTGCTCCCCTACATGGCTGCCACGCAGGCTGCATTCTTTCTGGATCTGATCCAAAATAACACAGAGGCTGCTTCGTAAGCAGCCTCTTTTTTAAGCGTTAATCCATTTCAAATATGCATTGATAAAGGGATCGATCGCGCCGTCCATCACCGCATCCACGTTTCCGGACTCCTCGTTCGTCCGATGGTCCTTCACCATAGTATATGGCTGCATGACATAGGAACGGATCTGATTGCCCCAGCCGATCTCCTTCACGTCACCGCGGATATCCGACAGCTTCTCCGCATTTTCCTCCTGCTTCAGCATATAGAGCTTCGCCTTCAGCATCTGCATGGCTTTATCCTTATTCTGGAACTGGCTGCGCTCATTCTGGCAGGTCACCACGATTCCCGTAGGGAAATGGGTAATACGAATAGCCGAGGAAGTCTTATTGATATGCTGACCGCCCGCGCCGCTGCTTCGGTAGGTGTCGATCCGGATATCCTCATCCCTGACCTCTACATCCACATCTTCCTCAATGTCCGGCATCACATCCAGAGACACAAAGGAGGTCTGACGCTTACCCTGCGCGTTAAAGGGCGAGATCCGCACCAGACGGTGCACTCCCTTCTCCGATTTCAGATAGCCGTAGGCATTCTCACCATTGATCTGGAAAGTCACGGACTTGATACCCGCCTCGTCGCCGTCCAGATAGTCGATCACCTCCAACGAAAAACCTTTACGCTCCGCCCATCTGGTATACATGCGGTAGAGCATACTGCACCAGTCGCAGCTCTCCGTGCCGCCCGCACCCGCGTTTAATTTTAAAATTGCATTGTTTCTGTCATACTCTCCCGACAAAAGGGTACTGATCCTGATATTCTCAAAGGTCGCCTTAAAAGAAGTCAGCTCCTCCTCGATATCCGGAATGATCGCAGGATCGTTATCCTCGTAGCCCAGCTCGATCAGGGTGAGGATATCCTCATACTGACCGGAGAGCCCGTCCATCGTCTCCACAATATCCTTGAGGCCTTTCGCCTCCCGCATTTTCTGATTCGACTTCTCGGGGTCATCCCAGAAATCCGGAGCCTGCATCTCCATGTCAAGCTCTTCGATCCGCTTCACTTTATCTGCTAAGTTAAAGTGAATCCCTCACTTCCGCCAGGGGGCTTTCGTATGCCAAAAGCTCCGATTTCATATTATCTAACTCTACCACCTAACGTCACCACCTTTTTATTTTTTGCAAACTTTTACAACATTCGTGCCGCTGCTCTCGCTATTTCCTCCCACAGCACTGCTTATACTTCTTCCCGCTTCCGCAAGGGCAGGGATCGTTAGGATACACCTTCGCCTCCATACGCTTTTTAGGGCCTTTCTGCAGGGTGTCATCCTTGTTGGTGCCGGTCACCTTTGCCACCTGCTCTCTCTCCACCTTCTGCTCGATACGCACACGGAAGAGGAGACGCACGGTCTCTTCCTTGATATTCTGTGTCATCTCATCAAACATATCGTAACCGCTCAGCTTGTACTCCACCAGCGGATCCTTCTGTCCGTAAGCCTGCAGGCCTGCTCCCTGACGAAGCTGATCCATATCATCGATGTGATCCATCCACTTTCTGTCTATCACCTTAAGGAGGATCACGCGCTCAATCTCACGGATCGCCTCAGGCTCCGGGAACTCTGCTTCTTTACTCTCGTAAAGCTTGACAGCCTCCTCTTTCAGCTGCTGCTTTAAACTGTTTTTCTTAGGCTTCAAAACTCTGGACGCATCCACAGGTCTCAAAGGGATCGTAGGAAGCAGAAGCGTATTCAGCTCATTGTAATCCCATTCCTCGAAGTCGGAATCATCTCCGATACAAATGTCCACACAGTTCTCAGCGATATCAGTGATCATCTTATAGATCGCATCACGCATGCTCTCACCATCCAGAACTCGCCGTCTCTCCTCGTAGATGATCTCTCTCTGCTCGTTCATGACCTGATCGTACTCTAACAGGCTCTTTCTGATACCAAAGTTATTATTCTCGATCTTCTTCTGCGCCGTCTCGATAGCCTTCGTCAGCGCACTGTGCTCAATCTCCTGTCCCTCCGGGATGCCAAGCGCATTAAACATGGTGATCATACGATCCGAGCCAAACAGTCTCATCAGATCGTCCTCCAGAGAGATAAAGAACTTGGATTCACCGGGATCTCCCTGACGACCGCTTCGACCGCGCAGCTGGTTGTCGATACGTCTGGACTCATGGCGCTCCGTGCCAATGATCATAAGACCGCCTGCCGCTCTCGCCTCCTCATCCAGCTTGATATCCGTACCACGGCCCGCCATGTTGGTGGCAATGGTCACTGCCCCGTGGATACCGGCGTCGGCTACAATCTCCGCCTCCAGCTCATGGAACTTCGCATTCAATACTTTGTGCTCAATGCCATTTCTCTTAAAAATCCCGGAAAGCTCCTCCGAGGAGTCGATGTTGATCGTACCCACCAGCACAGGCTGTCCTTTGGCGTGAGCCTCCTGCACTGCGTGGAGAATCGCGGTCAATTTTTCCTTTCGGGTCTTGTACACAGCGTCCTGATGATCCACACGGGCCACCGGCTTATTCGTGGGAATGGACACCACATCCATACCGTAGATTTCCCGGAACTCCTTCTCCTCTGTGAGCGCCGTACCTGTCATGCCGGCCTTTTTCTCGAATTTATTAAAAAAGTTCTGGAACGTGATGGTCGCGAGTGTCTTGCTCTCCCGCTTTACCTTCACATGCTCCTTCGCCTCTATCGCCTGATGCAGACCGTCAGAATAGCGGCGCCCCGGCATGATACGGCCGGTAAACTCGTCCACGATCAGGACCTGATCATCGTTCACCACATAATCCTGATCCCGGAACATCAAGTTGTGCGCTCTCAGCGCCAGAATAATATTGTGCTGAATCTCTATATTCTCCGGATCCGCCAGATTCTCGATCTGGAAGAAACGCTCCACCTTGGAAACACCCTGCGCCGTCAGGTTTACCACCTTGTCCTTCTCATTGACGATGAAGTCTCCGGTCTCCTCCTGCTCTATGCCCATGATGGCGTCCATCTTGGACAGCTCCTCCATGTCTTCCCCTCGGGTAAGCTGTTTCGCCAGAATATCGCAGGCTTCATAGAGCTTCGTGGACTTGCCGCTCTGACCGGATATGATCAAAGGCGTTCTGGCTTCATCGATCAGCACAGAGTCCACCTCATCGATGATCGCATAGTGGAGGCTTCTGAGCACCAGCTGTTCCTTATAGATGACCATGTTGTCACGCAGATAATCAAAGCCCAGCTCATTGTTCGTCACATAAGTGATATCGCAGTTATAAGCTTCCCGACGCTCCTCGGACTTCATGTCGTTTAAGACACAACCCACCTTCAGACCCAGAAACTCATGCACCTGTCCCATCCACTCCGCATCACGCTTCGCCAGATAGTCGTTGACCGTGACTACATGCACGCCCTTGCCCTCCAGCGCATTCAGATAAGCAGGCAGAAGACAGGTCTGGGTCTTACCTTCACCGGTTCTCATCTCCGCAATACGTCCCTGATGCAGAACAATGCCGCCGATCAGCTGCACTCTGTAATGCTCTGTATTCAGAACTCTCCGGGCCGCCTCCCTGACAAGAGCATAGGCCTCGGGCAGAATGTCGTCCAGAGTTTCTCCCTCAGAGAGCCTTTTCTTAAACTCCTTCGTCTTATCGCGCATCTGCTCATCCGTCATCTCCATCATCTGAGGGCGCATGCCCTCGATCCGGTCCACCAGACCGCTTATACGCTTGATTTCCCGCTCACTGTGGGTTCCAAATATTTTTTGTACTACACTCATATTTTCCTCGATCCCATACGCCCGTTCTAAAGGCGCATGCCTTTCTTTCCATAAATCCCCATCATACCAAAACACTAAATTATATTCTAGCAGATACAGTAGGTAAATTCAACCCAAAACCGAGTGCACGGGCACATGCCACGCACACTCGGTCTTTCATCTATTTCTCGGTTATTTCAAAAATTCTGGCACTGACTTTATCGGTTAATTCCACCGTCAACTCTCCTACTGTCCGATTCCAGGAGTATCGGCATCCGCGTCCATCCTTCGGATAAGCGCACACTGCTTCCACATCCTTCTCCTTCAAGTGTTTGAGCGGCAGTACGACCATGCTCTCCTGACTGCCTCTGCGCCAAACTGCCAGATAGGTCTTCGGGCCGCTTACGACAGCCAAAGCCGCCCAGCCGTCCTGATAAGCGGCAAGCCCAATGGGCCACATGGGCAGTCCCGTCCGCAGATTCTCACGAATCTCTTTATAGTAAGCGATTCCCTCCTTCACCAGGACAAACCGCCCTGCATCCAGCTCCGCCAGATGGCCGCTCTGGTGAATGCGCAGGAGCATGGCGTTCACCATATTGAAGATGACCTCCTCGTCATCCCCCTGTCTGAGCGGATAGCTCCAGATAGCCGCCTGCTCAGGCGTCAGCGCCGCCGGCGCGTTGGCTGCAATGGTAGAGTACATGACATAATCCTCCGTATCCGAGGTAGACTGGATACTGTAGCGGGAAAGCATGGCATAATCCATCCGCAGGCCTCCGGAAGAGCAGTTTTCGATGACCAGATCGGGGTATTTTTCAAAAATGCCGTCCAGCCAGCTCAGATATGCCCTCTCATGGCCAAGCAGTCCTTCTCCGAAACTGTCCGCATTGATCTCCGTTCCCACGCCCGGTTCAATATTGTAATCCATCTTGATATATCCCACATGGTACTCTCTGACCAGTCGGTCTATCACTTCCGTAGCGTGCTCTCTCACGGCAGGATTTCTGAAATCCAGCTGATAGCGGCTTCTGTCCGACACCTTCTTCCCATGCCGGATAAAATACCAGTCGTCGGGCACCCGATCCGCTTTGGGGCACTTGATCCCCATGACCTCGATCTCCAGCCAGACGCCGGGAATCATCCCCTTCGCCCGGATATAATCCATGACCTCCTCTAAGCCATTCGGAAAACGCTCCTTGGAAGGAAGCCACTCTCCCACATAATCCCACCAGGGACCCGCGGCGTACCAGCCCGCGTCCACACAGAAATACTCGCAGCCTGCCTCCGCCGCCTTGTCGATCAAAGGCAGCTCCTTCTCCGTGGTAGGGTCCCCGAAGAGACAGTTCATATAATCGTTAAAGATAACGGCAAGCTTTTCATTGTCCGCATTGGGTCTGCGGATGACTCGACGATACCGGGTCAGTTCTTCCATCGCCTCGTCAAAGCCCCCCAACAAAGAACCCACCGCCACAGGCACGCTCTCAAAACTCTCCCCCGGCAGGAGATTTTTCCACCAGTGGGACTGATGCTCTGTGGGTCCGCTCAGCTTCAAATACAGATGGCCGTCCTGATCTGCAATCTCCCAATACCAGGAGCCGTTGTGTTCAATCTGCCAGTACAGAGAGCTGCCCACTTCAGCATTGTAAAGATAGCCCATGGGAATATACTCTTTGGTGGACCAGTTGCCCGCATTGCTTACCCCGATGGTCTTAGAAGTTCTGCGGATCTCCTCCGGCTGCGTGGTGCTCATTCCCAGATCATCCAGGCGGTATTTATTCCAGTGCAGCTCTTTCTGCCAGCCGTTGTGGGGAATCCAAAGCTCCAGTTTCTCCTCGGGAAGCCTCATCCCCTCCTTCTCAATGCCCGCAATCGCAAAGGAGGAGACATACTCGATTCCCAACGCATCCCCACCGCCGTTGTAGAGAGTCGTCCAGGCACGTACTACAGCAATGCCATCGTAAAACTGATAATGGCTGGTGACCGCAAGGCCGGTTTCCGGATCCTCCATGGCCACCTCCAGCTTTCTGCCAATCACATTCCTGTCATCCCGAAACTCTTTCAGCTTCAAGCGATATCCCGGTGCCGTGCGCACATACTTCGTACCGTGCCGTTCTCCCGGTCTGTCTATGCCGGACACCTGCACCTCCGCCACCGTAAAGGGAGCCAGTCCGCCCCATTCCGAAATATCCGCCGCAGAAAAGGGCGCGGCAGAAAAATGGAGGAGCTTGATTTCCTGCTCCTCCGTCACCTCAAACAACATGAGGATTCCATTTTCCTTGATCTCAATTCTTTTCATCAATATACCTTCAGCTCTTCCTCGCCGTTCAGGACACGCAGGCCGCCTTGTACAAGCGCCATCAACTCGTCCTCACCGGGATAAATAGTCATAGGTGCGATCCACCCTGCCTTCTCCTGCAAGCCGCCGGTCACCACCTTATCGTAAGCGATACCGCCAGTCACCAGGATCTGATCTACCTTGCCCTGCAGAACGCAGGCCATGGACCCGATATCCTTGGCCACCTGGGTGATGAAAGCCTCTCTGATCTCCTCGGCTTTCTTGTCGCCGCCCTGTACCATCTTTTCTACATCACGCATATCGTTGGTATTACAGTAGGCATTGAAACCGCCGCCGCCCACGAATTTCTTGTAAACCTCTTTCTCCGTATATTTCCCGGAAAAGCACATTTTTATGAGTGCACCGCTGGGCACTGCACCTGCTCTCTCAGGAGAGAAAGCGCCGTCGCCGTCCAGCGCGTTAAACACATCTACCACACGGCCCTGCTTATGCGCGCCTACAGATACACCGCCGCCCATATGCACCACGATCAGATTCATGGAATCGTAAGCCTTCCCTGTCTCCTTCGCATAGCGCTTTGCCACCGCCTTCTGGTTCAGCGCATGGAATACGCTGGTTCTGGGAAGTTCCGGCACACCGGAGTATCTGGAAACAGGCTCCAGTTCATCCACTACCACGGGATCTACAATGTATGAGGGAACACCAATGGAATCGGCGATCTCCCTCGCCAGAATACCACCTAAGTTAGAAGCGTGAGGCCCCTGCACACCGATCTTTAAATCCTCCAAAAGATCGTCCGTCACCGCATAGGTGCCGCCGGGAATGGGCTTTAACATGCCGCCGCGGCCCACCACCATATTTAAAGACTTGATATCAAAATTTTTCTCCTTCAGCAGATCCTCAATGATCTTTCTGCGGAAATCCTTCTGATCCACAATCTTTTCAAACTGTGCAATCTCCTCTGTAGAGTGTCTTAAAGTCTCCTCAAATAGGAGAGTTTCATCCTCGAACACACCGATTTTTGTGGATGTGGAACCGGGATTAATGATCAAACTTTTTACTGCCATGCTTATTTACCCCCTAGTTAGTTTTCAATCAGTTCATTTTTGCCATAGCACCTGCCATAACCGCGCCGAGCGCCAGCGAATTTACCTTTGTCTCAAAATCGTCGGAACGGGAGGTCAGGATAACAGGCGCCTTGGTGCCGGTCAGGATATTGCCGTTCTTTACCTTAGCGGTATGTACCAGACACTTGTATACCAGATTGCCCGCATGGATATCCGGGAAGAGCAGTACATCGGCATCACCCACGATCTTTCTGCCTTCCGCGCCTTTGTGCTTTGCTGCTTCCGGATCGATAGCAAGGTCTAAGGAGAGAGGTCCGTCTACCACACAGCCTGTGATCTTACCCTCTTCGCACATCTTCGTCAGCTCTTCCGCCTCCACCGTCACCGGCATCTTCGGATTCACTACCTCTACCGCAGCAAGAGGCGCTACCTTGGGATTGGGAATGCCGCAGGCATGGCAGACATCCACCGTATTTTCAATAATATGTACCTTATCTTCCAGTGTAGGATAGGTCATAAACGCAACGTCTGTTAAGAACAGAAGATGATCGATGCCTTCCACCTCAAACACACACACATGGGACAATGCCTTGCCTGTTCTCAAGCCCACTTCCTTATCCAGCACACTCTTTAAGAAGGATTTCGTATCGATCAGGCCCTTCATATACATATCCGCCTTACCCTGATGCACCAGTTCTACCGCCTTCAGAGCCGCCGTATAGTTATCCTTCTCGTCAATGATCTCGAAGCCGCTGATATCCACGTTATCCTCTGCGGCTACTTCCTTGATCTTGTCCGCATCACCTACCAGAATCGCCTCTGCGATATTGCGCTCTTTCGCCGCAACTACCGCCTCCAGCACGGCGCTGTCCTGTGCAACCGCAACAGCAACCTTCTTGAGACTACACTCAGATACCTTTGATAACAGATCGTCAAAACTTTTGCTCATCTTCCCTTTTCCACTCCTTTTATATAATAATTTATCTTTACAGCATCTATTCCACTCGCAAACCCGCGCTTTCGCGCTCCTTGTCCGCCTTCGTCGGACGTTTGCTCGTTATCGTCGCAGAGAAACAAATGTCTGCTTTGGCCGCAGATTATTTTATCTGCGGCGGTGCTTTGTTTTTCTTGTGCGACGTCTAAATCATATCACTTTCTACGCTAAAAATCAATTACGCTCTCACGGTTCAGTACGTATTCCTTCAAAAAACTCTCTAGTGATGGAAGAGTCTGATCCCCGTAAAGCACATTGTCATGCCATACTTGTTACAAGTCTCGATCACATTGTCATCCCGCACGGAGCCACCCGGCTGCGCCACATATTTCACGCCGCTCTTATAGGCGCGCTCAATGTTGTCTCCAAAGGGGAAGAAGGCATCGGAGCCCAGCGCCACGCCGCTCATCTGATCCAGCCACGCACGCTTCTCCTCTCTGGTAAACACCGCCGGCTTTTCCTTAAATATCTTCTGCCATGTACCCTCCGCCAGAACATCCATGTAATCCTCGCCAATATACAAGTCGATGGAATTGTCTCTGTCGGCCCGGCCTATGCCATCCACAAACTGCAGGCCGAGTACCTGAGGAGACTGGCGAAGGAACCAGTTGTCCGCTTTAGAGCCCGCCAGCCTGGTACAATGGATACGGGACTGCTGCCCCGCACCGATACCGATAGCCTGTCCGCCCTTCACATAACACACGGAATTAGACTGGGTGTACTTCAACGTGATCATAGCAATGGCCAGATCGATCTTCGCCTGTTCCGGCATATCCTTGGACGCCGTCACAATATTGTCAAAAAAGGCATCGTCAATCTTTAATTCATTTCTGCCCTGTTCAAAGCTGATCCCGTATACCTGCTTCACCTCCACAGACGCGGGTACATAGCTCTCATCAATCTCAATGACATTATAATTCCCCTTTTTCTTTGCCTTCAGGATCTCCAATGCCTCCGGCTCATACCCCGGCGCAATCACGCCATCGGATACCTCTCTCTTGATGATTTTCGCCGTGGCTGCATCGCAGACATCCGAAAGGGAGATAAAATCTCCGAAGGAGCTCATCCTGTCCGCACCTCTGGCTCTGGCGTAGGCGTTTGCCAGGGGCGTGAATTCCATATCCAGATCATCCACCCAATAGATCTTTCTCTCCACCTCGGAGAGCGGCAGTCCTACCGCCGCACCCGCAGGAGATACATGCTTAAAAGAAGCCGCTGCCGGAAGCCCGGTAGCTGTCTTCAACTCCTTTACCAGCTGCCAGCCGTTAAAGGCATCCAAAAAGTTGATATAGCCCGGCTTGCCGTTTAACACCCGAATGGGCAGCTCGCTTCCATCCGCCATATAGATGCGGGAAGGCTTCTGGTTCGGGTTACAGCCGTATTTCAATTCCAATTCATTCATGGTTTATACTCTCTCCTATGCGTAAAGGTTTTTATTATAGATCCGTGTCTCGTATTTCCCCGTGGCAATCTCAATGTAACGCACAAACAACGACACCTTATTCTCCTCGTTCAGATTCTCCCAGAGCATCTGCCCAAAGCTGTCGATGTCTCCCTCGATCCCCACTTTTTTCGGTTCTCCCTCGAAGCTGGGCAGCGGATTTCCATCCCCCATGTAGGTGTGGATAAAATGTCCCTCCCCCGCCTTCGGGTTCTGATAGGCAAAGGTAAACCGATGACAGGAATCCGGATCTCCATCCGCCGATTTTAAGATGGACATGGCATAATTGTAGCCGCCGTTCTCCAGATGCATGATTCCTGAAATACGAGGCGTATAGTTGGGCGCATCGGGCTCAAACTCTCTGGTGCGCAGCGCCTGTTCAAAGGTCTGCTGCTTGTCCATCAGCTCATAGATCGTATCCGTCTGATCCCCGTTCGTCACGATCGTCTTATTGCCCAGCACGCGCACCGGCGCATAGATGATCAGACTGGGGTCCTCCAGCTTGGAAGGATCGAATGCCTGTGTGCGGATACCCTCGCCATCCTCCACAAACACTCTGTTTCTGCTGTTGCTGCTGCGCCCCATGATAAAATAGGCAGTCACCGCATATTTCCCGTCAGCCGACCTGCCGATCACAATGCCCCTGCCCGGGTAACTGTTTCCCGCAAGCTCTTCAGCTAAATTTTTCTTTTCCATAATAACTCTCCTTATCACTCGTCTACAGAATAGTTCGGCGCCTCTTTTGTGATATGGATATCGTGAGGATGGCTCTCCTTCAGGGAAGCCGCTGATATCTTCACGAATCTGCCGTTCTGTTTCAATTCCTCTATCGTAGCGGTACCGCAGTATCCCATACCGGAACGCAGGCCGCCCATCAGCTGGAACACCGTGTCCTCCACGCTGCCCTTGTAAGCCACACGGCCCTCTACGCCTTCCGGCACCAGCTTCTTGGCGTCGGTCTGGAAATAGCGGTCCTTACTGCCGTTCTCCATCGCCGCGATGGAGCCCATGCCGCGGTACACCTTATATTTTCTGCCCTGATAGAGCTCGTAAGTGCCCGGACTCTCCTCACAGCCGGCAAACATGCTGCCCATCATGCAGACATCACCGCCCGCCGCGATCGCCTTTGTCATGTCACCGGAGTATTTGATACCACCGTCCGCGATGATCGGCACGCCATACTCTTTTGCCACCGAATAAGCATCCATGATAGCCGAGATCTGCGGCACGCCGATACCTGCCACTACTCTGGTGGTACAGATGGAACCGGGGCCGATTCCCACCTTGACCGCGTCAGCGCCGGCCTCGATCAGAGCCTTGGTGCCCTCGCCCGTAGCCACGTTGCCTGCGATCACCTGCAGATCCGGATATTTTTCCTTGATCATCCGCAGACATTTCAGCACATTCTCGGAATGTCCGTGAGCGGAATCCAACACCACCACATCTACCTTGGCGTCGATCAGCGCTCCTACTCTGTCCAGTACGTTGGCGGTAATACCCACACCCGCACCGCACAGAAGCCTGCCCTGACTGTCCTTGGCTGCAAGCGGATACTTGATCGTCTTCTCGATATCCTTTATGGTAATAAGACCCACCAGATTATAATCGTCATCCACGATGGGAAGTTTTTCCTTTCTGGCTGCCGCTAAAATCTCCTTGGCCTGATCCAGAGTGATACCCGCCTTGGCAGTGATCAGGTTCTCAGAGGTCATGGACTCTTTGATTTTCTTCTTGAAATCTGTCTCGAATTTTAAATCTCGATTGGTAATGATACCGACCAGCTTTCTGCCCTCGGTAACGGGAACGCCGGAAATCCTGAACTTAGCCATCAATGCATCGGCATCGCCCAGTGTATGCTCCGGGGTAAGAGAAAATGGATCTGTGATAACGCCATTCTCAGAGCGCTTGACCTTATCTACCTCGTCGGCCTGCGCCTCTATGGACATGTTCTTGTGAATGATACCGATGCCGCCCTGTCTGGCCATGGCGATTGCCATCCTGTGTTCGGTCACCGTATCCATTCCCGCACTCATCATGGGAATATTCAGCTTGATCTTCTTTGTCAGGTTCGTCACCAGATTTACCTGATTCGGAATCACCTGAGAATAACTCGGCACCAAGAGCACATCATCAAAAGTAATGCCTTCTCCAATAATCTGACCCATTGTCTCTCCTCCTGTCGTGTAATGTAAGTTGTCATGTTGCTGTTGATAAAAAGATAAAAAGTATCAGCGCAAAAATACTTCTGCGCTGATCTTATTAATCACGAAAGACCTTTCTGGGGGCAACATCCTGAATCGCCTTAAGCATAGTCTCATTAGGTTCCAGGATCACCTGACAGTCATTCATCACCATCATATATCTTTTTTCCGGCTGTTGTACCTCACCGGAACTGTAATCTACCGTCTTCAACTGACGGTTCTTATAGGAATCCAGCCTATGGGAGCCCATAGGCGCCATAATCTCCATCTGCTCCAGTGTATAGCTGCCCGCCTTCTTTCTCTTACTCTTCGCAAGCACCTTGTCCACACTGATCTCCTTGTCCACATACAGGTACTCATATTCAACACTCGCGTACATATTGGCAAAATAAGCGCCTACTCCCGCTATCGCTGCCAGAAACAGGCCAACTACTCCCGGCAAAGTTATCAGCAGCAATACGAATGCCACCGTCAACATGATCATAAGCATCTTCAAAAAACGCATCGCCACTGACGGTTTTCTCGCAACCAATAATTCTACATAGCTTTCGCTCATCTATATCGTCCTCCGTACTCTATCCGTAATTACCGTGAAATATATTGATATCTGATATCATATAACAAAACGGGGAAAGTTTCAAGCGATAGCATGAGAAATTGAACTCTATGTTAAATGTATGCTCAAATGTTTCCCAAGCGACTCCGCTACCTTTACAAGAAAATCCAGACTCGGATTATAGTTTCCGCTTTCCAGCCGAGAAATATTGCTTTTTTGTGTCCCGACTCTTTTCGCAAGTTCTTCTTGCGTCATATTCTGCTCTTTTCTTGCTCTTACAATCTGCTCGATCGCTTCATATCTGGACTCTAATCTTTCATATTCTGTCTTGAATTCCTTGTCCTTAAGCATATCCTTTTTCACTTCTTCAAAAGAGATTCCTGCCTTGCTCATAACTTTACTCTCCTTTTATAGTCTTCCATATACCTTCTCGCACATTCTATTTCATGCATCGGTGTTTTCATCGTCTTCTTTATAAATCCATGCAGCAATACATATTTATTGTTACAATATGTAAAATAGAATATCCTGGCAATATCACCAGCAAATCGTATACGCAACTCATACAAACCTTTATTATTTTTCCCTTTAACTGGTTTTACATAGGGTTCTCTTAATTCTTCTCCCATTATGCGCAATAATTCTATATCTTTAAATGCCTTTGCGCGCAGCTTTGGTTCTAATGAATACAAGAAATCGCAAACCGGAACTTTTCCATTGCTTTTCATATAGAAATCTACATCAAAAATTTACAACACCTCTTTCCAAGAAGTTATCACATATGATAACTTCTGTCAACTACTTAACACTATACTTACACAATCTCAAAAAGAAAAATCCGACAGAAACTGCCATGAACGTGCTGAACGCACATCTGTTAGAATTTCTCCGATAGGTTTATTGTATCGTGGCTGTCATGCGGCGTCAAGAAAAAGTACACACGCCTCCGAAAAGGCAAGAGACTACTCCCCTATTATCCCCATCACCTTTCCATATTCTTCCCGCTTATCCCGCATGATCTCAAATCCCTGATATAATTTCTCCAATGAAAACCTGTGTGTGATCACTTCCGCAGGCGCCATCTGACCGCCCTGCAGTCTATCCAACACATAGTGCCAGTCGTCATCCACTGTATGAGTAAAGGAAGAATTCCATGTTCCTAAAACAGTCAGCTGGTTCCGCAGGATCTTCCAGTAAACCGGCTTAGTAAGCGTCATGTCCGAGGCCGGATTGCCCACCAGCATGATCCGTCCACCCGGACCGGTCAACCCGACCGCCTGCATCACGGTCTCATTTCTTCCGACACACTCAAAGAACACATCCGCGCCTTTGTCGTCTGTCCTCTCAAGCAGCCACCTTTCCACATCCTGCGTCCTGCTGTCGCAGAAGGAATCCGCAGGAAGACCCAGCTTGACCGCCATCTGCTTCTGAAACTCTTTATTTCCGATGGCAAAAACATTTGAATACCCTGCCTCCATCAAAAACATGAGCAGGAAAAGTCCGATTGTCCCCAATCCGCAGATCACAATACACTCCTCCTGCTGCGGTGCTATCTTCCTCATGGCATGAACCGCTACCGACATAGGCTCCAGCATGGCCGCTTCTTCGTAGCTCACCTCTTCCGGCAGGGCAATCAAATTTTTCTCCGGAACCGCCACATATTCTGCAAACCCTCCGTCACATCGGGATCCTAAATAGCTGTAATGTCTGCACATCTCATACTGGCCACGGCTGCAGGGCAGACACTCCCCGCAAGGTATCAGCGGAAACACTCCCACTCGCTTTCCCTGCCATTTCGGATCCACATTTGCTCCCACTGCCTCCACCTGCCCCGAAAACTCATGCCCCGGTATGAGCGGATAGGAGTAGGTTCCCGTATAAAACACACGGGGAATATCAGAGCCGCAGATTCCCGCCGCTTTCACGGCAAGCAAGACTTCATTCTCTCCTATTACGGAAGAGTCTATTTCCTCAAATCTTAAATCATCTACATTATGCAGTACCCATGCCCTCATTGCACTCTTCCTTTCTTTCTATCATAAAAACCGCTGCCCAATGGCAGCGATTCTCTCATGCTCTTCCTTCAGAAGCGGAAAGAATCTCCTGGAACCGCTCCAAATCCGCTTTCGTGGTAATCTTAAAATTCCCTTCATCCCCAGGGATCATAGCGATATCCATCCCCGACAGGATCGCAGGCTCCGTAGAACCATTGATCTGTAATATGCGCTCCGGCAAAAGCTTCGTGTTCGCATCATAATATTTCCCCAGCACAAAGGCTTCCGGCGCTTGTCCTGCAAAAATCCGGGCACGCTCTAAAAGAGACGTAACCCTTATGCCGTCTTCGCTGTAATACACCGTATCCTTCATAGGCAGAACGGGAAGCACACCGTCATGCCCCGCCACCGCGTCCAGGCACGCCGTAATCATATCCGCCGTCAGCAATGGTCTGGCCGCATCATGAATCAGGACGATGTCTGACTCTTCCGCATATTTTCGAATATCCTCCAGTCCATGGAAGATGGAGAGTTGCCTGTTCTCGCCCGGCGCGGAGAAGCCTCTGAGCTTTTCCGGCACAGCCCCACCATTCCCGTCGTCCTGCAGGCACTCCATACCGCCCAGAATCGTCTCCCGCCACATGGGATCCGCCACAATCTGCACCGCATCAATCTTTTCATGTGAAAGGAGCGTCTGCAGGCAGTAGGAAATGATTGGCCTGCCCATCACCTCTATGTACTGCTTGGGCGTATTGATACCCATTCTTGTCCCGGTTCCACCGGATAAAACCAACGCTGTCACCATATTTTTATCCCCCATAGCAGTCTATGTCCAACCCCAGACTGCTATGTCCGTAAATTATCCCTAAAAATGCAGTTCCCGGATATTCTTTAGTGTCTCACCATAAGGTGTTTTCTTCCCAAAAAGAAGTGTAGTCCCCAGCACAAAGCCCTTCACGCCTCTGGGGGCATACTGCATGATCTTGTCCGCGCCGCAGGCGCCGTCCCAATAAATTTCAAAATGCATCTCGTCCTTGATGGCAAGCAGCTTCGTGATCTTCTTCCCCACATAAGGCAGGTACATCTGTCCCGCATTACCCGGATTCACCGACATTACCAGCACCTTCTTCACGATGACAAGCATCTCCATCACTGTCTCAATGCTGGTACCGGGATTGATGGCAATACCCGGTATCATCCCCGCATTGATGATCTTCTGCAGCGTGGTGGAAGGATGGTACTCCGCTTCTGGGTGAATGTAGACCGTATCACCCTTGCGCAGGTTATCCAAAAAAATGTGGATATTGTTGTTTGGGTGTTCTATCATAAGATGCACATCCAGCGGCTTATTCGTCGCCGAAGCTATATATTTCATATCATTTAATGACATGGCAAAGTTCGGCACATATCTGCCGTCCATGATATCGATATGAAAAGAATCGATGCCACCAGCTTCCAGATCTCTGACTTCTTTTTCCAGATTCCCGTAGTTTGCGCACATCATAGATGCTGTCAATTCAAAGTCCATTGAAGTCCCTCCCATAATTATCAATATTACCTGTAATTAAAAATTTTACCACATATCTATATAGAGAGGGAAGAAAAAAGTGCCAAAATACCGAAAACAAGTTCCTATCCACCTATAACCGCAATGCTTCCACGATTCTCTTACAGTTATTGCCATCCCCGTATCGATGCATCTTTTTCTTTAATTCCTGACGTTTCTCCCTCGTGGAGTCTGCATCCGCACCGATCTCTTTGACAAAGGAACAAAAGTCCTCAAAGGAAAACAATTCCTTGCCGGGCAGCCATTCCTTGATATCGGGAAATACAAACCCTCTGCTTTCCGCATATTCCTCCACATCATCCAGCGTAAATCCGATTGGCCGATCCAGCACCAGATAGTCCACGGCCGCCGAGGAATAATCACTGATCATGGCATCTGCATGCCCCAGAAGCTGATTGATCTGTATATCCAGATCCGCAAGCTGCTCATTGTCCAGCACCACTATATTTTCCATATCAACTTTGCCGATCTTTTCCCTGTCTTGAACCGGGTGCAGCTTTAAGACTAGCACCATATCCAGGCTCCGCAAAAGCCCATCCAGCTGTGCTAATTCCTCATAGGTACGGACTATGGGAAGTCCTGTCTGCCCCTCCAGATCATACTCATTCAAATTCTCAAGCCCTGTTTTCGCCGCGCGGAACGTAGGCAGCCAGAAAACGTACTTCCGCGCTTTTGCAATTCCCAGTTTCTCCTGCCAATCCCTAAGGGGACAGAAGAGCCAATCTTCCTTTGCACATCCCGCCACAAGCATCTGGTCGGCCCGGAGTCCGAAGATATCCTGGTGGATCTTTGAATAGACTTCACTGACCACAGTCATATATTCATATCTTTTCTCACTGCGCACAAAGGTCGCCCTCTTTTTGAAACCGGCACCATGCCACAATTGAATACGCGTCTGGTCCGGTCTGCAGTTTCTCGCAAATCCGCATGCGTCCGTAAAAAAGATATACTTTGCAAGACAGAGTGCCCTGAAATAGCGATCTCGCTCTTCCTTGTTTTCCGAGACAGACCAATCAAAGGACAAAAATTCGACATTTTTATATTTTTGCCACTCATCAAACTCCTGCGGATTCTTTACCAGCCAGATCAACTGATACCGTTCGTTATAGCCTTCCGCAAGCATATATTCAAACAAAGCCCGCGCGTTATCCGCAAAATCCAGTCCCTTCACATAGACGGAGCGCACCGTACCGCTGCGAAATATGATTATATCTTCCAGCGGATGATCCTGATAAAGTTCCCGGTATTCCAGCTCACATTCCGTATCATGGTTTGCAAAGTAGTATATTGTATCTACATTCTCTGCGACACAGCTGTTTTGGCATAAATCCTCATAATCCTCTCTATAATAGCCGTCGGTGATCAGAAGGATGTTCTCTTTCCAATCGATCTGTGAAAAACCGGACGAGTCCATTACCGGCAGCTTTCTGCCGCAGAACAGCACTTCTCCCTGATTACGCTTATTTTCATCTATGATACACAAAAGCTTATCCTGCAATGGGAATCGGTCACACAATTCCCTGAGATAAGCTTCTGATTTCTTATAACAGACAATGCCCCTGCCCGCAATGCTCTCCATATTTTCCTTCATCAAACGTTCCAGTTTCATATAAGCCTCCTCTTTCCTATACCCCCAACGCCTCCGCAATCCTCTTACAGTTATTACCATCTCTGTATCGATGCAGCTTTTTCCTCAATTCCTGACGCTTTGCCCTCGTTGAGTCTACATCCGCCCCGATCTCCCTGACAAAGGAGCAAAAGTCCTCAAAGGAAAACAATTCCTTGCCGGGCATCCATTCCTTAACATTGGGAAATACAAACCCTCTGCTTTCCGCATATTCCTCCACATCATCCAGCGTAAAGCCAATCGGTCTGTCTAACAGCAGATAGTCCACGGCTGCCGAGGAATAATCACTGATCATGGCATCCGCATGCCCCAACAGCTGATTGATATGTATATCCAGATCCGCAAGCTGCTCATTGTCCAGCGCCACTATATTTTCCATATCAACCCTGCCGATCTTTTCCCTGTCCTGAAACGGATGCAGTTTTAAGACAAGCACCATATTCAGACTGTGCAAAATCTCATCCAGCTGTGATAATTCCTCATATGTACTGACTATGGGAAGTCCTGTCTGCCCCTCCAGATCATACTCATTCAGATTATCAAGCCCTGTTTTCGCCGTGCGGAACGTAGGCAGCCAGAAAACGTATTTCCGTGCTTTTGCAACACCCAGTTTCTCCTGCCAGTCCTTGACGGGGCAGAAGAGCCAGTCCTGTTTTGCATATCCCGTCACAAGCATCTGGTCGGCCCGGAGTCCATAAACATCCTGGTGAATCTTTGAATACACTTCACTGATCACCGTTGTATATTCATATCTCTTCTCACAGCGCACAAAATTCACCCTCGTTTTGAAACCACAGCCATGCCACAGTTGAATGCGCGTCTGATCCGAGCGGCAGTTTCTCGCAAATCCGTATGCGTCTGTAAAAAAAATATACTTTGCGAGACAGAGCGCCCTGTAATAACGGTCTCGCTCTTCCCTGTTTTCTGAGACAGACCAGTCAAAGGACAAAAACTCGACGTTTTTAAATTTTTGCCACTCCTCAAACTCCTGCGGGTTCTTTACCAGCCATACCAATCGATACCGCTCATTATACCCCTGCACAAGCATATATTCAAACAAAGCCCGTGCGTTATCCGAAAAATCCATTCCCTTCACATAGGCAGAGCCATGGGGACCACTGCGGAATACGATCATATTTTCCAGCGCATGATCCTGATAATGCTCCCGATAAGCAAGCTCATATTCTGTTTCCTGATTTGCGAAAAAATAAATAATATTTACATTTTCTCCAACACAGCTGTTTTGGCATAAAGCCTCGTATCTCTCTCTGTAATAGTCATCCGTGATCAGAAGAATATTGTCTTTCCAATCGATCTGTGAAAGATCGGACGGATCCATTACCGGCAGACTCCTGCCGCGAAACAGCAATTCCCCCTGACTGCGCTTATTATCATCTATGATTCCCAGTAGCTTATCCTGCAACGGGAATCGGGCACATAATTCCCTGAGATAGGACTCAGATCTTCCATAGCAGACAATGCCTTTGCCCGCAACACTTTCCATATTTTCCTGCACTAACCGTTCCAGTTTCATGTAAGTCACCTATTCACCTTTGCAAACTTCCGGAATCTCTCATATAACCTATCATCCTTTCATACATCTGCAAAAGCCCTGCCTCTGCTTTCCAGCCGATTCCCTGCAGTTTTGATGTATCCAGGTTCATCTTTAGCACAGGTGCATATCCCCGTTCCTTCTGTACCTTCTCGTCCAGTTCCAGCCTTACCTTGATCCTGTTTCCTGCAGCCTGTGCGGCAACCAGTTCCGCCATCTCCCGAATACTGCAATAGGTACTCTCATTCGCCGCGTTATAAGCCTCTCCGTCGCTGCCTTCCGTCAACACCTTCAATATGGCAGTGCACGCATCCGCCAGATACAGATAACTCCTCTTTGTATCTCCCGCCGTGTGCAGAACAATATCTCGCCCCTCTATCGCGCATCTGGCAAACTCTGCAAATACCCGGGGATCATCATACTCCACTCCCGGCCCAAATGTCTGCGTCAGCCGTAATACGCGGGCAGGTATACCGTATTCTGAATGATAGGCGGCGCATAGGACCTCACATAACCTCTTGCTCTCCGGATAAGATGATCTGGCAGACATAGTGTCAAGGTTGGTTCCCTGTGTCTCACAGATTTTTTCCTCTGTAAGCGGCGCCCCATATACTTCCATTGTGGAAAGAAACAGAAACCCTTTCACCGGATTCTTTGTGGCAAATTCCAGCATCCTTCTGGTTCCCTCCACGGATGTATATATAACTTCCGCCGGCTGGGCCTGAAAACTTCTGCTGGATGTGATACTTGCTCCATGAATCATATAGTCCACGGATTGGTTCACTGCCTCCAGCTGCGTAATATCAGAATGGATATATTCCACTCGCCCCTCCAGATCGCTCCAGATTCGTTGCGCCTTCTCCAAATCCCGAACCACAGCTATAACTTTACAGTCACAATACTGCGCTAAAAAACGAACCAGATATTTGCCGACCAACCCCGTGGCTCCCGAAATCAGAACCCTGCTTCCGTCAATCTTTACAGGATCAATCTTCCTCCGAATATTCTCCATATCCTCAACAATGAATCTGTCCGTCATACTCCTTCTCCTCCTCCCGGCGCAGCCACAGCTACGATAACTGCTGGTTTTCCCTTGCGTCGTACAACGCCCGGAACATATAGAAGTCATCGGGTGTGGTAATCTTAATGTTTTCGCCGGAACACTCCACCACATGCATTTTCTTCCCATATGCCCGCATTAATGTACAGGAGTCTATCATTTCCGTGTACCCGTCTTTGATCGCCTGTTCTTCCGCTTCCAGCAATTCATTCAGCCAAAAACTCTCCGGCGCCTTCGCCAATCTGGAATATTTTCTGTTTTCCACTTCACTGATATCATTGTTATCATCAATCAGCACACATGTTTCCTGTGCCGGCGCACAGGTGATCGCCGAACCATATTCTTTTACTCCGGAAATGTTTTCGCTGATCACTCTATTATCTATCAATGGGCGGACACCGTCGTGTATCAGAACAATATTATCCTCCAGCCCATAAAGCTCCGCCGCAGCTTTCACTCCATTATAGATGGACATCTGGCCTGTAGCTCCCCCCGGAACGATCTTCCCGATCTTATCCAGCCTGTATCTGTACTGCATTTCCTCCATATAAGGAATCCAATCCTCCAGACAGACCACGATAATACCGTCAATTTCTTTGTGATACTGGAAAACTTCAATCGTATGCACAATGATTGGTTTCCCATGAACCAATAGGAATTGCTTGGGTTTGTCCTTTGAATGCATTCTTTTCCCTGATCCGCCTGCAAATATTACAGCTATATTCATCCCTGCCTCCCCTGCTATTAACCATAATTTCTATCCATCTTAATTAACGGAATAATAATTTTTTATACCCCTTTCCTCCAAAAGTTTGACGACATTGTCCCGATTTTCCCTGCTGAGACAGAGTATCACTCCCCACTCTTCCTGCAGATCCAAATCCGAAAGGTACATGACAGGCTTTCCGTGAAATGTTGGGTGACGAGACTCTCCATCGGAGACAATAAACGCATCCGTGTCCCAAATCCAGTCAAAAAGTCTCTCCGCCATTTGCCCTGTTCCATAAACATACCATTTTTTATATCTTTTCCTGCATTTTTCCACTACCGACTGCACACGAAAAATTTCCTGAAATTCACTCAGTTTCTGATGCGCTCCATACACTTCCGTAAACCAGCCAATCATTGTTCTCAGATAATAATGGTAATTCGTCTCGTTCATAGCAGCATAAAAAGCACTTTCCACCACCCCAGTCAGATACCCGCTGCCCTGTACAATATAATTCCAGAGATAACGGTATGCCTGGTCCGACAAATCAGGCTTTTCTGCCAGAAATTTCAGCACATCCGCTTTTATCCAGAAATTGTCCGTCACATTGACTGGTGGAATTTGAGGATCAGTCACTGCGTGTATCTTCAGTTCAGCCAGATATTCCTGCACCTCTGCATACCGCTGCTCCCATTCAAACCCAATTTCTCCGAGCCACGTGCCAAAAATCAGAACCGGCGGCATGAGCATCCCTACATAGGGCTTTGTCTCCAAAAGATTAATGACGGAACCGATATGGCCAGCGTTTTTTAACAGATTTTCCCATATATTGAAAAAGTATGATTTTCCGCTACGGCTGGGAATTTGTTCTGATGACAGGTCACTGTCATGGATCAGACAGATATACTGGTACCGCTCCGTGTCTATCGTCCGCAGAATTTCCATATCCGTACTCTCAGACAAAATTGCCGCAACTCCTCTTTTCCGGTAACATTCCACCACCTTCGTACTGTCTGTGTAAATCCTGACATCACAGACTTCCTCAATTCCATCCAAATACTCACACACCGTTTCAGCGGCATTCTCCCAGTCTGCACAAATACAGATCAATGCACTGTCATATTTCTTCTCCGGTTTCTTTTCCTCCAGAATATACTGCATTCCCAGATTTCTCTGCAATTTAGTCGGATGCTGTGTACGGATCAGGTGTTTCCATATCAAATTTACATCATAGTCTGTTTCCTTATCTATGTACTCAATACTTAAAGCCGGATTCTCCTGTGTCTGGCAGTATAGAGTATTGTACGTCATCTGCTTTCTCTTTAAAAAAGGAAAGTTCCTCTTCCTCATCATTTCATAAGCCAGACAATCACACTGGAAAAACTGATTTCTCGGGTTCCGTGATTCATTTACAGCAGTATTCGCATAAGTATCATAGCGATAGCCGAGAGCCGCAAAATGCCTGGTCAGCTGGCGCTCATACCGCATGACCACCTCCATGTAATTCCCGTAGTAGGGCATTTCTTCCCAATAGCTCCGAAAGTCTTCACTGTGGAGCAATGGCGACTGAAATACATAAAAAAAGGATAGGATATGCTCCGGATCCTTACCGGTGGCACCATATTCCCTTGGGCCGCCTCTCATCAGCCCCCAGAAATCCAAATTTCTGGATTCCATTTCAGAAAAAATTTTGCGAATATCATCAAACGGACCATAGAAGGAGTCATTAGCCAGAATCAGCTCATCATACTCTCTCAATTTTTCCCATCCCACATAGGTACATAATGCATCCTTAAATCCCCCTGCATCCAGCCCCACATTTTCCCGGTAGAAAATGCTGTCGGCATGATCCGTGAGATTATACAGCCCCTTCTCTATCCCCGGCATGTTGCATACCACGATTACAGAGGATGCGACAGTTCGCATGCTGTGGAGAAAATATCCGATATAGTCATCTATGATATTTTGTTTGTCATAGGTAAGGTAAATTAATAGTCTACGCATGGTTACTCCGTTACATTATATTCGGCAAAAGCAACTGATTTTCTTCAAAAATTCCTTTGAGCTGTGGATATACCTCCAAGAACGACTTCTTTCCAAGAGCAACCACCAATCCATCATCACAGCTCATCTGAACGTCTTCCAATTTCCTTACATATTGATTCTGTTTCGTTACATTCGAATCGATGAATCCGGAAACTTCCCATCCTTTGTATACGAATAAACTTTCCATTGCATGTCCCCACTTCCCATACCCATAAATATATATTTTCTTATGGGTATTTACGAACTGTTTGATTTCACAAAAAGAAAATGGAGCCGAGGATGTTTCTTTTTCTATCCGCTCTATGTGATCCCATATCATTTTCGTACTGTATTCAAAATGGTTTTCAATATAGTGTAACGCTGCGCCCGCCTGCACAAAATTTGTAATCGTAATGGCTTTTCTTTTTAATACTGGGAAACGGCAACTTCTTATCAAATCATACGGGTGTACACAATACACCGTCTCTCCTGTTTTCGTATATATATCGTCATTATCTAACCATGAAGCATATTTAAAACCCTGTTTTGAGTGGTATACAGTAAACATTACCTCAAATCGGCATATTACATCATGATATGTGGATAGGTTGTCCAGAGTACGCCAAAACTCCACAAAAGCACTGCTCACAAGCATCCTCTTTCTTATTACTAAAAAATAGCCCTGCACGTGCTCCGGCAGATCACCGCCATACCATTTAGCTTTACCCTTAACCCATTTACTCAGCCCCCAGAAATCAACGTCTCGCACTTCCATTTCCTCAAAAATGACCTGCCAATCAAAAAATGGTCCGTAAAAGGTATCGTTTAAAAGCACTATTTCATCCCAGTTAGCTAACTCATTATTTTCAGCTAAACCTAAAATTATTTCTTTATAAGCACCTGCATCATATCCAACATTTTTTCTGATTACCACATTTTCCGTGTATGTATTAAATTTCTTTAGGAAATCACTGCGGACTATTCCATTGACAACAATAATTATCTTGTCAACAATCCCTGCCATACTATCCAGCAGGTGATATACATAGGCATCGGCTTTGCCTTCCTTATCATAAAATACGAATATCCCCAATCTGTTCACTCAATAATTCACCTCCGCAAACATCCCCATAACAATAACTCACAAAAATGTTTATTTTACAGGTTTAGGATATTCTGTTGATTTAGCCACGTCTACAAGTCCAATATTATCCCATGAAAGATCCTCAAACTCCTCGACCTTTTCTCCCAGATACTCTGAATGGCAATACAGTCCATTTACCTTGCGGCCTGCCAAATATTCGGATGCATATTCGGAAAATCTGCCTTCCAGCAGATTGCAGCACCCCTTTTTGAGACAACGCATTCCAAATTTTTCCGGGAACAAAGCATCTAATGCGTTTTCGCTAAATTGGAAAAAATGCCATGGTCTTTGATGACTGGAATAAGAATAATGTGTTTCAATGAAAACACATCCATGTAATTTAAGTAATTTAGTTATCTCAACAGAAACTTTCCAAGGCATTGCCAAATGCTCAAAAACTGCACTACTAAAAATCAAGTCAAATTTTCTATCAAAGTATTGACTTAACTTATGCGCATCGCCGACAACGTCAACATTCTCCCCCGGATAATAGTCAAATCCTGTATAGCTTGCCTCGGAAAATTTATTTCGCAAATTTGCTCCAGTTACATTCCTGGAACCGATTTCTAATATTTCCATTCCTTTCTTATTAAATAATCCCTGTAAATAAGTTACCCAATTATCATGACATATTTCTATATCCGTTGACACATCTACCTTGTTGTATATATCTGCCGCAATTCTATAATTATCTATGCCTAATTCTTTCAATTGCTCTTCAATGTCTTTATGCGCAACCATCGTTATGACAATATCATATTCCCTATACTTTTCCATATATTCACTAACTCCAATAATGGGAATTTTTTGTTCAAACAACTGACCAATTATAGCCGGGTTATTATCCATCACAGCAATAATTTCAAATCTCCTGTTTGGATTATAAAAGCAACTTTTTCCTATTTTTCCAGCCCCGAATATTACTACCTTTTCCATAATCTCATTGTCCCCTTTATCTATACAGTCTCCAAAATCTTTATCATTTTATTGGCTCTGCAATCCAATTTTTTGACAACAAATATGTTTCCTGCCTCTTTTTCCCTCTTAGGAACCACCTTTCAGGACCAATCACCGTTTTACATTCATTTTTATTAAGCCATGCTCCCCACCAGCTAAAAGTACTATTAGCTATAATCTGATTTTTACAGCGGCTCATAACCATTAATTCTTCATAATCTTCTAATTTTTCATTTTCACTTACAAAATAATGATCTTCGGTAAAATTTAGATTTCTCTTGACCCATTCAACATCATCTGAAAAAATGATCCAAAACGGATCTTTTACGATACTCTTCATATGTTCCATGGCATTATGGTAATAGCTTATCGGTAATTGATTTGATACTTTTACGTAATCTCCCCGCCTGATGTGAACCGAAACCGTATTTTTTGTTTTCAATATTTCTTTTAATCTGCCACTTATCCTTATTTTTTTTCTTGGGACAATCTCTTTTCTTATTATTTCTCTATACTCGGAAAAATACCTTTCATCCTGGAACCATCCTTGTAAATACCAATTACCTTTCCAGGTCAATAATTCCTTATGATATTCGGCTTTGGGCTCTTCATAAAATTTGTACGGTAATAACCCCATCAAAGATAATTTTTTTATTGTATCCCGTATAAATGTACCACTATTAAGATATGGATAAAAATTTTGAACATTCTGACAAATGGGTAATGTAATTCTAAAATCTGTCAATTCACATTTGCGTTTAGTTTTCCCTTGTTCCGCCGCCAAACTCCCTGTTTCCCGAATATCCAGAAATACTTTTTGATCTGTTGATAAAGATAATGCCCTTGCGTACGCATATTGAAATAATTGATTCCCAAGTCCTTCGTATATCCTGACAATAATCACACTGTATCCCCCATAAATAACTCACAAAAAAGTCAGCTTTCAGACATCATATTCGATTGTCTCAGCTTACATTTCATATAGAACATCTTCCAAAGAAATAATCGGGCATTCCACTTTCTGGCTCATCATCTCTTCGATCTCATCAAAATAATAAATGGCAGTGACTACAATGATATCTACAGGCGCCATCTCATCATCTGGCGTCACCACATCTACATCCGCATAAATGGAATCCGCTTTCTTATCAATGGCATATTTCACGGTAACCTCAGAACCCTTCAACTCGTCACACAGACGCTCTCCCAGCTCCTTCATGCCATAAACCGCCACTGTCTTATAGCCGTTTCTGGTAAAGTACTCCACTAATGTTTTTCCCTCCTGGCGAATCCGTAGCCACCGGTCATAAGCCATGTAGAGCCCATGCACCTTAGCACGCACTTCCTTCATCTCTTTGATCTTCTTTGACGATGTCGTCCCTGTCGCGATTCCTGCGGCTGCCGCTCCTACTGCCATACCAAATAATGCTGAAATTCCTTTCTTCATGTCTGTCTCTCCTTTACTTGTATTCTCTTCATCATATTTTCCACTGTCTTGAAATATTTTTCCGGATCTAAATCCCTTATTTTTTCCTGTGTTCTATTGCATATTCCTTCCTTATCTTTTTCGCTTAACTGAAATACATATTCTATTTTATTTTTCAAGCTCTCTGCCGAGCCATTCTGTATTAGGAATCCATTATATCCATCTGTTATAAACTGTTCCAGACTACTGTTCTCTGATCCTATTACTATTTTATGTAATGATAATGCTTCCGCACATGCATTAGGAAAGTTATCTTTAAGTGAGGGCATCAAAATAATCTCTGCTTTCCTGATCACCGGATATAATTTTTCATGTGATACGGATCCCAAAAAAATAATCCGCTTTTTATATTCCCTTGCCGCTGACAGTATTTCCGAACAAATATCTTTTTCTGCTGTCCCTGCAAATACAAAATATATGTCACGATATGCTTTCAACACATCATACACACAATCTCTGATTAATCCGATTCCTTTGTCTTCTGACATCCTGCCAAAAAACAGCACATATCTCTTGCCGCTGAGCTGTTGATTCAAAAGAAAGTCATCTTCCTCCAAATCCTCTTTTACAAAAGGCGTCTCTATCACATATACCTTTCTATGAATATCATCTTCCAATGCTTTCGCCATAATATTACTTGGCGCATAAATCGCATTCATTCTTCTTGCCGCACATCTCTCGAAAAAACTTAATAATTTAACGGTCTGTTGGCTATAACAAGAGGAAAGCTGCGCCTTGGTATAAGAAGAAACTCTCATCACTGAAGGAATTTTTGAATGAAATAAGCCTACGCCAAACCACCCCGTATATTGTATCACATCTATTTTTTCCGTTTTTAATATTTCCCGAATTGCCTTTTGAATCCTCAATTCTCTTGTTACTATAGCAGCCGCTTTATAAATGTCCTTGTCCTTCAGCCGCCAAGTAGACGAACAAACCGAGATAATTCGTATCCCCTCATAGTTCCAGATTCGATTCACACTATCCGCCGTAAGAATTGAAACCGTATGACCTCTTTTTTTCATGCCCGCTGCATTCATTAATACAGCTTTTGGCATACCACTCTGAATCTTCTCACGCCTGCTTTTTGCAAACAGCCCTGTCACATACAAAATATTCATTTGCTAATTCTCCATAATCATCGTTCCTCAGCTGTATTTTGATATATCCCTTGATGAAATCAGCTTTATTAATTTATTCATATAAAATATCTTCCAATGACACAACATCCGTTCGCATTTTTTCGTTCAACACTTTCCTTACTTCCGGATAAGATATAATTGCTGTAACAATAACTACATCCGCCTCTGGAATGCTATCATGTACATTATAGATAGGTATAAGCGAACTATATACATGCTCTGAATTTCTATCTATTCCACATACTACTTCAATTCCATTTCTATAAAGATATTCCCCTAAACAATCCCCAAAATAACTCATCCCATAAATACATACTTTTTTATACTTATGCTTGATAATATAATCTGTTATCTTTGAAGGATCCTTTATCCACCTGACAGCTAATTTCAACTGATCTAGATACTTATCTGACCTCTGTTTCATATGTATCGTTTCGTTGCTGGAAAGTTTCAGCCCATAAAAAAGACCAACTATAAACGCAACAATAATTGAAATAAAAAATAATATGAATACCATAATTTTACCTTTTTTTAAACATCCTTTTTTTTATAAAATCCATAGTAACCGCAATACCCACTCTCTTTTGAATATACGGTATTTGTTTCAAAAATTCATACATCGATGGTAATGAATTATCATACCAGCTTGTATAACGCTTTTTAATCTCTTTATATTCCAGCTTCATTCCTATGAGTTCTTCTAATTTAACAAGAAGTCCTGTATATTCTTCAAAAATCATCTTACGGGTATTCGTAACGTTATATGAAGAAGCACTTCTTATTCTGTCCGACCTATATACCCCGATTATTTTACCCAATTGAAATATATTTCCATGCAATAGCACATAGATTTCTCTGGTAATATCGCTAACTTTTCGAGATGCTAAGTAATAGCGGTAATCATATTTGCCATCGCTATAGAAATTTCTGTATAAAATTGCGCACATATCAATAACTGCCTTACCAGACAACACATCATTCAAACAAATTTCCGTATTGTTCTGGCTTGTATTATATGAAATAGTCATTAATCCCGTTCTTTCCGATAACGTAATCCGCCTTCCACATACACCGGCATAATCCTCATGACATTCCAGCCATTCCACAAGAGTCTGAATACTGTCTTCTCCCACACAATAATCATCCCCCTCACATAAATAAATGTATTTCCCTCGTGCCTCCTGATAAGTCATATAACCATTTATACCAACGTTTTTTTCCCTTAAAATTAATCTGACATTTTCGATATTGCTATAATTATCTCTTAAAATCTGCTGAGTATGATCCGTCGATGCATCGTCAGCAATTAACACCTCATATGTAAAGCTCATTTTCTGACTTAGGATACTGTCTACCGCCTGCTTGATATATTTTTCATGATTATAAGTTATTACACAGATACTTACCAAAGGAGTCTGCTTAATCTGTTTACATTCATTCATAATACCTTTTCACCTTTACCCCCTATGATATCTATCATTTACGTAACGACATTTCGTACTCCTTTGTATATACATCTTTAAACACTCCTTTTAATCCTACCGGATTAATTGAAACAATTTCAATATCAGGATAGTTCATTTTCGCAAACTTTGCCAGTTGTTTCCATCCCCATTTCATCCAACTGTGATCGTTATCAACATCCGCTGCAGCTGCTTCTTTCGAATACCCCCTACTACAGTCAGCTCCTACTATATAAATTTTATCCGGATGGGTCCACAGTGCAAATTGAAATACAATAAACAACGTTGTACCATACGACCGAAACGGGGAAGTCGAAATATCCAAAGGGCATATAAATTTTCTTGCCGCTTTAATTCTACTGCCATATAATCCATAATCGTAACTATCTGCATAAAATGTTTCAGCACCCTTTTGCTCCCTTATATAATCAGGAATTAAGCACTCATCATTCCGATAATGTATACCAAAAAACTTAACTAAATCATCATCTCTGAGAATTTGATTGAATACTTCCTGTTGCCGATCATTTTCTTTACAGTAATCACAAACAAAATAGTAATCATATTTAATACTTTCTTTTAATATAGCCGTATTAAGTCCCATATGTATTGCGTCTGATATCTGGTTATAATAATCAAAGGTGGGACCGGTCCCTGTAATCACAACTGTTTTCCCTTTATTAATCCCTTTATACTTCGGAAATACCTTTTGGTGTTGCACCATAGCAGGCATATAGATATCGGTTAACATCGCAAGACGATCAATTATAATATCTGTTCCAATAATATGTCTTATTCTCTTCTTATTGTCCTCTAAAAATGTCAATAAATTGTCTCCAATTTTCTCTAATTTCATTTTTTCTCCTTCCAGAAAGTATATTCAATGAATCTGAACTTCTTCAGCAAACACCTTATCTATTTCGTTTTTATATGTTTTATAATACTCTTCCTTATAGCCTTGAAGTTCTTCCCTTTGTGCATCCGTTACAAGATAATCAATTATATTTACATTTACACCCGCTTGTCTTAATAAATCGGAAAAAATGTCATTTCTCGTTTTAGAAAAAACAAAAAATCCTTCTTGCTTCAGTGTTTTCAACTTTTCAAGATTTTCGACAGCAAATTTCCAGGGATATGAAATAATCCAAATATCATTCTTTTTTAGGAATTCGATCGTATTATCCAGTGGCCATTTCCTCATTTTCTCACTGGTTCCCATCTGCATTTCATCATCTATACAGTATTGGTATTGCATCATCCCCTTATATTCTTTTATCGCCAAAATCATATCCTCATTATAGGCTTCAAAAACAATACGTTTTCCATCAATACTTGATTTATCAATATAGTATTTCAATTTATCTAAAAGCGCACAACATCCGGCATATGAATATACTTTAGGATCAATCATGACCATACATTCTGCACGTTTTCTAAGCATATCAAATATATCTACTAATCCCATAGGCGTCAACCCGCCAGTTATTCCCTTATATAGCTTTTGACGCTGAAACCATTCATATGTACAATGTTTTGGTATATCTTCAATATCCATTTTCCTGAATGTTTCCTCTGTAAAATTATGGCAGGCAACATATTCACCGTCTTCAGTACTATCTATATCTATCTCGAACATTCTGACACCTTGTGTGTACCAATATTCCATCGCTTCCAACGAATTAGTAAACATCAGCTCATGTATAAATCCACACGCATGCATACAATAATGAAAAGAATTTCTGTTTAAATATGGGAAATTCATATTATCCTCGTCTTTCTACAGATCAGATTGATTCGCTATTTCATAATCTTCCAAATCATCAATCTCATACCAACGGCTTTCATCAACTATAACTATCTGTATATTATCGTTTCTATAGTAAATTAATGAACCAATAACCAGTTCATAATAACTTTGCAAATTTCCGGTTTTGACATACGTCTCTAAAGCAGGCATTAACTTTCTATTAAAAAAAGTCTCCTTAAATTTATAAATATTTACCGTTTTATATGCACAACTGTAATCTCTATTTTCATCCTGGTGCGCTTTGATTATCAACTCTCTGGCGTTGCCATTCTCCGCTGTAATAAGCGTTCCATTCATCGTTTTAGAATTAAAAGCGCTTACCAGAATGCTGCAATCTGCCTCCCCATCAATAATACTGTCAATTATATCTTGTTGATAAAACAAATCACACTCCAAAAGAAGACAATCGGTCTTGATTCTATGACCAACCATATATAGAGAATATACGTTATTAGTTGTTTCATACTGATCATTTACAATATATACAATATCCATTCCCTTGTATGAACTACCAACGCCCTCTTTAATAACATCAGCCATATATCCGCATATTATGATAACCTCATCAATTTTTCCGGTTGCAGCCAAACGATCCAAGGCATTAAACATTAATGGTTTACCCTTTATCTTTACCATACATTTAGGAATAGTATCTGTATATGGACGTAATCTGTTTCCTTTTCCCGCTGCTAAAATAATTGCCTGCATTTCATCTTTCCTCTCTATCTGGTAATCCATTCAAGTTTACTATCTAAACATCATATTTCTTTATAAACTCTTCAACCGGCAAATAGAAGTCATCGTAACAATCTCTAATCTTATCATCTGACCAATCCCACCATGCAATTCTGTTTAAAGCGGCAATTTGCTCTTTACTAAATCGATATCTGATAATCCGCGCCGGTACCCCGGCAACAACCGCATAATCCGGAACATCTTTTGTGATAATTGCTCCGGCAGCTGCAATAACCCCGTTTCCGATGTTTGCTCCATTGCAAATAATTACATTTTGTCCAAGCCATACGTCATTACCAATTTTACATCTTGTCCGTTTTCTGACGTATCCTCTTGGCTGAATTCCGTCTATATGACCGGGATGTTTCGCTTCCTCATATTTTTTTGTCACCGGAATTTCCAAATTAGGACTATGCGCATACATCATAGGATGCGTAGTAATATATTCTGTTGCATGATTAGCTGCCACTGTTGTACCTGGCGCAAAGCTCGAATAACTTCCAACCGACTCGATCAGAGGATCAAAGTCTTGGGGAAGTAATGAACCGTAACTATACTTACCTATAGTTGTTGAAACCGTTTCGCCAGTAATAGTTTTTCTTTCAAATCTCTGTTCGCGTTTTCGACTTTCTACCCCCCCCCCTCTCTCAAAATTCAGTTCAGCAATCTGCTCCGGCTTTATATAGCTAAGCAACTCTTTTTTTAGTTGTTGATAGATTTTGGCATTCGTAGAGGCTAAAATCACACAGGCATTTTGGTATTTGTCTGAAGCCAAAATCCCAATAGGTTTAATTCTGCTATTATATTTACACAAATGATTATCTATTATCAATCTTTCCTGGATTCCATATGCATCGTTAAGAAATGTCTTAATCCGCATTCCTATGTCTCCAAACGGAAAGATAATAAAATTTTTCTGTCCACGATCAAGCTGTGTTTCAATACACTTTCTAACACTTGCATTAAACAAATTCATACCTTCCATAAATATTCTCCCCGCTAGATTTTAAACGTTTGTAAATCGCCAAAATATATATAAATTAATCATAACTAAATTTATACTTTTCCTGGTAAAATTCCTTATATGGAATATCCGGATAAAACTGAGTCTTATGCCACATACCTCTTTGCTCTATTGGTGGAAATTCCATATAATGTCCAAAATACAAGTGAAGTTGTTCATCATATCCTACAGGAACCCTTACCATTATACTTTCAAACTCTTTTTCGATATAATCATCAAATATTCTCTTAGGCCAAATTTTTTTGGAAGCCTCATACTGTGTAGAAACCAATAATGATAAATACTCAGTCTCAATCTCCTCATCCTGCATTGCCAATTTTTCTATTTTTTCAAATATATCTACAGGAGACAGCGAACTATCATAATACCGTGCAACGACCTCTTTGTCACGTTCAGATTTATTTGGAAAATCATACCTCATATACGCTGAATTCTTCATTATAAGTTCATATATTTTTTCTCTTCTTGGTAAATAATCTTCCTTTGTTACCTTATCCAAGGGAAAAATATCTATAAATATTCCTTGACTAAATTTACAATATGTAAACGGTTCGACAACCACTGTTGTATTTTCATTTCTTAAACGCATAAATGAATATCCATAACTCGGATCTGTGTAAACATTTTGTAAAAAATATGGATGTCGGAATTCTTTTGATAACTCCTTCAGCTTTTCATAGGAATTTCTCGGCATACATACATCAATATCATCATCCCACGGAATAAATCCCTTATGCCTTATAGCGCCTAGCGTAGTTCCGCCATCCGTAAAATATGACAAATTATTTTTTTCACATACCCGGGCGAATTCTTTATACAAATCTAATTCTATAGCCCATACTTTTTTCATGTTCTCAGATACTGTATAATCACAACTAACCTTTTTCTCCCAGAAATCTTTAGGCAGCCAGTTTTCCTGATATATTCGTTCTACTTCTGTCATCTTTCCTCCTTCAAATATATTCTCCTGCCGTAATCCTAAATGTGCTGCCTGTCATCATTGCTGAATCATCAGACATCAGATAAATTAATGCATTCACATAATCAGCTCTTTCCAGCATTCTACCCATTGGCAGAATACTTGCAGCTTGTCTTCGCAATTCTGCCTCCGACATGCCCCGGGTTTTTCTAAATTCAACCTCGCCCTCAGTAGGTGTCCATCCTAATGTCAAATAATTACACCGGATCTGTTCACATGCGTAGTTATGAGCGATATGCTCCATTAATGTCAACAATACCCCCTTCGAGCAGGCATATGCTGCTCTGTCTTTCTGTCCTCCCCATGCATGGGCAGAACCTGTAAGAACGATAGAACCGCCGCCATTTTGCCGCATATACTTAATTGCCTGTTGGCAACAGAAAAAACAAGCCCGAAAATTAATATTCATCACTCTGTCAAACGTTTCAACATCGCAGGTGTCAAGCCCTGACTCCGGTGTTATGCCAGCATAGTTAAAAAAGCCGTCCACTTTCCCGTAAACTCTGACTGCTTCATCCAAAAGATTTCTACAGTCCTCTACATTTTCCAATTCCGTATGAACAAAAATTCCTTCGCTCCCATAAGTCTGCATTACCCGTATTGATTTCATGGCCGCCGACTCATCTCTCCCGCCAATAACAACCTTCGCTCCTTCGCGCGCATATTCTTCCGCTATAGTGCGTCCTACTCCTTTCGTTCCTCCGGATATCACAATTACCTTGCCACTTAATTTTCTATCGCTCATCATCCAGTCCCATTACTTTCTTCACATCAAAACCGTGCAACAACATATTCTCGCCTTCAGTGTTAATAACAACAACCTTATCCATATATTCAGACAACGTTTCCGCCAGCTCTCTTTTACTGTCGCATACAAAATACAATCGGGTCATAACCTGCTTTTCCGTTCCTATCCATTCATCAAACACATTATCACCCTCATAAAGCCTTTGCACGTTAGCGACAATGCGAGAATCTTCTGCTATGTTTTCAAGCCCTTTTATCTGATGAATTTTTCCCTTTTTTAACAAAAACCAGAGTGTCGCTGCCCATTTCCCATGAAAATATGGATCGTCTTCCTTCAGTAGATCTACATCTCCCTCTGATCCTGTTAAAGCAAAATTGATTAACATCTCCCTCTGATCAAATCCATGAGCCGCCTTCATCAGTAAATGTGGTGCTTCTCCCTGAAGACGAAATCCTGTATCATACACATAAAATTCGCCGTTATCATAAAACGCCGACAGCATAAGTACGCCATTCCTGATTCCAATTGCCTTAAACATTCTGCAGGCATTTTCGTGCATACGTTCAAAATATTCTTCAATATGCCTGGAGGGATATGTGCCACCCAGACATACTCTGCTTAATCCTTGCTGTTCATCCGTTGTATAGCGGTCATAAATGCAAGATGCACTGCATACACCATCCTTAAAAGTGTAATACATTCCCATATCCTCACACTGCATATACTTCTCTACTATAAAACGCTTTTTTCTCGATTCCGCCAATGCTTTCTCTACAGCAGGTTTTAAGTCAGCTTTATCAAAACATACCGTCATTCCTTTCCCACTGCAGCTGTCTACCGGCTTAACCATAACCGGAAACTCGATTTTAGCTATATCGCTGTCTTTCATTTCCGCATCCAGATAATATTCCGGTATTCCATGAATACCATAACGTTCACATGTTGCCTTGAAGATATCCTTATATGAAAAAACATCCACAATTTCCTGCGTTGCATAGCAGTGGAATCCCAATGCATCACAAACTTTACAATATGCCGGAACCAAAACATCTGCTACCCCGACTAAGACTCCATCAACATTTTCTTCTTTAGCAAGTGAAATAATACCAGGCACATCCATTCCGTCAACATCGAAGCTTTTCCATGCATATCGCTTTGCATCATCCGTGGCACAATTACTTGTAACTAATGTTTTAATCCCCATTTCATTAGCATATTTTACAAGAGGAGTCGTTTCAGGATTTGCACCCAATATTAATAATTTTTTCCCTGCAAGCTTGTCTTTCATAATGCTAATCTCCTTTTGTCCTATACTATTATTCCTTCGCCATATGCCATAATATAAAATTTATTATCCGGACATCTTTCCTTCATTTTTTCTATAAATAAACCAGGATTCCCTCCATGAGACGCAAACATTCCATAATGGTATGGTATTGTCAATTTCGGTTCTAACGCCCTGCTTAGCTCAACACATTCTTCCTCATTCATATTCCCAAACGCCCCGTTAATTGGTGCAAGCATAATATCAAACGGACCTTTTTCGGCATATTCTTCTACACGATCAAGCCGAAGGCAGGTATCTCCAGCAATATATACTTTTTTCCCATCCACTGTGATTACCACTCCAACAGCATCCATTGCAGCTATACCATGGTCGCAAGAAACAAATTCTAACGTATAATCTCCCAAAACATGTATATCCCCAGGTCTTACATAAGTAATCCTGTCATTGGTCATACGAAGTCTTTCTATCTCCTTCTCGCATTCTACAGACGCATACAACCGGGATTTCCCATTTGACATCAGTTCTGGGATTGCATCCATATCAAAATGATCGAAATGTGGATGCGTCGCTATAATGCCATCAAATTCCAACTCAAACGGATTTAACAATTTGGGCAGAAGTCTTTTAAAACCCATATGACCTTCTACACGCTCCACACATTCTGAAAGGTATAAATCTATTCCAAGCAACTGACCGTTCCTGCTTTTTATGGCAAAACCTGCCTGCCCTAAAAAAAATAGTTGTGTCTCTCCGTATTTTGCATATAAAATCTTATTTGCAAAATCACTCATTTTAGCGCCTCCCAAATTTTTTCACCAACCCTATCCTTTTCCCCTATGTTTGTCATTTCTTTTTGCTGATAAACCAAAAATGCTTTTAATGGAATATTGGGGCACTCATTCATAATCTGTATTTCTCCGTCCTTAATATATCTTTGGGTAATAACATGATCATAATATTTTCTAAAGTCAGCCGTACACATCGGTTCCCAGGTTTCAATACCTGTCTCCTTATTAATAACTAAATAATAATTTGACAGACGAGCCGCCACATAAATAAAACCACTTCGTTCCTTAATGTCTGCATATTTAGACCAGCCTTTTTTGCTATAATAGAAGAAATCAGCCGGATAATTATCGTATCTGTATGCATTTTTCTCTAATATATTATATACGTATATATCATCATTTTCTCCAGCCGGAAGCAGCCATATATTTCTCTCAGTAACCGCCATGGCGCTAAATGCATATTTGTATTTCAGTTTAACTTTTTCTATTAGCCGTTTTAGGTCAGACATGATAAGCATATCAATTGTATTATCTTGTATATTCCATATACTTATTGTGAAATCGTTTTGAAGAATATATAATTTATGTTCAAAATAATAAAAAGTCCTAACTTCCGAAAAAGACACATTATCCGGGAACTCTTCTAAAGCTCTTTTTTGTAAATCATATCTGCAAATATAGTAATCCTCACTTATACTAACTATGAAATATATATAATTATCAATTACACATCCCCTTATAAAATATTCCGCTTGTTTCCCATATCTTTCCTCGATTTTCCTATCTAAAGCATCATCACTATTCATTCTCTTATTCACCGTATCAAATGTATAAATGATGCCTCGATACTGTGAAACAATAGCAATATATTCCTCAAAGCTTCCAACCAAAGCAATATTGTTGTCATCCTTTGCACGTGCATTTAAACAGTATGTATTTGATTTATGCGACTTAAGATTATATACAGCTAAAGCTTCTCCAAGATTATCCATACAATACCACTGATCCTTTTGAAGAACACATTTCTTGAAGCGATATTCATTATGAAAATCAATGATCTCCATTTTAGTCTCTCCGGGAATAAATTTCACCAGAATATTTTTCCCCATAACCTGAGCATATATCTCTTTATCAACCACCTCAAAGGTTTCAAATGCCACTATTTCTTTTTCTATATTTTGTCCGGCAGCTTTCTTATATAACATACGCTTCTCCCTAGTCGTCCATTCCCTTAGCAATCAAAGCCAATATTTGTTCCAATCTTTCTATTTCCAACTCTGCATAAAGCGGTAATACCAATACTTTTTTCGCAAGTTCTCTGGCACAATCTAATCTGTCTTTTTTATATTTATTTTTAAAACATGCCTGATCAGAGGTTAGTGGATAAAAGTATTTTCTAGAATATATATCATTTTCTCTAAGAAGATCATATAGCTCATCTCTTGACATTTGATATTTTTCTTCTACTATAATCGGGAAATAAGCATAATTATCAGAAGCTTCCGAATTTTTCTTAAACAACCGAATCCCCTCAATATCTCTCAGTCTGTTCCTATACAATTCAAATCGTTGCTTACGCTCCTCTAATACATTTTCAATATGTTTCAAATTACACAATCCCATAATTGCCGCAAACTCATTCATCTTTGCATTCGCACCAACATCTGTTACCAATTCCTCTCCATGAATACCAAAATTTTTTAAATTGTATAATTTCTCATATATTTTATGATCCTCGAAAGCAACGGCTCCACCCTCAATCGTGTTGTACACTTTTGTTGCATGAAAACTAAAAATGGACGCATCACCCCAGTTACCAATTCCTTTACCCGCATATTTAACACCAAATGCATGTGCAGCATCATAAATAACTTTGAGATTATATTTATCAGCAATTTCCTGTATTTTTTCTACATTACAAACATGTCCGTAAACATGTACCGGCACAATTGCTACTGTGTGTTCGGTTATCAAATCTTCTATCTTAGTTTCATCAATTGTGCCATCACATAATTTTATATCACAAAATACAGGTTTCAAATGATTTCTCACAATCGCATGCGTTGTAGAAATGAAAGTAAACGGCGTCGTAATTACCTCTCCACCCTCTGGAAAATCAAATGCCTGAATTGCCAGCTCTAAAGCCATATGTCCATTCACCATTAATGAAAGTTCTGGAACATCCAAATATCCTTTCAACTGTTCTTCAAGCTCCCGATGGTATTTACCCATATTTGTAAGCCAGTGAGAACTCCATAATGGTTTAATTGCTTCTATATACTCCTCATATGCTGGCATGGATGATCGCGTCACCAAAATTTTTTCTTCTTGCATAATCTTTCCCTTTAGACTTTTAATCTCATGCACTACTGATATTTCCGAATTAACTGGCATAAAATATCTGCCTTTTTCGTTGCCAACTCCAAATCACGATAATTCGTCTTTATTTGCATAATCTGCCTCTGCACCTTTTCTGCCACAGGACACAAGCCTTCTTCATATCTTATATTTTCATAAACAGACGGCAAGCGCTTTGCAAACACCCTCTCAGAAATAACCGGTTCCAAATAGGGTACGCTCCACGCCCCATAGTAACCATCTCCACCCATCTCCACATATTCTTTTCTGAAGTCCTGCCATGATACTCCCAGTTTTTCTTCTCCAAGATACCTAACGCCCAGAGAATAATAAGAATTGACATATCCTTCCGGCGTCTCCTGTGGAACCAGAAAGTCACAATCAATATCCGATTCGAATATTTCTATCGTACTCTCCGGATATTCTTCTTGAAGATTTTGCTTCACCTTCTCAAGAGCAGGTATTGAAATATCCAAAAGTACAGGTATTCCTCCCCTTCCAATACAGCCTCTGCATGTTTTTTCCCAATCAAGCCCGCTCCGCCAGTTATAACGCTAATTTCCTCTTCAACTAGAAATTTATTCATATATTCCTTAAAATAATTTTATCGGAGGAATCTTATTTTGAGACAGTTTTTTTTGCCGCCTTTTCATTAATTCTTCCATTATGATCCAATCGGATGGCTCGTCTATCTCATAGTAAGTATCTTCGGACATTTCAACGGTCTTTATATTTCCTGCAAGCCGACAATTCGTCGCAAGAAACAGCGGCTTGCTTATAATATAAAACGCGCCGTTTTCAACAAGATATCCGTCAAATTCCTGTCGCCTTGGTCTGTGGTTAAAATCATAATTAACAGGATGTGAATAACCATCCCGTTCTTTCCAGCAAAACCGCTTTTGCCGTACAGATGAAAGCACACTGTCAACTCCCGGTTGCTCAAAAAGTTCAATTCCTTTCTCAAGATCCTCCCTCATGAGCAAAGGGGATGTCGCCTGAATAAGAATTAAATTATCAAATTGATAGTTATATGCAAATTCAGCCATTACCGACTCTGTTGATGCAGTATCGGTGGCGTTCTTACCACTTCTGCCTATTACTTCAACTTTCTCAAATCCAAATCCTTTAACAGTTTCCCTGATAACTTTACTATCGGTAGATACATATACCTTATCGATTTTTTTACACTCATTAGCTGCCTTTACAGTCCAGTATACTAATGGTTTGCCGCAAAATTCTTTTACATTTTTTAAAGGAATCGATTTGCTTCCTCCCCTGACAGGAATTAATGCAGCGTACATTCAATATCCTCCATTTCTACGATTCATTAATGCTCACGATATTTCAGCTTGTCCCTCTGTATCTGTTCTATGTCTAATATTTCCTGATCCTTATATGTCAAAGCAGCATATGATGCAAGTAAATCTCTTTTAAGCTTTTTAATTCCCTCCGGCTCTAACGAGGCAGCGTGGTCGGTGCCTTTCTATGATACTTGCTCCAAGTGTATAAGCCGCAATATCAATTGCAATGCCAAGATGATGCCCTGAAAACCTCACTTCCTTTACCGTGCTGCCATATATTCCAATAAGCCGTTTTATTTCCATAAGACAGACATTTTCAAACGGAACCGGATAACCGAATGTACAACTATATATTACAAGATCCCTGTTTCTCCCAGTGTCCTCAAAAAATCTTATTAAATTTTCCTCTTCGCCACGGGATGTCATTCCCAATGGCACTTGTATCTCACTGTTAAAATTGTCACATAAGTATGCCAGCATCTTATAATGATTATTACATGCAGAGGGTATTTTGATAAACTTCGGCTGCAATGATGTGATTTCCTTTGCAGAAGCCAAATCCCAAACGGATGTGCTGTATTCTATGCCACATTCCTCACTGTACTCTTTTAATTCTTTATGCTGATCCAATGAGAACTCCAGATATTCCCGGTGTTCTCCATAAGTTTTTCCTTAGATATAAGAGCATCATCCGCGTTAGGTGTCTCACATATAAATATCCCTTCTGGATTTAAAATATTGTAAATCCCTTTTATAATTTCATCAGGATTATTTAGATGTTCTATTACCATGAACATACAAATTACGTCATACGTCCCTGTGATTTCCTCTAAAGATTAATATACACTAATCCCTTCCTGAGTAAGATTCTCTCTGGCCGCATCCATTAATTCAATTCCCGTTACTCTCGCTGCAACATTTTTGATTCTCCTTAAAAAACCTCCATTTCCACAGCCAAATTCCAAAACACTTTTTCCCTCACATGTATCCATTAGTTCATCATATCGTCTGTCATCATCCTGATTTGTTTCCCGAATCCAAGTCTCCCATGTCATATCTGCAACTTCATCCACTGTTGCCGCATAAGCGTCCTTCAGCATACCCCCCTATAATTTTGCATCGTATTATACTCACTAGAATCCAACTGGACCATGCCACATTCTCTGCATTTCATAACATTAATTTGTGGAATATCTCTTGTTCCTTTATGAATACACACAAAATTATTCCCTTCGCATATTAAACACTTCACTAATTTCCCCTCAACTTTCTCCGAACTGCTTTCTCATTTTCTGTAATCACTTTTTCTCCATTTCCAAGCATCAACAATACTTCCCTCATTCTTCCCTGAAGCATTGCCATCGCTGCTACGGAAAGACTGGCTGCCTGATCGGTTCCCCACATATTATGATTCAGCGTAACATGCCGTTCAATTACTTTCGCTCCCAGTGAGGTAGCCACTACCGTTGGCTCCAACTCCCGCTCATGACCGCTATATCCTACTAGGCAGTGATATCTCTCCCGTAATGTTTTAATCATTCGCAGATTCAATTCCGCTGCCGGAGCAGGATATGTCGAATTGGTATGAAGTAATATGTAATTGCCATCCGAATACTTTTCCAAATACTCGACCATTTCATCCAGTTCTTCCAAAGTACTCATTCCCGTTGAAACTACTAATGGCTTCCCACTCTCACAGGCCAGTCTCATCATATCTCTATCCGAATTTCCCGCTGACGCAATCTTAATAAAAGGCAAATCATAGTCGAGCAGAAATTCTAAGCTTGGAATATCCCATGGCGAAGCTGTCCATGCTATAGGCTTGTCCTTAC
Organism: Lachnospiraceae bacterium; assembly: GCA_014804615.1. Lineage (GTDB taxonomy): Bacteria > Bacillota > Clostridia > Lachnospirales > Lachnospiraceae > UBA3282. The sequence continues at coordinate 72,053 of JAAUZL010000024.1, forward strand.
AGTATTTATCTATGTAATCATATTCACTTTTCCCAAACTCTATTTTTTTCTTGTATTCAAGATATGTGATCTGTCCCCAAGGTGTATCTCTCATCACATTTTTCTGTTCTTCAGGAACAGCTATATCCGGCTCTCGCTTCTGAAATTTAACACAATTCCATAAACAGGCGTTTGCCGCATCTATCAACTTTTTAGCAATCTGTAAATCACCATTATGGTTGATTCCTATTTCCGCAATAATATATGGAAACGAATCTTCATTAATTATGTAATTTCCAAGTCTTATTTCCTGTTTTGCCATCTTATATCCTCACATACTATATAATGCTCAACCCTTTGCTCTTATTAATCACCCCTGCTATCTCGCGAATTACACCATAACCGCCTTTTGCTTTTGTCACATAGTCAGCAATATTTTTTACCTCTTCATATGCATCACAAGGTACAATCTTTATCCCTGCGAGTCGCATCGCTTCAAAATCATTAATATCATTTCCTATATAAGCAACATTTTGTAATGGAATATTCCTTTCCTTACAATACCCTTTTAAACACTCTGCCTTATTCGAAACATTTTGGATACACTCTATTTTTAGTTTTTCAGCCCTTTTTCCCACTACTCCATTTATTTCTGTAGATATAATAACTAATTCAATATCCATAGAACGCAACATATGTATTGCTTGTCCGTCAGCCCTGCTCACACATACAGTCTCTTTCCCCGTTTCATCAACAAACACTCGATTATCAGTCATAACACCGTCAAAATCACTTATAATCAGCTTTATACTGTTCCACATAAGACACATTGTAAAATCCTCTCCGACTGCCTGTAATGACTAATTTCTTGTCATATTTCTACATTCTGCAGCATAATTAGCATCCCCGCTTTTTGACACAATTGCACCACGCTGCTTCCATCCCCATAATAAGCATCAGAAAGCGCCACCGCCCGATCCAGATCCGCCGAATCATCATAAATCCCCCAGCCTTCCTCAATGTATCTATCTCTTATCTCCTTATACCTTTCCCACAGCTGCGGTCTCATCGACTCAATCGTCGCCTGAATCAGTGGATGCGGCCTCCACAAAAGCGCCACCTCATCCTGATACTCCTTAAAAATCTCAAACACAGACTCCATCTTCCGAAGCATATTCTCACTGTGCCGCAAAAGTGCGCTCACGCTGGTATTATAAAAAACAATCTTCTTCCAGCTCCTGTCCGACTTTTCAATGATCTTCAACCACTCTTCCGGAATCTCTAAATCTTCTTTCTTTGTATTCGAGACCTTGTCAAGTTTCGGGGAACCGATTCCCAGAAATTTCTTCTCCAAAAACTCCCTGTCCACATGCTCCCCGGATAATCCCATCTCCTTAGCCGCTTTCCTATATTCATTGATATAAATCCGCCGCATCTTTTCCGACTGGACAATCACCTTGTGGGCATAGATCGTTCCGGGCGTAAAGCAGAAATGTTTCATGCCGTCAATGGATTTCTGATTGTCAGGCTCGATCTCTTTCAAGACAAAATATGGTATATATACTAGCTTATCCGTAAAATGAATCAAATTTTTGGAATAAAAATAGGGATGTACACTGGTCACATGGTTACATTCATCATAGGGATTATGAATATAGATTACATCCGGTCTGCACGCCTCCAGATCAAACTCATCATAGCGGGTAATTGGCACATCTTTTGGGTACAGATCACCCTCATAATGCTCTTCCTTAAAACTGCCGTCGGGATTCTTATCAAAATAAGGAATTGGGATCACATAGGCATCGCAGTCGGGATCGGCATCCGCCGCCTTCCATACACTCTCCAAGCTGTCCCACATGGAAGCCTTATACGGCAAAAAAACGGCTGTCGTTCTCACCCGAATATCATTTTTAACGCTGTTTTCTATACGAACCAACTCTTTGTGCAGGTTTTTATACACTTTATTGATATTCAAAGACTGTTGCTGCCGTATCATCTCATAGGTCTGAAAAATCTGTTCGCAATACGATTCCAGCATTCCAACTGTGACAAAATCCTCTCCCAGAGATTCTTCAATCAGTCCGCCGATCTGAATCGCACTGTCCTGGCACTGTTCTAATAAAGTAAAGGCAATTTCCCGGTTTCCTGTTTCTATTGCTTTCTTAATTGCCTCATGCGCCTTGTCGAGCATTGCAAGCATATCCTGTATTTGCTTTTGCTGTGATTTTCTCATATACTTGTCCATTTCACAAAAAACAAGGGTAAAAACTGACGTAACACTTAATGAGCATCAATTTTTATCCCTGATATCCATCCTCCATGATAGTTAACTCGACCTTCCGTGTCATTTTCACTTATAAATATGGTATATACTCTAATTTACCACACTGTTTTTATCGGCAGATTATATGAAAATCTTTACCGCAAGATGACAAACACTATTATCAGGAAAACCTTAAGTTATCTCTCCAAGTATAATTTTCATTTTAATGATATACCAAAGCGCAAAACAACGCAAGTCTTCCCTATAGGCGCCCTGCACAATACCATATGTTACTTCTCTACTCACCTTCTGCTAAGCCAAACTCAGCGAACAGCTTCTTCTGGAGTTCCCGGTCCGACAGGGATTTTAAAAAATCGTCGCTCCGTCCTGCCTCAGTTAACAAAACGCCAAGTCTGTTTACCTTTACTTCTCCTTCTTCTCTTCCTTCTTCCCGTCCTTCACTCCGTATCGTCCTCTCATATTTCTCTGCGTCAAACTCTTCCAATAACATTCCCAGCACCTCCGCACGATTCTTCAACAAGAACTCTTTTAAGATACCCTTTTCTATGCAGGAATCCACCGCCCGTTTCAGGGCTGTCTGCATATCCTTCTCAACGGTCATGCACTCCCTTATCACAGCCACCAGCTTCGAATACTCTTCCAGAATCCTACATTTCTCCATCAGCTGTTTATTATGCCCGTAGTTGATGTTAAGCATCCGCACAGTCAGCTCCACATCCGCCCGTACTTTCTTATTTTCAAAGGCGTCCGACAGCTTCAGCATCCTCTCTTCCGGCATCTCCTTCACACCATTATAAAAGACGATACACTGCGGCGTAGGCAGGATGATCTGTCCTGTTCCATAAAGGCTTTTCTCCGCCTTCTCTATCACCATCTGGTACTCCTGCGCCAGATAGACCAAAAACCGTACCGGCAAATTCGGACTGTAAGTGCTCTGATGTTCATACATGCTTAACGTGCCGGACAGGATATACGCCAAGTCATTCTTCATGACCACATAAACCGCGCTCTCAATCGTCACGATCTCAAGCTGTGATGCATCCCGGTATTCCGTTCCATTCAGCGCATTATACAAATCCAGAAGCGCTTCCCTGTCTTTCTCGAACAGATAACGAAACAGCCTGTCCTTCACATTCCTCTGTATCTGTTTTCGATTATACTGCTGATCCGTTTTCCAGTTTACGCGCTTTTTCTTTCGTCTTGGCATATGTCATCCTCCCTTTCTGTGGCAGGACAATGATATGCCAGACAATCTATGCCCGCTCAATCCCTCCTGCCGTTTTCTGTTATGTTTCAAAGCGAAAATCCGACAGAAATTGTCTTGAACGTGCAGAACGCACACCTGTTAGAATCCCTTTGATAACTTTATTCTAACGGGCGTCAGTAAAGATGTCAATATCAATTATGATTTTTTGTTGACGTTATCCCGTTTATTTAGAAGAACAATATATAAATCCTCGTAAATTTCCTCCTCGATCTGTACTAGAACTCGTATTCTTTCCTTATGATTTATGAAACATTGTATAGATTTTAATAAATCATTGATTTTATTGGTAAAATTTTACAATTTTTATGCAGATTATTGATTTCTGTCCTTTTTCTCTTTAAATGCTGTACAGTAATAATATCGTTACTATTAACAATACTGTATACATTTTACTTTCGGAGAAAAAGATGGAATTTGGTGAATTTCTGGCTAAACTGCGTAAAGAAAGAGGCATTCTGCAAAAGGAGCTTGCCAACTATCTGAACGTGACCGTAGCAACCATATCCAATTATGAAAAGGGTGTCCACAGTCCCGACTTGAATACGCTCGTAAAACTCGCAGACTTCTATGGTGTATCCACAGACTATCTCCTCCAAAGAACCAAGTACAACGCAAGCATGGATATGCTCAATCACCGGCTGTCCATGGATTATACTTTAAGCGACCTCATAAACACAACTCTGGAGTTAGATCAACGCAATACCATTGCATTGTTAGATTATTATGAACTTCTGACGCTTCGCAATTCCATCAATCGAGTCAAATAATTTCACAAAAACATTATACTTTCTTCATTGACTTCTTATTTCACTCTATTTATGATGGAAGATGGAATTAAGAAAAACACATGGAGAATATGCTATGTCATCAAAAATGTCCGTTCACGAGGAAATCAAAGAACAGCATCAAAAAACCAAAGATATGACTCTAAAGGGAAAACTCTCTTATTTTTGGTATTATTACAAGGTGCACACGATCGTAGTTATTGTTGTGCTCCTGTTTATCATAAGCTTTATCCGGCAGTTTGTGACGAACAAGCCCTATGCTTTTTATGCCGTTTTGCTGAACGCAGATAATAATCCCGAAACCATTGATACTTCTTTTTTGTGGGAAGATGAATTTCAAACCTATGCGGAAATCGATCCTGACTCCTATCAAGTAAATATTGACACTTCTATCACCTTATCTTCTGACGGCGATTCCCAGTATGAAGCCGCCAACCGCCAGAAAATGACTGCCATGATGCATGTGGGAGATATCCACGCTATGCTGGCGGATACGGAAAATTTTGAGAGTTATGCCCGTCTGGAGTTTTTCTATGATCTCACTTCCGTTTTTACGGCCGAGGAACTGGCTCCTTATGCGGACTATCTCTATTACACTGACGCCGCCGCTTTCGATGAGGATACCGGCGATACATTGGAGGAGATGGAAGTCGCCGCCCAAAAGGTCTATGAACAGACAATCGATCACAGTGATCCCTCGACCATGGAAAAACCGATGGCTGTGGGCATCCGCATCCCTGATAGCGGAAACAAACTTGCCGACTCGGGCTACTACGCCTATCTGCAGGATGGCGATGACTCCCACATCTTTCAGGGCTATCCGGTGGAAACCGTGATCGGCATTCCAGCCTCTGTAGAAGATCCTCATGTTACGCTGAAGTTCATAGAGTATTTGATGCAATAGAATACCGAACAGTAAGGAGCTGCTACAGCAGCTCCTTTAATATTTGATTCACTGTGCCAGGATCCGCCTTGCCCTTCATGAGTTTCATGGTCTGTCCCACTAAAAAGCCGATGGCTTTCTCCTTACCGTTTCGATAATCCTCCACAGACTGGGGATTCGCCGCGATTACTTCCTCTATGGTCTTTTTCAAGGCCCCTTCATCGTTGACGGTCTTTAAACCTTTCTCCTCCACGTACTGTTCCGGATCGACATCTTTTTCAAACATCACCTCGAAGACTTCCTTGGCCACCGAGCCGTTGATCACCTTTTTATCCGTTAGGGCAATCAGCTTCGCCAGATTCTCCGGAGAAAAGCATAAATCTGTGGCGTCTACCTCCCGCTCTTTCATCAGCCGCAGGGTCTCCCCCATCAGCCAGTTAGAAACCTTTTTCGGCTGACTGCCAAGCGCCACCGTTGCCTCAAAGAAATCTGCCAGCGGCTTCTCCCCTGTAATGATCTCAATATTGTAGTCAGGAATGGCAAACTCCTCCCGATAGCGTTTCATCTTCTCCGTCCGAAATTCCGGCTGTCTTTCCCGGATCTGCGCAAGCATTTCCTCACTGACAGCGATGGGCACAAGATCCGGATCCGGGAAATAGCGATAATCCTGAGCATCCTCCTTGCTGCGCATGGCGTAGGATTCTCCCTTCGTGTCATCCCATCTTCTGGTCTCCTGCACCACGCTCTCCCCCGCTTCCAGAAGGTCGATCTGCCGCTCCGTCTCCCCTGCAATGGCTCTGGTAATCGCCTTAAAACTGTTCAGATTCTTCATCTCTGTCCTGGTGCCGAAGGCTTCGGCCCCCGCCTCCCTGACAGAGAGATTCACGTCCGCGCGCATGGAGCCCTCCTGCAGTTTACAGTCCGAAGCGCCCAGATACTGGATCACAAGACGCAGCTTCTCCAGATAAGCGATCACCTCCTCGGCGCTTCGCATATCCGGCTCGGAAACGATCTCAATGAGCGGCACGCCGGAGCGGTTGTAATCCACCAGCGAGCAATCCTCCCACTCATCGTGGATCAGCTTACCTGCATCCTCCTCCATATGGATCTCGTGGATGCCCACAGTCTTTTTGCCACCCTCCGCCGTCTCGATCTCCACGCCGCCGTTTCTGCAGATCGGCAGATAGAGCTGGGATATCTGGTAATTCTGCGGATTGTCGGGATAAAAGTAGTTCTTTCTGTCAAATTTGGCATATCTGGTTATATCGCAATTCGTGGCAAGCCCCACCGCTATGGCATATTCCAGAACCTGCTTATTCAGGACAGGCAAAGACCCCGGCATTCCCGTACAGACCGGACAGGTCTGGGTATTGGGCGCTGCACCGAAGGCGGTGGAACAGCCGCAGAATATCTTGGTCTTCGTGGCCAGCTCCACATGGACTTCCAGACCGATGACTGTCTCGTATTGTTTACTCATGGCGGTGTCCCTCCTGTTCGTAAGTGTATGCCGCCCGAAGCAGCTTTTTCTCCTGGAAGCAGTCCCCGATCAGCTGTAACCCGATGGGTAATCCCTGACTGTCCTCCCCGCAGGGAACACTGATCCCCGGCAAGCCCGCCAGATTCACGGCTATCGTGTAGATATCGCCCAGATACATCTGAATCGGATCCGTCAGACTCTCGCCCAGTCTGGGCGCTGTGGTGGGCGCCACCGGTCCCAGGATCACATCATATTTTGCAAAGGCCGCATCGAAAGCCTTCTTGATCAGCGCTTTCACTTTCAAAGCTTTCAGATAATAAGCATCGTAATATCCTGAGCTGAGCACAAAGGATCCCAGCATGATCCGGCGCTTCACCTCTTCACCAAAGCCCTCGGAGCGGGATTTTTTATACATATTGTGGAGTCCCGCGTAATCTTGAGTGCGGTAACCGTACTTGATGCCGTCAAAGCGCTCCAGATTGGAGCTGGCCTCCGCCGCCGCAATGGTGTAATAGGCCGGAATGGCGTACTCCACCAGGCTTAAGTCAAACCGCTCCACCAAAGCTCCCTTTTTCTCCAAAACCTCCGCTGCCGCCAGCACAGCTGCGCGCACTTCATCATTCAACCCCTCCCCCAGATAGTCGTTGGGGATGCCGATGCGCAGACCTGCCACATCCTCTGTCAAAGCCGAGGTAAAATCCGTATCCTCTCTGGCGACCGAAGTGGAATCTTTGGTGTCATGGGAAGCCAACGCCTCCAGCACTGCCGCACAGTCCGCCACATCCTTCGTCAGCGGGCCGATCTGATCCAGAGAAGAGCCGTAAGCAATCAAACCGTAGCGGGACACCGTTCCATAGGTAGGCTTCATCCCCACCACGCCGCAGTAGGAGGCGGGCTGTCTGATAGAACCGCCCGTATCGGAGCCGATGGCATAGAAGCACTCCCCTGCTGCCACTGCCGCCGCAGAACCGCCGGAGGAACCGCCCGGCACATGCTCTGTATTTCTGGGATTTTTGGTCGGGCCGTAAGCAGAGGTCTCCGTGGTGGATCCCATGGCAAACTCGTCCATATTGGTCTTTCCCAGAATCACAGCCCCGGCCTTTTGCAGATTTTTCAAAGCCTCCGCCGTGTAGGTGGGCACGAAGTTATGCAGGATCTTAGAAGAACAGGTGGTGAGAAGCCCCTCCGTACAGATATTGTCCTTCACCGCCATGGGAACGCCTGCAAGAGGTCCTGTCATCTCTCCCGCTTCTATCCGCTTCTGCACTGCCTTTGCCTGGGACAGCGCACCCTCCCTGTCTATTGTTACATAACAGTTGTATTTTTTATCTTCTTCCGCGATCTTCGCAAGTACAGCTTCTGTGGCTTCCACAGCAGTTGTCTTTCCCGCCCTGATTGCCGCAGACAGCCCTGTTGCAGTCATGTCGATAGTATTCATATAATACGCTCCTTATTCAATATCTATGGAGAATGACCGTATCGGGGTCGTTCTCACACAGTTAGTCGAAGGTTTTCGGCACCACAAACATCCCATCCTTCTCCTGCGGCGCATTGGATAAGAGCTGTTCTCTCTCATCCCCATTGGTTACCACATCCTTCCGAAACACATTCTGCACGGGAAATACATGGGACATGGGTTCCACCTGTGAAGTATCCAGTTCACCAAGCTTATCAATATAGTCAAGCATCCTGCCCATATCCGTCTTCGCCTGCTCTTTCTCCTCGTCAGACAATTCCAGCTTCGCGAGAATGCCCACATATTCTATTGTCTCGTCGCTTATGATATTTGCCATAATGACCCCTCTCTTTTAACTTCTGATCTTAATATGCACTTCCCTAAGCTGCTGCTCCGTCACATCGCCCGGAGCGCCGCACATCAGATCCTGCGCCGAACCGCTCATGGGGAAGGCGATCACTTCACGGATATTCTCCTCACCCCGCAGAAGCATGATCATGCGGTCCACGCCGGGCGCCATGCCTGCATGGGGCGGCGCCCCAAACTGGAAAGCGTTGTACAAAGCGCCAAACTTGGTCTTTAGAGTCTCCTCATCGTAGCCCGCGATAGCGAATGCCTTCTCCATGATCTCCATGTCATGGTTACGCACCGCACCGGAGGACAGTTCCACGCCGTTGCAGACAATATCGTACTGATAAGCCAGCACCTCCAGCGGATCTTTCGTATTGAGCGCCTCCAGGCCACCCTGAGGCATAGAAAAGGGATTGTGCGTAAAACCGATCTCTTTCGTCTCCGGGTCCCGCTCAAACATGGGGAAATCATTGATATAGCAGAAGCGATAGGCGTTCTTCTCGATCAGATCAAGCTTCTGTCCCAGTTCGGTGCGGATCTGCCCCGCATAGTAGGCCGCCCGCTCCTCCTTATCCGCAATGAAAAAGATCGTGTCGCCCGCGGCAAGCTCCGCCAGTTCAAGAAGCTCTCCCTTCTTCTCCTCCGGGATAAATTTATCGATGGGCCCCTTGTAGCTTAAATCCTCCGTCACTTCCAGATAACCCAGACCGCCCATGCCCATGTCTGTGGCAAATTTCAAAAGCTTTTCGTGGAAGCCCTTAGACATCTCCGCATGCACCTTGATGGCCCGGACCGTCCTGCCCTGAAAAGGCTTAAAGGTACATCCCTGGAAAAATGCCGTCAGATCAATGATCCGCAGGGGATTGCGCAGATCCGGCTTGTCGGTACCGAACTCCAGCATAGCCTGTTTGTAGCTAATGATCGGATAAGGCGCCTTGGTCACCGCAAAGCCCTCCGGCGCAAATTTCTCAAATGTTGCGGAAAGTATTTCCTCACCCACCCGGAACACATCTTCCTGGGTAGCAAAACTCATCTCGAAATCCAGCTGGTAAAACTCGCCGGGAGAACGGTCCGCTCTGGCATCCTCGTCCCGGAAACAAGGCGCGATCTGAAAATATTTATCAAAGCCCGACACCATCAAAAGCTGTTTAAACTGCTGCGGCGCCTGAGGCAGCGCATAAAACTTACCTTTATATTTTCTGGAGGGCACAATATAGTCTCTGGCTCCCTCCGGGGAGGAAGCGCACAGAATCGGCGTCTGTATCTCCAAAAATCCCATCTCAGTCATCTTTTCCCGCAGATAAGCGATCACCTGAGAACGGAAAATGATATTGTCCTTCACTTTCTGGTTGCGCAGATCCAGATAACGGTATTTAAGCCGTACATCCTCTCTCGTCTCTTTCGAGGTCATAATCTCAAAGGGAAGCTGCTTATAAACCTTCCCCAGCACATCAACCTTGTGTGCCTCCAACTCGATAGTGCCCGTAGGGATCCTGGGATTATAGGTCTCCTCGTCCCGCTTTTCCATCATGCCTTCAATGGAGACGCTCATCTCCTTTGACAGTCCCTCCAAAAGGGAAGTATCGCGCATGACCACCTGCAGCACACCGTACATATCCCGCAGATCCACGAAGGATACACCGCCGTGGTCTCTGATATTCTCAATCCAGCCCGCCACGCGAAGCTCCCTGCCGATGTCGCTCTCGCTGATCTCCTGTAAAGTTACGTCTCTGTAAATGTTTTTGATCGTCATAGTTATCTACCACCTTTCTATGATGTCCCAGAAAATAGAATATCCCGGAACACATTTCTGCATTCCGGGACGGATAGTTATGATTATCCGCGGTACCACCCGCATTGGTAAGCCGGCATCTTCTATTGCATATACTACATATACCTCTTCTTACCCTCTCAAAGCACTTAACGCGTGCAACGTACCGCCCTAGCCCATTTATGACACACATGTCATTCCTTGATTTATCCGTCTATAAACGGGGTCGAACGATCTGCTCCGGAGTGTTCCCGTCCCTGTCTTTCACAAACAGCGCTCTCAGTCGGTGACGCCGTATTCCTGTCGCTTCCCTCAGGGTGAGTCTCCTTCACTGCATTTCCTTTTGTTTCTATTGTATACAAAAATACTCTTATACCTTTATACCATATTCTATGATAAAACACAAGCTTTGTATCGGAAAAAATACAAAGGGCATTCCGCCTACCCTTATACCTGCAGTTTCTTGATCCGGTCCACAGCCTCCACCGTGCTCTCATAGCTTCCGAACGCCGTCAGCCGGAAATAGGTCTCTCCGCTTGGACCGAAGCCCGAACCGGGCGTGCCTACCACATTGGCATTCTCCAGCAGATAGTCAAAGAACTCCCAGCTTGTCATACCCTTGGGCGCTTTCAGCCAGATATAGGGCGCATTGACACCGCCGGAAACAGTATACCCGGCACTCTTAAGCCCATCCAGAATGTAAGCCGCATTCTTCATATAATATGCCACCAGCTCTTTCGTCTCCCGCTTTCCTGCTTCACTGTAAACTGCCTCGCCCGCTCTCTGAATGATGTAGGGCGCGCCGTTGTACTTGGTGCCGTGGCGTCTTGCCCAAAGTCCATGCAGCGACACATCCCCCGCCTTAAGCTCCTTGGGGATCACGGTATAACCCAGTCGCACACCGGTAAAACCTGCATTCTTGGAGAAAGAGCGCAGTTCGATGGCGCAGGTTCTCGCCCCCTCGCACTCGTAGATAGTGTGGGGCACGTCCGGCTCGGAAATATACGCCTCATATGCCGCGTCATAGATGATGACGGAACCGTTCTTGTTGGCATAATCTACCCATTCCTGCAGCTGTGCCTTTGTGATCGTGGAGCCCGTAGGATTATTCGGGAAGCACAGATAGATCAGATCCGGCACCTCCTTCGGCAGCTCCGGTGCAAAGCCGTTCTCCGCCGTACAGGGCATATAGATCACATCGCTCCATTTTTCTGTCTTTTCATCATAGATGCCTGTCCTGCCCGCCATCGCATTGGTGTCCACATACACCGGATAGACGGGATCGCAGACCGCGATCTTATTATCCAACGCGAAAATCTCCTGAATGTTGCCGGAATCACACTTTGCCCCGTCGGAGACAAAGATCTCGTCCGCCTCGATCTGCGCGCCTCTCGCCTGATAATCATTCTCTGCAATGGCGTTCCGAAGAAACTCATATCCCAGATCCGGCGCATACCCCCGGAAGGTCTTCTCGTCAGCCATCTCATCCACCGCGCCGTGAAGCGCACTGATGATGGCAGGCGTAAGCGGTCTTGTCACATCACCGATTCCCAGCCGGATGATCTTTTTGTCCGGGTTTGCCGCAGCGTAGGCGTTTACCTTTTTGCCAATAGTGGAAAAAAGATAGCTCCCCGGCAGTTTCAGATAATTGTCGTTTACTTTTAACATCGTATTCTCCATTCCGGAGCATCCGCGCGCCAAAATGCATAGCTCCTGTTATTAAAATATTTATACAATCTCGCCCTCAAATACCGTTTCCGTAGGGCCTGTCATATAGATGGTATCCGCCTCACGATCCCATGTGATCGTGAGAGAGCCCCCCAGAAGCTCCACCGTGACAGTCTCCTCCGTCAGCCCGTTTAACACACAGGCCACCACCGTAGCGCAGGCCCCCGTGCCGCAGGCAAGCGTCTCTCCGGTGCCGCGCTCCCAAACCCGCATCCGCACCGTATTCCTGTCGATCACTTCCACAAACTCCGTATTTGTCCGCTTAGGGAACCGCTCGTGGTTCTCAAAAAAAGGACCGATCTTTTCGATAGCAAGCGACTTCACATCGTCCATAAACACTACCGCATGGGGATTTCCCATGGAAACACAGGTCATCTGATAGGTAACGCCCTGCACCTGAATGGGTTCGTCAATGGCCTGCTCGTTTTCAGAAACCACCGGCACCAGCCGCGCCGTAAGCTCCGGCGCTCCCATATCCACCTTTACTTGCTCCACTTTACCATCCCGCAAAAAGAGGGTCAAGTATTTGATCTTTCCGGCACTTATGACACTTATGTCGGTTTTATTCGTAAGGCCCTTATCGTATACAAATTTTCCCACGCAGCGGATGCCGTTTCCACACATTTCCGCCCGGGTTCCGTCCGCATTGTACATCTCCATCTCAAAATCCGCTTCCTCTGAAGGGTTGATAAAGATCACGCCGTCCCCGCCGACGCCAAAATGTCTGTCGCTTGCCCTGCGCACGAAATCCGGCTTTGCCTCCGGAGCGATCTGCTCTGCTCCTCCGTCAATATAAACATAGTCGTTGCCGCAGCCATGCATTTTCGTAAATTTCATAGTTCTTTCCTCTCCCTATATCATAGCCTTACAGCCTCATCATAGCAAGCACCATCTGCGCCGTTTCCACCATATTCGTGCCACTGTCCATGCTGCATTTTTGCAGATAACGGTGCGCCTCTTCCTCGGACATATGATTGCGGTTCATCAAAAGTTCCTTCGCCTCCCCAAGCAGAGCCTCCTCCTCCGGACTGCGCTCCCTGGGCTGTTGCCTTGCCCGGCGTCTTCGCCGCTCGATGGCCTGGCTCATCATATCCACGGTATTGATCAGATCGTACACCTTAAAAGGCATGGCAAGGCACATGATATCATTCCCCTCGCACTCCTGCAAGACATTTGCAGAGGCTAAGAGCAGCATCTCAAACCCTTTCGGCAGGCAGGCGTGCAACTCACGATACATCATATCCGGCATCTTGTAGCTGCAGATCACAATGCCATCGCCAAGATCATCCATCGTACTCAGCGCCTGGGATGCGGTAGTGCACACACCGCTTACCCGGAATCCGTTTTTCATAAGCAGATTGCGGATACTGCGAGCGTCCTCGGGCTTTGGCAGAACTACAATAATATGAATCACACGCTCACCTCCCTTCGCTCACATTTGATATCATACGTTATTAAAATTTATTCAGATATTCGTTGATTTCCCAATCTGTAACCTGTCTGCGATAGCGGTTCCATTCCTCCTTTTTCAAGGCGATATATTTTTCAAAAATATGATCTCCCAGCGTCTCCCGCATAAAGGCATCCTCTTCCATACAGGAGACAGCCTCCATCAGCGTGCCGGGAAGCTCCTCAATCCCACGCGTATGCCGCTCTTCTGCATTCATCTTAAAGATATTGCAGTCTACATCCTCCGGCGGATCGATCTTGTTTTTGATTCCATCCAGCCCTGCCCGCAGGATCGCCGCCAGCGCCAGATAGGGATTGGCCGTCGGATCGGGACTGCGCAGTTCCATCCGTGCGCCGTCTCCTCCGAATGCCGGAATACGGATCAGGGGGCTTCTGTTTGCAGCGCTCCAGGCAATATACACCGGCGCCCCATACCCTGGCACAAGTCTTTTATAAGAATTTACAATGGGATTTGTGACCGCCGTCATGCTCCGTATATGCTTCATGATACCGCCCAGAAAATAGTACGCCTCATCGCTCAGTCCCAGCCGGCCCTTCTCATCCGCAAAGAAATTCTTTCCCTCTCTGAGCAGGGACATGTTGATATGCATACCGGATCCGTTCATGCCGGCCTTCGGCTTTGGCATAAAAGTGGCATGCAGGCCGTGTCTTCTGGCGATGGTCTTGACCGCCATCTTAAAGGTCATGATGTTGTCCGCTGTAGCCATAGCATCGTCGAATCGGAAGCTGATCTCGTGCTGTGCCGGCGCCACATCGTGATGGGACGCCTCCACCACAAACCCCATATCCTCCAGAGTCAGTACCATATCCCGCCTCGCATTTTCACCAAAATCTATGGGGCCCACATCAAAATATCCCGCATTTTCATGGGTCACTGTCGTGGGCATTCCATTCTCATCCAAATGAAAGAGGAAAAATTCACATTCTGCGCCTGCACGGAAAGTCAGCCCCATATCCTCCGCCTCTTTGACCGCTCTTTTCAGGACATAGCGCGGATCTCCTTCAAAGGGCGTCCGGTCGGAACGATATACATCGCAGATCAGCCGCGCCACCTTGCCCTGCTGAGGCCTCCAGGGGAAAATCTCCAACGTGCTGTAATCGGGATGCAGATACATATCCGATTCCTCCACGTCTGTAAAGCCCTCGATCGAGGAGCCGTCAAACTTACACTCATTGTCGAGCGCTTTTTCCAGCTGGCTCGCCGTCACCGCCACATTCTTCAGATTGCCGAAAATGTCCGTGAACTGCAGCCTGATGAACTCCACGTCCTCCTCCTCGACCAGCTTTATAATATCCTGCTTCCGATAGTCTTTTCTCATGCGATACCTGCCTTTCCCTTGTCCTTCAGCGCAATACATACAACAAGGGCGTTCTATCCCTATAAGAACGCCCTTGTTCCGTACTATCATACCAAGTATTCGATTCTTTTGTCAACTCCCCGGCCCTGCCCTTGTCACAAAAACAAACGCATAAACCTGAGCCGTCCCACATAAACTGTTAAAAAAGAATCACTGTGGGGATATTTGTATGAGTTCTAAGACCAAAATTGTCGTGCTTCATGTAAAAGAGTTAATATATACCGGCATCTTTGCTGCTCTCGGTATTCTTTTTATCATCCTGCTCATTATCATGTTTCTGCCCAAGGAGGAAAAGAAGGAAACCATGTCCACCGTGACGCAGTCTACCACGGACTCCTACGTGCCCGGCGTATACACGACCTCGCTGATCCTGAATGACAATGTGGTAGAGATCGAGGTGACCGTGGACGAAAAAAATATTAACGCCATCCGACTCGTCAATCTGGATGAGGCTGTCACGACCATGTATCCTCTCATCCAGCCCTCCTTCGAGGATCTCGCCGATCAGATCATCAAAAATCAGAGTCTGGAGGGAATTACATACCCTGACGACAGCAAATACACCTCTATGATCCTCTTAGACGCCATCACCACATCGTTGGAAAAGGCTTATGAGAATGGGGATGAGGAGTCTACAGCTCACTAAGTTCCTGCAGCCAGATCTCGGCGCAGGCATCGGAAGGCATGCGCAGATCTCCTCTAGGAGAGAGCGCCACACTACCCACCTTAGGGCCATCCGGAATGCAGGACCGCTTGAACTGCTGTGCAAAAAATCTCTGATAAAAGACCTTGAGCCACTTTAATATGACATCATTGTCATAAATTCCCGCAAAGGCCATGCAGGCCACCCTGTAGACCTTCGCGGGTGCAAAACCGCACCGCAGCATATAATATAAGAAGAAATCGTGCAGCTCATAGGGCCCCACCAGATCCTCTGTCTTCTGGGATATCACACCGTCCACCGGCGGCAGAAGCTCGGGGCTAACGGGCGTGTCCAGAATATCCAGCAATAAGTCTCTGAGCGACTCATCGCCGCAGGTGTCCGCATAGTAGCGCACCAGATGACGCACCAGCGTCTTGGGCACTCCCGCATTCACACCGTACATAGACATATGATCCCCATTGTAGGTGGCCCATCCTAAGGCTAGTTCGGACATATCTCCGGTCCCGATGACCAGTCCGCCTGTCTGATTGGCAATATCCATCAGCACCTGAGTCCGCTCTCTGGCCTGTCCGTTCTCGTAGGTCACGTCATGGCAGTCTTCCGCCTGCCCGATATCCCGGAAATGCAGCTTCACCGACTCCTTAATATCCACCTCCCTCAGGGTAGTCTTTAACAGCCGTGCCAGTTTGCAGGCATTGTCATAAGTTCTGTCCGTTGTGCCGAAACACGGCATTGTAACAGATGTTATTTTATCTCGGCTAAGGCCCAGCATATCGAAAGCCCGCACCGTCACCAGAAGCGCCAGTGTGGAGTCCAGTCCTCCTGATATTCCTAAAACTGCCGACTGGCAGCCCGTATGTTCATAACGCTTCTTGAGCCCGTAGGACTGAATCGACAAGATCTCGTCACAGCGTTTCTCCCGCTCTGCCGTCTGCTCCGGCACAAAAGGTCTGGAGGAGAACTGCCTTGTGAGCAGAGTTTCCTCCTCCTCCATATGGACAAGTAAGATCCCGTGTTCCCGCAGATTGTCCCCCTGATAGGTACTCATTCTGCGCCGCTCGTGGCAGAGTCTGTGAATATCCACATCAGCATAGACCGCTTCCGATGCAAAACGCTTTGCCTGAGCCAGCACGGTGCCGTTCTCCGCAATGATATTGTGACCGCCAAACACCAGATCCTGCGTGGACTCTCCGTCTCCCGCAGAACAGTAAATGTAGGCGCTGATCTGCTTGGCGCTGGCAGTTTTCACCAGCATCTCCCGATAGACATCTTTTCCCACCGTCTCATTGGAAGCGGAAAGATTCACGATCACGGTAGCGCCCGCCAGTGCATGGATCATCCCCGGAGACTGCGGCGCCCAGATATCCTCACAGATCTCACAGCCCACCGTCAAACCGCGCACCGCATCCACCTGAAACAGGATGTCCGTTCCGAAAGGCACCTCTTTCTCTTCATAATAGAAAGGCTCCGGCACAGTGTTTCCGGGTGTGAAATGTCTGGTCTCATAAAATTCCGCATAAGAAGGGACATACCGCTTCGGAATAAAAGCAAGCACCTCTCCGTCCTGCAAAACAGCCGCCACATTATAGAGTTTGTCATCTTTGACAAGAGGCAGTCCCACGAAAACCAGCGCATCGCTCCCCTCCGTGGCACCCGCCACCTCCGAGAGGGCTTCCATGGCCCGGGTGAGCAAAAGCTCCTGTAAAAAAAGATCGCCGCATGTATATCCCGTAAGACACAGCTCCGGAAAGACAATGATCTTCGCTCCCCGCTCTGTGGCCTGCACGATCTCTTTACATATTTCCTTTGCATTGCAGGCAGGATCAGCTACCTTGATTTTGGGCGTCACCGCTGCCACTTTTATAAATCCCTGTTTCATATCTTATGAGTCCTTTCTTATATCTGTCTTTAAACGGTCAAAACCGCTCATTGCCCTTTTCTGCGCTTCGAAAATTCATATTTTCCGTTATATATTGTCTGTTATTTTAATGTTAACACCCGCTATTTTATATCGTTTTCCCCTTGTAAATACGGTATTTCTTCATTTTTCATCATTCACTGCTCCAAATCGTTGAAATTCAAAATTCCGACTGTATTTTTACGTTAAATCTTCTTTTGATTTTTTCCATTTTTAATCGGCAACAAAAATCAAGGGCTCCTTCCATTTTCTTTCCGTAACATACGTCTCTTTTACTCTCATCCATTCTCCCGTCAGAATCAGCTCGGCAACCTTTTCTCAAAACGGTTCCCTTTTTCTTTTCATAATCCCCGTTATCTTTTCTTCTCTCCGCCCCCGCTTTCTGTTTGCCCTTCGATTCCCTGCATTCTTTACTTTTCCCTGTTTATCAGCGTTTTATCCATGTGCGCTTTAAAATCACGCTCGATTTTTAATAGTTTTTCTTCTCATGTGCTCTTCCATTTGTCATCTCTTATTTCGTCATTTTCTGTTTTGATTCGCAATCATTAAATCTTGTTTTAATCTCAGTGTTTTGTCTTATTCTTTGTCCCGCTTGCTTTCACAAGCGCCTCGATCTCCTCCACTGGGAAAACATAGTTCTGATTGCAAAAATGACAGTGCAGCTCCACCTCTCTGCCCTCGTCGATCAGCTCCTGCAGATCTTTTTTCCCAAGACTTAAGAGCACTTTCTCCACCCGCGCCCTGCTGCAGTCGCAGTGAAAGGACACCGGCAGCTTGTCCGTGACCGTAAGGCCAAACTCTCCCAGAACGATCTCCAAAAGCTCCTCCGGAGTATGTCCTGCCTCCAGCAGAGCCGTCACAGACTGGATCTGAGAAAGCTTCTGCTCCAGCCGGTCGATCACCTCATCCGATGTAAAGGGCATCAGCTGCAGGATAAAGCCTCCCGCCTGTCTCACGGTATTGTCCCGGTTCATCAATACGCCGAGCGCCACCACAGAGGGCACCTGCTCAGAAACGGCAAAATAATAGGTCAGATCATCCCCGATCTCGCCGGTCTGCAGGGCAATGGTGGAAGCATAAGGCTCCTTCAGCCCCATATCCTTCATGACACGCAGAACACCCGCACCAATCACACCGCCCACATCCAGCTTTCCTGCGCTGTTAGGCGGCATCATAGCCTGCGGATTGTCCGCATAGCCCTTCACATGCCCCGCCGCGTCCGCCGTCACCGTAAGCCCATGTACCGGCCCGTCACCACTAATCTGGAGCGTCAGGATATCCTGCTCTCCTTTCAACATGCTTCCCATCATCAACGCGCCCGTCATAAGCCGTCCCAGTGCCGCTGTCACCACCGGACTGGTATCGTGGGCCGCCCTTGCGTACTCTACCAGTTCTCTTGAGGTCACCGCAAAGGCGCGTATCTGCGCGTCCGCCGCTGTGGCCCGCACCATATAGTCTGTCATGCTATTTTCCTTTCTTTTATCAAATGTCAACCGCATCTTCTTCTAATAAAAATTGCTCAATTCCAATATACAAGATACCATTATCATCATGCCAAGGCATAATATCGTCTTTTACGACTACTATCTTCTTAAACGAATCCGCTACCCTCAGCAGTGAATTGATTTCCTGTGCCCTTTTCTCCTCGCTGTCAATAGACAATGCTGATTGAATATAATAACGCTTGCTTTCTTTGTTTGCAACAAAGTCAACCTCCAACTGCGTCCGTATCTTCTTTCCATTTCCATCCTGGCAATTATACTCTACCACACCCACATCTACATCATATTCTCTCACCCGTAGTTCATTAAAAATCACATTTTCCATAATGTGATTTTCTTCCTGCTGTCTGAAATTCAATCGTGCATTCCGCAGCCCAATATCCGTAAAATAATATTTGAGCGGCGTGTCCATATACTTTTTTCCCTTAATATCATATCTGCATACCTTACACATAATAAATGCATCAATAAAGAAATCCAGATATTTACTAATCGTATTAGCATTGATGGATATGTGCTTTACACTTTGAAAGGTATTAGCCAGTTTTGTTGGATTTGTAAGAGAACCGACTGAGGAAGAAACAATATTCAATAAATCCTCCAGTACCATCTGTTCATTAAGAATCCGATTATGCTCCAGCACATCTGTGAGATACGTTTTAGCAAACAAATCCTTCAAATACTTGCTCTTTTCCTCATGAGTCTTCTTGGAAAGGATAAGCGGCATACCTCCATAGGTATAATACTGTCGCCAGGCATATCTCTTTTCACCATCAAATGCCGCATAAAATTCACTATATGTCAACGGATTTACTCTGATCTCATCTCCCCGATCCTTAAATTCCGTCAGAATATCTGATGATAGCATCCGGGAATTACTACCAGTAACATACAAATCCACATTTCGTATTTTCATCAATCCCAAAAGAACATCTACGAATCCTATCTTTGCCGTTTCATCATCTACATAAGGATTTTGCATTTCAGACACTTTTTGAATCTCATCAATAAACACATAGTATTTTTGGCTCTTATCCATAACTTGCGCTCGTATAAAAGCATCCAATTCCATCGGGTTGCGATATCTCGCATTTGTAATTTCATCCAGTGCAAGTTCTATAATATTAGTATCTGATATACCGATTGAGTTCAAATATTCATGATACAAATTAAAAAGCAAATAGGACTTTCCGCATCTTCTGACCCCGGTAATTACCTTAATCAAGCCATTTTCCTTTTTTGATATCAGTTTTCTCAGATATCTGTCCCGTTTGATAACCATACACACCTCTAGAATTATTTTTGCGGATATCCGCATTTTTTGTTCGAGTTAAGTATATCGTATCCCACACCGGAAATCAATATACCTCGAATTATTTTTGCAGATATCCGCACTTTTTGTTCGAGTTATGTATGCGCATTCATCTTTCTACTTTCTGATTCGCCGCCGTCTCCGTCCCTTTGCGCGCCACCACATAGATCCGCTCACTCTCTCCGGTCACTTCCCCGTGGGTGTCCGCATCAATTGCCTCCACAAAGGACAAGCCCGCCTGCACCAGAAAATCCATCATCTGCTCCAGACGATAGCCCCGTTGATAGTGTACCTCCTGAAACCGCCGGAACCAGCCTTCTTTCTGCCCGGCCACAAAGACGGTCAGATCATATTCGTTGATCTCCTCCGCTTCGTGATAATAGTTTTCCCAGATAAAGCTGCAATCCTCCCGGTTCTCTGCGATCGTGGCATCCCCGATCACCTGGGCATACTTGTACACCGTATTAAAATCAAAAATGAAAAGACCCTGAGGATACAGATAGTTGTTGACCAGCCGGAAGGTTTTGATAATATCCGGCTCCTCCAGCAGGTAATTCAGACTATCACAGACGCTAATCACCGCCCCCACCGTGCCATAAAGCTCAAATTCCCGCATATCCTGCAAAAGATAAAGGATGGGAAGGCCCGAGCGCTCCCGCTTCTCTATGGCAATCTGCAGCATCTCCTGGGCATTGTCTATGCCGATCATATCATATCCCCTGCGGGCTAAAAGCTCCGTCAGCGTGCCTGTGCCGCAGCCCAGATCCAGAATGGTATTGCGCTCCTGAGCCAGATTTTTTTCCATGCACTCCGCGTCAGTCTCATCCTTTTCTTTTGTGACACCAATGTCATTTTTGGCCGCCCCATGTTTCTCCAACAATGTCACCAAATAATCGCACCACTCTTCATAGGGCGTCTCATCCATCAATTCATCGTAAACCTGCGCAAAATCCGTATATGCTTCCATGATAGAAAATCCTGCTCTCTCCTGATCCATCCGCTTTACACAAACCGCTTTTCTTTACTGTATACCAATAAACAGACTTTCGCAACTAAACTCCAGTTCCCCGTCAAAATGGGACGTCTGGCGGCCCACTCTCTGCAGGGGAAACACGAAGGTAGCATACTCTTCAAAGGGTTCGTCGCTGCCCAGACTGTCTACTTCTTCTCCTTCCACATAGAGGGTAGTCTTTCCGGATTTTCCCTCCACTTTCAGCTTAACCCACTCGCCTTTCGGCAGGGTATAATCAAAAGTATAGGTCCTTCCTTCTCTGGCAAAACCCACCTTTCCCGTCTCCGGTTCCACCGCGTAAAAAGCCCAATCACCATAAGCGCTGCCTCCCTCCGCCAGAATCTGCGCCTGTCCGCTCTCCCCGGCAGTATCTGGCTCCAGCCATACTTCCATGGAAATCTCATACGCCGGCTCTGCCGCCACTGTCTCGTCATAGAGATATTCGCAAAAAACAGCTCCCTCACTACGATAAAGTGCATCCGGGCTTTCCACCCGCTCTTCTCCCCACAGCTTCGCAGATAACACCGGTAAGGGCTTCCGAAAACGCTCAAACAGATCGTATTCACTGATTCCCAGATCCAGACTACCGCACATGTCATTCCAGATCATATAGGAAGCACCCAACATTTTGGGCGAATAGGACGGAATGGTCTCTATGCGGTTATAGTCGTAAAATCGGTTGGGCGCCCAATTTTCGTACAATTCTCTGCAATCTAAATGGTCATAACCGCCGCCCGGTATGATATAGAGATGATTGTTCTGCATATTGATCAGAGAATACCCCGACTCGTACATCTCCCGGGGATCCGCCCACAGGGTACTCCAGATATTCATCTGCAGATTTTCGGGCGAAGGCCGCGTTGTGCCGCCCATATTGCTGAGACTTCCCCACAGCCGCACTGTCTTTCCCGATTCCTGAACCAGATCATTGATCCGTGTCAGATACTGCCGGTACTGCTCCCCATCGCCGTAATATTCGTCCATGCCGATACCGACGATCTGAGCCTCTCGAAACGCTCCGTTTTCCTCATCTAACGTCTCCTTCCAGAGCCCTTCTACCAGCGCCACAGCCTTCTCATTTCCCAGATCGATCTGATCCACCGATTCGTTAGCAGTACGCAGGGCGTACTCAGGATACAGCTTCGTGATCGAAAGGGAGTGAGCCGGAGTATCGATTTCAGGTACTACCGTCACGCCATAAGCTTTAGCCGTGGCAATAAACTGTGCAAACTCTTCCTGCGTATAGGCATACTCCTGCGGCGTTTTATTTCCTCCACCTGCCTGCACCCCCAGAACGCCGGATTCCAGACGAAAGGCGCTTTCCGCCGTCATAGCCTGCTCCGCCGAGGTCGTAAGGCCGCTGGTGGCAAGGATCTCATTATCATTCAAATGAATGGTCAGGTCGTTCATCTTATACCATGACATGGCTTCCATCATGGTATAGAGCACATCCAGCGACACCGGCTTTCTGGCCACATCAATGCCGAAGCCCCGCACCTCATAGAGCGGATAATCCCGAATCTGTCCCTGCGGCGCAGTTTCTATCCTGTCCGCGTTTGCAAACAAGATCTGCATCAGCGTGACCGTGCCCCAGCGTATGCCTGTGACCGTCTCTGCCTCTATGACACACTTGTCAGTTATATCACAGGTATACCCCTCTTCTCCCAGACCGTTTTCTTCTTCCGCATAGCCCAAATAGATATCTCCCACCCCGGCATCTTCCAAAGTCCCCCTGCAGACGGTCAGGGATGTCAGAAAACCTCTGTCTTTTTCACAGCGCTCATTCAAAAGCTCCGCCACATCCCACAAAGCCTGCTCGTCACTGCCCACAATGATCCGCGATGTCTCTTCCGGCTCAAAAACACCCTGACCACCTTTCCACTCCGCAATGGACGGGA
Organism: Lachnospiraceae bacterium; assembly: GCA_014804615.1. Classification (GTDB taxonomy): domain Bacteria; phylum Bacillota; class Clostridia; order Lachnospirales; family Lachnospiraceae; genus UBA3282. The sequence goes on from JAAUZL010000024.1 coordinate 95,171, forward strand.
TCACCCAGTCAGGGCATAGATTTTTCTCCTGCTCCCCATCAGACGCCACATCTCCTGACAAGTCATCATTCGCAGGAACCTCCACCGTGAAGGCAGCCTCTCTCGTCTCCTCCCGTCCCTGCAGATCCTCCACAAGATAGCCGACCGTCACTTCCTTGTCCTGAATGGTATCATAGACTCTGCCGTCCGCACCGATCACCTGCTCTAAGTCCGCACCGATCAACGTTACTTGGAAACCCTCCGGCGTTTCCGGCATAACCAGCCTTCTTCCGCCGTCCGCCGCAGTTTCTATAACAGGTGTTTTTAATTTGTATGCAGTAGGCTTGTCCCCGTAAACCTCAAACTCATAGAGGGATACATTCTGGTAGAGATCAGAAAAATCCGCCTCCTCCTTCGACACCGCATAGGTGGAGAGACGCAGATACCGCAGCTGCACAGACTCTTCCAAAACAATTTCCTGTTTCAGTGTCTCCGGCGCGGTCTCAAAACTTTGCAGCGTCCGCCAGTCCTGCCCGTCCGCAGAAGCTTCCAGCGCATAGGAAACCGCATTGGCCCTCTCCCATTTGAGCACAACAAAAGAAACTGAAATTTCTTCGGGAAATTCCAGTTGCATATAGTGGGAGGCATCCTCCCTGTTATTCTCGCTTGACCAGCGGGAAGCACGGTCCGTATCGTTTCCGTCAATAGCCATCGCCGCAGACAAAGTCTCCTGCTCCACACTGTCGCAGGTAGCTTTTACGCCCCTTCTCAGAGCCAGATTCGGATTCGCGTCCCCAAAATGCTGCCCCCGGAGCAGTACGCCCACAAGCGCCATAGCCGCCAGAACGACCAAAAGCACGCTACCCGCTAAAATATAGTTCTTCTTATCCTTCATCCATGATCCCATCCATCAAGATCCCGCATAGTTTCTTTTCCTACCCAAGAAGCACGCCAAGCAGTCCGTAGGAGAATACAGACATAATAACCGTAGCAATGGCGATACCCAAAAGCTCTGCCAGGATTGCCTTCTTAAAGTCCACATCCAGAAGCGCCGCAATCAGAGATCCGGTCCATGCCCCCGTGCCCGGAAGCGGAATGCCCACAAACAGCACCAGTCCCCAAAATTCATAGCGTTTGATATTGTCACTCTTTCCCATCGCCCGGTTCTCCAGCTTCTCGATGATCCCGCGAAAAAGCTTAATCTTCTTGAGCCACTTAAACACCTGTTTGATGAACAGCAGGATAAACGGAATGGGAATGATATTACCAACGATACAAAACGGGATCGCCCTGGTGATCGGCACCTGCAGCAAACTGGATACGATCAGTCCGCCTCGAAGCTCCAGAATCGGAATCATGGAGATGATAAAGACCACCAGTTCCTTACTTACATACCGTCCTAATGTATTGGCAAATGCCACTGCTAAACTTTCCATACTATCATGATTCCTTTCCTTAGACTATCTTTTCCAGCGCTTGATAGAGTGCCTCCATCTGCTCCTCCGTGCCGATGGTGATCCGCAGGAAATTCTTGATCCGCTCCTTATCCCACCACCTGACATATATGTCATTTTCTTTCAACCGCTCAAAAATTTCCCGGGCAGACACACTTTTGTGGGAGGCGAAAATAAAATTGGCGCAGGATTTCGGGAACTGAAATCCCAGCCGCGCAAGCTCCTGCTCCGCCCGCGTTCTCGTCTGTATGATTTTATGGCAGCACTGCTCAAAATATGCCTCATCCCGCACCGCCTCCACACCCAGCGCAAGCGCCGCCGTGTTCATGGTGTAAGAATTGACGGAATACTTCACATCGTTCAGGTAGCGGATCAGCCGGGGCTGTCCCATCGCGTAACCGATGCGCATACCGGCCATGGACCTGGATTTGGAAAAAGTCTGTACCACCAGCATATTATCATATTTCTCGATCAGCGGCAGTGCACTCGTGCCGCCGAAATCAATGTAAGCTTCGTCCACGATCACCACCACATCCCGATTATTTCTCACAATCTCTTCTACCATATCAAGGGACAGCAGCTCCCCTGTTGGCGCATTGGGATTCGGAAAGACCACTCCGCCGTTAGGCTGTGTGTAATCCTGCGGCCGAATCTGAAAGCTCTCATCCAGGGGCTTCACCTCATAGGGAATCTTATACACCTCCGCCCATACATCATAGAAAGAATAGGTGATGTCCGGGAAAAAAATCGGCTGACCGGAATTGAAAAAGGTCAGAAATGCCATGGACAACACATCATCGGAACCCACCCCGATAAAGATCTGGTCTGTCCCGATGCGGTAGTGCTCCGAAAGCGCCTTCGCCAGCTCCGTTTTCTCCGGAAACGCCGGGTACAAGCGCAGCTTATCTATTTCCATAGCCGCCATAGCCGCCTCTACTCCCGGCGCCGGCGGATAGGGGTTCTCATTGGTATTCAGCTTGATGATCCCTGTCTTTTCAGGCTGCTCCCCCGGCGTATAAGGGACTACCCTTCTCACATTTTCTTCCCATTTCATTCTGTCATTTCTCCTCCTGCTGCCACTTTGCCGCCAGTCTGGTGTACTCCGCCGCCTGCTCCTCGTTGCCAAGCTCCTGATAGCACTTGGCGAGCCCCCGCAAAGGCAGATCGCCGCCGCAGTGTATATTCAAGACACTCTCCGTCTCATAAGCTGCATTGTACAGCCATATGACAGCCTCGTCATAATCCTGCCGTTCCATATAAAAAGCGCCCAGCTCACAGCAGATCTCCGAGCAGCCCTCAGACGCCACCGCCTTCATGGCATACTTAAAGAAATCCGCCACGTCCCCGGCAAGTCTCGCCGCTCTCGCCGCCACGCAGGCAGCCTCCATGAGCTCATCCTCTCCCCGCTTCTCATCCTGACAGGAGGCCTTAAAAAAAGCCCGGGCATCCAGAAAATCCTGTATCTCCCCGGAAATAAAAAGCTCCTTCGCGTAAATATTGTGAAGTCTTTTATCGATAGGCTCCCCCGCCTCCGCCAGTCTGGCGAAAGCCTGCAGATCCCTGTCCTTATGGTTTTCCTCCGGGAGATGCTGGATCTGGATCTCGCTATCATAAATAACAGGTGTGATTCCTATCTGCTCGTGGATCGCTCCCTGCCATCGAAAGGTTCTGTTCCTCTTAAAAAGCTTGGGGCGAAGCTCCTTGTCGTAATTGTAGATAGTGCCGTGGCTGAGCTGGTTGGCATAGTACATCTGCACGATCTCGATCTCGGGAAGCAAAGTCTCCTTTAACTGCAAAAAGGCCGTTCGATTCTCCTCATCCAGCACCTCGTCTGCATCCGCCGAATAGATATACTCCATTTTCGCCTTGGAAAAGGCAAAATTCCGCGCCTCCGAGAAATTCCCCGTCCAGGCAAAGTCGTAGATCTGCTCCGTGTACCTTGCTGCGATCTCTTTCGTGGCATCCGTAGAGCCGGTGTCCACGATGATGATCTCATCCATGAGCCCCGCCAGACTGTCCAGGCACCTTGCCAGGATCCGCTCTTCATTTTTCACGATCATACACAAGCTGACTGTGATCATGCTCTTTTATCCTTCTCTAATATATCCCGGAAAATCCGTGCGTGTAGAGTACTTCCTGCCGCATCCGCTCCTCCACGGGCAGCCACACCTCGCTCCTCCCTGCCCGAAGCAGAAGATTCTCGTAACGATGCCGCCGTACAAATTTCGCAGAGGCTAACAGCAGATAGACAGTCGTGCAGGAGGCATCTCCCGCCGCCTCACACATATTTACGACATATGTGTCATTTACTCTTCGCAGGCGCTCTCTACCGAGAAACCGGTATCTCCTGCCGTCCCAGTTATAGATCCGCACTGTGTGCCAGATCAGATCATGCCGTATCGCCGCCAAAAGAAACGCAAGCAGAAACAGCGCTGCGACAACCCATATGCGGCTGTCATTTACGAGTAACATCAGTTCTTTTACCATTGTGCCTCCAATCGGGCACATCTCTCCGTATACTCATTAGAGTAACACACTCCCCCGTCGATTGCAATTCAAACCCACATAAGATATAATCATCGCAGGATCAGTATCCTGCGACATTTCACTATATTGGCATCAGAAAGGAAATCCTCCATGAATACGCAGAAAGATAACCACAGTATCACCGGCAGCCCCCTTATGATCGTCGAATTTATTATCATCCAGACTATCATCTGGGGATTTGCACTCTGTATCCTGTTTTACGTTCTAGATCTTTTCCTGGCAGGCTTTTTCTATCTGCCGGGGCAGATGAACCGTTTCCCCTTTATTCTGCTCTTTTATTATCTGCGGATGCTCGTTACCTGGCCGGGCGTCATGTGCACTGCCCTGATCATCACGGTGATCCGCTGTCTTTTTCGCCGCACTGAAGTTACCTTATCCGGCGATACCGTAATCATCCGCCGTCTCCGCCATACGGAACACCTTTTTCTGGCGGATTTTATCCGTCCGAAAACCGTGGAATCCTATATCAACATTCATTTCATCGGCTGGGTCTTCCGCAGACGCTACTTGATTTTTCGGGATGACGCCGGAAAAGATGTCAAATACCGGCTCTTTGAATACAGCGAAAAAGACTTGAATCAGGTTATGCAGCTTCTCACACGGGTAAGCCGCTCAGAGCATCTCGCAGAAGATGACAAAACAGAAATTATGATGAATGCTTTTCAAAATACAACAGAAATCGCAATAGATCCCCGACACATCTGGTCTGTCATGGCACGCCGTCTGCTCATCCTGTGCGTCATCAGTCTGGCGGTCTTTGGCGTATCCATCTTCCTGTTTTATCAGATGCTGACAATTCCCCCTCAGTACGATACAGCTTCCACGCTCCTTACAGTCATCGGATATGGCTCCATCCTATTTTCTCTTTGCAGCCTTTTTGTGCTGTGCCGTGTGCTTTGGACTTTGTCCATAAACGCCGTGCTTCGACTCTCCTGCCCGCAAAAAATTTCTTTCGCCGGCAATATGCTGCAGATTGACCACACCACATACAGCGTAAACCGTATTCGTCAGATCGTCATGAATCCGCCCGCAAGAAAGCTGCCCTTATTCGGCCATTACCAGATCACGATCATCACCACGGAGGGTACGCACAAATACTGGCTCGGCAATACCGAAGGACTGAGCCACGGAACCTGGCAGACGCTCTGCCGCAATATGCAAAGCCTGCTGATTTCATGTCCTGCCAAACTGACTTACTATTAAAGAAATCCCTTTTTGCAGCAACAGCGGCAGGACCACACCCGCCGCCAGATAGACCATCTGAAAGGTCTCTGCGCCCCGCACCAGATAATAGTAGTCTATATCCGTGTGAAATCTCACAAAGTCAAAATCCGCCAGGAATCCCGTATGGGCGGCGATCCCCGCCAGAATCCCCTTTATCAGCATAAAAGCCATCACATGGTGCATCATCACCGCGTAAGTATTACGGCTCAGGTATCGAAAAAAACCGCCCGCCGTCATACCGCTCTGCTGCCTTCCACAGAGCGGAGAAAGAATCCTCGCCACCCGCAGCCAGAAGGCTATACCTGACACTACTGTCACATATGGAATGACCGGCCCGTTGGCAAAGCCCGTACACCACACACTGCTGTACGCAAGGCCGTTACAGCACAGAGACAGGACCAGCTGCGCCCCGATCACAACGGCAAAATAGGGAACATTTCTCAGTGTATCACGATCCTCCAGCTTCTTTTTATAAAATTGCCCCATCTGAAAGCAGGGATAAAGAAAGAGAATCCGCCCCGGTGTCTTATAAAGCCCCCACACGTGGCCGCCAATGGCAAGCTGCACCACCGCCATGCCCACCGCCAGCGATCCCGCCAGTATCAGCCATTCATATTGTAAGCGAAGCTTTCGCAGAATCAGACGCATACACAGATTCATCATTTCGATCAGAAAAAGCACCGGCACAAACCAGGCCGCGTAATTATAGATAAACTGATAACCGTTCAGGAAGGGGGACACAAAAAGAGTCTTTAAAGAGATTGCTTCTCCCATCTCAAATCCGCCGCAAGCCCGCAAAGCCCAAGCGACAAGCCCATAAATCAGATTCCAGATAAAGTAGGGCAGAAGAAGCCGCTTCGCCTTCTTCTTTATATATATAAGCGGATGCTCTTCCTCCTCTGCGCGATAGAAATAACCGGAAATAAACAGAAAAAGAGGCACATGAAAGGAATAATAGGGAAACAGGCCGCCCACCGTCAAAAGATCATACCCCACATGACCCGCCACGATCATGATGATGGCCAAGGCTGAGAGAATGCCGAAAGTGACATTATAGGCTTTTTCTTTTTCTTCTGTATGTGATATATATGACATATGTGTCATGTTGTATTTTCCCTTCCATAGCTGCCCGCCGCCACAATAATTGGCTCACGCCTGAAAATATGCTACACTGTAAGCAGGCTATAATTCATCTTACCACAAATGAACCGTTCCTGCACACAAACAGGAAAGAAAGAGAATTTCCTATGATAAGAAACACCGATAAGATATACACCGCTATAGGCAGGCATCTGATGTTATTCTTCCTTCTTCTGCCCGTCACAGCCGTCACGCTTACCGCCTGCGGGCAGGATACCGTGCTCCCTGCAGAGTCTCCGTCTGCTGTCACCACAGAGAAGCCCGAACCACTTCCAAGCGAGCAATTCCTGCGCGAATTTGACGTCGTGCAGGATATCCACAGGGACAGTTTTTCCCCCATACCGGCAGAAGATGTTCCGCGCAGCGCTTTCCCGGAGCTGAGCGTCCCCACCTACGTCACGAAGGTAGAGAACACCTGGTTTATCGTGGACTGCTATCACAACCAGATCCTCTACCACGACAACCTGACAGATCCCCTGACAGACTGGCAGGTCATGACAGATGAGATCAACAGAGGGCACACTCTCGTCAGCGACGGTCTGGTCTATCTGGCGGATGACACAGAAAACAACCGCATTCTGGTCTTTGAAAAAAAGGAAGGCATTTTCTATCATACACAGACTCTGGATGATGTCGGAAACCGCCCTCACTATATTCTCTATGATGCCCCCACGGACACCTTCTATGTATGGAGCTCCATGAGCGGCGAAATGTTCCTGTGCCGCCACGACCCGGGAGATCCCCGTATGTACCTCACCGAACACAAGAGCGTCCATCCTCTCTCTGAGAAGGACGCTTATGTGCGCTCCTTTACCATCGATGGCGACCATATCTATTTCGTCGCCGGCATCCCCGGCTCCCCCGCCATCCTGCAGGCGGACCTGCATACCTTTGCCATCCAGGAGACCTATCCCGTGCCTGACAGCATCGCCGGGATGGTACAACTCACCATCGCAGAGGGAAGCTTTTATATCACCGTCTCCACCGACATCGCCGGAAATCAGGACTTTGCCACTATGATCCGCACGAATGATCTGTCAAAGCTTGCAGAGGGCGATTACGAGGATGTGTACGCAAACTTTATCGGCGGAGGCACGCCTTATTACATCACTTTGATTGATAACACCTATTATTTAACTGAACACCGCATCCCCGGACACGCTGTCTGGAAATTTCAGATCACCGAGGACGGCATTCACGACGTAGAGGCCGTCTACTGACAGCCTCTTCTCTATCGCCACATATAAGCAATGTTCTTTTATGACATCTATGTCATTTCTTAACTTCTTCGAGAGTGCCGCTGATGTTTCGGATCGCAAACAACACAGCGATCATCAGCACGATACCCACCGGCAATGCGATCCAGGCATTCTGTACAAAGCCCGCCACGATATAGGTGACAAAGGATACCGCCGCCGCCGTGATCGCGTAAGGAAGCTGGGTGGAGACATGATTCACATGCTCACACTGAGCTCCCGCAGACGCCATGATCGTGGTATCCGAGATCGGAGAACAGTGGTCGCCGCAGACCGCACCCGCCATGCAGGCCGAGATCGAGATGATCATGAGCTGAGGGTTACTGTTCTGGAACACCGCCACCACAATAGGGATCAGGATACCGAAAGTACCCCAGGAAGTGCCGGTGGCAAAAGCCAGGAAACAGCCCACCAAAAAGATGATCGCCGGCAGGAAGTTCAACAGAGCGCCCGCGCTGGACTCCACAAGTCCTGCTACATACACGTCTGCGCCCAGACTGTCCGTCATCGCCTTCAAAGTCCATGCAAAGGTCAGGATCAAAATAGCCGGCACCATCGCCCGGAACCCCTCCGGAATCGAGTCCATGCAATCCTTAAAGGAAAGCACTCTGCGGATCTGGTAGAGTACAATGGTGATGATCAGACCAAAAAAGCTGCCAAGCGTCAAGCCCAGGGAAGCATCGGAATTGGAAAATGCAGTCACAAAATCCTCTCCGGCAAAGAAGCCGCCCGTGTAGATCATACCGATCACACAGCAGATGATCAGCGCGATAATGGGAATCAGAAGATCGATCACACCGCCCTTGGTGCTGATCTGTTCCTCTTTTGCGTTCTCATAGGGTCTTCCCGGCGTGGTGTACAGGTCGCCCTTCACGGCATTCTGCTCATGAGTCTTCATCTTGCCAAACTCCGTCTTCATCAGCACCATGCCCACCATCATAACCACCGTCAGGATCGCATAATAATTGTAGGGAATCGCACGAATAAAGATGGAAAAGCCATCCTCACCCTCCACGAATCCGGTCACTGCCGCTGCCCAGGAGGAGATCGGTGCGATGATACACACCGGTGCCGCCGTAGCATCGATCAGATAAGCCAGCTTTGACCGGGACACTTTAAACTTGTCCGTCACAGGACGCATCACACTTCCCACCGTCAGACAGTTAAAGTAGTCGTCCACAAAGATCAGCACACCTAGGCAGATGGTGGCAAGCTGAGCCCCTACCCGGTTCTTGATCCTGCGGGATGCGAACTGTCCGAAGGCCGCCGAACCGCCCGCCTTGTTCATCAGGCTGACCATGGCTCCCAGAATCACCAAAAATACCAGAATACCCACATTGTAGCTGTCGGACAACACGCCGATGATCCCGTCCTCAAAAATGTGGGTGATCGTCAGCTCAAACTGAAAACCCGAATACAGAAGAGCTCCCATCAGGATTCCCACAAACAGGGAACTGTAGACCTCCTTCGTGATCAGCGCAAGTCCGATCGCCACAATAGCAGGAACCAGCGCCCAGAAGGTTGCATGGAGGGCCGGCACATACTCGACCTCCTCCTCCGCCGCAAATACTGTGGTGGAAAATGCCAGCACCAGCAGAAGCACTGTCGGCAAAAACATGGCCCACCTCTTTTTCGTTCGTCTCATAACCATTTCTCCTTTTTCGCACATTTTACATAACTGTAACGCTTTAGCACGCAAAAGCATTTTACCATGGATAGAGCAGAAAGAAAAGGGAAATTTTCCATTTATCGTTTGTCTCACAGCCGCGCTTCCATCAGACTGCCGGAGGCATAACGCCGCAGTCCTCTATAGAATACCGCCACTGCCGCCACAGACAGCAAACAGGCATATCCCGCCACAATAAAAAAGGTTCCTGCATCGAATTTGACTATCAGATGCACCGGATGCCAGACCGCTATTCCTACCGGAATGATAAAGTACAGCAAAAACCGGGAAACACCTTCAAAAATCCCGTCCGGATAAGTGCAAAAGCTGATCATACCCATGACCATCTGGTTTTCCAGCATATCCATCCGTACGAACCAAAAAGACAGGCTCCCCAAAATCAGCGCAAAGGATATAAAAATGACCATACCCGTCACCGTAAACAACAGGAACAGGAGAAACTCTCCCACACCAAGCCCGCAGATACATGCAAGCGCCACCCCATAAATAAAATCGCCGATGGCCGAAACCGAGGTAGAAGAAGTCATCACACTGGCCAGTACATTTTTCGGCTGTACCAGATAGACGTCCAGCTTCCCTTTTATGATCAGCTCCGACAGGGAAAACGCTCTCGCAAACAGAATATGCGACAGCCCGAAAGAGGCGGCTGTCAGCCCCCACATCAAAAGGACTTCCCTTATCGTATAGCCCCCTACCTCCTCCCGCAGCCTAAACAGAATAAACCACTGTACCAGAATGGATGCATTGTTCAGGATCATGAAGCAGACATTGGTGAGAAATGTGACCTTATTTACCATCTCCCGCATAATATTATACTTAACGGAAAGCAGGCACACCCGCAACTGGTTTCTAACCGCCGTTAACATACAGTTTCTTAACCCCCTTTCTGTAAATCAGGAACATCAACCCGCAGCCTGCAGCCAGATACAAAACCTGTGCCGCCAGAATCTCCAGACACTTCTCCGGGCTGAAATCCACGATCAGCTTGGCCGGTCCATAGCACACCGTATAAATCGGCGTGATTTTAAATAACGGCTGCAATTTATCTGGAAAAATTTCAATCGGAAAAATGATTCCCACCACCAGAATCAGCTTGTCATATAGCCACTGAAAAGGCGTCGCATCCTCAATCCAGAAAGAAAACAGGCTGATACACATCTTAAACACCGCATTGATGGTAAGCCCCAGGATCACACACAGTGCCATTGCCCAGACTGTCGTCAGTCGAAAATGTGGCAGGGGCCCTACCATCACCATACCGATCACCACCGCCAGCGCCGCGTACATGGGCAGCCTGACACTCCACTCACCGGTGTACTTTGCCAAAATATACAACGTATAGTGGTAAGGTCTGTTCATCAGATAAGCAATATTGCCGCCCCGGATATCTCCTGCCACCTCTCTGGCCACAGACGCGGCGTTGGAACCGAAAAAAAGCATCTCCGTCATCATCACGTACCAGATCATCTGTTCCTTCGTATAACCCGCGATCAGCTCCTCCGGAGTCCGATACATATATCCCCAAAGTTTCACAAAAATAAAGATAAAGACAAAATAGCCCAAAAATCCCATTGCCACATTCGCCGCATACTGCAGGTTTTCCAGCAGAACGGATTGATAGATCACCATATACTTTCTCATACTGCCGCCGTCCTTCCTTCTGCCTTGTAAACATCCATAATGATGTCCTCCAGAGATATGTCAGAGACGTCCGCATCTTCCATACCCTTCTCATACAGATAATGCTCTTTCAGCCGCTCCATGGAATCATCCAGCACAATCTGCCCGGCGTTCACGATGATAATACGCCTGCAAAGCTTCTCAATGTCACCCACATCATGACTGGTCAGGAAGATCGTGGTGTGCTCCTCCCGATTCATCTGCATGATCAGGGAACGGATATTTTCCTTCACCACCGGGTCTAAGCCGATCGTCGGCTCATCCAGGAACAGCACCTTGGGCTTATGGATCAGGGACACCACGATCTCACAGCGGATCCGCTGCCCCAGAGATAAATTTCTGACAGGTGTGTCAATAAAATCTCCCAGTTCAAACCGCTGCGCCAGTTCCTCGATCCGAGCCTCCGTCTCCCTCTCTGAGAGATCATAGATAGCCCCGAAAAACCGAAAATTATCGTAGGGTGTCAAGTGTGTCCAGAGCTGTTCCTTCTGCCCGAACACCGTACCGATCTGATAGGCAAGCTGCTTTCTCTTTTTCGTCGGGTCGATCCCCAGCACCTCTACCCTGCCGCCATCCGGATAGAGGATTCCCGTCAGCATCTTGATGGTAGTGCTCTTCCCTGCGCCGTTTGGGCCGATAAAAGCCAGCATCTCTCCCTCCTCCACCTGAAAAGAAACCCCGTTCACAGCCTGAATCTCCTCCGTCTGCGGATGCAGGATCGCTTTGATGCTGCCTGCCATACCCTTCTCCTTTTTCTTCACCCGAAATGTCTTCGATAAATTCTCCACTCTGATTGCCTGCATGATTGCCTCCTCCTCAATAACGCAAGAAAACCGCCTGTTCCATACACTTCCGTGTATTTCCCATGCGGTTCTCATTCCTATTTGAATCCTGATTCCCGCATAGCCAAATAAGACTTTCCGTCTTCCGGCCATGCGCTCGTGGGCTTTCCGCCACCCTCAGGCTGTGACCGTACTCTGAAAAATCTGCTGCATCCCCATAATGACCATAAACAGGACTCGGTTCTTGTTAAACATATTTCTGTCTCCTCTTGAAATTTTCAGATAGCATATCACAGTCTTTTGAATCTGTCAAACACTTATTTTCTATGTACTTACAATCCCGCTTTCCCCTTAAGATACTCGATCCACTCTTTCCTCTTCATAATAGAACATTTATGTTTCACCGCCTTGCCGTTTTCAGGATTCTGGCAGATCACCATAATTCCCGTCGGAATCACAGGGATCAGACCACCCACATTGACAGGCTTCAGCTCCTTGATATCGCTGTACTTAACGGCAAAGTTGCTGGCGCCCAGCAGACCGCCGACAAAGATAAATTTCTCATTCGTAAAGAAAAAGTTTCCTCTGGTCTGCGACATCATCTCCCACAGATCGCCCTTCGTATGTTCCATAATGTGGTCGTCCTCACTCATATACTCTGCCTCTCTCAGAGATTTCTCCCACTTGGCTACATCATTCGCATTCAATTTCATTTTCTTTCCATCCTTTCACTAAAAATATTTTTATGCCTCTTTATCACGTATCTCACTGTGCAGCTCCTGCAAAGGCTTCACTTCACTGCTCTTGTGGGTCTTCAGGTAATGAATGCCCTCCGCTGTTACCTTCGCTGCAGCAACAGTAGTGATATAGGGCGCTTTCGCCTTGATCGCCGCCTTGCGCAGGTAGCTGTCATCGTGCACGCTGTCCTTCCCCACAGGAGAATTGATGATCATGTCAAAATCGCCGTTCGTGATCATGTCAAGCACATTAGGCCGGCCCTCGTAGAGCTTCTTGGCCTTTGTGGCAGGAACCCCTGCTGCCGTGATCAGATTGTAGGTACCTTCCGTCGCTACGATCTGAAAGCCGTCCTCTGCCAGACTCTTCGCCACTTCCACCACTTCGTCCTTATCCTTTTTATTCACGGAGATCAGCACCGTTCCTTCCATCGGAAGCTTGGACTGCACCGCCTCCTGCGCCTTGAAGAAGGCTTCGCCGTAGGAGCGGGATAATCCCAGCACTTCGCCCGTTGAGCGCATTTCCGGCCCCAGGATCGGATCTACCTCCGGGAACATATTGAAGGGGAACGCTGCCTCCTTCACACCATAATAAGATATCACCTGTTCTTTTAATTCAGAGATCGGAGACGGCCGTCCCGTGAGCTCTGCGGTAATAATATCCGTGGCAAGCGGCACCATGCGGATATTGCAGACCTTGGACACCAGCGGCACGGTACGGGACGCTCTGGGATTGGCCTCCAGCACAAAGACCTTTCCGTTTTCGATGGCATACTGCATATTCATCAGTCCCTTGACGTGCATCTCCTCCGCGATCTTTCTGGTGTACTCCTTGATGGTCTCCACGCTCTCCGCCGGAATATGCACGGAGGGAATGATGCAGGCCGAATCCCCGGAATGGATGCCGGCAAGTTCGATATGTTCCATCACCGCAGGCACAAAAGCGTGGGTACCGTCGCTGATCGCATCTGCCTCGCACTCCAGCGCATGATTTAAGAAACGATCGATCAGGATCGGCCGGTCAGGCGTCACACCCACAGCCGCATTCATGTACTCCGTCATGCTCTCATCATCGTAGACTACCTCCATGCCTCTGCCGCCCAGCACATAAGAAGGGCGCACCATCACCGGATAACCGATCTTCGCCGCAATGGCAAGGGCCTCCTCCACCGTAGTGGCCATACCCGACTCCGGCATTGGAATCTCCAGCTTCTCCATCATGGCGCGGAACTGATCGCGGTCTTCCGCCAGATCAATGACAGAAGGAGAAGTGCCCAGGATCCTGACCCCGTTCTGCTCCAGCTCGGAAGCCAGATTGAGCGGCGTCTGTCCGCCAAACTGTGCGATCACGCCCAGAGGCTTCTCTTTGTTATAAATACTCAGTACATCCTCCAGAGTAAGAGGCTCAAAATACAGCTTATCGGAGGTGTCATAATCAGTGGACACAGTCTCCGGATTACAGTTCACGATGATCGTCTCAAATCCCAGTTTTTTCAATGCCATCGCCGCATGGACACAGCAATAGTCGAACTCGATGCCCTGTCCGATACGATTCGGGCCGCCGCCCAGGATCATGATCTTGGGCTTATCTTCATTCACAGGATTCTTATCCGGCGCATTGTAAGTGGAATAGAAATAAGCGCTGTTTTCTGTGCCGCTGACATGCACGCCCTCCCAGGCCTCCTCCACGCCCAGCGCAAGGCGGCGCTCTCTGATGGATGCCTCAGGAATCTCCAGAAGCTGGCCCAGATATTTGTCGGAAAAGCCGTCCTTTTTGGCTGTGATCAGCATCTCGTCGGGCAGCATCTTCCCTTTATGCTGTAAAATAGCTTCCTCTTCCTCCACCAGCTCTTTCATCTGTTCGATAAAATAAGCCTTTACCTTGGTGATCTCAAAGATTTCCTCCACCGTTGCGCCCTTGCGCAGCGCCTCATACATGAGGAAATGCCGCTCGCTGGAAGGCGTATTCAGTCTCCGCAGCAGCTCCTCCTTCGGCAGCGTGTCAAAATCCTTGGCGTGTCCCAAGCCGTAACGCCCTGTCTCCAGAGAACGGATCGCTTTCTGGAAAGCTTCCTTATACGTCTTGCCGATGCTCATGACCTCGCCTACAGCGCGCATCTGAGTACCCAGCTTGTCCTCCACGCCCTTGAACTTCTCAAAAGCCCAGCGGGCAAACTTGATCACCACATAGTCGCCGTCCGGCACATATTTATCTAAAGTTCCGTATTTCCCGCAGGGAATATCTTTTAAGGTAAGACCTGCCGCCAGCATGGAAGATACCAGCGCGATCGGAAATCCCGTGGCCTTACTCGCCAGTGCAGAAGACCGGGATGTACGAGGATTGATCTCGATGACTATGATCCGGTCGGTCACCGGGTCGTGTGCGAACTGTACGTTCGTGCCGCCGATCACCTGCACCGATTCCACGATCTTATAAGCCTGCTCCTGTAATTTCTTCTGGCATTCCTCGGAGATGGTCAGCATAGGAGCGGAACAGAAGGAATCTCCTGTATGTACGCCCAGCGGATCGATATTTTCAATGAAGCATACGGTGATGATGTTATTCTCCGCATCCCGCACTACCTCCAGCTCCAGCTCTTCCCAGCCGAGGATAGATTCCTCCACCAGCACCTGTCCCACCAGACTTGCCTGCAGGCCTCTGGCACACACCACCTTCAGCTCCTCTTTATTATATACCAAGCCGCCGCCTGCGCCGCCCATTGTGTATGCGGGACGAAGCACCACGGGGTAACCGAGCTTTTCCGCGATGGAGAGCGCCTCCTCCACAGAGTAGGCTACCTCACTGCGGGCCATCTCAATGCCCAGCTTGTTCATGGTCTTCTTAAATTCGATGCGGTCCTCTCCACGCTCGATGGCATCCACCTGTACGCCGATCACCTTCACCTGGTACTTATCCAGAATACCTGCCTTATTTAACTCCGCACATAAATTGAGGCCCGACTGTCCTCCCAGATTAGGAAGCAGTGCATCCGGGCGCTCTTTTGCAATGATCTGCTCCAGCCGCTCCACATTGAGCGGTTCAATATAAGTCACATCCGCCGTCTCCGGATCTGTCATGATCGTTGCCGGGTTGGAATTGACCAGTACGATCTCATAGCCCAGCTTCCGCAGCGCCTTACATGCCTGGGTTCCTGAATAGTCAAACTCACAGGCCTGTCCGATAATGATCGGGCCTGAACCAATAATTAATACCTTATGAATATCTGTTCTGCGTGGCATACCCATCCTCCGTTCTTCTGCCTTTATCACTTTCTGTTCTGTACTAGAAATAAGTATACAAAAAAAACTGCATTTTAACAATGCAGTTTTTTGAATCCGTACCATCTATTTATTCTCCGGACACCTGTGTCCCGTCCGCTTTCATGTGGTACTTATCCTTGTAGATCAGCTCTGAGATCGGCACAAGCTCATATCCCTGATCCTGCAGCCCCGTGATCACAGCATCCAACGCATCCGCCGTGTACTTTGCTCCATTGTGCATCAGGATGATCGCGCCATTATTCAGCTTGTCGGACTCCACCACCCGCCTGACAATATCGTCCGCGCCATAGTCCTTCCAGTCCAGAGAATCGATCGACCACTGGATAGGATAGTAGCCGCACTTCTGCACATTTTTTATGACATGATTGTCATAATCTCCGTAGGGAGGCCGGAACAGACACATCTCGTAGCCGGTCAGCTCCTGCACCTTGGTATGTACCTTTTGAATCTCTTCCTGACAGGCTTCGTCGGAGAGCTCTGACATGTTTTTATGATTCTCACTGTGATTGCCCAGATCGTGTCCGTCCGCCAGGATTGCCCGCACATCTTCGGGGTAGGACTCTACCCAGCCACCGGTCATAAAGAAGGTCACCTTCACATTATGTTTCTTTAAAATATCCAGGATCCGACGCGTATCTTCATTTCCCCAGGCAGCATCGAAGCTTAGCGCCACCTGCTTTTTCTCTGTCTCCACACAATAGATTGGAAGCTCTCTTCCTCCCACAGAGCTGCTCACAGTGATGGAGTCGGGTAAAAAGCGCACCACGCCCTGGATCAGAGCCACCGCCGCCAGAAGAAAAGCCGCCGATTTCGCCGTCTGCAGGATCACATTTTTAATAAACGTCTCCCTTTTATACTCCTCCTTGGTCTGCTGCCTCCCGGCAGCGCTCACGGAACCACAGTACTGCCCGCAGCCTCTCTGCCGCTCCCGCTCGGCGTTCCACGCCTCCACCTGCTCAGGTGCAGGCCAGACACCGTCCTTTCCGCGCCCCCCGCGTTCTCTTGGTATTTTATTTTCCAATTCTCCCAGGGCAAGCTTGATCTTGTCATTCCACTTTCCACTCCGCCTTCTTTTTCCAGCCATATGGATCTCCTGCGATTTGTTCTCCTTTCAATATATGCAGAAAATCACGGCCTCTTGTACTTTTCTTATTTGATATGGAAAGGATAAGTTTTCTATGATATACTATCCCAATAATAGGTATGAATACACATAGGATGGAGGGTATTTTTATGGAAGGTGAACACAAGAAGGGACTGAACGCGGAATTGATCGGAAATGATCTGGAAAACTGCTGCCGGGGCGAGGCCCAGTGCGGGCAATGCCGTCATAGCGCCTGCAATATCGGTTTCGCAAAGCAATGTATCGCAAACTATAAAAAGGCTCCCCAAAAAGAAGTTCCGGGCGGCACAAGCGGCATCCCCACCACGGATTTCCGTTTATTTGACGAAGCGGAATTAGAGACTGCAATCGCGCATATCTTAAAAGAGTGCAAAGACTGTAAAGAAGATCACACCGAAAACTGCATTATCAACGTGATCCGCAACTGTTACGAAGTAAGTCTGTTAGGAGATCCGCACCCTTATGAGGGAAGCTCGCTGCAATACTTAATGTATCTGAAAGAAAACTTTCCCGACAAGGCCGCCTATATTGCGGACATTTATGCAAGTTTATCCTAAAAGCAGAGATTTCATGATTTCCTGGTTTTTTTCAAAAAAATACCGCAAACCCCTTTACAAATCTGACAAAAAGACGAAATAATAGATAGAGGAATATCAGGCATCATGGAACAATGAAATCTTACATAAAAATGCTTTTGTAAATTCAAGGAGGAAAACAACATGGGCATTAATTTAACCGGTTTAAATTCAGGATTGGCAGATACCTATTCCAGTCTGTTGGGCAGCATGAGCGGTTCTGACGATGCCGGCGGAGTAAGCTCTCTGCTGGGCGATTACGCTGCCATCAAGAACGGCAGTTACGGCAAGATGATGAAATCCTATTACGCAAAGCTTGAAAAACAGGAGGCTGAGGAATCCGGCGAGACCAGCAAGTCTAAAGCCGGAAAAATCAAGGACAGCGCTTCCGCATCTGCGGCGGCATCCCTTTACAAATCCGCATCTGCGCTCGGTTCACTGAACTACGATGATCGCAGTGAGGAAAATATCGGTAAGATCAGCGACGCTGTTTCCGCTTTTATCAAGGACTATAACAGTCTGATGAAGAGCGCGGACAAGAGCGAAAACGCTACGGTAAAGAAACAGGCAGAGTCCCTGTACAACTCTTACTACTCAAACTACAAGCTCTTTTCCAAGATCGGCATCACTATGAACTCCGATAAGACCCTCTCTCTTGACGAGGATACTCTGAAGAGCAAACTTGCCGATACAGAGCACGGAAACGGCGCTACGGTGAAAACATTGTTTGGCGGCATCGGTTCCTTTGCTGACAAGGCTGTCAACAAGGCAAGTTCGATCTACCGCGCTGCCAGCGGTGGCGATAGTGTCACCTCCTCAAAGGCAAAATATGCGGGCGTGGGCAGTTCTTCTAAGAGCAGTTCCACCAGCAGCTCCTCTTCCACAAAGGATACGGACAAATCAAAGACTACGACGGATGCACAGGCGGCATCTGCAGCGAATACGCTCTACAAGTCTATCGAGAAGCTGGGCGCCATGACGATGGACAACGATAATAAGGGAAACCTCTACAAGGCCTTTTCCACTTTTATCAATGACTATAATGATCTGATCAACACGACCGACAAAAGCTCCAATTCCAGCGTGACTAATCAGGCCGGCTATCTGAAGAATATTGTGAGCAATAATAAGAGCGCACTCTCTCGACTTGGCGTCACGGTAAATTCTGATAAGACACTGAACATTGACAAAGAGAAATTCAATGAAGCAGATATGAGTACCCTCAAGAATCTGTTTACCGGCAATAACTCTTTTGCCGAGAAGATGACCGACAGGGTAAATCAAATTTACCGCTATGCTACTCAGGGAGATTCCTCTTCTACTTCCAGTTCCGGCTACACAAGCAGCGGCAGCGGTATCACTGCACCGAGCATGGGATCTATGGTGGACACAATCCTGTAATACAACAAAACAGAACGCATGGAGGGTGTCGCGCAATCATCACAACAGATCATTGTGCGGCACCCTCTTTCTATGCCGTTTTAATCATTTTTCTACATTCTGATCGTCTCTATGATATTCTGCTTTTTCAATGCGCCCGCCGAAATCCGCACCGTGCCCCATATAACAAGAAAGGAAATTAAAATCGTTATCATAATGGCCGGCCACGGCAAGTGAAAGGGAATCGGAAACAACATTTTCACACAGCGCGCCATAATCAGGACGATGCACAGTCCGACCGGAAGACCGACGATCAGCGCNTNNCCNGCGCAGAGAACGCTNTCTATCGTAAGCATCTTCNGTACNGATTCNGATGNCATCCCGACACTCTGNAAAACCGCAAACTCTCTGGCCCTCAANTTGATCTGGAANCTGACAGTGCTTATGACATTCAGNACACCNATCANNCCTANCAGAAACACAAAGGCATANAGGAAAAANGCNGCAAGAATAATGGCAATATTCATNANTTTNGCAAAGTCCTGNGNGCCATACACTCTGCTTGTGTACCCCGCTTCGTCATAGTCCATGCCGTACTGCGGAAAATAACTTTCCAGTACCGCCCCGGCATACTCCATAAATCCGTCTTCATCCTCGGGATTTGCCATCCAGTTATATCCNCGTACCGACATTCCCGCNGANGGNACAATGAGCCNAANGGGATTTGTATTCGGNTACATCAGCTGTNTNGGAATNTCNGNNNNTGTCANCACNCCGTCAATCTTTANAGCATCNNGACTTCCGTCAGCTTTNTCNANTTTCANNGTGGATNCTGCCATNGACANGGGAACNATATGCCGCTCCGTTCCGTTATCATTATANTTATAATCGTTGAGCAGGATAANNCCGCCATAGNCTATTCCTGCCTGTGCNCACANCTCNCTGTAATGNNTATCATCCAGAATGATCCGTTCCACTTCCAAAACAATTTCGGATTGTCCTTCCTTGTATTNCTCNGACAAAACCTGCCNCATNTCTTCCGTGATATCCTGNGGNGTAAGAATGGCGACATANGTGGTATAATCCTGNCCGTCTCCNTAAATATCCGTTCNNTTGTATTCCCTGAGCTTTTCTGTGATCTCCTCGGCTGTCTCTGCATCAATTGGATANGCACACACCTGCTCTCTGCGTCCGGTTGCCGGATGGATCCTGTTTTCAAATTTTGAGGTATAATCCGCTATCACGGTATATCCGTAATCAGCATAGATATAATCTTGTATCCCGTCGGCNATTTCCCTTAATCCGCTCATNGTGATAAANAACATGATACTGATNGAAAATGCCGTGACCGCCGAATGCATCCGTTTACGATCAGATGAGACGTTTTTNCGCGCCAGTTGATATTCGATCTTTCTNTTTGCATCNATGGTGATCCTGGTGCGTTTATATCCCGATATATCCGTTTCACCNCCGTTNCGCAGACAGTCCAAAGCTGAAATNCNCATNGCTTTTCTGGCCGGAAGCATNGCCGCAAAAANAACCGTTCCCAGAGAGATCATGACGGAAATGATCAGGGCGGCCGGCGAAAAAACAAAGGAAAGNGTAAGGTTGATCCGCTTCATCATGGCCCGTACCAGCACATTCANATCTTCCATATAAAGATTTACGACCCCGATACCTATNAAACTGAGCAGATATCCCAATATGATGCCGAGAGGAANCGCCAANGCGCAAAGCAGTATGCACTCATACATNATCGTTTTATAAATCTGCTTTTTGGTTGCGCCGACACATTTTAAAGCGCCAAACTGTACNATCCGTTCATTNGCACTCATGCGAAACGCGTTGGAAATAACNATCACGGACATAGCAATNATCAGCGCTGCCAAAAAAGCGGCTGGAATGAGAAGNAGCATNATATAGGCGCTGCCNTACACACCGTAATCTTTGCCGAGNAAGCCCGCAAGCATCGCATTGCCGCTCGCCACAAAATTAACGACCGCCGTAAGCAGGGCTGCTGACAGTACGATCGCCNCGGCTGTGATCACGGTTCTGCCNTTCTTTCTTTTNATCTGACTGAAAGCCAATGAGAATAAAATGTTCATGCACGCATCACCTCATCTCTGACCATCCGNCCNTCGCTGATCGTAAGGATTCTGTCNGCCNGCAANGCGATCTTCTCATCGTGCGTGATCANAATCAGCGTTTGATTTGCNGTCCGGTTGGCAGCCATAAGAAGCTCNATAATTTCCCTGCCCGCCTTGCTGTCCAGATTTCCTGTCGGTTCGTCTGCNAAAATGAAAGCCGGGTCGTTGATGAGCGCCCTNCCCACGGACACTCTCTGCTGCTGACCNCCGGANAGNTCNCCCGGAAGATGNTTCCTGCGGTGAGATAACCCTGTCATTTCCACAATCTTTNCTAATTTCTGTGCATNCGGNTNNCGNTTGTCCAACAGACAGGGNAGCATGATATTCTCATCCACNGTCAGNTTNGGAATCAAATTNTAGAACTGATAGACNATGCCGATATTNCTGCGNCTGAAAATTGCCAGAGCGCTTTCGCTCATCTCAAAGATCCGCTTNCCGTCAACANTNACATTTCCCGATGTNGGNCGGTCTATGCCGCCTATCAGATTCATAAGCGTNGATTTTCCTGATCCGGACGCGCCTACAATGGCGACAAATTCCCCCTTCTTTACCCGAAAACTGACGTGGTCCAAGGCTGTCACCTGATTATCGCCGCTTCCATATATCTTTGTCAGCTCGTTTACTTCTAAAATCTCCATAGGATACCTCCTTTTCTTATCTCATATCTTAAGTAAGAAAAGTGACTCTCCGGTGACTATTTGTAAAATTTCATGAGAAATGTCGCGCCGGCTCCATTCCCGCCGGGCAAAACCTCGATATCCCCGTTTTGTGCACGCATGATGGAAAGAGCAAGCGGCAGTCCGATTCCATAGCCGTTTTCTTTCTGCGAACCTTCAAACCTGCGGAACAGACAGGAAATCTGCTCCTTTTTAAGACCTTCTCCCGTATCCGTAACCGATATCCAGTGATAAAGCGGATTCTCGCCGCAGTCTACCAGGATCTCGCTGTTTTCCACGGAACATTCCGAGGCATTCTTCAACAGATTGATGAGCGCCTCCGCAGTCCACTTTTTATCACAAGCTAAGGACAGGTCGTGATGCAGACGCACGGTCTGATTCCTGATATCCAATATGATTTCCACAGGTTTAAGCGCCTCCCCTAACAGATCGCTTACTGCTGTCTCTTCCAGCTTAAAATCCGTCATGGAGGAATCCAGCTTAGCCATCTTCAAAAGGGCGGTCACCAGCCATTCCATATGGCGGACTTCCTTTTTGATGTTTAACAGAAATTCCTCCTGCGTCTTTTCGGGAGCGTCAGTCATTAACTCTGTCATAAGAAGGATAGACGAGATCGGTGTTTTTAACTGATGAGATATATCAGATAAGTATTCCGCCATCAGTGCCTTTTCTTTTACCAGAACATTTCTCCTCTCCTGTTCGAAATTTGTTAAAGTATAAATATCGCTTTTTAAAATACTGAAAGCGCCTTCCTTATGATCGCGCGGGTCAAAAGGCTGCCCGTCAAGCGCTGTGCGAATCCCTTCGGAAAGCGATAACAGTTCTTTTTTATGAATCCACACGATATCCTATCCCCCTGACTGTTGTAATATTGACCGCATCGCCCAATTTTTCACGCAGCCGTTTGACATATACTGTCAATGTGTTGTCCTCAACAAAATTGCCGCTGATATCCCATATGCGTTCCAGAATCTGTTCTCTTTTCAGAAGAACGGACTGATTTTGTGCAAAGATAAGCAAAAGCCGGTACTCCAAAGCCGTCAGACTGATCACCCGATCTTTGATACAGACTCTGCCCGCCTCGACGTCAATGACCGCCTCTCCGATCTTTACTATTTTGTCGTTTCCCTTTTCCTCATGCAGAGCCTTTTTGATCCGTGCCAGCAGCTCCCGCATACGAAAGGGCTTCGTGATATAGTCGGCCGCACCATCGTCTAACGATCTCACAATTTCATCCTCATCATCCACGACGGTTAAATATATGATCGGTGTATGATACGGTTTTAATGCAGAAGCAACCTCCCTGCCAAAGCCATCGGGAAGCTGCAGATCAAGAAGCGCAAGGTCAAAATGATGCGCCGCAGTATTTTCAACCGCATCGACAATATTTCTGCAATGTGTCACATGATATCCTTCTTTTTCCAAAGCATATGTAAGCCCGGCCGATAGTGAAACGTCATCTTCGACCACTAAAATATCTGCCATATGAATAACCATACCTTTCCGACTCTGCTTATGCGCAGGAAACGGCATAGCCCGCAGGCTACGCCGTTTCCGAAAACATTCTTATAACATCTGATTTTTAAGCGAAAGGATTCTCTGTCGGATAAGGCAGGCTCTTAGGCTGATTGTATCCTATCTCGCTCACATCCACGCCGATATACTTGAACACCTCATACAGCGCCTTGCCATAGTGGCCGAACGCTACTGCGCCGTGGTGCGGGTAGTTCTTCTCGATCAGCACGTGACGGTAGAATCTGCCCATCTCAGGAATAGCGAACACACCGATACCACCAAAGGACTTGGTCGCTACAGGAAGCACCTCACCCTCTGCCACATAAGCACGCAGGATATTGTCAGCCGTGCTCTGCAGACGATAGAAAGTGATGTTGCCGGGCACGATATCGCCTTCCAGAGTACCCTGGGTCACTTCCTCAGGCAGAGATCTCGCCATGATCATCTGATACTCCATGCTGCACTTGGACAGCTTCTTGGAGCAGGTATTGCCGCAGTGGAAGCCCATGAAGGTATCCGTAAACTTATAATCAAACTTGCCCTCGATGGACTCTTTGTACATATCCTTGGGCACGGAGTTATTGATATCCAGAAGCGTTACGATATCATCGCTG
The DNA here is from genome assembly GCA_014804615.1 of Lachnospiraceae bacterium. Taxonomy (GTDB): domain Bacteria; phylum Bacillota; class Clostridia; order Lachnospirales; family Lachnospiraceae; genus UBA3282. The sequence continues at coordinate 118,967 of JAAUZL010000024.1, forward strand.
ACAGCCTCGCCGATGAACTCGCTCAGGCAGCCGTAGATATCCACTTCACAGGAAACCGGAATGCCTCTGCCGGTAAGACGGCTGTTTACATAGCAGGGTACGAAGCCGAACTGTGTCTGGAATGCGGGCCAGCATTTGCCTGCGATCGCCACATACTCACGATATCCCTTGTGCTCCTCGATCCAGTCAAGCAGAGTCAACTCGTACTGTGCCAGCTTAGGCAGGATGGTAGGCTTGTTGTTGCCGTCGCCCAGCTCCGCCTCCATATCCTTCACCACATCCGCGATACGAGGGTCGCCATCATGCTTATTATATGCCTCGAACAGATCCAGCTCAGAGTTCTCCTCGATCTCTACGCCCAGGTTGTAAAGCTGCTTGATGGGTGCGTTACAAGCCAGGAAGTTAAGCGGTCTGGGACCAAAGGAAATGATCTTTAAGCTGGAGAGCGCTGCAACCGCACGAGCGATCGGAATGAACTCATGGATCATATCTGCGCAGTCATCCGCATCCCCTACCGGGTACTCAGGAATATACGCCTTCACGTTGCGCAGCTTCAAGTTGTAGCTGGCATTGAGCATACCACAGTATGCATCGCCACGTCCCTGGATCAGATCGTTCTGGGACTCCTCTGCAGCAGCCACGAACATCTTCGGACCCTCAAAGTGCTTTGCAAGCAGTGTCTCGGAAATCTCGGGACCAAAGTTGCCCAGGTATACGCAGAGTGCATTACAGCCGTTATCCTTAATGTCCTTCAGCGCGTTTACCATGTCGATCTCACTCTCGATGATGCAGACAGGGCACTCGTAGATGTCAGCCGCATCATATTTCTTCGTGTAAGCCTCCACCAGCGCTTTTCTTCTGTTGATCGCAAGCGATGCCGGGAAACAATCACGGCTCACAGCTACGATACCAATTTTAACTTTGGGTAAATTGTTCATATTTATTATCCTCCTTTTACCAGGTCTGCCTGGTTTTCTACATTTATATAGTTGTGCGGAGAATGCCTGTTTTTGGCATTCTCCAGATTGAGACATAGTACTTCTTGGCGTCCCGTCCAATGGCGGGACGTCTTTAGAAGTACTTCTCAATCACGTCACTCGCGAATGTCAAGATTTTTCCCTACAAGTCCGATGTGCGCGCCCGCATCCAGGCCGCCCTCCGCATGGCCGATCAGCCATTTATTCTGTGCCGTGATCAGAGAATCCTCCCAGCCGTCATGGGACTCTTTCAACGGATAGTTCGTCCCCGCCGGAAGCACGATGCCCACCTTAAAGCCACCGTCATTTGCACTGCAGGGCGCATAGTGAAGCGTGGTCGCATAAATCTCCACCGCTGTACCCGCCTCCACCAAGAAGGCCTCCATCTTAGCTGTATCATACTTGAAATCATCGGTAATATCCTGCTGCATACCCACGATCAGTACCGCATCCGTAGCCGCCACATTGATTTCCGAGCTCCTGTGATACTCAATAGCATTTAACTTATAGTTGTGGCCGTTGCAATAACCTACCTCGATAGGCAGCTCGCCATAAGTCCTTTTCTGCAGCGCCTTCGCTGCTGTGGTAGCCTCCAGATCTGCGATTGAGGGCTCATATGCCACTCCCTCCGGCAGAGGCGTCTTTTCATTGATCGCATTCACAAGGTCTGTGAAATCGATCCCCTCCACGACCCGGCCATACTTGCGAAATGACGGGTCTGTCACTTTTTTGATCTCCATATCATTCTCCTCTCTCTCCATATTATTTCAATTTCTTAAACAGCTCTTTACAAGTCGGATAAATCTGCTTAAACTGCTGGTATCTCGCCTCGTACTTCTCTACAAGAGCGGGCTCCGGCTCCACGGTATCCACGATCTTGACGATCTTAGCCGCCGCTTCCTCGACACTTCCGTACTCGCCGCAGGCCACTGCCGCCAGCATCGCGCCGCCCATGGCAGGCCCTTCCTCACTCTCGATCACATCCACCTTCAGATTCATGATGTTGGCGATCATACGTTTCCAGAGCGGACTCTTCGCACCGCCGCCGCAGATCTTCGTGCGCTCGATATGGATTCCCAGCGATCTCGCCACTTCCAGGGAATCACGAAGAGCAAAGGCAACACCTTCCAGCACCGCCTGGGTCATGTCCGCCCTCGTGCTGTCCATGGTCATGCCGATAAAGGTACCTCTCGCGTCAGGATCGTTATGCGGAGAACGCTCTCCCATCAGATAAGGCAGGAAGTACACATGGTTCTCTCCCAGCTTATCGTCTGTGATCGCCTTCTGCTCGTCGGCATATTTCTCCGTGCCGATAATGTCATCCATCCACCACTTATTGCAGGAAGCCGCGCTTAACATACAGCCCATCAGATGATAATGGCCGTCCGCATGGGCAAAAGCATGCAGCGCATTAAACTTATCTACGCCAAACTTATTGGAGGAGATAAAGATGGTGCCGCTGGTACCCAGAGAGATATTGCACATACCGTCTCCCACAGTGCCGGTGCCCACTGCCGCCGCCGCATTATCGCCGCCGCCGGCCGCCACCTTCACATTCTCGGAAATTCCAAGCTCCTTAGCGATCTCCGGCAGCACCGTTCCCACGGTCTCATAGCTTTCGTATATCTTTGCCAGCTGTTCTTCTTTCACGCCGCAGATCTCGCACATCTCCTTCGACCAGCAGCGATTTTTCACATCAAACAGGAGCATGCCGGAAGCATCGGAAACGTCCGTGCAATGTACGCCTGTCAGCTTGTATGCAATATAATCCTTGGGAAGCATGATCTTTTTGATCCGGGCAAAGTTCTCAGGCTCCTTGTTCTTCACCCAGAGCACCTTCGGCGCGGTAAAGCCGGTGAAGGAGATATTCGCCGTATAAGCCGACAATTTATCCTTACCGATCACATTATTTAAGTAATCACACTCCTCCGTGGTCCTTCCGTCGTTCCACAGGATCGCAGGCCGAATCACCTCGTCGTTCTCATCCAGAATGACAAGTCCGTGCATCTGACCGCCGAAGCTGATTCCTGCGATCTGGCTCTTATCCACACCGGCGATCAGCTCCTTGATTCCCGCAATACTCTGCTCATACCAGTCTTCCGGCTTTTGCTCAGACCAACCCGGATGCGGGAAATACAAAGGATACTCCTTCGATACGATGTTGACGATCTTACCGTTTCCTTCCATCAAAAGAAGCTTCACGGCACTGGTTCCCAAATCCACACCAATATACAGCATATTGATCCCCCAATCTGTTAAAATTTTCTTCCGTGCCCGTGCACGTTACTCCTAATTTTATGATAATCTGTCCCTGACAGAAAAGCAAGACCGTATATTTTTTTCGGAACATTATACAAAATGCCATGGAACGCATTGTCTATTTCCACCCGATATGCTACGCTAATGCTATCGCAACTACGAAAGGATATCCGGCTATGGCAACCATCAAAGAGATCGCCACCCTCGCAGGCGTATCACGGGGTACAGTAGACCGCGTTTTAAATCATCGCGGCGACGTCAATCCACAAACCGAAGAAAAGATCTGGGAGATCGTCAAAAAACTCGACTACAAGCCAAACAAGGCGGGCATCGTCCTTGCCGCTCAGAAGAAGAACCTGAAGCTTGGCGTGGTGCTTCTGGGTGTAGGCAATCCTTTCTTCGACGACGTGCTCCTGGGCGTACACGAGAAGGCGGAAGAACTGGAAGGCTACAACTGCAGCGTCCTCATCCGGCAGACGGAATACAGCCTGAAACAACAACTTTCCGCCATAGATACCCTTCTTTCTGAGGGTATCAACGGTCTTGCCATCTCGCCCTACAACGATGACGCCATCCGGGAAAAGATCAACAATCTCTGCGACCGGGGCATTCCCGTAGTGACACTGAATACCGATATCGAAAACTCCAAACGCCTTGCCTATGTGGGCAGCAATTTTTTCCGTTCGGGAGAAGCCGCTGCCGGCCTTATGCGCCTTATGACTAAGGGCGAAGTCCATGTGGGCATCGTATCCGGCTCCCGGAACATCCTGTGCCACACAGAGCGTATCGCCGGCTTCACTCAGGTGATCCGTTCCTGCCCTCACATCCGCATCACGGATATCGTAAACAACAACGACGACGACACAGAGAGCTATACCCTGACCAAGCAGCTGCTTGCAGATCATCCCGAGATCAATGCCTTCTATTTTACTGCCGGCGGCGTCTACGGCGGCTGCCGCGCCATTGAAGCTTCCGACCGGAAAAACGACACCACTGTCATAACAAACGATATGGTACCCACGACACGCGAATATATGCAAAAAGGACTGATTGCAGCTACCATCTGCCAACAGCCCTTTCAACAGGGATTTCTTCCACTCTCTATCCTGTTTACCTATCTGACCACAGGNGAGANCCCTGCTTCNGAAAACAACTATGTNGATGTGGANATCCGNATCAGAGAGAANCTGTAGCCTGCAGNAATTCCTCCTCNAACCGCTNNGNCGGCGANGGCTTNCCGAAATAATANCCNTGTATCATATCCGGCTTCGTCGCCATCATCTTGGCGAGNTCCTCTTTCTCNTCGATTCCTTCCATGCACACCACCGAACCCAGGCTGTGCACCATATCTATGATATGNCTGATGATATTNTANTCGTAATCGTTCTGAAGCGCCTGNACNACAAAGGATCTGTCGATCTTCACNGTCTTTACATCTATCTCNTTCAGATANCGCATATTGGAATATCCGGTNCCGAAATCATCCAGNGCAAGATCGATCTTTNTCTCNTTCAGATCCTTGAAAAGTTCTTTGATGCGCTCATTCGTCTCTATATACCCGCTCTCCGTCAGCTCTAAAACAAGGCTCTCAGGATCAATTCCCACTTCCTGGATACACCTCTCCACATCCTTCATCAGATCGCTCCGATAAAGCTGTACATAGGAAAGATTTACGTTCACATGGAACTCCGGAATATACTCCTTCCACTTCTTACAGGTCCTTGCTGCCTCCCAGAGCACATATTTCCCCACCGGGATGATCAGACCGCTCTCCTCTAAAATCGGAATAAACACCGCCGGAGACACATTTCCATACTCTTCATTGCGCCAACGCAAAAGCGCCTCCGCACCGATCAGTTTATAATCGGGTGTGGAAACGATGGGCTGATAATATACCTCAAAACCTCTGAAATCATTGCTGATATCCTGCCGCATGGCTTTGCGCATATTCAACCGCTCCAGATAAACGTCGTAGGCCTTCCGGTCAAAGATCATCATCTGGTTTCTGCCGTTGCGCTTCGCCTCATTCAGGGCAAACTCAGTGAATCGCATCAGCTCTTCCACGCTTCTGCCTGCAAAGTTTCCGTCCAGCACTCCCGCAGATACGGTATAAAATCGGCTGTACTCCTTGTTTTTGACCATAGTCACTATCTTATTCTGAATCTGATTGTAGATCTCAAGAGGCTCCCGCGTCTCCGCATCCGCAGCATTCACGATCATAAATTCATCAGCCACCAGACGATAGACATCCACACTCTCGTCCACTATGTCTAAAATACATTCCGCCAGCTCCTGCAGTACCTCGTCGCCGGCCTCAACACCTTCTTTTTCATTGATCTCTTTAAAATTATCAATACCGATTCGCATGATAAACCGGATCGACTCAGGCTTATCCCGCAGCAGCGCCTCCGCATTCAGCCGGAATCTCACCTCTCTGCGAAGCCCGGTGATATTATCGGCTTTCGCTTTCTTACCCATCTCACTGACCGCGCCGATCAGCAGCCTGTGACCTTCCGCACCTGTCACCACGATCCCTTTACAGTTGATCCAGACTACCCTGTTCTTGCGGTCTACCCAACGGTATTCCAAAGCATGCTCATCTTTCTCACCCGAACGGCATTTCTCCAGATCTTCCGCAAGCATCGCATGATCGGCAGGGTACACCACTTTTTTGAGCGTCTTCATACAGTCCTCATTCACGGTAGCATCGATAGGAAAGCGCTTGGTGGCCTTTTCCGCCACCATATAAGTGTCCGTATTCAAATCTAAAATATACATATACGCATCGGATGTCTGCTGCATGATCTCGATGACCGATCGAATCTGTTCCAGCGACATATTCTGCAGTGTCTCTAAGTAGTCCATACCCATACCGTTACCTCTGATACCTTTCTCATTATGCCTGTCCGCCTTCTGTCATCTTTGGTATCCTCTTTTACACCTAACTAATATTAATATTATACAAGCGGTTTTTTCTTCTGTCAAACCATTTTCTGTATATTTTAACCATATCGCCAATAAATTTCACATGTATTTTTATGCAAATGCCACAATCAATTTACATAACATTACCAAAAACAAGCTCTATATGTCCTTGTACAGTCTTACAGAACCCTATCATTTAGGCACTTTTNCCATTTTGACAAAGTTTGCTGCGTTTACATAATTTTAACAAAACCATTCTATACAAAAGAAAGAGGGTTTGATATACTTGGGATAAGCGGCGCGGCAGAAAGCTGCGCCCGAAATCTACCGATCGGAGGATACTATGAGTAAAAAAAGAGCAGTCGTCTCTCTCGGACATGAGGCGCTTGGTTATACAACATTAGAACAGTGGGATGCCGTCAAGGTGACCGCAAAAGCGCTGGCAGATCTGGTGGAAGCCGATTACCAGCTCACCATCACCCACAGCAACGGCCGTCAGGTCAGNATGATCCACAAGGCCATGACAGAGCTGCGGCGCGTCTACANCGACTATACGCCCGCTCCCATGTGTGTCTGCTCCGCCATGAGCCAGGGCTATGTGGGCTATGATATCCAGAATGCACTCCGCGCCGAGCTTCTTGGCCGCGGGATCGCCAAAACCGTCAGCACCATTCTGACGCAGGTTACCGTGGACCCCTATGATGAAGCCTTCTATGAGCCTACCAAGGTGATCGGCCGCTATATGTCTGCTGAGGATGCAGAGATGGAGGTCAAAAAGGGAAACTATGTAAAAGAGGAACCCGGCAAGGGCTTTCGGCGTATTGTGGCGGCTCCCCGTCCCATTGATATCGTGGAGATCGATGCGATCCGCACACTGGCAGCGGCAGATCAGATCGTTATCGCCTGCGGCGGCGGCGGCATTCCCGTGATCGAGCAAAGTCATGTCCTGAAAGGCGCATCCGCCGTGATCGAGAAAGATTCCATCGCCGCCAGACTGGCTGTGGAGCTGCAGGCGGATGAACTGATCATTCTCACCGGTGTGCCCTGTGTCTATCAGGATTTTGAGCAGCCCACTCAGGAGGCGCTCCCCGCTCTCACCACATCCCGCGCAAAGGACCTGTGTGCGGAGGGCCAGTTCGAAGCGGGCACCATGCTCCCGAAGATTGAGGCCGCAGTCACCTATCTGGAATCAAATCCGGCAGGAAAGGTNCTGATCACCTCTCTGGATAAGGTCAAAGACGCCCTAAAGGGAAAAAGCGGCACTGTCATCACAGCATAACTTTTATAGACAATAAAAACCGGGCCGAGGCCCGGTTTTCATTTTTCCCACATTCCAGCGAGCGTCATAAGAAGCGCGCCGATTAAAATGCAAAAATCTGAGATATTAAATACGATCCGACGGAATCTCTGGCTTTTCACCGGAAAACTCACATAATCCACCACATATCGTCGTGTCAGGCGGTCATAGGTATTACTGTACGCACCGCCCAGAAGCAGAGCCAATCCTGCCTTTAGGGCAGAGTTCCCGCGAAAACTGAAAGTGGAAAGAAATACCACCGTCATAAAGAGAGTCAACAACAGCGAAACCAGTGCCACAACTCCCTGGTTCTTTTGTCCCAGATCCAGGAANGCTCCTCTGTTGTGGTACTTCCTGATCAGAAGTCTTCCCTTGCAGAGNGGTCTCGTTTNNCCCTCTTCCAGNTGCTTTTCCATGTAATTTTTNATCAGCAGATCGAGTAAAAAGATGCCGACCGCCAACGCTGCACATCCGATCACTGCCATATGGGGTTCCTCCCTNACTCTTCCTTACTGCCGGNCTGTCNAAACTGCCNGATCACCCGCCATCNGCCGNNGCCCAGGACAATGCCTGCTCCATNCTGTCAGCNCCNAATATCCTCAACATAACATCCGTGTANTCNCCGGCCTGATCGGTATCGATATANCGNAAAACATCCTTGATATATTTCCCCGTATGATCATACTCATAAACCCCAAAGGAAAGACCCGCCAGCACTTCCTCCGGCGCATCCGTCTGCCGGTTCATCAAAAANGCGTCTATATAAGGGTTGGCCTCCACGATACAATAACAATAGGCAAAGGCCGCCGCCTGAAGGCGTTCTCCCGANCCGGAGGAAAAGCCCAGCTCCGTGATGGTGACGCTCCGNACCTGNCCNGCTCTGTCCAGATATTTCTCCTCNGACAGCATATCTGTCAGCACATTCAGATTCATAACGGATAAATGNGGNGCATCCCTGGTCTTATCGTACTCCTGAGACCAGAAATTCACACGGGTCATGGGTTCCGGATATGGATGGATCGCGATCCCCCAGTCATAGTTTCCATGCTTTAAGGCCGCCTCATTAAATGCTTCCAGCACATCCCGACCGTTAAAAAAGCTGCTATTGTCATCTTCATTGCTGTTCCATGCGTGGTCGATACTGAAATACACCCTGCCGCCCGCATAATGGCTTTTCACCGCCTGATANAAAATACGAAGAGACTTTTCAAAAGCGTCCNCATAGTGNGNCACATCNCGNGTATCCATATAGTTCCAGACCCGATTCTGGTTGATCTCATTGGCGATCACCCAGCTGTGTACCATCCCATGTTCTCCGCTGGAGTAGCGCTCNGTCAAAAANTCCGCCACGGCTTCCAGCGTCTTTACGCCCTCCTCCTCAGCCGTATTGAACATGTAATANTAGGCGCCGCTCTCTTCATTCTTTGCCTCCGGATGGATCAGCTCNGGATNTTCCTCATTCCAGTCGTTCAATACCACCGCCGTAACACTCATTCCCATATCCGTCAGATAGGTAAANAGTCCATCNTAACCGTTGATCGCCGCNCCGTTAAATACATAGTTTCTGCCCCGATAAGTATAGGTGATGGTGGGAAAAGTCTGGTCCGCCGTCTCNCCCATAATATGAGAAAGAGGAATGTTGTAAATNACGTGCTTGGCACCCAGATCCGTCAACTCCGTTGTCCCCAGCATGGTNGGATCCAACANGATCCCTTTNTTGGAACCGGTCTCCGGATAGCCATCCTGATTTGCGGCAAGCGCCTCAGGATTAGACAAATACACACTTTTCCCCACNTGNACATAGTCTCCGTCTACCCGCAAAGCCGGGATAAATCGTTGAAACAAATACACATCCCGGTATGGGAGCTGCGTTTCCCACGTTCTTCCCTTACGNCCTCTNGTGACAGGTTCCCCGGAAAGNACATCCGCATCCTCCTCCCAGCTGTCTGCCGCAAACAGATACAGATACGCATCATCGCTGGANGGTATCAACGGCATTTGAATCGTATANCGCAGCTGNTTCTGCTGTGCGTCATATANCANNGAAACATCCATAGCGTACTCTGCCAGTTCCTCATCCGACAGGCTCGTCTCTCCGTCNGTAAGCTGCGCAAGCTCCGCCGACTGCGCTGTACCACTCTCCTGCGCGGCATCCATGCTGGTCTGCTGCGCNNCATCCCCGCATCCGGTCAACAAAGCCNCCGCCANCCCCATGCCCAAAANCAGGAGACANCCGGAACGTATTTTATTATTNTTTTCTTTATACACTCCCAAACCTCCTGCACTCATTCAAAATTCACAGTAATACAATTCATCTGCGGCAACTCNCCAATCTCGTCCGACACCTGTCTGTCGCCTCTCTTCATCTGCTTATATATCTCAAAAAAGTGTGTNGTAGGAATCTCTTTAAACCGCCACTCCGTATCCACCACCGGAATNGCNGCGCAGCCTTCCTCCACNCCATANGAGCGCACCTGCCCGGCNTCCNCTTCCGTCCATCCTCCCGCTGCATAATAATCATCCAACGAGATNACCACAGCCTGTCCGACNTTTTTGACTGCNCTGGTCAAAAACCGNTCCGANACCCTGCTCTGATCNACATCCACACCGATCANCANCCCGTCCTGATTCTCGGCCGCCTCCAGNACAGATTCGTAGAGTCNGCCGCCGCAGGCAAAGATGATCTGCACGCCGTTTTCATACCAGTCGTCCGCTCTCTCCCNNACNGCTATATCCGGGGAAAAGGTGTCTGCATACCAGTANCGGACCGTCACATCCTCCAAAGACAGATCCTTAGCCGCCGCATCGANCCCCTGCAGATACCCGTATCCATAGCGGAGCACTGCCGGTTCCTCTCTGCCACCCACAAATCCNAGNTTCCGATACCCTTCCCAGACTGCCATATATCCTGCCAGATAGCCTGCCTGCTCTTCGTGAAACCGGATGCAGTGCACATTGTCNGCGATNGAGAGCTCCTCATCCTCCTCATTGCGGGGCACACTGTCTATCAANAAAAANGANGTNTGCGGATANGTCTCCTGCAAAGCGCCTACCGCCTNTCCAAAAAGGTCNCCGGCACAGATGACNATCTTCNCATTTTCCGTCACNGCNTTTACTACNGNCTCCTGATANCTCTCCGGGGCATTCGGATCCGCNTGATAACAGGAAAANGAAACGCCTGCTCCCAGNGCATACATCCGCACACCGTTATANACNGCCTCGTTATAATCGTCATCNTCCACAGANCCNTCTGTCANNAAAGCNATCTCTCCTCCGGTCTCCAGATAATCTCCNTAAGGATCTTCGAACATCTGCTGTACNGATTCCCGCCAGGAGCTCATCTCTATCCCCTGACCGGTCTCCTCCTCTGTCTCCTCGGGCGATATCTCCACAGACGCATCGCTCCCCGGNGCCGNTGTCTCCTGNTCTTCGGCNCCGCACGCCGTCAGGAACCCGGCNAAAGCCAGCCCGNCGAATNCAATTTTATATTTTATTGTTTTCTTATTTAAANTGCTTCTCATACTTTTCTATGATACCACCACAGCAAAAAATCATCAAGTTTTCTCTACAGTCTCGCCAGCACTTCGAAGGTGCCGTTGATATCGATNCTGCCATANCCCCACCGCTGATCGGGATATACGATATCNCCNGGNCGGTCTGCNCCCTGGATCAGATAGCTTTTGGTNCCCCTGCTGTCCACTGCCAGGGCGTTGCCGTCAACGACAGCCCACTCCAGNAACTGNGCCACACACCCTGCNGCCANNGCTGCTGCCATACTGGAACCGCTGACTTCGCCAAAGATCGTCGGCACCCGCACGCCGGGGGCTGCCAGATCCGGTTTGATGCTCCCNCTTCTNGTGTAGCCTCTGCCGGAGGGNGCATACCAGCTGTCCGCGTGGCTGTTGTAGGNGGAGATCGTGATCACCTGTCCCGTNTTGGCAGGNTCCGTCAGTGTCACATCNGGACTGGGNGANAAAAAGGTNACCTTATGCTCTAANAATGCCTCAATNGGCAGCCACATATGATACAAGCCGCTCCCCCGCATCCTCCTNGTCGAAGGCGTCACNGNTATCGTCCANATACCCGGCGTCGGATCNGTAAANCGCAGNAACACCAACGGGTCTCCNGCNTCCCGCTCCACNAGCGTCACNCCGACCCGAATTCTGGTTTTTTCAAAGATGAAAGAGATANTCCTGTCAATACCGCTTCTNAAATCAATGACCGGAGACACCTCNCCACCCGGAGAGCGGATNGAAATGGCGTAANCATCGGGAAGGCTGCCCCAGAGCTCCATNCAGAACCCNTTCATAGCCTCCTCCACACGAATCTCCACATTGCTCGGCATGGTATTCTGATAGTGNTGCTCCTTATCNCCCTCATTNCCNCCGCAAACCACNACNGCCCGGCTTCTGCGGCCNGCCACNATATTCAGNTAAGAGTCCANAGANGANGTGCCGTCATGACTGCCCATGTTGGTTCCGAGACCAAGCACGATCACCACCGGCTTGCTGTACGCCACAGCCATCTGCTGNAGATAGCGCACCGCCTCCATGATATCNTTTTCCTGATANGCNTTTGCNCCATCGTTTATGAGATAGTAATCTCTCAGATACTGCTTGGCTTCTTTCAGCTTCACCACAGCNATATCNGCCCGCGGTGCTGCGCCCCGAAAGGTAAGNCCCTGATTCAGCTCNCTGCCCGCCGCCGCTGAAGCCATCTGNGTGCCATGACCGTCNGTGTCGGTACTGGGCACCACCGACANCGGATNCATTTCCGCCAGCGCTCTNTTGATNTCCGCNCGNCGNTACTGTGTNCCATAAAGNAAGCCNTCCGGAGGNTCTCCGGANTGTATGGTCTGATCCCAGATCGAGACGATGCGGGTATTCCCGTCCACATCGCGAAATACATCCTCTTGATACCGGATCCCCGTATCAACAAAACCGATGATAACGCCATTTCCCTGCAAGGCCAGAGGCGGATTCTGCACACGGATATTCCCCATAGCCGCCAGGCAGGAAGGATCAAAAAGCGTAGTTCCTATCTGCATCAAGCCGTAAAGCTTGGGAATTGCAGAATAGCCATAATAGCCGATCGACATGGGCGGCGTCTGGCTGCGGTTCACATAGACAACGCCGTATCCGGCATCTATGGCGTGATAACAGGCATCCACATCCACCGTTTCCAAAAGCTGTGGAAGCAGATCATAGTCTACGATGAGATCTGCATAGTCATCCGATAAAATCCTCTCTTTACAAGTCAATTTTCTCTCCTCATATAAGTAACACCCGTTACTCATATGCCCTTCCGCCGCGTTGGTCCCTTGTCGTATCCTATGCGGCAGGCGGTTGTCCTGTCACTCTCCCATGTTCACCGCAGCAAAAGCAGCCGGCGTATATACTCCCACACCGACTGCTTTCCGTCTTCCCGTATTTATAGTTTTTATGGCTGCTGTATCTCTCTCAACCGATCCGGATGTTCCGCGCTCCTGCTGCGAATATCGATGACCGGCCCTCCAGTCCCCTCAATATACTCTCTGGTGATCGTCACCCGGCCGATATTGTCATCCTTGGGCACCTCGTACATGATATCCAGCATAAATTCCTCGATGATGGCACGCAGCGCTCTGGCTCCCGTCTCCTTCTCCAATGCCTTATCCGCGATCGCTTCCAACGCGCCTTCATCGAAGAGAAGCTCCACCTCATCCAGCTCCAAAAGCTTCTGATACTGCTTTAAGATAGCATTTCTTGGCTGGCTTAAGATCTGTATCATCATCTCCCGGCTCAATCCCTCCAACGTGAAGATCACCGGCAGACGACCGATAAACTCCGGTATCATACCGAATTTTCTGATATCCTCCACCGTCACATGGCTTAAGATATTCTTTTCTTTGTCATACTTATCCTTTAACTCCGCGCTGTAGCCGATGGAGGTCTTTTTATTGAGTCTCTGTTTGATGATATCATCCAGATCCGGAAAAGCACCGCCGCAGATAAACAGGATGTTTCTGGTATTCACCGTAGCCAGAGGCACCATGGCATTTTTTGAATTTGCACCCACCGGCACTTCCACCTCGGCCCCCTCTAACAGCTTGAGCATGCCCTGCTGTACCGACTCACCGCTCACATCCCGGGCATTGGTATTCTTTTTCTTGGCAATCTTATCGATCTCATCAATAAAGATGATGCCGCGCTCCGCACGATCCACGTCATTGTCCGCCGCCGCCAGAAGCTTGGATACCACGCTCTCGATATCATCGCCGATATACCCCGCCTCTGTCAGTGAGGTGGCATCCGCGATCGCCAGCGGCACATCCAGAAGTTTTGCCAGAGTTTTCACCAGATAAGTCTTGCCGCAGCCCGTAGGCCCGATCATGAGCATATTGGACTTTTCGATCTCGATCTCATCCATGGTGCCGGTGGCCACCCTCTTATAATGATTGTAGACCGCCACGGACATCACCTTTTTCGCATGCTCCTGTCCCACCACATATTCATCCAGCTTCTGTTTGATCTTATGAGGCGGCATGATATTCCGGATATCGATCTCCGCCTCGTCCTTTTTCTTCTTTTTTTTCGGCTTCTGCTTGTTGGGGATGCCGCCATCTCCCCGCAGATCCGCCAAGTTGACAAAGCTGATATTCGGAAAGCCCTTGCCGGTATTCATATCGCTGAAATCAGGATTGTTTAAAAGCCCCTGATAGTCGAACTGGCTGACCGTATCCATGGTCTTGTGCATACAGTCGTCACAGACGCAGATATGATTCGGAAGCCGGAACATCTTGCCGGCCTTACTCTCAGGCCTGCGGCAGATAAAGCAGACGTCCTCATAATCGCTGCCGGAATCGTCTCCCTTTTTTTCCTCAGTCTCCGTTTTTTTCTGCTCTTCTATCGAATTATCTTCATATATATCGTCCTTATGATCGTCCATACTATCCTCCAATTTGCCGGTCATCCATCTTCGCAGTGCACATTCGGAAGCCTGCGGCTTCCTCATTCGCGGGCTTCGCCCTATGCATACGCAATCTGAAAAAACAGTCAGCAAGCTGCCCTTTTTTCATCTTACGTCTGCGCACTGCTCATTGCTTTCGCGTACATTATATCATATCTTAGAAGCCAGTACACTAAAACATTCCAGAAAGAATTACGAAGTAATTCTTTGGTCGCAGGATGCTGATCCTGCGACGAAGAAAAAAGACGGTCACATGTCCGCCTTTTTCCTCTATTTTAAATAACACTTGCTATTTAACGCATTACTCGCTCACTTTATTGCCCAGTGTCACAGTGACATTGATCTCTTCATATCCGGCCACCGTCATCGTCATAACCTTGACTTCCACGGTATCTCCTTTAGCGTAATACTCCAACTCCTTCTGCAGCTCCTCCATGGACGCGATCCTGTTTCCGCCAAGCTCCGTGATGATATCGCCCCGTTTCAACCCAGCCGCAGAAGCCGCTGTGTTCTCGTAAACCTGCGCGATATAGACACCCTCCGGCATACCATAGTCGTGTGATACCTCCTCAGTGACACTGATACCGGTGATACCCAGATATCCTCTCTCCTCCTCTGCCACTTTGCTTTTGGTCTCCCGCAGCATCAGTTCCGCAATAATGGGGCTGGCTGATGAGATCGGGATGGCATAGCCCATCCCCTCCACGGCACTGCCGCCGATCTTATTGGAGTTGATACCGATCACCTCACCCTTGATGTTCAAGAGCGCACCGCCGGAATTACCGGGATTGATAGCCGCATCCGTCTGGATAAAGGTTCCCTCTACACTGTCACCGCCATAACTGCTTGACAGATCTATGGTTCTGTCGAGAGCACTGATCACGCCCGTGGTGACCGACTGGCCATAGCCCAGAGAATTGCCTATGGCAATGGCAGGCTCGCCCACCATCAGCTCATCGGAATTACCCAGCGTTGCCACCTTGATCTGCTGTAAGGTAGTATCTGACATCTCCGTGATCGGCACTGCGATCACTGCCAGATCCATGGAGATATCCTGTCCCTTGATGAAAGCATTTGCCTCGCTGTCCTCGACAAACTGCACTGTCAGCTGATCTGTCCCTTCCACCACATGGTAATTGGTCACGATCAAGAGCTCTGAATCATTTTGTCCTACGATAATGCCGGAGCCGCTGGCATCCGCCTCACTGCTCATGGAACGCCCGAAGAAGGATGTAGTCTCTGTATAATGGTTATTCACTGCTACGATGGAGGGCATTACCTCCTCCACCACTCCGGTCACATCGGACACCACAGCCGTCACTGTCTCAGACTGCTGAATCAGGGACAACGCCTCCTGCTCAATCTGAGACTGCGTCTCCTCAGCCGCCTCGCTTTCTGTCTCCAGCGTGGTTTCTGCAGTCGTTTCCGCGTTCTTGAAGAGCTCTCCTGATGCCGACTCCACTAAGAACAGTCCCAGTCCCGCAAAAAGCCCAAAGAGCAGTCCCAGAGAAACTGCCGCTGCCGCCTTCTTAAAATAAGAGCCGGTACCTTTTTTCTCCTTCGGCTTCTTTACCTGCTTTTGCTCAACCTGCACATAGCTGTTTGCGTAGGCGCCGCCGTATTGATAGCTGCCTGTGCCGCCCTGTTGATAGGTGCTGCTGCCGCTATAGGAATCCTGCTGGCCGCCCTGCCCATAAGTGTTCCTGTCCTGATATCCTGTATTTTGATAGGTTCTGTCGTTTGGATAATTATTTTCGTACATATCGCCGCTCCTTTCATAAAACGTACAACTTCCATTTTATTTCCCCTCGTCGATCATGTACACAGTATATCTGCCATTTGTGTTTAAAATGTGTTCAATTTGTATGAAATTTGTGTATTCCTCACGCGATCACTCGACCGTCACGGATTTCGCCAGATTTCTGGGCTTATCCACGTCACAGCCCTTCCCCACCGAAACATAATACCCGAAAAGCTGCAGAGGGATGATTGCCAGCGAATTGGCAAAGTAAGGATTCGTCTCCGGAATATAGATCACATAATCCGCCGCCTTTTCAATCTCCTTGTTCTCCTCACAGGTCACTGCCAGCACAAAGGCGCCTCTCGCCTTCACCTCCACCATATTGCTGATGGTCTTCGCNTACAACTCNGGCTGNGTNGATACCGCCGCCACCAGCGTGCCNTCCTCNATCAGNGAGATCGTNCCGTGNTTGAGCTCNCCCGCNGCATANGCTTCTGANTGGATGTAGGAAATCTCCTTCAGCTTCAGNGAACCCTCCAANGAGATCGCATAGTCGATGCCCCTGCCGATAAAGAAGACATCCTTTGCNCCGATATAGCGGTTGGCAAATCTCTGAATCTTATTTTTATTGTTGAGTAAAAGCTCNATCTGATCCGGCAGACACCGCAGATCGCCTATCAGAGATGNAAAGGCCGCATCATCGATCTCTCCGCGCACTCTGCCGAATTTCATCGCCAGAAGATAGAGCGCCACAAGCTGCGCNGTGTAAGCNTTGGTNGTCGCCACNGCGATCTCCGGCCCNGCCCAGGTGTACATCACNNTATCNGCNTCNCTGGCGATNGAGCTTCCCACCACATTGACNATNCCCAGCACCTGNAAGCCTCTTGCCTTGGATTCCCTGAGCGCCGCCAGGGTGTCCGCCGTCTCACCGGACTGNCTGATCACCACCACCATGGCCCCNTCCTCCAGAATGGGATTGCGGTAGCGNAACTCNGAAGCCAGATCCACNTCCACCGGAATGCGGGCAAGTCCTTCGATCACATACTTGCCCGTGACGCCCGCGTGATAAGCGGAACCGCAGGCCACAATATGAATCTTCTTCACCGCCCGAATATCNTCATCNCTCATGGAAAGTTCCTCGATCACAATATCCTGATCCTTCANGCGGGGCATCAGNGTATCTGTCACCGTCTTGGGCTGTTCNTACATCTCNTTCAGCATGAAATGCTCATANCCNGCCTTCTCCGCCGCNCTGGNATCCCANTCGATGGTCACCGGNGTCTTGGNGNTCTCCTCCTCATCCACCGTATAAAAGTGCATNTGATCNGCATGCAGACGCACCACTTCCTGATTNTCCACATANTATACCNTTCTGGTATANTTTAAGATTGCCGGCACATCCGANGCGATAAAGCATCCGTCCTCATTCTGNCCCACGATCAGGGGAGAATCCTTTCTGGCCGCAAAGACCTGATCCGGACAGTCCGCAAAGAATATCCCCAGCGCGTAAGAGCCCTGTACGCGGTGAAGCACTTTGGTGACAGCCTCCAGAGGATTGCCCTTGTAATAGTAATCCAGCATATGAGCCAGAACCTCCGTATCCGTCTCCGACACGAATTTATAGCCCCGCTCCGTGAGCATCTTGCGAAGCTGCAAGTAATTTTCTATGATACCGTTATGTACCACCGCGATGGTCTCCGCCTCATTAAAATGCGGATGGGCATTGGTATCACTGGGTACACCGTGGGTCGCCCAGCGGGTGTGTCCGATGCCGCAAAGTCCCGGCATAGTCTCCCCGTCATGAGTCATATTTTCCAGCACCTTCAGCCGGCCTACCGACTTGGTGATATTGATCTTTCCCACTCCGTCATAGATCGCCATTCCCGCTGAATCATATCCACGATACTCCAGCTTTGACAAACCATCCAGAATAATAGGAGCCGCCTGTTTCGTTCCGATATAACCTACGATTCCGCACATATAACATTTCCTCCCGTTTTCATCAAATTCACACGCTCTTCCAGTACTCCTTGTTGGAAGACAAGGCTGTTACCAATCTCTTAGGTATTCTGCGGTAATGTTTCCCGCACAGATATCCCGCATACTTAAANCCGCTCTGTATAATAACATGCGGTATTTTATTACATTTCCTCTTTTTCACCAGATACGCCACCATGCTTTTCACCAACCGGATTCCCTCCGATTCGGACGGATATTTTGCAAACACCTCCGGATGATCCGCCTGGGATACGCCCAGATCAAAATTCCGGTGAAACTGCTGCCTGTTTGTGTAATCATGGGAATGATACACCTTCGCATCCGCGGTGTAGGCAATCCCGTATCCGGCCTCCACTGCCTTAGCCGCAAAGAGCATATCTTCATTAAAGATAGCCCTGTCGACAAAACCGCCCAGGGCATCAAAAGTTTTCCTGTCGTAAGCAGCGCAGACGTTAGAGCAGAAAAAGGTTTTGATCCCCAGTTCGGGAAGGTCCTCCTTTGTCTTTACACGGGACTGCTCCGGATAATTAAACTGCCTCACATACCGTTCCACCTCGCCGCTGTCCCGCCCCGGAAGCTGTCTTGCGTAGGCCGCCGCCACCTTTTCTCCGGCAAGCTGTGAAAGCAATCGCTCCACCAGAAAAGCATCGGCAGGGACGGCATCCTGTGTCATCATTAGAAACACATCCGCTTCAGAATGACGCACACCCTGATTTCTGGTTCGTCCATGATCAAACTCTCTCTTCGACAGATGCTCCACTATCATAGTATGATCGTCCGGCACCCAAGAAGTACCTTGAACCAGTTCATCATAATACTTTTGTTCCGTATTCATAATGATGATCCGATTCACCGGCACTGTCTGCATCTGCAGTTTTTCCAATAATGTCAAAAANCCGCNNTCCGGCTTGTAGACTGGAATGATCACATCCACTGTCTTCATGCGNTNGCCCTCGTCTACTCTCCATACTAAAACATAAGGGGCCTGCAAGGCAAGCCCCTCCGCTTTTCTTTTATTAATGCAAATATCCATTGGTCTCATCGTAGATCTTCTGACTGCATTCCTTCACTTTAGANGAAGGCTCATAGTCGTCCGCATTAAACAGGAACTTGTGCAGCCANTTGACATTGTCNTCCAGATTGGTCGGAATGACACAGGANCCCTTGGAACCGATCGTACCGGTCGCTCTCATACTCTCCTCCGGGAAACCGGCAGTNTCCGTGATATTGTAGCTGCCNACNTCTCCCAGCATATCGATGATCTCTGACAGATCCAGTGANGTGTAGACCTCATCNAACACAGCCGTNGCNGTTTCACTCAGCTTCGGCANNGATGCCTTCTTTGCCTGATCNGCCACCGCNGANAGCACCTCTCTCTGCCGCTCGGCACGCTTGAAATCATCTCCCGCCGTATAACGGATTCGGCAATAGCCCGTCGCCTGCAGACCATCCAAAAGCTGGTAGCCTGTANTAGACACCGGCGTATAGCTCCTCTTCAGATCCTCCGCAATACACAGCTGGTAGTTNTTCAGGTGGTTGATCTCCGCATCGTCCACATCGATATACACACCGCCCAGNGCGTCAATGGCATCCGTCAGNCCCGCAAACCCTACTGTGACAAAATCTGTGATATTCATATCNAGATTCATATTCAGCATATTGATTGCCTGCTCCGGACCNCCTTTTGCGTAAGCCGCATTACATTTATTNTANGAATCGTTACTCAGATTCAGATACGTGTCACGATACACGGAAACCAGTTTGCAATCTCCGGTATCCTGATTGATGGAAGCAATCATGATCGTNTCACTTCTCGTNTTCTTCGTCAGCGCACCCGTGGTGGAGTCNACNCCGAAGAGAGCAATGTTCCGATAGCCCTTCATCGTCGTCTCCTGTGCTTCCTGCACCGTCTCNTTGATGATNATGTCNTTCTCCTTCAGCTCTACCTTACCGCTGCCCGTACCGGCAAGNACCATNTAGAGCATCATCACCGCGATCACAAGGACGATGATNTCCNCNATAAAGAGNAGAATCCTCCTGCGCTGCTTCTTNGCCTGCGCTTTCTTTCCTGTTTTCTTCTTTCCCGATGATTTTTTACCGCCGCTCTTGCCGGAAGATTTCTTNCNGGGTCTTACTTCTTCCTCATCATATTCATCCGTATATTTTTTAGCCATACTCGTACTCCCTCAGTCTTCAACAGATTCTTGCAAAGTCTGTTTTTCATTATCATTTTGTCATATTCTGGTANAAAGCAAGCTTTAGTGTCCACTCTTATAAGATTATACTACATCTTGATATAATTGCAATATACATTCCTTTTTCTTCTGCAAGTCTTTCACAATTCTTAAGATTTTAGTATCTCTGTTAATAGGCATTTTTATTGATGAATCCTCTGAAAATCGTCAAAAGCATAATTTTGATATCAAAGGACATGGTCCAGTTTTCAATATAAAAAATATCGTACTCGATCCGCCGCTTGATGGAGGTATCCCCACGCCAGCCGTTGATCTGTGCCCAGCCCGTCAGACCCGGCCGCACCTGATGTTTGACCATATAACGAGGAATCTCCTCTTTAAACTGCTCTACAAACTGGGGACGCTCCGGTCTGGGTCCCACCACACTCATATCTCCCATTAAGATATTAAAAAGCTGAGGCAGCTCGTCTATACTTGTCCTTCTTAAAAACTTCCCCACCTTCGTCACCCGGGGATCATCCTTGGTTGTCCATCCCTTCTTCTCCGCGGAAGGCTTCTGCACCTCCATGGTGCGGAATTTATACATCTGGAAAGGCTTATTGTGAAGCCCGATACGCTCCTGCTTGAAAATGATCGGCCCTCTGGAACTGCACTTCACCGCAATGGCAGAGATCAACATGATGGGCGAAGCCACCACCAGCCCCACCAGAGACACCAGAACATCCACCAGCCGTTTCATCCACCAGTTCAGCGTATTAGTCAGCGGCACATAACGGATATTGACCACCGGCAGACCCATCAGATCCTCCGTGTACGGTCTGCTGGGAAACAGGCTGTTATAATCCGGAATAAATTTGGTGTGTACGCCGGACTTCTCACACAGATCCACGATATGCTCCAGCTTATCGTAATCCTTCAGGGGAAGCGTGATCGCGATCTCGTCCAGCTTATTCTGCGGCAGGATGTAGAGGAGATTTTCGATACTTCCCACCACCTTAACGCCCTTGTAGACCGTACCGCTCGGCACGCTGTCGTCCAGGATCCCCCGCACCACATAGCCCCATTGGGGATTGGTATTGATACGATTGATATACTCCTCCGTGGCACGGGAATACCCCACCAGCAGAATATATTTCAGATTATATCCCTTTTCCCGGAAATACTGCAAAAGCATACGGATGAGGGAGCGTCCCAGAGTCGTCAGGAAAATGTTGATCCCATAGAACATCGCCATCATGGAACGGGAAAAATGAATCTGCGCCACCATATACCAGCCGGCCATCATCAATACCATACCCACCGTGTTTGCCTGGAAGATATTGATGATCTCGTATCTGTGCGCCGTGGCCCGCTTCGGCGTGTAGAGATGGAAAGCATAATACAGGATCAGATAACCGGGCACGATGGCATAGAGCATCTCAAAATAGGTGCTCATGGAAAGAACACCGACGTTAGGGTCGATGTCTGAGAACGGACTGGCAAATTTCAGATACCAGGCCAACATATAGGAAACCGCAACGATCACGGCATCCAGCACCACGTGCAGTCTGTTAAAATATTTCTGATTGTCTTTGATCATAGTTAAGCTATGCGCCGGGCAGCGCTTACCCTATATAGTCTACGCAATAATTATCCTTATTCTACAATAATTAAGGTAAAAAAACAACTGTGGATTACATAATCCACAATCTATGGCATCTACAGACGGAGCCGATACCATATATTGCGCCACAGTTCCCACTGTATTCTGCCATATACAGGAAGACGCTCCGACACAAAACGTACCCGTCTCCTCCTGCCCTCTTTCGAAAAGCAGAGGCAGATTCCTTTCCAAAGCCCACAAAGCCAGCTTTTTCCCATACCTTTTTTGAGATAAAAGAGCGTCTTCACCAGAAAGCCGAAAAGGAGCAGGGGCAGATTTAACAGAAGCTGAATCGGCGGCATATTCTTATAGACCAGATAAATACTGTTCCGGGCAGTATACTCCGCCTTAAAGGCGTTGTAACGGGAGCCTGAGGATGCGCTTCCGGCATGATATACTACCGCCTCCGGCACATACAGGCTGCGGTAGCCAAAGAGTCTGGCCCGATACCCCAGATCCACATCCTCCAGATAGGCAAAATGATTTTCATCCAGCATACCGATCTGTAAATATACTTCCCTGCGGTAAATACAGGCGCCTCCGCAGGCGGAAAAGATATCCCGCGGTCTGCGGTACCCCTCCCTGGGTTTGTCCTTTCCCGCAGCGAAAGCCCATCCCAGAGCACAGTAGTAATCCCCCGCATCATCGATCCACTCCGGATGGTGCAGATTCACCATCTGAGCTGATCCGGCACAGATCCGTTTATCCCGCTCCAGTGCACGCTCCAGCGCTCTCACAAATCCCTTCTCCACCCGCGTATCATTATTCAATAAAATAACATATGTTGTTTCACTGGCTTCCACGCCAAGATTCACCGCCCGGCAAAAGCCCTGATTCTGCTCCAACGCGATGATCCGCACATTCGGAAATTTATCCTGTACCAGCTCTCTGCTTCCGTCCGTAGAACCGTTGTCCACCAAAATCAAGGCGGCGGGTTCTCCCTCCAGCGAAGCAAGACAATTTTCAATATACTGCATCCCGTTATAGTTGGGAATGACCACTGTGGATCTGATTCTGTCCATATGACTCCTCCACGGTTGAGGCGTTTACCGCAGTCCACCCTCTGTTCCTGTTCCTCCGTCCGTCCAGACACTATGCTCACAGGTGACAGTGGGATCCCACACGGAAAGATACCCTGCTCCCCGCACCGCCTCTCCGAACGCCATGCTCATTTTCTGCCAGCCCGCTTCGTCACAGTTAAGTCCCGACACATCCGCGATACGGATCTCTCTCTTTTCCCGGCCACACTTACTATAGAAGCGTCTCTCTCGGTAAGCCAGTCCCGTGATCCGGCAAAAGAGCGGCCGCAGTTCTCCTCGAACCTGAACACAGCGGATATCCACTGCCCCACAATCCTGCACCAAAACCGCCCGATGGGTACTGCCACCGGTGAACCGGGCAGGCAGCCCCGAAAAAAGTCTGTGCCCTTGTTCGTCATAGGCACCTGCAAAGATCTGCCCCTTTTGATTCAACAGCCGTCCGCCCACAACGCCCACATCCGCTCTGACCGAGAGAATATCCGGCTCATAAGAAATCTGGTAGAAGCCCAAATGCAAGCTGTGGGACACCTGCGCAGAAAAGCCCCGCCGCTCGCAGAAATCCGCAAGCGCCCGCCGTCCCGCCTCATAGGCGTATGTTTTGCTGCCCGTATTCAGGGCCGTGGAATCCGGATGAGAACGCCAATGGTAGAGCACTCTTGAAATATGACAGATCCGATTCGCCGCAGGCGTAAGGCTGTCCTTTGGCCAAAGCGTATCCACCACCCGAAGCACCAGATCATAATCCTGTGCGCCATCGTAAGCGCTGCGTAATTGCAGACGCTTCATCAGCCTCGCTTCCACCGCCAAAAAGTGGCAGATATAATTATTTGATAAAATTAAATCCAGATTAAATCCTTGCTTTATGTGCGGATTTACAAAGGTTTTCGCACTCTCGTCATACTTATCCTCATCGGAGTACAGAAGTGACAAAGGACAATCCACCTGCCTGCTCCGATGCACCGCATCCGCCATATAATATAACGCATCAGGCGTTATGAAATCATCGTGATCCAATAAAGCAATGTAATCTCCCGATGCCTGAGCGATTCCCGCGTTGGTATTTTCGGCGATGCCCCGATTCTCGGAAAGCCTGCTGTAATGTATCCGGTCGTCGCCGCTCTCCTGTATGATACGGCGCACTGTGCTCTCCACGCCATCGCTTTTTCCCGCATCTACGATGATAAGCTCCCATCGCTCATAGCTCTGGGCCAGAACAGAGTCGATCATCTCCCGCAGATGGGTCTCTCTGGTCTCAAAAGCCGGCACCACGATGCTGAACAGATAAGGGTACGCCCCTGTCTCCTGTCGTTGTCTTGCAAGCTCCTCCGCCGCCGGCGCCTGATAGCAATAGGCTCTCATCCGGCGTTCCTCCTGCATGCGCTCCACAGCCGCATAAAAGGTGTGCGACACCCCGTTCTTTTTTAGATAGTTTATGGTTTTTCTCGCATTGTCAAGCCTCAGGATCCGATTGCCCACCATATGCCTCCCGTTTTATCCCGCAATTAATAACATATGTAATTGGGTCGCCCCGTATACGCTGGGACGACCCAATCCTTCTCGTTTCTCTGTTTAAATGTGTTTCTTAAGCTCCTCGGTCAGCCGATCTAATCTCTCCTGCGCATCTTCCAGACTTGTGCCCTTCACGCCCATGTAGAACTTGATCTTCGGCTCTGTGCCGGAAGGTCTCGCACAGCACCAGGAGTCGTTGGTCAGATCGAAGTAGAGTACATTGGACTTGGGAAGTCCCGTCTCGCCCTCCGCACCGGTTTCCAGATTTAGTGTCTTTCCGGTGTCATAATCTCTGAACTCCTTCACGGTAAGATCTCCAAAGCTCTTAGGCGGATTCTTGCGCAGTCTGTCCATCAGCTCCTCGATCTCCTTGGCACCGTCTATNCCCTTCATGGTGATGGAATANTGGCTCTCCTTGAAGTAACCATATTTCTCATATAAGTTGATCATCTGATCCCAGACGGTGATTCCCTGNTTCTTACACCATGCAGCCATCTCGCACAGNCACATCACTGCCACGATGGCATCNTTATCTCTCGCATGNGTNCCNGCCAGACAGCCGTANCTCTCNTCCAGGCCNAACACATAGTTGTTGGAGCCGGTCTGNTCAAAGAGCTTGATCTGCTCGCCGATAAACTTAAAGCCGGTCAGCACTTCNATAAATNTNACNTTATAATCNTCNGNNATNGCCCGNGCCATATTGGTGGTCACGATGGTGGTGACAAGGGCGGGNTTCTCAGGCATCTTGCCNGTAGCNGTCCGCTCTCTCAAAATGTACTCTGCNATCAGCATNCCNGACATATTACCCGTGAAGGGTACATACTCGCCGGATTTGGTATCCAGCGCATAAATNCCNAGTCTGTCCGCATCGGGATCCGTAGCGAGCACGATATCCGCATTCTTCTCCTTCGCCAGCTTNAGCGCCANAGTNAATGCCTTGGGATCCTCCGGNTTCGGNTATTCCAGTGTGGTNAAGTTGGGATCCGGCATCTCCTGCTCNGGCACCACATATACGTTCTTAAAGCCAAGCTCGGAGAGGATTCTTCTGACAGGCACGTTGCCCGTTCCGTTGAAGGGNGAATAGACGATCTTCATNTCCTCCGCCATCTCCGCGATCANCTCNGGATGGATNATCTGCTTNTTCAGCTCCGCCATGTATTTGTCATCGATCTCNTTNCCGATGACNTCGTAGAGTCCGGCCTTCTTNGCCTCCTCCTTGTCCATGGTCTTCACGGTATGATAATCGGTCACGTTATTGACCTCTGTGATGATCTCCTTATCCTTGGGAGCCGTCACCTGTGCACCGTCCTCCCAATAGCANTTGTANCCGTTATACTCCGGNGGATTGTGNCTGGCCGTGATCACGATACCGGAGATACAGCCCAGCTCCCGGAGNGCAAAGGATAACTCCGGTGTGGGNCGGAGCGCGTCAAACACATACGCCTTGATCCCGTTTGCCGCAAGACACAGAGCCGCCTCATCCGCAAACTCAGGAGACATTCTTCTGGAATCGTAGGCNATCGCCACACCCTTCTTCTCGCCGCCCTGCTTTTTTATGTAGTTNGCNAACCCCTGCGTAGCCTTACGCACAGTGTAAATATTCATACGGTTCGTACCGGCGCCGATCACACCGCGAAGGCCTCCCGTACCGAAAGCCANTTCCTTATAAAAACGATCCTCGATCTCNTTTTCATCGTTNCGGATCGCCAGAAGCTCCTGCTTCGTCGNATCATCGAAATAGGAATCCTCCAGCCAGAATGTAAACTGCTCTTTATAGCCCATCTGTATACCCTCCTTATAATATTATTCCTTATTCTACCACAGATGTTTCCTTCTCGTAAANATCTTTTCGCAGGGCAAAATCGCTGCGGTCCAGAGAAAAATTCGGATTGTAATANGGATCTCCCTGCTCCAGAAGNTCNTTCCATCTCTCCCNGAAAAATGCCGACTCCCGCTCGTAGCGCTCCGCCNNCTCNCCCTCCCCGTCCGATCCGCGGGAAACAGACTCATANTGNTACAGCTCCGCAAAAGGGGTGAACACATTCACATACCCTGCCTTCCANGCACGGACNCAGAGATCCACATCGTTTAAGGAGACNGCCANCTNCTCCTCCAGACCGCCCAACTGCTCAAACAGCGATTTTTTCATCATCAGNCAGGCNCCCGTGACCGCCATCACATTCTGGGCATAGCAGAGGCGCCCCATATANCCCAGGTTTTGATANGCGACCCGGTAGTGGCTGTGTCCCGCTGTCCTGTGNGCNCCCAGACCCAGCACCACGCCNGCGTGCTGGATGGTTCTGTCCTCATAGTAGAGCTTGGCGCCCACCGCGCCCACATCCTTTCTCTGNGCGTACATCANAAGNTCCTCGATCCANTCCGGNGTAATGACCTGCGTATCGTTNTTCAGAAGAAGCACATACTCTCCGGTCGTCTGCGNGACACCCAGATTGTTGATCCTGGAATAGTTGAANTCCCCCTCNTAGGTGATGACCCGGATCATCGGGTTTTCCTGTATCTTTCTGTAATANGCAAANATCTCCTCCGTGACACTGTTATTTTCTACCACNATGATCTCATAATTGTCGTANGTGCTCCGCTCNGTGATGGAAGAAATNCAACGCTGCAGATCCTCCAGATGATCCTTATTGGGAATCACGATNGATACCCTGGGGTTCCCCAGGATCTCATACTTGATCTGAAAAATCGTCTCAAAGGCTTTGGTGGAGGTGATCTCAAAATTCCGAAATCCCTGAGCCGTGAGGTGAGCCGCCACAGCTCCTTTTGCCGCCTCAATGGCATAGCTCTTCGCATTGATATCCGAGGCCACGCTCCCCGCATGAGATCTCCAGTAATAGTAGAGCTTCGGCACATGCACCACACACTTGGCGCGGGAGGTGAGCCGCAGGATCATATCGTGATCCTGACTGCCGTCGAACTCGGAGCGGAACAGCTCCGTCCCGTCCAAAAGCCGCCTGGCAAAGGCGCTGAAATGGCAGATGTAATTGTTAGCCCGCAGATTGTCCGGCGCATAATCCGGCTTGAAATGCAGGGTGATCATGTCGTCAATGGTACCGCTTCCCTTAAAGGTCGCCTCATCGCAATAGATGTAGTCCGCTCCCTTCTCGCAGATTGCCTTCATGTACTCATAGAGAACGCTGGGATGCAGCACNTCGTCATGGTCAAAAAGCGCTATATAGTTACCGGAGGACATGGCCAGNCAGGCGTTCGTATTGCCGGATATGCCNTCGTTTTTCGGAAGCTTTTTATAGAGGATCCGGCAATANAGGCTGCTGCTGGGGCGCAGATACTGCTTATCCCTCTCCATATATTCTCTNCAGATCTGNTCCACATAGGCGTGTTCCTCATCGGAACCGTCAGCCAGACACANCTCCCAGTTCTCATAGGTCTGATCCGNCACCGACTCAATGGCCTGTCTCAAGAATTTCTCCGGGGTATTGTAAAGGGGCATGAGAATACTGAACTTCACCTCTTTGTCGAACTTATAAAGGCGCTGTCTCGCCGCCTCNTCCAACTCCGGNAAACTGGCAGTGCCATGCTGTGTCCGCGCCTGTTTCTCGATCATTTTGGCGTTCAGCTTGCGTGCGATCCCTTTCAGGCTCCCNTAGTATCCCAGACGCTCCTTCGTCCGGANCAGCTTGTGCGTAAGCACACGAAGGGGCTTGGACAGCCGCCAGGGGAGACTGCTCTTGATACGCATAAGNCGATTCTGCGTCTCCTCTCTTTGCCGCTCCGCCTCCGCCAGTTTTTCCGAGATCGCGCTGCCACGGCGTTTTTCCCGCTGATAGGCCTCTTTATAAAAGCGCAAAGCTTCCTCTGCCTTCATATCCTTNCGTTCCATAAATGATCTGCCTCTCTATTCTACCTTTATCATGCTCTCCGACCAGGCAACAAAGGCCATACCCGGCTCCGTCTCNCTCACCGNNTCTGTAGTTGCAAGCATGCCGATCCGGTATTCTCCNGCCGCCAGTTCCTCACGCCGCATNCGCAGCACAAACCCGGCGAGTCCGATATGCTTCTCCTCCGGCAGGATCGCCTCCACATCCTCCCGATGCCAATCCACCGGNACCGCCAGATAACCNGCTCCGTCCGTCCGCTGTAAAACCACCTCGCGCTTNAAAGCCGCATTGTCCGCNCCGGGAAGATAACNCCAGCCCATGATCCAGAANATATCCGGCTCCTCAGCGAGTATCTTNTGCTGCAGCCCGGCCAGATCTACAGTCAGCCGCAGNTGTCCGCGCTGCGCTTTCTTTACCAGCTTACGCAGNGCAGATTTCANCAGATATCTCCCCTCCTGCGTAACAAGACGATCCTCNTGGGGNAACTTAAAATTACACCTGTAATCTGANGCGTTGTCNATCAGATNTTTATGGTAGAAGGGATCCTTCCCNCGAAGCTTNGGATGCCTTTCATAAAGGGCTTCCTTCTCCGCAAGCAGCCTCTCCCACTTNCNNTCATCCTNTTCNTCCAGACCNCGGCTCAANGACTCNTGNTGATAGAGGATCGCATCNTTTCTCANNACATTNACNTANCCNCTCTCCAGCATCTTNAAGCAAAAGTCCACATCGTTATAGGACACCGGCANNCCCTCATCCAATCCNCCGGCCTCCTCATATTTTTTCCGCGCCACCATCAGACAGGCTCCCGTCACNGCCGCCACATTGTAGGTGACCCGGTTCCTGCCATAATAATAATCTTCATCATCCGGAAATGTCACCAACTTGTGGGAAGGACCGATCACCAGATTNGTGACNCCGGCGTGCTGNATCTGCTGNGTATCCGCNTACCANAGTTTGGCCCCNACTGCACCTACATGAGGCTGCAGAGCCTGTCCCACCATGCGCTCCAGCCAGCTGCTCTCAACNANCTCCATATCATCATTCATCAGAAGGATCAGATCTCCCCTNGCCTGCTTCACGCCCAGATTGCACATTNNGGAAAAGGAGAAGGGCATGGGCTCATAGAGATACGNAAACCCGTATTTCCTTTGTAACGCCTCCATCTTCTCCCGATTCTCGTCGCTGCTCCCGTTATCCACCACGATCCACTCATANTAAGTATATCTNGTCTTNTCNCGGAAAGTACGCAGACACCTTTCCAACACCTCCGGGTGATCCTTGGAGGGAATGACCACGGACACCACACGGTGTGGNGCGATGGCTGTATTTTCACTTCCNGACCGNGTACAACGCTCCCTGCCGGAAACAGAAGTATCATAGAGNAAATGATAGATATCCGGATCCGCCCCCTGTTCCTGCGTGGCNCGNAGCCCTCTTCNNAGAAGAGCCTCCTCCTTGATCGGCACGCACNGNTTCGAGGCNCCCGCCAAAAACCGNCCCTGNGACANCTCCTGCCGTAAAGAGGCNTGTACCANCGAAANGCGNTCCTGCCAGGTCGCTGCCTGCTCCAACTCACGGGCACACNACTCCGGCACCTGATAGGTTCTNTGGTANAGCACAGACTCCAGATGGCCGATAGCCCCCTCCCGNTTTACNAAATNGCCNCCNGNCAGCTCNGAGATCTTTTCNTCCAGNCGCAGACACAGCTCATAAAAGCCNNCATCGGGATCCTTCATATTTACCATCCGGTANCTCATACTGTCGAGTACACTGGTTCTGATCGCCAGAAAATGGCCCCAATATGCAAAAGCGAGCAGGGTGTCCGGAGAATAGATCGGCTTAAACCAGGGCTCCATTCGTTTCGTCAGATCCTCCCAATAAAAATCCTCATCCGCATAGGCCAAAAGACACTCCTTGTTTTTTGCAAAAAAAGCAGTCACCTCAGAAAAAACATTCCAGGAGAGCAGCCCTTCCCCATAGGTCAGAATCAGAATATCCGTCCCCGGTACGGCAATCTCGCGGAGCCCCTGCACCGGAATCGGCTCACCCGCTTCAATAACGCCCGTATTTTTATTTTCAAAATTTTCGATCCACTGCAGATACGGATTGGACTGCCGCCAGAGCTCCTCCTCATAACGGAGCCGCTGCTCCTCCGTCGCCTCTGCCAAAGCGCAATCCTCCATCCCGGAAAGGCCCTTCATGCGCCGCACAAGCCTCCGTGCGGGAGACGCCGCCTTGACCGCTATCTTATAGAGCGGATTGGCACAGATACGGTTCAGATTATCCTGCGCATCCGCCTGCTTTCTCTCTGCGTCTGCAATGCGCCCGGCCAGCACCGTATTTCGTTTGCGCTCCTCCTCGTAGGCCGCCATATAATAGGTTGTCCAATCGTAGCGGTTTTTCTGTCCACTCATCAGCTAAACAATCCCCTTTTCTGCAAATGTTTGACTGTTTCTATCGGCATTCTCGTCACTTCCATGACCGCCTCCAGGAGATTATCCTCCTCACCGGAAAGTCCCCAGAGAGACAGCGTGATGTTCGGGTCGTCCGTGGGAAAAGCGTAAACATCCTCCCCAATCTTAAATCCGTTCATCTGTATCTGTTTGCCTTTTAAAGGCACTTCCTCGCCATTCCAGCTGATCCTCTTGATATAGATCAGACAGGCGTGGCTGCCGGGATCGATCCGCAGCGCACTTCTTCCTCTGGGAATCCGCACGGAGAGCTCTACCCCTCCCTCTTCGCTGCGCACCAGCTGTTCGCCGTCCTCCTCCGGAAAGAAAGACTGCTCCTCCGAAAACCCCTTTCCGGTATCCTCATAAATCTGTATGCGGTCATCATCCGCTTTATTTCGTAACCCCTCGCAAAAATCGTTAAGCGCATAGACCGGCTGCCCGATAGCCTCCCGAATCTCCGCCATGGAAAGATGCTTCCCTGTCACATACTTCTGGAATTTCATCTCCTGCCGCCGGTACTGCTCCGCCTCAGACTGCCCGACCTCCAGCTTTCCCATAATTAAATCAGGGTTTAATCCATTTCGTTTTTCATCTTCAAGTAAATAACAGTAGAGCGCACGAAAGGCAATTTCTCTCGTCTCAATCGTTTTCTCAAAGGTCCATTCACAGTCAATTAAATTCCACATGTCATCAATTTTATAGCAACCGTTACT
This sequence comes from Lachnospiraceae bacterium, assembly GCA_014804615.1. Lineage (GTDB taxonomy): Bacteria > Bacillota > Clostridia > Lachnospirales > Lachnospiraceae > UBA3282. Next base: position 150,524 of record JAAUZL010000024.1, read on the forward strand.
ATCTTGTGGAACTATGATGTTTGCGAATATTATGTCGTAATCCGCGATCTCTTTTTCCTCACCCCAGGAGATCCGTTTCAGATACTCATCGAAAAGGCTGTGGAACCCCTCCAGATCCTTTTTGCGCAGCCGCTCATCCAAAATTTCTTCCAGCGTCTTGCCTTCCAAAAATTTAATCTTGATATAAGGTGTGCCATTCTCCTGTCTGTCCAGCTCACATTCGTTAACCGTCAAAAGGCTGCCCTGATATCGCTCCGCCAGCTTTTTATATGCTGAAACAGTGGTCTCTATATGTTCCCATGCCGCTTTTGATAACGGGCGCTTTTCTATTTTTTTGCCGTTTCCCTCATCCCTCTGCAAGGTTTTGATCTGAAACTCTTCTTTTCTGTCATTGGAATATTTCACATATTCCTCAGAGAGATCCGGTCCCAGGAGAAGCATATAAGAGTTGGAAAAAAGAGGGAACTGTCCCTCCTGCAGAACCGTATCAAAAACCCGTTTCTCATCGAAAAGCTGTATTCTGTCCCGATCGAAATTACGCATGTTATCTGATAGTTCACCCCGCTTCGGCAGTCTTCTGTCGGAGTAAAGAGTCGTCATAAACTTATAATCCGGATAGGGATAATACATTTGTGTCTTCGTAAACCCACATTTTTGTGCAATGGCAAGCAGTCCGTCCCGGGTGAATGTCCTGACCACACCGCCATCCGGATAATCTTCAATCCCGCTGAAATAGGTGCCTAAATGGTCCTCTCTACATCCTGCCCAATACTTTAATCCAAATTTATTCTCTATGGCAATGGCAATATGTCCGTCCGATTTGACATGTTTCTTTATAATACGCAGGAAATCTTCATAGGGTGTATCTGAACCGATATAGGCCTGTGCATACTCAAAAACGCCGATCAGGCAGATATAATCATAGTCGCAGGGCAGATCCGGCTCCACATCCTGGAAATTTCCCAAATGTATCGTCACATTGTCCGCATCCATATGTCGGTAGGCATTGATCAGGCTGCGCTTTTTGGACAGCTCCACACAGGTCACTTCCCCCGCCTTCTTAGAAAGCGCTCCCGTGATCGCGCCGCAGCCCGAACCAACCTCCAGCACCTTCATGGAAGCGTCAATGGGAAGCCACTCCACGATATTTTCCCGCAAAGGGGAAAGATGATAGAGGATCTCCCAGCGCTTCTGTTCCTCTATGATACCCGGATATTCCACCGCTGCGTACTTTTTGGCAATCTCTAAGAGCTCGTCCTCCACATCACCGTCGCAGTACAGATCTTCCCCCGGATAGTGTGTTAAATCCAATTTTATTTTTCCGATTTCTTCTATCCTGTCTTCCGACATGCATCTGTTCCTTTCCCGCAACCCCAGTATTTTCCAGCAATTTTATTTCATATCATCAGCTATTTTACTTCTACCTTCGAGTTCATGTCATAAAATCCCACGCTGTCCTTATCTGACACAACTGTCATATTCAGCACATCATAGAGCCTGTGATACACAGTGAAGTTGTCCTCCTCATACCCGGTGACGCCCAAAGAGAGCAGATACTCTCCTCCCTGCAGGTTCATATCCTGCGTGAAGGTAATCTCCTTGCTCTCACCGGCCTCCACCGGTTCCAGAAACGCCTTCTCGAACATCGTGTTGGTTCCTGTGATTTCCGTGCCGCGTACATTTTTGATCGTAAAGGCAAAAATAGGCGCTGCAATCCGTTCCGCCATCTCTACCCGCATATGGATCGTGAAAGAACTTCCCTTTATGATCGCGGAGGTTTTCGTTCCCTTTTCATCGGTAATATAGTATTCCGTGATACATGCCTTTTTAGACCCGTACTCCAGCAATTCGGGATTTTCGTTGATCCCCTCTGCCGTCTTCGCATCCAGCTTACTGCCGTCTATCCCTCTGGCTGCCATCTCACGAAGCGTTTCATCGTCCAACAGACGCTCCTCCTCAGACTCAGGAGCCACGTACTGCCCCACCAGCACCTGCTTATAGGTGTCGATCATCTGCTTAGGGGCCCCCTCCCCCAGCTTGACGCCCTGATTTAAGAGCACCACACGGTCGCAATACTTGCTGATGCTGCTCAGATCATGGCTGACAAACACGATAGTCTTGCCCATCTCTTTAAATTCTTCAAACTTATGATAACATTTTGCCTGAAAAAAGACATCTCCCACAGAGAGTGCCTCATCTACAATGAGAATCTCCGGATCGATATTGATGGCTACAGCAAAGGCCAGACGCACAAACATACCGCTGGAATAGGTCTTGGCGGGCTGATACACATAGTCTCCAATATCCGCAAAAGCCAGGATCTCATCCAGCTTCTGATCGATCTCTTTCTTGGAAAAACCGATCATCGTACCGTTTAAATAGATATTTTCAATACCGTTGTATTCCATATTAAAGCCTGCACCCAGTTCCAGCAGTGCCGAGATCCTTCCGTTGACCTTCACTTCGCCGGAAGTGGGAGATAAAACACCTGTTATTATTTTCAGGATCGTAGATTTACCGGAACCGTTGGTGCCGATGATCCCCACACACTCCCCCTGTCTGATGGTCAGATCGACGCCTTTCAGGGCACGATGCTCGGTATGGCGCTTGCCCTTGCCAAGGTGCAGTGCCTCCTTTAATCTGTCCGAGGGCTTGTCATAGAGCTTATATACTTTTTCCAAGTCTGTAACCTGAATCGCGATGTTTTCCATATTTTTTCCTTATATTTATTTATAGTTCAGACAATGTGATGGGACTTGGCACATATCGTTGATTGCGCAGTCTGATCTATCCATAAGCAGACTCTTGGAAGCCGTCAGCGCTTAACGAAGTATTTTTGAGTTTAGCGCTGCTACGGCTGGAACGAAGCGCAAGCGGGTCTGCTGTGGATTGTCAGACTACGCATTTACAATACATCTGCGAAATGCACTCTCATCCTTCTGAACACCAGCGTTCCGATACAGAACATGCTGATCGTAAAGATCCAAAAATAGGTGGAAGAATAAAAATGCTCCCAGAACCATACTTCCTCAAAGATCGCGCTTCGATATCCGTTCACGACGTAGACCAGGGGATTCAGCTTAAAGAGTGTCTTCATGTTATCGCTGGGCAGCATATCAATATTCCACATGATCGGCGTCGCCCACATGCCGATCTGCAACGCAATACTGATCACCTGCTGCAGATCCCTGATAAAGACCACCAGCGCACTGGTCAGGTAACTCAGCCCCAGGACAAAGAGCAGGAGGCAAACGCTGTAATAAACGATCTGTATGGTGTATATAGAGGGTGTATAGCCATAACACACCGACACGATCAACAATATTCCCACAAAGAACACATGAATAAAGGTAGCCGCGATAACCTTGATGATGGGCAGGATACTGATATTAAATACCACCTTTTTGACCAGATAACTGTATTCCACTAACGCCATCGTTCCCTGAGATATGGCTTCCGAGAAATAAAACCAGGGCACAAGACCTGCCATCAGGTACAGCACATAGGGCGGTGCCTCCCCATTCGATGCCACAAATTCCACCCGGGCTTCAAAGACCTTATCAAACACGATCCAGTACATCAGCACCGTGACGACCGGCTGGGCCAGCGCCCAGACAATGCCCAGATAGGAACCGGCATAACGCTTCTTAAAATCATTTTTTGCCAGCTTCCAGATCAATCCCCTGCTCTGGAAAAGCTCGACCGGTATCGTCACGATCCTCTCAAAATAGATCGCGAATATGATGCAGGTAAACGCAATGAGCACGCAGCCACTGACCTTCTTCATCTGCTCTGTCACCTGATCCGCCAGCGGATTGTGATGCATCACCAGCACAAGCGCCAAAAGCAGACCAAGCCCCCAGAATATCATGATCGCTGCGGACTTAGGAAAGCTTTTTTTCTCTTTTTTCTTTTCTGTTTTATTTGTACTCATGCCACTGTCCCTTGGCGCAGTCAGCGGTACTTTGCCGTAAACGCTGAAAGCCCCTCCCACTTCGGATCTTTCTCGGACATAATGAGCTCCATTCCCTCCGGAATCGGCCAGTCGATCCCTATTTCCGGATCGCTCCAGAGAATGCCGCCCTCATCATTGGGGTGATAAAAATCTGTACACTTATAGGCAAACTCCGCATAGTCTGACAACACCAGAAAGCCATGAGCAAAATCTTTCGGAATAAAAAACTGCTTTTTATTCTCCGCAGAGAGATTCACGCCATACCACTGCCCATAAGTCGGGGATCCCTTCCGCAGATCCACCGCCACGTCAAACACTTCCCCGGAAAGCACACGCACCAGCTTATCCTGAGGGTAGTTTATCTGGAAATGGAGACCGCGCAGCACTCCCTTGCAGGAGGAGGACTGGTTGTCCTGCACAAAGACTTGATCGATCCCCGCCGCCTTATAATCCTCATAGTGGTAGGTCTCCATAAAATAACCTCTGTTATCTCCAAACACTGTCGGAGTGATCACCTTAAGCCCCTCAATTCCGCATGTCTCTACAGTTATCTTTCCCATTCTTTTGCTCTCCTTCTCACACGATCATTCATCGCCGACCGGCACGTTCCCGCTGTCGCCGTTTACCACACCGGAATACCCTGCGGCGCTCCGCGCATGGTTGATGGAAGTATCAATATTCATATAGCACAGATTCAAGTCCACGTTGGTGGATATGCCATCCACCGTACCCTTGGAAGTATACTGCCACATATGGTAATAATATTCATCATAGGTCGGTGCATCCGCATACTCCGCCAGCCAGATTCTGTAATTTGACAGGCGTGTCATATCCAATCTGTCCTTCAGCCAGTTGCGGGAAGCGTAAACGCCCGTCTCATAGCCCGCCGCCTGAATCGTCTGCAAAAAGGCCCTGTGCGCACTCGTTCGCTCGTCATTATCCAAACCGTCTGCACGTCCCCGTCCGCCGGCGCTCTCACTGTCCAGGAACACGGGGTAGTCCACATCATATTCCTCAATCAGATGGATCACCATAGAAGCCTCCTCCACGGCCTCCACCTCATCTACTGCCTGGGTAAAGAAATAAACGCCAACGGGAATTCCCGCTTCGATAGCTCCCTCTATATTCTCTTTATATCTGGGATCGATGACCAGCGCTCCGGTGGATGCACCCCGGTAACCACAGCGGATGATGGCAAACTCAACCCCCGCATTCTTCACGGCCTCCCAGTCGATCTCCTTATTCCACTTAGACACATCAATGCCGAGCCTGGCAGCGCCATTGTCAAACTGCAGCTCCGTATTCTCCGTGCCGTCCGCATCTTCCGCCGCACCGTTGACCGCCTTATCCTCCTTCTCCGGATCGATGTCGTCCTCCGTCAGCATCAGATATTCAATATTGTCAATCACACGATATTCGATATCCTGCCGCACCTGGATCGTGGTGATGGTGTTTGGTACGCGAAACCCTTCCTTCTCATTGAGAGATACACTGTACTCCCCGGACCGCAGCCCATCCACATAGATCACGCCGTCTTTATCCAGATCCGTGTATTCGCCTACTCCCTGAATGTTGATCGTAAAATCTGTCCCCGTCACGAGCCGCCCCACACTGTCCACCACCATAATGCGCAGATCCTTGGCAACGGAACTCATCATAAGAGACACATTTCTGCCGGCGTAGGACTCGATACTCTTAAATTTGACCTCCTGATCAAAAAAAGTCTCATCTCCCAAAAAGGCATTCAGATTGCCTCCGATCTGTCCGCCCACCGTTTCACTCTCTTCAGTTTGCTGAACGACTTCCTCCTGTTGCTGCGGCTTCTCAGCGAATCCAAGCTTATACTTTACCGTATCCAGATTCACGATCACGAGCACCACAAACGCCGCTAAAAACATGCCTACCATAAGGAACATCGCACGTCTCATCCGCTTAGAGTCCATTTGCAACCTCTACCATATATTGTCCGTATGCCGTCTTCATAAGTGGCTCTGCCAGCGCCAGAAGCTGCTCCCTGGTAATAAAGCCCCTCTTGTAGGCAATCTCCTCAATACAGGAAATGTAAAGTCCCTGTCTCTTCTGGAAGGCTGCCACAAAATCCGCAGCATCCAGCAAAGAATCATGGCTTCCCGTATCCAGCCATGCAAAACCGCGCCCAAGAGTCTCTACTCGGAGCGTTCCTCTGCTCAGATACTCGTTATTGATACTGGTGATCTCGATCTCGCCCCTTGCAGAGGGCTTCACATTCCGTGCGATCTCCACCACATCATTGTCATAAAAATATAAACCCGGCACCGCATAATTACTCCTTGGTTTCTCAGGCTTCTCCTCGATGGAAAGAGCCACGCCGTTCTCATCAAACTCCACCACACCGTACTCTCTCGGATCTCTCACATAATAACCGAAGATCGTAGCGCCGCTCTCTCTGGCCGCCACCTCTCTGAGTACCCTGGAAAAACTCTGCCCGTAGAAGATATTATCTCCCAGAACCAGCGCCACACTGTCTGTCCCGATAAAATCAGCACCAATGATAAACGCATCCGCAAGCCCTCTGGGATATTCCTGCACCGCATAGGACATCTGAAGTCCCAGCTGTTCTCCCGTGCCGAAAAGCTCCTCAAAAACAGGCAGATCTCTGGGCGTGGAAATGATCAGAATCTCCCGGATCCCCGCCAGCATCAATGTTGATAAGGGATAATAAATCATCGGTTTATCGTATATTGGCATGATCTGTTTAGAGACCGCCTTTGTCAACGGATAAAGTCTGGTGCCTGAACCGCCGGCAAGTATGATACCTTTCATAATAACTACCGTGCCTTTCTCAGAATTAGTTTGTGGTTTTGTACATCTCCTTATAATACTTCTGGTAATCACCGCTTGTCACATTTTTCATCCAATCCTCATGGGCGAAATACCACTCAATAGTACGGCGGATGCCCTCGGCAAACATGGTCTCAGGCTCCCAGCCGATCTCTTCTCTGATCTTATCCGGCGCGATCGCATACCGTCTGTCATGACCCTTGCGGTCCTCCACATAAGTGATCAGATCCTCCGTCACATGTTCTCTTCTGGGATCTGTCTCCGGGAGCATCTCCCGCAGAGTCGCAATGATGATCTTCACGATCTCTATATTCTGCTTTTCATTGTGACCGCCCACATTGTAAGTCTCGAAAAGTCTGCCCTTCTCCTGCACCATATCGATGGCCTTGGCGTGATCCTCCACATAGAGCCAGTCACGCACGTTTTTTCCGTCGCCGTAAACGGGCAGCTTCTTCCCCTGCAGCGCATTGTTGATGATGAGCGGGATCAGCTTCTCCGGAAACTGATAGGGTCCGTAGTTGTTAGAACAGTTAGTGATATTAGCGGGGAAATGATAGGTGTCCATGTACGCCTTTACCAGCATATCCGAACCCGCCTTGCTGGCAGAATATGGGCTGCGGGGCGCATAAGGCGTGGTCTCATAGAAATAACCGCCATCCTCCGAAAGAGACCCATACACCTCGTCTGTCGATACATGCAGAAACTTTTTATCCTCTTTAAAACCGCCGTCCGGAAGCTCCCAGGCCGCCTTTGCACAGTTTAACATGACCGCCGTGCCATATACATTGGTCTGCACAAACACTTCGGGATTTTTAATGCTTCTGTCCACATGACTCTCCGCCGCAAAATGAACGACTCTGTCGATCTCGTTCTCTGCAAAGATCTTTTCGATGGCCGCCTTATCACAGATATCAGCCTTGACAAAGGTATAATTCTCTCTGTTTTCCACTTCCTTCAAATTTTCCGGATTACCGGCGTAGGTCAGGGCATCCACATTGATGATCCTGATCGCATCGCCATATTTACGAAACATATAATGAATATAGTTGGAGCCGATAAAGCCGGCGCCACCGGTCACAAGATACGTTTTCTTATTTTCTTTCACGCTGTGCCTCCTTGCCCGGGTTCTTCCGGGTCCTTTCTGTTCTATTAACCATTATCTATGAAGTGGTTTTAAAATGCAAGCGCTATCTCCCGGTGCGGATATGTCCCGCAAGGTCGGATCAATAGTTTACATAACTTATATTCATGTCCACCTTTGTGCTGATACCGCTGACCTTGCCCGTGGAGGAATACTGCCACAAGTCATAACGGGTCGCCGTGTAGGTCGGCGCGCTGGCATACTGTGCCAGCCAGAGCTTATAGCTTGTAAGGCTGGCTGTGTTGATCTTCTCCGTAAACCAGTTTTTATTGGCATAGACGCCCGCTGTGATGCCGGAATTTTGTACGGTCTGGCAAAAGGCCTTGCAGACTGCCGTTCTGGTATCCCGGCTGATGCCGTCAGCTCTGCCGCCGCTGGCCTCCACATCCAGAAAGAGCGGGTAATTCAACCCGTATCCCTTTACCAGATCGATCGCCATGGAAGCCTCCTCCACAGCCTCCACCTCGTTGACCGCCTGACTGTAGAAATAAGCTCCCACCTTGAGGCCTGCCGCCTTCGCACCCTTGATATTGGTGCGGAACTTGGGGTCCTCCACCAGCACACCTGTGGAGTATCCACGGTAACCGCAGCGGATGATCACGTAGGATACGCCGGAATTTTTCACTGCGTTCCAGTCTATATTGCCATTGTGCTTCGACACATCGATTCCCATCGTACCGGAACTCTTAGCCAGTCTGCCATCGCTGCCAAANGTGTATCTGGCNCCCTGNATGACCTGNTCNCCNGTTACATAATTGCCATCNTTATCAAAAAAGTAAACATATCCGTCAATGGTCTGCCANCCNGTATATTTATAAGCNGAGGCAGATTTCACNTTCTTGTANAATGNNTCCCGCTTCCCGTAATCGTTATAAGTAGCTTCCTTGTATTCTCCGGAAGAATTTTTATAATAGAGCTGATTGCCGTCCTTATCCTTCAGCTTGGTACTGCCATCCACNTCGGCAGTCCCCTTGACCACCTTNATCTGAAACGATTCNGTAATATCTTCNGAGCCCTTACAGAGCGCNCGAATCTTTACNGTGCCTTCGCCAACGCCCGTCACCACACCTTTATCNTCCACTTTGGCAATCTTCTCATCTTCACTGCTCCANCTGATCTTGCCGCCCTTGGGATCCGTCTGTGCGCTCAGNGTCACNGTCTTACCCACCNCCACTTCACCGGGACCGCTAATGGANATCTTTTTATAAACGANTTCTCCGTTTTCATTTTTATCTTTGTCCTTGTCNTTANCGCCTTCTCCCTCCGTGTCGTCAGGCTCTTTCTCCTCAGNACNGCTTACNGNCACAGAGCAGCTNAGTTCCTGGATCATACTGCCCACNGCCACACGCGCCGTGACCGTAGTGNTGCCCGGTGCCACNGCCGTGACCGTACCTTCGCTCACTGTGGCGATNGAAGNATCCCCGCTTNCCCACTCTACTACATAACGAACGCTGCTGTTGCTGACNGATACTTTCANGGAAGCGCTTTCNCCCTGATCCAGNGACAGACTGTCCTTGTTCAGAGATACCTTCACATCCTCATAAGGGTCCTCTTCCTCGTCCTCTGCCNCCATCTTACGAAACGCACTGCTCACNGTCCAGGGATCTGCGATCTTATCGGANGNCACCTTCTCATATTCTGCNGTCTCNTCCCCGATNGGTGTCTTGGTGGATTCCACCCACTCCACCGTATCCTGCAGAGCCGACTCCTGCACNGTATTCTGCTGGGTNGCCTCCTCCTTNGCCACATTGATCTCNGCCTCCGTCTTNACCTCATCCGCCACATCCACNTTCTGATANGCCATCTTATCCGTNACNTTAACGCTGCTTGCTGNCNNNGGNANCNTNTATTTCTCAGCCGCNCTGCCTGTAAGCGGCTGTATTTTGACATCNTAAGTNCCCGCNGCGATNCCCGTCTGATAGATCACNCCNTCCTTATCTTCATCCTTCAGAGCAAANCTTTTCGGTCCCGAAACCTCCACCTCAAAAGGCACGCCGCCGATCAGTTTTCCGGTCTCCTTATTGACGAACTTTATCTTCATATCCGAGAGAATAGATGTCAGGTGTAAANCCACCTCCACCTCGCCCTTCGTCTCCCCGGAAGGTTCTNCCTCCGTTTCCTGAGGTTCTTNCTCGTCAGTGGNGATCATACTGCCCAGTCTGGCCGATTCNGTCACCGCNATCAGACCGCTCTCTCCAATGACGTTGATGCCCTCGATCTCCTCGCCCACGTCAGCAAATGTTGCCACCTGCTTTTCCACAGATTTTGCATTCACATAGATGCCGCCCGTGACCAGCACGCCGGCAATCACCAGAATCCCCANCACCGCCACTGCCACNTCCAGCATGCTCATCTCTCCGATAAAGTACATCAGACGNGCTGCAAAACCGTCCTCGTCATCGTACTCATCATCGTCATAATCATCCTCGTCATAGTCGTCATCATCATACTCATCATCATCGTAGTCGTCATCATCATACTCATCATCATCGTAGTCGTCATCTTCGTACTCATCATCATATTCATCATCGTCATCATAGACTTCGACATAACGCTCCGGACGCGGCTTCTGCGCTGAGGCCGTTTTACTCTTAGAGGCATGNGACTTCTGATAGGATTCGATCATATCGTCATCCAGGCTCAAAAACTCCAGGGTATCCTCTGTCACGCTGTCGGCATCCTCGTCATCAAACCGATCATCCTCCAGCAGATCCTCAAAATGTGTTTTCTTTTTTTGCATGGCAAACTCCTATCTTATCTGTATACTATCGTTCTGTCTGTTTCATTGCTCAATGGNTNTCTTTTATGTAAACCTNATTTTCTCAATAATTCCGTTNTATTGTAGCACAAAAAGCACGCAACATCAAGCTTTTTGTGTCTATCTGCGCAAGGTCAGATTATGTAAAGCAAAAGTGAAAATGAATGCGCGATGCCTGCGCGATATTTTAACTCCCCTTTCAGAGAATTTTCGGTCATATATGCTTGACTTTACTTTCCCCAGCTGACACAATATAAGTGCAACAAGCAAACGGCAGGCTTACAAAGATATGAGAAAAGGGGAATTTTTCATGATGTACATGCACTACTGTAAGCGTTGCCATCGGGTTCACATGCTGAACGGGCATAAACAGTTCTGTCCAAAATGCCAGGGTGCTATCACGGAANTGAAACTCAGCTATATGGACTATGTGTCCATGGACGCCGCTCAGCGAATCACCTTCTATACTTGCTGTGCCGATGAGGATCAGCTCAAAAGGCTGAGCACTACATATCGTATGTACAAATACAGCAAATGGTACAAGGAGCGGCTCCCGATGGAAAACGCTGTATCACTCGTCTGATACNAAAAGCGNGCATCTTCAGGATGCANCNGNNCGCCGAACGNAANCTTAAGNTTTCGTTCGGCGNTCTTTTTCTGCCNNNAATNGTAGATTTTTGGAAAAAATNATAGTAGAATAAAGAATCATGGTAAAATAGCATAANAATNTCAGGAAAGGGTATGAATAAACTCATGGAAGAAAAACANGNAAAACANNCAAAATCATTNGNCAGCATCCATCTCATCCTGCTGGCAGCCATTGTGCTTGTCATAGGATTTTCGGCTTACCGGCTGTACCGTTGGAATAAGGGAACTGTCGATAACGACTACGATCCGAATTATCAGACCACGGACTTTGATGTCGAAGCCTTAGACAGCCTCATCCCGCTCGCTCCGGATAAGAGAGAAGGCTATGTAGATGATGGTGTGACCACTATCCTCTGTCTGGGAGATGATCCTTTCTCTTTAGATCAGGGCCCCGGCGGACTGGCAGAGCAGATCGCCCAGAAGACAGGAGCTACCGTCTACAACGGCTCCTTCACAGGTACTACCATGGCTGCCCAGTTTGCCTCCTACAACGACGGCTATATTCTGGACGCCTTCTCCTTCTCCTATGTTGCCAAAAGCCTGGCCAGCGGAGATTTTGATTTGATGAAAACCGCAGCCACCTACAGCTACGACGAGAATTTTGCCAAGACTACGCAGATGCTTGCAGATCTTGACCTGAATACCGTAGATCTGATCTGCGTAATGTACGATGGCAGCGACTACGTCAACAAACGTCCCTGCGATGACCCTAATGCGCCCTACGCGGAGATCACCTACACCGGCGCCCTGCGCTCAGGCGTAAAAGAGATCCAGGAAGCGTACCCGCATATCCGCATCGTATTCATGTCTCACACCTTCTGTCACAGCATCGACGAAGAAGGCAATTTCCAGAACGGCGACCGGGCGGATCTGGGACACGGCACGCTAAGCCACTATCTGCAGAAAGAGCTGGATGCCACCATGGATGTGGGCGTATCTTTCATTGATAATTTTTATGGTTCTGTCAACGAGGATAACTATCTGGACTACATGACAGACTATATTCACTTTAATGATGCGGGCAGGGAGCTTCTGGCACAGCGATTCGCGGACTGCCTCTTCCCGGAGCTTTCACCGACAAATGAGTAATATAGCAAAATACAACAAAAGAACCGGCTTCCGGCCGGTTCTTTTTCATGTGCTTCTGATCAGATCTTATATACATCTTTTTGCAGAATCGTGAATTTCACCGTAACGCTGACACCATACAATCCGGTTCCCACCACAGTGACACTACCCTTATTCTTTCCTGCTGCCACATTATTTCCGTAGGTGAGTGTATAATCGCCGGTCCCGTCTGATCGGTACTGCAGCTTCGTCAAACCGTATTCTCCCGCCGGATCTGTGAGGGCACTCTCCTCCGTTATCTTATCCCGCTTTGCCGCTTTGACAGCAGCTGTATCCCCATAGTACACCACGACGTCAGGTGTCACCTGACTCCCGGTATAGGTCGTCTGTGCGGCATCTTCCGACACAACGATATAGAGATTGTTCTGAGCCAGCTTATTTTGATAGATATTTACGTCTACCCGAAAACTGCTGCCCGCCGTATAGCCACTCCCTTCTTTCGCAGTGAGGATCACATAAGGCCTCATGCTCTCCAGTGTTTCCTGCGTGACGGAAGATGTACCCGCCCGCAGATCAGCCATCGCTTTCAAATATTCCCTGATTTCATCCTGGGTACAGTTATGCGCCTCCGTCTCATAATCCTTCCCCGCTTTCAATACGGCTTTGCCGTCGGTCACCTTGATCTTAGGCACATAGACATAGGTATCCGCCTTCCTCTCATCAAAGGCGATGGGCGTGGCATCCGCTTTCAGATTACCGTTTAAGTCCAGAGACCATTGCGCCTCCTTGATCCGATAGGTTATCTGCAGGGAACCCGCATAATTCCCTTTCCCTTTGATCGTCATAACGGGAAGATTACCGCCGCTCTCTGTAACCGTTTTATTGTTCGCGTAACTGACCGTATAGTCAACACCCTCTTTCAGGACATCCTTGGTGGTACTATTTGTCAGAACGATCTGCCCTGTCAGCTTCGCTCCCTCTCTTGCATAAGGCACTTCCTTCGGTGCGCTCAACTCTACCGCCGTCTTTAGATCAGCTGCTGCGATCTTAAAGGTCTTTTTGAAATTACCCGAATACCCGGATGCAGCACTTGCCGTAAAGGTCATCGTTGCCGTTCCCTTTTTCCTGTTATTCTTATAGCCGATCGAGTAATCTCTGCCGTAAACCAGTTCCTCTCCTCCGCCATCCGCCCCTTTTGCCAAGGCGACCCCGTTCTGGGTCAGTGCATTCCCGGTATAGGGCATCACAGTCTGTAGGGTTTCCGCATCCACCGAGACATTTTTCGTATTAAAAGCAGTCCCCTTGATCTTAAAGGTGACGCTCTTCGTCCCCATATAATCGCCCTCGCCGTTTATCGTCAACACAGCGGTTCCAACATCCCGGTTATTGGTATAGCTCACGGAGAAATCTTTCCCGTATAAAAGGTATTCTTTCCCGAATTTCACAGTGAAAACATCCGCAGCAGCGAGCGTCACTCTCCTGTTGATGTTTCCCTCGTTATCCACCTCGTAATACTTCTTTCTTGCCGTGTCATACCACGCCGGCTTCAAAGCGATATCCTCCCCCGTATACTCTACATTTTTCAGGTTCTTTCCCAGGGTGATAGAGGCGTTCTTCATTAATTTGCTCTTATCCGACACATAGACGCTCTTGGTAAACGCTCCGCTGTAATTCCCCTTGCCCGTCACTGTCAGCAGGAAGGTGCCGCGCCAGCCCGCCGGTATCTCAGGAAGCACCGTGCTCCCGCCGGTTTCTCCAATGGCCATGTGGTCACCCTCCACCACATCGCCTGTCTCGTCATAAGCAGCCACGGCGGTCAGCTTCACATCATAATCCGTCCCGGTCTTCATCGCCTTTTTATATTTCAGAGATGTGAAAGGCTTCTGTGCTTTCTTCACATTGACTGTCATCTGCTCCGTATATTTGAGGGTAAAGCCCTGCGCAAGATTCTCGCCGTCATCCGCCACGGACGCCGGAGCAATGTGGAAATTTCTACAGACCGTCCCGATATAATTTCCCTTTCCGGTAATAACAACATAGGGCAGTTCTTTTGTAAATCCGGTGCCGGATTCACTCTCCGACGCACTCACGCCGCCAGTTTTATTTACCTTGTCCGCCTCAATGTTATTTACATACTTGATCGTGTAGTCTTTGCCCGCCTTGAGGGGCTCGGAATCGGCTCCGGCATAGACAACCACCGTTGGTTTGATCTGATTGCCGGTGTATGCCTGATCCTCGATCTCTTTCACGCACAGATCCGCGCCTTCCTCCTGCTGACTGGCATCCAAAACCCAACATGCATACAGCGTCAGGTTCTCCTGCACCGTATCCGTATCGAAATCCCACGCTTTTTTGTAATCCCGGTCCTTATACCACCCCTTAAACAGGTAGCCCGTGTCGGCGGGCTTCGGTTCCCGACCCTTGATCAGGCTGCCCGCTATGATATCCGTAAGCACATATGTTGTCGAACCGCCTTCTGCCACTTTATGTCCCGCATAGTCAAAGGTGACTGTGTAGGAGATCCGCTCCTGCGCCACGGTGAGCGTGGCTGTCGTTCCGGTGATCTGATAGTTGGTTCCCGCCTCTGCGCTGCCCGCCACATAACTGATCGTATAGATGCCCGCTTTGCTCATGTCCGTCACATTACACGTAAAGGCTGGCTCTTTTAGCAGCGCATCTCCCTGATACAGCCCGGTCACCCGGTATTCAAAATCCCCGCTGCCCGGCAGAGGATCCCCTACTGCGAAAGTCATATCAAGCGGCCGGATCGTCACAGCCGCCTGTTTGATCGTAAATGTTTTGGTTGCCGTTCCGCTGTAATCATTGATACCGGTAATGGTAACCCTTGCCGTATCTTGTCCGGCATTTACATTATTCGTATAGGACGTCTTAAAATCTCTGCCGTAGGCAAGCGTCGTAAGCTTTCCGCCGATCGTCATCCTCACGGTCGGAACCGGCGTCCTGGGAATACCCGCGTAAACCGCCTCCGGTACAGTGAGGGTCACTGTCTCGTCTGCTATCTTACGGGTAAAGGTCAGTTCCACCTGTGCCGTCAGGTCCTTCTGTGCCGTCAAATCCTGATAGGTCACGACCAGCATCTTTTTCCCCGGTACGGAGGTATCCAGCTCATTGACATTCGTCGTGTAATCTGTGACCTTCTTAACCGTTCCATCGCCGCCGTAGTACGTGACTGTCAGATCGTTTGTGTTCACTGTCTCCCCACAGGAATAGGCGGTCTTCGTCTTTTTCACCGTGATGGAGGTCTTCGCTGCGGACGCTGTCGCCGCAGGTTGCTTTTTCGTGAGCTTCACGCTGTGATCCAGAGAGGGAATCTGTGTGACTCCTGTACCGTCAGTCATGTACCATGTACCGCCCGGCAGCGCCGCCGGATTCTGCAGATTCGAGGGGATATTGTAAGGCGTGTAGAGCGTTGCAAGCTTCGTGCAGCCGTCAAGCATCTCCTTCATGCCCTGATAATAGAAATACGAATCTGTTTCCTGAAGCGCGGCCGCATCAAATCCGCTCAAGTCCAAAGTTGTCAAACTGCTGCAATTCTGGAACATCCATCCCATATCGACAACGTTGTCCGTCTCAAAATGGCTCATGTCCAATTGCGTCAGTTTGCGGCAGTCCTGGAACATACGTTTCATATTCATTGCATTTCCCGTGTCAAAACCGCTCACATCCAGCTTCGTCAGATTGCTGCAGCCTCTGAACATAGAGCCCATTTCATACGCGCCGCTTGTATCAAAGCCCCTTAAATCAAGACTCGTCAGGCTGCTGCAGTTCTCAAACATACCGCTCGTCCACCCTACACTGCCAGTATCAAAACCTTTCCAGTTTACCTTTTTCAGCTTCTTACAGTCAGCGAAAAAATAGCTCATATCATAAATATCATCATAATGAGTAAATACGCCGAAATCAAACTGTTCCAAGCTCTCACAGCCGGAAAACATGCCGCCAATATCAGATGCGCTTCTCAAGTCAAACCGGTCAATATACAGATTCTTCAGCTTTTTACAGTTAGAAAACATCCACCGAAACTGGTCCACATTTCGAGTATCGAAACTGCTCAAATCAAGGGTCACCAGACTCTCGCAGTATGAAAACATACCGCCTTCATTAAAACACATAGATGTGACATTACGGGTGTCGAAGCTGCTTAAGTCAAGACTGGTCAGGCTACTGCAATCCATGAACATAATTTCCATATTCGTCACTTTACTGGTGTCAAAACGACTCAGATCAAGTGATTTCAAGCTTCTGCAGCCCTGAAACATATCCGACATATTCGTGACGTTTCCAGTACTAAAGCGACTCAGATCAAGACTCGTCAGCGCCGAGCACCCACCGAACATATCACCCATATCCGTCACGCTGCTCGTGTCAAATTTACTCAGATCAAGACTGGTCATATTACTGCAGTCCGAGAACATATGGGAGGCGTCCGTCATCCCCTTCACGTCCACCACTGCCGTCTTGATCTTATCCGCATAAGCGTACCACGGCGCCCTGTCATATTCTGTGGAACTGCTGAAATCCCCGCTCCCTTTTACGGTCAGCTTGCCGTCCGCGTCAATCCGCCATTGAATCTTCTGCGCCGTCCCGCTGGCGATATCGCTGTCGTCCACAGTCATCTTGGTCAATGTAGCCCTGGATAAAAAGGTGGGAAGTTCCGTATACTTCGCGCCATTTTCACCAAACCAGTCGCCGCTTGGCAGCGCGATGGACAGGCTGCATGCCTTATCAGGCGTCTGAATGACTTCCAGCCCGTAACATCCGCTCAGAAAGTATCTGATGTTCTTCTCATCTGTCACTTTGCTCAGATCAAATCCGCTCAAATCCAGCTCGGTGAGACTGCTGCACCCGGTAAACATTCCCTGTATATTGGTCACCGCACCGGTTTTAAAATTATTGCCCCAGTTGATGGTCTGCAGACTACGACAACCGTTGAACATATCCATCAGGTTTGTCACATTCTCTGTAGAAAAACCGCTTAGATCCACGCTCTGCAGATTTTCACAGTTAAAAAATATATACTGTATATTTTTCAGATTTTTTGCGCGGTATTGGCTAAAATCCACGCGCTTCAAAGCCCTGCATTCCCGAAACATAGACGCCGCATTTGCCACGCTCGAGGTATCCAGTCTGCTAAAATCCAATTCCGTCAGGCTGCTGCATCCCTCAAACATGCTCGACATGGACTCGACCTTATCCGTGCGGAATTTGCCCAACTCAATACTTTTCAGATTTTTGCAGCCCTGAAACATTCCGGACATGTTTGTGACTTCGCTTGTATCAAAGGATTTAAAGGTTATGCTCGTCAAGTTCTCGCAGCCGCTGAACATGTGGGCGGTACTGGTCATACCGGTCAGCCTGATCTCCGCCGTTTTGATCTGCTTCGCATAGGGTGTCCAGGGTGGATTTGTGTTGAATGCGTTCTCAAAATAATTCCCGGAGCCTTGTACATACAGATTCCCGTTGAGAATTGACCAGTAGATATCCCCCACCCATCCCTGCTCGGTAGAATCCGAAAAAAGTGCGGCCTGATCCTCTTCATTCATCACATCCGTATTAAGATCCGATCCTGACACAGTCTCCACCTGCTCCATATCAGACTCTTCTGCCTCATCGGCATTCTGGTCTTCGTCGGGATTTTGCTCTGCATCGGAATCTTCCTGATCTGTATCAGGATCTTGCTCCGTATCGGCATTCTGGTCATCCGTATCTTCTCCGGAAGTTTCATCCTGCCCCGGCCGTTCCTCCTCGGCGATATCGTCCTGTAAATCACCTTCCGGCTCCGTTTCCACAGTGTCCGACTCCACCACCTCGCTCTGACTTTCCACGCCCGGCTCCGCCGCCAGAACGGGCAATGCACTTTGTGACACCATTGTCACAAGCATTGTCACAGTCAGCACATAGGCAAAAAATCGTCTTCCCTTTCTCAAACCGCGTCTCATATATATTCCTCCCATCTCCTAATATTCTACCGAAAACAGCGCCTCAAAGTCAAACCGTCCGATCATGGCGCGAGTTTCATCCAGAGCCCGCGTCATTTCTTCCGTACTCTTGACCTCACAGGTGCCATCTGCAAAGCACTCCGTCATATACCGATTGATATCTCTGTGATAATGGGTGTAATCCGCATAATTGTTCAGATCTGTCACGATCGCTTCCAGATCCGGAAAATAAAACACCCGTACATTATCGTAGGCAAGCACCGTGTCCGCAATATACTGATATTGCGCTATCGTCGCTTCCAGATGATTCTCCTGTATCACATCATTCCAGTACAGGATGCTGTAGGGCGGAAAAAAGAGATAGAAAGTCGTATCGGGATTCTGCTCGATATAAGGACAGAGATTGGTACACAGATTTCTGTCCGTACTCTCGATATAGGTGTCCCGTTCCGCCTCCTCGCTCACCGGCTCCGACGGTACATAATTGTGCATGACCCACTGAATATTGTAATATTCGTCCGTCCACCAACTCTGATAGACCGTAGCCAGATCCGTCTTATCAGGATCCGCCAGGGGCCGCAGCACATAATTCAAAAACACATCCTTATTCAGGACATACTGCACATCATTCAGATAATTATCGTCGTAAAGATACGCCGGAATCGGATATTTGGTCTCCTCCACCCTGCCGGTGTAGGTCATCACATCGATTCCCAGAAAAACCGCCTGCACATCATGGCCGCTCGTAAAAATAATGTCCATGATATTCGCCTGATCTTTGGGATACGCGCCGCTGTAGCTCAATTTGAGCGCATCCAGATCCATAAGCTCCTCAAACCAGTTCGTGTTGAAATTCACCGTCATGGAAGAACCCAAGATCACACTGTCGTATTCCATATGCTTTGCCATCCCCGGATTCTGAGAGAGCTGGTTGTCCACCAGATAGGGAAAACTCCCAAGGGGCGCATGATACTGAAAAAAGGGATCGACCCAGACCACCGCAGCCGCCGCCAGAAGAAACAGTATTAAAATGAGGGATACCGTGGCCAGAAGCCACTTTTTACATCTGTTCATAATTCACTCTCGCATCAGAAATTGAAATACAGGAAGGTACTTACCCCCGAAAGGCTCAACACACACCACACCGCCAGCACGGCGATCACCACCGCCGATACAGCACGATACCTGAGCCGTGATGCCAGCTGTGCCGCATTTTTTCCTGCCATAGCCAGATATAGCCCTACCGCCAGGATCAGAGCCATCAGAATATAACGGCTGAAGGAATAGTTGTCCAGATGCAGCACCTTGATGACGTACCAGAATTCATCCAACCGGAAACACTCCGCCAAATCCTGTGATATCCTCTGCCATTTTCCCAGACAGGCTGCCCGAAGCAGACTGTTTGCCTGAGCAATATCCGCCGCCCGGAAATATACCCAGGCGACGCTGACATATAGAAACAATAATGTTTGTGACAATAATGTCATAAATTTATTCTTTCTGACACCTTTGTCATCTTTTTTTATGCTTCTCTGCCAGAAACGGGTCGCCACATACAGGACACCGTGAAGCATGCCCCAGACTATGAAATTCCATCCGGCCCCGTGCCAGAGACCGCTTAAGAAAAACACGATCAAAAGGTTTCCATACATCCGCCCTTGTCCCTTGCGGTTGCCGCCCAGTGGAATATAGACATATTTTGTGAAGAAGCGGTTCAGCGTGATATGCCAGCGCTTCCAGAAATCCACGATATTTACCGCCTTGTAAGGAGAGTCAAAATTGACAGGGATCTCTATCCCCAACATTTTGCCCAGCCCCCTCGCCATGTCACAGTAGCCGCTGAAATCAAAGTAGAGCTGCAAGGCATAGAATACAATGACGAGTACGGCATCCGCCCGTCCCAGAGCTGTGAGATTCCCATAGCCGTAATCCACGCCCTTTCCGAAAGTATCCGCCAGAAGCACCTTCTTAAACAGCCCCAGCACAAAGAGCGCGAACCCCTCTGCGATCCGTTCCCAGTCTGCCTTTTCCCGTCCCAGTCTCTCAAACTGTGGCAGCATCTCACTGTGGTTTACGATCGGCCCGGCGATCAGCTGGGGAAAAAAGGCTACAAACAGGGCATATTCCAGGAATCGGCAGTCCCGGATCTCACCCCGATAAGTATCCACGATAAAGGAGATCTGTTGAAAGGTGAAAAAACTGATGCCCAGAGGCAGCAGAATCCCCCGCAGGACAAAGGACGTTCCAAACGCTCCATTCATTGTAGAAAGAAAGAAATCGAAATATTTAAAATAAAACAGCACCCCCAGATTACAGGCCACCGCAAGCGCCATGAACCGTTTATCCGGGTGCCTTGACAATCCTATATGAAAGAGATAATTGACCGCAATGCTGCCCACCATAATAAGCAGATAAACCAGATTGAAATAGCCGTAAAACCACAGGGACATGGCCAGTAGAAAGGCCTTTGCTGCGGACGGGCAGCCAGCCTGCAGCAGGCTATACCACCCCAGAAGACATATGGGAAAAAACACAAACACAAAGATATACGAATTAAATAACATAAGTTACCTCACGTTTCTACAGCGTCATATCCTGATAGATCACGAAATCTCCCACTTGACCATAGACGGAAAAACCGTACTCCGTAAGAGGCTCGCTGATCTCACGATCCTCCTTCAGCACTACATAGGCACAAGGGTATGTTCTGGTAAGCTCCACGAACGCAGGCGTGTCGATCACCTCCGCCTTCTCCATGGCCTCATACATGGCATGATAGTAATCCCAACGCGCGATCAGCATCTCCCGTCCATAAGGCAGCTCTATATCCGTGCTGTACTGCCGCACATAGTAGATCAGATCCGCGGGCACAAGCACTGTGATCCGCCCCTCCTCCGGCTCAATCATATCCACAATATCAATGGCCTCCTGGGGCAGATGGTAGGCATTCTCCGCACGGGAGATATGTTCACTGTCGTAGACATAATCCCCACATGCCACGATCATCAGACAGGCCACTGCCAGACCGATCCGCCTATGCTTCCCCATCAGTCTGATCAGTCCATAGGCGCTGACGATGCTCATCTGCAAAAGCCACAAAAGCCGGTAATAGGTCTCAGAGTCCTCTAAAAGCCGCACAAATATCTTCCGAAACAGCGGGCAGAAAAATGCCAGCAAGAGCAGGGTGGGTGCATAGACAAAAATAGCCCGTCTGGTCTTGTCCTTCTCCGTCAGCCACAGATAGAGCAGGGCAAAGAGATAGATCCCCGCGAGAAAATGATTCTCGTGATAGCCCATATAGTTTTTAAAAATGACTACACTCTCTAAAAAAATACCCCACATATATCGAATATTCCTCCGAATTACGTTCAGCACACACCCATTCGCAAACGCTATTGCAGTAAATAACTATATCCCATCACCACATAAATCCCCATGTAGATCACATTCGGTATACAGGCGGCGCCAAACCGTAAAAGAAGTCTGAAATCTTTCTTCGTGATCATAAGTACAAAGGCTGTCAGCGCCGTCAGGATAGATACCAGAAATACCGCAATGGAGCTGCAGATGCCCGCCGTCATCTGTACGCAGACAAAAAGCAGCCACAATCCCGCATCCGCCCTCTTCTCCTGCCCCCTCTCCTCACACAAAAGCAGAAACAGCCAGAGAACGGCAGGGATCACCAGAGATCCCGCCACCGCCTTTCCCTGCCAGGTGCGGGTCAGGAAAAAGGTCTCATTTGTATAGATGGAGACGTTTCCAAATATCTGAAACATTGCCATGATGATCATAAAGACAGGCAGATTCTCTCTGTGAAGCAGTTTCCCGGAGGCGGCGCTTTTTTTCGGCTCGCCCGTTTTTTCAACGCCCAGCAGATTCTTGCCCATCTCATAATACAAAAGGTAGGGCAGCGGGATCAGCACAAAGGGCATCACCACATGAGACACAATGGTCGCGTGGATTCCCGCCTTCACCGAAACAAACGCCACCCACATAGGGAAAACCGCCAGCACATGCCTCACGTCAAGCCCTGTAGAGCCACCCGTGTAAGGCAGAATACGGTACATGGTGTCCGCCTCCTGGGCAAGCAGGGATTCCACCACATAGTAGGCATCATCGCCGTCAAATGATGTGAAAGCCGCCGCCTTATATAATTGAAAGCCAAGCAGCAGGAAAAACAGCAGCCACTCGATCCGGTCCGCCCGCAGCATGCTTTTCAGCAGGTTTTTCAGCCCCGCCCTCATTATGACACCAATGTCATTTCTTGTTCTTACACCCAGAAGGCTCTCTTCCCCGGATGCCCGGTTTCGATACCACAAAACCAATCCCAAAATAGCGCAGAGAATCGACAGCACCGTAAATACTGCGGACGCCACCTTAAAATTATCATATTCCACCCACAAAACCGCCGGAATCGCCGCCAGTGCAAAAAGGGCCCACATACAAAAATATCCCGCAAGAAACAGGAGTCCCGGGGTTCTCCTGCGGGGCGATATAAAGTTTACCGGGATCAGCCCGATACAAAACGGGATGACCACGAGCCAGAAAAGCAGGCTGATGATCGCTGTCAGCATCCCCTATCTCCTTTTTCAAAATGATATTCAGTAATACTATAGCATACACAACCCTGTTTTTCCAGATTCGTCAACCAGTTTTTTGTGTACAACCTTGTCCAAACATGGTAAACTAATTTTATCTATGTACAGATAACAAGAAGTGAGGTATTGCATGAAAAAAGTATTTGTGATCGGTGCGGGCCCGGCAGGTCTCACCGCCGCTTACGAACTGCTCAGACAGAGCAAAGAGTACGAGGTCACGGTGTTGGAGGAATCAGATGCCATGGGCGGCATCTCCAAAACCGTCAACTATAAAGGCAACCGCATGGACATGGGCGGCCACCGTTTCTTCTCCAAGGTGCCGGAAGTCAATGCATGGTGGGAGCATATGCTCCCCACACAAGGTTCTCCCACCTACGACGATATCGTGCTGCGCCGCGAGATGACACTCTCTCCCGGCGGCCCCGACCCGGAGAAGGAAGACCGGGTAATGCTCCGCAGACACCGCGTATCACGCATTTTTTATAATCGAAAATTTTATGACTATCCGATCTCCTTAAAACCGGAGACCTTTATCAATATGGGCTTTCTTGCCACCGTGCAGGCGGGCTTCAGCTATCTTGCCTCCATGATACACAAAAGGCCGGAAAATTCCCTGGAAGATTTTTATGTAAACCGATTCGGCAAAAAGCTCTACTCCATGTTCTTTGAAAATTACACGGAAAATCTCTGGGGGCGGCATCCTTCCGAGATTGCTCCCGACTGGGGCGCCCAGCGGGCAAAGGGTCTGTCCGTCGCCGCGGTCATAAAGGACGCTCTCTCAAAAATGCTGCCAGGAAAGAAGAACCGAGAGGTAGAAACTTCCCTGATAGAGGAATTCAGCTATCCCAAGCTTGGCCCCGGGCAGCTCTGGGAAGTGACCGCAGACCGAATCAGAGAGATGGGCGGAAAAATTCTCTGCCACAGCAGAGCAGTCAAACTCCATAAGGACGAGAACGGCCGTATTACTTCCATCACCTACGAAACGCCAGAGAGCGAAATCACCGCCGAGGGCGACATTTTCATTTCCTCCATGCCCGTGAAAGATCTGGTGGCAGGCATCAATGATGTACCGAAAGACATGGCGGCCATCGCCGCAGGACTTCCCTACCGCGATTACATGACCGTAGGACTCCTGCTGCCGAAACTGAATCTGAAAAACAAGACAAAATTAAAGACCATCGGCAATATCGTTCCCGACTGCTGGATCTATGTGCATGACAGAACCGTCAAGCTGGGACGCTTCCAGATCTACAATAACTGGTCGCCCTATATGGTGCGTGATTTAGAGCACACGGTATGGATCGGTCTGGAATATTTTGTTTCCGAGGGGGACAAGTACTGGACAATGACGGAAGAGGATTTCACGCGCTTCGCCGTGAATGAGATCGTCAGCATGGGGCTGATCGACAAGGCTTCCGATGTGATTGACTCTCATGTGGAATGGGTGAAAAAAGCCTATCCCGCCTACTTTGACACCTACAAGGATATGGATAAGCTGACCGAATACTTGAAATCCATCGAAAATCTGTATTGTGTGGGCAGGAACGGGCAGCACCGTTACAACAATATCGACCACTCCATGATGACCTCCTTTGAGACCGTAAAGAATATCTTAGGCGGTATTTCCTCCAAAGACAACATCTGGAACGTCAACACAGAAAAAGCCTACCACGAGGAAGTAGAGAAAAAAAGCGTTTCCTCGTCAGACCAGATCGAAGTCGACTGAATATTTCTCAGCCGGCGCGGTTTTGCAGCCGCTGCACCAGGGCGCTTATCAAAATCAATACCGCCGTGTAGACGGCCATCTCATATAAGTAACGCGTGTTATGAATAGATTGCAGATAGTACCAGGGCGGGAGAAGCATTTTTCCCGCCCTGAAATATTGCAGATTCAGGAACACAGGGCAGAGCGCCAGCATGACCGCCCCCAGAGGCAGCAAAAGCATTCCCATTCTCTGGGGCGTGCAGCACAGGAGCCTTAACAGATTCACAAAGGCAAGCACACAACAGGCAAAAACCACACAGCTTATCACTTCTCGTTTCCAATCCGTAAACACGCCTGCCAGTCTGCAGGCCAGCAGTAAAACGACACCCGCATCCACAAGAAACACGGCACAGGCACCGTAAGAGACAAAAAGCCGCTTCGCCACAGGTATCCGCCCATAGACACCCCGGCTCTCATCCTGCATGAAGACAAGCGTGGCCGAAAATCCCACAAAAGTAAACCATATCGCCAAAATCCCCCGCAGCGGAGCCTGTACATAGGTAAAATCCTCATTCTCTCCCGGCGTTCCATCAGGATAAACCATCTGAAAAAGACTGCCCTCCACTGCAACACTCTCATAGGTCTGCCGCAGCCTTTCTTCGGTAATCTCTTCCAACCCTAAATCTTTTCTCACATAGCTTTCATAGACCGCATAGGAAAAAGCCGGATAGATCGCCCCCGAAAGAATTTCCCTGCCAAGGGTCAGGGATACACTGTCCTGCCGCTCCACCACCGTCACCAACGGCCGGACCCGACGTTTCTCCGCCAGCTTCTGCATCTCCTCTTCCATATCCCCGGAAAAGATCCAGGCAGCATCCGCTTCCCCCGATTCTACCAGCGCTCTCGCCTCCGCTTCCTCCTCACAGGAAAGATAGCAAAACACGCCTTCTCCGGCGAGAAGCCGATCCGCCACCTCCCCAGCCACAGGATCTTCCTCCGGCACGCACAGAGCGATGGTCGCGATCCCGCTCTGTTCCTTCGCAAGACCATTTATCCCAGCCGCAAAAAGAGGAGCAAGGCACAACATAACAAGAAAGCTGTATTTTTTGAGCAGCCGCTTTTGCAGCAGAAACAACCTCACAAACATTCCAATCCTCCGTAACCGCCCTCGCTTCTCATCCTACGCTAAACCGTCAGGATCTTTCTATGTCTGAGCGCTATCGCCAAGACCAAAAAAAACACCAGATAAAGAAATACTGCCATGCCTGCATACCGGGCAGATTCCCCCAAAATCCCATTCTCCACGAAACGCTGCGCCACGCCGGAGGGAAGATTTTCCCCGACCAGACGCATCCGCTCCGGGAAAAAGGCGGAAGGATAAAAATAACCCGAAAGATACCCCATTCCTACTCCGCAAAGCATCTGCAGCAAAATGCCCCCTACGATCCCCTCCGCCGCCTCGTACAGGAAAAACTGCAGGGCCGCAAACATAGCCGCCACCGGAAGCAAAGAAAGCAAAAAGCCCCGGAAGGGCTCTGCACCCATTCCCTCCCACTCGGGCACGCTGATCAGTTTCTGTTCCAGTCCCAAAGCGATGGGACAAGCCAGACAGAACAGATCCAAAAGCAAAAGAAGCAGATAGGTCAGATATTCGCACAGGATCTGCCACACCGCCCCCACGCCCCGGGCTCTGACGAAACCCGAAAGCGCCGCCGGCCTGCGTGCAAAAAAGGCGCTGTTTAACAGCCCCGAAAGCAATAACATAAGTAGAATGATCGCGGAAAGATAATATAGCTCCATAGAAAGCCCCTGAGAATAGCCCAGGACTTCCACCTCACTGAAACCGCTCCGGGAAAGCACCAGATTGATCAACATCAGATTCAGACGGTCTGTCTCCCACGCGATCTCCTCTCCTCTTCCCTCTTCGGCAAGCACCCGCTGCACGCCATAGATGGCACTCTGGGATCTGGTCACCAGCGTAGAAGCCAGATCAACGATCTCCCCCATCACCATCGTTCCCAGTCCTTTCTGTCCCTGACCAGCCGTGTAGGTGATCAACCGGTCGTTTTCTCCGCTCACAATAGATTCCATCAAGTCATCCGGCACCCGCACAACGGCATAGAGATCCCCCCGTGAAAATGCTTCCTCGGCCTCTTCCTCCGTCATCCCGACCAGCTCTATCATCAGCCGGGAGTCATCCATGGTCTGCAGGGCCTGAATGCCGAATCCCAAATAGGAATCTGACAGATCTCCCACCATACCGATGCGGTATCTTGTCCCGCCTGCCGCAAGGGCTCCCTGCGTCACCAGCAGATACGCCAGAGCGCCCACACAGGCGCAGACACAGAGATTGACGATAAGCAGACCGGGCAGCAGCCTGCCGGCCCGCTTGATCTGAGCGAAAAAATAAGCACCTGCCTGTCTCATCTACAATTCCTCCGCCAGTTTGTGAAAATCGCCGTCGTACTGATAAGACTGCAGTTTACCGTTCTTTAAAACATAACATGCGTTACACATTTCCAGATCCTGCACATCGTGTGTCGTGAGCAGCACCATGCCGCCTGCCGCCTTATAAGCCTGCAGATAGCGATATATGCTCTCCTTGCAGACCAAATCCAGAGCCGCCGACGGTTCGTCAAGCACCAGGATCTCCGGGTGAGATGCCACCGCACAACCGATGGAGAGACGCTTTTTCATGCCCCCCGACATGCGGTGCACCGGCGTTTTCAGAAAACTGTCGATCCCCAGCATCCCCAGCGCTCCATCTTTCAGCTCTCTTTGCAGAGTTTTTCTGTCGTGCCACAGCCGCAGATTATCCCAGGCGTTTAATTCCTCTATCAGCGGATCACCCTGCGGCACGTAACCCAGCACCTTCGGAATCTGTCCCGGATGACGCAGCAGATCTGCCCCCTGATAAAAAAAGGAGCCGCCGTCCGCCCTGCGCACGCCCGCCAAAATAGAGAGCAGTGTGGACTTCCCGCTGCCGTTACTGCCAAGGATTCCCACACAGCTTCCTCTCTCCACAGAAAAAGAAATATCTTCCAACACCGTCTTTTTAGAATAGGATTTTCGTATCCCGCTCACTTCCACTTCCATAGGCACCCCGCCTTTCTCACCGCCGGTCACTTCTCTCCGGCAAGCGCCTCCTCGACTGCTGCCGCGATCATGCGCATCCCTGCCGCCGTAGGGTGCACGCCGTCACTGGACATCTCCTTCAGATTCTTTATCGTAACCCCGCAGTTGTAGAGGTCGATCACAGAAAGTCCTTTATTTTTGGCAATTCGAGTAATCACCTCTCCATAGTCCGCCGATGTCAGCTGTTCCCCGTTGACCATCTCCACATAAGGGGTCTGTGTGCCGTAAGTCCCTATCTGCAGCAGGGTACAGCAATAGATCTTGGCCGACGGATAATTGGCCTGCAGCTTATCAAGCATCAGGGTATAGGCATCACTGAACGTATTTATCTCTCCAGCCGCCACCGCGCCCGTGCCATCGTTATCTCCCAACGGCACTGCCTCCAGCAGATCATTGGTTCCCAGATACACAATGATCCTGTCCGGACAGGCTCCCGCTGATCCCGCCAGACCGCCGGTCCGAAATTCATTGCAGGCACACTGGGGATTCTCCGTTCCGGTAGAGTCCCCTGCCACGGTGGCTCCGGAGCTGGATCCATTCACATAAAGAGCAAGCTCCAGATCCCCTGCAACAATCTGCCACCAGGTATCCTCCACCGCATTTACTTCGCCATTTCCCGGGAAAAAGTCATAGTATCCCGCAGGAATGTATCCCTGAAAAGTAGAAATACTGTCTCCCAGAATAGAAAAGCTGGTGCCGGCAAGCTGCTCCGGTTCCTGTGTCTGCACGACTTCCTCCTCTATCTCCGGGGGAACCTCCTCATCCTCTCCGCTCTCTTCCTGCCCGCTCTCTACCATCTCAACCTGCTGCGTTTCTTCAACTATATTTTCATCTATATTTTTATCTATATTTTCGTCCTGTATATCCTCAGCCTGCACTGCCGCATCGTCCTCTGTTTTGCCCTGTTCTACCGCTTCGCCCTCCACAGCGCCGCAGCCGCACAGAAACAGAGAAGCCGCCAGAATACCGACAGCAATGATATGTGTTCTTCTCATCTATCCAACCTCCGCCCATTTCATAACTGTCGCTATTTTACTTCTGTTTTTTAAACATGGACTGTCTCGCCCCATGCATGGCTCTGTGCTTCAGCACATCCTCCACTGCATCCATGCGAAGCCCTGCATCGATAAAATCACAATATTGACAGAAAGGATAGTTCTGCCTGCCCGCAGCGATAGCCTCCCGCAGCTTTTTATATTTCTCACTGTTCCATCCCTCACGCAGAGAGATCTGATTCAGATCTGCAAGCTCCGTCACCTCAAAATTATCACAACAGCAGATGCCCAGCTTGCCGAAAGGAGTGATCCACAAATCGGTAAAAGGCATCAGACAGGTTTCCTTAATGATCTTTCCCTTAGACTGCTTATTCGGGGCACTGCCCGCACGATTCGTCAGCACTTCCTTCAGATACCGAATCTGCACCAGAATATCCACATCTTTAAACTCTTCAGGATGCGCTTTCACATAGTCGTGGATAACCTGCACATTATCATGCATTTTCATATCCAGAGAGTAATTGTTAATAATGAGCTGATCCACATAAGGCACGATCGCCTTCACCTTGTCCACAGTAAGCAGAAGCCCATTGGTGGACATGAAGATAAACGCATCCGGCAGCTTTTCTCTGGCATATTTATGAAACTCCACGATCCGGGTATCCAGCCAGGGTTCATTGTTGCCATAGAGCGTCAGATGTCCCTTGTAATCCCAATCGTGAAGCTGATCGATGACAGAGTAGTAGAGCGCATCGTCCATCTTCTTATAGGGGCGCTTCTCCGCGTGAATGTTTGCCGTACAAAACTCACAGGTGCTGTTGCAGCGGTTCACCGTCTCCAGGTTCACCACCAGCGGATGAGGCGCCTCCTCGTGGCTCAGGAAATATTCGATATAATTTTTCTGAGACCTCCTGCGGCTTAGAAACTGCAGCTTTAAATAACTCTCACTGGAAATCCGGGGCAGATATTTTTTCGCGTTCCACCCGATGATCCCTCCGAAATTGTGTACTCTGATCGACATATCATGATTCCTTTCTATATCATTTATGTATCTTTAGTGTAGTATACATATATCGTTATACTCCCATCATCCGCCATGTACTCTCCAAGCAGGGCAAGTCCCGTCTCCTCGGCATTGGTGAGCTTAAGTCTGGAAAAAAGATATCGTCCGCCCAGCCCCCTGAAAGCCGCCGCATCCATATAGATATCATAATCCGTAGCATACACTGTCTTGGTGGCATTTACAATACTTAAATCCGTCCCCGAATACAAATAAGCCCTGGCACCCCAGTCATCATAATAGATCCGCGTTGCCTCCACTCTCTCCAGCGCAGGCGCGATGATCTCCCGGAAGTCCTCCTTATACTGCTGGGAATAAAATCCCAGATAACCATCCAGGGTGGCGATCCCATTGTATTCAAGCACCGCCGGGTGAAACCCGTAGGCCGCCGACCACTCTCCCTGATAGCCGATGTCCTCTTTAATCTCCGCAAACAGCTCTGTAGCATAAAATTGTTCGTAGGAAAGCTCGTCAACCTCTGCGCCATGAAAATACTCGTAAGCCCTGTTATAACAGGTGTTATATAAATCATTGTAGCGGGTGGGCGTCAAAATAATCGTAAGCACCGCCACACAGACAATGCCGTTTGCAAGCCACATCTGCCACACGCCCGCATCGTAAAGCCGGATCAGAATCAGAAACAGCGCTCCATACCAGAGAAAGGGATTGAAAAAGATCGTCCGGTTAAACTGCCACCCCTCCAGAGGCGGAACCAGCCTCTCCACCAGCGACCGCAGCGGCTCCAGATCATAGAGCCCGTACACCACGCAGTTGAACAAAATAAAGAGCATGACCAGATTAAAGGGATCGCTGCCGATTCGCTTCCATTGCCGTCTCCACACATAGAAACCATTATTTACCAGAAAATACACTGCGCAGACCGGCAGCACCACCTTCCCGTGCACACTGTCCGCATGGAAGATCCCCTCCCGGAAAACCTGACCGATCTCCTGCAGGATCTCAGGCACCGAAAGACTGGCATTCACGATGGAAGAACGGATCGTCACCTCATCACTGAACAGCATCTGCCCAAACAGCCGGTACTCACAGGCCACAAACCCAAAAGCCAGCACAAAAAGCGCTGCGATCAGCCGCCAGGCAGGCTTCCTGTTCCTTATGGACAGCCACAGTACCGCCAGTACCAGATAGCCCAGCAGAAAAATGCCATGATACGAAAAATAGGATACCAGCGGATAGGAAAAAAGCGCCGCATACCAACCGTACCATCTTTTCCCCTGCCCCCTGTATATCTTAACAAGCAGCCATACACACAGCGGGATCGAGGCAAAGGCAAACCCAAATGCCGGAAAAAACCATAGAATACCGTAGGCAAAGCCCGTCATATAAACGACAGGCCGGTAAAGCATATACTTCTCCGGGAATAGCTCCGCCGCAAGCAGCCGAAAGGAAAACATCCCCAGGAGAATCTTACCCAAAAGTCCCAGCACATATGCCATATAAGCAGGAAAGAGCATATAGAGCACACTGTACAGCGACAGCTCTGAGGGCAGATTGTCCCGGCTGACGCCGCCTAAAAAGGGCACATCCACGCCATGCTTCCAGAAGGAATCCGTGTTTTTAAGCATCTGAAACTGGGCCAGAAACAGATCCATATTATCATGGACGCCGATATAACTGCGCTCCCCGAAGCCAAAGAGCACGCCTGCCAGGAGCAGCAAAAAGCCCATGATCGGAAACAGAAACCAATATTTCGTTAGCCATAGAAACCATTTTTGCTCTGTCAGCCGCCTCATCAGTCCTTTTCCTTCGTCTCCTTCGTCTTTCGGAACACAAACAGCTTCTGCCCGAAAAAGTTCATCACAATAAAGATACACATACCACATATCATGGCTATATTCTCAAGAAGCGCCGTGGAGATCCTGCCTCCCGAGGATAAGCCGATCGCATCCAAAGCCCGGGCTGTAACCGGTTTCGCCACACTGAAAGCGATCAAATAACACACGATGATATTGAGGGCAAACCGCCAGGGCAGCCACTTATCTCTCTCCTCCACCTTAAACGTCAGCTTGGCGTTGGCATGGTAGGAGAACACACTGCCGATAAAATAGGAGATTCCGCTGGACAGCCAGTAATTCATGTGGATCAGGTTATACAGAACCGCCATGATCCCCCATCCCATCAATGTATTGATCACGCCCACCATCCCAAAATGGATGACCTCCATGATAAAATCCTTATACCGCATATATAAATCTCTTATTTTTTTCATGCTGCCTCCATGCTGCCACCTCGCAGCAATACTAATCTCCGTACATTTCCATCCATGTAGGGCGCTCTATAGCAATCACGCTGCGTTTACCGTAAAAACCCGCCGTCACTGTATTGGTCCATGCCTCTGCATCGGCAGTGACCGGCATATGCATCAACGGTCCCTGCACATCATTGATCCCGGGAACCACCACATCTTCTTCATCGCCTTCCATGAGCCTCGTCTGCAGATCCATCTGCTGCTTATAATCGGCTGCCTGTCCACTGGTTATATAAGTAAGCGCTGTCCAGGACGTACAGGCCTTAATATTGCTCCGGTTCCACAACGCCAGTATCATGCACAGCAAAACCCCAGGAAAGATCAAAAACCGCAGCGCTTTCTTATCGGTCTCCCCTCTCCATCTTCTCTTTAGGTTACTCACCAGCTTATCCGCAGCCACCAGCAGCATTCCCGAAGCCGTCAGCAAAAACACCTGATAATTCGTATTCGGCACTCCCTGGGAAACCGAAACCGCCGCATAGATAGCCGGCGCCTGCATCGCGCTGTACAGGCAAAAAAGCATCAGGATGATCCAGATCGAATACGGAATCTTTCTTTCTTCCTTGCGGACGCACAGCGCCGTGATCAGGAGCAGAAAGAGAAACAGAAGCCCCACCAGAGCCAGCGGCCTCTCCCTCATATAATCGCCTATATCCCTGACTGCATACAAAAAGGAGTACCCGACTGTTCTGAGACCTTGTGTAACAGAAAAGCCAAAATCCTCTCCGGCACGCCTGCTGTTGCCGGGTGCTTTCATACTCACCACAAGACCGATCGACTCTGTTATTATGGGGATACAAAGAATAAAAATATGCCTGTCCCGTTTCAAAAACCATGTAAAAATGCATACATAGCATGCTGCGATCAGTGCGAACAATGCCGCCTGATAATTGGAGCCGCCGAGTAACGTCATGAAGATCAGGATTCCGGCAAATGTACTTTTCCTGTATTCTGTACTGTATTTCAGCAGCCACGCCACTACCATCTGACACATGGCAAAAGGAAGCATATAGTGGGCGCATCCGTTGAACCAGTAGATGGAAGACTTACTCCCGGGAATAAATTCTATACTGATGATCAGAAACCATACCGTAACGGGCAGGTAACTCCATACGGAGAATCCCATGATCTTGCACAGGATCCTTCTAAACAGGTAAAAGGTACTTCCGATCCACAAAAACAACATCAGCACCGCTACTATGACATACGCCCCATCAGAAAACACTTCAGGTTGAAGAGAAAACACCGCAATACTGAACCAGGTTCCCTGCCATGAGCCATAGTAGCTTTTGACCGTTTGGCACATTGCCTGAAATACCTTGAACAGAGAGTGCGACCCCACCCACGCCGCTCTGGTATAGAGGCCGTATCCATAATCATCCCCGGATGCTCTGTTTACAAAAGTAAGGTACACAACCGGCAAAAGAAGAATACAAAAAACCAGAATGCTTACGAAAGCGGTAATTTTCAGTTTCTTTTCTGTTATCTGCATCCTATCCTCCGTCTTGTCAAAACACAACCGTTTCTATATAATAAAACAGCAGGGAAACAAGTCTACATTTTGTTTCAGTATATACACTCCTGACTTATTCATCAATAAGGAGCCATTCTATGCCTACACTTAAAATACATCAT
Source organism: Lachnospiraceae bacterium (assembly GCA_014804615.1). GTDB lineage: Bacteria > Bacillota > Clostridia > Lachnospirales > Lachnospiraceae > UBA3282. The sequence goes on from JAAUZL010000024.1 coordinate 184,271, forward strand.
ATCGGATATCTGGTAAAAAAAATAGAAGCCGCCATCCATACTTTTGAAACCCTTGGATACCAAGTGGTACAGGCTTCCATGTATGACGACATCCGCAAAGTGAATATCTGCTTTATGCAAAAGGATAACTACTGTATAGAATTAGTTTCCCCGGCAGCCGAAGATTCCCTTGTATCCGGGCTGCTGAAAAAATACAAAAACTGTCCCTATCATATCTGTTATGAAACAGCAGATTTTGACAGGGATTATCAGATGTTGCTTTCAAACGGATTTATCTCCATTGATACCCCTACGCCCGCCCCTGCCCTTCAGGGCAGAGACGTTGTATTCTTAACGAGCGCATCCATGGGAATGATCGAATTATTAAGGTCATGATCCACATCCATATGACCCGCTATCGCATCATCCGATCTGACTGAGAATGATATCTGCCATCTCTCCCACGTTTTTCATGGATACCACCTGGCCCATGTTAAATTTCATGCCAAACTCCTGCTCCACTGCTGCCAGCAGATTGATATGCTCCAGAGAATCCCACTCCTCGATATCGTCCGCTGTCGTTACATCCGTCACAGTGATCTCCTCATCGTCGAACACATCCCGGAACACTTCATTTAACTTTTCAAACACTTCTTCTCTGCTCATACGCCTGTCCTTCCTCTCTGTATTTATCCTTCCACCCGGATCACCGTATTTTTCGCTTCATACGCATCGGGAATCACAAAACGCCATATTGTGACGCCCGTGTCATCTTCTTCTATCTTTTCAAACCCCATGGTTTTATAGAAATCCTTCACCATAGCGTTCTTGGCCGTAGGATAATAATACCCCAGGATCGTTCCGATCCCGCAGTCCCTGCACGACTCTACCACACTGTCCATCATGGCATATTCCATATCCCGCTTCAGGACGCGGCAGCTCATAAGCCACAGATCCAGATGCAGCACACCGCCCTTTGTATCCGCCTCTGTTTCCTTCCTGCCGATCACTACAGAAACGACACCATTGTCACCAAACTTGTCCACAAGCTTACCATAGCGGGTAATATATTTCTCGTCCGCCGCAAAGGCCTCAATCTCTCCCTGCGTATATCTTCTTGTGGTCAGATTAAACTGGTTGCTCTTGTTCGTGAGCTGTGCGATCCTGGCCATATAGATCCCCTCAAAAGGTCCGATCGTCCCCTGCATCTCCAAAGAGAGCAGGTATTCCCGATAATCCCCGAAAAGCGCCTCCTGCTGCTTTCTGACCAGATTGGCCTTGTACATCTCATTTCGCTTTCGGTCATCTTCTGACAGGTTTGTCACTTCAAAAAAGCCTGCATGATCCAACACTCGAATATACTGCTCCGGCGTACCAATCGCCGGCGCCGCCACGCCCGCCTGCGCACTCACGATCTCCCGCTCTGCCGGGTTATCGTCTACGAACACCAGACTGTCCGGTAAAATGTTCAGTTCCTGTGCGATCTCAACGATATTCTTACTCTTAGGTTCCCAGTTGGCCTTAATAACGAGAAAATCCTCCGGCTTCAGGATGCCGTCCGGGTGATTTAAGCCTGCCATCGCATTATCATACTCATTTTTGGAATTGACGGTAAGCATCACGCCGACATCCTTCTGTGATTTGACGTAGCTCTGGAATTCCGAATAGACCTGCCCCATGGACGTCTCCTGCCCGATCTCCAGATTCTCCGGTCCGTCGTCTCCCACGATGCCGCCCCAGAGTGTGTTGTCCAGATCCAGAACAAGGGCCTTCTTATTCCTGCCAAACACTGCCTTTATAATATTCGCCAGATTGTGCGCGAAGTCCGGGATCGCCTGCATACACATGGCGTACTTGTACATATGCCAGTACAGGGGATCCGCCCAACGGTCCAGCCCGTACGCCGCCGACAGATACTGGATATCGTGAATATAGAAATTCTCATGAGTTCCCGCATACTGATAAAACATCTCGTTGAGCCGGTTCAGAAACCGGATCCGCCCCTGCGGATACACCGCCTCCTGATTCCCCAGGATCCTATAAAAAGGATACTCGAAATTATTCTGAATCACGGGACAATGATAGGTGTCCGCAATCTTATCCCACATCACTTTAAAATGCCCATACTGTTCTGCCAGAAGCTCCTCCACCCGCTCCGCGCTGTCTCGCGGTGTCGGATAAACGGCAATATTACGGTTTGTGGTATGAATAAAAATCAGATCCGGGGCAAACGCTGTAAGCTCCGGATTATCAAACATAACGTCCTGCCAGTACTGTGCATACTCCGATTCATAGAAAACAGGCCGTATTCCCTGCTGTAACAAAAACAGCTCCAACACACGAATGATGTCATGGGTCGTGCTGCCTCCCAGGACCGCGATCCGCTTCTCTATAAAATCCGACCGCTCCTCTAAAAGCGTCCGTTTCAGTCTCTTGGATTTCTTTAAGATGACCTCCCCGTCAAAGGGATATTCCAGTTCACGCATAGTCTTCCTCACCGCCCGCCTTTCTGTACAGAAAACTCATATAAACAAAAGACAGGCTTTTCACCTGTCTTTTATTCTACCATATTCTGTCTGCTCTATGCAATCACTCTTCCGGATAGAAATCCTTGCGGATCTTGTCAGCCAGCTTCTCCGCATACACTCTGGCGCCCAGGGGCGTCATGTGAATACCGTCCTCCAGATAATCATCCGCAGTCTCTGCATCAATACCGCTCACCTCAAAGGCGTTGAAGAAGAGCACCCCCTCTTCTTTATTTTGTTCCGCCACATAACCGGCACCTCTGGCAAAATTGATAAGAGGTCCATACCCATAATCCAGCGAATACCCGTCGCCAATAAAAGCATTGCCGTTAAAGACCTGGCAGTAATGGGGCGCACACACCATGATACGCGCATCCGGGAAATGATTCTGCAACTCGCTGATCGCATCCTGCAAAGCCCCCGTATAGGTATGCGTACTGTCTACCGCAAGGGTATCTCCTCCCTCCAGATATCTGCTGTTGGGAATCTGCCCTGTGAGGAAATCATTGACGCCATACTCTATGATAAAATAGTCTGTCTTATCAAAATCACAGGTTTCCAGGACATCCCCGGCAGCATATCCCTCAAAGATATCCGCGTTGATATTCCCCACGATAGCATTCACTACTCCTAACAGACCGCGGGAGTCCCATTTCGAAAAATTATACTGTTCATCAGGCAGAAGTGCCGCTGTGGTGCCGCCCATAGACATATTGTAGACCTTCGCATTCAGCTGCTTGCTGATAATATCCGCCGCACCGCTCTCCGTTCGGTCTCCGTCCATGATACTGTCTCCCAGAATAACGATCTGCATATCGTAGTTCCTGTTGTCTTCCTCCTGCACCTTCGGTTCCTGCTGAACATCCTGTGTCTTTTTCTGCTCCACCACCTTAGCGGGCTGTTCCGTCTGACCCTGACTGCTGCCTGCAGGCGCTGCTTCTTCCTGAGCCGTCACCACACTGGTGCCATCCTGGAGCTTTCTCCACTCCTCTTTCAGCTCCTCCACCGTCTGTCGATTCTGCTCCTCCAGCACAAGCCGTTCCCGCTCCACCTTCATCTGTGCCTGTCCATATACGATCTCTATAATCGCCAGAATACAGAATCCGATCAAAACCACGAGCAACATATTGATATTCTGTCTGCCTCTCCTTGTATTTGCCATTCTATTCCCGACCTTTCTATACTAAAAATAACTGTTGCCTGTTTTTCCTTTGCGACGATTTTACCACATTTTCTCCCATTTTTACACACCCCTCACAAGGAATTAAAGAAAACTTTCGGAAATCTTAACATTATATGTTATATTATAATAATAAAGTTAAAAAAATATGAGCAGTAATTCACTTTCGCGAAAGGATGATCCGATGTCATTGATCAATTCGAGGATACAACCCACATTCGGATATAAAAACAACAGAAACCGCCATCAGGAACCCTCTTCCCCATTACAGTGGGCGCTCCTTTTTCTTTTGCTCCTCATCGCCTTCTATGCCATCGAGCTTCTTTTGATCAAGCCGGTGGACGGCATCAATGACGACTGGGGAATGTACAGCATACTTTCCGGAGCCTATACGGGAACACCTGACGCTCATGTCATGTTTTTTCTCTACCCTCTCGCATGGCTGCTCTCAAAGCTTTATTCCCTCTACAGCCGCATACCCTGGTACGGCCTTTTTCAGCACGGCGTGCAGATTGCCGGGCTCTTCGCCGTATATCAGCGCAGTATGCGGATCCGTGTCAGACACAATCCGAAAGAACCTTTTTATAAATCTGCATTGCTCTGTTTTCTGTTCCTGTTTTTCATCGTAGATCTGAACGTCCTGTCGGAGGCTCAGTATACCACCACGGCCGGACTCGCTGCCGCCACGGCTCTGTTCTGCTTTGCCACTGCGCGGGTCAACCAGTCGAAGATCGGATTTTTTCTGGACAATGTACCCACCCTCCTGTTTGCATGGATCTCCTTTTGTATGCGCCAGAATATCTTTTATCTCATGGTGCCCATGGCCGGTATGCTCTGGCTTGCAAAATGGATCTTATCCCGCAAAAACGAACATGAGGATGTGGCTGTCAAGCTCCTTGGCTTTGCCCTGCTCCTTCTTCTGGGCATGGGGATTCTCTGGGGCATAAACGCTGCCGCCTACTCTTCTCCGGAGTGGTCTGATTTCCGAAAGATCAATCACTACAGAGAGCGGGTTGGGGATTTCTATGGCTGGCCTGAATACGAAGAATGTCAGGAAGAACTGAAAGCCATCGGTCTGGACGAGGAAGCTTATATGTACCGCCGAAGCGGCGCGCCTTACATCGGCTACAACATGTCCGTGTCGGACTGGAAAAAAATGCATGACATTGCCAAAAGCTGTTATCAGGCCCGCACCAGTCTGAAAGATCGACTGAAAAATATGGCGATCTCCTCCGTGAACGTTTTCTTCTACGAGGATGGCATGCAGCCCGCCAATCTGCTTGCAGGTATTCTGCTGCTTCTGACTCCGGTGCTGATCTTTTGGCATCGCAACGCACACGCTCTATTTGTCTACCTGATGTATCTGTTCGGGCGCAGTGTCAGCTGGGGCTACGTTCTGTATGAAGGCCGGTTCCCCAAGCGCATTGCACAGCCCCTCATCACAGCAGATTTCCTGATTCTGTCTGCCATTCTTCTGGCCTTTGATCTGTTGGAACTGGAGAAGACCAGAAAATACTATATCGCACTTCCTGTCGTTTTGATGCTCAGTCTTCTCTCTCTCCACCTCACACGCGTGAATGTGGAGGAAAACTATCGGATCCATGAAGAGACCTGGCAAGGATTGAAGGAGTACTGCCGCTCCCACCCGGATAATTTCTATATATGGACCTATGCTTCCGGAACGCTGGAGCATTTCTGCGAAACGTCCTTTGCCCTCGATCAGGATACCTACCTCAATTTCATCTACACAAACTGGGGGGTGGTATGTAATCCCAACACCCAAAAAAAGCTCGCCGCCCACGGGATCGGCGACTTCGGCCGGGATCTTGTAGACAACGAGCATGTATTTTTTATCCTGCAGGAGGCAACCTTCAACAAAGAGCACCCTGTCCTCATGTATTTCCGTCACACCTATCAAGCCGAGCTTACAACTGCCGACACCTTTACCTTAGGAGATACGGTCTATTACGTATATCACTTAACGCCCCAGTGAGTGCTTGTCATTCCGCCTATTCATGCCGGACTCTCCTCGTCACAAGGGTCAGCCTGTACTCAAAATCGCGTCTGTTTTTAAGTGCCATATTGGATAGTATCAATCCTGCAAACAGAGACTGGATCGCCGCCAGACCAATAAACCCACAGACAAAGAGCGTAGGGAAACGATCCACCAGACCTGTCTCGATGTAAGTGATCAGAATGGGAATAAAAAGTACCACGGCAATCAACGAAAGAACCGCTGAGCAAAGTCCGAAAAAGCCAAAGGGCTTATAATCCCGGTAGAGCTTCAGGATCGTGTGAAGCACCTTAAAACCATCCGAAAAGGTATTAAGCTTGGACTCGCTTCCCTCGGGCCTGTCCCGATAGTCCACGATCACATTTTCAATCTGCATATTGTTATAGACCGCATGGATGGTCATCTCTGTCTCAATCTCAAAGCCTGTAGAGAGCACAGGAAAGGTCTTCACAAAGCCATAGCTGAACGCCCGGTATCCTGTCATGATATCCTTGATATCACAACGAAAAAGCCGATTGATACTGCCACGCACAATGGAATTACCGAAATTGTGAAATGGTCTCTTATTCTCCGTAAAATATGTGGATGACAGCCTGTCGCCCACTACCATGTCCGCACTGTGAAGAAGCACCTTGTCCGCCATCTCTCTGGCGTACTCCATGGGATAGGTGTCGTCACCATCTACCATGATATAACACTCCGCCTCCACCTCACGGAACATCCTGCGGATCACATTCCCTTTTCCCTGCATATACTCATAGCGGATCACCGCCCCCGCATCCCTTGCCAGTTCCACGGTACGATCGCTGGAATTATTGTCATAAACATAGATCACCGCCTCGGGAAGCGCCTCTCTGGCGTCTTTTACCACTTTTGCAATGGTTTTTTCTTCATTATAACAGGGAATAAGTACCGCAATCTTATCCATTTTGTATCTCCCGCATCCTCGAATATAGTTGTTTCATTCACCACATATTTTACCACATATTTTACCGCTTTACTATCGGATTTTCTAAAAGCCCTGATAGATAAACTCCGCCGCGCTGTATCCGGGGCCGTAATACCCCAGCAAAATGACGGCAAACAGAAGCGCATACCACAGAACCCACCGCAAAGGAAGCGGTCTTTTTGCCACCGCATCCCGCATCGAACCTTTTCTCTGCGCCAGAGATACCGCCCACAGAAGCAGCAGGGAAAGAACCGCCACCGCCGTCTCGATCCCATCAAGTCCCAGCTGCAGCAAAGACCCGTCCCAGAGGATCTGGGGATTCCATACGCCCACCGCGCCCTTCAGCATCGCCAGCGCATCCCCCACCGAAGCGGCCCGAAAAAACAGGTCTCCGATACACACCAGAAAAAAGGTGCGCAGGATCCGGATCCCGGCAACAAACTTCCCCTCGGCAGAGAGAGATATTCTCTCCATGATACGAACGCAGGGCGGGGCAAGAAGCTCCTCCATCACGATATAGAACCAGTGTAAAAGCCCCGACCCGATCACAAATTTCCAGTCACCGCCATGCCAGATACCCACCGTCAGCCACAGCACAAACATCGCCAGAAAGGTTGCGTACTGCTTGCCCCGTTTTTTCCCGAATTTCTTTTTAAAAGACTTGTTGATATCTGTAAAAAGCTTCGTGCGCAGAAGCGGATAAAACACATAGTCCTTCATCCACACGCCCAGTGTGATGTGCCATCTGCGCCAATACTCCGTCACGCTTTTGGCGAAAAAGGGTGTCCGAAAATTTTCCGGCAGCGCTATGCCCAGGCTCTCCGACATTCCCAACACAATATCCATGCACCCCGAAAAATCCGTATAGAGCTGGAAGGCATAGCAGGCGGTGGCTATCCAGATGTAGGCACCGGCATAAGCCTCATAACTCCCGTAAACGGTATTCACCAAAACGCCCAGCCGCTCGGCGATCACCAGCTTCTTAAAAAAGCCCCAGACCATACGCTGCAGCCCTCTTGTCACCTGTCGGTAATCAAAGGGATGCGGCGCAAAAAAGGAATCCGCATGCTCTCTGTACTGCAGGATCGGCCCGGAGATCAGATTCGGAAAATACAGTCCGTAGAGCATAAGCTTCCCGAAATTTGTCTGCGCCGGGGCAAGCCCGTAATACACGTCGATCACATAGCCCAGCAGAGAGAAGGTGTAAAAAGATACCCCCAGCGGCACCAGAAAATCCACTCCGGAAAGCACATCCCCGGAGCCGCCAAACAGACCTGCGATACCATTTACTGTATTGATCACGAAATTGACATATTTCAGTACGAAAAGAATCCCAATGTTGACCAGTATAGTCAGTAGAAGGATCCCTCCGCGCTTTTTCTCTTTCTCTGCAGAAGTCTTTCCCAGAAGTTCCGCACCCAGAAAACAGGTAAACGACGACACCAGCGGGTAGACAAGCAACACCCCCTGCCCTGCAAGCAGGCAGTAGCAAAAACTGCACAGCAAAAGGAATCCCCACTGAAATTTTTGGGGAATACTATAGTACAACAGTAGTAAAACTGCAAAAAAGCACAAAAAATAAAAAGAGGTGATTCCCATACCGTTCGTTCCCATGCCTGTATTATTATTCCTATCTTATCATAAAAATAACGCGAAAGAAACCAACAGGTTGTAATAATCTTTGCAATACAGTAAAATAAGACTGAAATCAATACATTTTAATTTATGGAGACAAAAATCCCATGAAAAGCAAAAATTTCCCCGCTTGGTTAACCATAGAAGCAGCCGATAAACGCCTCTTCTTTTCGTTGACGGCTCTATACGTCATTTATACTCTGCCCATTTTTCTGGCAAACCGCCTTTATCAGGACGATCTCTCCAGAAGTCTCTATGGTGTCACCGGCTGGATGAACGATGCAAGACCTCTCACGGAGCTCTTGCTGCGCTGGCTGGGCGGCGGCCGGCCTCTTGGCAATGTGTCGCCTCTGCCGCTTCTATTATCCGTACTGCTTTTGGCCTACACCCTCACTCTGTACGGAAAACGATATCTGTCTGCAGGACAGTTTCTGCCTGCGCTTGTCATCGGCTTTTGTGTGATCGCAAACCCTTTTTTCCTGTCCAATCTTTCCTACAAGTTTGACTGTGTGACCATGGTTCTGGCTCTCTGCGCTGCGATCTTACCCTATGTTGTGCCGGAAGAAGAGGTCCTTTATAAAATATTTTTCTTTTCCTTTTTCCTGTGCATGGTCACCCTTACCACTTATCAGCCCTGCTGCGGCGTCTACATCAGTCTCTGGTTTTTAGAACTGTTTTTCATGCTGTTTTCAGCGCACATCGACTTGCCGAGGCTCATTGTCCGGGCGGCAGCCTGCGGTGTGAGTGTGATCGTTTATAGATATGCGATCCTGAACCGCAGCATCCTCCCCGCAAACGGCGGCTGGCAGCCTTCTGCCTATCAGTTCTCCTGGCAATCAGAGAATGGAATCATCGACAGCATCGCCCAGAATTTTCAAGTCTTTCTGACGCTGTCCGGTGAATATATCGCAGGGCTTCCCAATGTCCTTTTGCTGTTTGCGGGTATCCTCCTGCTTTTAAGTATCGCCTTTACAGCACTGGAGCTTTTCCATCTGGAAAAACCAATGTATCAGAGGATCCTTACTCTTTTCTATCTGATCCTTCTTCCCTTCTTTTTGTTATTCAGCACCCTTGCGCCGCTCCTGATCCTGACTGCTTCCGGCGCCAACATAAGCGTCCACGCTCTGATCTGTCTTTGCAGCCTCGGATTGTGGATCGGCATCATGTTCTCGGCTCTCTACCGCAGGCTGCCGCGGCTTGGCGTCCTCCTTCTCCTGCCCTGCCTGCTCTTCGCCTTTACCTTTTCTTACACTTATGGTAATGCCCTGACAAGCCAGAAACAATATGAGACATACCTGACCTACAGCATTGCCCATGACGTGGAGAGTCTGAACGCAGACGATACCTGCCGTGCCCTCACGGTATCCGGCAGAGCGCCACGCTCTCCTGAGGTTTCCCGGCTGGTGGAAAAATATCCTCTCTTTGCCCGGTTAGTGCCCACCTATCTCACAAACGCCTCCTACATGGGCGGAGCGCAGCTTTTACATTACACGCAAACTCCTTTCAACTATGAAGCCCTGACCGAAGAAGATCAGAATCTGATCAAAAACGCCGCTCCCCTTCTCTCAAACAGTGTCTATGCCTGCTACAAGAACGGGAATAAGATAATCATCGTATTTAAATAATCACCTCATCATACATGCAACAGGAACGGAGAACAGAATGCTTTTTAATTCCATGACCTTCGCTGTCTTTTTGACAGTGGTATTTATCTTGTATCATATCGTGCCTGCCAGATTCCGCTGGATCTTCCTGCTGGCGGCAAGCTACGCTTTCTACATGAATCTTCATGTGGCCTATGGGCTTTTGCTCTTCGCCTCCACCGCTCTGACCTATTTCATGGGTCTGAGTCTGGAAAAAGCACCTGACAAAAAAGCAAAAAATCGCTGTCTGCTCAGTGGTATTCTGCCCCTGATCGGTATCCTCCTTATCTTTAAGCTGGGGGGACCTGCTATCGACAGGCTGAACGCCCTGATCGACGCGGGACGGCTTACCATACATCCTGTGACCCTGCGGATCCTTCTTCCGGCGGGTGTCTCTTTCTACTTTTTTCAGTCCATGGGATATCTCATCGATGTCTATAAGGGAAAAATCCATGCAGAGCGCCATTTCGGCTACTACGCCCTGTTCGTCTCCTTCTTTCCACAGCTGCTGGCAGGCCCCATCGGACGGGCAGACGCTCTTCTTCCACAGTTAAAAAAGGAGCGGACTTTTGATTATGATAAGGTAACCTACGGCCTGAAACTGATGGCCTGGGGATATTTTAAAAAGCTGGTGATCGCGGACATCTTTGCCGTCGTGGTGGACAAGGTATACAACAATCCTTACAGCTATGTGGGGCTTGTCTTTATCATCGTTACCGTCATGTTTGCCATCGAGATCTACTGTGATTTTTCCGGCTATTCGGACATCGCCATCGGCTGTGCCAAGCTTTTTGGCATCGACCTGATGACCAACTTTAAGAGTCCCTACTTTTCCTTCTCCATCCGGGAATTCTGGAGCAGATGGCATATCTCTCTGTCCACCTGGTTTCGGGACTATGTCTACATCCCCCTAGGCGGCAACCGGGTGAAGAAATGGCGGCACTGCGCTAACCTGTTTCTCACTTTTTTAGTCAGCGGTTTTTGGCACGGCAGTTCTCTGACCTACCTTGTCTGGGGCGGTCTTCACGGCCTTCTGCAGATCCTTGAGGTACTGCTGCATCCGAAGAAGCCTGCTGACAGTGCAAAGAAGAATGCACCGCGAAAATGGTTCTGGCAGCTTCCCCTTACTTTTATTCTGGTCTGCCTCACCTGGATCTTTTTCCGGGCAAACACCATACAGGATGCTTTCTGGATCCTCTCCCGGCTGTTCTGGGATGCAGCCAGACCTCTGAACTACTTAAAAACTGCCGCGATCTGTCTGGATATGCCCTATATCTCCATGTTTGGCATGGCACTGTCCGTAATCGTCCTCTTTGTTTATGATCTGGTTTCCCTAAAACGGGATGTGATCGAACTGGTATCCGCCCAAAACTGTCTGGTTCGCTGGGCAGTGTATGTGCTGCTGCTTACAGTGATCGCTCTCTTCTCCAGCAAAGGGATTGCAACGGAGTTCATTTATATGGCATTCTAAATAAAAAGAGGTAAAATGATGAAAAGAAATAAAACATTCCTGATATTTGTTATCAAGTGTATCACCATCCCGGCGATGGCAATTCTGCTTATCTTTCTGTTAAATATACCGTATCGGAAAATAGATGATGAGAAATATATGGATCTGTGGGATCTGCAGTCACTGGGTATTCACATCGATGATGTGAANATCGCCAATGTGGGAAGNTCCCACGGNGCCTATGACTTTACCTATGACGAGCTTACNGAAGCGGGATACTCCTGCTTTAACTTCGGCAACGTGAGNCAGACCTACCAGTACGANCTGGCCCTTTTAANGGAATACGGNANGTATCTCNANGANGNNTGTGTGCTGTTCATCCCNGTCTCCTATTTTTCCTTTAATAANGANACANTAAACGAAACGGAGGCGCAAGCGCTCTCCGTNAAATACTATCACTGTCTCTCTCCAAANAACATTCNTGATTACGACCTGTTCACAGATATCGTGACCAACAGACTTCCCGTCTTATCCGCAGGGGAAGATCTCCTAAAACTGCTGCCGGATCTAAACCTTTCTCTCATTGTCTTTGCACAGGAAGNCGGAATAGATGAAGNGGAGTTNGCCAANCGCGCNGCACAACGGTTCGACCGCCATTTTAATAANAAGGAAACCTACTTTNTGCCNGAGCGNGAGGAACAGCTTCTNTCCCTGATCNNNTACTGCAAAGAGCACGNGATCACGCCNGTGCTCATCACTACACCCTTTTCCAGCTATTACAACGGGCTGGTGCCAAATTCCTTTTTAAACGACTTCTACAACACGGTCAACCGCGTTNNATCTGACACNGGTGTCAGTTATTATGACTACTCCCACGACGAGNGGTTTTATGATAATCTGTCCCTCTTTTCCGACTCCGATCATCTGAANGAGGAGGGCGCCGCCNATTTTATGGAAATTCTGGAANACGAGATNCCGGAGCTGCAGGNAGTNATTGCCGGTTCCCGGTAAATCTNTTTTCANCTTTTTACCATTTCATGGTCAAAACGGCTTCCTTCTCTATATGCCTGTCNTTCAGNAGATANAAGTCCTCCACCGCGTCTTTTGCNATTTCCGGAGTGACCTCCTCCGGCAGAGTGATACCCGGATGGAACAGAATCTCCAGCGTTCTTCCTTCCTTCTCTGCCTTCTTCNGCATCTTCGNATACAATCGCTCAATCCTTTTACGNTCCATGCGGCCGCTCATCACAAGTCCCCAGAGATACATCTGCGTCATGCCCTGNTCCTTATAAAAACGATCCACCTTATGGGAATAAACGGCTAAAAGCCTGTTCTTCACAAAGTTGATGGGNCGGTAGGTCTTGTAAAGTGACACATCTGTCAGNAATACATNCAGAACCTCTTTGGAATTGCGNATATACTCTAATGTATATCCCTCCTCNGACACCGTCTCCAGAATTGCTTCCCACACCACAGGAATCATGTGNGCATGCTGATGACTGTCGATCCGAAGTCCTTTCTGTTCACAGGGAATTCCCGCCTGCTCTGCNATCTCTACGCATTTCCGGACNGCCTGCTGCACCCGGGCAAGCTGTGCCTTGATCTCCCGTTTTAACTGAACCTTGATCCGCCNTCTCTTTCCGGGCAGATAAGAGACGAAAAAAAGGCCGCCCCAGCCAAGCCCCATCAGATCACNGCCATCTTTGGTCAGATCCGGCGCTGCCGCCCGCCCNGCNAAACTGNNTCCTTCCACNAAATCCAGATGCACCGACANAAGCGGNAGAAAAGGAAGNCTTGGTATCTCCNTATAAAGGAGCGCCATACATTCCTCAAAGCAGCTCATATTGGGNACAATGCTGATACTGTCGAGCCCTCCCGCCCGCATACACTCCAGCATGTCCTTTGAAGTATTTACAGTCAGCGCATAATCGTCCGCGTGAATATCCGGTCTGTTCATGTCGAAATTCCNCCCGAAAGCTCTCTNCCCGAATCCCTAGCGTTCCTCCTTATCCTCCTCACGCCACACCAGCGTGTCTATGATATATCTGGGTCTGTGCTTGGTCTCCAGATAAATCTTACCGATATACTCTCCGATGATCCCCANAGAGAGCAGCGTGATCCCGCCGATCAGGAGAGANACGATCATCGTCGTGGTATAGCCCGGTACATTGTTCCCCATGACCCAGTCCACCAGACTGATCACACACATGATCATNCTGAAAAAGAANACAAAAAAGCCAAGACCACCNATCAGCCGCAACGGCCGCACACTCATGGAAGTGATGCCGTCCAACGCCAGTGTCAGCATCTTACTCANAGTGTATTTCGACTGTCCCGCCTCTCTTGCCTTCACATCGAAATAAACCACATCGGAGGGAAATCCCATGGTAGGGATCAGTCCCCGTAAAAACAGATTCGTCTCCTGATACTCCGACAGCGCGTCCAGCGCCTTCTTCGACATAAGCCGATAATCTGCGTGATTTGTCATCACCTGGCTGCCCAGCAGATGCATCAGATTGTAGTATGCCGTGGCCGTGGCCTTCTTAAACATCCCGTCGGAATGTCTGTCATTGCGCACACCATAGACCACCTCACACCCCGCCATATAGCTTTCCAAAAAGAGATCCAGCGCCTCAATATCCTGCTGCAGGTCCGCGTCAATGGTGATTACCACGTCCGCATGCTCTCTCGCCGTCATCATACCGGCAAGAATCGCGCTCTGATGCCCGTAATTGCCTGCCAGACTCACCACAGCAAAGCGTTTGTCCTTTGCCGCGATCTCGTGCAGAAGTCGAAGAGTCTTGTCCTTGCTCCCGTCATTCACAAACATGATTTTGGAGCCGGGCGCGATCTTGCCCTCCCGCTCCAGGCGGGCTTCCTTTTCGCCCATGACGGCGGCAGATTTCTCCACCACCTCTTCCTCGTTATAGCAGGGTACCACCAGATATAAAATGGGAATCTCTCTCTTTGTCTCTGTCATCTTATCCTTATTCTCCGTAATATTCTCTATACCACTCCACAAATTTCTCAAGCCCTTCCTGAATGGATGTGGATGGTTTAAAGTCATAATCCCGCATCAGATCGCTGACATCCGCATAGGTCTGATACACATCTCCCGGCTGCATGGGCAGATACTCCTTTTTAGCCTCCCTGCCCAGACATTTCTCCAGCGTCTCTATATAATCCATCAGTTTTACCGGCTTATTATTACCGATATTGTAAAGTTTATAGAACGCTCCCTTCTGATTCTCTGCCGGCGGATTACACAGAACGTTCTCGATTCCCTGTACGATATCATCGATATAGGTAAAATCCCGATACATATCGCCCTGATTGTAAATCTGAATCGGTTCTCCCGCCAGAATTTTCTGGGTAAATTTATAATAAGCCATATCCGGTCTTCCAAAGGGCCCGTAAACGGTAAAGAAACGCAGCCCCGTCACCGGAATATGATAAAGCTTGCTGTAGGCATGCGCCATCAACTCGTTGGATTTTTTCGTAGCCGCATAAAGACTCACCGGCTCGTCCACTTTATCCTCCGTGGAGAAAGGTACTTTGTCATTGCCCCCATAGACAGAACTGGAAGAGGCATACACCAGATGCTCCACCGGGAAATAACGACAGCCCTCCAGAATATGGAAAAATCCCATCATATTAGACTGCATATAGGCCGCAGGATTATCGATACTGTACCGAACGCCCGCCTGCGCTCCCAGATTCACCACAATCTGGGGCCTGTACTCCTGAAAGATCCGAAACACATCTGCATTATCGGAAAGATCCCCTCTCACAAAACTATATTGCTCGAAAGTTTCCAGAATCGCCAGACGGTCCTCCTTCAACTTCACATCATAGTAATCGTTCATATTGTCAAAGCCGATCACCCGTGCGCCCCGCTCCAAAAGCTTTTTCGACAAATGAAAACCGATAAAGCCCGCACCCCCGGTAATCAGATATATCTTAGAGGGATCAAACGCTCTCATTATCCATTCCTTTCATCGTCCAATGCTGTAATATTCGATTCCTGCCTCTTTCATCCGCTGCACATCGTAGACATTCCGCCCGTCATATACGAGAGGAATCCGCATCCGCTCTTTAAAGGTCTCCGGAGACAGTCCCCGAATCTGCTCCCACTCCGTAAAAATAAAACAGATATTCGCATCCTGCAGAGCCTCTTCGGGCGTTTCCACATAAGTGATACTGCCTTTTCCGCTTGCTCCCGCAGGATAAAATCTCTGAAAGTTCTGTGCCGCCACCGGATCGTAGGCCATGATCTGCGCCCCGTTTTCCAGAAGCAGTTCGACATTGTCCAGAGAGGGCGCCTCACGCAGATCGTCGGTTCCGGGCTTAAATGCCAGTCCCAACACCGCCACCTTCAATCCATCGAAAGTGATCATGCGCTTGCAGGCTTTCTGGTAGAGCCTGGTCTTCTGGACCGCGTTCACATCCACTGCCGCCTCCACCGTCTTTAACTGATAACCATACTGCCCGGCCAGATATTTGAGTGCTTTCGTGTCCTTGGGAAAGCAGCTGCCGCCATAACCGATCCCGGCCTTCAGGAAATTCGCGCCGATCCTTGCATCATAGCTCATGCCCTCCGCCACTGCATCGATATCCGCTCCCACCAGCTCACAGAGATTGGCAATATCATTCATATAAGAAATCTTTAACGCCAGAAAATCGTTGCTGGCATATTTGATCATCTCAGCTGACCGCCTGTTCACAGAGACGATGGGTAATCCAAAAGGCTCATATATCTTTTTGAGAAGCGCCTCCGCCTCCCTGCTCTCCGTACCGATGATGATACGGGCGGCGTGCAGCGTGTCGCGCACCGCCGAGCCCTGTGCCAGGAACTCCGGATTGGAGGCCACCTCCACCTTTACATCCCGGACCAGAAAATCGTGGATGAACTGTTCCACCTTATCATTGGTTCCCACCGGTACCGTGGATTTTACCACCACCAGACAGTCCCGCTCCACGGACTCCGCGATCTGTCTGGACACCGTAGCAATATAATTTAAGTTAGCGGAACCGTCAGGCTGTTCCGGCGTACCCACACCGATAAAGATCGCATCCTTATCTCGATAAGCCCCGGCATAGTCCGTAGTATAATGGAGCCTGCCTGCAGCATTGTTTTTCTGCATCAGCTCCTCCAGCCCCTCCTCATAGATGGGGCTCTCGCCCGCCTCCATCCTCTTTACCTTGGCCTCGTCTACATCCACGCAGGTGACGTCATGCCCCTTCTCTGCGAAGCAGACGCCCGCTACCAAGCCTACATATCCTGTTCCCGCCACTGCTATTTTCATGGGTTTCACCATTTCCCTTTCCGTATTTCCATATTCTACATTTTACATGGATACCCCCTAAAAAGCAAGGGCGGCAAGCTCCAGAAATCTCTCCGCACAAGCCTTATTGGAGATCTTGCATCTGTAGGCAAGACAATTCGCCACGTATCGCTCGTTTTCCGAAACAATTCTGACAAGTGTGTCAGCTGACCAGTCATCTTCCACAATACCCAGCTTCTCCCGCCTGATATAGGATGCATTGTAAGGAACGGAAGTAGTTACCACCGGCGTGCCCAGCGCAATGCTCTCCACGATGGAAACCATGTTGTTATCCTTTTCCGTAGACACTAAAAGCGCTTTGGCGGAAGCCACCATGGGAAGTAATTCCTCGTGAGAAAGTTTTCCCAAAAAATCCACCTTTTCTTCCATCCCCAGCCTGCGGGTCAGATTCTTAAGCGCCTCTTCCTCCTCACCGGTTCCAATCACCTTTAACCGGTAGGAAAAATGACCCATCTTCACAAACCTGGCAAAAGCCTCTATCGTATGATCGATCCGTTTGCGGGGAATGAGCTGGGACACCACCGCAAAGCAATCCTCTCGTTCTCCACACAGCGAAAACCTTTCCAAATCCACGCCGTGATCAATGGGGTCCTTTTCCACTCTGGGTAAAAACTGCCCGATAAAAGCCCCCGCCTCCTCCGATCGGGGCACCACCCGCGCCCGGCGCATCAGACAGCGCGCCACCAGATGATACCAAATCTTAGATGGTAATTTATGCAGCATATTGTTGTGCGCTGCCAGCTCATGCCAGATAATCGTCTTTTCCGGAACAAGTCTTGCAGCCGTATAGGACCATGTCGCAAAAACCTCACTTGTGATAATTATGTCATATTCTTGATGGTTTTTTAAATATTTATGGAGCCCGGGCATATAGGGAAAGCACCGGGGCAAAAACAGCTTATGAAAAATTGTCCGAAACCAAAGCACCGGAAAATCATACTGTTCCTTGACCGTAGGTCTGTAATCCTCGGCGGCAGCAAGCGTCACCTCATGTCCTATCCGCAAAAAGCCGAGACACAGCGTATAAATCATGGTATCCTTGATAGAATCCACCTGAGGAATCTGATTTGTCTCCGCCGTATATAAAATAGGATTGATCACCAATACCTTACTCATAAATATTTGCCGCCTCCAGAAAACGTTCTGCGATCTTGTCAAGCGAATACTGTTCCCTCACCTTCGCCCCATTCACGGAAAGCCGTTCCGCCAAGACGTCGTCCTGTGCTATCTTGAGCATGGCTTCCGCCATCGCCCTGCGGTCTCTCACCGGCACAAGCAGACCGCTCACACCATCCTCTATATAAACTCTGGCACCGCCGATAGGACAATCTGTGGATATCGTGGGAATTCCCATAGCCAGCGCTTCCAGCATGGAATTTGATATCCCTTCATAATCCGAAGGAAGCACAAACATACGGCTGTCTACGATTTCTTCCTTGACCCGTCTGGAAAAACCATGCCATACAACGCTCTTTGCAATTCCAAGCTCCTCAGCATAAGCCTTCAGTTTTTCTTCCAGCTCACCCTCTCCGTAGATATGCAGCTCGTAGTCCTCTCTCTGTTCTCTGAAATCCGCAAAAGCTTCCAGAAGCAACGCATGATTTTTCTCACCGTGCAGCCTGCCCACCGCCACAATCTTTTTTGCCCGTTCTCCCTCATACCGCAGCGGAATACTTGCATCAACGGGATTGGGAATGATCACTGCCTTCCGCGCGATATCCTTCGGGAAATAACTGATACCGTCCGCTGTCTGGAAGGTGATCACATCGGCGCGCCGATAAGCCCAGTTACGCAATCCTTTCAGGTTCCAACTCTCAGGGTTACTGCGTTCCGCCACCAGCAAAGGCCGTCTCATCCCGATCGTCGCAATGGTCGAAAACACTGCTCCCATAACCGCAAAAGCAAAAATATGGCAGTCCGGATTTTCTTTAAAGTAGCGGCGCATGTCCAAAATCCGTTTGCCCCAGACCAGAGGATTCCCTCTCGACTGCTCCCCAACCGAAAAATCTTCCACCCGATCATCCAGTTCATAGGCATGCTCATATCCCGCAAACTGCATGATCGCCACCTGACAGCCACGTTTCACATACTCGCCGCTCAGAAGGGAAACAACTCGTTCTGTCCCCCCGCCGGTCATATTGTGAATGATAAATACGATCTTTTTCTTCTTTTCCACTCTTTGTCACTCATTTCCTTCATGTCCCAGCGATACTCTTATTCATTCTACCCTGTTTCCCCGGAAAATACAATATAAGTGCATTGTTTGCCATACAATGTTTTGTTGTATTTCTTTTCTTCCCTCTTCTTTTTGTAGTTTCCTTTCTACAACTTTTTGTTGTGTGATAGCATTTAAAACAACGAAAGTGTCAATCATGATAGTCAGAAGGGGGTCCTGTATCACCATGAAGGAGCTGCGTCGGATCATCAGAGATTTGCGGGAAGATAATGACATCAAGCAAAAGACAATCGCCGAATATCTGGGCGTATCACAGCAAACCTACTCCAACTATGAAAACGGTCATAGAGACATTCCGATCTGGGCCGTGGTCAAACTTTCAAAATATTATCAGGTCAGCACCGATTATCTCTTGGGCGCTGATTCCGGATATCTTGGCAACACAAACCTGAACGGAAAGTATCTGGGCGATGTTACCATGCACGATGTGGTCTACGATCTTCAAAAGCTGAACGCCAAGGACAGGCGTGATCTGTTGAAATATATTCGGTTTTTAAAGAACGGGGACTAAAAAACAGCGGTCAAATGACCGCTGTTTTTCTTTTACTTATTGATCTTCACATTCATGGTGACCGGCGTACCTGCCGTATTCGTTCCCTGATTCTCGAACTGAATATACATGGTAATCTTATTGGTCGTATTACATCCATAAGATACACCCGATTTCAATTTCATATGAACCAGCAAAGAACCATTCTCCTGTGGCTCAAATCCGGTAATATCAAAGGAGCTTTCAGCTTTCTCATCCTTCTCTCCAAAGGCAATACCCTTTATTGCACCAATCGACTTCACATCCGACTTCTGCACCTCAAAGGTCGCCTCATAGTCCTTGTTGGATAAATAAAGATCTACTGCCGTCTTATCTGTCTTCACCTTGGGAAGAACTTGTGCTGTTTTGACCTTGATCGGCGTATTACACATCAATCCATGATTCAATGCTTCTATATACTTAAAGTTTTCCATCTCCACCCAGACATACAGCGTATAACTCTTGTTATTCTCCAGTTTAACACCATCCTCCGGCACAATATAGAAGGACTTTTTGTCCAAGGTTTTCTCCGCTCTAAACAATGTGCTCACTTTACTGTCATCCGTCAAGTCATCAAGAGTCGGATAGGTCTCATACAACTTAACCTCCTTTAGGGTATCCTTCAAATTGGCTACAGTAGGCGTATAACGAATCGCATTCTTTTCCGTAATCTCCCCATTTCGATCCAGAAGATTGATCTTGCCCTTCGCGCTTAATTTGACAGAAGAAATGGTTCCGCTATATACCTTGATATTGATGCTGACCTCCTTGGTAATGATAGTATTCTCGCCATTCTTATAAATCGGCTTCATTTTCAGACTATAGGTCTTGGCGGGCATTTGTTGCAACAAGGAAATCTGAAGCCTACCGCCTGCACCCTCATCATCCTCAATCCACTCGAAGTCAAAATAGTCTCTCGGAATACTTTCCTTATATCCATTGGTTATAAATCTAAGACTATTAAAAGTCTCGCTGGGGTCCAGTCTATAGAACTTAGGGTTAACCGACTGATTCGGCTCCGCCAATGCAGAGACTGTCTTTGGCTCAGTCAAATCACCATTGTCGCCACTTGATCCATTACCGCCTTGCTCCGTGCCACCGCCTGTACTGGTTTCGCCACCGCCCGGCTGTACAGGCTGCGGAGTGCTGTTCTCCACATACTTCTGATACTCCGGCAGATTCTTCACCGTCATCGTCATTTCCGAGACTTCTACATACTCGTCACCGTTCTTTGCCGCCAGATTAAATGCATTTGTTCCCTTGAGCGTGACTGTCGGCATGGTCCTGGTGACTTTTACCGTCAGAGTGACCTTATTTTCCTTGCCCTCCTGCATATAAGTATAAACATATTTATAGTTGCCAGTTTTGATATCCGCTCCTTGAGCAGCCAGTTTGATCGTTCCCTCTCCATCTTCGCAAGTCACAGCCAGTTTGTTATATTGCTCCACGGTTTTATCCGTAGACTGCGCCTTAAACTCCTGTACCCCGGTGATTTTCTCGTCCAGATGATTCGATACCAGTTCAAAGGATGCTTCTGAATCCGGATAAGTTGCATTTAAGGTAATCGTTGCCTTCTTCAAACTCTGTTTGCTTGCCTTGGTATCTATCTTAATATTGTAGGTGAACTTGAACTCCTTACCCTCTGCCCAGTTCTTGTTGCTGACCTTCATGACCAGCTTGCCGGTTGAGCCTATAGGAAGAATCGACACCTTGATACCGGTACAACCATCTTCACCTTCCTCAACTCTTGGGTTGGTAAACATATATGTAGTACTACTCGTATCTACCTCCACCTTATAGTCTTCATCCCACGCAATAGGCTGCTTCGTTTTTTTATCCAAAAGTTTCAGAAAGACTTCCTGGCTGCCCTCGAATCGATTACCAAAGGTATCTGTCGTTCTGTCCAGCACATAGGACGGCGCCACCGTCTGCGTCGGGATCGTGATCTTATACTTCTTCACAAGATTACTGCTATAGCCCTTAAACTTCAGCACCAGATAACCCGTCAGTACCGGTTTCCCGGATTTGTTTTTAAGTAACTGCTCCGCCTTCTGAGTGATCGTTCCGCTTACAGGATCTATCCGGAAATTCTCTGTAAACTTGACATCATCTTCATAATTTTTGTGATCGCTCTCAGTCAACGGCTCCAGGCTGTACTCCGAGATCTCAGCGTCCCCCAGCTTACCGATGATCGGCTGAATCTCTGTCTTATCATTGGCATAGAAAAGATTGATCTTCGTTTTCTTGTCAAAGCTCACCGTCGGATTCGGCGTTGATTTCTTGACTACAATGGTAAGTGCAGGCTCGAAGACGCTCTTACTATTTTCTCCCACCTGAACCTTCAGCTTCACATTGTAGGTTTTCTCCGGCACCGTTGACACCGCAGATACCTTATAAGTCAAGACTGAACTTGTTCTCCTTAAAAACTCAAACCTAATTCCACTGACTGGCTCCCCATTGTTCTTATCACTAATCTCGATCGTCAGATTCTTATTCTCATCAATCTTTTGTCCATAAGCTTCAATGAGACCTATGGTCGTAGCCCCCGCCTCCTGATTGGGATTGACCGTAATCTTCGTGGCCGTCAGACGGGGTTCATAACTCTGCACGCTGACTACAAACTGCTTTGTCACTTTCTTCTTATCTGCCCCTACAGCCGCCACAGTGATCGTCGCTTCGCCATCCGCCCCTTTCGGAATCGTGATCTCGTTTTCCGATGAAGCCGTCGTGGTAGATGTTTTTTTCAGTTTGGCCACCTTTGCGTCACTGCTGCTCCATGTAAAGGAAACCGCCATCTCTTCATCGTCCTCTTTCGTTCCGAATGCAGACGCTGTAATTCCAAATGTATAACCCTTTGCAACCGATGTCGTCGGGACGGAAACCCCTTTGATCCCCGTCTCATCCTTCTCAATCGTCAAGACGTCACTTACACTCGGATCCGCCAATAATACGCTGATATGATTGATCGAGGCATCCTCTACATCAATATCCACCTTCTTCGTAACCAGTTCATCGTTCTCTGTCTTGACCGTTGCTGCCACAATGGCATCACCCTTCTTCAAGGCTTTGATCGTTCCGTTCTTATCAACAGACACCACACCCGTACCGGTCGTCACTTTATAAGTAATCTTGGATGTGGGAATTCTGACTTCGTTCTCGCCCTGAGTGTTGACCAGATAAAACTTTGCAGACTGCCCCACCTTCATTTTGGCTGCTTTAGCATTATAATCGTAGTTCGACTCGGAGGACAGGCGTCCCTCAATCGTCTCACTGCTTCCCTCGATCTTAATGTTGGAAGAAGCGAGCTCAAACTCCGCTGTGATCGCCGCACCGCCAATCGGCATACTAAAAGTATAGGTACCCTTCTCATATTTAACGTCCTCCCCGTTACATTTGAGTGATACCAGTTTTACTCTCTCTTTCCATGTTCCATAGTCGATGATCACATAACATTTCGTACCAGCCTTAACACCACGCCCACCTGAATTAACAATCTCGTTGATATCCTTGGGAGAAGTACCCGTCTCTGTCGAGACAATAAGTTTGATATCTTCCGCCACGAGATCGAGACCTGTCAACTTCTTAGTATAAGTGTAATATTCTGTCTCGTTCCCTTCCGCATCGTCAATGGCAACAAATCGCGGCCTTCCGTTTTTAGGATATTTAGATGCATTCGAACCCTTTTCTCCAACGATACACAAGCCATCATTATCCGGAAACGCACCATCTTTCAACTTTATTAAAAAGTTCTTGATATATACTCTCTGCAATCCTGTGCAGCCATTAAAGGCATTCTCCCTTACTTCTATTACCCACTGAGGCAGTTCCACATTTGTCAACTGTTTGCAGTTTTCAAAGGCATACGATGCTATTGTCACCGAGACAGGATTCCTCATGCTGAATGTCAACTTTATCAGGTTAGTACAATTTGCAAATGCAGACTGCGATACTGCTTCCAGACCCGCAGCTATCGTCACTTCCCGAATGCCGGAACAGCCCTTGTACGCCGCCTCTCCCAAGGAGGTAATCCCATCCGGCATCTTTACTTCTTCTATTTTCTTACAGTCCTTAAATGCGTTGGCGCCGATCGTTGTGACACTGTCCGGCAGCTTATATGCTTCGTCCGAACAGAAAAATTCCAGCTTGGAACAGCCCTCAAAGGCGCTGCTGTCAATGGTCGTTAACTTAGCATAATTCGCGCTTACCATATTGACCATAAACAATTTGCTGTCACCCTTGAAAGCGTTCGCCCCGATCTCCGTCACGCTGTTAGGGAGTGCTATCTGTGTCAATGCGATGCATCCGCTAAAGACGCTATTTCCGACAGCTGTTAATCTGGAGGGTATGGATATGCCCTTTAACGCCACACAGCCTTGAAAAGCCCCATCCGCCATGCTTGTTACTGTTTTGGGCAGCATAACATAGGTGATATTTTCGTTAGATTTAAAAGCTTCTCCGATAGATGTGATCTCCGTCTTCTCACGCAGATCGACAACGCCTTTCACATCACTCGAGAACTTCGTCAGTACACCATCCGTGATGACCGCCGCATCTGCATTACTTCTCGCCGCATTGGCATCGTAGGTGATCTGCAGTCCGGCATCGTCCGTGAAGGTCATCATCCGAACCTCAGCACGCTGCTCTTTCTCCACATCTTCTTTTTCTTCCGCGTCAGCAGTTATATCATTCTCAGAAACAGAATCATCCTGCGCAGCTTCCTCCTGCCCAGGATCTTCTGTCTCCTCTTTTTCAGAGCTCTCATCCGTATCGCTTTCGTCCTTCGACTCACCTGGATCCGTTTCTCCGGTCTCCCCTGTTTCTTCGGATTTATCTTCCCCCGCAGACGATTCCTCCCCTGCGGCTTCCTCCGTCAGTTCCTCTTCCTCTGACGCGGTCTCTGTTGGTTCATCCTGCGTTGTCAGAGCCGGCTCAATCCCCTGCTCCGCCGCCAGAACCGTCATGCTGTTTCCGCTCACTGTCAGACTGAGTGCCAACAATAATGCCAATACTCTTCTTTTTCTCATTGCTTTTCCACCTTTTCTCATGCGTACATTATGTCACCCTATGATGGTTCTGATTATAACATCTGTAATTGTATTATGCAAGAGAAAAAGACACAACATCTTGTGTTTTTAAGAAAATCTTAATACCACCACAGCTTTTTTGCACCAATAGTGTAGGTAATGGTCTTCTCACCTCCATAGTTCCCGATGCCCTGCAGAGTCACCTTCGCTTTCCCCTTTTTCGCGTGGTTTACATAAGTTTTTTCCTCTATGATATAATCCTTCCCTAAGATCAGCGGCTCCTCTGCACCGCCTACAGTCAGAGTCAGATCCTCCGCCGTCAGAAGGACAGGACGGCCATTCTGATAAACCTTTGCGCTCACCTTTACCTTCGCCTTCGTAAAATCCGCCGCCACGATCCGATAGACTGCAGAGCACTCCGCATCACCGTTTCCCTGATAAGCGCCTATTCCCCATGCCGTTACACGGATCGATGTCCCTGCCTGCGGAATATCTCCCTCTTTCACAAAATCTTTCGCTTTGCGCAGCTCCAAGGAAGATTCTCCATCCATCGAAACCAGTACCTCTGTATCTTCCTCATAGGTATATTCCAGATTTTTATCGTAATCCTTGCCAGCCGCCAGTGTCTTACCGCTCACATCCTTCAACACCGCTTTCGTCTTATAGGCGTCTTTCTTCTCCCGGTAAACCACGTCCTTTAATGTCATGGTAACTTTATCATTTATCCTGCCATCCGTGATCGTAAAGGTTCCGGTAAGTTTCCCTTTAAAACTGCCCTTACCGGTAATCGTAAATGCCGGCAGCTTTTTCTCCTCCATCTCTGCCGTTGTCAGAGCATTGTTATTCCGATAGCTGATACTGTAGTCCTTGCCGGGTGTGAGCGCCTGCCCTCGGAAGGACAGAAGGACAGTAGGCTTACTGCCGCCTTTTACATAGGGCGTGGTGATTCCATTGATATTGATTCCATCGAAACCGGCCGTCTTTTCCACCTCCGGCTCATCCTGTGTATAATAATTGACCGTAATATCCTGTCCGGTTCCCATCCGCTCCGGCTTAAATTCATAGGGCAGAATCCGGTAGGTTTTTTTCAACTGACCGCTGTACTCATTGATACCCTTAAAAATGATGGTGGCAGTCCCTGCCTTAACTGCGCCTTTTTTCGCCGCGCCAGTATAAGACACTACATAGTCGCCATTAATGCCATCCGTACTTTCCACAAGAACACGATCATTCAGCGTCAGGCTGTATGTCCCGGAGGTTTGCAGCACTTCCTGATAGGTCTTTTCGTATTCCTCGCTCTCTGTACCCTGCGTCTGATCCATTTGCACATATGGTTTGTTTTCCAGCCCTGCTACCTTCGCCTTGGTGATGGATGTTCCCACGATCTGATAGGTCACACTCTTGCTGCCGATATAGCCGCTGCCCTCCACCGCTGTGAGCGTGGCCGTTGCCTTGCCGACACTCTGGTCATTATTGTAGGTGACAGTGTAATCCTGCCCTTCCACCAGCGGCTCCTTTTTATAGGTCACTTTCAGAGACGCAGGCCTAATGCCGCCCTCCTCCTTCATCTGCTCATTAGTGTAGGTCTGCTTCGGAATCGCCGACACACTGACTTTGCTGAGAAGTACCTCTTTCGTGATGTTCTCATAGACCGTGATCTTTCCTGTATAGCCTCCCTTGCCCGTAATCACGATGGGATGAATCCCCGCCGTCTGATAAGCGCCCTTTTCTGTCAACGGGTAAGTCACCGTATAATCCGTATTTCTTATCAGCTTTTTCCCGTTCCGATATACTGTAGGCACACTCTTAATGACTTTGCCATTGTACGCCACAATAATATCGTCCGCTGTGATATCCGTATCTGTCAGTGCCTTCGGAACAATATTAAAGGTCACTTGTTGTGTTCCAGTGTAGTTGCCCTTTCCCTTGACAGTAATGGTGGGGACAGGCTTCCCGTCCAGATTGACATTTTTATTATTTTTATAAGACACCGTATAATCCCGGTTCAACACCAATTCAATCAGGTCTTTGTCACCGGTTTCATAGGATACACTGTCATAGACCTGCATCGCCGGTTTGATCCCGCTGCCGGTATAGGTCTGATCCCCTATAGGGAGAACATAAAAGCCCTCTCCCAGCTTTGCATAATAGGGATACAGCGTAACATTTTTGTCGTGAACCGTGGTATTCTCGTCAAATCTGTTGCCTGTACCGTTCTCGCCCGTATACCAGCCGATAAAAAGCCTGTTCTCGGGTTCCGCCCCAAGCATCTCCTCTCTGGCCCGTATCGTCTCCGCAGGCAATGTACCGCCATAGGACACAGTCTCCGTCTGCCCCAGCTCTGTCCACTTTGGCTCTCCCTGCGCCGTTGTGCCATCCTGTTTCATAAACGTAACCGTACATCTCTCCAGCACGATCGTATAGCTCGCTTCATACCCCGCCACCGCCGCCGTGATGACCGCCGTATTTTTCTTGGGATCAGTTCCCACCGCCGTCACTTTACCATTCGCCACCGCAGCCACATTTGTGTCCGAACTGCTCCAGGTCACCTTGGTATCCGAGGTGGTATCCTTAGGCCAATACTCTGCCGACAGATTGATGCTCTGTCCCGCAAATACTGTGGCCCGATCTGTCGGATCTGTTTCCTGCGCGTTCCGATTCGTCAATACCAGACGGTAAATGGGCGCGCTGACAAATACCTTGCAGGTTGCCGTCTTATTGCCTGCCTTGGAAGCTTTGGCTGTTATCTTCACTTCTCCTGTACCAACTGCAGTCACCACGGCTCTGGTCGGATCCTCTGCGTCTGCCTTCACTGTAGCGATCTTTGAATTCGACGAGGCCCAGACAATGGTTCGATCCGCCGTCGTGTCAGCCGGGTCAAAAGATACCTGCAGAGCGGCAGTCGCTGTATTCTCTGCTTTCTCCGTCGGGCTCAAGCCCGTCGTATCGGTAACCACGGTATCAGGCCGGCGCAATCGGATCTCTGTTTTATCCAAAGAAATGTTCTGCAGCGGAATCTTTACCGTCACCTTACAGGAAACCTCCACCTCCTGAAAAGACGCCGTGATCACAGCCTCGCCTTTATCCACTGCCGTGACCAGTCCATTATTTTCTACCTTCGCTACAGAAGAATCGCCGCTCGTCCACTTCGCTTCACTACCGTCCAGAGCAATGCCATCTGCAGACAGAATCAACTGCTGCGAATCCCCCTTATTCATCGTCAAATTTGTCTTATTCAAACTCAGTGTCGGATAATACGTATCATCCGGCATATTTTCGTAGACCGGGATCTTGAACACAAAGGCACTGTTTAAAGAGCCTGCATTACTATACATTTTCCTCGTGCTTGTAGACTCGCTGGCAGGCGCTTGGATATTCTGCATGTATTGATGATTATAAACACCATAAGGACTGTTTTTATCCACATTAAATTTTTCCAGATAAATCGTATCCTGATATTTTAAAATATAATTATTCCCGATTGTGGCAGCGCCGCCCTCCAGAGATTTATAGCGGGTGTTCCACCCCTGACTCTTCGCATATTCCAGGCCCTTTTTGATCTTCTCCTCCGAGGAGGATCCATTGACGCCCACATTAAAATAATTATAATAACCCACATATCCCGGATAGGTGCCGGAGATCAGCCCGGAAGTGCCCTGCCCCTGCTCCTGGTAAACACGAGAAGCCAGATGGATTGGGCTGAGTTTTCTGCCGCTACCGATCTCATAAAATGCCCGGGCATAGGTGCGTCCCGCCGAGTCATCCGAAAGTGTTCCTTTCATAAAGGTTCCGTTCAGGAAAGTCTGCACTGCGGATTCCGTGTGATAAGAGCTGTTAAAGGTCAACTGCTCAAACTGGAAAATATAGCTTTCTGTCAGGAAATTGCGAGGATCCATGTAATATGCCACCGCCGGCTGCTTGGCATAATACCAGCCACTCTCGGTGGGACAGGCATTCCCCACCCAGCCTTTGGAAACATTACTGTCCGTCTTCTGGATCAGACTCTTATCTCCCATCTCCTTGGAGACCGCCGTATTAAAATCCAGCCCCGTCTTCATGGGCACAAAGGTCCAGTTCGGATGCGCGCTTTTCAAACTTCTGAGCGCAGACTGATAAGACCCCGGAAAAGCGGAGACATCGGAAGTATCCACCGCATACAGAGAGATCATGGACTGTGCCGCCATGCCATAGGCAGTGCTCTCATATTCATCCTCGCCTAATGCCAGAATCGGGAAAAGATATTCCTCCTCCCATGCAAGCCAATCCTCATCCGAGTAAGCCAGATAATAGCTCTGCACATATCCTGTGCCCTCGGCACCATTCAACCAGTACTGCGCCTGATACCAGACATCATTCTCCGTGATTGTAACAGCATTGATATACAGGGTCTGTCCAATCTCCAGTTTTGCTCTGTCCGCACTGTTTTCATCCGCCTCTTTGCGAAGGTCGTATTGCTCCGTATTGTAAAGAAGCGCCATCAAGGGCTTTTCAGAAAGCAACTCATCAAAAGCCGCCTCCGCCTTCTTGATCAGCGCCTGCCGCTCCTCGTCCAGACTGTTTTCAGAAATACTTTCCAATGTATTTTCAGAGATCGTGTCCAACGTATTCTCCGAGACCTGCTCTGGCTCTTCATCCGGATTGCCGTTCTCCTGTTCAGACTCCTGTTCCTGTCCGTCCTCCGGATCACCGTTCTCCTGTCCGGACTCCTGTTCCTGCTCACCATCCGGATCACTATCCTCCTGATCAGACTCCGATTCCATGTCATCCTCCTGATCGGTATCTCCCTCGTCCGAAAAGCCCTCCTCTGTTGCCGCTTGGGACTCTTCCGCCATCACAGGCTCTGCCGCCCGCGTTGTCAGAGAAGCATTCTCCAGACAGAGAGCAAAACAGAGCAGCAACGCAAAGCCTCGAATATTTCTTTTTCTTCGTGTACTTATAAAATCTTCTATCTGAAACAAAATATTCCTCCTGCGAGTGGTTGCAATGTTATGTCTACCATTATCCTTATTATCATACCACAAAAAAGAGAATTGACACAAGCAATCTTTGTCAATTCTCTAAAAGCTATTGTTGCAACAATTATACCCTGCACTCTCCATCGTGGGAGATGCAGTTGATCTGTGTCATACACTTGATCTTGGAAAATTTCTCCAAAAGCTCTTCCTTCTTAGCTGTCCTGATCTCAATGATCAGCTCCGTCTCGCCGTTTTTGATACTTCTGGACTTCTCCTTATGGTATTTACAGAAGCTCTTTAAAATGTTCTCGACCTCCGCATAGTCGATCTCTGTCGCCAGCGCTCTCAACACCAGAAGATCCGGCGCTTTTGCATTCGGCACCATATCCAGCAGCAAAAGCAGGATCGTCATCACGATACAGAGCACCAAAGAAAGCGTATAAAGCCCGACTCCCACAATAATGCCCGCACTGATAGACCAGAACAGATACAGAAGATCCAGCGGATTCTTGATCGCATTACGGAAACGGACAATGGAAAGCGCACCCACCATACCCAGAGACACCAGCAGATTTGACTGCATTGCGATCATGATCGCCGCCACAATGACCGGCATGCCTGCCATCGTCACATTCAGATCCTTTGAGTAGAACGCGGACTTAGAGGACGTCCTGTACACCGCATAGATATACAGTCCCACCAGAACTGCTATCACCATGAGAAGCAATATACTTTTGACAGACAGATTCGTACCGCCGCCCAGGCTCTCATATACGCTATTTTTGATTACATCTTTAATTGACATGGTCATTCTCCTTTGTGTATTAAATTTATGAAAGATCCATTCTCTCCCGACATAGTTGATACTTAGAGTACGCAGACTGCTGCATATTGCCCACTTCCAGTAATTGCAGCAGAAAATCCGGTATGAACTCGTCATACTTCACCTCTAATACCTTATCATACTCCTGTAAAAAATCATAGCTGATATTTCTTTGTCCAAAATCTTCTACCCGACTGCTGGCACGCACATTGCGGTCAAAGGTGATTCGCACATTACCCGGCTCATACACATATGCCTTGCGTTCATAGGCCACGATCACTTTCGGCCTGAGCCCTCCGTTTTTGATCGCCACATTAAACAATGTCGCCGGATCCTCAAAAGAGTTCTCCTCCGCAATACACTCCCCCCGCATCAGGCTCTCCATCTCCGCCTGGGAAATTGTCTTCGACTTCTTCTGAATTCGGTTATCCTGCTTGGTCTTCACTTCCAGCTTGATCACATCCAGAGAATCGTTATAGATCCTGATCCTGTACTTATTACGCCGATTCACACCATCTTCCGTATCCTGCAGACAGGAATCCTGAAGATCGTCAAAATAAAGACTTACAATGCTGTAGCCTTCCGGCCCGCCCTCATTGATGTCCGGTCGAAGCGCAGCTTCCATCCGGGATTGCAGTATCACGAGCTGTGTTTCGCTGCAATTATATTTATCTTCTACGCGATACATCTTAGGTTCTCCTCTTTCACAAATAACATTACTCTATAATAGTACCATAAGTTGTCAAATGGATGTGTTTATATTCTTCTTTTATACGAAATCCATCTTGGATCGTGTCTCCCCGCAGTTCCAGATACGGAAGCCGCCCAGGATATGTTGCGCCCGGGAAACAATAATATCCGGTATTGCAATTCTCTATTGGTGTATACATCGTTATGCCCTCCCATTCCAGCTCGTCACACTCACGGCGCACATAATAGGAAGACCTTTTTAATGGTATCTTCTCGATAATTGTGACGGTCCGATAGGTAAAACACAGCAAGAGTATTCCCACCATAACAGCTGCCGATTTTGCGTAAATCCGCTGAAACCCATCCTTACTCATTTCTAATACATGAATAATAAACATACCGGGAACTAAAAACAATACAACACTTCCATATCTGCTGTTCGGAGCCGTCATTAACCAATAGATAAACTGAATCATTACTGTCATATTAACTACAATATCATAAGAAACATCTTTTCTGGCTACCCTGACTATATTAATTCCGAGAAAAACGGGCAGCAGCGCAATATTTACTACAAGCATTATCTTAAGCCAAAGTTCTTTGGCACTCCACCAAATCGGAAGCCATTCTAAGAGACTCATATTACATGCTTCGCTGTAGCGTTCCATATCAAATATCCCTCGCGCCCGTGATGTAATCTCCTGTTTGTCAAAGTTCACGGAATACGGAAGCATTTTCCAATCTACATCAAAAAAACCCGTTATAGTTGCGGGATATAAAAAATAACCCGATATAAAAAAGTTTCTGAAACAAAACGGCAATAATATAAATATCCCCGCAAAAATCATAAGAATAATTGACTGATACCGTTTTTCTTTCAGTAATTTTACCGCAGGTTTTATTACCAACAACATGATCATGGCAACAGAAACTTTCACTGTCAGTGCATATAACGCCAACAAACACAATATCCCATAAGCTTCTGCCTGTTTGTCTTTTTCCTCGACATAATCACACCACTTACTTAATATATAGAGCAAAAACAGCAATACAAAATTATCTGTTCCCGGTGAGGCCATCAGAACTACATTCATAATATTGTATAAAAAAATCACCAGTTTGAAGCAGTCCGAACCTTTATGCTTTCCTTGCAGACAAGAACATGTTATCAAAGCATACAGTGACACCAGCATACATAAATATGCATTCATAACATGCATGGACTGGTCAATCAGAAATCCCCAACTGTATAATGCCTGCAAAGGCATAAAAGCGCTATTATATGCCAGACGATGATGCAGATTTCCAAGCCCTTTTACTAGACCATATTCTTCAATCCACCTGATGGACTGGGCATGATATAAATCAGTATCCGCATGATAAGCTCTCTGACACGCAATTATCCAAAATAACACAAATACCGCTATAACAAATATGCCTCGCATAACGGCCGATTTAGACAGTTTATTCTCTCGTATTGATCCTGCTTTACTGATAACTGCTTTTAATAAATCCCTCATTCTTTTTCTGCACAAGATACATATCAATATGCAGATCAATATCAAAACCATATTGGCCAATCCGGCCACTTTACAAAATAAACTAAAGCCCTCCGCATACGCTGTTACCAGTGCAATTCCGATAAAAAGACAGACATCTATCTCTTTGCATGCATACCCTGTTACTTTATGTAACAATATCAAAAAACCGATACCTATGATACCAACCGTCAATGTTATATAAATCCAGTTCATCAACGTTAAAATCATTTTGGCTCATTCCTCCTTCGGCTTTCGTTCATTATTCTTTCCTTGATTCCTTCTCTGTTCTTTTCCAGAAAAGAATCACTCATATGAACACCATCTACCAGTTCATCTTTCTGCACGTATATTATGCTGTCAGCACATTCCCGAATCAGTTCCTCTTTCCCCTCAAAATCCAGTCTCTCTTCCATCTCCTCAAAAGAATACTGATAACCCTCCGGAAGCGGTGCCGACAACAGATGAAAATTTATATTCTTTTCATCGCAAACCGCTTTCATTTTTCCAAGATACAGCGCTGCCATATCCGCTTCTTCTGCATCGCCTGTCCATTTACGAAACTGTAAGATGTTCCTACAATCGTTTTGATAAATATCCAACAATTTAGGATATTTTGCAAGCAGCCATTTGGGGAATTCCTTCTGCGAACAAAACCTGCCAAAAGTAGTCTCAATTTCCTCCCTTGTTTCTGGTTCTAAGTATTGCCTCATCGACTCATTATATAAAGGCGTCACAAAATAACTATATGTGTATATAAAATTGACATTTCCCATAATGCTGTCCGGCCTTGCCACATAATATACATCTTCGAGCTGCGGATTATTTTCTATAAACCTTTCCAGCAGCATAAAGTTCCCGACTGTCGTGACAGCCTGATTTGTCGCGAGATAACATATATCATCACTTTCGTCCTGATATTTCGGTTGAAACACCTGCCTTGCCACACTATCTCCTAAAACCAGCCCTGTATATCCTTCATTGACACCCGCTCTGTCAACCGCGTCATATACCTCAAACGCAACCTGTCTCTGATCATTTGTTACTTTATAATATGCTATATTTATCAGCAGAAACATAAGGAGCGCTCCGAAGACAATCCCTGCTGTTCTTACCAGAAATTTTTTCATTTATATAACCATGTCCTTTGCTCAGTCTGCACGACCGCTTTTAAAACTGAAAATAAATAAAAGTGCTG
The DNA here is from genome assembly GCA_014804615.1 of Lachnospiraceae bacterium. GTDB lineage: Bacteria > Bacillota > Clostridia > Lachnospirales > Lachnospiraceae > UBA3282. The sequence goes on from JAAUZL010000024.1 coordinate 217,984, forward strand.
CTGTCAATTCCATATTTGCAATAATATAGCATCGCAATCAGAAGCACAATACTTACCTGATATCCATGAAATACTTTCATTTTTCCCTTTTCCTGCATCCAGTCGAAAAAGAATAATATCACTAAAAATACCGCCAACAGACAAACCTGCATCCGCGGAAGCGACAATAATCGAATCCCTCCCACTATATATGCACCCAATGCGCCGATCCCGTCCAGACAATGCCCTATGACAAAGACCGCATCTGCTAAGGAATCCATCCTGAAAAAGACCCACATAATGCTCACCAGCACAAATGTGAGTATCTGCCTGACGATTTTAGGGCAAGCCGACAAACCTTTTCCTTTCCCCAGTATCCCCTCTGCAATCTGCAATACGCCGTTCATTCCTCCCCATACTAAAAACGTCCAGTCCGCTCCATGCCATAGACCGCTTAATAAATACACACACATCACATTTCTTCCGTTTTTCCAAGCAGGCACTCTGTTACCGCCCAGCGGGATATAGACATAATCACGAAACCATGAAGTCAGGGAGATATGCCACCTCTTCCAAAAGTCCTTAATCGAATCAGCAAAATACGGCTGCTTAAAATTAGGGTGTATCGTAATTCCGAATAGTCCTGCCGTACCGATCGCAATATCCGAGTAACCGGAAAAATCACAATAAATCTGGATTGAATATAATAACATTGCCAAAAGCAAAGGAAAACCCCGATATGTCTCCAAATCAGAGTAAATCCGGCTAATGACAGCCGCAAGACTGTCCGCAATAATCATCTTCTTCATATATCCTAATAGCATACGCTGTAATGCCATACAGGAGTCGTCATAGGAAAACAACTTTTCCTGCTTAAACTGTGCCGTCAAATACTGAATTCTTTCAATCGGCCCCGCCAGTAAAATCGGAAAAAAGATAACGCTCTCCAGAAAATAGCCGAAATGTCTTTCCGCCGGAATCCTACCCGTATATACGTCTATCACATAAGCAAGCGTCTGGAAAATATAAAAAGAAATGCCAACCGGAAGAACCAATTGAAAAATAGAAATCTGTGCAGAGCTTCCAAGCAAAGATAAAATATCGTTATATATTTCCTCAAAGAAGCCAAGGTATTTAAAAACGAATAGGATAACCAGTTCAAAAATAATATTTGCCGTGAAATATATTTTTCTTCTGCGCCCCGTCTCCTTTTCTATACAGCGTGCCATCACATAAGAAAAAGCGGCCGCTGCAAAAACTAACACAATATACTTTACATTCCATAAAGAATAATAAAAACATCCTGCCGCCAACATCAGGCACCATCTGTAATGCGGCGGCATTTTCCAATAGCATACCCATATTACCAAAAGAAAAACTATAAATGCAAAAGACTGAAATAACATGGTATGCTCCTTACTTTTTTATTTTTCAATTATATACTACAAGTCATCTTTTTTCAACAGTTCCCCACAAACACAAAGTCCAGATATTTTCTGGCAGTATCAGCCAACAGATGTATCTGCGCTACATCTGTTGCGTCTTTATCAAGCATATGAAAGCGCGGAAAAAAGCGCGTCACATGGAGCGGAATCTTTTTCCCGGCGGAATCTTCCACAGAAGCGATCCATGCCGCTTCCTCTTCCATTTCGGAAACTTCGTCATTTTCCCCCTGCACGATCAAAGTAGTAAGTTCCACATGACAGTCCGCGGCTGCATGCGTAATGAATTCTTTCACGGTTTCCAGACTGCCGCCGAGTTTTTCATAGTATTTCTGCCGAAAGCCTTTTAAATCAATATTCATCGCATCCATGTAAGGCAAAAGTTCTTCCAATATCGAAAGTTCAACCGTACCATTTGTCACCAGTACATTTTTCATTCCGGCTGCTTTCACTAAGACGGCAGTATCACGCACATACTCCCAGCCGATCAGAGGTTCGTTATAGGTATACGCCACCCCGATATTTCCGGCGTCTTTATATGCCGAAGCCTTATCGACTAACATTTGCGGAGTCATTTCCATTGTATAGGCACCCTCGCTGTCTGTCATGGAAATCTCGTGGTTCTGGCAAAAAGGACAGCGTAAATTACAGCCAAAACTTCCGACGGATAAAATCAGGCTTCCCGGATAAAACATCTGCAGCGGCTTTTTCTCAATCGGATCAAGCGCAATGGATGTTATCCGCCCATAATTTATACATACAATTTGACCGTTCTCATTTTTTCTTGCCCTGCAGAGTCCTGTCTGCCCGGGAGATAAGGTGCAATGATGCATACAAACCTGACAAACCATGTTCATACTAACCTCTCTAATAATGACGGACTACTTCAAACCTTTCCAGTTCCACCTCTTCCTGCGCGCTGATTCCCGCCTTATCCTTTGCTATCGCTATCTGCTCCTCTACCGTATCCACACCCTCTAAGTTTGGAAGCAGCAGTCCGCGTTTATAGCCCCTTGTCACAATGACACCGTATCGTTTTACATCCAGATCATCCGGAGAATCGATACGTTCCGTCTCCCCAAGTACATCTACGCTAATCGTCAGTTTGTCCAGTTCCTCCGATTCAATAGGGTAAAATCTGGGGTCTCTTACAGCCGCACTAATCGCATTATTAATGATTTCCTCCGCTATAGATGCCTGTACCGCCTGAATCGTGCCGATACAGCCGCGAAGCCCTCCGTTTTCCTTAATGGACACAAACGCTCCCGCCTGACGCTCGTACATTTCCTGCGGCAGTCCATCGGGCACTTCTATCTTTTCCCCTGTCCGGACATAGGCTTCTATTGTCTCGCGGGCAAGCTGTACATAGGCGTCTTCACATACGTTATAGGTACAAATTCCATATCCTACGCCAAACGGTCCCTCGTAGGAAAGCTTTTCAGCCGTCACATTTTTTCCGTCTAAGGCACCCGCCATGATCGTAAAAGAGCGGTGCCCGCACTCTCCCGCCTTTTCACAGAAATCCTCGGGAAATTCCGTAAGCTCTCCAAAAGCAGCTCTGCCCATTACATCCATAATACGGGCATCGTATGCCGGTCCTTCTTCCCGATATCCATACGGTCCGTCTTCTTTCAGCCGGTGTGACAAATCCCCGCTAGCGATAATAACAACCTTTCGGTTCAACGCATTCGCTGTTCCCTGAATACACTGTCCCAACTCATAGTGCATGCTGAGAGGCTGCCCTGATAACCCGACTCTGACAAGCTGATACTCCGTCCAATATTGATTTACAAAATACAAGGGAACCATGGTGCCGTGGTCTAACCTCTTGTCATGTTCGCCCAAAGTACCTGCAGGCAAATCTTTTTCCTCTGCCAATACACACAGTTTCTCTACAAAAGCAGTATCGTAAGAAACCGCCATTTGTTCTCCGGGCGCGCGGAACTGTCCAAAATCTCCGTCAGCGCCTTTCCCCGGCGAAATATGGAAATAATCGGCATACATGATCTGATGCGGGGAGATGAGAACAATCGTCTCCGGCCGGCACGCTGCAATTCTGCGCGCAGCTTCATGATATGCGTCGATTGTTTTTTGAATATTTCGCTCCTCGCCCCTGCCAACAGCCGGAATGATCAAGGGCGGATGAGGGAGCATGCAGGTAAATATGATTGGCATGGTAGTGGGTTCCTTTCGTTAGCTATAGTTATAGATTCCGGTATAAGAAGAGGATTCATCCTTCATGACCATAGTATACAGGTAACTTCACATTATTACAAATGTGAAGTTACCTGTATATTATCTTAAAATTAATGGAGGTATTATTTGTATGTATGAAGAAGTTATTCCGATTGATGATAGAAATTGCTTTATTCCGTGTAATTTGATTTGAATAGGACCAGATAATAAAGAGAATCTAATAGATCTCTGGGACAGTATATCTGCAAAATGGCCAGAAGGAAACTAGCTAGTCCGCTAAGCTTATATAACCTTTTTTAGTACAGCACAGAATAACTGAAATTAAGGAAGGATGGCGCTCCCTTACAATCCTTCCCTATGCCCCTATTCTTAAGCATTTCTACCCCCAGTAGTCAATTACAATATTGCCATTTTCAGTATAATCTGCAGTGCTTGGTGAATTCCAATTTTTATAGTCACTTAATTTTGAAGGATGGTGATACGTATTTCCCTTTCCACAACTTATAATTAACCGATTGTCGTTGCCCCGCAATGGGTCCGGGATTTCTGTATGGCATCCCGACCTCGTTGAATGCGTGTATGTACCTCCGTGGTGAGTTGCTACGAGAATGTTTAAGTGCCCATTCTGTTTACATGCATCCTGCATATAACAATATTCCTGATCTCCTGCAATCAGTATTCTCAAATCCTTTTTAAACGCATCTTTGCCACAGACCAACATAGACATACCATTTTTATGCGAATTGGCACTACATATAATACTTGTATTTGATATATCAAAATTAAAGATTTTTATATTCTTATTCACCACGACTTCCGGAGTCAATCCTATGTTCTCTACCTTTCCGCCTGACACATTGATTTTTGCCACTAAATTATTAAACCTTACTGATGACTGCCTCGGCATGATCCAATGACAAGTCAATGCAAGCGGATTCAATGAATATGCATACCAGTGATCCATATCTCTGTGTGAAATCACTATTCTAGTGTTCTTATCTGTCGGCAGATCAATTGGCACTCCCGCTCTTGTAAATAAATTTTTCCCATATGCACATCCATAATCAAAATACAAAAACGGTATATTCTCTCTATCAGCTCTGACGGAAACCGCCTGTCCCTGCCCCACGTTGTGGATCGTCAGTTTGTAATGCGCACCCTTGGAAATCCGCTGTATTTCATTAGCGCATTTTTTCATTTTTAAACAAAAAGTCCTGAATATATGTCGAATATTTTGTATTTTCTCTTCTCTATGCGCACTACTAATTTTGAGATAATTTCTCTCTATTTCATTCTGTCTCAGTCTTACGCCATCATTCAACATCATATCCAATTCCGGAATGCTGAACATTGCAAGTTTATCCCTTCCCCGCAATTCCCATTCTGTATTGTCGCTTTCGCGAATCATTCTGCCCTTAATCCGAATACAAACAAACCTTACCTCGGACAGTTCATACGGCAATACTTCTTTTAGAACTTCCTCATCATAAAAGGCTTCATAAGAATCCATGTAAAGAGATAACTGTATTTGCCTGTTCTGCATATAATCACGATTCAGTGGTGTGGCATCTAATCCACCCTCCATCGCCTCAGCGTGTTTTACAAAATACTGCTCCGTATATCTTCTTGCCATATTCCAAATATTTGATTCGTCGCTAGTTACATTTCCGGCTGCAAAAATTTCAAGATCATTTTGAACTCTGCTATAATCTTCTATATCCACCAATTCCATATGATATTCCGGATCTATAAAAAGGTAGTATTCCATATCCCTTCTCGCAAATATATGATTGGCTGATTGCAGCTGCTCTTTTCCAGCGAAAAGGGGCTTCAATTTTTTACCCATCACACGTAAAGTCTGGCTGTCAACACTGTTAAAAAGTTTATACTCAATAAACTCTCTTTCCACTCGAATTGATTTCAAATTATCGCCAAAGTATTCCTGCAACACCTCACTAATACGTGAATACTCCCTCAAATCTATATCTTTCCGCCATTCCTTTTTACTAATTTGATATCTATATATCCATGCCATATACTTTTATCCTTTTATTATTACCCCAACTCCTCATATTTCCTCTCCACCGCCTTGCCATCGACTATCTCATAGATCTTATCGCAATTCCTAATGGTGGTAAGCCTGTGTGCTACAATAATCAAAGTCTTATTCCCTTGCAAAGAGTCTATGGCTTCCATGACTGCATTTTCTGTTTCCGTATCCAATGCAGAAGTTGCTTCATCCAAAATCAAGATAGCCGGATTATTATATAATGCCCTGGCAATTGCCACCCGCTGTTTTTGTCCGCCGGAGAATTTAACGCCTCTGTCACCCACGATTGTATCCAGTCGATTCGGCAATTCCATAACAAACTCTTTCAACTGTGCCTGCTCCAATGCCTGCCAGATCAGAGCATCGTTCGGTTCCTCAACACCAAACGCTACATTATTCCGGATCGTATCATCTGTCAGATATACCGATTGAGGAATATAGCCTACATAATGACACCATTTCTGCGGCATAGTCCGGATATCTCTTCCTTCCAATCTGATACACCCTTCCTGTGGTCTGTATAATCCCAGAATAATATCCGCAAGGGTTGTCTTGCCAGCACCGGAATGCCCAATAAAGGCAACCGAAGTTCCCTTTTGAATTTTCAAGGAAACTCCACTTAAGACTTCATTCTCGGAAGCAGGATATCTCCAGTGAATATTTTCTATTTCGAGATAATAATGTGCATCATCTGTCGAGCTCTCTATTCCGGACTCATTTCCCTCATCCTTCTCTGTCAGAGTCCTGATACTCTGTTCCATCTCTCCTTCAGCTTTTCTTACTTCTTTCAGATTCTCATAAGTTATATTGAGTGATGGTACAAAATATACCATCTGATTAACACTGCTTGTGATCCTTCCCAAAGACGGTAAAATACGAAATGCACCGACTGCAAAAGCAGCCAGCTTTGGAACAACTTCTACAGCATCCATCCCCCTAACCCGCAAGCTGACAGTTAAGATCAATCCCACTACACAGACAGCTTCAATAATGTATGTAGGGCTCTCTGAAGCAACGATCTGCCCTATCAGCGCTTTCTGCTGCCTTCCAATAGCGTTTTCATATCGTTTAACAAAGAAATGCTGTCTGTGCATGACAATCACCTCTTTGATCCCCTGGAATGCCTGCAAAGAATGTTTCTGCATTTCTCCGTAACTTTTCTGATATTCAAGTCCAAGCCTCTGCATCGGCCCACGGAAGCCCTGGGTAACACATATAAAGCAAACACCCGCCAATACAATAACGCTCAACGCCATCTTAAAATCTGTAACCATCATAAAGATAATAATAGCAAATGACGTGAACAGTTCTGCAATAACACGAAATGCATGATATATCAACAGATATACCGATTTGACATCCTCAATAATACCTCTGAGCAAATCACCCGCATTCGCCTGCACGAAGAAAAGATAGCCTCTTTTCATATAAGATTCCATCATCAATACGCTCAACTCACGCTGAACCTTGGTAGAATATTTCACTCTGTAATAGGATAACAATGTGAGATACAGATTCTTGATAATATATACCAATGCAATGCCAATCCCCAACAGCAATATCAACTGTGAAGCAGACTCAATATGCAGTATACGAACCAGCGGCTTAAGATACTTATTTTGCATTAGTTGTTCCGGCTCCACCATAGCCTGAACAAACGGTATGATAATAGAAACTCCCAGAGTTTCCACTAATGCACCGATCAAAGTCATGCATAAAATCACAAATCCAAACTGTTTTTGTTTTCTTGTCAGAATAAATCGAAGCTTATTCCAAGCATCCTTTACTTTGTCCAGTTCATGAAACATTTTTCTTTCTCTTTACTTTCATAATCGTTAAATACCGCTTTGTCTATCATGCACCTCGCCCGGGTAAATCTAATTCATGCTGCAGACAAACTTTCTTGATTTGCTGGCAATAACTGTAAAATTTTTCTCTCCCACATATTCGGAAAATACATAATCTATATTATTCTGTTTTAAAATTCTACATAATTCCTCACACGTATTTTTCTCGCCTTTACGCTCTGTATCATCTACCATAATTACAAAGTCATCCGCAAGGCATTCAGGCACAATACTCAAAATGTCTATTCTTGAAAACTTTCCCCCGGAACCAAATGGGCCATCAATTAAAATCAACTCATATTTGTCAGTACCTACTTTATCAGAAAAACCTTCGTACGCAATTCCGGAACTTCCTTTGTATTCTTTTTGTATCAAGGGCAAAATGATTAGTTTTGATTTCTTTAAATCAACACTATTTTTCATAAAATCAGCCCATTCTTCATCATGCTCAACAATATTATGAATTGTTGCATTTGCATTCAATCCAGATTTCATATAAGCTGTAGTCATCTTTGTACTTTGCCCTAATCCTACTTCCAATATAGATGCCGGGCGAAATTCATCTAATACCCGATACAAAACACACAAAAATGCAAAGCCTACAGCCCAACCGCCGGGAAATACCCCTCCTTTAAACCAATTACTTCCCATACACAATAGTTGCAGTCTTTGTCCCCATTGTATATCTCCAACTTTTAATCCATCAATTCCTAATATTAAACTGATCAGTTTTCTAATTTTTTTCATTTGATTTTCTCTCCTTTGAAACAATTTCGTCCATAATTTCCCTATACAATTTCATATAATTATTCAACATCCGGACTTCAGAATAATTATCCTCTATATATTTTCTACACAAAGCAGTTTTTCTTTCCAATTCTTTGCGGTTAAGAAAGATATCATTGATCTTATCTGCCAACGCTTCACTATCTCGTGAAGGAACCAACCATCCTGATTCCTCTGTGACAATTTCCGGTATCCCGCCCGTATGAAATGCCAAGACAGGCGTTCCTGATGCCATCGCCTCAATTGCTGTAAATGAAGAAGTATCTGCAACACTGGGTAAAATAAACAAATCCGCTGCCGCATACATTTCACTTAGCACAACCTCATTCTGTATATAACCCATATCATATATATCAAAGGGCAGATCAATTTTTTCCTGCTTTCCATTGCCTACGATCAGCAATGCATATTTTTCCTTATCCGCTATTTTAAGCAATGCATCCTGCAAATATGGAAATCCCTTGTAGACATTATGAATTCCGTTTGCAGCAAATAATAGGATATGTTTATTTTCCGGCAAATGATATTTCTTTCTTACTCCGCTTTTCTTGTGGCATTTAAAATTTTCCAATGCGATCCCATGGCTGATTACTCGGATATTCTCTTCTTTCAAATAGCTTTCCCTGCAAAGTTCATATAACCATTCAGACGGCGTAACAAAATAGATTCCTTTCTTTTTAAAAGATCGTATCTTGCGTTTTAAGAGTGACGGCGCGTAACGCATGCCCCTGCGCATACTTTCATTTCCCTTACAGGTATGACAGTACCGATCTATTTCCCAATTTTTACATTCAAATGCATGCGCGCACCCTCCGGTCAGCATCCACATATCATGAAGGGTAATGACAATATTGCTGCAGTATTTGCGAATCTCCTCCATGTCCGAAAGTCCTATATAATTACTGTGGATATTATGAAAATGAACGATATCTATTTTTTCTCTCCGGATACATTCAATAATTGCGTTCTTTGCACGCCTGGTCTTTAACAGCGTATTGTTCAGGTGCCCTCCCATCAAAGTAGTCACGCATCTGCCGGTAAAATCCTTATAAATAATTTCCACATCGTCCGGCACATTTTTTTGCAATCTGCCTACCATGCAGTATGTCTCTGCCTCTTCCCCTTTTATTCCATAATACAATTGACGCATTACTTTTTCCGCGCCGCCGCCATTAAAATAAGTGTTGATATATAAGATCTTCACTTCTGCTTACCCCAGTCATCCTGTGAATCATGTATTCCCAACAACCGCCACGCTTTCATAAACAATCCGCCGACAGAAAATCTCTGCACCCGCAAGGTTACTGTCTCGCAAAATTCATTTTCGCCGTAACCGTACACACCGTATTTTCGATACAGAAAGGGAGGCAGCTGCGCATTGATATCGGTAAGTCCTATCTTTCTGACTACCTTTTCCGCAAAACCCTGCTCATTCATTTGAGTGATCTCGTTTAAAGTAACAAATCTGCCGTATGCATGTTCAGAATCGTTTCGTACACTCCTGTACATTATGCCGTTTTTCTCATATATGGGCCCGCCGTTCAGGGCAGTATAGGAGTATTCATTCTGCTGCCACAGCTCTTTTAATGTAACCGCTTTTTTATGTTCTAAATTTTCCAATTGGAAGAGCCTCAGCTTCGACTGAAAGCCCCTTTTTTCTCCCGCTTCACTTACCAGAACATGCAGCTTGTCCTCCGCCTTTTTATAGACAACCGCATTGATCATATTGATGCCGCATTTTATTTTACAATAGGGCTTCCACCGGACGATATCCTTATCCATGATATAAAACCGAATGTCCCTTCCATGCTCAGGTGTCAGCATCATATATGTCTGGTTTTTATATATAAATATGCAGGGAATGGCACCTTTCGACATTTTCATATTCGTCTTATAAGGTTTGGTCAAGTTTCCGTCAGCTTCTATGCGGGACACCCCCACAACGCTGTGCCCGCTCAGTTTATGATAGACTGCCATAAAAAGATACTGTCCATTATTCCAATGGAAGGGAATCGCATTCGTATACCATTCTCTGAAATTGGGTTTTAGTACGCGATACTGCTCGCTTTCCTTGCAACGATATGCCAAGCAATATTCATACTCCGTAAGCGCATACCATAATGCCCCTAGTTTTTGTCTAACAAATAATTTTGCATAATGATTCCACCATTCCTGATAAACCCAATTATCATTTTCATCATATTCAAAATTCCACTGCTTCTCTGCCCTCAATGTAGCTTTATAAACAGCATCTGCACCAGAATTGGTGCCGGAACCATCCATTCCAATATTTTTTACCTTGGAATTTCTCGGAAAGATCGTAAGCATTTTTTCTTTATACTGCTGATAGCACCAACGTATCGCCCATGAATGGATCTTGCCCTCATGCTGCAATTTTAACATAGGAGTCATATCTATGCCGCCCTTGTTAAACTCCCTGATCCGTTTCCGATCCTTGATAAATTCATGATAATCGCTGACATTCCAGTCGACCTTATCCCATCTGTCCTTCCAGGTTCCCCATCCCCAGCAGCAGCCGCGGTAACCACAGTACACATCTCGTTTATAGTGCCGCAGCCGTTTTAAGTCCATGGTAAACCCCGATATCGACCAAATTTTATCATCCTTCTCATAAAAGGTCAGAGCCTCATTCATAAATCGGATAAAATCCGGCGAAGTCAAATGATCATCTTCTAACACGATAATCTTTCCATACCGGTCAATTATTTGTGTTATACCATCTATAAGCGACTTCTCCAATCCCTTATTTTTTTCCGCCATAATGATACTGACTTTTTTAAAATGACAATTTGCTTCAAAATAACTCAGATATCTCCGCACTTCCGCCACATTGGGAACCTCTGCCTCATCTGCAGGAGCATCGGAAAAAATATATAGCTCGGTTTTGTCTGCATCCTCATTTTTATCAAGCGCCTGTAAAACCAGCTTTGTGTGATCGATTCTATTGTATACAAATAATACGACAGGCGCATGCATAGCTTGTCCCCTCCTACCTATCCACGGTTTCAATCAAAATCAGCTTTCTCAAAACAAAAAAGCCATAATATACCATAGTATATACCTATTCTATACTAGTAGTGCATGAAACGCAAATATAAGTTTGTCTCCGCGCGTCAAATTTATATTACATCTACACAAGAAATTTCTTGTCATTATTATAAATCAATGATACTATTTTCCTGGGAGGGAACCGATGAACCATATAACCGACATCGAAACCGGAAAGAAATATTTATACGAAAATTCCAATAATATCGAAGAAGAAATCGTCAATGAAAAGAACTCTGAATGCTACATCTTCTTTTCCAGTAACGGTTTATATGAGGACTCCTTTGAAAATTTTGATAAAACCATGCTGAAAGGAAACAGATATGAATGGAAATCCATTGCTGTTTCTTTAAAAAAGCGAAAAGGTATCGGAAAAATTATTTATGTAAGGGATGTTTACAAGAGCCATTATCTTATGGGCATAAACTCTTCGCTGTCTTCCATCGAAAAAACCGTAGAATATCTGCGAGAATGCACTAAAGGATATGCAATAACGACTGTCGGCATTTCCAGCGGCGGATATATGGCTGTAATAACCGGATGCAGGCTGCAGGCAAAAAGAATATTCTGTATTTCCGGACAATTCGATTTGAACAGACATCTATCTGAAGAAAAACTGCAAGCTTTCCGAAGCGTAAATCCGGAATACTGTAAAATAGACGACATGATTGCAAACCATAACAATATACCAGTGTATTATTTTTGTCCTGTTAATTGTAAACATGACTATGAGAATTATAGTCTGGTAAAGGATCTCGAAAATGTCAGATGTTTTTTATTCCCGGATAAGATACATGCCGCAACTGTTTATCCGTTTAATTTCCCGGATTTACTATGTTTATCAAATGAACGGCTCGACAGATTAGAAAAGCACTACCGCAGAAACACAATAAATAAAAATGAATTTTTATTACGGACAATATCGCTTACAGGCTTTTTAGAATTTTGCAGAAGGCTTTGGAAATCCAAGCTGAATATTGGATATCTGAAAGAATCATGGAATGTAAAAAACTAGATACTATCCATAAATCTATTTAACCGCTTTCCGATTTCTTCTTTATCGAATTCTTCTCTCACAGCACTGTTATCCGGGGCATCTTTTTTTGTAAAATAAGAAGAATCCGCCAGGTCCTCTATATTTTTATAGCCTATTCCTTCGATATGGTTTTCTTGAAGCAGCTGTTCCGGCGCAATTGCAGTTGTATTCATAAACAGACTTTCTATCAATACCCCGGAAGTCCGGCACTGATATTGTTCCATATCATATGGAAGTATTGTATACTTTGCTCCTGCTAACGTTCTATAGTACTCTTCTTCTGTCAATATTTTATCTTCCATCACAATATTCTGATTTATCTTATGATCTAAATCTCTATAAAAGTTTTTATCGTAAAAATACCCCTTTATTTCCAATGGATATTCATTCTGATTAAACGCGCTGACAAGCTCATTCAGCTTTTTGTAAGAATTCATCGTCCCGATACAAACAGCTTTATTCTCCTTCTCCATTCTCCGGTATTTTTCATATTTCTGTGCATCATAATAATAATCAGGAATATATAATGCAGGAATACCCAAATCTTTAAAACCTTTTTGCGTACTGATAATACCGTCCGCTTTTTTAAATCCGGCATAATAAATATGATTTAGAATCCGCCCTAAAATATTCTCCCCGAATGAATTTTGGTAGAGCAGTACAACTATTTTAGAATTTTTTTTCTTTCTTTTTCCGGAAATAAAAAGATAAGAGTACAATGCAAGAAAAAAATCCGTCCTGTAAAACCACAGGATATCCTGCTCCGCAAGCTGAAAAACCTGATAAATATTATAGAACAATTTAAATTTATCTTTTAGCCTTTTCCACAGAGACTCCATATTTTCCGTAACGATATTATATTTTAGAGAGTATATCCTATGAAAGGCCTTCACATGCTCTTCTGCAATCTCATTGATCAGACAAGGGGACGCCGCTACACTGATTTCATATTCCCCTTTCAGCAACTCCCCATATTCTTTCATCACTTTTGACGAATGTCCTATTGCCTGTCCCTTTTTATCACAGGTTCCATAATAATCTATCAATAATAGCTTTTTCATGAATATCCGCCTTTATCATAATATATTAGCATCCCCTATCGCTTCTTCCAAATAGGGTTCTGCAAAAACGCAAGATACTGCTTTGAAATCTGTTCCGGATCATACACGCTGAAATTCATAGACTCTTGGGAATAGCCGTTTTGAAGTTTATCAATCCACTCTTCCACATCATAAGGATCGTCTACATAGACCGCTTTCCCCTGAGTCACCTCCGGAATAGATGCACATCTGGTAGTGATAACACGAGTTTTAAAAAGCATAGCTTCTATAGGCGGCATTCCGAAACCCTCAAATACACTTGGAAATAAAAAAGTATGGCAATTTTGATACAGCGCATTCCGTTCTTCATTACTGACAAATCCCGTTAAAATAACTGCATCCTGCAGACCCTTATCACGTATCTGCTTCTTCAATTCTTCTGCTGCATTGCCATTGACGCCACTGATAAGCAGCTTGTCCGGGAGTTCGTCTACCCCATCTCTGAACCGCTCATGTCCCAGTCCTCTTTTTTCACTCACGATCCGCTCCATCACATTAAGCAGTGTTTGCAGATTTTTATGAGGTATCATCTGACTTACTGTATAGAAAAAACGTTTTTGTTCAATATTATATTTCTTCCGGAGACACTCGAACTTTACTGTCTCGTCTTCTTTGACCGTAACAGGATTATAGATGACCTCAATGTCTTTTCTATGATACTTTTTCTCAATATCTTTCTTCACCCAATTGGAAATGGCCACAATTCTTGCCGCATTGATAACATCCATCCTCCAGCACAATCTGGAATAAACAATTTCATGGAGCGGATGATATTCAGGATAGTGAAGCGCCTGTAAGTCATGAATCACGCAGGTATATTGAATACCTCTGTTCAGCCATGGTTTACAATATACCGGTTCAAAACATTTTCTGAAACCATTTCTTCTGAGCAGCCTGTTCTGAAAAAGATTCTGCCATATAATACGCTTCCCTATGTTTTCTGACTTGACATCCGCCACCAGCAGATGATATCTTTGATCTTTTTCATATTTGCGGAAAGTATCTGCATTATCCTTTGACACCAGTAAAGTAAAATCAAACTCTGCTTCAAGCCGTGCCAATCCATCCAGCAAGTTTCTGATATATGATTCTGTTCCTCCGACCTTACCGGGACGAACCCATAATAAATCAATTGCAATCTTTTCCATTTTTAAGTTTGCGTCCTTCCTCCCGATCCCCATGCCCATATATTATTTGCCAAGCAATACCTTACTCCACCATGCAGAAATTCCTATAATTTGTGCAATTCCGGTACATATCCCTGCAATAAGAAAAGCCGATAAAACTGATAGTATTGATACTATATACGCAGATTCGATCATGCTAAAATAACTCAAATAATCAATAAAAAAACCATGCATCACATATATTGCTAAAGAATTGCTTCCAAATATACATAGCATTTTATTAAAATAATTTGTTTCGCTCCATTTCTCCCGGAATTTGAAACATACTATGATGACACACAACGATAATCCAATTCTAATAACCTGTGTTGTCCAATTCGTATCGTAAAACGAAAATTTTTGAAATACCAAAAAGTAAATTAACAAAGCAAACGATATTGCCCATTCACTAATCATCATTTTCTGCAGCACTTCATTATCGACTATGATAACCGCAAAAAAATACGGTATTGCATAACTCAACATATTAATTATATATTGATTCTTTGTTAACAACGCAAGCAGTACCGTTATAGCTTCAAGGAATCCGCATACACATATGTCTAATATGTAGTTGGATCTATTTCCCATTTTTCTCTTGATCATCCAATATAAGAAATGCAGAACTTTAAGTCCAAATAACACCGGAAAGAACCATAATCCGCCTTGCTTATATCCTAATAACATTAAGCCAAAATCTTTTATATTCACTTCCCATATCGATCCTGAGATTACCTCATACAAAATATTCCAGCTTACATATGGAATGAGCAGCCTTTGTACTCTTTTCATCAACATCTGCCATTCCTTCATCGCATATTTCTCTCGGTTCGATTCTTCAATATATGCAGACACAAACATCAGGAGCGGCATATGAAACGAATAAACCAGATTAAACAGCATATTCCCCTGCGGAATAACATTGTTTAAACTATGTCCCACAATGACAGCCACAATCGCAATCCCTTTAAGACAATCCATATAGGCATTTCTTTTCCCGCTAATCATCTGTCATATCCCTTCTTCTTACAAACTGCCACAGCACCCGCAATGTCCTTTTCAGGTCGATCAGCCACGCGTTTTTGATCCCATTGGACACTAACGCCTGATGCCCTTCTTTTACAGATAACCAATAACTCCCCATACTGCCCGTACTGGTGCCGCCGTAATACATCCTCAATATGGTAACCGGAACATAGGCAAGCCGTACATCGTTATTTTTTAAAATACGAACCATAAACTCATAATCGGCCGAGCAGCGATAATTGGTATCATACAAACCGTATTTTTCATACACTTCTCTTTTCAGATACAAGGTCGGATGTCCCGGCATCCACCCCTGTCTGATCTTTCCCCTGCCCATCTTCCAATACCGGATCACCTTATCATCCGTCGCATAGATCAAATCTGCATGTGCTCCCTCACAGTTTCCTCTATCTATCGCTTCTACCATCCATTTCACAGCATGATCCGACAAAAACAGATCATTAAAAAATGCTATCACTTCACCGGTAGATAACCGATATCCTTTATTCATAGCATCGTAAATGCCCTGGTCTTTTTCTGACAGCCATTTTACTTCGTATTTGCTTCGTTTTGCGTACTCCTGAATCACATCTATCGTTCCATCCGTAGATTGTCCATCTACAATAACAACTTCTATCTTCGGAAAGTCCTGCATCTCAATGCTTTCCAGAGTACGCTTTACATTTTCTATGCAATTATAAGTTGTCAATATCAGTGATACCTTCACCGATTCTCCCATCGTTTTTACTCCCGGTGTTTTGATTTTCCAATTCTCTGATACGCTTATCCAGAATAGCGATTTCCTGCACAAGCTGGCGTATTTTCATATTTTGTCTGGAAGCAATGGATGTCAGTGCCATCAAAATCATGAGTATAAAAGCAATACACATGATAAAAAGCCCATTCATATTATCTTCAATGCCGAAGATATGGATAATACGTATCAAAAGCTCCGGGAAAATAACAAGGCTTCCCATAACGACGCCCGCCAACAACCATAAAAGGGTATATTTTAAGTTCAGCGCCCTCTGCTTCAAAAAGTACAGTATAATGATAAAATAACATATCACCGCAATGATCAATGTAACTCTCAATGTAGAAGGAATCATCTCGGTCTCCTAACCTCTCTCTTAGTCAATATCCGCAGGGACAATCTTAGCTCTTCTGAATCCGTAACTTAATCGGCAGATCAGAATCGCCAACGTCACCTTTATCATATAATAAATGGATCTGCCAAACGTTATAGAGCTTTTACCGCCTTCTCTTGCCCTCATCTGCACAGGCACTTCCATGACCTTTCCTCTGTGCATGACCGCCGTGACGATTGCCTCCGGTTCCGGATAATCGGTAGGATAGTCTTTGGCATAAATACCGATAAATTTTTTGTTCACTGCGCGGTATCCGCTCGTTACGTCTATAATTTTGCGTCCTGTCGTTATATTTATCAAAAAACTCAATATACCGATTCCGATCCTTCTCGTTTGCGAAGATTGGAAGCCCTCTTTCTTGATAAACCGTGAACCGATTACAACGTCCGCCTCTTTTGCCAGCAGCGGCTTCAACATTGCTTCCAAATAGGCAATATCATGCTGTCCGTCTCCATCCATCTGCACCGCAATGTCATAATCATTCTTATAAGCATAGACATATCCTGCCTGCACTGCACCGCCGATTCCCAGATTGATCGACAAATCCAGATATTGATAGCCCCTCTTCTCGCATATTTTCAAAGTATTGTCCGTAGAGCCGTCATTCACGATCAAATAATCATATTGAGGTGCCTGGTCAAGTAAATGATGTATGACTTGTTCAATATTTGCCGACTCGTTATATGCCGGTATGATAATTAATACCTTTACTTCTTCCTCATTTTTCATTGTCTTGCCCCTCTATATCCGCTTCTTCATATCTTTTCGTTCTCCCGCCTCTTAATCCGGCTGCCTTTCTCATGACAGAATTCTTAATATAATGCTTCCACATCTGCAAAAGAAGCAGAAAATATGCAATATAGAAAATGCCGAAATTGTAGAATAGATATCTTTTCTGTCCGAAAAAAACAATGGATATTATCACAACCATGATAATATTCGTTCCCAAGACAGCTGCCATGAATTCCGCATAGGCATTCTCTATTTTTTTGTTCCGATATGCCCATACTGTCAGCAATATTGCAGACACATACAGAAACAATGTGATTAAATGGCACAGCATATAGATCCGCTCTACCTGAAAAAACACAGTGCTGACAAAAGCCTGCGGCAGCAGCATGACCACATGATATAGAAATCTTCCCGGATGAGCCTTGATCAGTGTCGTTCCCATGATCATCCAATTATGATTTCTGGCAGCAAGATAGCTGCTGCCCGAAAGAAGCTCCGGATGTTCCTCATAATAATGCTGTTCCTCACGCATGCATTCAATACCTATTAACGCACTTCCCGTGATATCCTTCCACATCCAGAGTCCCGATCTGGCATAGGAATATCTGTATCCCGCCTCATTGATTCTTTCATATAAGCGCAGATACAAATCTTGTATCTGCTCATCTTCAAACAATCGATAATCTTCATAATCCGCTTCATACATACCCTTATCAAAAATCAAGGTAACATACTGGCTCGGCGACGCCTCTTGTCCAGATTTTTGTTTTTCTGCTTCTTCCGATCCCATCTCTGCTGCTGTTGCCTGCCGTTCACGCATTTCCCGCATCGCTATCTGATATCTGCCGGCAATTTGGGACGTTATCCCAATTCCTACAAGCCCGATGATAAGCGCCCCAATAGTTCCCAGGAGAAACCGCAGCAGGATCTTCTTCCGGCTTCCAGCATTCTTTCTCATAAGCATGATATAGAGGCAGGCTGCAGCACATATACCAAACAGAATCTGGAGTTGCGATCTGATAGACGACATAAATATCGTCACTGCACACAAAATACCAAGCCATTTACCGCTCTTACGCCAAACCGTCTGCAAGAGAGCCGCCGAAAACAAATAGAATGCCGCATAAGCAATACCCTCTGTGAGAATAACACGAGTCGTCATCACATCCGGTAGATCAGCCGTAAACGTAAGAAGTGAAAGCAGGAAACATATATAAGATTCCAGATAATTTAGCTGAAATTGTTTTTTTATCGTCCTGATAAAAATAATGACGCATCCGGCAGCAAATATTGATTGTTCTGCCACAACCGCATACAGATAACTGTTTTCTCCGAATAACAGCCTGTTTCCATACAGAAAAAGCGGATATATCGGCATAACTCCTTCCATTCCACTGGAAAGGTTCATATAAGTCTCACTATCATCAATCAGATAATAATTCAACTGTCCCAAAAACAGAAAGGCAAGAATGGATAGCAGCACCAGCGACAGATAAAACAACCTTTCCGCCAGTCTGCTGTTCGATTGTAGTTTTTCCTTCCATCTCCGCATAGGATACCTCATATTCTATATCTATACATTTTTATCATTTTCCAACTCCCCTATGATCCTCTCTATCTGTCCATAATAATTTCCAAACTGAAAATTATCCTTCACATGCTGATAAGCCGCAGCGCCCATTTTCATGAGATTGTCCTTATCAGATATGATTTTCTCCATCTTCTCTTTCAAGTCTTCTTTATTCTTATCTTCAAATATATACCCTGTTATTCCATTCTTGATATAATTTGCGGTCCCGTTATCACTGCCGCTGATAGCAGGAATAGAAAATGCCATAGCCTCCAAATGGGAAACGGCCGCCGGCTCGTCGGTGCTTGGAAGCACAAAAACATCTGCTCTTTTATACTCCTTTTCCACAGCATCTCTGTCAAGGTTAGTCAAAAGACTAACGGCACCTTCCAGCTTATGTTCCTTCACATAGCTGCTCACTTTCCGATAGTATTCCTCATGGAAACGGTTCGACATCTCTCCTGCGATCACAAGGTGCAGGCGATATTTCGGAAGCAGCTCCTCTACGGCTTCTATCATCATCTGCAGATTTTTCCGTTTCTGATATTTCCCAATGCAAAAAACATTAATGTACTCATCCGCAAAATATATCTTTTCTTCGGGCCTCACTTGTGGTTCCATCAAAAAAGGCGCCAGATATGCGGTCTCATCCCGCACCAGACCGCTGTAGTCTGTTCCTACGACATCTACCGGCGTAATACGGTACTTGGGCGTCAACTTCCAGACCAATTTGTGCGCTCTATTCATTACCGTGGGTTTCTCCCATACAGGAGTCTGATTATAGAGGATCGCTGGTATTTTGTAGTGCTTACAAATTGCATTCATACAAATCGTATACATGGAACGTTCTCTTAAAATGGCCACATCAGGTCGAAAAGCTTTGATATATTTTGCCAGTTTTACCATTGGTGGAATACCATATTTTAGCTTCATGTCCGCAGCCACAGGGTCATTCTTTTTCAGAACCTTAACGTACAGATGATCAAACACTTTAAAAATTCCGGAATATCCTATCACATCAGGTTTTACACATGTGTAATCTTCCACTTTTCCGGCATACTGGCTTATGATCCGGACTTCATGTCCGTTTTCCTTCCAGCCTTTCATGATGGTTGTCTGATTCGTATGATATCTATGAGACATATATAAAACTTTCATATGTCATGAAACCTCATATCCTCTTTTTTATCTGGGCAAGATATTCATGATATCCTGCATTTTTATTTGCCTCTTCTCCGATTACATCATGTTTTGGCACCTTTTCTTTCTGCTTTGCCTGATGAAGATACCATTCATATTCCATATCAAGATTTCCGATGTCAAGCGCTCTGTAACCTTCCAGGAAAAGTTTCTCCACCAGAAATTTGGCTGCGACTCCCAGGGAAACCAAAAACAACCTGTCCTTCGGATACTTTTTACAACATGTAAATAGTTCATCCAGCCTTTTATAGGCATCGCTGCTCGGTCCAATGATCCTCTCTATGCTTCTTGCACTGTCTAATAAATCATTACCTACACCATTATGTGTCCTCTCTCCTTCTACGACAACGATATCTTTATCTTTCCAGATCTCCCTTATCTTCTCTGCCTGTTGTCCGCACACGCTTTTATCTTCCAGAGCATAGTAGAATCTGGAAACGGAAGTATTGTAATATTCTCTGGTCGGATTACAGTATTTTTCATAGATCTTTCGGGAAAAAAGCAAATGGTCTTTCCAAAATTGTCTGCTTTCTTTCCGGTAAATGGACAAATCATCAAATATTTCGGGGATTGTAACTAGCATGTTCTCATGTTCATACGCTAGCAGTCTTTTCAGACCATCAATAATCTCCGGTTCCACCTGCTGCAATTTGAGACTTCTTCCCCGAATCATCGTAACTTCTCCGTCACCGAATCTTATCATGCTCTTATCTGTGTGAATTAGTTCGTCTATTGTTTCCTCAACACTGTATACCACAATGGGGCATTTTTTTAACCCTGTCCGGTAAAACAGATAATCAATCTGTGCGAGAATGTCCTTTATCAGTCTTTTCATTCAACACATCCTCTTTCTTCCTAATCTCTACTTTTCCATTTCCGACCTCATAGATCACATCGGCATTTTGTATCGTCGTCAACCTGTGCGCAATAATAATCATAGTCTTTTCACCATGCAGATTTTCTATCGCTTCCATGACGGCTGTCTCTGTATCATTATCAAGGGCCGACGTTGCTTCGTCAAGAATAAGAATCTCCGGGTCATGATAAAGCGCTCTTGCAATACCGATACGCTGTCTTTGCCCTCCGGATAATCTGACACCCCTGTCACCCACAAAAGTATCCAATCCTCCCGACAGGCTGATAACAAAGTCATATAACTGCGCCTGACGCAAAGCATTGATGACTGCCTGTTCATCAATTTCCTTTTCATCAATACCAAAGGCTACGTTATTGCGGATCGTATCATCTGATAAATAAATTGTCTGTGGTATATAACCAATTTCTTTCTGCCAAGTAGATAAATTCTTATATACATTCATGCCATCAGCATAGATTTCCCCATTCTGCGGCTTTAAAAGCCCCAATAAAATATCCGCCATAGTAGACTTTCCTGCTCCTGACGCCCCAATAAAAGCCACAGTCTGCCCTTTTTTGATGGCATAGTCGGCATGCTCTATCACATTCGTTTCCCCATCAGGGTAATGATATGTTACATTTTTTACTTCAATTTTTTCCATCAGCTTCCATGCTTCATCTTTATTCTGTGTCTCTGCCTCCACGGCACCGCTCAGATTCTCTACTTCCCGTAAATCTTTATAAATCAGCTCAAGCGACGGCATCGCATACAATACTGCTGATAAATGCTCATTGATTCTGCCGACAGAAGGCAGCAGTCTGAATGACGCTACCGCAAATACCGCAAGCTGCGGAACAAAATCAATCAAATCCTTTTGTCCGAAAAAGATTTTAAAAATAATCGCTAAAAGCAACCCTGTCATACTGACCATTTCAATAATATACTTCGGTACGACTCCAATCAACCGGTTCAGGCGAAGCACTCTGACATATTTTGCGAAATAATAGTCATAGTGCTTAATAAAGCTCTCTTCTCTGTTTAAAACCTTAATTTCCTTAATGCCGCCTAAAGACTGATTCATCCACTGATAGATTTTGGATTTATGCTGCTGCCCTTCTCTGCCCCATGCACTGGAATATTTTTTAGATATTAGAGAAAAAAACGCTAAACAAAGAACAAGCAGTCCTGCAATAATAATAGTAATGGAATGGCTCACAATATAAAGATAAATACCAATGGCAATGCAGACACATATTTCGGCTATCATTTCCATAAGGTGAATAATCCCTTTTGCGAACTGGTCCGTATCTTCCTGCATACTTCTCTGTAGTACGGAAATATTGTTATTTAAGTGAAATGTATACGGTTCATTCATATATGCTTTTAACAAATCCGTTGAAATCGTCCTCTGGATCCGATAGGAAAATTTATAAATTGCATTCTTTTCCACGATTGTATAAACATCTTTTACAACATAGATAACAATAATTCCGCCTGCAAGAAGCGCCAGAAAATATTCTATGCTTTGAAAAGAAAAAAGATCATAAATAAATGCGATTGTACTGCTTTTGTCTATTGTAGCCGGATCCATGATTAAGTCGATGAACGGTGAAAAAATAGACACTGCCAGCAATTCTAAAAAACTTCCGATGATCACAGCTATCATCAGAAATACTATTTTGATCTTATCCGCTTTCGTAAAAATATAGTTTAACTTATGAAACATCTCTTCGTCCTTCCTTATTGCTCCGGCAGCGCATCCTCTTCATTCACCGTTTCCTGTGTATATGTATCAAATGCTCCTGTATTTTCATTCCGCGCAATCATTTTGGCAAACGGCTCCGTATAAGAACCAACACAGACTAACACTGTAATGATGAATCCAACGGCCAGTTTTCTCTTCAAGCACTTTCCTGCCTCCGTCTCCCATCCATTCTCCATAATCTCACGCTTACTGTCACAAAGCCATTTCTTCCATTCCCCATATCCGCATATGCTTAAAGGAAGCAGCAGAGGAAAATACAAAATAGCATACAAGCCTTCCGCTTCCCAAAATATATGGAACACAAATCCGCCAATAAACGTAATGGGCAGAATGATTTCTTCCAGACTGCTTGTCTTATAACGGAACAACGCATACATAAATGTTCCTGCCAAAATCCAAGTGTGCAGCAAATTAACAAACAGAATATACAAATATCGTCCATTTCCCTGCAGAAGCCAATCGAGCCCATTCGCTCCTTCTCGTTTTTCCAATATCCATAAGGATTGAAATGTCGGGTTATTCCACTGAGACGATACTTTTTTAACAAAAAAGCTGATAGTTGTCGTAATATCCTGCGGATACTTCGTCACGATCCGCTTTATCTCCTCTTTTACCGCTGCCTGTGTCTTATCATAATCATAATCATTTTCTATATAGACACCGTTATTATATCCATTATACCATCCCGGAGCCCCTTTGCCATCCTGTAATCCCATCGCCACCCATGCAAGCATCGGAATGCCTTTTACTTCATTTCCATCATTTAGCCTAGTAATATACGCATTCACACCGCATCTGCCTGCCAGAAAACAAAAAAGAAGCACAGCGACCAGAAGAAGTCTGGGCATGTTTTTCTTTAAATTTGTAATCTTATCAGATATACAGCCAAGCAGCAGATAAATGATCTCCGCTATCATAAAAATCATATAATTAGATTTTACAACAGTCGCAATCCCCATACTTAATCCGCTAATCAACAGCCAAAGCAGTTTTCTCTGCCGCTCATATAGAAGCATGGTATAGAAAGATAATAGGGCAAACGCCATGCCGACTACCGTTCCATAGAGGAATGTAACATACAGCAGATAGGGCAGAAACAGCAGGCAAAGAACCGCAGTTCCTGTCTCATACCCCTTCTCCTTTTCCCATAAAAGACCGGCAATTTTCATAAAAAGCCACACAGTGAGAACAATCCAGACGGCATTCACAATTTCAAACGCTACATAATTCAGATTGCCAAACAAAAGCGATAATAATTGATAGTACAAAATGACGCCCATCTGAAAAGGAAAAACAAATAAATAATTTCCCACGGCAAAATCGGAATGATCATGTTCATTTAACGCGGCCGCCGCTTCTATAACATGTTTTTGGTCAAATTTGGGATAGTACTGTCCCGCCGCCACAATCAGCACAGATAGCACGCCGACAGCAATACATATAACAAATCCAAAATATTTTTTTTCAAAAATTCTCTGCCAGCCTTTCCACCGAAAGAAAAGAAGCAGACCGGAAAAAGCGAGAAACAACACAATATGCTGCAGATAGGCGTCTCTGATATAAAAAGTATGCTCTACATTGGTTTCCGCGGCTCCCGATGCAGTCATATATTGATATTCGCCCAGATAGCATGTACTGAAAATGCTTGCTGTAAGCAGATATCCGATCGTTACGATAAACAGCAGCCATACTGCTCTTTTTATCCACTTTACCATTACATTTTCGTCCTTTCTATGCCTATCCGGATTCTCTCCGTCTGCACTCTTCTTTTTCCGAACAGATACATCACATAGGAAACAATAAGCGTCCCGCATAAAACAAAACCAAAGAATCGCAGGCCATAGTCATGATGCTCCTCAATCAATGTCCTATAAACAAATTTGAAAATCATATGAACAAAATAAATATTGATACTCATCTTTCTTAAAAATACCGTATCTGCCTTTACAGTAAGAGACAGCGCAAACAGTATCAGAAAAAAAACTACCGGAAGCAGCATCAAGTACATATCCTGCTCTCTCACCGCTCCTATCTTTTGCAAATAAGACACTTCCACAGTAAAGAGCACAATTGATGCGCTCAACCCCAAAAAAGCAGCAAACGTTTTTACTTTTATATTACATCGGGCAATCCACATTCCCATATAAAGAAAGATGCTGCCAAAAAAAATACCGTTTCTGCAAGTAACCATAGCCATCTTTACCAGTTTCATGAACTTCCATAACAAACCATCCACGGGAACGATTTTTAAAAGCAGTCCGAAATATGACTGTGTAAGAAGCCCCATACAAAACAGGATAAACAATATAATGATGCATCCCCGCTCACCTGCATATTTTCTAAGTACATACACGATAACAAGTCCCACCGCTGTTGCCGGCAGATACCACAGCTGTGCATAAGAACCGGTAAAAAAGAAATCCCTGACTATCGCAAATACATCATATACCAACGATGTATCGGAAACAATAATTTTTTCATATATAATGATCGGCAGATAAACAACCGTCCAGATACAATACAGAATCAACAATTTTCTGATATAAGGAGCAATAATCTCTCTTTTCTCTTTCTGCTGCCCAATCTGTTTTTCCAGCAAGAATCCGGTCGCTGCAAAGAAAAAGGGAACGGATACTCTTCCCATAATATCGGTCGTCAAAAAGCTGAGTGTATCATTGACATCGACAAAAGGATGTGTATGTAACACCACTATAAACAGCGCCATTATGAACTTCATTACATCAATGCCCTGATAGCAGACTTTGTTTTCAGTCTTTTCCAATCAACTTATTCTCCTTCAGACCATACTTTCCATCCTTAACAGATTTTGCTGATATTTCTGATACAATTTCTTCTCTATAGGCAATAATACCCTGATGATGACTGCTGCCATAACTGCTGCATATAAGATTGCAGGTAAAGCGCCTGTTATTTCTATCTGCATTCCCAGAACCGAAGCCGCTGCCTCCAATATCTTCTTAACTACCATTTCATTCCCACACAGCCAAAGCGTCTGAGTTCCGGCGTAGGCTAATGGACGAAAACCCTCTAAAATTTTTGCCAGAATCAGATTTAAAAATATAATTAACATTGCCCGTACCACTGCATATATCATATGAAATCCCGGAATTGTCCGATTCAGGATACTCCCGATGATATCTTCCTGGAGGTACACAGACACAACATATCCCGCCAAAAGCGCTGTTCCAATAATCCAAAATATCGCTGCCTTTTTATCCGTCCCCTGTTTCCAGTTCATCAGTCTCAACAACTTCGTGTGCAGGACACAGCCTAATGCATAATAAATCAAATAATAACATGCTGAATCAATGTTCCATATCCAGGATGGCTGCATACTCGGATCGTTCGGAAAAAGCGTAATAGAAATAAAATATAGCGCCGCAGACGCAAGCAATATCAAGATATTTTTCTTCAAGAGTCTTCGCAATATTTCAAAAAGTACCCCTGCACAAAAAATACAGGAAAAGAACCATAAGGACGATGATGGTATCTGATTCCTGATCCCAAAAATAAATTGTTTTATATACTTCAGATAAGTAATAAAATCTTTATCTGATGTTGCAATTATCACTACCATATTAATAACGGTCAAATAGATATAAGGAATCATAATCTGTCCGAAACGTTTCTTAACTGCATCTTTAAAACTCAGATTTTTTAAATTATCTGCAAAAATACCAGACGCAAAAAAGAAAAGCGGCACATGATAATAAAATACAAAACCATGGAGTTTTCCGGTCCCTTCACCCAGATGTCCGCAAAAGATTGCAATAATACCCAATATTTTTAAAATATCAACCCATTCTACTCTTGTTTTCTCCATCTTATATAAACTTATTCTCCTTCAAACTATACTTCCCGCCCTTCAGGAACTTATGTTTCACAACCCACCATCCGGGCACCCAGATATATTTATGCATCGCAGGAGACGCACTGCCTATCATCCAGCAATTCCTGTCGCAGTTTTTCGTACACGCTCTGACTTCCTGCGCCTGCTTGGAATTCCACAGCTCGTCCCAGTTTTGATTGCGCAGATTTCCCATAACAGCCTTTTTCTCCATGCCGTTGCAGGGAATTACATCGCAGAACGGGTCGATAAAAAAAGCGTCCTTGGACATATCACAGGGCAGAAGCCTCTTATTGCCATAAATATAATTGATCAGCCCATGATTAAAGTAGGCACGGAACCACTTCTTGGGGGATCCGCTCTTCAAAAGCTCGTTGATCAGCTTCTCAAAGTTCTGTGCAACCTTGTATTTATCATCGATCTTATTGTCCGTCTTTCTGAAATAAAAGGAATTATGCAGTGTCGCCGTTGCAAATTCCATGCCCATATCATTAGCGATATTATAAAGCGGCACCAGATCTTCACAGTTCATATCCTGCACCGTCATGCCAAATCCCACATCCGGGTGTCCCATCTCCACCAGAGTCTTCAAGGTCTTATACCCTCTGTTAAATCCATCGGGGATTCCCCTGATCTTATCGTTCGTCTCCTGCAGTCCCTCGATGCTGATACGGATTCCCACTTTCGGAAACTCCTTACACAGTGCGATGATCCTGTCCGTAAAATACCCGTTTGTAGAAATGACAATCCTGTCAGATTTTTTATATAATTCCCGCACGATATCGGGAATATCCTGTCTGATAAAAGGCTCTCCGCCGGTAATGTTAGTAAACGCCATCTCAGGCAGCTTCTTGATATCCTCCAGCGTGATCTCCTCATCCGGCCTGGTCGGATCCTTAAAGCAGTCACACATGTTGCATCTGGCGTTACACCTGTATGTCACAATGACAGTGCCGTATAATGTTCTTCTTGCCATGTTCAGCGCTCCTTATATACATTCCTCACTATTTTATCACAGTATTCCTCTATTGTGTCAAAATTTATCTTCTTGCAGTTTTCCCGATAGGCTTCACACACCTCCGGGTGCTCCCAGAGTTCCCTGATATGTTCTGTCAATTCCTCCGCATCGCCGCCGCGGAACAAATCTCCTGTCACGCCGGCCTGCACCAGTTCCGGCGCACCTCCCAGATCGGATACAAGCACGGGGGTGCCGTACATCTGCGACTCCATCACAGAAAACGGGCCGTTCTCATACCATTCGGAAGGATATACACTAAATCGTGCCTCCGCAATCAGCTTACGCAGCGCCTCTCCTGTCACAAAGCCGCGATTTTCCACATTGGGCACCCTGTTAACTTCCTCTTCCAGAGGCCCTGTCCCGGCAAAAACAAAAGGGATCTCCGACAATGCCCTGCATGCTTCCAACAAAGTTCTGGTGCCTTTTTCTACCGAAAACCGTCCGAAATAGACTACATAATCTTTTTTGGTGTTACTATTTTGCCCGCTGTCATGCTTCTCAATAAAATTGCGCATCATGACCGTCTTGTCCGCCAAAAGAGGATTGGTATCCAGCTGCTTTTTCATAAACTCGCTGGGACACAGGATAACGTCTACCATACCGTAGGTCTTGCGTCCGGCATAATATTCAGCCTCGATCGTCCCAAGCAGACTCTTCACACGCGAATTGTGAATACAGCGGTTTTTGCTGCACTGCTTGTAATCCCCTCCACGACAGGCAAAACAGATCTCTCCGCTTGCCGGGATCCGCATCATATGATTGGGACATACCCACTGATAATCGTGCGCCGTATATACGATCCGCACGTGTCTGCCACATTTTCGCTCGTATGCCTTGACCGCATAGATCACCGACGGTGTCAGTTGAAAATTAATATTGTTTAAATGCACTACATCCGGCTGAAAATCCTCCAGCACAAGGCACATTTTCTTCTTAGCCTCCGCGGAATAGATAATGCGGAAGGGATAGAACAGTTTTTTAAGTCCGCCGGCGTGAAAATCCATATCCGACGTATATATTTCCGCATGATTTCCCACACTCCGCCCTTCATGCTCCATGCCGAAATACTGCACTTCATGCCCCATTCTCTGTAACTGTTCACCCAATTTGAAAATATAAGTCTCCGATCCGCCGTTGGGATGCAGAAATTTATTTACCATTAAAATCTTCATCGTCCTACTCCCACTTCCCATTGTACACTTCCATATCCTCATAGACAGGAATATAACTGTTTGCACGCTCGCCGGTACGTTTTACGACCCAGCCCTGATACACACTCTCGTCATAATCCGGCGTATAGGGAATAGGCTCTCCGTCCATAACCTCTATCGTTTCCACCACGCCCTCCTTGACTGCAAAGGTAAGCTGATGCGTTTCCCCGCCCGCGGGTGCAGCAAAGGCTTCATGGTCTATGCCCCACCTTTCGCACAGGTAATTCAACCGATTTGCCAGGAAATACTTCATGTAACTGACATTCGCGTCATAATCCATATATCTTGGCATCCCATCGTCCGGTCCCCATGTTTCTTCCCAGCGAATACCATCCATCTTAACAGAAGCCTGAATACGGTTTGCATATTCATCAATTCTACTATTCAAAAGCTCTTCAAAAAAAGGAAGCAACCGTGCGTATTCTTCCGCCACACACCTCTGCATCTCCGGAGTTTCGTATAATCTCTGATACCAATCAATGACGTAAGCAACCCTTTCATTGTTATGTATAATGGTTTCAGTATAATCAGTAAACGCTGTTGCCCCCGCCTCTCCAAAAGCACGGTCGTAATCCCACACAGGACCGGAATACAGCAAATCATCTCCTCTGTCTTTGTAAAAAAACATACTGGTAAGACCGGCATCTGCCTCCAATGAAATCTCATCCACTAAAAATCGTTTTACAAAACTGTCAAGATCCAGATACTGCCAAACTCCGGAATCACTGTTCTGCACCAGTCTGTCAATCTCTTCCACATAAGTCTGAATATAATCTATTTGCTCTCTGGAAGCATGTTTAGGCTCCTTAATCGTAAAATTTGCTTCGGAAGGCAGGACAAATCCGCACGCCTCCCCCTTCCAGTGTGACGGATAATCCTTCTCGATTAGGTAACCGCCGCTTATATCCGTTCCATTCTCTAATTCATATCCTTTGCTGTTTTCCTCCTCATAATGCACCGCCACTCCCTCTGCGATAAGAGCATTTCTGCTCTTATTCTCTTTTTCCAGGTCATAAATGTCGATGCGCCCCTCTCCCACTGTCACAGACTCCGCCAGCATATAAATTCCACTGTACTCTCCGTTCAGATACAGATCGATCCAGGTTCCCTGTGCCGTATAGGAAATTCCCAACGCATCCGCCATGTCCATGGCTATTTTATTGTCCATCTTGCTACTCTCACGCCATAATGCCATAAGCTGCCACCTATCGCTTCGATCCAGCCCCAGAAGCGGCATTGTATCTTGCAACTTGATAGCGTAAGGCTTTTTCTCATATGGCCAAGTGGTGTTCCCTCTTCCGGATATCCATGATAATTCTCCCTGATATTCAGTATTTCCATCTTCTCTGACGATACACATATCTCCTGTTTCTCTGTTCTGCTTATCCTCGTTGAGATATTCCATGCTCCCGCTTGCGGTACTGATGAAAACCGCCGGAATATTCGCTGATTTCATAAAGGTGATACTATATTCATGTTTCTCATAGTCATCGCCTATAATCTCCATTTGATAGACATGATCATCCTCCCACACAAAACGATCCCCTCTCTCAAATAACTGTCCGTCAATCCATACTCTGCTATTACCACAATCCCTCAATTTAATTCTATGGTGATTCACACAAGAAGGAAGAAAAAAATAGTCTTTTCCCCCTTCTTCACTCTGCCACAGCATAATCGTGTTTTCACTTTGTGCCATACGAATACTGATACAGGGTGTTTTGTCCACTATCTGCAAAAAAACGGTGTTTGTTCTCAAAAAACACAGATATCCCAGTGTCACTATAGTCATCATTGCCAGTATAATACCCATATAGGCTCTTTTGCACATCCCCCTACCTCCCTTTGGGGTCTCTTCCCTCATATAGCGCCAGCGTCTCTCTCACCACTTCATCCCAGTTATATTTACCGCAGATATAATCCGCACTGTATTTTCTGTACTCATCAACAACTTCCGAATGCGCCAGCATATATTCCAGCTGCCTTCTTAAATCCTGCACATCCCCCTTGCGGAATATGAGGGCCTTATCCTCAACGACCTCCGTATTTTCACAGATATCGCTGACAAGACAGCAGTTCCCATAACTCATCGCTTCCAACAGAGTGAGCGCCATCCCTTCTACATCGCTGGGAAGTATGAAGGCATACGCATTAGAATATAATTCCTCCAATGCCTGTCCCTGCACAAAATCCGTCATAATGATACGCTCATCCTGCGCTACCATCCGATGGATCTGATCCATATATTCCACCGCATGGCTGTTGCCC
This sequence comes from Lachnospiraceae bacterium, assembly GCA_014804615.1. GTDB lineage: Bacteria > Bacillota > Clostridia > Lachnospirales > Lachnospiraceae > UBA3282. Next base: position 249,317 of record JAAUZL010000024.1, read on the forward strand.
CCGGCGATCACAAGCTTCTTATCCGTATCAATCTTCGCAAACGCCTCGATCAGATAATGCACTCCCTTCTCCGGCACGATCCGTCCGAGTGACAGGAAATAACCGTCTTTCGTCAACCCGTACTTCTCCGTGATCATCTGTGCTTTCTTCGGTTCCGGCTTATCGATACCGTTGGGAATATAAATGGTTTCCCTATTGTAAATATCCGCAAAATACTGCTGCACATTTTTGGACAAAACGATCACTTCGTCGGCATATTTCGCCGCCATCTTTTCGCCCAGTTTAATGAAATAGGAAGCAAAGTTTCCCCATTTTGCCCTCTGCCAGTCCAGCCCATGAACGGTCACTATTATTTTCTTATGAAAAAGTTTCGGAAGCCATACCATGACACTGGGACCTTCCGCGTGAAAATGTATCACATCATATCTGCCAAACATCGCCCGCAGCGTCGCAAAAAAGCTGTAAACGACAGCGTTTAAGCTGCTTGTCCGAAACGTGGGTATAATATATACCCGAACTCCTTTATAAAACTTTCTGCCCTTCCAGCCATACTCCTGCTCATATTTCTTCCCGGAAACATGATGACCGTACCGGTTATACGCATCCACATGATGTCCCATCGCCGCCATACGCACAGCCAGTTCTTCCACTACGATCTCTACCCCGCCTTCCCTGGAGGGTATTCTCTTGTGCCCGATCATCGCGATGCGCAGACCACCTTTTCCGCCCTTTCTGCTCTGTCCGCTCCTTTGTTCTGTTCTCAATTTCTTATTCTCTTTGTGGACATGGTACAGAAAAGAGAAATTCGTGTTCAAATAGCGAGGCAGCATGCGCTTAGGATTCCGCAAAATGCGGAACACCCACTCCAGACAGAGCTTCTGCATCCACATGGGCGCCCGTTTTGTGGTGCCTGCCGTAAAGTCAAAAGCCGCTCCCACGCCCAGCATCAGGGCATGGATTTTATGGCGGTGCTCATACATCCACCACTCCTGCTTGGGGGCACCCAGCGCCACCCATACAAAATCAGCGCCGCTCTCATTGATACGGCGGATGATCTCCTCATCCTCCTGTTTCGTCAGCTCCCGGAACGGCGGCGAATACATACCCGCGATCTGAAGCGCCGGATAGCGCCTGTGAAGCACCGACTCCAACTCCGACAGTGTAGACTCCGTGCTGCCGTAAAAGTAATGACGGTATCCCATCTTTTGCGACAGATCGAGAATGGCCGGCATCAGATCCGGCCCCGGCACCCGCTTCGCCTGCGAAAATCCCCTTTTTCTGCTGACGATAGACAGGGGCTGCCCATCCGGCAAAGCCATAGCAGCACTGTTCTGTACTCTGCGGTATGCTTTATCCCGGTATGCCATCACCGTGGTGTGCACGTTGGAGACACAGATATAGTCCCCCTTAAGCTGATCCAGGTGCTCTGTGATATAGGAAATGGTGTCCTCCATGTTAGTCACATTGATGTTGGTTCCTAATATTTTACAGTATTCCAGCTCGTTTTTCATATTTTCATCCCACTCTCTGTTATTCCGTATCGTATCCGGAAATTTCGGTTACTTCCCAAACCCCTTTCTTTCGGAAAAACAACAGCGATATCCCCGCCGCTGCCCCCAAAAAACCTCCGATCAGCACACTCCCCACATAGTACCGCACTGTCTCCAGCTTCACCGCATTCCCGGCTATGATCTGCATGGGTGTCTCGGCATTCTGATAATTCATGATCCGATAGGCAGCATAGTCCGGATCCTCACTGCCTGTAAGATAGACTGAAGATTCCTCCAGACCGTCTGTGTACGCCCTCGGTACCACATAGCCTGCAGGCTCCCGGTAAAGCATAGCACAGAGCAGCACGCCAAGGAGCATACCCGCCGCTGCTGCGCCCCGGATCCTGCCTTTATGGCCTCTGTAATATGCCCTCACCCGGAAAAAGAGAATATCCGGCAGACCGGCGAAAGGAATCCCGAGCTTCTGCCACCGCGCCAAAATCCGGGATAACAAACTGTATTCCCGCTCGCCGTCTCTCTGTAAAAACAATATTTCACCTAAAAAAAGCAAGGTGATATTTTTAAAGGATGTATTAAATAACAGCTGTTCCGTCCAGCCCGCCGCCAAAAAACAGACCAGAAGCGCCAGATCTCCCGTCCGCTGCTTATGTGTATCATAGAACAGCAGGATAAAGTAACCAAGTAAAATGATCACCGTGAAAATCAGACCGTAATTGATATAGCACCAGATATAGGAATTATCCATCGTCATTGCAGAACTGACTACTTTGGATACATCCGTCCCAAACAGGCTTCTGTAATCTGATTTTAAGAATTGTTCAACCAGCAGGATTCTTGTATTCAGCATAAAGTTCAGCTGCTGTACATAGGGACTGAGCCAATGACGTCTTTGAAGATAAAAGGGCAGTACAAAGGATAAGATCAGACATACCGGCAATACCAAATTGACAAGCATTTTCTCCACAATGCAAAATTTGGGACGAAATCTCACATAGAGACATCCTGCCAGCAAAATTGTTACGATCCCGAATCCGGTGTAGCTGACAGAATAGAGAAACACCAGAAGATTCCCAAGCATCAAAAGAAGGCACTGCTTCCAGTCATATCGCTCCTGCAGTTCATAAATGATCAAGCCGCAGAGCATCAGATACGTAATATGCAAAATGTTGGGATGGGTGAAGCCCAGACTCCAACGAAAGATATGTCCCAACCCCATCTTGGCATGCACACGATAGATCGTATGCTCCAGACGAAAGAAAGAAAATACGGTGAGCGCCACAGTACAGGCCGACCATACCCACAGCTCGATATGAAACACCCTTTTGACCGAGATCCCTTTCATGCCGAGCACCGTAAAGGCCACGAATAAAATCGCAATCTGATGAGACTGCCAATACACTACCGCCGTCAGCCCCATAAGCAGCACCTGAAGGATGGCCTGCCTTTTGGTATAAGGCGTAAAGACGATCTTTAAAAGCCCCAAAAGCAACCCGGGCACTGTCAGCAGAATAAAAAACTTCTGGCCCTCGTAAAATCCCAGCCCCTTCGCCAGAGACAACAGGATGAAGAACCCGTAGTAAAGAGCCTCCTGTATGGTGATTTCTTTTTCGTACTTTTTTAATCGCGCTGCCATGTTCCTCTACAAAACCTCCAATGCCGGTCCTAACGACCAGGGATACTCGCCGTATTTCTGCGGATAGCAGGAAAATCCTTCACATTCTCCGGAGCAGTGATACACCCGGCCATCTCTGACCGATTTTTCCAGCGCTCTTTTTCCGGCGGATAATGCCTTTTCGCAATCCTCTCCCGCGAGAGCTCCCATTTCCATCCCCTGCCTGATGGCAGCACAGATCATCCCTGTGGCAGAAGTATCCGCCGGCCCTTCCAGTGCCTGCAGCTGCCAGGAAAAATAGCCGTCCGGCCTTTGCCATGGCAAAACAGCCTTCACCAGCTCTCTGTAAGGCGTTTCCAGACGCTGTCTGCCATAATCTGATGAAAGACAGCCGACCATACCGCGCAGCAGCCAGCCGACAGCTCTTCCCCAGCCAATGATACCATGTTTACACCCGTCTGTCATGTCGTATCCATGGTAAGGAAGACCCGTTCCGACGTCCATGCCATAAGATAAAAAATTCACGATCTGTCTGACTGCCAGTTCTCTGTACTCCATTTTCCCAAAAGTCTCTCCGTATTGGTAGAGAAAAGGACAGGCAAGGCCGATGCCGTCCACAAAAACAGCGGTATTGCCATGGGCCGGCCGATAGTAGAAGCTCCCCGCTCCGTCTGCAGGCTGACTCGCCCCATACGCTGCAAGCAGCTCCAGCGCGCCGCCAAGGGCTTGCCCTGACAGACCCAGTATGTTGTTCGCTCGTGTCCTCTCCATCTCTGAAAAGGCATGCAGCAACACCTCTCCGGAGAGCAGATCGTCTAAAACCTGAAGGGGCATGCTCCTTTTTTGCCATCTCTCATAATATGCCGCAAGGGCATTCTCTATCATCTCGATCAAACGCTGTGTCTCGGCGGACTCCGGCATTTCACCCGCCGGTTTTGTTTGACTGCCTTTTATGAGCTCCTCCCTGCAAGTCCACAGTCCTGCTGCCAAAAGTCCGGTGGGCCAGAAAACCAGATCCTCTTTTGCCATTCTGCTGTGCAAAAGCCAGCGTTTAACCAGATACTTGCACCTCGTTCTGACGTCCCAGACGCCGTAACTGAGCAATTCCTTACAAGCATTTTCTATCAAAGGAACTTTATTCATCGCGACCTCCCTTCCGAGATCCTCTTAAGCGCAGGTACTCTTGCCGCTACAACCTCCCACAGATAGACAAACTCCTCCGTCCCGTGAAACACCGCCAAAAACACCACATTATAGAGCAGAGTGATGATAACCACCATCACGGCAAAAGTCAGGATCGTAGTCTCTTTCATGACCATATGCCGTATCGGCAGGACAACGATTCCCACAGCAAGGATCACCGCGATATATTTCAGAGAATCCCGAAAATAAACCCATGCCTTTTTATCAAAGCAGACTCGGTAAATAATGCCCGGACGGATCAGATTTGCCAAAATACCGGAAACCAGAGTGCCCACGTACACCCCCGCCACGCCAATCCTCTGCACCAACAGAATGGAGACCACCAGATTAACGGCACCCTGTATCAACGGCAGGTATCTGTCCTGTTCAAAAAGGCCGGAAGCGATCTTGAAATTTAAGAGCACTGTACGGCCTCCTTTAAAGTAAAAGTCCGTCACCAAAAGCAGTACCGTGATCTGTGGCAAAGTCCAGCCTTCGTCATGCAGCCACACGCCGCCGATAAAAGGGGTAAGCAGGTGAAAAAATCCCACTGCGCCAAAGCCATACAGCCAGCAGGCAAAAAACCGATATACCTTAAAGAGACTGTACTGCCTCTCCTTGGATTCTGTAGCCACTACATTACCAAATCCCGATATCACAGAGTCAAAAATAATGTTCACAAAATTGCCCACATAAGTGGTGATGTAGAGATAGTTATCCACGACTGCCGCTGTGTCCACATTGACGAAAGAGGAAATAATGATCTTATCTGTCTGCAGCCTCGCCACATCCCCGATCTTATGGCAGATAAGCGCCTTCGTCTTGGTGACTATCACCTGCGTTTCCTCCGCCGTCAGCCGTTTCACATCCCGGTCCCTCAGATAAGGGTAGAGCCTGTTCAGATAGATCGTCACAAAAATTTTCTGTACCAGCTCCACAACGGACTGTGCCAGCAGATAAAAGAGAAAATTGCGGGTCAAAAGCAGCACGCTGATCTGTGCCAGTGCCACTGCAATTTTTGTCAAAGTAGTAATGTTTGTCTGAATATAATTTTTTTGTTCCGCATTCACCAGGCTATATTTGTAGGCAACAAAATAGCTGATGACCGTATTGAACAAAAACAGATAATAGTAGAGTGTCAGTTCCCGAATGGTAAGGGAACCCGGATTTTTCAGAATGTATTTTAGAAACGGGGAAATCGTGATTCCCAACACTGCGATCACACCAGCGATCGTCAGATAAGCCCGCTTATAGAACCGCATATAAGACTTGATCTTCTCGTAATCCCGCTCCGCTACTGGCTTATAGAGACTGTAGTTTAAAGCTGTGCCAATCCCCAGTTCCGTCAGGGATAACACACTTAAGACATCCGTGTAGACGCCATTTACACCGGACAACGTCATGCCCAGCACATAGATAAAAACCGTCCTCTGAATAAAATTCACCAGCAGGATGACGAGGTTGCTGATATATCCGAATATGATATTTTTTCCGGCTTTTTGTATTCTGCCCATAGTTTATTCGCTTTCATGCAGAGCCTGCCACAATTTGCGGATCTCTTCTCCGGCCTTGGCCGCCTCCCCACAGTACGAAGGCATGATCTTGGAAAGCCTTGCGCGAATCTCGCCCTCTCTGGCCATCATCCACTCATAGGCATTGATCAGTTCCTCCGGATCAGAGAGCGTCTGCACCGGCAGCACATAATGCTCCTCCGTGCCAAACAGATCCCTGGCAATTCCTCTNGCTTTCACGGAATATCCCACCACCAGCGTAGGAACCCCGGAAGAATANGCCGCGATCGTGGCNTGGGTCCTCGCGCCGATAAAAGCCCNGCATTTAGAGATAACATATTTTATTTTCTGACAGGACATATCCGGNAACTGTACGACACGGTCATTCCCCTGATACACGCCGTACAGCTCCTTTATAGTCAACCTGTCNTCATTGTGNTTCCACATCACATGAGGNATCAGCGCGATGTGNCANTCGCTGGTCTCCAGAATNTGNTCTATTANTTTTCGATAGTTTTCTATNGTTATNCCNTCCTTTGTCTCATGCTGCAGNATCATCGGGCTGATGTTAATACCGATGGTATTCCCCTCCCGGAAGCTGGAGGGAAGNTTAGNCTCCTCCGGCCGCAATNTNAANGCAGGATCGGGAAACTGCTTCACATTCTCTGTGATCCCCGCCGCTGCAAGGGCTTCGGTCGTGATCGACTCTCTGGACGTGATCAGCGCNTATCGCTTCATATCCTGCACCACNTCCGGCTCCTGTAACAGTTCCGGTTCCAGAGAACAGCCCCAGAGAACTGTCTTAGCNCCCGCCTTGCAAAAAGCACTGTTGGCNGTNANNGCCTCCTTCCTGGANAGCTCGTAGCAATACATATCGCCGCCGATNGACAGATAGAGAGGCGCTAAATTCTTGCCCATCACTTCCTGAAANCGATAGCGCATAAAGGACTCNGGATCACGAAATACCTTCCGCCACACATAATACCANACATGGNCGAAAAANTGCTCTGCTATCCTGCGCTCTTCCAGAATATCGCAGAGCGGCTCCACCGAGTANTTTCTGTCCTCCTGCTCGCTGTTGGTCACAAGCANTTTCGGAANTTCTTCTATCATATGGCAGGTGCTGTTAACGATCGCCTCACAGCCNTGATTCCCGCTTCCGCCGTGAAGATACATGACGATCCTGTCGTTGTTCTGTTCCATGTNGATATCCTTCTAAAATTATACTTTCGCAGCGCACGCTCGATTCCGCTTCGCTTCATCTCGCTCGCGGGCTTCGCCCTATGCATCCATTCGGATAAATACTTCCGTGAGCAAGCTCCCTCCGTATTTATCCTCTGTCTGCGCACTGCTCATTGCTTTTGCGTATATTATAGCATAACTCCCTCCGGTGTAACAAGCGTCCACCCGGCCCAGAGCTTTTTCATCTGCTCNGGCACGCAGANCTGTGTGTTTTTNTGGATNGAGGGCCGTATCATGATCTTATCAGCGGCCCCGTTCAGGCGNGCNCCCCAGAAACTGAAGGTGCTGTTGGCACAGATATTATGCTTACANCAGCTCATCANCTGCATNTCATAGAANCTGTCCGCTCCCCGATTCCAGTCCACGATGCGGTACTCCGCTCCCCGATAGTGNGCNCCCGCATACTCAGCATCATCCGAAAANACATAAAANACCGCGCCCGGACATCTCTCCTTGATATANCGGATNGCTGCATCATAATATGCNTCNGTNCAGATACCGCCAAATATCGCCGTATTCTCCGCNTCCANATANTCTCCNCTGCGGATATGGATACTGACGGCGGTCTGTCCNGCCATCTCNTCCATCGTCTCCCGGTTTCTCTCATCGCCGCCNTTCGGAAACCGNATCTCCTCCCGAAGAGANGCCAGAATATCCGCATAATATGCCTCACAGGCCCAGTATCCTACCAGATATCGGTTGTCCCAGGACAAAATCTCCCCGTGAAACATCTCCGATTCCTCAAACACGGGCATNCGTCCCGGAAGAAGCCGNCGNTTTAGCTTTTCTCCGAAGCCNGCCCGCTCCTCATANNTTCTCCCCAACANNGCGCGCACCTCTTCCCGGTCGGCNTTCTCCAAANGAAGATTCCCAAAATCAGAGAGTTCAAANCGTCTGGCCGCCGCCATCGAATCCTGTACGCTCTGNGAAAACCATGCAAGATCCAGCCGTGCCTGTNTCCCCATACTCTGNTATTTTCTGTAAAGCGCGTACTGCTGCAACTGATTGCCCAGNCCGCCCATGACTCTTACGATGATCATATCTNTTCACTTTCTGTCATACAGCTTAANCATCATCCNCAATATCCACANCANCATACNGNCGGGATACANCATNCCCACATACATCAGCTGACTGGACCGTTCTGTCACAGTGATCCGTGTACTCTGTACCAGTTCCTTCATCTGTCCCTGCCCGAAGATGTCCTGAATCCTTTTTCTATAATCCTTCCCCGGATTGCGCAATTCATTTTTCATCAAATGCACAAGCATATAGCAGCACTCTCTGTCTACGGCCTGCTCTCCGCCCGGCACACGTTTGTCCGAAACTGCCCGTCTCAGGCATGCTACCACCCTCTGCAGGCTGTCATAATTTCCGGCATCATAAGCGTGGATCATAGAACTCTCCACATAGCGATAGTGATAAAATAACGCGTCTTTCATGACCACCACCCGGGTACTGTTTAAAAGCGCCGGGTACATCATGTTTACATCCTCTCCAAACCGTACTCTGTAATCATAATACGGCTCATTCCCCTCAAAGACAGACTTCTCGCATAATTTCATACAACGAGACAGGGGCAGCGCTCTCTGCTCCTGACCTATCAGCTTTGCTTTGATCTCGGATACAAGTTCTTCTTTCTGATAGACGCCCGGTGCAGCTTTGCTGTATACAGGTTCCGTCTTCTTCTGCTTCTCCCGCAGATGATTGCAGCAGACGATCTCGCCACGCTTCCCTGCCAGACGATCCGCCATTTCGCTGAGCATCTCCGGTTCCACATAATCATCGCTGTCCACAAACATATAATAATCGCCTGCCGCCGCGTTCATTCCTGCTACACAGGCTGAACCCGGCCCGCCGTTCTCTTTATGGACCACCCGAACCTGTTCATATTTATGTCCGTATTCATCACAGATTTCTCCACTGCCATCCGTGGAGGCATCGTCCACAAGAATCACTTCCAGATTCTTATAGTCCTGTCGCAGAATACTGTCCACACACTCCCGCAGATAAGTCTTCGTATTGTAGACCGGCACGATCACACTGATCATCGGTTTTGTTTTCTTCATCTCTCAATCTTCCCTTTTCTGTTTTTTTTGCAGACGGTAAAGCCACACATAAAGTCCCGGCCAAAGCGCGAACATTCTCACCTTGATTCCATAGCCGGAGGGCAGAAAGGAATAGCATGCTCTCTTGCCCGCAAGCGCCGTAAGCTTCCTGTGACATACGCGCAGATATTCTCCCGCCCTTTTTCGCTCAGTCCCGGAAAGCAGGGCAATTTTCCCGACCGTGAGCATAACCGCCACCATGATCTGAGCATCCGCCTGTACCGCCAGAGATTCCTCCTGTTTTACGATCAGCTCCCGCGCCATCTCCCAGCAGTAAATCTGATCCATATAAGCCGGTGTAAAGGGCCTTTGCATGACACCGCCAAGATTCTGATAGTACCCGTAACCGGGCCAGGTCGTTTCCACAGCCCGTTCCACATGCGGCAGAAGCTCTACCAGAAACAGCATGTCCTCGCCGACACTCAATCCCTGCCTGAAACGCACCTGCCTGATCAGCCTTCGCTTATAAAGCTTGCTCCAGCATCGGGTATTTCCCCGCAGAAGACTTTCTTTTAAATAGGACCCGCTATCATAATATGTCATCTCAGACATCGGTTCTGTCCGCTCTTGAGACGCTTCTGTCCCGGCAAGCTGTTCCCACTCTCCCTCTGTTCCCCAGACGACAAACCGACAGCCTGCCATATCGCTGTTTGTCTCCTGCAGCATTTCATAGAGCCGTCTAAGCATTCCCGGCCGCATTCGGTCGTCTGCATCCACAAAAGTGATATAGTCCCCTTTCGCCTGTTCCAGGCCACGGTTTCTTGCCATGGAAACTCCCAAGTCCGGCATTTCAATAACCTGCAGGTTCTCATACTGTCCGGACAGCCGGCTGCAGATTTCCGCCGTCGCATCTGTAGAACCGTCATTTATCACAAGAATCTCCAGCTCCTCATAATCCTGTGTAACGATACTCTCTATGCACTTTTCCAGATATGCCTCCCCGTTGTGAACAGGGACGATCACACTGATCAAATCCTTCATTCCTTAAAACCTTCCTAAGGCAGCTCACGCCACTTACTCCGACGCCTTACAGCAATTTTCTCTTCTCTGGAAAAACATCGTCCCCGGAGGAACCTCCCCCTTTACTACGCTTCCGGCTGCAATTACACAGTCGTCTCCGATCCGTGCCCCCCGCAGGATCGTGCAGTTTGCACCCACCCAGACACGATCTCCAATCTGAATCTCGCCGATCAGATACTCACTGTTTTCATCCTTATAGTTATGGTCATGATCCACGATCACCGTATTGTTGCCAAACTTACAGTAGTTCCCGATCTGCGTCCTGCCCATACAGGCCACACTGCTGCCCGTATTAAAGAAAACATGCGAACCTACCTGAAGCTGTGCGTCCGGTCCACACTGGAAGTAAAGATGTCCTCTGTTCTGAATCCTCGTGCCAAGACAAACTCTGCCTCCCGGCTCAATCTCCAAATGCACATGATCAAAACCCTCCACCGGAGAAACGCTGATCCTGCTGCCCAAACGACATTTCCAATATATGCTTCTCAGTACGCTTCTTACCGCACGTCCGAACATGTTCATACCTCATTCACTCCTGTAATCTAGCTTTTCCCTTCTCGAAATTTACCTGTCACACAGGCCCGTTCATAAACCGCTTCCAGCTTGGCAAGATGCCGTTCCAGACTATATTCCGACTCCGCCTTTTCTCTGGCCGCTCTCCCACAGGCCATCAGGCAGGCATCATCCGTCAGCAAACGCTCTATCGCTGTTGCCAATGCCTCCGTATCCCCGGGTGTCGCAAGAAACCCGCTTACACCGTCCTGTATCAACTGAGGAATACCACCCACCGAAGTGGTCACAATACCCAGTCCATACGCCATCGCCTCCAGAAGCGCCATAGGCATACCTTCATTGTAGCTGGGAAACAAAAAAATACTGCTCTCTTTCAAAAGCCGCTCTTTCTCCCTTCCTCGTACCCAGCCCGGAAAAGAGACTTCCTCTGAGAGCCCTTTTTCAAGGAATACGCCCTTGATCCGCTCCATCTCGCCGTCGCCCGCCATCACCAGCTTTACACCAGAACAGTGTTTTTTTACCTGCTCCAGAATGACCGGGATATCAAAACATCCCTTGCGCTCCCCCAGTTCTCCCAAAAATAATATCTGTTTTCTATCTCTTCTCGCATCAGAAGGCATCTCGGGAATGCGGCAATAATTTTCCAAAACATCAATCCTGTCCCGGGGAACCATCTGTTCCAAACGATCCGCCCATTCCGCCGACAGTGCCACCAAGCGCGTGCATTTACCGTAAATCTTTTTAATCCTCCTGCGTTTTACCTCGGAGGCGTTCTCATAAAAACTGTCAAACTCCGCTCCGTGAATATGATTCACCACGGGAATCCCCCGGGCGGCGCTCCACAGGATAAAGGGCATTTTTCGATAAAAACTGGGGCCAAAAGAAGAATGTACATGCACCAGATCCGGCGCATCTCTCCGCAGAAGCCTAAAAAATGCAAAATATGCCTTAAGAGCCTTTGCCAGTTTGCTCCACTTACTGCCATTCTGGTAAGATTCAATATAGGTAATACGGTAATGCTCCTCCAGCACGCTCCCTCGATATCCGTTCACCACGGAAGCGATCCCGCCCTTCACGGCCTCGTTCGGCACGATCATACATACATGCAATACTTGTCCTCCCCAATCTGTTATTAGAAAAATTTCAGCATCGGGCAACCGCTTATTTGGATCCTTTGCCGATAAGCACCACCCAGATCGTCTGTAGCAGAATCTTGATATCCAGCCCTAATGTCCAGTTGTCGATATACTCCAGATCCAGCTTCACCACCTCGTCAAAATCCACGATCTCACTGCGCCCGCTGATCTGCCACAGGCCGGTAAGCCCGGGCGTCATACTGATCCGTCTCCGGTAATGAGAATTATATTGCTCAAACTCCCCTTCCGTCGGCGGTCTGGTGCCCACCAGACTCATATCGCCCCGGACAATGTTAAAAAACTGCGGTAGCTCGTCTATGCTTGTCTTTCTGATAAATTTCCCGACTCTTGTGATTCGCGGATCGTTCTCCATCTTGAACATCAATCCATGCATTTCATTCTGCGCTTCCAGCTCTTTCTTGCGCTCTTCCGCATCAATATACATGGAGCGGAATTTGTATATTTTAAATCTTCTTCCATTCTTGCCGATTCTGGTCTGCGCAAAAAAAACAGGTCCCGGCGAATCCACTCGAATGGCGATTGCCACAAAGGGCGTGATAAAAATTGTGATCAAGCTTCCTACCAGGCCACCCAAAATATCGATCAGCCGTTTGACAACCATGCGCCTGTAGTCGAAATGATTGATCGAGTATGTCACCACTGTATATCCCGCAAAGCTCCCCACTCTCACTTCCTTCTGCGGCCGTTCGATGATATCTATATTGTAATGACATGCAATCCCCATGGATTCCAGATCATAGATCATATGCTTCACATATCCTTTATCTTCTTCCGGCAGATTGATAAATACCTCGTCAAGCGGCATCTGTCTCGCCAGATCAAGCACATCCTTCCCGTCTGCATTTACTTTGATCCCGTCTATCACCACGCCTTTGCGGTCCACGTCCACACAGGCGAGCGCTACGATCTCATAGTTGATATCCATAGCCGCCTTTAAATCAGACACAGTCTTATCCAGCACGGAATCTTTTGTAATGATCATAATCTTCACAATATTGGTCTTCGAGGTGAAATAGAGGCGCAATGCCTTTTTCATCCCGATCCTCACGCCCCATACGACGAAAATGTCCAAAACTGCAAAGTACCCCATTACAAGTCGTGAAACGTCGGAGCCTCGCTGCAGCATGAACAAAAATGCCATAACTGACAATTCCATAAAAATATTAAATTTTATGACCGCTACGAACTCAACGAGGACACCTCGCTTCAGGAATTCCCTGTTCCAGTCAAACAGGAAGCTGTAGATCGTACAAAACAACAGAAAACCGATGCATACCACGAAGTGAAGTTCCGGCTCATCGACCCGTCTGAATTTGTGGAAACGTATTAAAATAGCAATGGTATATGAGATGGCAATACTGACCAGATCCATAAAGAGCAGCCAATATCCCTCTATTATTTTCATTTTACGGTTCATTCCGATCCCTCAGGCAATCTATACTATAATTAAAAACAATATATCAATTTAGAATACCATTTTTCGGGAAAAATTTCAATCTATGCCAGTTTTTATTTGAGTCTATACAGACTGCAATCACTATTCTCTATAAGAAGCTCATAACTCTCCTGCAATTTCGTTTTCACAATACTATTCGCTATCTCTTTATCTGCCCTTGTTACGATCCATACAGGAGGATTTGTTTCTAGCATCTCCTTAACTTCTGATGCAATCTGTGGCGAAAGCTCCATGTAATGTTCCTGCCAACCACAATATTTACAATATGGCATAATATCCGCGATCGCATACCAACGCATGGGCACTTCATATGCCCATACCGAATTGCGTTCTTCTTCCGGAATGCAGTCTGCTATTTCCATTGCACTTTGATACGCTGTATCGTCTCCTATCTGTCCCAATATGGAAGCCCCCGCTCTTATCATCTTATAACCGGGGTAAGCGAAGCAGATCAGGATAACTGCCGCCGTTACGATTTTTACGGCAGTTTTCCTATCTCTCCATGTTTCTGCCAGTCTCCATATTCCAAACATCATGTTGGGAATGATCAAAATATAGTCATGAAGCGTACTGTTCCCCATTCCAAGCGTGATCATCATACCCGCCGTATTACATATGACAAGCATCCATATCTTTTTATTGTCTTGCTTAGTCAAGAGAAATATCAGAATCGGAAACAAAAGAGTGATCAAAAAAATACCGCCTGTTCCAATCGCATACCCTTCCGTTCCGTACACAAACCCAAAGACAAATACGCAATATAACATACTGGCTATTTCACCGTAATATCCAAAGTAAAGCAGCGGCAATACAAACGCTGCCGCAACTCCCAAAAGAAAGGCTGCCGCATTCTCCCAAAAATTTCTCCACTTTCCGCTTTTGATCAGGTGAACCGTAACGGTAAAGACAATTGCGCATATCATAACGGAATTGGTGATCCGAATAAGTGCAAGCACTCCAAAACACACACCATAAAGAAACCCATACAATGGCTTATGTTCTTCCCTTTCCTCCATTATAAAATCTAAGGAAAGATACATCGGTAACAGTAAAAAAAGCAGGCTCCATTCCTCCGTCAGGTTACCGCCTTCCATCGTAGAGGAAAGCACAATATATAGCGGAAGACTGACAAGCAGACTATTTATGATCCCTCTGCCGTGAAAATATTGCCTGAAAATTTTCTGGCACAGAAATAATATCATACCCATATTAAAACACTGTAATATAAAGATCCCCAACCGGCCGTAGCAAATCAGTTGTGCCGCATATTCAATGAAGAACAGCCACGGTCCCTTCATATCATAAAAATCCCTGTAAGGCAGATATCCCTTCGTCATACCTGCCCCCACCAATTGGAAAAAGGAAGAATCCCAGCCATAGGAATGTGGAAACAACGGACTTGTCATATACGAGAAACATAGCAAAAAGAGAATCCCGCTTCCCCATAACAATATCATTGACCATATTGGCTCTTTTTCTAACCTGTCCGTTCTCATCTTTTATTCACATCCTTCAATAAAAATTTTGCCCTTCTTAGCTTTCTTCTTCCCAGACAGGCTTTATACAATAATTTCTGTCAAGCTCTAACACTAGTTCGGAGCCGGAAATGATCTCTCCATTTACTTCCCAGCCGACAAACCGATATCCTTCGTCCGTATCTGCATATAGACGGATATCGTAATCCGAATAATATCTGCCGAAAAACTCTTCACTGCCATCCAGGGTAAGCGTATTCAATCCTATCACGCCGCCATCTATATCCGCATGCTCAATCTCAACACCCGTCAATTCCCCCTGCAGGGAAAAATCCTGTTTCATATATGCCGTAATATGATCATAGCGTTTTTCATAAAAATCCTTCAATACGGAAACAGCCTCATAATAATCGTCCTCATCAGCATTTTCATCCCGAAATCTTTGGTGGGACATCACTGCCGCATCACAATATCTTTCGGTCAATTCATCAATCTCGGCAGATACCTTTTCTGCATTAAAATTTTTATTTGCCATATCCATAAAGGTTGTGACGAATTGCGCCTTAAATTCTGCATTCTGGAGCAAGGCAGTGAAAAGCTCGTCCCCCAGAATATTTTTCTGCCAGTTACCTTCTTTAAAAGAATCCGTATCGGCATCCGTATGCCCGGGTATCAACCCTGTAGAATCATCCGTATCGAAAACGAACCATCGCCACCTGCCATCCTCATATGGCCCGCTGCCGGTTTCCCTGACACGCCATAATCCATAATTATTCCCTACCGAATCACAATTGGCAATATAGACTTCAAAACAGAAATAATCAATATAGCTTTGTATATCCATCATCTGCTGTATCTGTTCGTAATTTTCATCCTGTGATAAGTCATTGTTCACCGCAAAGTCGACCATATCCAGATACAGATCCTGCTCTTGCTCATCACCAATTCTTAACCCGGCATTCTTATATACGATCACATTGTCTTCTTCTACACCATAATGGCTTGCAAAATAGCTCGCATCCATTCTTTCCTGCAGATTATACAGCCCCCAATATTCCCCATTTAAGAATACCTGACAAGGTTCATATTCCTGTATTCCCACATTCCTGTCTGCAACAAGCGTCTGGTTCAGCACATCTCTGATATTCGTAGCATACATATCCCGAGAAGCTCCCGTACGCAGCATCAAAGAGGATTCTTTTCTTCCAAACAATCCTTCACAGACATATGGATTCCCGTCCTTCTCCGGCAGAGCGATCAGATTAAAGCTCTTCTGATTACATATATTGCTCCACGGGCCGCCTCGTATTCTAAGCCCGATCTGCTGTTTATAAACAAGATTTCCCGCTTTATCGAAATACTGCAAGGTATTCTCACGCTGCCAGCCTTTCCCGCTTCTCGAATAGTTTGCAGGCACGCGGAACATCCATTCTTCAGTTTCCTGTCGAAGCTCCTTCGTCCGTTCGCGGTTCATCTCCCACACGGCTCCCGTTACATAAATACCATTTTCAAATCCAAACAGATTATCCGGATCGGTGATCAATGAAATCACCGCTATATCCTCAAATCCGTCTTTTCCTTCATAACCGACGAAATATACCGCACTGCTGTCACGCGATTTCCTTCCCTCTTCGTCAACCGCAATGGCACGAATGATATTGGCCTTCTCGACAGGCTGCGTTGGAAAATAAACATCATCTAGCAAAGAAATGTCGACAATGTCAGCATATTTATTAGGCGTACCACTGATATCCGCAATCCATATCGGGCCATCATACACAAGGGAATCCTTTGTAGGCTCCGTACCGTCCAGCGTATAATAAATATCACAGTTTTCACCCGCACCCATTTCCAATAAAAACGGCTCATCATAAAAACCGGAGGCTGCACTGAATAGGACTTCTACATCCGATATCACTTCCGGCTCCTGTATCTGCGCGGCATTCCTTTCTCCGGGAGTCGCTTCCGCCACCGTCCACTCGTCAATAAATACTGCTGCATCCGGGCGTCTGGAATAGGAAACATCTCTGGCGATATTTAATGGAAGCTTTACTTTATCGATCACCTCTCCCGCCGCATTCGACAAATACACCGTCTCCCCCGCTTTCAAGGCAAAATGCAGGTACGATGCAGAATCTTCTTCCGCCCAGGAATCCAATGATCCGTCCTGCCCCCACAACACCAGATATTCGCCGCTTTCGATAATACTGCCTTGCGGAAATGTATACCGTGTAAGCCGTGACTTATTATCCGAAAGACCAAAGCCACTGATATCAATTGCTCCGGAGGAAGGATTATATATTTCCACGTAATCGTTATATTCCCCTATTTTATCATAAATGATCGTATCGTTATAACAACATACTTCATTAAGTATAACGTTCCCCCCTGCTCCCAGACCATCACCGTCAAGAAGGGATTCTCCAATCACAACCACACTTGTAAGTAATGCTGTGGCAGCCACCAACCACACTCTGAAATCATGTATGACGCGTTTCATTCATCTGCCTCACTACTTCATATAAATCAATGCACCATCTGTCGAATCTTCGTATTGCGACCAGGTTAAATGATAATTATTATTAGTAATAAACCCATTGATATTGTCATCATACCGTCCCTCTTGAATCACAATAACCTTAGGCTCTTCTTCTTCCAATACTCTCATATATTCTTCCATAATTTCCGGCATCACACGTCCTATCGGAAATTGATAAGAATACCTTGTGGCATGTCTTCTATTACTCAGTATATATATCAAATCCCAATTGCCATAAACCGAAATTGCGTCATCTGTATTCGTATTATCAATTATGATACTGCTTACAGTCCGAGTCAGCTCCGATTTATGTTCTTCCTCTCTGCTTTCATAAACTTCAGGCAATGATGAGATGATCGGTAACCACTTCGGCAAAATTATGTTAGCCAGAAGATAAACTTTAATAACAACAGCAACTATCTTCGCTATCTTCGAAGAATCCATTTCTTCCATTTCGCCAAATAAGGACGCCATCGGATAAGAAAATGCGGGGATCAAAATCATTCCATAATGATTATATGGCAATCCTGACATGCATATCAATAACAGGGTAGCAAGCATATAAATCATATAAACAATATTGATTACCTTATCTCTTATTATACACATATATGCCATAGCACAAAACGAAATAAGAAAAACTGTCGTATTAAAAAAAGACAGAAAACAATTCCATCTTCCACCAGAAAACGCTTTGCTTTCAACGGATACATATACTTTATTAAAAACGATATAACTCTCCCAAAAAGCGGATAACGAATGATTTACAGCAAGCCATAATAGTATCGGAACTGCAATAATACATATGCCTCCCATAAACCATAATATAAACTGAGTCAATGCATCCCATTTTTTATCAACTACCGTTCGCGCAAAGATAAAAAGACAAAAAACCATCCACACGGGAACCATATTGGCCCGCAAAAGAAATACCGCCCCAAAAGAAAAACCACAAATCAACAATCGAAATCTTGTTACTTTTTGATTTAAAAGATAATCAAGAAATATATATAGAGCTATTGCAATGAATAGCATTGCATATTCTTCTGTTAAATTTCCCTCCTTGAAATATTCAAACAGTAAGGAAATGGAAAACATAGTTACAATGATTGACGAATTAATCTTGCATTTCAAACGGGATATTCTATAAATCATAAAAAACGTCCCTGTCATAAACAAAAATTCAATGACCCATATCCCGCTGTAAGATGAAATCTTATTACCAATCCAGTTTAATATATAGAGCAGCGGCCCTTTATGGTCAAAGGAATCCCTATACGGCATATATCCTTTTTCCATCATAAGCGCTACCATTTTAAATACACTGTCATCCGTTCCGGTATCGCCGCCGATCCATGGATGCAGCGGACTCTTAAGCATGAAAAAAAAAGACATAACTGTCATAAAAAATATTACAATATAGGTTTCTTTATTCCTCCTGATGATCTGTACTAAAGAAGTGTTATGATTCATCCCTTTTCTCTTTTCCATGATCTCTTGATTCCCATCTAACATTTCATGTCTTTCTTCAACACTCTAAAGTCCTTTACCGCCTTCCATCCGATTTTTATGATATTCAAAATATTTATAGAATTCTCTCCGCCTTGACGGGATTTAAAAGAAATCGTTTTAAATAATGTTTTCTCATGGTAATAAACAAAATAGGTCGTTATGAGAATATTCGGGATATTATAATCTTCCGGCAGCTTATATAAATATTTTTTCAAAATCTCTGCTTTCATCAGGCGAAACGGTGCATTCGCGTCAGGTATTGTTACCCCAAAATAGATTCTCAGCAAAAAGCAGACTACTTTCTCAACGAACGCCCGTGTTTTCCCGTCTTCTCGCACATTACGATATCCAAAAATACCGTCATATTGCTCTCTGCTTTCCCAAAAATCATTAAATTCTGCGGGGTCAGTCTGTCCATCCGAATCCGTCTGGAAGATATACTCCCCGCCCTGCTTAATGGCATAATCATACAAAGCAATTACCTTAGGACCATGCTGCTTTTTTGTTTCACTCAAAATTTCCAGCTTAGAGTACTCTTTTTGCAATTTTTCCAATATTGCATGTGTGGCATCAGTACTTCCACTATCTGCAATCACGAGCCGGGATTTTTCGCCTTTTCCATCAAGTATCGGATACCACTGTTTTACCACTTTTTCAATATTATCCTCTTCATTATATGCCGGCATCACAATAAACAGAGAATCCATAGAGCCTCCTCCCAAGGTATATATTTTCCTATATATAATCTTCTGCTGCTACGTTACATTTTCCCACAAAATACCATTATATAATATCACTTTCACATTGTCTTTGCAATATCGTGCATTTTTGGCACTTTTTTATAAAAATTCAAACCTGTCGTTTTTTGAAAAATGTCCTCTGTCAGCAGATAGTACCCCATCATCATCAATAAATAATTCCTGCCGATGTAGACAGATATCAGATGCGCCTCGACCACAGTATATACGGCAAACGTGGTAAACAGCAACAGGCCGCCGGCATCCTTCCTTTTCCACAGCTGCCACAAAAGCGCAAGATTCGCCGCTACATAGAGTATACCCGGAATCACGCCGTAGCGATAAAACACTTTCACCCATCCCATGTCGAAGTAGTAACTCATATTATTCTCACAGGAAAATGCTGACCAAGTCTGCACCATCCCCTCATTGTAGGTGGTATCCGTGAGGGATATGATCCTGCCACTGAGATGTTTGTCGATCTTATCCAGCGCCACAATATGCACATCATTGCTGGGAATGTGATTAAAAAGCTCGTTCCACCGGGCATCCCGCACCTGCTGGGCGCAGACTGCCACATCCACGGAAAAAGCAATGCACAGAAAGAAAACAAGCAGACCGCAGACATAGAAAAAAGTCATTTTCTGCAATCGTTTTCCATAGGACATCAAGAAGGCGCCACAAAGAAACGCTGTGGTAATGAGCATGCTGGTCTTGGAAGTGGTAAGCAGGTAAATGCCTGCATCCAGCAGCAGCAAAACCAGATAGCCGTACCATTTCATCCTGTCAAACCAGACATAGACACCCAGTGCCACCAGCATAAAAAACATACAGGATAAGGCATTGGGGTGCCCCATTCCCAGCGTGTAGCGGGTTTCCTCAGCAGCTTCCGCCCCGATAAAGAGAGTTTCCTCCAACGTCTGGTGGCCAAATGGCTGCGTCAGGCTGATGTCACCGTAGATGCCCGTAACCGCAAGCGCCACGATGGCCAGACAGCCTGCCAGTGTCACATAAAAGGTATATTTCAACATTTCCTTCAAGGGGATGCCCTTGCAGGCCGTCACAAAGGTTACGATGCGGATCATGTCATTGGCTCCCGTGACCCGATAGGAAATAAATCCGATTCCCTCCAGCAAAACAAGAAGTATCCACTCCCTTCGCTCATAACGGGTTAGAATAAGCTTACAGGCAAACAAAAGAAAAGTCACCCGAAACAGATACCCTTCAATGGGATTGATATAATTGCTCTTGTCGATGATAACCACAAGAAGTTCTATGGTCAGTCCGATATAGAAAGCCAGACGGGGAATCGGGCTCTCATCCCGGAGCCGCCTGTAAAGAGTTTTGATCATAGTCTTACCGCCTTATCGCCCGCGCCAACGCTCCATGTATCCTTCGCAGACATTGTTTACACATAAGCTTCGTACTCTTCCACGCGATTCCTGCCCTGCTTACCTTTGGCGCAAGGAGAAAATCGTACTCTGCCTGATGCGTTCGCAGATATGTCGGGAAGCTCTCGTCAATCTCCACCCGGACAAATTTCGCATCCCGGTCAAAGATATCTTCCCCACACAGAAGCCTGTCTACCGCCTCATTTAAATAACGCTTGCTATTGTATTCTTGATGCGCCGCCGCTTTCACCTTCACACCGATGCGCTTCGCCACATCCCGTTCGCCGTCACCGCCCATATAACCGAAGTGCCAGCCGCCGTCCGCCACCCGCACACTCCTGGGATCCGTGGGGGATACCTCCCGCAAAAACACGATGCCCTCCGATGGCAGATCCGCAAAGCTGCAGATCTTTGTGCCAAGCCACTGTCTTCTCTCCACGCCCGGAAATTCTCCCGTGATGGATAAAAGATTCCCGGAAACCTCCTCCATATTCAGAAAACAGTAGAACATCCGCTGTGCCAGATGATAAATTTTTCCTGCCTCAAAGCCTTCTATGATACGTACCAGTGTCTCCGGCTTCGGGATCTCGTCCACATCGCTGAAAATAATGATATCATCTACCCTGCAGTCGCCCAGTACCCGGATCAGCTGGTTTTTCTGATACTTATCCCGCTCGTGGGTGGTGACCCCTTCCATGGGAGAATCCTCCACCGCCACATAGCGGATCTTTTCCTCAAATTCTTTAAAAAGATGCCGGTTTTCGGCAAATATCATCCGCTTCGGCTCTCCCGAAAAGGTCACGGAGGACTCTTCGATCACAAACCAGTCCACATAAGGATTCAGGATCTGCATTCTGAGTTTTAAAATATCCAGTTCATTAAAAAACGGGACGCAATCAAATACCATACACTACCTGCCCTCTCCTCTTGAAAACCTGCGCCAAAACAGAAGCGGCCTGATTATATCTTTGCACTTCTTCCATCTGACCGTCCAGGGATTGATAAACCGGGGATATTTCTCATTTCTGCCGCGCCATTTGTGGAAGAGAAAAGGCGCCTCCACATCCATGATCTCCGGAATCATATGCTCATGGCCGAAATACTTCGCCACCTCAATGGGCGCAAACCGCATCCCCGCCTCCTCAAACACATTTTTATATTTACAACAGATCAGTGTGTCCTCGTTGTAATTATCGTCCCCCGGCATCTTCTCCCACTTGAGTCCCGCCTCTCTGGGAAATTCCATAAGTCTTTTGCTGCGGATCGACACACTGTTTCCCACCCGGACGATCTCTCCCTTGGCGTCCCGGTAGGCATAGTCGTTTTGGGGCAAAGGCCAGGGCGAGCCGATGTAATCGTAATCCAGAAAGACATCCTGCCAGCTCTCAGGATGCACCACAAAACCGTCCGCATGCACAATGAGTGCATAGTCAGTATGAATATGATCCCCCAGTTCATACATCATTTTGTAGTTAAACTTATCAATATCATCCAGCTTTGCAGTATGGGAATACCGAATAGATTTCGGCAGGGACAGGGGCTTTCTGTGCGTAATGAGCACCACATCCCCGAACTCAATCTCCCGCATACTGTACTCCAGGGCACGGATCGTCCCATAAAGATCCACACTGGACATTGCCGCCAGTGTCACATTTGGTAGGGAAAGCTTCTGTTCAGGCATATTCATTCCTCCGTAAGCCGTACACTGTCCTTATGATAATACCCGGTTACCGCCAGATTCAGCCAGTAATCCGGATCCGTGCTCAGATCGTCAAAGGAAAACAGATAGGGCTTTTCACTGTAAGGCCTAACCTCCACATCTGCGATACTCTCGTCGGTGTAGAGGCCGTACCGTTCCATCGCTTCCGCATAAAAAGTCTGCGCCTCCCCCTTTGCCAGAGAACGCAGGGCTGAAATACTCGTATAAGTATTCTTATCCGCGGTAAACACCCACACTGCCAGAAGTAAAAGCACACACATCAGACTCATTTGCTTCCCAGCCCGCTCCAGAAAGACACCGAGAGCCGCCGCCCCATCGTCCACGGCTTCCTCTTTTTGTCTGTGGGACAGATATCCCAGCCAGTAAACAGTCACCATAAGAAGCGCTATATAGTAGGTCATCTGGATAATATTATCCACCCGGGAAAGCCCCGCCATCCCCACCGCATACAAGGTCGGCGTGAACATGGCGGAGAGCACACAGTAGGCTCCCGCCGCCACCCATACCGGGTGGGAAAACTCCCGTTGGGAGGCCTTTGCCAGCTTCCACAAAAGAGGCAAAAGCGCCAGCCAGACAAGTATCACAAGCACCGGCGTCCAGCGAATCACAAACACTCCCGCATGATAGAAGGATAATAGAACAGCCTTCACCGCAGAATACCCTTCATCCATATCCAGGCTGCTCCGCTTCCCGTTGCCGGGTGCCAGCGTATTCACAAGGAATCCTGCGCTCCCTGTGAGAAACGGTATAATAACATATATTATTTTATCTTGTCTCCGATATAACACATAGAGGAGAAGAAACGCCATGAGAATCTCCGCCTGCAGGCCGGTCACCAGATTGCCGCCCCCCACGATCACGGAGAGAAGCACTGCCACACCACAGCAGACGGCCGCCCGCCCTCTCTTTTCCGCCCAGATCGTTTCCGACACGAGCGTAAGTAAGAAAAACCAGATCGACTGCATCAGCACATAGTGAGTGGAGCCATTGTACCAGTAGATTCCCTCAAAGGGCGCCTCCATCACCTGATAGAACACAAACAGCATAAGGAGCATACAAATCGCCGCCCCTTCCCTCTCACAGCCAAGCCACCTGGTCAGAATATGCCGTCCCAGCACGAAGGTGGAGACAGCAAGCATGCCGATCATCAGTACCGGCACTACCCAGGCAAGTCCATAATGAAAATTCATGGGACATATCGCCATCAGGAAACAGGACACATAGGTTCCCTGCCACTCCCGATAAAAATCCATATTCTGCTGCCAGGCAGTCTCCACAGCGGACCATAAGGATCCTGTGGCCTGCCAGGTGTCATGCACACGCCGGCCATAATCATAGTCGTCGATGCACATTACATTATATTTTCCCAGCCAGAGAAGAGGAAGCAGAGACAGAACCAAAAGTCCTGCCGCCAGAAGCACCTGTTTTCTTCCGCTATTCCATTTTTCCTTTTTTTCTTCTTCCTTCATTCAACCTGCCTTTTTCCCAAGTAACTTCTTCAACCGCCGCATAACGCCCCTGCCGATCTTGCACAGGTAAGCCTTCTTATAAATATACTGCGCATGCAGCTTCATCAGCTGCAGCTTTGCTCCCGTGGGTCTTTTGTTCACGCCGGCGTATTTTTTAGACCGACTCTTGTAAGCTGCCAGCTCCTCCCTGCATTCCCGATCGGAAAACACTCTGCCCTGCCGGTCCATATAGTGCCATCCTTCATAGATATTCTGTTCCGACGCCCAGTACCCATCGGACACATTATGCCTCGCCCAGTATTTCGGTGCCAGAATATACCGAACCGTATCGCTGGTAAAGGCGGGAAAATAAGCAAAGGAAGAATTTGCCAGCAAAAGATAACGTGCGTTTTTTAATACAGCATAATCCTTGGCGAGATCAAAATTGTAGGCCGGAATACCCGGCAAAAACTTGTTCGCCTCCCGCACATCGTTCGTGATGATCATAAACCGCATGGCAGGATTGATCTTTTTCATCTGCCGCATACCCTGTATCCAGTATTTTTTGCGCAGATACAGTTCCGGCGAGCCCATATAATCACTGCAGCGCAGATGCAGAATACACAGATCATCCTGACAGTAGTCCATACAATCATACTCGGGTTTTACCCTAAGCCAGCTTTTGATCTCTTCCTTATGAGAGATAAAGTAGTCCTCCGCCTGCAGATTCCCGTAAAGAAGCGTGTCATCCTCGATCTCAAAAAGCTGTCTGTCCGCATCCGTGACATACACGCCGTGTGTCAGGTCATGCTTGGAGTTCCCCGCAAACAGACGAGTCTCCTTCTCATAGTAGACCTTTTGATAATCCTCTTTTTTTGAGGGGAGCCCCATATCCAGATCCATAAAGTAAAGCCCGCAGTCACTGTGCATATTGTTTGCAAAGTGCCCCGGATCCAGCACACTGAACTGATAGCCCTTGTCTAGCGCAATACATCTGGTCGTCACATAGAAAAACAGCTGATTGCCGAGCCCGAAGCCCTCCTGTGTCTCAATCCCTAGCATTTATCCCTCCACAAAAAAGTGTCTGCTCACTCCTTCAAGTTTGTCTGCCTGATCTTCCCATTCTCTACCTTATAGATAACGTCGCACTTGGCGATCGTATTCAGACGATGGGCAATGATCACCATAGTCTTTCTGCCATGGAAGCTGTTGACTGCCTCCATGACCGCCGTTTCCGTGTCGCCGTCCAGGGCGGAGGTGGCCTCGTCAAAGACCAAAATCTCCGGATCGTGATAGAGCGCCCTGGCGATTCCCAGACGCTGTCTCTGTCCGCCGGAAATTCTGACACCTCTGTCACCTATTGTCGTATCCAATCCGTCGGGCAGCTCTTCCACAAAGCTCTTAAGCTGCGCTTCCTCCAGCACCTCCCAGATCCTTTTTTCGTCGATCTTGTCTGCATCGATACCGAACGCGATATTGTCCCGGATCGACTCATCGATCAAATAGATCGACTGCGGAATATAGCCGATCTTGGCAAGCCAGGAGGGATAATTCTCAAAGATATCCCTGCCGTCACAGGTGATCGTTCCCGTCTGCACATGTAAAAGTCCCAGCAGAATATCCACAATGGTGGACTTTCCCGCCCCGGAAGGACCCATGATTCCCACAGACTGTCCCTTTTTGACCTCCATATGGGCGTCCGTAAAGATGGGCCTGTCCGTATTCGGGTAAGAAAAACTGATATGGTCTAACACGATCTTATCCGTCAGCGCAAGGGCCGGCTTCTCCTCCCCTCTCTCTCCCGTCAGTCCCGTCACACTGCCGTTTACGTCTAACTTCATGCTCTCTGTCAGATTCTCATACAGATAATCCAGACAAGGCTGGGAGTAAGCGATCTCCGAGAGATAGGTATTGATGCGGTTAGTCGCGGGCATCACACGCACTGCAGCTGCCGCAAGAGCCATGAGCAATGGAAACAGCTCCGTGATATTGCCCCCGTACAACGTATAAACAAGAATAAAACAGAGCATTGCCGCGATAAAAACTGTCTCGATCAGAAGCCGGGGCGTGTTGTTCATCACCGCATAATTTCTCGCCACATTGGCACCGATGGCGCCGCTCTCATAATAGTTCCTCACAAAAAACTCTTCCCTGTGCAGCACCTTCACATCCTTCAGACCATAGATGGACTGGATCCGCCACTTTGCGATCCGTGACTGGATCGCCTGATTCTTGCGCCCGATGGCATTCAGCCGGGGCTTCAGCACCTTGGTGATCATGAGCGTCATACTTAAGAAAAGTACCGCACAGCCGATGGAGATCATAGGACTCACTAACACCACCAGCACGATACAGATAGACACCGCCACCACAATCTCCGTCACCATCTGGATCAGCACAAGAACCAACTGAAAGGCATTGGGAATATCGCTGTCCGTCAATCGGAAGACCGTGGGAATATCCGCTCCCAGGTATTCCTCGTAGGGCCTGTTCAAAAACTCCCGCATCACCCGGCTGATCATCCGGTTGCGGTTTCTTGTGACAAAGGTATTCTGCACATAAGTCTGGAACAGCAGATAGGCATTCTTCACGACAAACAGAAGGATCAGCGCGATCAGCATCCAGATGATCAATGTCCTGCCGGATGTAATATGGAAGAGATTCGCAATTTTCTTCACCATTCCGATCTCCATCACTTCATCCGGCGCCATGACAGCCTCCACGACGGGAATCATCATGGACACACCCAGGGTCTCCAAAATACCGCCGATCAGAATGAGAACAGCAAGCCCCGCCAGCTGCCAGAGCTGTTTTCTGTCAAAGAGATATGCAATTTTCTGCAGCAGACCTACCTGCGCCTGCTCTGTTGTCTGACTGTTATCCTTCATAAACGACCGATTCCTTTTTGTTTTTAATTACATCTGCTATTTTTTGCATGTCCTCTCTGTAAAAATCTCTGCAATCTATTCCATTAAGCCATGTATCCGGCACCAGCACCGTCTTGTCCGGATTGGGATTGAGGTAAGAGGCCCACCAGCTGAAGCTGCTGTTGGCCAGGATATGGTGTTTACATCTGCTCATCAGCACAAACTCCGCATAGTCTGTGACCCTGTTTTTTCCCGTCGACTCTGTTATCTCCGGCAGCAGAATCCGCGTAAAGTCATCTTCTCCCCACTGCTCCTGCCTTCCCCACTCTCTGTCATTGCAAAAAAGATAGAACCGGCACTGTGGGTACCGCTCCCGCATTTGACGGATTGCTTCTATATAATAGGCGTCTGTACAGATCCCTCCGAAGAGAGCCTGGTTTTCCGGTGTCAGATAGTCGCCTCTGCGGACGTGTACACTGACGGAGCAGGTACTTTCTATCTCCTCAAGATACTGTCTCACTGTCCTCTCATCATCTCGTCCGGCTCTGTCCCAATAACCGTCCTGTTTCAGCCAGGCGATCAGACTGTCCGTATCATAAGCCTCCCGCACCTGCGTTTCCACCGGCCGAAAATATTTTTCAGTCTGCCAATAGCCTTCCAGATAGATCTCGTCCCAGGTCAGAACCTGTGGCAAAAAAAGCTTTCCCTCTTCAAAATAAGACTTTTTCTTTCGTCCGAAAAGTTTTCTTCTCACCCGATCCCAGGGCAGCATCGAATCATCGAGCAGCAGCCGCAGCTCTTTCCGGGAAGGCCTCTCATAATCAATACCAAAGGGGGCCAGCGCCGGATCCCTCTGCATGTCCTCTAAAAATCCCGACGCATCGTCTATCTTTACCTCCCGGCCCAAACTCTTTAATTGCAGATACAGGGCATACTGGAACATCTGATTGCCCAGTCCGCCCGCAAGTTGTAGGATGATCATTTATCACTCGGTTTCCGTTTTGATCCATTCAGCCAAAACACTTGTTATTTATTTTATATCCCTATAGACGAAGAAGCCGCTTTACCCGCACCTTCAGGGGGATGACCACCTGTTCCTCCCACCGCAGTTTTCTACAGTAGGCGGCAGGCGACCGGTAAAACAGCCGAAGCTTCTCTCGATCCCTGGGATCCACGATAGGCGCTCCAAAGGCCTCAGTCACCCGTTCTCTGTCCTTTTGCAGTATCTCCTCGATCCTGTCCTGATACGCTGCCCCCTCCGTGGTCTTTTGCAGATCACCATAAAACAGCAGCAGTCTCTTATAAAAAAAATAATCATGGGTCAGGGCCAGATCCTCCCTGCCGAGCTTTTTTAAAAACCGGGTCTTCTCGTAATAGGCCGGGATCTGGTCCGTAAAGGTTCGCGGATTGATCTTCCGGTTCATGATACTGCCCTCTCTGTCTATTATATAGTTATACAAGGCAGTGTCAAGGTAAATACAACGGTTCGCCTGCGCCAGAGCGGCGGTGGCAAACATGATATCCTCATACCATTTTCCGACAGGAAAAGATACATTTTCTAATATTTTTTTTCGATAGAGCTTATTCCAGGCCGCATTCTGAATCTCTATCTCCTCCCGCTCCTCCACGTAGCAGGCCAGAGCCTCCTGTCCCTCAAACAGCACAGCCCTGTCTACCGACCGGTCCAGCGTCTGCGTACGGGATACCTGCCGGTACCTGCAGATCGCCATATCCGCTTTTTGATCTATCATTGCCGCCAGCATCTTTTCATACATATCGGGATCGATCCAGTCATCCCCATCCACAAAACCGATCACCTCACCCCGCGCCTGGGCGATACCCAGATTTCTCGCCTGGGCCGGTCCTTCATTCTCTTTGTGGATCACACGGACTCTCCCATCTCTCTTCGCCAACGCATCACATATCCTGCCCGTCTGATCCGTGGAACCGTCATCCACCACGATCACCTCCAGATTGTGATAGGTCTGTCCACAGATGGAATCAACACCTCTCTCGATATAATCTTCTATATTATAAGCGGTGACGATCACAGAGATCAGTTCCGTCTGTTGCTCATTCTGCAGTTTAGGTGGACGATACTGCTCCAATATTTTCACTTGCTCTTCCCTCTCATCTCTCCTGCGCTTACTCTTATCTTCTAATCGTTCTTCTTTACATTTACAGCGTTATTTCAAATCATATGATATTCTTTTTTTCGCCTTATATTTTTCTTTATTATATGCAATAAATAACGCTAGGCATCTGTTATGAAATCATATCTCTCTTTTTTGCATTTTCTCTGTAACGGTTGTTTTCATTCATTTTCCGGATGTCAAATAGTTAATTTATGATTTAATTTTTCTGCTCATCATCCATTCCTGAAACATCAGAATGTACCAAATTTGCGGCTTCCAGACATTTTTCATAATATAATCGTTCCATAATTTTCCAACTGCAGCCCTGTTAAAGATACCTTGTCTCTCTATGAGTGCGGGATCCAAAAGACCCTCAGCCCACTCCCGCAGCCCCGGCTGCCTCAGCCATTGATGCAGCGGAATGGAGAACCCTTTTTTGGGACGCTCCATCAGTTCCCGGGGCACATAACGGTAAAGAATATCTCTTAAAATCTTCTTGCTGACTCCGCCCTGTTGTCTGTAAGAGATAGGCAGGGTCCATGCAAATTCTACCACATCCTTGTCCAGCATCGGCACCCGCGTCTCCAGAGAGACCGCCATAGCCGTCCGATCCACTTTATTCAGAATATCATCGGGATGATACATCAGAAGATCCATCAGCATCAGATTATGCTGGGGCTCATCCAATAGTCCTGCCGGGTAGGTATCCATCCAGGTAAGGCCAGCCGGCCTCGTCTGCATGGCATCCCAGGAAGCAAAGTCCGTGCCCCTTCTCCCCTTCTCCACCAGATCAAGCCCCTCGCCGATCTCCGACCGAAGATACATATCTTCTATCGATCTTGCTCCCAGAAGCCGCGCTCTCGTAGCCAAAGCCGCGTTTCTCCCGTGAGCCGCAGCGCCAAGCACTGCGCTTCCCGGCAGCCGCAGCGCAGCAGGGATCCTTCTGATCCGCTCCCAGATACGATCAATAGAATAATAGGTGCTATATCCGCAGAAAAGCTCATCTCCGCCGTCTCCGCTCAGCGACACTGTCACATGCTCTCTTGTGATCTTACTCACCAGATAGGTGGGAATCTGCGAGGAATCCGCAAAAGGCTCTCCGAACATCCCTGCCAGAGAAGGAATCACGCTTCTGGCATCTTCCTCTGTGATATAGACCTCCGTGTGCTCCGTTCCGAGGCAGGCGGCGATCTCCTTCGCCACCGGCGCCTCATTAAACTGCTCCTCCCACATACCCACGGTAAAGGTTTTCACCTTCTGTCCGCTCAACGCCTGCATCAGAGACACCACCGTGCTGCTGTCGATCCCGGCAGAGAGAAATGCCCCTACCGGTACGTCCGCTACCATCTGTCCGGCAATGGATTCCCGCAGAAGACGCTCCAGCTCCTGAGCCGCTTCCGCCTCACTTCCCCGAAAGAGATTTTTCTGCCCTGAAACCGCTGTTTCCATCATCGACCAGTAGGTCGAAATCTCCGGTTTATCAAATGGTGATTTAAGCTTTAATATTTTTCCAGATTCCAGCTTCCAGATCCCCTGATAGATGGAATATGGGGCTGAAATATAACCATAACGCATGTAATCGCCCAATATATCTGCATTGACTGAATTGGTAAATCCATCCAGTGAGGCAATCGAATTGAGGTCGGAAGCAAATACAAAGCTGCCATCATTCCCATTGTTATTTATATTATCTTTTAACATTCCATAATATAACGGCTTCTCTCCAATTCTGTCGCGAGCCAAAAATAACGCATGTTCCAATTGGTCAAACAACGCAATCGCGAACATTCCCTTTGTCATTTTCAGTGCATCAGAAAAGCCATAGGCCGCAATCGCTTCCAGAAGCGTCTCCGTGTCAGAGGTCCCTCGAAAGGAGGATACCCTGCCTTCCGCCAGGAGTTTTTTTCTGATCGCAGTATGATTATAGATCTCTCCATTATAGGCGATCACATATCTGCCATCGTGAGATACCATCGGCTGTGCCCCTGCAGGCGACAGATCGACGATAGAAAGACGTCGGTGTCCCAGCACCACACGATGATCCTCTGAAGCCCACACGCCTGAGGCGTCTGGCCCCCGATGATACATTTTATCGCACATCCGCTCAATATTCTTCTGCCAGTCTCCCTTGAAATTGCAAAAGCCTGCGATTCCACACATGTGTTATTCATTCCTCCGCCATCTCTGCGTAATCTTCATTCTCAATCCGCTCTCTGACCGTTTTCACAGCTTCATCCTGCTTTTCCCGCCACAAGGTATACGCCTCATCCCAGGAAGCATAAGCCGCCTCTCCACGATGATCCGGAAAGCTGTAATTTGCCGTCAGATAGCCCTCCAGAAAGCCGGTACACTTCTCTGCTCCCACAGCGTTCGTATGACTGCCGTAATCCGCAAAATCCTCCTCAAAAACAATGCCGATCTCCTCATAGCAATTATTCAGATTTAAGAAGGGATACCCATAAGAAGCCGTAACCTCTTCCATATAATTGAACATCTGCTGTTCTTCCAGTGATTCCCCGTAGGGTGAAACCAGAAACAATGCCTGTTTGTTGCCTTTTTCCAAAAACAAAAGCAGATCTTTTAAGTACGCCTCCTGCTCCGCCGGAATCGGCCTTGTTCCTTCAGCACCGCCACAGACCGGCATTGGCTGAGGACCCACCTCATCCCTAAAAGTGTATCCTTTCAGCGGATGACTGTTGTAATAGCACATATTAGCCCACTCCGAGGGAAGCGCCAGCATTTTCCAGTTTGTATGGTATTTCATAATGTCAAAATAGTAGCTTAGACGTCCTTCCTCGTCCTCCTCCGGTACCAGTCCCTGTATGGCCCGCACACGCAAGGGAGAATAGCGCAGATTGTCCGTCACGCCCCGCGTGTAGGCCATATTCTCCATCAATCCCTGTTCTTCCATAGTAAACATGCGCATTTCAAAAATATAGAGCTGCGGCGACTGGGTCTTCTCCGCCTCCTCCACCAGATACCGCATGGCGGCAGGGCGCTGCACATTCGTGGACAGCGGATACATCGCGATCCCTGACTCTCCCCAGAGCTTAGGTGCCGCGTAATACGGAAACACCGGACTGGAACCGATCATCACGATATCCAGAGAATCCTCTTTTTCCGCATAAAATCCCGCAAAGCGGTCCTTCACATCCCCGTTCGTCCTCACCATATAAGAAACGGGCAGGAGAATCACGCAGAAAAGTGCAAGAAAGCAGCCTGCCTGCAGCAGCCATTTTTCTCGGAATCCTTTATTCTGTTTTTTGCTCTGCCTTTCATCGGAACTCTTTTCACACACAATGCTTCTCCAATATCACCTGCTATTTTATTCTATAATACCCTCAAAATACGCCTTCCAGAGCGCATTTACCCGTTTCGGCGAAAGCTTCTCCTGTATCTTTGCCGCCTCCCTGCCGATCTTCTCGGCATAAGCCGGATCGCCCAGCATCTTGTCCATAGCCGCTTCCAGTGCTTTCCGGTCTCCGGCGGGAATGATCAGACCGTTTACTCCATCCTCGATCAGCTCCTCAGTGCCGCCGCTTGGCACATCCGTGGCGATCACAGGAAGTCCCAGCGCCAGCGCTTCAATCAATGCGTTAGAAACTCCCTCCGAATAGGAAGTGAGCAGAAAGAGCGCCGCCCGTTCAATCCGTCTCGCCACATCCGGCACCACACCGGGCAATGAAACACGGTCTGCAATACCCAGCTCCTGAGCCAACTCTTCTATAGAAGAACGAAGTTCCCCGTCTCCGTAGATCACCAGCTCATAATCGGGATATCTGTCCTGCAGCGCGGCAAAGGCACGGAGCTGCATCTCATGGTTCTTGTTGGCATCCATACGGCCCACCGACACGATCCGTTTCTCTCGCTCTCCCTCATATCTTGGTCTGATAAAGTCAGGATTCAGGGAGTTTGGCAGGATAACAGCCTTCTCTCCCACCTTCTTACAAAAAAAGCTGCGGGATCTTTCCGTCTGCAGGATGATCCCCGCCGCCCGGGAAAAGAGAAGATCCGCAAGCAGACGCATCACCCTCGTGGGATACTCCTCCTTCGCCTCCCCCACCACCGAGACAACAGGCTTCGTCCTCGTCCCCATGGTGGTGACAACAGCCATAAAATTATTTTTCCCGATACAGGAAAGCACCAGATCCGGTTTTTGCTCTTTCCATATCAAGTGTAATTTATTGAGCCTGCGAAAAAAATTGAGCACCCGGCTGGAAGACACTTTCTCTGCTTCGATTTCGGAAAGGAATCTCTCGATCCCCTCCTCCAACATATACTCGTCCGTCTTCTGATACTGTGTCACCATGATCACCCGGTATCCTTCCCCCCGGAAGTATTCTGCCAGATTTACGAATACACGTTCTGCCCCGCCCTTGCTCAGAGACCCAATATAGAAGGCTATTTTTTTCTCCTCATTTTTCCCCTTCATAGGCTTGCATAAATTCCTTCATTTTTTGACGAAAACCCTGTGCTTTCGTGATTTAATCCTGCATTTTCTTCAAAAATCGGCAAAAATTGCATTCTTAATTAAATTCTCATTTATTTTTGCCATTTTAAATCTGATAAAAATTCACTGATTTTTCTGAAAATTCATTTTAAAAATCCTCAGAATAACAGTTGCAATTAGTTCATTTTATAATATCTCACTTGTTATTTCTTCCATGATATGTCTCATACCATTGCTGAAACACAAAGAACGACCAGGTCAGCTTTGAATAATTTCTCCCGGTCGCAGCACCCCCGTCCCCGGTTCTGAGATATCCCTCCACCATATTTTTCACATACGATGTATCGAATATATTTTGACGATTCAAGAAGCCATCGTCCACGTAACATAACAGTTGTTCCTTCAACGTTCCTCTCAACCACTTATCCAACGGCACGCCGAATCCTTTCTTGGGACGCTCCAATAATTCTCTCGGTATATAATCGTAAGCGATATCTTTCAGGATATGCTTCTTATCTCCGCCCGCGTATTTATAAGCATGAGGAATCCGATAGGAAAACGCCATCACATCCTGATCCAGGATCGGGCATCTGGCCTCCAGAGAATACTTCATGGAAGCACGGTCCATCTTACAGAGAATATCTCCCGGCAGATAGGTGTCCATATCTAACAGCATCCTTCGGATCTGCCAGTTTTTCACCTGATAACCGCTCTCCACAGGATAATGCACCGGCAGAGCGCGTGTCCCGGCAGGAAGAGTCCCTACCATAGCTCTCGCCATCTTCGGATAATTTCCTGCGCCAAACTGGGTTTTGGTCTCCCGCTCCCGATTGCCCGCGATCACCTGCACCCTGAAGGGAAGTCTGCTCTCCACAGAAAGCTGCTTGAAACCGGGCAGAGTGCAGATGCCGTGCACCATCTCCCCCAGGACATCCAGCCGCTGGGCCTGCGCCACATTCTCATATATATTATATCCACAGTAAAATTCATCTCCGCCATCCCCGGAGAGAGCCACTGTCACCTGCTCCCTGGCCAGCTTGCAGACCAGCATCGTGGGAATCTGGGAAGAGTCCGCAAAGGGCTCATCATAATACCGGGGTATACTCTCCACCAGAGAATGCATGTCCGCCTCGCTGATGATGAGCTGTGTGTGATCCGTGCCCAGATATTTGGCCACCGCCTCGGCATAGGGCGCCTCGTTATAGCGCTCCTCCTGAAAACCGATGGCAAAGGTCTTCACCGGCTTTACAGAATTTTCCTGTGCCAGCGCAGTCACCAGGGAAGAATCATAGCCACCGCTCAAGAACGATCCCAGAGGTACGTCCGCGATCATGCGAAGGGATACCGCCCGCTTTAACAGCTCTTTTAACTGCGCCTTTGCCTCCTCATAGTTTTCCACGGGATTCTTTACAGCCTCAGCGTAAATCTCTTTTATATCCCAAAACTTATGAATCTCGATCTGTCCGCCCTGAAACTTAAGAACAGCGCCGGGTTCCAGTTTAAAAACATTCTCATAGATACTTTCCGGCGCATTGATATACTGTTGAAACAGATAACGGGAAAGCACGCCCCTGTCGATCCTCCCCTGAAAACCGGGACAGGCCATGATAGGCTTTAACTCCGATGCAAATACAAGCTCTCCCTGTTCATACCAATAATAAAGAGGTTTCTTGCCGACACGGTCACGAACCAGATATACAGCCTCCTCCTCCCTGTCATAGAGAGCGATGGCAAACATACCGTTAAACCGGTCCACACAGGAAATGCCCCATTTTAAATAGGCGGCTATGATGACCTCCGTGTCGCAATCAGACCGGAAGGGATAGTCCGCCAGCTCTTCTCTCAATTCTCTGAAATTATAGACCTCTCCGTTATAAACGACCGTGACACGCTCATTTTGTGAGTGCATGGGCTGATGCCCCAGACTCGAAAGATCCATAATGGAAAGACGTCTCTGTGCAAAGCCCACCTGATAGCCGCCGGCCATCGGATAGATCTCTTCCCCACTGTCATTCGGGCCTCTGTGATACATCGTATCATTCATCTCTTTCAGCTGTTCCAGCGTGACCTTCTGTTTTCTAATGTATCCGCATATTCCGCACATATCACAAACTCCCTAACGCACATCCTTGCTCATAAAATATTCCCGGTACTCCCCGAAATCCTTGCATTCCCTATCCACGGAATCCACCAGTTCTCTATATTTTTCCTGTAAAAGGGCCTGATAATTCTCAAAATTATCATACCCCTCCTTACACCAGGCAAAGGGATGGACTAAAATCTGCACTTTGTCATAGCCTGTGATATTTTCCTCATTGGGGTAGCCGTAGCGCCAGATATGGTTAGCATCGGACATATATTTCACGCCCAATTTAGTATCATCTGTTATTTTATCTGCAAAGGTAAAAAAATCATCCTGATAGGCATTGATGATGCCGCCCAGCTTGATATTCTCCCGCAGCACATCCTTGGAGGGCCTGTGCACCGAAAATTCCGTGATCTCGAAGCCGAACATCTCACTCAGGATATCGATCTCCATGCGGATGCGCTTTTTGATCTGCTCCATATCTGTCATGCCGTTCAGGGCAAAATGCAGACCGATGTGCTGTCCTCTCTCGTGCATATCCTTGATGATATCCATATTCTTTCTGGACAGGATATTGTAAGAATTGTTCGTCCACTGGAAAAAGAAAGTGGAGGTGAAATCCATGCTTTGCTCCACCTTGGCAAGCTGCCACGCCCTGTCCACGCTGTACTCCACATCGTGGCGCATGATGATGAATCTGTCCCTGCCAAGCGCCTCCGCATAGCTGCACTGTCTGCCCGTGGCCTTTATGATCCTGATGATCTCCTTATAATCGTCAAATGAAAACATAGTATTCTCTCTCCTTTATGTTATATCCAGTGTATCATATTTAAGCCGCCACAGCAAAACCATTTCTATTTCGGCCCGCGCAGCTGCTCTATTGTTCTTTGCTGCGCACGGTTTTCTTGCCATAGTACTCTGCGAGTCCCACGTTGACCCAGCCGCTTTCATCCGAATCCAGATAAAAGCACTCAAAATCTGCGATATAGTCCGGCATTTCCAGCACCACATCCTCCTCCGGACAAGTCTCCAGATACTCGTAGCGCGATACGCATTGTTCATAATAATTCCGATAAGTTCCGTTATGCACTGACCGGGCTACCCGGTAAAGCGGCATTTCCGCCATAGACAGCGGGCTTACGATCCAAGCCGCCAGACAGATATAGAGCAGGATCGATATTGTCCGCCCATCCGCAGGCAAATTCAGCCGCCTGTGCAGACAAATTCCCACAAACAGAGCCAGATTTAACAGAGAAAGCACCAATGTAGTATCAATTATAAAATAACACCTGTTTGGTATATAATCGCTGCTGTACCCCAGAGCAACAGGATAATACGCCGCGAGCCCCGCCCCAAGCGCCAGCACTGTAATAATTCCATATTCCCGCAGGGCGACCTCACATTTCCCCGCCAAATACAGACCTGCCGCGATCATCACCAAAAACACAAGCCCCACCACTGTCTCTCTGAAAAGTCTGCCCGTCTCTTCCAAAAACATTTGCACTGTATAGGCCGCCGCCTGTACGAAGTGTAAACCCGCCCCCGCCGTTCCATCATGTCTCGCAAAATTGCCGGGAGCCACCACATTGACCAATGCACCTATCACGCCCGCCGCCAAAACCGCGATATTGGGAATAGAGATGCGTCGAGACCGAAGGTAAAAGACTCCCGTCAGCAGAAGCGTCACATAACAGCCGCATCCTGCCACCGCCAAAGAACCACCGGCAGAGAGAAAAAGCAGAATGCCGGCGCAAATAGCACAGCCTCTCTTTTTCCCCGGACTCATCGTCCCCCGATTCATAAGAAGAAACAGGGTCAAAGCCGTAAGCAGAACGGAAAAGGGCATACTGTATGCCACCGCCCCGGAATACCAGAAATAAATCTCCGTATAGACATCCGCATTCGTCACTGCCACAAAAAAAGCCGTCAAAATGAAAAAGCGCAGTGACAAAAATTCCCCCTTCGAGAAGGACAGACTCACCCACAGCAAAGACAAAAGCGATAGAAAAAAGAACAGGGCGTTACCTATCATCACCGCTTTTAGCTGAGGCAGACCAAAATTATTGATCGGGGAGAGAAATGCCTGAAGAAACATAGCAAAAAAAGTACCCTGCCAGTCCAGATACAGATCCTTCACATAGCGGAAAGACGCAGCCAGATAGCTCGGAAAAGAAACATGAAAAGCCCCTACCCGCACACCGTGCGTAAAATCATCTCCGAGCAGCACCGTGTAGCCTGCCCCTATAGTTAGAACACCTGTCGTAACCGCAATGATAATAAGACACACTATTGAAATAAGAATTTCTCCGTACTTTCTTTTCTTCACGTTCTCTCTCCTATCAAAAACTCTGATACAAAAACGCCGCCGTGTCATAGCTGCCGCCGTAAATTCCCGTGATCAGAAGAAGGAACACCACGCCGTAATAGCAGCTCCAGCGAAGAATCAGCGGACAAGCCGCCAGATCTCTACGCACATCCCTGCCACGCTCCTCCCACACCGAGACGAAAAGCCAAAGCAGACAGGACGCCAGCAAGAGCAAAAAGCCATATTTACTCAGTCCATAGGAAGTCATATCAAAAAGCGAAGCCTTTAGCTGCAATCTGGTAAGAAGTGCCTGATAGATGCTTCCCGCCTGGAAAAGGCTCTCCGCCCGGATGAGCACATCCGCCACAAACACGATCAGCCAGGTCCTCGCCATGCAAAACAAGGCATAGACCTTCCCCTCCTTTACATGAAACTTTTCCTTCCATATGGCATACTTCGGTTCCAATACCAGAGACACACTCATGATCACGCCGTAATAAACGCCCCACAGAATATAACTCATCGTCCTGCCGTGCCACATACCCGTAAAGAGCCATACCAGCATAGTCCCCAGCACACTGGTCACATGTTTTCCGACACCTAGCCATCTCTTTTTTGCGGCTTTTCCGATCTTACGACCGGGGGAAGACATCACGAAAGAAAACATCACATAATCCTTAAACCAGGCTCCCAGCGTGATATGCCATCTGCGCCAGAACTCCGCCACAGACCTGGAAAAATAGGGCCTTTTAAAATTCTCCGGCAGCACAATGTCAAAGGTCTCACTGACGCCCAGCGCCATATCCATATAGCCTGAGAAATCCGCGTAAAGCTGCAGCATATAGAGCACCACCGCAACCGCAAAGATACCGCCCGGCACTGTCTCTGCATCGCTTCCGAATACATTGCCCACAAAGATGCCGATCCGGTCCGCGATGACCAGCTTCTTGAATGCACCCCACACAAACCGCTGCAGGCCAAAGAGCATTTTTTCGTAGGTAAAATCATGCGTCCTCTCAAATTCTGCCTTAAGCTTGGCATAGCGGTTGAAGGGCCCCTGGGTGACAGACGGAAAATAGGCCAGAAACAATACTAATTTAATAGGATTTTCCTCCGCCTCGCACTGCTCCCGTCCCACGTCCACCAGATAGCCGATGGCTGTCAGGGTATAAAAGGAAACGCCGAGAGGCATCACCACTCTGCTAAAAAAGGCGTCGCTTCGCAGAGTAGTCAGTCCGGCTCTCTGCAAAAACGGCAGAAGCACCACCATATATTTTGTACCCAGTAAAAGTCCTAAATTCAACACAAAAGAAAGGATTTGAGCGCGTTTTCTGCGCCTCTCAAATCCCAGCTTCACTGACTTTTTTTTCTCTTTTTCCACACAATCCGCAAGTGCCTGCGCCTGCTTTGCAAAGCTGTCCTTCAGGTACATCCCGCAAAGCCAGGTGCTCACCCCGGTAAACAGGATTCCCACAGGGATCCCGCCTGTACCAATCACATAAAACAGAGCGCTGGCCACAGACAAAACCACCCACTGCCGGTTTTTCGGCACCAGGTAGTAGAGGGCAAAGGAAAGCACCCACAATATCACAAAAGCATTTGAAAGAAACTGCATTTATTCCTCCACCAGGCGTCTTACCAGATCTATGATCGCCTCTTTGTTCCTGAAATTCTCTGCCACCACATACTTGGCATCCACCTCAATATCGAACGCATCCTCCAACTCGCTCACGATATTGATGACGGTAAAGGAGTCTATAATCCCCTCCTCCATCATATTGTCGCCCGTGTAGCTGATGGCCTCCTCACAGTACTCTTCCAGAATCTCTAACACCTTTTCTTCCATAATACAGTTATCCTTTCAGTCGATACTTAATTTTCAGTAAATCCCCGTCCACGAAAGGCAGATACAGCATATTTTCCTCTTCCTTCTGCTTTTCCGGCGAAATTTTGCGGTACCGCAGCACCTCCGCCTGCACCCCGTCCACCTGAGTCTGCAGCGGCGGAAAAATATCGCTTTTCCCGTAATCCACACTGCGCAGCAAACGGTACAGCTCCTCCGGCTTCTTTTCTAAATCCAGAAAGCCGTCCCCCGGTATCTGGGTAGAACGATACATCCTCCTATCCGACGAGAATTCCTGAGGTCTTGCCTGGGCGCTTTTTGCAAGCACCGCTGCAAAGCACTCATAAAATCCCTCACAGGCCAGATCCATCAACCGCTCCGTCAGCTCGTATGCCTTCATATCCGGGCCGATCTCACAGGTTTTCTGTATGATAATGCTCCCCTCATCCACGCCCGCCGTCACATAATGCCAGGTGATGCCTGTCTGTGTCTCTCCCTGATAGATCACCCAGCTTGGAGCATTTCTTCCGGGATAGTCCGGCAGAAGGGCATTGTGAAAATTAATGATGGTGATATTCTCCCGCTCCACCAAAGAAGCCGGAAACAGGAAATTATTGCTGGCGGAGAGGATCAGGGTTTCTTCCGCGATCCCGCCAAGATAATCGCCAAGCTCCTTTTTATCAGGAATACTTGCATAGGGAATTCCCCGCTCTTTGCATATCTGTTCGGTGACACTTAAGGCGTGGGGCTCATGCTCTATGAACTCCAGCGCGTAGCCATAGTCCGCCTTTTTGTCATCCACATATTTCAGTATATTTCCGGTCGCTTTGCCATAACCGATCACCACGACCCTGCGAAAATCTGTCTCCATATAACCTTCCCACAATTCAGCACACACCCATTCGCAAAATCGCGTTTACAACGCTTTCCGCAGTTTCACAGCTGAATTGTTACACTATGTATTCCTTCAATTTCACCCGGTCGATCTTGCCATTGGCATTGATCGGCATTTTTTCTACCGTGATCACCTTGTCCGGCAGCATATACTCCGGCACCAGACGGGATATCTTTTCATTGATGTATGCTTTCTCCAGCGCCTCCTCGATAAAAAGCACGATCTTATGGCGCTTCTCGTCATATAAGCAACAGCACAGCGTGATCTCCTCCAGAGAGGAAACTGCCGTCTCGATCTCTCCCAGTTCGATCCGATGTCCCATGTGCTTGATCTGGAAATCCTTCCGGGAAAGGTAGATGATCTCACCGTACTCATTGTATTTGACGATGTCTCCCGTCCGGTAGATCTGCTCCGGCACCGCTTGATTCAGCGGATTCTGCACAAAAGCTTCCCTGGTCTTTTCCGGATTTTTATAATAGCCCATGGACAGGGACGTCCCTCTGACGCAGAGCTCTCCCGGCTCCTCTCCCGTCACCGGCTCATCCTTCTCATTCAAGATCAGAATGTCCGTGTTCGGCATCGGTATACCGATGGGGAGCGGTTCTTCATCCGCAAACTCACGGTCTACTATATAATAGGTACAGGCATCGGTGATCTCCGTGGGGCCGTAGAGATTCGCATATTGCACATCCGGCAAGAACTTACGCCACACGTTGAGCTGCTTGTTGGGCATCACTTCGCCGCAGAAAAGCACCCGCCGCAGGGTATCCGACAGATCCACGTTGCGGAATGCCTTGAGCTTCGCTACCACGATCAGCGCCGAGGGCACCCAGAAAATCGTGTTGATCTTCTTCTCCCGCAGGTACTCAAGCAAAGGCACCGGCTGGGCAAAAAGATTTTTCGGAATGATATAGGTAGTCGCCCCCGTTTTCAGGGTGCTGTATATATCCAAAATCGAATTGTCAAAATAAAAGGGCGCCTGATTGCC
The DNA here is from genome assembly GCA_014804615.1 of Lachnospiraceae bacterium. Classification (GTDB taxonomy): domain Bacteria; phylum Bacillota; class Clostridia; order Lachnospirales; family Lachnospiraceae; genus UBA3282. Next base: position 291,020 of record JAAUZL010000024.1, read on the forward strand.
GAAGCTGTCCTTCTCCGTGATCTCAAAGGTTTCCGTCACCCAGTCGATATAGTCGATCACAGCCCGGTGGTTGATCGTCACGCCTTTGGGCACCCCTGTGGACCCGGAAGTAAAGAGCACATACAGAAGATCCGTATCAATGCCCCGCTTTCTGGCCGCTTCCAGCGCCGCCTCCTTTTCAGTATCCTGTTCTTCGGATGCTAAAACCTCTTCCAACAGAAGAAATTCGCCCTGATACTCATACTGTGAAAAAACCTCTCGAAGAGATGCCGTGGTGATGACCACCGCCGGTTCCAGAACCTCCAGAATCTTATTGACACGGCTTCCCGGCATGTCCACATCAATGGGAGAATAAAAATTACAGCTGTAGGCCGCCCCCATAAAGGAGGTGAGCACGTCCACTCCCTTTTCCAGAAAAACAGCCACAGGCTTTTTAAACAGACCTTTCTCTGTCAGTTCACAGGCGATGATCCGCGCCTGCCGTCTGAGTTCCCCAAAGGTGATCTCTTTCTTTGCATCCGCATAGGCCGTCTTATCGGGAAAACGCTTCGCCGTTTCATCCAGCCAGTAGGTAACGTTCGCTTTCATGTCTTTCCTCCATGTCACGGCAGTTTGCTGCAATGACACGCCTCGCATTACGGCGCCGCAATCACGGGATAGTAAGTATCCGCCGTTTTCTCTGTCTTTACATGGTACACATCATACAAATCTGTCATCTCAAGGCCGCATCCCGCCGGATCGTAGGAACCATAGAGCGCAATTCCTCTCTTTTCCACCAGTTCTTTCAACTCTTCCTCCACCTCCAGCGTAATCTGAAAGGCCTCCTCAGATTCTATGTAATTATACATCATGGGCGAATAGGGTGGCAAGTATAAAATGACCTCCACACCCGCCTCCTGCAGATGGTCGATCAACGCGGAAAGCCGCCAGAAATGATCCTCATCTATCTCATGATAGTCTGTCATGCGGTAGACCACGTGCTCCTCCATGGCCTGCTTGGTCATCTCCTCCACTTCCTCCGCTCTCACCTCGCGAAGCTCCCGCTGATAACTGACACTGCCGTCAGAATGTTTGAGATAGCCGTCCGTCTCCCAGTCCTCCGTATAAGAAACAGAAAACCGTTTGCTTTCGGGGAGCAGGGTGACATTGTAGCGGAAATAGTCCAGCGAAAGCGTTTTGGGGATATCCCTCCCCGTATCCTTTGACGGACGCGCAAAATCCTCGCTGAACTTTCCGTCAATGATAAGTCCCATATAGTTGGCATAAGATTGCAGTTCTTTCCATTTTTCATTGTCATGGCTTGTGTTAAAAAGAAAAGGGTCCACCCCGATCACCATGGTCTCCGGCAGCTTATCCTGCTGAAACAAAATCCCCGCTACCGCCATCAAGTCATAAATCGTGGCCTCCGACAGTCCCGCATTATAAAAGGAATCCGTCTCAAACATGGTATGATCGAAGGTATACACCCTGCTGGATCCCAGAATCATTGTCTGAAACGGCTCCTCCTGACTGCTCAGACGGGCTGCCACCAGATTTCTGTCGTTATAATCGGATTCTTCGAGACCCTCAACGTTCCTTCCCGCCGCCATCTGTGCCGCAATATCATCATAAGTGACCCGCAGCAGCGCGTAAGAGTCCACATACCAGTTCACGATCCCTATAAAAAGAAGCACCGGCAAAAGAAAGAGCACCGGCTTGTACCATTTTTTCATCCTTGTGTCCCTTCCTCCCTCTCAATCTTTTCATCTGCCCTCTCACCGAAACTGTAAGCAAGCAAAAGCGGCAGCGCAGCAAACACCCCATAGGCGTAACGAAATTCATTGTAAACAGGCGTTGCCAGTAAAAGACTTCCCAAAAGCATCAGACAGGGCACATAGACAAGTGCATTCTGCCTGCGATACAGGGAGTACGCCAGGCCCAGCAGCAAAAGCCAGGTGTTGGCTCCCAGGCTCCACACCCGGTTATAGAGTGCCTGAAACCCCTGCAAAAATTTGCCCATGGCAAGGCTGTCATCATAGGAAAAAACTTTCCTCTCCGTCTCGATTCCAAAGGGATTGTCTACCATATAATACTCTGTGTAAAGATACTGGTCATGGGGCGTATGCAGAGCGTAATAGCCCGCAGTCTGCCGGATCTCCGCCTCCAGATACTGCATGGGATTGCGAAGTCCTACCCGGAACCAGAGCTTAGCGTAAGCTCCCCGGTTTTTCGCAATAACCTCCTGATCCCCATACTCCCGTATGTAATTCTTAGTCACATCAAACAGATAGGGGTTGTAATACTCTTCGATCTCCGCAAGCGGCACCACCGCCTCCAGCATCGCCACTTCCTCCTCTGTAAGACTTCCTCCTCTGACGTAAGCACACAGCAGATGCTGGGTCGGCATGGCAAGACTCTCGATGGTATCCGGCTGTTCTACCTGCAGGCCATGTAAAATCGGACCCTGCCAGAGAAAATAGGAGCCCAGCACCATCGCCACACTGAAAAACAGCCGCTGTCTGCCCAAATGCATCTGCTCCCGGGAAATGCCGTTCACCTTCCGACACCATATGGACATGATCAGAAAAAAAGCCGTCCCCAGAAACACAAAAATGCCATTGCTGCGCAGCAGGCAGACCGCTACTCCGGCCACATAAAATAACACCCATTGTCTTTTCCTTGCCACTTCCGCTGTACCACAACCTAAAACCGCCCACACAAAAAGCAGAAAGGCCGCCGTAAACCAGGCATCCTTCCCCATGCAGATACTCAGCATGCCGTTAACCGGAAGAAAGGCATAAAAAACTACCGCAAGGGCAAGCCACAAAATCCGAGTGCCCCTTCGGTACAAAAGATACAGATAAAGCCCAAACACCGCCGCCACAAGCGCCATCTGAAAGAAGGTATAAAGCGCCACCGCCGCCGTGTAGGTGCCAAACAAGCCATATCCCACCGTCAAAAACACCTTCATGAGCAGTGTGTGAAAATAGGGATGATGATTCGACCGGGCCGCAAGCCCCAGCGCCTGTTCCATCTGCCACACCGCATCGTTATTAAACCAGGTAGGAAAATACATCAGATAATAGGGCAGATAGCACAGCAGACAGAGCAGGAAGAAAATAAGCCAGATCCACCAATGGCCTTGTCTCTCTGCTCCCTTAAAAAGACATTTCCGATTATCAAGAAAAAAACAAAACAGAAGTAAAATACCATAGCTCGCGAGCATCCAGAGAAAAAGCCGTCCCACGTTTAACAGATTGCTGTAGGAGGCCGATTTCTGCCAGTCTCCCAGCACAATAAAAAAGGCATAGGAGAACGCAAAAGGAAGCAGGAGCAGGAGCTCCCGCCATGTGGGCCGTCTTATCCCTTTATCTCTCTGTACTTCCATCGCGTCTCCTTTTTACTTTCTCTGATATTTCCCGCACAGTTCTTCGATATAATCCTGCCACTGTTCATAAATTGCCGCACCATTAGCTCTTTCGGCGATTTTTCTGGCATTTCTGCCGAGTTTCTCCGCAAATGCGGGATCCTCGATCAGCCGATTGATACCATTCTCCATAGCCTTTGCATCCTTGATGGGAATGAGGAGACCGTCCTCTTCATTCGTCATGATCGTGCGCGGACCGCCGCAGGGACAATCCGTCGCCACAATGGGGAGTCCCAGCGCCATAGCCTCCATGAGGGCATTGGGCAGTCCCTCCCAATCTGAAGAGAAGGCAAACAACGCCGCATCCGCCATATCCTGTTCCAAACTGTCGCTGGCTCCCATCAGATGTATATACTCTCCTGCATGATTCTCCTCAATGATCCTCTCCAGAATCTCCTTCGTACCGTCCAGAGAATCGCCGCCATAAATCTTTAAATCATAGTCCGGGTGCTTCTTGTGCACCTCGAAGAACGCCTGCAGCAGCATCGGCTGGTTCTTGAAATCCACCAGCCTGCCCGACTGCACTACCGTCTTTGTCCTCGACGCAGGCTCCGGCACGCCGATATATTTCGGATTGATCGGATTCAGAATGATCCGGGAATTGTTCTGCAGCCTCGGTGCGAAGAACTCCTTCGCGCCCTCCGTCTGAAAAACGCATCCGTCGGCACGGGGAAACAGGATCGGTATCTGTATTTTGTCCGATAACTCCTCATAGTGCCCCACCGGATCAGTACGGATGGAGATCAGTACCGGTATCTTGATGAAATATGCAGCCATAAGCCCTCTGTAAAGCGCCCGCCTGGCAAAGGGAATCAAAATGTCCGGCTTCTCCTTTTTCAGAAAATCCCGCAGATACTTCACACGCAGATAAAACTGAATAAGACGATGCTTTTTCTCATCGCCTTCCCGCAGTCCTACATGCACACGCCTCACTCGCTCGTCCGTCTGAAATTCGTTCTCTCCGTACCATTCCGTAGCGATCAGAACCTCATAACCATTCCCGGCAAACTGATTCGCCAGATTCGTGACAACGCGCTCCGCGCCACCCTGCTCTAAACAGTTTAAATGAAACGCTATCTTCTTCATTGAATTATACCATCTTTTCTATAATATTTCATCCGCCCAGCCACAGATTTTCTCCACATACGCCTCCGTCGTATAATTTCCGGCACATGCAAGCGCCATCCGGCTGTAATGCTCCATCTTCTCCGGATTTTCCAACAGAGATATGATTTCCCCGGCGAGCGCTCTCTCCTCAGCCGTAATATGCGTCGGATCGTAATCTTCCTCCGGGCTCATATTCGGGATCAGTATTCCATAGCGGTCCTGCAATATTTCCCTCGGTCCCGTCATACAGTCGGTCGCTATCGCGGGAACACCTAGCGCCATCGCCTCCACCAGCGCATTGGGAAAGCCCTCGTAATAGGAAGTCAGTACATACAAACATGCTTTTTTCAGATAAGGGTAGGGATTTTTCTGCACTCCGGTGAAAAAGACATCACCCTCAACCCCCAGCTTCCTGGCAAGCTCCCTGTAAACCGTAAATTCCCCTTCTCCAATAATCATCAGCTTCGTATCCGGCAGCTTTCCATGCACCAGCGCAAAGCTCTTGAACAGATGCCAGAAGCCCTTGACCACATCCTCCCGGCTCATCGAGACGATCACGCGCCCTTCCCTCCAGGGAAGCGTTATCTCTTCCCGCTCGGACAGGATTTTTACTTGTGCCAGATCAAAGGGATTGCTCAGAATGACCGCCTTGTCACACCGGTATTTCTCCTGTATTTCACGACAGATTGCCTCTGAGCAGCAGATCACCCGATCCGCATGCCTGCAAAACATCCGTATCTGTCTCGGATTCCCCATATCCATATAGCTTCTGATGCCCATCCACTTCACATCTCTACATCCCGATGCGATATTGGCAAGATTCGCCGTGGGACCGAAGCTGTAGGTGATATCGATATGTTCCTTCTTCTTGATCCGCCGAAGCTTCCATCCGCGCCGCAGCACATTCAAAACCTTGCCGAGTTTGCCGGAACGAGGCGGCAGCTGAAGATCGTCCACCGGAATGCCCTCGGTATCGTATACGATGCTGCGAGAATCAAAAATTGCGATCCGAACATCAAAATGCGGCTGCAAGAGTTTTGCAGTCGCCGCGCACACCTTTTCCATTCCGCCCTGATGCAGAGCGGGCACGATCAATAAAATCTTTTTCATACACGCCCCATACTCTCTCACGCTATTCTTCCAACCATTTTCTACAATATCCCATACCGATAAAAGTTATCATACCATACCGCCTGCCCGCTGACGTCAAATCCGGCTGCCGCAATCTGTTCATACCGGTCTTTTCTTTCATACATCTCATGTTCTAACACATACTCTGCCCATTTCTCCGGTTTCTCTTCAATACGCAGACTGTCGACTAACTCGGTAATCTTCACTTCGTTCGCTATCGTATCGGAAATCAGGCAACGCAGTCCTGCTGCCTGCGCCTCCACGACCGTACCCGGAAGCCCTTCAAAGCGGGAAGGAAATACAAAAAAGTCCATTGCCTGATAATAATTCCACGTCTCTTTCTGATTGCCGCAGAAAATAACTTGATCTGCCACGCCGAGTGCCGATGCACGCTCCTTCATCTCCTCCATACGGCTGCCTTCCCCTAAAAGAAGCAGCACCGCGTTACTTTTACGCGAGACGATTTTTTGAAATACCGCAAGCAGATACTCATGATTTTTGGCATAATGAAATCTTCCGACATGCCCGATCACAAATTTATCTTCCAAAGAAAGCGCGCGTCTCATACGAATACGCGTCTCTTTCCGATAGATAAACTGCTTCACATCAATGGCATTCGGCACAATTTTCACTCTGCCCGCATGTGCATTCTCCGTTCCGAATACCGACTCTGCGGCGAGCATGGAGCAGGCAAACATATGATCACATTTTTTCTTGAGCGGCATTCTGAGCAGACGGGTTGCCACTCCTTTGATACCCTTATCCACTCCTGCACTTCTGGCATGAGCAATCGTCACAGAAACGCCGCACTTTTTGGCAATCGGCAGATATAGTGCGGCCGTGCTTGTCATATGCCCGTGTACGGCCTTAAATTCATGATGATCGGCAAAAAAGACCCGAAGCGCCTTTTTATAAGCGGCAATATTATATAATCGAAAACGGGGAACACGGTAGATCCGTCCTCCCAGCGCTTCTATCTCCTCTTCATAATATCCTTTTTCGGTTTGATGTATCAAAAAATCGAACTGAAGCTTGTCCCTGTCAATATGCCGATATAAATCCATTATGCGGCTTTCCGCCCCGCCCAGGCTGATGCCGCCAAGGACATGTAATATCCGTATCGGTTCTGTCATCGTAGCGACCATACCTTTCTCATATCCGGATTTCTCACAAAACTAACTGCTTCGCGCCCTGACTAGCAAAAACTTCGCCTTTGCCAGCAGATATTCTGAAACTCTGCCAAAAGCGCTTCTGGTAACAGGTGTTATTTTCAAATATTCCGCGTAGGAGATCATATTATCCCCATACTCCTCAAATATCTTCTCATACCGCTTCTTATCCGCTTCTGTGAGCGTATTTGCGTGAATGACCATCGTGGTAATTCCCTTTTTTTGTTTTAAGCTTCTGCTTAACAAAAAGGAAATCGGATAGAAAGTAACTCCCCTGTCCGTGTAAGGAGCATTCCCGAATCCATCAGTTATTTTTGTAAATCCAAGTTCTTTTAGCGCTTTCAATGTGTTTTTATCATAAGAATGCGCGGGCGCCATGAAAATATCTGTCTCTATTCCATGTTCCTTTAACTTGTTCTTCCCATAGTCCAGCATCTCTTTCTGCCGATCATACGGAAGCCCTGCAAATTCGGAATAATCATTCAAAGGGAAAACGCCGCCGCTTTTCGTCGTATAAACATGATAGCAGCCGTGCATGGCAAGGCAGCAGCCATGCTTTTTCAGCTCCCTCATCACTTCATAAAAATCCCGGCGAGGCTCGCCACAGCATAACTTCTCATCCCGGTTTTCCGGAACAATACCGAGCAGCGGTGTTATCCCTGCTTTCTCAAACAGCTTCTGAAAAAAGGTAAAGTTGTCCCAATTCATATCCGGCGTAATGTCATCCATTCTCACCGCTATTTTCACGCTCATTTTACTTTCTCCTCTATTCCAGCGTATCTCCGGGAGCCAGTGTCAGATCACTCTCATAGCGGTCGATCAGAAGCGATCCGTCCACCGTACGCACCACAGGCTTGCCGTCAAAGACATCGATCACCTCGCCCGGCGCATATTCCGAAAAATCGATCATCTCATCGAAAGGATGCGCCTCCCAGATCCTCACCTCCGTCTCCTGACACAGAGCAAAGGCTCCCGGAAAGGGTGCCGCCACCCCTCGGATCAGGTTATAAATATCACGTGTTCTTTTATGAAAGTCTATTTTTCCGTCCGCTGCCGTCCGCTTCTCATACCAGGAATCAAAATCCTTAGAATCCGTCCTGATCTCAACGTGTCCGCTCTCATAAGCAGCCAAAAGCTTACGGATCAGGCGTTTTGAGCAGATCATATTCTTATACTGGGCCGTGCGGATATCATCGTGGGGCGTGATAGAGAACATTTCTGTAGCAAACACATTCGGACTGTCCGCCTTTTCATCATAGCGGAACAGATTCAGATTGAACCGGGTATCTCCCAAAATGACAGACCAGTTTAAAGGAGAACGCCCTCTCCCGAAGGGCAGATAGCCGCTGTTGCCGTGAAAACCGTAAACACCGTACTGAAAGCAGTCAAGAACGGATTTTGGCATTAGCCGCTGCCAGCCCATGGAAATCCCGATGTCAAACTCATTTTCCCGCATGAGCTTCTGCGTCTTTTCATCCGTCAGGAAATAGCTGTCCGCCTCATGCACGGGAATGCCGTATTTTTCTGTCAGGATGGACAGTCCCTTATAGCCTGATACCTGATTTTTCTTCGTCACCTCCGGACTGATCGTGATGACCAGATCCACGGGGCAGATCTCCTCCCTGATAAAATTGATAATATTCTCGGAGGTATCCTTCACTCCGAACACGACCACCTTATATCTCATTGATTCCCGCTCTCCGACTCTGTTTTTCACATTTCCGTATCTTTATCAGTATTCTCTTATTTGAGGTACTCTCTGTACCAGTCGATGGCAAGGGTGATTCCCTTCTCAAAATCGTACTCCGGATCGTATCCCAAAAGCGATCTCGCCTTGCTGATATCCGCATTGGAATCCCGCACATCACCCGCTCTCGGCGGCCCGAAATTGGGCTCCACCTCCACGCCCAGCGCCTTACAGAGATTCTCATACACGTCGATCAAGTAGAGCCGTCCGCCCGCACCGATATTGAAAGCCTCTCCCGCCGCCGCAGAGTCCGCCTTGCAGGCGCGCAGATTCGCCTCGATCACATTGTCGATGTAGGTAAAATCTCTGGACTGTCTGCCGTCACCGTTGATGGTGGGCGTCTCCCCGTGCAGAAGCTGCTTTAAAAACTTCGGGATCACCGCCGCGTACATACCGTTCGGATCCTGTCTGCGGCCGAACACATTAAAGTAACGGAGCCCATATGTGTCAAGCCCGTACAGCTGCTTGTAAAGCCGCCCGTACTCCTCGTCCGTTTTCTTTGTCAGGGCGTAGGGAGAGAGCACCTTACCCTCCTGTCCTTCTTTCTTCGGCAGGATCGTGGAATCTCCGTAAACAGAAGAGCTGGAAGCGTAGACAAACTTTTTAACGCTATTTACCCGCGCCGCCTCCATCATGTTGATCGTCCCGCGAATGTTGATCTCCTCGTAGAGAAGCGGCATCTCGATACTTCTGGGCACGCTGCCCCAGGCCGCCTGATTGAGCACATAATCTACACCCTTACAGGCCTCCATGCAGGTATCCAGATCCCGGATATCTCCCTTGATAAAGGTAAACCTGTCGTTCTTCTCCAGAGGCTCGATATTCTCGTACTTTCCGGTGGACAGATCGTCCAGACACCGCACGGTATAGCCCATGCCGACCAGCGCCTCACAGAGATTTGAGCCGATAAAACCCGCTCCTCCTGTCACCAAAAAAATGCTGTCCTTGTCAAATGTGATCTCCTGATAGCCCATCTTTCCTCAGTACCTCCCTAATCAATAAATAAAATGCAATATAAAACATCGAAAAACCGTATATCATATAACGCGACAGACACATGATCGTGATGGATGTGGCACAAACATTCGCTGCAATAAACAGAAGCGCCACGCTCATGACCACTACAGCCCGAAATCGCTTTTTAACGTATGCCAGCCACAGGGAAAGCCCCCCTGCCGCCAGATAAAGAAAGAGCGCGGCAAAATTAACGATCGGATGCACCACCGCGATACTCCTGACAAAGCCGTTGCGGCAAAGCAGGATATAGTCGTAAAGCCACTGTCCGAAACAGACCGGCAAAAGCTTTTTGATCATCTGACCGGCCATCTCATCGGACATACTGCTCTGTTCATAGTAGTCCACCTCTCCCAGACTGAAATAATAAGCCGACAGCTCCGCCTCCAAAATCTGAAATTTCAGTATGTCATGGTTAGCTTCCAGATAGGCGGCCCGCTCTCCAAAGCCGTCCCCGGCGAAACGATAGTTCAGCCCCTGTTCCTGTGCTTTCTTATAAAAGCTGTCAAAAAATGCCTGCGCCATATCTCCTTCCGCAAAGACCTCTCTGTCCTCCTCGTCACAAGCGTAGATCACATTGGTCAGCGTATTGACCTGCCCATAAGTATTGCCCATAAAATAGCTGGTGACAAAGTAGTTATACACATGCACTGTCAGATTTCGCAGAAGAAAAACGAGAATCACCATCGACGCCGCAATCAATAACATGCGGTATTTTTTATCCACCAAAATCTTTATGCCATAGAGAAGTGCCCAGAGAAGGATCGTGGTCATCATCTGCCCCCTGGTCATGGAGAGCAGATAAGCGAGGAGAAGCGCAAACACCGCATCCCGCCCCCTATCCTCAAAAAGCATACGCAGCAGGAAATACATAAAAAAAGTAAACAGCGGAATGCACAACGCTTCGCTCATCACCGAATTTTCCAGAAAAATATGCAATGCCGACACATACCGCGTAATCAGATGGGGCGCAAGCTGTATCGCCACCACCAGAAGCTCCTCCCACAGGCGTAGCCCGAACCGGCCTGTCAGGTATTCGCTGAGCACTGTGATCCCCAGAGCCGTAAGCATCCCCTGCACTGCCATAGCCGTGGTGAGATAGTTCTCACCGAGAAGCCGTCTGAAAACCGCCAGATACAACGGATAGAGCGGTTCTCTATGAATATGCATGGTAATATACTGTTGGGAATCATTATAGACCCCGACTCCACAGACTGCAAGCAGTCCCAGAAAAAAGACGAGAAGCCCTGCGAAAAGGCACAGAGCTCTCCTTCGTTCTCTATTCAATCCTACAATCTCCAATACAGATAATCCTCTGTCATATACTCCTTACGATTCAAAATACCCTTCAGATCCATCAGCACCTTACGGCTGTGTCCCGGATGGAAGAAAGAAGAGATTTTCTCCCTGTCAAGCGCAAGGAACTGTTCATGTGCCACAGCTATGATCACGGCATCTACATCCTTCACATCCTCCATGGTCTGGAAATCAATGCCATAGAGACGCTTGGCTTCCCCTGCGTCAGCCGCCGGATCCACCACAATAGGCTTGATCCCATACTCACCAAGTTCTCTGTAGATATCGATCACCTTTGTGTTTCTGGTATCCGGGCAATTCTCTTTAAAAGTAAATCCAAGGATCGCCACTTTCGCATGCTTCACCGGAATGTCCGCCCTGATCAGATCCTTGACCAGACTCTCCGCCACATATTTTCCCATATCGTCATTGATCCGTCTGCCGGAAAGAATGATCTGAGAATGATACCCAAGCTCCTCCGCCTTATAGGTCAGATAATAGGGATCTACGCCGATACAGTGACCGCCCACAAGTCCCGGCATAAAGGGCAGAAAGTTCCACTTCGTCCCCGCCGCTTCCAACACGGCCTTGGTATCGATCCCCATTTTATGGAAAATAATGGAAAGTTCATTCATAAACGCAATATTGATATCTCTCTGGCTGTTCTCAATGACCTTGGCCGCCTCCGCCACCTTGATGGATTCCGCCCGGTAAACGCCTACCTCCACCACCAGCTCATAGATCTTCGCGATCGTGTCCAGAGTCTCCTCATCCATACCCGATACGATCTTCGTGATGGTTTCCAGCCTATGTACCTTGTCACCCGGATTGATTCGCTCGGGAGAATACCCGATCTTAAAGTCCACGCCGCACTTTAACCCGGATTCCCGCTCCAGGATCGGCACACAGATATCCTCCGTGACACCGGGATACACGGTAGATTCAAACACCACCACAGAGCCCTTTGTCAGATTCTGCCCCAAAATGCGGCTGGCTCCCTCCACCGGAGAAAGATCCGGCGTGTGATCATCATTGACAGGCGTCGGCACCGCCACGATGTGGAATTTTGCCTCTTTCAGTCTGCTCGGATCCGCTGTAAAATCTACCTTCGTGTTCTTTATTACTTCATCTCCGACCTCGTTTGTGGGGTCAATCCCGTTCTTATACAGGTCGATCTTCGCTTCGTTTAAGTCAAAGCCCACCACCTTGATCTTTTTCGCAAAAGCCACTGCGATCGGCATACCCACATAGCCAAGGCCCACCAGTGAAAGCTTCTCCTCTCCACTAACAATTTTTTCATATAAGCCCATCTTTCACCCATTCTCCTTTCTGACTGTTCATTTCATTCACAGCCATAATGCAAAATCCATCCTAAATTGTCTACGACAATGGGATTTTGCATTTCTGTATCATATACTTACGATCTCAGCAGTAAATGCTTCGATCTGTATTTTACATTAGCTGCGACACTTCATCCATATAGGCCGCTGTCACAAGCTTCCTGTCAAACTCCCGCTCCATCTTCTCTCTGCCGCGCCGTCCCATGGCTGCCCGTTCCTGTGTCGAGAGCGCCAAGAACTTTTCCATCGCTGCAATCAGCTCCTCCGCTTTTCCAGGAGTGAATCCGAAGCCCGTCACCCCTTCCTCGAATGCCTCAAGACAGCCGCTGATATTTGAAGCGATCACCGGCCTGCCCGTTGCCGCACCCTCGATCAGCGCATTGGACATCCCCTCATGGAAGGAGGCAACCACAATGGCATCGGCTGCCGCCAGATACTCATGCACCTGGGTCTGGAATCCGATCTGCCTGATAACGCCTTCTTTTTCCAGTGTATCCAAAAGTTCCTGATAATCCTCATCACAGTAACCCATGATGTCAAAAAATACGGTGTCGCTGTGCAGGCGTTTCGCCGCCTCGATAAACTCCAGGATGCCCCGCTCCTTCATGACCCGGCCAACGAAGAGGAAATGGGTATCCTCTCTCTCCGGGTAGGCCTCATAAGTGTGTCTGTCAAGACTGACCCCGGAGCCCATGACCATGCGCGTTTTTTTTGGCACGATTCCCATCCTCCGAAAGATGTCCCGGTTCTCCTCGTTCTGAAAAAACACACAGGCTGCCCGCTTTAGGCCTGTCCGATACATGGTCACGACCAGCTTCAACAGAAGTCCTGTCCTGTCAAAAGCGCCCCCCAGCCCCGTGATCGTAGCAAGATAAGGAATCTTTCTCCTACCCGCAGCAAAACCGCCGTAAATGTTGGGCTTGATCGTGTAAGTCACCACAAGCGAAGGTTTTAACTCTCTCATTATCTTACCATATGCGCAATATAACTTCAAATCCTCTAAAGGATTGATCCCTCTGCGATTGATGGGCGTCTTGATAATATGGCAACCCTGCGATACGAGTTCTTTCTCCTTCACATCATCCGGCATACTCACGTACACCTCGTATTTCTTGCATAACTCCCCCACAAATTCGCCCCGGAAATCATACAGACCGCCGGAAGAATTGGTCAGCACCAAAATCTTATTCATCTTTTCTCCATCCCTCTTCCGTATCTCATGGAACAATCTCCTCTCCCCGCATATCCCGTATCATCACCTCGTTGAACTTCATCATGCAGATTCCTTCTTCATAATTCCCGATCCGCACCTCATTCTCCTGCCCGGCAAGGTTCTGTACCACTGCAGCCGGCATATTCACGCCGCAGCCGTAAGCATGGGGGTAGCCCCCGCCGAACCGGGGATTCACCTCAGAAATATAATAAGTACCGTCGATCTGGAAAATATCAATATCTATCATGCCGCGGAAACCGCAGTCCTCCGCAAATTTCCGGATGATCTCAAAAAGCTTGCCATCCTTATAGGACACAGATTTATCCGTCTCTCCCGCCCGCATCTTGATCTTCTTTTTGACGAAGATATCTGTGCATTTTCCGGAAATCATGTCCACATACACATCCGCGCCAAATTCCTGCCCGTCCATGTACTCCTGGATCATCAGATCATCATAGATATCACACAGCACCTCTATCTCCTTTTTACTCTCCACTTTATTGATGTGAATGCTGGCGCTGCCCCGCACAGGCTTCACAAAGACAGGATAGGATATCTCTCCCTGCTCCTGCGCACGGTAAAAAGACTCCTTGTCCGCATAGCATTTTGCAGTCGGTATCTGCATTTTACAAAGCATCTCAAACATTCTGTACTTGTCAAAACAGGTCTCTACTATATCATAATCGGAAACAATGGGAGTAGTCCCCACCGCAAGGAACTTCTCACTCTCCTTTGCCAGAAGAGACAGCTCCGGATCGATCAAGGAAAAAACGCCTGTTATTTTTTCTTTCTTACAAATGTCCAATATCACGTCCAGATAATCCGGCGCCGTGATCCGCGGCACCAGATAAAAGGCATCCGCCTCGTACACTGCAGGAGCCAGATTAGAGCAGTCCGTGGCAATGACTCGTCCCCTTCCCGCAAGCTCCTTCTTAAAATACTGCACCACCTTGTCGCGGGTGCCCGCGCTTAAAATCAGGATATTCATGTCTGTCACCTTTCTATCTGCTTCCCATCTTGTCCATCAAATCAAAAAACAAAGGCGTCCCACCTGTATGAAGAAATAGAATATTTCTTCCCACGATCTGGTGTTCTTCCACATAACACTTCATGCCGTAAAACGCCTTCCCCACATAAGTGCTGTCCATGGGAATACCGTCCTTATTCATCACTTCTTCTATGGTCTTTCTGACATCCTGTGTATATTTCCCGTATCCCCCCATACAGTAGGCATCCGTAAAAATTAATTCTTCCTCCCTGTAAAGACTTTCGTACTGTTCCCCCAGATAGTCCTCTATACTTTGTCTGACTACTTCCCGTCCGCGTTCCTCGTTTCTGGCAATACTGATGCCGATGATTTTCTGCTCTTTCACGGGTTGATCGTTCTCTCCCCTGCGCGCCTCCACAAGCAATTTGCCGCTGACCAACCCCGCCTGCGTTGCCCCCGTCCCAGAAGCATGGAAGATATAATCAAAATGTATCCCGAATCGTTCCTCATAAACCGCAATTTCTCTGTAAGTATTCGCACAGGCATGAGTTCCCGGATTGCCGTGCCCACCGCCGAGAATAAAGTAAGGGTTCCTTCCGGCCTGTTTATAGGCCTCAACCCGTCTATCGATGGTTTCAGATACCTGCGTCACCGGACAGGTCTCAACCACTGCCCCAAAATCCTCAACCAACTTCGTATTATAAAGCATCTCCCGATTTTCCTCGGGTGATATGATGTGACAATCCAACCCCATCGCACGGGTCATATTGGCGATGATCCGGCAATGGTTGGAACTGTGGCTGCCGTAAGTCATCACTACATCTGCCCCACAGGCTTTGATTTCTTTATAAAATTCTGCTGCCTTGCGCGCTTTATTGCCGCCAAAGCTGAAGGGAATCATGTCTTCTCTCTTGATAAAATATCGGTTCTGCCCATAATCGCCGGACATTTCCACGATCGGCGTAGGATCGATTCCCCGTTCAAACAGTGCAATCTGCCTCATTCTTTGTCTCCCCTGCCTCAACAGCCGGTTTTCCCTGCTCTCTGCGATACACATCAAAATCCGCCACCGTCTGGTCAGCGCCGGAAAGAGTGCCGGAACGTTTCAGCACCTTCCCTACTGTCATGCCGATAATCTTGATATCGAGTAGAAGATTCAAATGTTCCACATAATACAGATCATAGCGAAAACGATCTTCCCAGCCGAGCGCATTTCGTCCGTTCACCTGCGCCAAACCTGTGAGTCCCGGTCTGACATCATGACGGTGTCTTTCTTCTTCCGTATAATAGGGAAGATAACGGACTAACAGCGGTCTGGGACCGATCAGACTCATATCCCCCATTAAGATATTAAACAGCTCCGGCAGTTCATCCAGACTGGTAGACCGCAGAATCCTGCCAAAACGTGGCAGCCTCTCCTCATCCGGCAGAAGATTCCCCTGCGCATCTTTTTCATCTGTCATAGAGCGGAACTTATAGAGTTTAAAAACTTTCTCATTTTTCCCCGGCCTCTCCTGATGAAACAGAATCGGACTTCCCAGCTTCACCCGCACCAGCACTGCCAGAATGACAAGCACAGGGCTGAGCACGATGATTCCACACAGGGAAAGTATAAAATCAAGACATCTTTTCATGTATCGTTTATACATCAATAATTCCCCTTTACCTTATCTCTTTATACAGGGCATAATAATCCGTCTCCATGTTATCGGCATACTTTTTATAAAACTTTTTTGCATCGTCCAGAGCCTTATTATAGATCCTGTCTCCCAGCATTTCCTGAAAAAAGTCGAATATTTTTCCCGTGCCGATAATTCCCAGCTCCAGGTCATACTCTTCCCCGAAAAAATGGGCTATCTCATCGCACATCTGCGACTTTTCTTTTTCTTCAAATGCGTACATTTCTACCTCGTTTCCATCTGCATCATGCTTAATAGTAAATATCGCAGCAGGCTGATCCTATTATTCGACAACTCTGTCCAACTCTATTTTCCCGTTCTGGTACGCTGAAGTTACCTCCTGATACAGACAACTGTAAAACTCAGCCGCAGTCCGCCGTCTTTCCTCCGCAAGTTCTTTCGCTTTTACTGTATAAAATTTTGAATATATATTTTCTAATTTGAGCTTATATTCCTGAAAAAACGATGGCGCTGTATCGTTTTCACCGGTGGAAACGTCTCCACTTGGCAGCATAGAATACAGGGGTTCCGAAACAATACCTTTGTAAATCAGCGTCCTAGCGATTCCTATTGCTCCGGCTGCATCCAGTTTGTCTGCGTCAAATAAAATTTTCGCCTCCAGACTTTGTGCCGGATTATTTTTTCTATAGCTATGCGTCTGAATGCACTGTCTCACCTGTTCTGCATAGCACTTCTCAAATCCCTGTTCTAAAAGATACCGATATGCCTTGTCGGCCCCTGCCACTGCATGACTTACCCCAGGATTTTCAAATTGCTCTTTTCGTCCAATGTCATGCAGCAGACATGCCGCAATCAGAACGTCATAATCCACACTGCTTTCATCCTTCGCAATTTCCAAGGCATTGTATAACACACGATAAATGTGCTCTTTATCATGGGCACTGTCATCCATACATTCAAGCATATAGTTTTCCAGTAAACAATACGTTTCTCTATTCATCAAAACAGCCCCTTTACTGTCCGGATAATATCCTCCATATCCACCTGCGTATTCTTGATATCGCTGGGCAGACACAGCCCTCTCGCGAAGATATCCTCGCCTACGCTCTTTCTGTCCGTGTAATGAGGCCAAAAATCATACTCGGCGAAGACCGGCTGCATATGCATGGGCTTCCAGATAGGCCTGGTCTCCGCATTGCACTTTTCGTCCAGCGCATCCATCACCTGATCCGGGGTCACATCACATCCCTCTGAAATAGTCATACAGGAAAGCCAGTTATTGGCATCTCCTTCCGGATTCATAGGATTCATCTGAATCTCCGGAATATCCGCAAAAGCCTGCTTGTACTGCTCATAGATAGCCTTCTTCTTCGCCTTATGCTCCTCCAGATGCAGAAGCTGCCCTCTTCCGATACCCGCCGTGACATTGCTCATACGGTAGTTATAGCCGATCTGAGAATGCTGATAATGTCTGGCCGGATCTCTGGCCTGGGTAGCCAGAAAGGTGGCGCGCTTGGTCGCCTCCTCATCCGCCGACACCAACATACCGCCCCCCGAAGTGGTGATGATCTTATTGCCGTTAAAGGAATAAATACCATATCTGCCGAAAGTTCCCGTATGTTTCCCCTGATAGGTGCTGCTCAGAGATTCTGCCGCATCCTCAATCATCGGCGTACCATGAGCATCACAGAGCTCCATGATCTCTTTCAGCTTAGCCGGTGTGCCATAGAGATGTACGCAGATCAACGCTTTGGGATTCGGATATTTTTCATAAGCCCGTTTCAAAGCCTCCGGGGACATATTCCAGGTATCCGGTTCCGCATCGATAAACACCGGTGTGGCATTTTCGTATAAGATTGGATTACAGGATGCAGAAAAGGTCAGATCCGAAACAAACACCACATCTCCCTGCTTTACTCCCAGAAGCTTTAACGCCAGATGGATCGCCGCTGTTCCGGAATCCAACGCCGCCGCATGACCACAGCCCGTATACTCTGCTATCTCCCTCTCGAAAGCGTTCACGTTAGGACCGAGGGGCGCCACCCAGTTCGTGTCAAAAGCCTCCTGCACAAACGCCTGCTCCTCGCCGTGCATCGTAGGAGAAGACATATAAATCCGTTTTTTTTCCATGATTTTAACCCTCCTGATAATGATAAGTCGGCACGATCTTTTGAATCAGCGGCCTGATATCTGAATTCTCGATCTGACACTCATCCTTCAGTTCCTTGAGTTGTCCAAAGAACTCATGCTCATCCAGTTCGATCGGTCTCCCGATATGGATCATCTTATTCGCGGTATCCCGCATGCCTTCCTCGTCCATCAAAAGCTCCTCATAGAGCTTTTCTCCCGGACGCAGGCCCGTAAATTCTATTTTGATGTCCTCTCCCACGCGGTATCCCGAAAGCTTGATCAGATTTTCCGCCAAGGAAAGGATTTTCACCGGTTCCCCCATATCCAGAACAAAGATCTCGCCGCCCTTCGCGTAAGCGCCTGCCTGCAGTACCAGAGATACCGCCTCCGGTATGGTCATAAAATAACGGATGATATCTGGATGAGTGACCGTAACCGGTCCGCCCGCCGCGATCTGTCTGCGGAACAGCGGGATCACACTGCCGTTGCTGCCCAGCACGTTGCCGAAGCGCACTGCCACAAATTCCGTCTCATAGTGCTTGTCAAAGGTCTGGATGATCATTTCACAGATCCGCTTGCTGGCTCCCATAATGTTCGTGGGATTCACCGCCTTGTCCGTGGAGATCATGACAAACCGCTTCACACCGCACATAGCCGCTGCCTGGGCCGTTTTAAAGGTGCCGAACACATTATTTTTAATAGCCTCCGTTGGGCTGTCCTCCATCAGCGGCACATGTTTGTGCGCCGCTGCGTGATAAACGATATTCGGATTATATTTTGCGAAAATATAGTTCATTCTGTTGGTGTTTCGCACAGAGGCGATCAACACCACCAGATTCAGTTCCGGATGCTTTTGCAGAAGCTCCTGCTGCACATCGTAGACAGAGTTTTCGTAAATATCTACGATCACCAGCTGCTTCGGCTTATGTGTTGCGATCTGTCTGCACAGCTCGCTTCCGATAGAACCGCCTCCGCCGGTAACTAGCACCACTTTATCCTGCACATATCCCAGGATGGAATCCATATCCACGCTGATCGGATCTCTGCCAAGCAGATCCTCCACTTCCACATCACGCAGCTTGCTGACATTCACCTCACCGTTTACCAGCTGATACATGCCCGGCAGGGAACGGAGTTTACAGTTCGTGTCCTTACAGATCTCTAATATCTCACGGATATGGGCTCTGCTGGCGGAAGGAAGCGCCACAATGATCTCGTCCACCTCATAGAGATCCGCGCATTCCACGATCTTGTCCCGACCGCCAACCACTTTAATGCCCTGAATATATCTGCCCCATTTCCCTTTGTCGTCATCGATGATACACTTGATGATCATGGTAGAAAAGTTACTGTTCACAATCTCCTTGATAATCACATTACCCGCTTCTCCCGCACCGATGACCATAACGGAAATTCGATTGTTTTTATTCTGTTTCTTATGCTTTAAACTGCGAAAAAAGCGATAGGAAAAACGGCTGGCAAAAATACAGACCCCAAGCATGGCCAGATAGGCAGGATAATAGCTTCTTGGAACCGCGCGGTTCGTTATCTTGAAAAACTGAAGACCAATGGCGTTCACCACCATGGAAAGCACACAGGCTACCACGATATTCTGCAATTCTGTCTCACCCGCAAAAGCCCACAGGCTGCTATAAAGACGCATAATATAAAAGATCCCCAGCGTCAAAAGAATATTGAGAGGCAGAAAGAGCTCTATGGGACGCATAAAGTGCTCCGGAATGGTATCCAGATGAAAATCATAACGCCACAAAATAGCCACATAGCTTGCAAGGGCAATGCTGATCACATCATATATGATCAAGCATGTCCGTCTGTAAAACAGTTTTGCATTAAAAGGTCTTCTTGTCTTTTCCATATCAGTATCCGTTCTCTTAAGCTTCGTCCTTTCGTATATCCACAAGTAAGGGCCCTATCGTTAAAAGCAGACAGTGCGCGATCGGACAGCAGGGATGGAAGATCCACTCTGTAAGTCCCGCCACCATAAACAAAAGCAGAAGCGCTAAGGGAAACAGAGCGCACTCCCTGTCTTGTCTGTGCCTGCGGTAGTAGAAAATCGCCTGCACCATAGTCCCCACACCCAGTAAAAGGAACACGCATCCCACCGGAATGCCATGGTCATAAGCTACCTGCAGATAGATATTGTGCGCGTGGGCCAGATAGTTGCCGTCGGGTTCCATAACGCCCATATCATCGTGTCCCGCCTTGTTCAGGCGCTCATAATACCGGCTGAATATATAAATTCTTCCGTTGGTGTAGGATTCTTCCTCCTCCGCCGCCTCTATACCCATATCCTCTGCGGAAGCCAACAACAGTTTTTTCCCTTGCTCCAGATAGGGACTTCTGTATTCCGATTCCCCATCCCGCCTGGAAAAAAAGAGGAAAGCATCCAGACACCGATCCTCAGGAATGCCCAGCACCTTCATCTGGAAAGTCTGGATAAAACGCTCTATCGTAATATAGTAGTAAGAATCCATGTTTCTGCCGTGCACAAGTTCTTCGGGAAATTCCTCTATCTCATGAGCCCTGATATCCGCTGCCGCAGCCGGAATCATCCTCTGTGCCGTAAACACGATGGGGAAACTCACGACCACTGCCATCGCCATCAGCGCAATGCCCTGCCCAAAGCGCCTCCACTTTATCTTTAAGGAAAGCTCCTTCCCCGAAAAAAATGCGGTCGGAATCACAATCAATGCGGTCACAAAAATCGCCAGATAACCTGTTCTCGACAGCGTGAACAGCAGGTACATTGCAGAGAGTCCCAGTACTGCCAGTTCCTTATAAGTGCCCGCAAGGGAAGGCCGTCTCCCATAGGCATCTAAAAATTTTATCAACGCCGCGCACACCACCAGAGCCAGGTACACGGCGGAGATCGTCACCGTATGAAAATGAAAAGGATAGCGGTAATACCGAAAATACATAAAGGGTCTGTGCAGCAGACAATACCCCACCGTCACAAGAAAATGCAGCAAAATACCATTTACAATATTGTGCAGCAGTACCGCTTTTTTCTCCCATGCCGCCATTCTGAGATAATAGATTGTGAAAATGCAGACCAGAAAGATCGGCCATCCCCTTGTGTTCCGGTAAAGGAGGAGAAGTACAAAAAATCCTCCCACTAAAATACCGTAAATCGGAGAAACTCTGCGAATCTCCCGCTTCCAAAAAAGCTTCAGGGTATTGAGCAGTACATATCCCGACAAAACCGCCGCCCATACAGTCAGCTTCAGCACAAGAAGTTCCTGCTCTCCGGGACCTTCCTTTCCTGCCGCCACGCTGGCATCCATCAATGCCGTCAAGCCATTTTTATAGTACACAAGCCCCGCCACAGCAGCAGCCACGCCATAGAGCAGTGTGAACGGATGAATGATCTCTCTCCTCCGACAGGTCAGAATGAGCGCCAACGCAAAGAAAATGAGCACCTGTCTGTAAGCCACCGTATGGTGGATCTCATACAGGGCATTCATATAATTACAGCATCCCCAGATCGCTCCTGCAAACATGGCCGCCTGCAGATCGCCCTGCCATCTCTCCCGCACTACCGCGAAAAAAGTTCTGTCTGTGGCCAATCCTGTCCGGTCATGATTCACCCCGTAAAGCGCTGCAAGCACCGCCAAAAGCACGCCCGCCTCGTAGAACAAGATCGAATAAATATCATTCGTAAAAAGCCGGCAGGGGCCGATCGCCACAGCCGCCGCAAGACCTGCTGCCACGATCAGCGGATTCAGACAAAAGCGCATCGCCCGCTCCACTGTAAGCAGAGTATTTCGCTCGGGATACCGTTTGTAATAAAGACCGGAAAGCCCGATGGCAAGAACGCCTGTAAGCAGAAAGATCACGTCAAGTACAAGGGTCTTCATCTTGCGCAGCGGCACCTCATAGACGTAATCCGCGATCATACAGCGCTCTGTATCCTCCACATCGCCATAGTAGAGGGTGCTGATATAAATGTTATTGTCTTCACCGGTATTATCTGCATAAGCCACATGGAACTCTGATTCCACACCCTGAAGCAGATAATAGTAATCCCTGCCCACTTCCGTATCAATGTTTACCTGTATTCTGCAATATCCGGGGATCTGTTCCATCTCTCCGGTATCTATGACCTGCTGCATCAACTGCTGCATGGACGCGTCCCGGAGTACAAAATTAAACTTGTCCCCCGGTGTTCCTTCCGCCAAATAAATATCAATACTCTTTAATCTGTCGTACTGCGCGATAAATCTCTGCTGTACCACATAGCTCCCATCCACTGTCTCAGAAAGCCTGTCCTGCGTCTTACCGCTTGCAGACCGCACTTCTTCGTGAATCAGGCGAAGCGGCCAGAGAATCAGCGCCGCACACACCACCAGGATCCAGACGACTCCGCAGATGGCCTGTCTTTTATTTAAAATCCGATTCATACTCTTCCTCTAATGTACCTTTTATTGATTGCCATTACCCTTTAGTATATCACAAATCCGGCGCCTTAACATCTAATTCTTTCAGAAAGAATTCCATCGTCGTTCATCGCCAGAAATAAAGGCAGGGCATACCAGAAAAACAACACATATCTGGGCAGATAGGTCGGCCCCAGAAGCACTGTCAGCCACAGCAGGAAAACCGGCAGATACGGATAGAGAATTTCATATCTTCTGTTATTTAATAATTTCGTAAACAGGAATGCATAGAGCCAGAACATAGCTCCCGGAGAGAACAGCCAGGCAACCACGGGCACCTTCTCCTTCCAGACCTCCAGAGACAGCCTGCGATACACCTCGTCCAGCCAGGGAATCTTGCTCTCCCTGACGCCCGGCTCCTCCACCTCATAGCCAAAATAAGAATTATCCCGATAGGTGAAGGTAAAAACGCTGTTGCCCCCGTACACATTGATCACCATGTCGGGATACCAGAAGCCGTAGGAGGTCATCCACCAGGCATTGAGATAGATCAGCGGTTTTTTCATCCCCACACGCAGCCAGAGCCCGACATACCTCGCCTTGTCTTCCGCAAAGTTCCCATTGTCAAAGCGGTACTTGACCGGATCGGAAAGTCTGGGAGTATACAGTCGAAGCGCTTCCTCAGATAAAATCTCATGAAGGATTTCCTCGTCCTCCGGCGAAAAAGCCTCCGGCGCATACTTGTAAGTTCTGGCAAGCTGCTGGATCGGCACCGTCAAAAGCTCCTGATACTCGCCGGACTGTGCCTGCAGAGCCGCTTTCAGACCGCCGTTTATGAGAAGACACCCTGCCACCGCACACGCCGTCAGCACAAGAAGGCGCCTCCAGTGCTTTCTCTGTAAAAAAAGCAGGATCGGAATCATGACCAGAAAGGCATAAAAGCCGTTGTTTCGGAGAAGCATCATTGCCATACCGCTCAGGACAAAAAGGATCTGCCATCCTCCTGAGGCATAGAAAGCTTTCTCCTGCGTCCCCATTTCCAGAAGACAGATCAAAAGCAGCAGAAGCGCCAGCGTAAACAGCGCATCCTTGGCAGAACACAGGGTAAACATCACCACCGTTGGAAACAGGCCCAGGTAAAGAAGGCTTACAAGACGCAGAACCGGAGATACCTTTTTCCGGCGAAGATAAGACAGCAGAAAAGTAAAGCCTCCCGCTGCAAGGAGCATCTGAAAGATCATATAACAGGCAATGCCCAGATTATAGGAACCCGTCAGCTTATGAACACCGCAGATGATGCCGCCCAAAAGAAGCACATGCACCAGCGGATGGTGCGTGGAAAACACCCGGGTCGCCACCTGCACATATTCATCCTGCGCATCGTAGACAAAAAATCCGGGATACACCGCCAGAAAGACGGGCAGCCAACAGAGAAACAGAAAGAAAAAGGTGCCGGGAACTGCAAATCTGTCCCCCTTTTCAAATACGTATGTTATTTTATTTTTCGCTTCACCTTCTCTGTTTCTCTCCCGAAGCCGATCCAGGCACAGCCACAAAAGCCGAGTCAACACCGCAAAAAGCAGAGTGAGCACAGGCCAGAACGCCCACAGTCTAAAATCTCTGACATCCACATTCTCCACGCTGTCCAGCCGCGCGCCGAAAAGCAGCGCCGCCGAAAACAGAAGAGAAAAGACGCCTGCGATCGTCCAGGCTCTGAAATCCCTCAGAAAAGAAACGATCTTCTGTTTTCTGCTTTCGTCAATCCGCATCTCTCTCATCCACACATTCTCTGATCACATACTGTGGGGAATTGTTCAGGGAAATATAGATCCGCCCGAGGTATTCGCCGATGATCCCCAGCATTAGCAGGATCAGTCCACAGAAAAATACCAGAGCCGCCATCAATGCGCTGAATCCCACCACCACATTGGGATTCAAAAATTTCTTAATGATCGTAAAAATTCCATAGGCAAAACCCATGCAGGCAGAAAGCACGCCCGCCACAGTCGCGATCCGCAGCGGCTTTACACTGAAGGCTGTGAACCCGTTAAACCACAGCCCCAGAAGCTTCCCTATGGTATAGCCGGAGGTGCCGATCTCCCGCTCTCTGTGGGTCACCTCCACGTTTGTGATCTTTTTCGTCGTGCGGAGCACCAGGCCGATCACATAGGGATAGGGATTCTGATAGCGCAGCATCTCCTCTATCACGAACCGCTTCGCTGCAAAATAGCTGGAAATGTAGAGTTCCTTCGGTTTGCCCAGCATAACACGGGTCATAAGCTCGTTGATCTTGCTGCCAAAATTGCGAAAGCCCGAATGTTGTTTATGAACATACTTCGCGTAGACCACATCGGATCCCGCCTCGATTCCCGCGAGGAGTTTGCCCACCTCGTTTGCCGGTGTCTGCCCGTCATCATCCAGACAGACTACAATATCCCCCCGCACATAGGCAAACCCGGCCATTAAGGCCGCATGCTGTCCGAAATTTCTGGCCAGATTCACACCACAGATATGCCTGTTTGCGCTACACAGCGTCTTGATCACCTCATAGGTATCGTCCGGTGAGGCGTCATTGACCAGAATGATCTCATGACGATAAGCGGGCAGTCCCTTCATCGCCTCCTCGATCTCCTCCACTACGCCGCCGATGCTCTGCGCCGACCGATAGCAGGGTATTACAAAACTGATTAACTGACTCATATATAATCCTTTCCGCAGCCTGCAGGTTCGGGCGCTGTCAGCGCTGGCGCAAGCCACGACTGTTCTCTATTTCATAAAAGACAACTGTTCTTGCAATACCGCCTATCGTCACTTCTTCCTGCCTGTTCTCTATCAGACAAAAACCCGCATTCTCATAACTTTTTCTCGCCGCCGCATTGTCTGCAAAAACCCGCAAAAATACCGTTTGAAGCTGCAGTTCCTCAAAAGCGTAAGCAAGCGCAAGCTTCGCTGCCTGCGTTCCGTATCCTTTGCCGAGTACATCATCTTCCCCGATAAAAATCCCATACTCAGCAATGCTTTTCTCCCGGTCGATATCACGAAAATAAACGCTGCCGACCGGCCTGTCCGAACCCGTCTCGCATATAATGAACTGAACCACATGCCCCGGTTCCACCTGCGTGCGAAGCCAGTTCAAATGCCCCTCTCTCGTAAACGGCTTCTGGTATATGAAATTATGCCTGACCCTCTCTTTGTTGCGCCACGGGATGACCAGTTCTGTATCCGCTTCCCGTATCGGCCGCAGATAAACCCATTCTGCCAATGGCTGTGATAAAGCATCCATCCGTTAATCCCTCATTATCATTTCCGGCTCCGTGTTCTCCGCCGATTCAGAAAGGTTCCTCACCCGATAGACCATATAAATTTCTTCAATCGAATCCACTTCCTCCACGCTGACTGTGAACCCCTTTCCGGCGTAATACGTTGAAAGCCAGCCGGTATCGCTGTCCTTTGCGGTAATAAAATAAACATTGTCCCGACAGAGCAGTCCTTCCTCCATCGTTGTGATGCCAAATTCCGCCAGTTTTTTATCATAAAGAGGACTCTTGCACAGCCAGCCGCCCATAATGTCATGATTTGCCAGAGAATTATCCACATCCTGAAAAATCTTCTGGGAATAACCCACCGTGGAATAAACGTCCTTAAAATAAAAATTATCCGGATGCGCCTTACAGTACCATGCAATTTTCATGCAGTTCACATGAGATATTTCCCTGCTCTCTTCATCCGCCATTACTTTTCTAATGCTATGCGGAACATGATACAAGCACAAAAATCCCAATAGCACAAAAATGACCACCGCCGCTTTTCGCCCAGTTCCCGACTGCTTCCCGTCCGCTTTCCAAATCCACAGCCCGTCCGACTTCATGAACTGCATACAGAGTATTCCCAAAAGCAGCGTCGCTTCTGCGACATAAAGGGAATGGGTAATTCTTTCCGGATATCTCCCCCGAATCAAAATGAACATCCAAAGAGATGTCCTGACCACTCCAGTCAATAATAGTTGCCATAGAAAAATCCATCTTCCCGTGCCCGCGAATACGGTATACAGCCCAACCAATACAATACAGAAATAAAGCGCAATGACGAGTCTGTTATAGGGAACATCTTCCGAATGCAGTGTGCGATAAATATAACCACAGACTATTTCAGGTATATTCTCAAAATAATCGATATCCGCCGATGCATATACGGCGATCTCGCTCATCAATTCCTCGTTAATATCCTCATCCAGGCCGAAATTATAATTGGAAAGTAATTCCTGCTGCGCATTATTCAGACCAATGGAATGCAGATATTCCCTATGCTCTCCGCTTGTGAGGATCTCCAGATGATAGTCGTAGACTTCCGTCCTTTTATTAAAAAAAGTGAGAAACCGCTCCCATTCACTGCTTCCGTATGCCACAAGATCGATCGATCTGCTGACAAGCATACCGCATATAATACAGCCCAGAACAACGCCATACTTCACATAATTTTCCTTCTGAAAAAACTTCTCTTCTTCCATCCATCGGAACAATCCTGCAAGGCCGATAAACGGAAAAAGAAGGAGCAGCATCTCCGTTCTTAGCTGATATGCCAGGATAACAAGCAGAACCGAAGGAATATTCCTCACAATAAACTGCCTCACCGAAAGGCCTCCCGGCGTCGTTATAAAAAGAAACATTGCTGAAGCCGCCAGCATCGCGCTGATAAAAGTATAATGCAGCGCCATCATATGCGGCAGTATGATTCCCCATACGAACAAAGTAAAAAGGGCCATGCATCCCGCTTTTGCGAGCAAGCTCCTGCAAAACCGCAAAAGACGCGTTCCCACGGCATACAAACTGCCCATCTGGCAGAAAAGCAGAAAGAGACCGTACCACGGAAGCGTGCCGCACAGCTTATAGAACAGGCTGATAAAAGCGCCCAAAACATATAAAGTCTGCACATTATGTCCATCCGGTGCGCCCGTATAAGCCCCTGACATAATATCCCGCATAAAAAAATCGTCATTCAGGTCGTAGTAGAAGTCAAAGAAAAAACTCAGCGCGGTGATATTGACCAATATAGTCACTATCATAAAAATATAATTTCCGTACTTCGTCCAAACGTCCTTCTTATTCATAAAATACCCTGACCTGTTCCGCAATGTACTCCACCTGCTCCGCCTGCAGCGAATAGAACATCGGAAGCCGGAGAAGCCGCTCGCTCTCCTTTGTGGTATAACGATCCTCCCCGTGGAACCTGCCATACTTTTGCCCCGCAGGCGCGGAGTGAAGCGGCACATAATGTGATGCCGGAAGTATCTGCTTCTCCTTCAAAAAGGAATCCAGTCTGCTTCTCTCTTCCAGATCCTTTGTTTTAATATAGAACATGTGCGCATTGTGACTGCAATGCTCCGGAATATAGGGGAGTTCAATTTTCCCTTTCTCTGCAAGCGGCAAAAGCAGCTCACGATACTGCTCCCATCTGTCCATCCTTGCCTGCGTGATCTCTTCTGTCAACTCCAGCTGTGCATAGAGATAAGCGGCGTTCATATCGCTTGGTAAATAGGAGGAACCGTAATTCTGCCAACGATACTTGTCTACCTGTCCTCTAAAATACTTACTTCTATCCGTTCCCTTTTCCCGGAAAATTTCCGCATCTTCGATATATTTCTCATCCCGGATCAATAGTGCGCCGCCCTCGCCCATGCTTAAGTTTTTCGTCTCATGAAAGCTGAAACAGCCAAACTCGCCGAAAGTGCCCAGCGGCTTCCCTTTATAGGAAGCCATGATCCCTTGCGCGGCGTCCTCTATCACCATGAGATGATGACGTTTCGCGATATCCATAATGACATCCATCTCACAACCCACCCCGGCATAGTGCACTGGTGCGATCGCCCTCGTGCGCTCTGTCACCGCATCTTCAATCAGTTTTTCATCTATATTCATGGTATCCGGCCGCACATCTACAAACACCACCGCAGCTCCCCGCAGAACGAAAGCATTCGCCGTAGACACAAAGGTGTAGGAGGGCATGATGACCTCATCCCCCGGCTTAATGTCCGCAAGCAGCGCCGCCAGTTCCGTGGCGTGAGTACAGGAAGTGGTGAGCAGACACTTTGCCGTCCCTGTCATAGCCTCGATCTTCTCGCTGCACTTCTTCGTAAAAGGGCCGTCGCCGCAGATTTTCTCCTGCTCCACAGCCTGTCTCATATATTCAAATTCCTTCCCCGTAAAGGGGGGTACGTTAAAGTTTATCATAAGGGTTCCTCCATTGGATTCGCAGTGCACTCAATTCCGCGTATAGTATATCATATTTATTTCTGTGACGCCAGATACACCACATACCGGGCATTGCCGAAGCTTTCCGCATAGCCATACTCCCACATCATTTGCGAAAGCATCTGCAGCTTCTCATCCGCCGCCATGGCTTCTATATCCACATCAAACCAGTTGATCGCCTCACCGTCATCGCTCAGATAGGCCGCAACATCCGCCGAGAGTATCATCACCGGGGGCTCCTCCCCCGCTTGAATCCCCTCTTCCACCGCCGAAAGATCCCGCCAGTATTCCATCATGCGGTAGGAGTCCAGATCAGGCCATGTCGTAGACAGAGCAGGGGGCATATCCAGCAGATAATGCAGACCGGCCAGCTCCCCATAAACGATTGTCTCCCTGCCGCTCAGGCTTTCCTCCTGCATATACAGAGCCAATTCCTCTATAAGCGTTCCATTCTCCAGATTCGTGTAGACACCCGCCGCCTTCTCCGGTGTCTCTACTTTCATACTGCGCGGTTCTCCCCATATACCGTCCTGAAAAGCAAACTCTTTGTGGAGACCGATACTCTGCCACAGTACAAACACAGTAAGAAGCACCACCGGCGCGCGCCACAGAAACCGGTCGCTAACTGCATCCGCCGCCGTCCACAGCAGAAAAGGCGCCGCCAGAAAAAGATTATTAATGATCGGATACAGAGAATTGTTACTGCCAAGAGGCGTTAAAAAAATCTCCAAAAGCACCAGAACCGCCAGTATTTTCTGCTCTGTGCGCACTTTTTTTCGTACCAGACAGAGCACCGCCGTAAAAATCGTTATCAGCAAAAACAGCACCGTCGGGTAATAAACACTGCCATTCCCATGCTCATAATAGCGAAAATGGAACATCCCCTTACCCCAGTAAAAGCGCAGAAGCACCAAAAAGAGCAGGCAGTATATCGCTTTTATAATTACATCTGTTATTTTATTCTTGTGTTTCACCAGCAAAGCAAGGATTCCCGGTGCCAGACATAGCACCGCAAAAACCAGCCAATACATCCCCCGCAGATAATCACCGAACATGCCCGTCAGCATGGAGGTCGGTTTATAATCTGCAGCCTGCTCGGTCATGGCAAACATGGTGCGCACCATGTCTGGGTAGGCCGAAAAGCCGTAGCGCACACAGATCGCTACAAGAGGAATCCCGAAGCCCAGAAGATAACCGAGCATACACCATGAAGTGACCTGCGCAAGCCGCCCCCAGGGAATCTCCGTCTGAGGCTCCACTACATCACCCCGGCTTGCCACCGCACCCTGCTGCCTTCTATTCATAAGCACAGTGCCATACCACACCGCCAGAATGAAAGCCGCCTGCACCACGTTGGGCATCCGCACCGCCACATTGGCGCCCAGACACAGACCCGCCGCCACAAAATACAAGCGTTCAGAAGCCTCCCCCGGCACCGCTGTAAGCCCGCGGTATAGGAGCAGCATTCCCGCCGTCATCAGAAAATAAGTCAGATAATTATACAAAACCGTAGATGGACACCAACACAGTCCAAGCGCCAGCATCTCACCCACAAACAAAAGCGGTGCCGGAATCCTTTTTCGCAGCGCCAGATAGACCATAAGTGCTGTCACTGACTGTACAAGCGATGTATAAAAATACATGCCAAGCAGCGTCCCACCGAAGGGCAGCCGCATCAACAGACTTCCCGCCACGTTGGACAAAAAGGTGGCCACCATCCAGGTCCCTTTCATCTGCCCAAAATACTGAAAATTTGCCAGGGAGTAGGTGGTGTCCGCCACATTCAAACCTTGATTAACCCCAACCAGCGGATATATCATAATCAAAACCGGAAAAAGACCATTTTCTATGAAGTTTCGGTATCTTCCGTAACATTTCGACACACGTTCCATACGCGGCCTCCGTTTTTTCCTAATTTCTTACGAGCCCTGCTAAAGCTATTTCAAAGCTGAAACGGAGCTTTAGAACCGCTTTAGAGAGTCTACGGCTTGTAGACTATTTTGTATCCGTCATTTTTGCGACCTCGGATTCCAATGTTTCTATTGTAGGAAGACTGCGCTGATATTCTTTGCTGAGAGCGTTGCTTAATTCGTACTCTGCAATACCAATCGGCTGTGAAACTTCTTCCAAAGAATATTCTGCTACCACATTATCCTTATCCTTGCAAATGAGCAAACCTATAGCCGGATTATCACCATCTCCTGTTAATTGTTTATTTACTGCTGTAACGTAAAAATTTAATTTTCCAATATATTCCGGTTCAAATCTTTTTGTTTTAAGCTCTATGACAACATAACAGTGCAGCTTAATATGATAAAACAACAAATCAATATAAAATTCACGCTCCCCGACCTGTAAATGAACCTGCCGCCCCACATAGGAAAAACCCGTTCCCAGTTCCAGCAAAAACTGCGTAATCTGATTTACCAGAGCATCTTCCAATTCTTTTTCATCATAGTCATCCCGCATCGTTAAAAAATCGAAACTATATGGATCTTTTAATGTCTGTATTGCCAAATCTGAGGCGTTGGCAGGAAGTTTATCCTTAAAATTCGTAATGGCTTTTCCCTTACGCTCATATAATCCGCTTTCAATCTGATGTTCCAATACATCTCGGCTCCAATTATTTTCCAAGACATACTGTGCATAGAAAATAGCTTCACGTACATCTTTACATTTAAAAATAATGCGCTGATTATGCCCCCACGGAATTGTTGTTATCAGCTGAAAAATATCATCAGACCTCAATTCGTCTACAACTTGTTGACCATTTATAACTTCTGCATAAAAGCGATACCAAAGCCGCATTGTTTTCAGGTTTGTTTCTGAAAATCCTGACATATCAGGAAAGGTCTTTTTCAAGTCAATGCTCATCTGCCGTAAAAGACCTTCTCCCCACTTTGAATGATTCTGCCGGTTTACAATGTCTGCACCAATGTGCCAATAAAGCTCTAGTAGTTCTCTATTTACTTTGATAGATGCTTTAATCTGACTGCTTTTAATCTTGTCTTTGATCAAAGCAATCCATTCCCTGTATTCATCAGTCACAATAAATCCTACCTCTTGCTTTTTCAGGTCTGATTTCATCTTTTCCTCCATAGCATTTATCAGTTCATCATTAAATCATTCATTGTTTTATTCATATCATTACTTATTCTACCAGAAGGCTAAATACATTTGTGTCACACGTTCCATACGCGGCCTCCGTTTCCATAGATATTGTCCAACTCTCCGCTTCATCATATAAAAAGGAAACCGGAGGAAGCAAAATAATATAAAATATTATAGCACAAATCTCAATGCACTTTTTACACAGATCCAGACAATTACTTTTTACTATTCTTTGTCCATATGTAAATTGTTTATCTATCAAAACTGCAGACAGCCTTACTCTTGGTCCATATTTTTCTGTAATGGCAACATCATTTTTCCCGATCCATCCCAATCCGGCATTGAACGCAGCATATTTAAATGAAAATGGAGCAGCTAAGATGCCTACCATTCATCTCTAATTTCATCCAAAACATCTAAAATCTCATTTAAATCAATTAGTTTTTTATCTTTTAGAAATTGTTCATATAACTGTTCCAATACACAAAAAAGATCCTCTCGTTCGTCAGTTTCAATAAACTGGTCATATTGTCTGTTCAACCGATTAAAGTTCAGTCCATATTCCTGTACAGCTGCGACAGCTTCCTCTTTGGTATTAGCCTGTTCTAACTGTTTTTTTGTCTTTTTATATTGCCGTATTGTCTTTTTATATGCCGCCACGGGAACAAATTCACTGCCGTCCCAATCACGGAAAGGATTCTCTAAATTTTCCTTTAACCAATCATCTGACCGCAGTCTTTTTACTTCCAGATAATCCAGTTTTCTTTTCCATGTCTTTTTTACTGCCATTCCCGCCTCCTTGGGAATACTATATAAATCAAGTCCTCTCAGATCCGGTATTCGCTCCAAAACCTTCATATCCTCAGCCGAAAACCCAAATAAATCCGAGATTATTAATTCTCTCAAATAAGGCAGTTTCTCTAAGGCTTCCATATTATTTATAATCCCCGGTTTCCCCCACAGCGAAAGCGAACGCAACTCTGGAAAAAGACAAGGGACTTCCCTCATGTCTAACTCTTTGATTTTAAAAACAAGCAGATTACGCACATCAGAAAGTCCATAATTACACAAGTCTGCATCTTCCATAGACAAATTCAGACCTATCGTTTTGCCTATTATCTGAAGCTCCGGCTGCAACTTACCTGTTAATTTCAAATATCTGACGTCATCTGGAAGGTATATTCTTTTCACTCCCGTTCCATCCAGTTCAAAAGAGTGAATCTGTTGTAGATTACGAAAATCCAGTACCTCTGTCTGAGGTGATGTCCAGCGAAACGAGTGGATAAGTGACGCTCCGGCAATACAATCCAAAATCTCCTGATTCGGTCCCTCTATCTCCACCCTCGTAACACACGGAAATAATTCCACAGAAAAATTGTGTTCCGCTGCCGAATAAAGTTCAGTTGTCAATACAGGTTCTCCTTTACGGAAAGAGCCTTTTGCAAGATTAACCCATTCCCCACTGTTAATATATTTCTTGTAATTTTCTTTCTGCTTTGCCTCTCCCTGCCTCCAGTCCATCTCAAACAGATATTCCATTCCGTATCCCCATTTATCTCCGCCGTAGACATCACAAGATTTATTGGTAACAGGCGGACATACCCCGCAAAAAATGTAATCACCTGGTATCCTGTCATTAGAAATATACTCCATCGCCAATGCATGGTGGTAACGGAATCTTTCCCGATAAAATGGCCTCAGGTCCGGTAATATCTCTTCTTTCGGTGGTTCCGGTTCGAGATAATCCAGCGCAATATAACATATACTTCCCTTGAGCACCTCTAAAATCTGATAGGCTCCATACTTCCTTAGTTCCTCAACATAAACACCATAGACAGCTCCCACTATCGGTTTATTGTCCTGCTCCATATCTGCCATCTCCTTTATGGTACATCCTATCACATCGCGCTCTTAATATCAATTTTGCCCCTATATTATTGCAGTCTTATTCAAATTTTCTATCATAAAGCAAGGCAGCGATCAGAACCACAAAACAAGCCCCTGCGTTATGCACCAAAGCACCCGTAGTTGGATTTAAAATCCCCAATACAGAACAGGTCACCGCTATAAAATTGATACACATAGAAAGCGTAATACTTAATTTGATTGTTTTTACAGTAGCATTTGACAATTCTTTAAGATAAGGGATTTTGGATATATCATCGCTCATTAGGGCAATATCCGCAGCCTCCACTGCAATGTCGCTTCCCATGCTCCCCATTGCCACACCAACATCAGCTGTTTTGAGCGCGGGCGCGTCATTTACACCATCGCCTATCATACATACCCTGCTGCCCTGTTCCTGTATTTCAGAGATACTCCGCACTTTTTCTTCCGGCAACAAATCAGCCTTCACTTTTGTAATTCCTGCCTGCGCTGCAAAATAGGCAGCCGTTTTCGGGTTATCACCTGTCAGCAATACGGTATCTGTGTTCATATTCGACAGCTTTGAAACCATTTCCCCTGCTTCCGGCCTTAATACATCAGACAATGCAAGAATACCAAAACAGGAATCTTTATCAGCGACGATAATAGACGCCTTTCCCTGAATACGCAGTTCTTCCAATTTGTTTTCCACATCTTGCGGTATCATTATGCCGCTTTGCAGAATATATTTTTCATTTCCGAGATACAGTTTCCTGCCGGACACTTCTGCACAGATGCCTTTCCCGCTCTGCATCTGAAAAGAATCGAACTCCGTAAGTGCCATGCCTTTTTCTTTTGCATAAGCCACAATCGCCTTTCCTAACGGGTGTTCACTCTTGGCCTCCGCAGAAGCGGCCAAAATCAGCAGCTCGCTTTCACCTATGCTTTTATCAAAAGAAACAATATCACTCACTTCCAGTCTTCCATAGGTCAGCGTACCTGTCTTATCAAAAACTATGGTATTCACTTTCCCCATTTTTTCAAGCGCTTCTCCCGATTTAATGATCACGCCATGTTTCGTTGCCTGCCCTATGGCTGCCATGATAGCAGTTGGTGTGGCAAGCACTAACGCACATGGGCAGAATACAACCAGAACAGTTACAGCCCTCACAATATCCTGTGTTGCAAACCCTGTAATAATGGCAATCATCATGGCAACAGGTACAAGCCAGCTGGCACATTTATCCGCGATTCTCTGCATTGGCGCCTGCCTGTTCTCAGCATCCTGCACCATTCGTATCAACTTCTGCAAAGAGCTGTCTTCACCCACTTTTGTTGCCCTGATATCGATAGAGCCAAAACGATTGTTCGTCCCGCAAAAAACATCTTCTCCGATGCCTTTATCGACCGGAAGTGATTCACCTGTCATAATGGACTGGTCAACCGAAGTTTCCCCCTGAATGATCATACCATCTACAGGTATTGTCTCTCCCGGCAGCACCCGAAGAATATCATTTTGAAGAATTTTGTCGGCTGAAATGATTTCCTCTCTGTCATTTGTGATTCGCCGCCCCTGTGTCGGGGCAAGGCTGATCAGCTTTTTCAGTCCCTTTTTAGCCCTGTCTGTCGTCATATCTTCTAAGATAGCGCCGATTTCCATAATAAAAACCACTTCACCGGCAGCAAATAAATCTCCTATGGCAAGCGCAGCGATCATGGCAATGCTTATCAGCAGGGCAGAAGATATTTTACTGATTCCCTTATTATAAATAATCCGCCATACTGCAAGATACAGTAACGGAATTCCGCAGATCATAACGGTCACCCATGCAGGATCAAAAGGCAATCCATTGCCCGGTAAGACAATGCCCGTTCTTGGAAATACAAAACTCATATTTTGTTTTGTATTTATTGTAACAATTTCAAAAATCAAATCAACAACCAAAATGTTCTTTGTGTACGATACTGAACATTTTCCTTAAAATGTACGGAGATTTTATGGACAGACGACAGCAGAAAACAAGGCAGGCTATTTTTAACGCATTCAGCAGCCTGCTTGAAAAGAAAAGTTTTGGCAACATTACGGTACAGGAAATCATAGACGAAGCAAACGTGGGAAGAAGTACTTTTTATGCCCATTTTGAAACAAAGGAAAGCCTGTTGGAAACAATGTGTAAGGATATTTTTCAGCACGTTTTTTCTGATGATTTAAGACAGGAAAACGGTCACGACTTTTCCCATGCCGGACATGATTTTGAAAAGGAAATCACACACATCTTGTACCATTTACAGGACAACAGAAAGAACTTAAAAGGACTTCTTTCCTGTGAAAGCGGGGAAATTTTCATGGGATATTTTAAAGAGTATCTGCGGGAAATGTTTTCGGATTCAGTGAAAAAGCTGCATTACACATCACCGCCGGAATATGTTCTGCATATGACAGTATGCAGCTTTGCGGAAACACTGCGGTGGTGGATCACGGAGCATAATGATTATACACCAGAGCAGATTGCATCATATTTTATGGAATTTATATGCTAGAGATCTGATGATAATTTAGCTGTCACCCGTCCAAACACCCAGGCCCTCACCGCATCCACCACTGTCCCGATCACATACACGAGCAGAACACATCCGATCAAATGCGGCAGGAAAAGAAAGCTCTTCGCCACCTTCTCTACGCCCAGCCACTTCATCCATTCATAGCGCACCAAAATATGCTCATGCAAAAGATACACGCCAAAGGTATAAGGAGCCAGTTTCCTCACCATTTCAGCGAAACGTCCCTCCTTGATCCGCATATTCTTAAACACATAGAAAAGAGATACCGAGCCCGCGAGACAGAGCAGATGATTGTAAGTGTAAAGCATATTTGCATAGTGAACAAACGTCTCCATTTCACTTCCGAGCGTATTGGACGCCAGCGCCAACAGCCATATCAACAAGGCGGAAAGCGCATAAGCTCCCACCGCATTGGACTTCTTCTCCAACCAGGAAATACCATACAGCCTGATATAGCCCGCCACCACGAACAGACATAAAAACCACCCGAAATCATAGCCGTACCGATCCGTCGCCAGATACAGGGGAAGAATCGTCTTTTCCAGCACAAAAAATGTAAGCAGCAATGCTAAGAGTATCTGCAGATCCCTCTTTTTCATCTTTTCTATGCCCGCCGACAAAAAAGGCGCAAACAGATACATGACAAGATAGGCCGTGGCAAACCAATAATGCTCTGTCCCAAAAGGAAATAGAAAACCAATCCATTTATAAATATCAAGCTCTCCCCCGGAAACCAAGCCGGCCAAAAGAAGGAAGACCGGAACCAACAGAGAATAAAAAAGAACCTGAGAAAGCAGGGACACCACCCGCCCCGGCTTCCACGCAGATTCCACAAGAAAATATCCGCTGATAAGAACATAGCAGTTTACCGCCACAATACAAAACGCCTCGATCAGCCATGCCAAAACGCCGACCGGATCATTCTTTACGACAAAGGGAAATGACGTGGCAACTCCACCCTTCACCAGATAGTGGAGAGAAATGATCATGAGCATCGCCACAATGCGCAGCAACTCGAAATTAGCCTGTCTCTTGCTTCCCGTTTCCATGCGTTTCCCTTCCTCTGCATCGTCATCCGATGACATACTCCTTTTCAAAAATGCCACAGTCCCTATCATTAATTGTCGCCGTCGGACGAGGATTTTTTGAAGATCCAGATCTTGCTGAGCACATAGTTTGCCAGGATCACCAGCACTTGGCAGACAAGCTTGGAAATCTTGTCGTTGATGGACAACAGATCCACCATCACATACATCAGTACCAGTTCCAGCACCTCCGTGGCGATCCGCGCCCCGATAAAGGAGACAAACTCTTTTACGACAGATCCGGTATCCTTATTCTGACTCTTAAATACAAAGGTTCTGTTCGTCCAGTAGGCAAATACCACTGTGAGCACCCAGGACAATACCGTGGCTGCCATATAGTGCAGCTGCATTGCATCCGCGAACAGAAAATACAGAATATAATTCAAAACAAAGGCAAGGAACCCGAAGATCAGATAATTGATCCCCTCCTCATGCTTTTTATACAATCCCCAGCCGAAATCCCATAGCTTTTTCATTCTTTTCTCCTCTTTTATCTCTCACGGGAAATTTTCCCCGCATCGACACGATAGACCATATCACATTTTTCAATTGTCTGCAGTCTGTGCGCGATGATAACGAGCGTCTTTCTGCCGTGCAGCCTGTTGATGGAATCCATGATGGCCGCCTCTGTCTCATTGTCGAGAGCCGAGGTGGCTTCATCCAACACAAGCACTTCCGGATCCTCATAGAGCGCTCTGGCAATACTGATACGCTGTCTTTGACCGCCGGATATGCGGATACCCCGCTCGCCGATCCCGGTCTCGATCCCTTCCGGCAGACTTCTCACGAAATCATCAAGAGCCGCCTCCTCCAGAGCACGCCAGACCTTCTCCTCGTCAATCTCCTCCTCCGGCACGCCGAAGGCCACATTCTTGCGGATAGAATCGTCTATCATGAAGATGGTCTGCGGAATATAGCCAATGTTTTTAAGCCATCCCTCGTAGTGCCCGCTGACATCCACACCGTCCGCCAGGATTCGTCCGCTCTCCATCTGCAAAAGCCCCAGCAGGATATCCACGATCGTCGTCTTTCCCGCTCCCGTGGTGCCCACGATCCCCACCGAAGAGCCGATCGGAATCTGCATCTCCGCATGATCAAAGATCCATTTTTCCGTGTTCGGATACTTGTAGGTGATATTCTCCAGCCGGATCTCTTTTTGTACCGGCAGTCTCTCTACGCTCTGCTTCTGTCTGTACGCCTCCGCATCATAAATCACTTTGCCGTCGTGGATCTCCTCCTGCAGATTATCGCTGACACCCATAAAGAAAGGCTCAAAATAGGAGATAGATGTCTGATAATTGTTAATCCGGTTTACACTGGGGAGAAGCCGCATAGCTGCCGCTGCCAACGCGGAAAGCTGGGGCACCAGATCCTTCACCTGTGTCCCCTGCCCGATGGAGAGAACAAAATACCCCACCATACCCGCGATACATACAGTCTCTATCAAAAGTCTCGGCGTTGCATTAAACAGATTATACTTCTGCACGGAGTTGACATAGCCCGCCCCGCATTTGGCATATTCGTTGATAAAATAATTTTCCTTGCAGCCGATCTTGATCTCCTTAATGCCCATCACCGACTGCTCGATCCACTTGTACAGACCGCTGTAATAGTCCTGATTGTCCTGCCCGGCCTTGATCATAATAGGCTTCAAGATCTTTTTGATCACCAGAAGCAGGATCACCATAAGCGCCGCCACCGTGACAATCATCATGGCGTCCGAGTAGAGAAACAACGCTACTACCAGACAGACAAAAACAATACACTCACTGAACAGCTGCAGACAGCTCAGGATCAGTCCGTACATATTGTTTACGTCAGATGTGATATTTCGCTGAATCACAGACGTATCTGCGTTCAGATAATACTCGTAAGGTCTCTGCATGAAATTGATCATCATGCGTCTGGAAGTGGCAAACTGATTCGTGTATACGAATCGGAGCTGCACCTTCTGCTGGAAGAAGAGATAGACATTTTTGATCACCGTCATCCCCACAAAAGCCAAGAGCAGAAACATGGCAAATTCCGCATTGCTGCGCATCCCGAGCAGCTCATATACTGAAGATAGCAAATCGCTATCCTGCACTGCCTCCGGATCCATCACTACCGTCACAATAGGCACAAGCATGGAAACACCCAGACTCTCCAGCACACCGCCGATGAGCATCATAATGATGAGCGCTATCATGGCACGTTTCTGCTTCCCGTCCAGCAGAACATTCATTTTCTTTAAAATTCTAAGCATGATCCGTTTCCTTCTCATTCCCTATCCGCATAACAGGAATATCTTACCACAAGTGTGTATTTCACGCAAATAATGAACATCTTTCAATCAGTAAAAATATATGATGATTTTGCCGCCATTCACATAGCAAGAATAGACAGAGTTCTTCATTATCGGCTCCGCGGACTCGACAATCTGATTATCCGTTTCATTGTCTGATTCTATTGTCAGATCACCCTGCATATAGTGCAGCACCCAAGCTCCCCCCATCCAGGAATCATTTGTAAAATATTTCGACATTATACTCTCATAAATAGGGTATTTGTCATACAACATCTGCATACGCTTAGTCCTTGGCATCTGCCCGATAAAGGAAACGGTAGAAAATTCATTTTCTACATTGATTGTTTCTATATCATGTACGATATTGTATACCAGATATGACGCATACTCTTTTTGGTTATTGAGTGCATTTCCGTAGGAGTACATATAAGTATAATGATAGAGAATACACAAAATCAGCAGTACGGGCAAAAAAATTTTATGTTTTTTAGCATAATATAGTATAAATATACCTATATAAAGAAGAAAGCCGCCTAATGCAATAAATATTCTGGTTTTTAACATTAATGTTCTGAGAAGCATTATTGGCAAAAAAGCTGCAATAAACACAAATATCGGAGAAAGAATAAGAAAAACAATATCGAAACCCTTGCGCCATCCTGTTCTGTTGCTTTCCTTGCAATATAGGAAGAGTATGGCTGCGATAGCCAGTACAATCATCAGTCCTAAAGCGATCTGATACCATAAGCCAGTTTTGGAGAAAAAATCTTTTATGTAGATACAGGATTCCCAAGTGTTTTGTATAATAGTTTTGATGGAACTGAACTTTAAATCAACTG
The DNA here is from genome assembly GCA_014804615.1 of Lachnospiraceae bacterium. GTDB lineage: Bacteria > Bacillota > Clostridia > Lachnospirales > Lachnospiraceae > UBA3282. Next base: position 331,596 of record JAAUZL010000024.1, read on the forward strand.
TTTGTGATGCTTCATAGCGCCAATCGCTTTGGCTGACATAGTGGTTTGCAATGACAATTTTGTAAGCAATGGATCCTGCTCCAATGCCGGCGACTCGTACCCCCCCCCCGTATAAAATCTAACTTCTTATCGTTGATAACATAGAAAAAAACACTGATAATTAGTAATATAAGACACATACCGAGTGCCGGTTGATACAAAGACATAATTGCCATACTCAAAACCGATGAATAAATAAACAAGGCTATCTTAGATATAGTATCAGGTATGGAAAATATAATAAACGAAAGAGCAAGCGCAGTAAACATAACAATGGCACCGTATCTATAAGATAAACATTCTATTGCCAACGGATTGGTAATGACAAGCAGTAATACCGGAATCAGCATATACTTATTAAAAACGGAGTCCAGATTTATTTGGGCATACAAGATGAGCGTATAAGACAGCAACAGTACCAATAAAATCAACGGAAGCGGTGCGGTATCCGTGACCGGTTCTCCACCGCATAACATGAGAACTAAATATTCACCAAGCGGTCTTCCATCGCTTTTCAGCCCTATGGTTCCGCTTAACGACCATCCTAAATCGTCTTTATAATATAAATTTACTAAAATAATTGGAAAAACATATAATAAACTCAGAAGTGATAGTACAAAGAACTGAACCATATATTTTTTATCCAGTTTTAGCCATTTCATTTTGGGTTTCTCCTTTTTTAAGCATATTTTATTGTAGATTCTATAGTATATTGAGGACAGTGTCAACTAACCGGTCACCATGCGTTCAACCCGCATCCAGCCAAACTAGATTTCCTCATTCTGTCGATGCAGCTTAGGGTCCTCGTAGTGATCCATAAAGTCTTCCCCCAGATAGACGATCTCCTCGGCAAAACGAATCGCATGCACCACCGTAAAGACAGAGATCACCCGGCGGAAAGTAAGCCCTTCGATATAATTGAGGACCTCCATGGGAAATTTTTTATCCAATATGATATGCTCCGGAAAAATTTTTTCGTAATCCAGCACATCTCTGGGATGGGGCTTGATCAGGATCACCGACTCCGTCCCTGCTATTTTCCCATACTGTTCGATGCAGTCCCGGAAGATCTGCTCCCGCACATCCAGCTCACACAGCGGCTCCGTCAACAGCAGCACCTTATCTTTATCCGCTGCCAGGTTCCTTTTGATCTCCTCAATATTTGCAATAAACAGCCGCACCAAGAGGGCCTTGTCCTCCCCGGAAAGATTCTCAGTCAGTTCCTTCCTGGGCTTCTCAATATATTTCGGACAAGGGTATGGCAGGACGGAAATGTCATTGACCTCCATATCCAAACAGTATTTCGCCCAGCCATTCTGAATAAAGATCAGATTTTTTGATGCCAGATACGCCTTCAGCTTAAAATGTCCCCTGTTGTCATAGCGGGCCGTATCATAGGTGCTGATACAGTCAAGCCCATCCTCCAGCGCATGGTAGGGAATCCTGCGCCAGCTTAGATAATAACCTATGGGGTCTGAATCGCAGAATACATAGACATCCCCATACTCCTTAAAATCCACCGGCACATAAGGCTGCTGCGCTTTCCCCAGCAGCTTGGTGTAACGGATGCGGGCCAGCAGATTCAGAAACAGATTGCCTCTGTCGGTGTGATACTTCATGATTTCCGGAAAAGTAACATCCTCCTTCTCCTCAAACATATACACCGCCTCAAAAAGGCCACAGTCCTCGGCGCGCTTTTGCAGATCGCCAAAGTCATTGGACATAGTACTCAGCACCAGAGTCGCATTCCCCCGCTTACTCTGCTCCAGATTCAGTTCCTTTAAACACGCCACATATACATGATAGTAGGTGTGGCAAACGTAAATTCTATCCTTCATCTTATTTTTCTTTCTCTGTCTTTTCCTCGACCAGAGTAATCTCCACCCTGATCTGCGAAAGTATTTGTTTTCCCCGCTTCATGGCTTCCTCCGCCGCCTCTCCCACCGTGATCACATGACCCAGTCTGTCGTTGCTGGAATGGGTGCCGCACACCGTATCTCCCGTTTTTTTGTAGATCACGATTTCCTCTACGCCTTCTTCCCCGTAAAGAGACTCAGGCACGGTGATCCCAGCAAGCACACCCTGCGCCTCCTCCGGTGCATGAATGAAATGAATGGCCGCGCCGCGCTGCCGCTTGGGTGTAAGATCCGGCTTTTCTCCTGTCGCCAAGAGGACAGAAGCTCCCACCATATCGATTCCTGTAGAAAGAGGCACCAGTTTTGAAGTGATAAAATCGCCCCCCAAACGGGCAGCCAACTCCACGACCTTAGGACCCTCTTCGGTTACCTTGATCTCCACATGGGCGGGCGCATTCCCAATACCGATGGCTTTGATTGCCTGCACTGCCACTTGTCGTATCTGCTCCTGCGTTTCTCCATCCAACTGACTTGGCTCGCAGTGGGCCAGCTCTACGAAATAAGGGAGCGGCGTGATATACTTGTCCGTGATCGAGAGGATATGGGGTTCGCCCTCCACCACAATAGCCTCCACACTCACCTCCGGACCCTGCATATATTCTTCCACCAACACAGTGCCGTTTCTGGAGTTGCTCTTGCTGTACTCATATGTCTTTTGTTTCAATTGAAGAAGCTGCTCAGCGTATGCAGAAAGTCGTCTCTTCTGCTCCTGCTTGCTCATCTTCAATGCCTCGCACTCAAGAAGCATTACGCCCCGGCTCCCCGCATTGTCCGCCGGCTTCACGATACAATGGCCATCCAGTCTGTCCACCGCATCCGAAAACGCCTCAAAATCAACCGTCACATAATAGTCAGGTATCGGTACGCCGCATTTTTTTAAACGCTCCCGCATCTTGTCTTTAATGGTGGCGCAGAGGGAATTCTCATAGGACAGGTCCGGCCGTTTTCCCAGCTTTTCATTGACATAGGCCGCTGTCCGCACCGGACCGTCACTGGTGGAGGTGATTACCACATCAGGCTCATAAATCAGCGCCTGCCTGTAGACCTCCTCCTGATCCAATGTGCTCACCACCAGCTTTTCATCCGCCAGGGCAAACCCCACCGCATTCTCATCATAATCCACCAGGATCACCCGATAGCCCAATTCTTTTGCCTTCTCGATGGCGGGTACCTGCAGGGCGCTGGCCCCTAGGATCATCATTTTTTTCTGTTTCTCACTCACTTCGGTTTTTTCCATCAAATCCGCTTCCTCAGCCATCAGAGTTTATTCCACATACTTCCAGTCCATCGGCGTTCCACGGGAAATGTCGCACCGTGCCCGCTTCCCCAATATCTCCTCATAATACCTCGGCGCCATACCGAAGGCGGGTCTGATCGACCGCATATTTTCAGCCGTGAAAACGTCTCCCTTTTTCATGTCTGCTGTCACAAACAGGGAGCGGCCCTCCTCCCGGCTTCTCTCCTGCTTCTCGGTCAGACAGTAGGTGACTTTCCCCAAAGCTTTCTCCACGATGCGGATCTCATCCACCATACGCTTAAACTCCGCAAGTTCCATGGAAAACGCCCCATCCGGGCCGCCGTCCGCCCGTGCCAGCGTAAGATGTTTCTCCACCATCACGGCGCCCAGCGCCACACCGGCCACCGCCACAGCGCTTCCCATGCTGTGATCGGAAAGCCCCGTCAGACAGTCAAAGGTCTCCGCCATATGGGGGATCACCCTGAGATTCATATCCTCATAGGGCGTGGGATATGTGGACGTACACTTCAAAAGTATGATCTGTTCGTTTCCTTCCTCCCGGCAGGTTCTGACCGCCCTCTCAATATCCTCCAGATAAGCGATCCCCGTTGCCATGATGACAGGCTTTCCAAGTCCCGCTATCTTACGGATCAGCGGAATATCCTGTATCTCAAAGGATGCGATCTTATAGGCGGGCATCTTCATCTTCTCCATAAAGTCCACCGCCGTGAAATCAAAGGGCGAGGAAAAACACTCCATCCCCAGATCGTTGGCAAGCTTCATAAGATCCGGCTGCCACTCCCAGGGCGTGTACGCCTCTTTAAATAAATCATAACAGGTTCTGCCGTCCCAGATCGTTCCCTGGGTAATCTGAAAATATTCATTGTCACAGTCCATGGTAATGGTATCCGCCGTGTAGGTCTGCAGCTTCACCGCATCGGCTCCCGCCTCATGAGCTGCCCTGATGATCTCTTCGGCCCTCTTTTTATCCTGCAGATGATTGGCCGATACCTCCGCCACGATGAAGGTCTGCTCTCCCTCTCCCACATATCGATTCCCGATTTTAATTTTCTGCTGATCCATACATTTCCCTTTCTGATGATTCGCCGCCTTCATACAATACAGGCATAAGGTCTAACCGTCTGCTCTCTCACACGTTGCTACGGAGCATTTGTCTATATCACAAGCCATGATAAAATGAGGATTTTTATTCATATTATCCTCAATATCAGCTTATTTTTCTGGTTATTAAAATTTTAGAAGCATTTTAGAAACACGATCTTGGATACTCTTGAGTAAATCTTGTTTAATTTGAAACAAATTTATTCAAACTATTGTTTCAATACCCAATATGAATCTTGCTGATTAGTTGAGTATCAAACCAACCCTTAAACCAATTGTTAAACCAATTGTTATTTTATTAATATTGGTTTAATCCCGAAAAAGGCTAATTACAAGCCTCTCAACATTTTTAAGATATCATTATCAAACCAATTCTTAAACCAATTTTACTTAATCATTCTGCTTGTCTTTGACTAAAACCCAATGGGAAATTTGTTTGTTATCAGAATCCGTGGTTATAATCCCCTTTCTCTTAAGCGCTGTAAGCAATGTTAAAACTTTTCGCTCCTTCTGACTGGAAGAAAGCGTATCTGGAAACTTGCCAACCAGCAAATCACGTATTGCAGCCTTATTTGCTTTTCCGAATTCTTCAAGATAATTAACAATCATATCTTGATAGTATTTGTTGTCAAACGCCTTATTTTTTATATACTGTGCTTTATCCTCCGCCGTTTTTGCCAGAGGAGCTGCCAAATACAAGTTATTTACTCGCCCCTCCACCAACTTGTGCTTCCTTAAATGTGCTGTTGCTTCCCTAGAAATTGGTTTTCCTTTTTGCACCTGATCCAGCAAATAGACAGTCATCAAATTAAGATCCTCATTATCATGGAGCAAGTAAGTAAACTTCTCGTTTATCTCTTTCCCATAAATTGACACCTTAACTCTGTCATTTGACGTAATGTCATAGTCTGGCAACGGAAAGAACTTCTCCCGCTGAATGTGAAATACTCGCCGGATTCCCGTTGTCTCTGTATCTATCATCTTAAACATCACCATCGCTTCTGCCAAAAGCTGATTACGATAGAACGGAGATGTATATCCGGGGTTCAAAATAGGTTCTATACTTTCTGGAATGAAGCTCCCCGGATTTGTAAGAATCAATTCATCTTCAAATTCATTGACATAGATTCGCCCACCTAAATTATAATTAGAATGAGCAATACAATTATTGAGCAATTCCCTCAATACCCATGTATCATATTGCTTGGTTTCCATTGGGAATAATGTCATTTGATCCGGCATATACCTATATGTGAGGTTTCGGATATTTCCCAGAATCCTGTCACTAAGTGTAATAAAAGGTATCTTGAATATCTTATAATCTTTTACCATCTCCTTTGAATCATAAATACGCCATGAAGCCTCCGGCACGCTCTCAAACAGATAATCATATGCGGAATTCCCCAGTAGCAGCATTGCTGCATTTGTAACCTTGCCATTGACAACCAGCTTCCTTCTCTCCAGAAACTCCTCGTCCGTCATTTGATCCACTTCATCAGAAATATGCTGTTCATCCATCTTTTCCTTATACTTATTTCTTGCAATAGCAATGGCATCTGCATCCAAATGCTCAATTGTGGCATTAGGTATAAATCTCTTCGACCAATCCAACCTTACCTGCCGCCGAATGCGTTCTCGTTTTTCTTCCGATAATGGTACAAGCGATTCTCCGTCACGACCATATTCCTGATTATGCCATCCTGTTGGAATAGCAGTTATAGCTGCTGGTATTTGAAACATTATCACTCGTTTTTCATTTCCATCTACTATCGGGAAAATCTCGTAAATATCAATAAACGAAATACCACCTGTAGTAGCAGAACCAATTTCATGTTTTAAAGTGTCCAGACCATTACTGTTTCTATACTCAGTCCCCACAATCTTTCGTTTCTTATTATTTACTCCAAATACAAGCCAGCCATATTGCAGACCACGTAAATTGGCTTCATTACTTAACGCAGAGAAATAACGTCCAATCTTGTCCCTGTCATAATCCTTTCCGGCTTCCTTGAACTCAACCACTTCATCTTCCCAATTATCAATCAAGCTATAAAGCGTGAGGATCATCTCTTCATTTTTTGATTTCTTTAATGACTTAATATCCATAATCAAAACCTCATTTTGATCTTCCTGTCATACCTACCTAAATAGTTTCCCAATTACCCCTCTTTACCCATAGCTCGTTCTGCATCCTCCCGCTTTATACGATAGTAGGATAAAACCTTTAAAATCTCTAAATCATCTGTTAGATTTTCATAATCAGAAAAATCATTTGTTTCTATAATCGGCTTAGCTATTGCCAGTTGCGCATCTGTTAAATTTTGAAAACTATTCCACCATTCATCTGTCAAACCAATGCCCTCAAAGTAAAAACGGTATATTATCATAGCCTCCGGCATATAAAGCAATTTCATAAACTCATCTTCATCACTTCCAAACGCTTTACAAAAAAAAGAATATCCCTTTCCCACTTTACCTTTTGTCGAATTAAGTACCGCTTGGATTGTGCGAATAAACTTTCTGTTCCATTTCTCGCCAATATAATCTCTGTTGCTAAAATAATCAGGATCTTCAATTGGATGATACTTCATTGGAAATGAGTATATACTAACATTCAATTCCTCACACAAATCCACATTTAGCTTTAACCGCCTATATAGATCCACTGGTTCATCCTTATAATTATATAAAACATAATTTGATAAACTTGTATGACCAGCCTCTACCGCAGTTCGCACAGCCTTCTTATAAATATCATGCAGTTCCCAATGGTCAAATGCAATTCGCACTGGTCTAATAGGAATTTCAAACAGTTTTCTCATATTTGTATCAATAATTAATCTAGCATCAATCCCTTGATTAAAATCAACAAAACGTCTTCTCGGTCGCTTTTTACTATACATTTCTTCAAAATATGGTTTAACAACTTCATATGTTTCTAAAATAGCTTCTTTTTTCGCCGTATAATCCTTTAACAAATGCTTTTTTTCCAACAAATCATATACATCTTGCAACTTAGAACCATATTTCGAAATCAGTATCTGATACTGCCGCACTACTGTTTTTATATAAGCTTTTTCATTGTAGCCATTTTTAATATTTTCTACTGCAACTTCAAACATATTTGGCTCTACAAAAACACTATCATTTGTAAATCCTGCTTTTTTAATCTCATCAATGATTTTGTCAAATTGACATGAAGCAAGGACATTATTATCCAATAGCAATAAATCCTTTTTCCCGCCAAATTGCTTACTTGCCCAGTCTACTTGCTCCGCAATTGGTAAATAGTTTTTATATTCCGGTTCAAGTTTAGGAACAGCACAAAAAGCACAATGATTGACACACCCTCTGGTCATATATGCCAAATATCCATCATGAGCGGGATATACATAATCAATTTCTTCCAAAATCGAATAATCCAACGGCAACGTATCGATTATTATATCATTATCGTCTAAAACCCCTGCATAACTTAATGTTCCAGCAAACGGCTTGATTCCCGTAGCTTCATAAACTCTATCTTGAAGAATGGTTGCCATAACCCCGCCAACCATAACATCCTTTTGATCCTTGCACAATTTTTTTACAAAATTAATTGTATCAATCGTAATATCCCAATAGAATGTAAATAATGTTGTAATTCCTACACGATCATAAATCCTGTTTTCAGGCAAAAAATACTCTTCATTATGAAAATACCTTCGATAATATTTAAATAATTCCAAAATAATAATATTCTCATTCACTAAAGGAATCTCTAATAAAACAGCTTTTGTTCCTCTTTTTAAATATTGACAAATCTGAGGTTTATATTGCTCCCAAAAAACACTATCATCATTAGAATACAATTGCTTCAATAACGCCTCATATGTATCGTTTAAAACCAATTCTTTAAGATTACCCTTAAAAAAAGTTACATCATCTCCAAGTTCTCGATAATATGTTGCAATCTTCATAAGTCCCATTGGCGGATACTTATTTTTATAATTTGGTTCAACAAGCAAAACCTTTCTACTCATTTATTTACTCAACTCTTCCTGTATTTTCTTTATAACCATTTCTGCCATATCTTTGGGAAGTATTGATTTAATAATCGCATAAATACGAGCAATCAATTTCTGCTCTTTCTTTCCATACTTAGATAATGACTGAGTTAAATACTTATTATTTTTTTCAGGGGATTCGTTTTCTTCTTTTTTTATTTCTTCCTGTTTTTCCGTTTCATCTTTACTTTTATATGTCTTTTCTATTTCAGTAAACACTCTGGCATACACTTCATTAGAATCAGCATCTTTTTTACGATTTTCAATCTCTCGCTTTGCTTTTTCTGCTTTTTCGCGTTCTTGTTCAATCTCTTTTTTTACATTTTCTTTCTCATTGTTGTCAATAAATCCTGCATTATTTACTTTCTCTTGATATTCTTTCTCTTTTTCCGTAAAATTAGCAATCGACTTCTGTGCACTCCGAACCTTACTTGCATAATGATAAAGATCATATAACTCTAAATAGAAGAAATTATGTACTATGTCCTCAAACTCTTTAAGCGCAGGTGTCGGATTAAAATAATCTCTCCTTGCATTCGGAATCAACCGATTATCCAGCACAAATAATTCCCCTATAAAATAGCCGTTTCCACGTGATTCCTTAAAATATTTGGGATATCCAAGTGTATTCTCATCCCCAATTTGTATATTTTCTTTACGCAACCGAATACACCTCATGTCATTAATTACTGGAATATATTTTTCATATTTCGCAATCCCATACCACAACCATGCAACGGGAGTACCATCACTTGCCAAAAATTTTTTAAATTCTACATCATATATTTCATCATACTGCTTTTTGTTCTCAGCAGTTCCTTCACATAATCCCATTCTATATGGTTTAAATAGCTGATTTCCATTTACCAAAACTGTATATTCATCTATTTTAAAGCCTTCGTTCTTCGCAAACTCATATATTTTCTCATAAAAACTGAAATAATTAGCATATGGCACTGGCGCAACTGACTGAAGATAATTAATAACCTGTTCTGCATCAAGAAGATCATCACTTTCAAAAATAACATCTTCCATAACCACTTCAAAAAAATGGTCTTCTTTCTTGGCATCAATATACGAAACATCTGTAATCATATCTATTAATTCATCTGATGATGGATGCAACCTCGGATCTGCGACTATCTCTTTCAAACGAACTCCATCCCATTTAATAATTGATTCTTTATCTTCTCCTTTTACAGAGGTTCTGAAAACCAAAGTATCACAGTATCCCAAACCTGCCAGTCTACCAATTCCTCGAAAGCCTTTATCTGTATTTCTATCTTTTTCAGAATCAGCCACATCCGTCATTTTTTTCTTAAAATCTCTCATAGGAATTCCCATAGCATTATCGTGAACGGATATTTTTCTTTTATTATACTCAATAGCTATGTCTATACTAGCTTCTTCTTTATCCAACAATCCTTTTTCAATGGCTTTATCTATAGAATCGGCAGCATTTTGAACAAACTCGCGATAAACAGTAAAGCTATTTTCATACATTGCAACTGTTAAATTTTCTAAAAAATTTTTTCCTACTGCCATATAGCACCTCGTTTACTATTTATATTGTTTATATATTGGTTTTGGAAATTTGATATTCAACAATGACCGAAACACGGGATTCTGAACAATGTATTCACCCTGTTTCAGTCTTGTCATCATATTTTTATACACTTGCGGAACATATTTGTAATCCGCTTTTGCAATTTCTATTGCATTAGTCCTTCCATATGCATGTGTTGAACAATTACCCGTTACTCTGTTATGAATTGCACTCCTAAACTGCTCCGCTGAAAAAAGTATGATTCCAAGAGAACGCCCTCTTTCAGCAATATCTAATATTTGGCGTAATATAGGCGAACTCTTTGGTGTATCTGTTGATGCATACTTATTTAACTCATCAATGAAAATAACAATCTTCTTTGGCGGATTCAGCGTATCATCATCGCTAAATTGTCCTAACTGCAAATCATAGATTGTACGAATAGCATCACCAAATACAAAGCCTTGCATATCTTCATTCAATTTAGCAATGTCAATTACATGGACTTCGTTCTTTTTAATATGTTTTAAAGCCTCCCCTATGCGCACTTCTTCTTTAGTATTATGGATATTACCAAATATTTCATTTCGGTAAATTGACTTACGAATAATTCTATTAAACTTTCTCCAGCTTGCGACCGTTATTTCTTTATCCCCACTAGATCCTGCTTTGCAATTATTTTGTACCTCATCAAGAAAATCCTCCCAGTCTTCCAAACCGCCAAATTTCCCTTGATTTGTAATAATATAGTTAATTATAGAATCCATAGTCTGCTGCGGATCATCCATACTTGCAAACATTAAATCCAAATTGTCCTTGTCATCTTCGTATGTATATTTATAAAGATGTGCTTTCCCTAACTTCTTTTGATTGTCATATGCTTCTTTACTCAAGTATGTATTTCCAACTTTGTTTGATGAATATGGATAATAATATTGAACATTTCTAAACGGTTCTGTACTCATTCCAAGCTTCTTATATAAATCAAATGTGTCCTTTCTTTCACTCGCTGTTTCAAAATCACCCTCCTCGTCAAGAGCTAACAAATCACTCCCTTTCACATTAAACAGCACAAAAGCGACCTCTTCATCTTCTTCATTCCCATTTATTAAACACTTATCCTGAATAGCTTTCAACAGAAACATCGCATAAGAAGTTTTTGCAGCCAATCCTGATATCCCCGATATATTTAAATGCGCTCCCTCTGGTCCAATTAGAAATCTTGAATCCATTTGAACAGGTAATGTGATTTTATCTTCATCTCCTGTATACATTTCAAGATATCCACATGTAACAGGATTTTTGACATTATTCAATCCTAATGCCTCAGAAACCTCATTTTCATCAGCCAGCTCAACTTTTGAGTTGTTTGCTAGTGGTATGTATATATTTCCTGTATTTCCAATCACTCTTGCCTTTACATAATTCATTCCTATTCGATGTGTATTCTCGTCTGCCTCAACGTTTCCAAAATCATTAGAAACATAATCTGCCAAAAAATTAGCAGTATCCGTAATATGTGATATTTCTTCAATAACTCCATATGAAACACTTTTTTGAAGATGACTCACCTTCACAACATCAAACGGATTTAAAATCAGATCCTGCCTTGTCCAAAAATAAAAATCATCAATTGTAGATGGATTTTTTTCTGTTGCGATAACCTTACCTATTACTCTACCCATATATAACAGCCTTTCTGTTAAAATAAATTTAAAAACATTGTATCACTAAAATATTTACTTTTTGCATAACACTCTGTAACATATACTGGATATAAATGGTTTGCCCATCTTGAATCCGCTCCATAACAAACCGGATTACGTTCATTAATAATATTTGCAGAAATTAAATCTACTTCTTCCGTATCCAACCCCTTATTCATTTGTTCTTCAGTAACCAAGATTTTCTCAATCTTTAAAATACCATCAAATGCATTAGCCGTATACTTTTTATCTCTAATTCGCAAATACCATACTGCATATTTCATTCCTTCAAGTCTCGGTGAAGAATACAAACTTACTGGTGTTCTATGATATAATTTCAAATCAGCTATCATATCTGAGTTGTTCTTTTTCTTTTTATCTTTACAATTCTCAGGATTAAACGATTTTGATACGCCAACCACATAGCTAAAATTCTTTTGAAATTTGCGTTTTTCCCTCTCATTTTTTATATGGTCAACACGATATTCCAATGAACCATCTTTCATAAGATAATGTGTTGAATTAATTCTATTCTCTGAGACCAGCTTTGTTACCATGTCAATTTCACGTTGAATCATCAAATCCTGTATTACTGCAATTCCTTTGCTTTCAATTCTTTCAAATTCATCAACTTTTGTGTTGTAAGGTAAAATTTCTGTAAACTGTATATTATGATGTTTTAATCTGGAATTTTCATTTAATTTGCTGCACAAATTTGAAAAATACACTGTTTTATTCCAATCACTTTGACTCGCTACTTTGGGTAGGGCAATTGCCAATCTTCTATCAAAATCATATTTCTGCATTTCTTTATTAACACGTTTGCAGCAACTTACTCCAACTTGTCCAGCAATTACAGGATATACCTTATTTTTATAAGCAATATCGTCTACTTTATATGTATGGCGTGAGCCATCCAAGAAATATGTAAACAATGGGTTCCCATTCCGACACTGGTCTGCCTTTCTCAACATACTAATCGCTTTATCTGGAGGAAGTGTTTCACCATATTTTTCCCATGTAATTTCCTGATGGTCATCATAGTCAAAAGAAAGTATTTCAGAACCTTCACATATATATTTATATGTTCTATAGCTCTTTCCTCCTGTTTCATGAGCAATAATATCCATTATACTATCCAATAGCTACACCCTCTCCTTAAAATCTATCGTACATATATCACTCAATTGACATGCAAGCACCCTGCACAACCGAACCAATACATCAAGTGATGCCATTTCATTTTTTGTAAGTTTTGCAAATATACTCGTACTAAGCCTTGCTGCTATCCTTAATTACGTTTTTGTTAATTTTTTTCTTTCATCATTTTCCATAAGCAATCGAATTTATCATGTACACTATTCTCCTAACCAAATATATACATGAATATTTTACCATCAGAATATACCATTTTCAACAAACGCTTTCGTTTTCTCGAAACATTAAACCATAAAATTGCATAAAACCCACAAATGGGACAGATACCCTCTGCCCCATTCTAATCCTCATAATGTATATATAATTTCCTCCCTCACAATCTCCTCCGCTCTCGCCCAAATATTATTCATTTTCCTAAAAATCCCAAAGTTTGGATTTTATACCCAAAGCATCTGATCCTATTCCTTTAACTGTTCTGTCTCTTTCTCCTACATTGCCATCTGCTCTATAAGCAAATCAAATCTTTCCTCTGCTTGTTCCTGTATCAAAAGCAGATGTTTCTTTAATTCCCTTGATAGCAGCAATCCCGAATAAATACCTCTCCTGTGATTTTCCAAATATGATTACTTGATGATAGTAGCGGCCCTGCCAGATTCAACTGTTCTACCACCCTCACACGCTTTCCGCATCATTCGGTATTTTATCTCCGCCAGTTCCCAGTCCGACGGATTGTCGATATCCTGCACCTCCGTCTCCGGCACAATGATGGGCAGATACCCGTCCGGCAGATCCCCTCTGCAGGCGCGGTAACGCGTCACGTGATAACAGTAAAACTGTCCGCTGTCGTGATACATGGGCTCCAGATCCTGAGACCGTTTCATGGCATTTTCGGGATAGCAGTACGCAAGTTTTCCCTCGCGGATTGCCATACCCCGCTGGGGCGGAAAGGAGAACCGCACCACGGGCATTACTCCTGAAGCATCCTTCTCTATCAGAAGGGACATAGCCTCCTGCAGTTTCCCCGCTGTCACAAAGGGCGCGGTGGGATAGATACAGGCCATATAGTCAAAAAGCTCACCACGTTTTTCGTAGGTTTCCAGCACTTCCATCAGCACATCGTCCGTGGTGGCAAAGTCTCCCGACGTGGCCTCACTTCTCATAAAGGGCACCACCGCCCCTGCCTCACGCGCGATCCGCGCGATCCCCTCATCATCGGTGGACACCATGACCTCCCGGAAAATGCCCGCCTCCAGTGCCGCCTCGATGGCATAAGTAAGCATGGGCTTTCCCATAAACTCTTTCACATTCTTTCCCGGGATACGCTTACTACCGCCCCGCGCCGTAATAATCGCTATTGCATTCATCGTTCCCTCCAAAATTGACTGATATAGTCAATCTTTCATACACATATAAATTTCATCCGCGATCCGCTCTGCACCTCGTCCATCCGTGACCTCGGAAAGTTTTTCCTTCATGCACTCCCGCAGCGATACATCCGTGATCATTTTCCTGATCCCGTCACACACCGCTTCGACGCACGCCTCCCTGTCCTGCCGGATATCACCCGCATAGAGCATACGCCCCTGCTCTGCGAAGAAATCTTTGTCGTACCGCTGGTTATCCGCCGTCACAAAGAATACCGTGGGCACCTGCATGGCGCTCAGCTCAAACAACATCGTTCCCGCTGCGGATACCGCTCCGTCGCACTCTGCCATCAAACCCGCCATATCCCGGCAGGGCCGATAAAGCTTTACATTCGGATGCTCCTCTGCAAAGGAGACAAGCTCCCGCTCTCTGGGGTGCCTGCCGCCGACTACCGTGTGGAAAACAACCTTTTCCAGTCCCTCTGTCTCCACGGCTCTCTGTAAAATCCCCAGAAGCGCATCCTGAGCATCACCGCCGCCACTGGAAAGAAGCACAGAAAATGTTCCATCCTCTGGTCGAGAGGCTGAACGCGTTTCTCTTCCAAACTCCTCCCGCAAAGGCACATAGTCCGGCCCCAGAAGAAGCTTTGTTTTATCGCCGTAGGTCTCCTTATAGGGGAACCGCGCATGATATGCATTGTAATTGATCAAAACATCCACCGGGCAGACCACATCAAAACAATCGTCGATCCATATAAGCTTTGCCACATCCCGCAGTTCCTCGAAATAGGCGGGCGTCACCTGATAGGAATCCACCAGAAGCGTCTGAATCCCTGCCAAAGACAGCATTCTCTTCAATCTGGGAATCTCTTTCTCCATCTGGTTCCACTGCGTATGCAGACAAACCTGCTCCATTCCTGCCTCGGACAGCATCTTCTGTGCCCCTTCGTCCGCCGTAAAAAACAAGACCCGGCATCCCTTCTTTCGCAGCTGCCTGGCGATGGTGATACAGCGCATGATATGCCCTGTGGCAACTGTGTCATTCGCATCCGCTCGTATTCCGATCACAGTCTGCTCTTCATATGCAGAAAGCACCTGTGCGATCCGTTCCATCTCCCGGATGCCATATCGCTGGTCAATGGGCAGCGCCAGCAAATGCTCGTAGATATAGTCCTCATCCCCCTCAAAAAAATCAGGAGCATCCTCACTAAAAGGCCAGAGCACCGGAGCGTAAATATCATGTTCCGTCAAAAATCTCTGCAGATCCTCCCGCTCCTTCGCGTAGATGGGCAGATAGAGCGGCGCCTCCACTCCCTGCATGACCAGAACCGGCCGCAGTCTTTTCATGCCTATCATCTTTTCATATAAAAAGCTCTGATTCTCCGCTCTTTTATGTCTGGCCGCCTCCTCATCCGTCTCAGACAGGATTGCCGCAGACACGCCGGACATTCGGCGCACCCCTTCATACCGATCCAGCGCCTCCTCCAGAGAGCGGTTCTTACGCAAAAAAAGCTCCTTTTTCTCTGGCAGAACTTCCGCACCCTGTAAATATTCCCATTTTTGAACCAGGGGTTCCAGCCTCTCCTCTGCGTAAGCTTCCCCGTCCTGCAGAACATCCTCTGCCAACGGCAAATCAGAGACCACAAATCCGCCATCGGGAACCGGATACCATTTACGCAGACTTCCCACTACAAAATCCGCTTCCTGCCCCGCCGCTTCCAGATAGTAGGACTGGGTCACATCCTCCATCACCAAAATACCGCTCTTTCTGAACACCGGAAGCTGCGCCCGCAGATCGCTGAAAGTGTCTTCTCCGTAGTAAGGGTGAACAAAAACAAGTCCCGGATTCGTTTCCAGAATCATCTGAAAAAGTGTTTCTCCGGTCGATTCGAGTCCACTGTCCACCGCATAGAAGATAAGCTCCCATCCTCTGTGACGAAAAGGTGCAAACACTGAATCGCACATATAAGCCGGCATCAGACACCGCTTCGGGACATCCGGTCTCTCCCGTTCCAGACTGATCAGGGCAAGCTCAATAGCCTCTCTGCCGGAAGCCGTATAAGATTTATGCTTTTTCCCATACTTCTCCACATGATTCAGGCACAATGTTTCTGCTTCCACACGCTTCCCGGTCACAGCGGGAGCCACTTCATAGATACTTCCGATCTCCATGCCTACTTCCCTTTCCTGCTCCATTTCTTTCTCAGATTGCGATAGGTCCACAACAGTTTATAATATCCCACGAACAAAAGCGTAGATCTCATCTGCATGCGGATCAGCTTTTTTTCCTCCTCATGGGTTCGTTCACAATAATAGGGATTGCTTTGAAAATCAGGAAAGCGCCATCTAAGCTCCTGCCCCAGCTCTTTTACAAAACGGCAGCTCGTCCACTTTACTCCCGCCATATAGGTAAACAGCGTATTCACATAAAAAAGAAGGGTAAAGCTGTACTCTAATTCGGGACGATATCTGTCTAAAAAATCATGCCGTTCAGCCTCCGCAATCATCAGCCTTCCGGCCTCCATACGGTCCTCGCAGCGTTTCCTTGAAATAGTATGCACGGTAGAGGATTCGTGTTGATAATAATAATACAACGGCTCCTCAATATACTCAAAATGCCTGGCCAGCACGAGATAAGAATTACCCAAAGCATTGTCCTCATAAAAAATATGCTCCGGAAACCACAATTCGTTATTCAGAATCATCTCACGGCGAAAGATCTTCACCACCAGACTTCCCCCGTCCAGGATCAGGCTCCGTCTTTTCTCATCGTCCAGCACACCCGTCTGGCTCATTTTATTGTTGTGCACCACCTGTCCCACTTTCATCGAATGTTCTGAAGTGAGGCAATAATCGCAGCCCACCAGATCGGCTCCCGTCTCTTCTGCTCTTGTAAGCAGACGCTCATACATATCCGGCGTGATCCAGTCGTCACTGTCAATAAAGCCAATCCAATCTCCCTGCGCCATTTTCAGCCCTATATTCTTAGCGCCTCCCTGATGCCTGTTTTCCTCCGAGTGCACCGCGCGAAACTTCTCGGAAAACCGCTTTTCATATTCTTGCAATATCGTCCACGATTCGTCGGTAGAGCAATCATCCACCGCAATGATCTCATAATCTGTGACAGTCTGTCCCACCAGAGAGTCCAGACAATATTCCAGTTTATGATCCGCCGCCATATTGAAGACCGGCACTATGATACTAAGCTTCATCCGAATTCTCCATCTCCTCTGTTTCCAATTCCCGGCGCGGACGAATCATACGGCCAAGTTCTCCGCACCAAAGCGCCGGCAGAAACCGCCGCACCGCAAGCAGAATAATCGTCAGCGCGGATACTATGTCTGCCGCCACAAACCCGGCCACCGGTCCGTATCGTACATAGATCCTGTGCTCTCCACCGTCTCCTTTTAGGGAAAAGCGCATACGACCGCCCTCTCCCTTCTCTATCTTCACGGACTCTCCGTTTTCATCTTTGGCACGATACCCCAGATAATTCTGCATCGGCAGTTCCAGATAAGCCGTATCAGAATCAGAAACATAGGAAACCGCCGCCTTTGTCCCTTTCTTCTGGTAATCACGTACCACTACCGACGCGATATCCGATATCACTACGCTTGTGGTTAATTTGTTGTCATCCGCACCATATAACCGCCACTCATGAGGATAAAACAACCCCACGCTAGTGCCCAGCTTCGTCTCATGTCCCTTGGATGCTGCAGCCTCCGCATTTTTATAG
Organism: Lachnospiraceae bacterium; assembly: GCA_014804615.1. GTDB lineage: Bacteria > Bacillota > Clostridia > Lachnospirales > Lachnospiraceae > UBA3282. The sequence continues at coordinate 349,466 of JAAUZL010000024.1, forward strand.
GGCATATGGCTGTTGTCCGTAGGCACCGTGACGACAATCAACAGATTCAGACCTACCAGCAGTGCAAAAATCGCATTACGGCAGGGCTTTAAGATTTCTGAGCGTTCCAATCCTGCCGCCCCCACAAAGAGAATACAGGCGGACGCAGGCCCTAAAAACCGCCAGGGAAATTGCAGCATGGTGGCAATGTTTTCAAATAAGCCATTCGCCATAAGCGCCCTGCTGGGAAAATATCCCGTCGTCATAAAGACCAGCGTGATGCCCAGCACCAAAAGATAAAGCAGATACCCATCCTCCCTTGTCATCTTGTCGCGCCGTTCACACAGCAGATAGATCACACCGATTCCCAGACATCCAAGCAGTGCAAGCCCCAGTGAAAAATACTGTTTATTATAAAGACTGAGGGACTGTGCCATATTGGAAAGGTTGATCGACTGCTCAAAATAGCCGCTCCAGCGCAGCACATCCTTGTTGAGATCCTCATTAAAATAGTAATATAAAAAGGGTGCCAGATACCAGGCGTTTAGCAAAACAGAAAGCCCTGCTGCCTTGAAAAGCCCTGCATATCTTTTCTCCTGTACAATGCGCACGCAGTAAAACAACACGGTAACCACACAAAATGCCGCCACAAACGCCGCGCTCAGAATATGACTCTGCAATATCCCGGTAAAGCCAATCACCAGATAATACCATTTTTTCTGATCACCCATGATCACATGATAGATTCCGGCGATCACCAACGGCCAGAAGATCAGCGCCAGCGTTTCCCCCAAATCTCCTCTTGAAAGAATATTGGTAAAACGATAGGGCATGAGCGTATAGAGCACTACCGCCAGCAGTACACTGCGTCTGGACTTTACCATAGATCTCACCGCCGTATAGGCACAGACCGCCGATCCCAGATTCGCCAGAAAAACAAGCGTCTTATAGGAAAAACCCAGAGAAACTCTACAGATTCTTAGGAATGCTCCTATATACAAAAACAGATAAGGATACATGGCATTCATATAGCCATTATTCTGCAGGCCGTCCGGCAGAATATTGACCGGTATCTGCCCGTCCAGGATCCCGTCTTTGAGTCCTTCCAGTCTTGCCAGATGGTAACACAGATCATCCCCATTATAGAGATAAGTCTGCATCAGGGGGGTCGTAGCCAGAAGCGCTGCGCCTAAAATAACACAGATATCTATCAGCCTCTCCTGGGTAAGCCACGCACTGCCACTTCTGCAATACAGCCAGCCCAAAAGGTTCAACAACAAAAAGACTGCAATGATAAAATAGGTATCCGTATAAAAAAACGTATGCGGTGCAAGCGACAGCTTCTTCACTGTAAGGCCACCGTTCCCGCTGTAATTAATGCGCAGCTGCAGCTGCTTGCTATCCTTGGACAGCGTAAAATCAGCCGTCAGTTCATTCTCCCAGGAATTGATGGGCCAGGCCGCGATCTTGTCACCCTGCTCCCAGAGCTCCAGCACGCTGTCCTTTTGCTCCGCGCTGTAGTACATCTGCACCCTGTAGCTGCCCTTGTTCATGACATAGGACGGCGTATTTGCCACCACGCCGTATCTGGCCACGGAATCCTGCAGCACAAGCGCATTTTCCGAATCGATCAATCCTACGGTATGCTGCAGTTCAATCCCATTATAGACGATCGGCTGTCTGCCCTCATCTCCCAGCCACAAAAGCACCACAAACAGCACTGCCAGCACACCATATATGATTTTACTCTTAATCGATATCGTTTTTGTCATTTTGGTTCCTCAGGTGCCGTCTATCATATCAGCTACATCCGATAGTAGGTTACGATCTTTTTTACTGCCTCGATCACGCTCTCCACATCCTCATCGCTCATCGCATAATAGAGCGGCAGAGAAATGATCTCCTCATAAAGTTTCTCCGCATTAGGGCACAGTCCCCGCCGATATCCCAGCTTTTCATAGTAAGGAAAATAGTAGGTCGGTATATAATGTACGTTGCAGCACACCTTCTCCGCCTTCAGTGCCTCAAAAAACTGTTTTCTGTCGATCCGCAGTTTTTCCGGAACGATCCGCAGGATATACAGATGCCTTGTCGTATCCGACTCCGGAATCTCCCGCTGCACAAACAGCTCCGGCAATTCGGAAAACGCCTCGTCATATCTCTTTACGATCTCTTTTCTGCGGCTGCTGAACATGGGCAGCTTATCCAGCTGGCTGATGATCAACGCCGCCTGCATATCCGTGATGCGGTAATTATAGCCCAGCGCGATCTGTTCGTAATACCAGGGGCCGTCCGATTCGTTCTCCATCTGCGACTCATCTTTTGTAATACCATGAGCGCGGTACAATACCAGCTTTTTATATAGCGCCTCATCGTTTGTCAAAACAGCGCCGCCCTCACCGCCTGTCACGGTCTTGACAGGGTGAAAACTAAATGTAGTCATATCCGCAATAGAACCGTTGGTCCGTCCTTTGTATTTTGTGCCGATCACATGAGCGCCATCCTCGATCAGCGTAAGTCCATGCTTTTTACATATTGCCAGAAGAGGATCCAGATCTACCGATTGTCCTGTAAAGTCCACCGCCACCACTGCCTTTGTCCGGGGCGTGATTGCTTCCTCCACCTTCCCTGGATCGATATTGTAGGTCTCCGGATCAATGTCCGCAAAAACGGGCCTTGCCCCACAGTAAAGCGCACAGTTTGCCGATGCCGCAAAAGTGATAGGAGTCGTGATCACCTCATCTCCCTCACCCACGCCTGCTGCAAGAGCCGCCATGTGCAGCGCCGCTGTGCCGTTTGCGCAGACCACAGCGTATTTTGCTCCCGTCAGCGCACACAGTTTCTGCTCCAGCTCCCCGATCTTCGGCCCACAAGTCAGAAAGTCGCTTCGAAGCACCTCCGTCACCGCCTGAATGTCCGCCTCGTCTATATATTGATGCCCGTAAAATATGGGGGTCTCCCTCACCGGCTTTCCGCCTTCTATTGCTGGTTTTTCCATAATTCCTCCCGTACCAGAGAGAGGACACGCATTTCCACACATGTCCTCCTTGTATTCATTCTTCTATTTTTCCAGTTCTACTTCTTTTAAAAGCGCTCTGATATCCTCCACACTAAGCCACTCTGTATTGTTGTCAGAGCTGTAAGAAAAGCCTTCCGCTACCTTAGTACCGGAGAGATCCGGCTGTTGTCTGTTATTCCAGGTCATCTGCGGATAGACGATAAAATGCTTGTCATATTCATAGGTGGTCGCAGAGTCCTCTGTGGTCACCATGATCTCATGCAGCTTCTCTCCCGGCCGGATTCCCGTCTCTTTTATTTTACATCCCGGCAGCATGGCTTCCGCCAGATCCGTAATCTTAAAAGANGGAATCTTGCTGATGAAGGTCTCTCCGCCGTTTGCNTCCTCCAATGCCTTAAGCACCAGCTCCACNCCCTGNGTCANNCTGATCCAGAATCTGGTCATACGNAGATCTGTNATNGGCAGTTCCTTTACNCCCTCNTNAATCAGCTTGTGGAAGAANGGAATGACAGACCCGCGGCTTCCCGCCACATTACCGTATCTGACAATGGAGAAATTGATATCCTTNGTGCCCACATAGGCATTGGCAGCCACAAACAGTTTGTCTGAGACAAGCTTCGTCCCGCCGTAGAGATTCACCGGATTGACCGCCTTGTCCGTGGACAGCGCCACCACCTTGCGCACACCNGTATCCAACGCNGCATCGATCACNTTCATCGCCCCGTGGATATTNGTCTTGATCGCCTCGTTTGGATTNTACTCNCAGGCAGGCACNTGNTTNANCGCCGCCGCATGAATNATATAATCAACNCCNTCACAGGCCCGCCGCAGACGCTCCACGTCCCGCACATCACCNATAAAAAACCGAAGCTTTTCTTCGTGCTCTTTGAATTCATTTGCCATCATCCACTGCTTAAACTCATCTCTGGAATAGATGATGATCTTTTTCGGTTCNTAGTGNGNCAACACATATCGCGTGAANCATTTCCCAAANGAACCNGTTCCGCCNGTGATCAGTATGGTTTTATCTTTTAANTTNAACATANGTTTCCTCCGAACAAAGNATTAACAGATGCCAAGTTCACGAAATGCCTTATCGTAAGGCGCCCTGCACAATCCCTTCTCCGTAATGATTCCCGTGATCAGGGAATGATCCGTCACATCAAAAGCCGGGTTAAACACCTTTACGCCCTCCGGCGCCATAGGCTCCTTGTACCACATCTGCGTGACCTCCTCCGGTGCACGCTCCTCGATGGGAATCTGCGTTCCNGTCTCTATGGACATNTCGATGGTAGAACTGGGNGCACAGACATAAAAGGGAATNCCGTAATGCTTCGCCAGAACCGCNACGCCGGAAGTGCCTATCTTATTNGCAGNNTCTCCNTTTCGCGCCACCCGGTCACATCCCACAAANACGATATTCACCTTCCCGCTTTTCATCACTGTGGAAGCCATGTTGTCACAGATCAGTGTGGTATCTATCCCCGCACCGTGCAGCTCAAAGGCCGTGAGCCTTGCCCCCTGCAGCAGTGGTCTGGTCTCATCACAATATACCCGGAAATCTGTCATCCCATGCTCCAGCGCCACATACATGGGCGCCGTNGCCGTTCCGTATTTNGCNGTAGCCAGGGTTCCCGCATTNCAATGCGTAAGAATACCGTCNCCGGNCTTTAACAGCCCATATCCGATCTCNCCGATNCTGCGGCTGATCGCCACATCCTCATCGCGAATGGCNTGNGCCTCTGCAAACAAAATTTCCTTGATCTCANCNACNGGCTTGTCCGCATGNTTCCGCAANACGCGCTCCATCCGNTCCAGCGCCCAGAAAAGATTGACCGCCGTGGGNCGTGACGCAGCCAGATAGGTTTTCTGCCTCATAAATTCCGCNAGAAACGCCTCGTAATCCTGNGTGTCAATCCGGGATGCCGCAAGCGCCATGGCGTAACCGGCACACACNCCGATNGCNGGNGCTCCCCGCACCCGCAGATATTNGATCGCTTCNAAGATATCCTCTGTCTTTTCCAGCCGAAGCACNTTGACCNTACCCGGCANNAGCGTCTGATCCAATATNTCCAGACAGCTCCTNTCCTNGGACAGACGAACGGTATCTAANTCCAATGCGTTCATACGCTTTGGTTTCCTTTCCCNNTAATAAGACCCACGATAAATTCATTATAGGCAGTTTTTCCGGGCATGTCAAATGCGCCTCTCACGGCTGCACGCCATNGTCCGCCGTCGTCTCATCATCTCCGTAATACCATGACTCGCAATATTTATATGGATATTGCAGATGCTCTTCCGACACCTTACAGCTTGCGGCGATCCGCATATTCTGCGCCTCCCCATCCTTCACATCATCGTACAAAGGAAGATANGCCACCAGCGCGTCCGCGTTCGCAATGCCCGGCTCCGTGATCACGTCCTCGCTCTCCGCGGAGACAAAATATACCCTGTCATATTCCATCAATACATCGGCTACCGCCCAGACACACCATTCTTCCCCCGGTTTGTATACATAGACCACCGGGATATTCTCCGCCGCCTGTTTTCTGGCAAGCGCCACCTCCTCCCGGGCTCTCGGGTAAAGGAACACCACATCCACCCGCAGATACGCCATCACGATCANNGCANNNCAAAACANCAGTGCCAGCTTNTCCATATATTTNTTCTGTTTTATGGTAAGAGTTACCGCCTGTCTCCACAGCGTCCTGCAGGCAAAAAGCAGCAGAAACACCACGATCCCGTAAATCGGAAGCTGATAGCGATTCGAGGTCTCTCCCAGCAGAAGCGCCGTCTTGGAAACAGTCAGGAAATAGCCCGCTGCCGCAAAAAGCAGCATCCAATACGGTATCCCAAACCGAAGTCCGTCCTGCTCCGGTCCCCCTTTTGCATTCACCCCGCCTCTTCGACGCACTCTCACTGCCAACGATATCACCACGATCAGAATCAAAAAAAACAGATAACCAAATACATAGCCGTTCATCAGATCCAGAAAAAACCAGATCCGTTCCAGGGTATTGGACATATTGAAAAAGTTTTCCGTGGCCTGTGCGCCCCTCTGGCCCCGAAACATCTGTCCCAGGCAGGACGGATAGGTCAGATAGGCCAAAACAAACGCCGCCGCCTGACTGATCCCGTACCACAAACATTTACGCAGATTTCGGTCCCGCCACAACAGATAAACACAGAAAGCCAAAGCCATATAAAACAGAAAGATAAAATAATAATACTGAGTCAAAAACCCCACATAGGTGACAGTGGCCATAAGCAGCAGTAATTTAGCGAAGGACAGATCCTCCTCCCATTCTGTTTCTCTCCGCTGTCTCTGCACGGCCCACACATGCAGCACAGCGCAGAGCAGCACAAAGGTTGTGAGCATCTCATACATTCTGATAAATACCACACCGCTCATGGAGGCGGGGCCGAGACCAAAAACCAGTGTCGTCAGATAAGCTATCCTAACGTCCCGCCCGCTCGCTAAATATGACAAGCATGTCAGTAATATAAGATTGATCCCATGAAAAAAAAGATTGACCGACAGGCCGATCCACTTGGAAAACACACCCGGCACCAGAGATGCCACCGTGTGAAACACCCAGTAATACATGGGCGGATGTACGTCCCAGGACTGCACTTGTTTTACCAGTCCATACTGAAACCGCTCCCCCGGCAGCACCACAAATTCATTGCGATAAGTTTCCTGATCCATCCATTTCCCGTCTTCCACATAGAAACCGTTCGTGCGTGCCGTAGAATAGTAGGTATAAAATTCATCCTCGTGAAACCCCTGTTTCAAAGTACAAAAATAAAAGGCCGCCGCCATCAGCACGGCCCACATCACCCAAAACCCGATCAAAAACTTTTTGTCAATTCTTTTATCCATCAACCGTCTGTCCCGCTATCTTCATCTTCCCCGCATGTACTCTTCTCACCGTCCGCGGTGCTGCCGCAAGCAACAGCAGATATATCTTATTCTTTTTTGTCAGGTACGGATTTTTCACGGTATCTGCCGCATGTTTTCGCAGATACTGTTTTACATTTTGGTAAAAAACATTGTCAGCCTTCATCTGTGAAACGGGCACATGAAGCATATAATCCAGTCTCTGATAGAGATTGAACCGCACCGCGCAGTCATGCAGCGCAGGATATTTCTCATCCACAAGTACCTGCACTCTGTCCGCATTGTCCACAATATCCAGAAACACCCGGGAAAAGCTGTCCTTTGTCCGGGTTCTGGTGGTACTTGTCGCTCGGCACACCACATGGTATCCCTGCTGCGGCAAAATGACAATGCCGGAAATCTCCTGCAAAATCTCTAAGAGCAGCCGGAAATCCTCGTTCAACTCACCCTCAGGAAAACTGTGCCACGCAAAGACCTCCCGGCGAAACAGCTTGGTACAAAAAGAGCAGTCTCCCCGATGTAACAAAAGCTCCCGGATAAAGGTCTCTGTGTCACAAAAGAATTCATTTTCCGGCGGCAGACAGATATCCGGCAGACGATTCCCCGCCTCATCCACCTCATCCCGGGAGATCTGTGCCACAGAATACTCTCCTGCTTCGAGGACGCGCAGCATCTCCTCATAGACATAAGGTTCTATATAGTCGTCGCTGTCCACAAAACCCAAAAAATCTCCGTCAGCCAGCCTTAATCCCACATTGCGTGCAGAGGAAGCTCCGCCGTTCTTTTTATGATACGTCCGAATCCGTGCATCCTTTGCCGCCAACTGCTCACAGAGCTGATCCGTCCCGTCCGTGGAGCCGTCATCGATCAGAAGGATTTCCAGACGCGGATAGGTCTGTGCACAGATAGAGGTAACGCACCGTTCCAGGCAGTCTATGGAATTGTACACAGGCACAATGACGCTGATCTTTTTCATATCCGTTCTCATTCTCAATATTTTACATTACTCCGGGCCGAATCACAGGCGCTATACTCAGCGGCCCCTCCTGCTCCGGCTCTATCTTTCCCTGCCGCAGTTTTTCCACAAACCGCAAAAGTGCTGCCGCCGCATGCTCTGCGTTCCACATATCGCGGATGGTCTCATAGGCCGCACGTCCCATGCTTTGCCTCTCCTCCCAGTGCTCGAAAAGATCCAGCACCAGCGCCTCCATCCGGTCATACTTCCCCTTCTCGTAGAGCAGACCGTTTTCACCGTGACGGATCAGGAAAGGCGCGGCGCCCACTCTGGCATCCACTACCTCCACACAACCGCTGTTCATCCCCTCATTGACCACAGCGCCCCATCCTTCCAGCTGATTGCTGGTAAAAAGATGAATGTGGCATTTTTCCATCACATCCCGCACCTTTTCCGGCGGGGTATATCCATAAAAAACAAAGGAATCCTGCAGGCCTTCCCGCTCTACTTCCTGCCGGATCTCCGGCTCCATCTCGCCGCTGCCCAGCATATGGATACGAAAAGCATATCCTTTCTTTTGTAATGTTTTCGCAAGCCGCACCACATATTCCGGATGCTTTAAGGGAATAAACCGCCCCGCCCAGACAATCTCAAGGGGACCTTCCGCCGGCTTCATAGCTGCAAACGCCTCCTCGCTGTAGATTCGCAGTTCAGTAAAATATCCCCAGCAAAAAAGTTTATTCGGATAAGCGCCGATCAGGCGAAAATCCGATGCCGCATAGGCGCCCGCACAGAGCATACAGATATTCTGTCTGCGGTATCGGATATGCTCTCTGTACTTTGCCAGAAGTCCCCTCGGGGAGACTGCCTTCCACTGTCCCTCCCGATAAAGCCGCTCGCTCACCCGCAGAGTCGTTTTCCCGGACGCAAGCCTGGGCGTCACAATGTCCTCCCGGCCCGTCCAGCCGAAGAGTACCACATCGCTCTCCATGATCTTTTTCAGACATTCGTATTCGTCCTCATAGAGGCACATAACATACGGTATATCGTTTATATCAACATTCCATCCCATCTCCCGGCGTTCCTGCTCCATAGGCATGGTCTGGATGAACGTAAAGTCCTTTCCCAGCCTCTGATAGAGCGCCTCACAAAAGGGAATCTGGTGATGATTGATATAGTTGGACACAAAAGTAAAGGTCATTCCATCATCTCCCGGTAAATATGCATCAGGCGATAATAATTCTGATCCGCATCATGATTGATACGCGCATGCTTTCTGGCGTTGTCCGAGAGACGGTCCACGATCGCCTCCTTCGTGAAGATCTCGATGATGCTGTCCGCCAGCGCTTCCACATCTCCGGGCGGATAAAGGAATCCATCCCCGCCGTCCGTCAGGATGTTATGTATGCCCCCCACATTAGCCGCCACACAGGGCACGCCGAGCAGCATCGCCTCTCCCACGGAATTAGGAGAGTTTTCCAGCACAGAAGGACAGACGAAAACCTGACAGCTCAGATACTGCTGCTTCATCTCCTCCGCATCCAGACGGCCCAGCATGGTCACCTTGTCTTCCAGATGATTCTCTTTGATCAGTTTTTTCAGATACTTACCGTAGGCAGGAAGCTTCAACACATCCTTCCAGGTTTCTGCTTTCAGAATATCAGCGCCCGCCACATAGACCTCCGTATCCGGGAACTGCTCCAGAATCCTGGGCATCGCCTGCAAAAGATAATGGAAGCCCTTCAGCGGATAATCTCCTTGACTCAAAAAAATGCGATGAGTCTGGCAATTATTTTTACTCCATCTATCCCGGTAAAACACACCCCGCAGCGTCTCATTTAAAAAATGATAAACAGCATCGGGATTGATCTTCTGTGTCTCCGCCCGGTCGAAATCCGTGCGGCCCGCTATGTGCCCGACACGTTTCAATGCCTCGATCTCATATTCACCGCGCTTCTCAAACTTTTTCTGCTGCTGCCTGATACTGTCCTTCCTCACCCTGTCGCGGAAGGTGCTCTTCCTCTGTACCTTCACAGGCAGATCCGCCATGTACACCTTCGCGATCGCAGAGATGATTCCCTGGATTCCCACCAGCGTCCGCTCCGGCTGATCAAACACCTTGATCGAAGCCAGCGCATGGGGAAACTCTGTGCCAAACACATGCAGAATATCCGGTTTAAAATCATTGATGATCAATTCAAACTGTTTCTCCAGCTCAAAATCATAGCGCTCCGGTGCCGTCAGATCCTCCACGAATCCATAACAGTGGCAGGAGATATTTTCCCCAAGCGGCATCATTCTGTCAAAGCTTCCAATGGACTCATCCACCGGAAAGGCGATCCCCAGCTCGATCCGGTTTCTCTCCTGCTCCATGATGACCCGGTCCAGGAGACCGCTCAGCCATCCCTCCCTGTTGCTGCAGGGGAGATTCAGCCTCTTAGCGATCGCCGGCAGCATAATGTTACATACCCATAAAACTTTCATTCGTATTTTCCTCCATAAACCCTTCTCTTCAGTCCCTGGTAAATTCCCGCTGTCACCTGATTCGACGCCAGATACGTCCGAAGCGGCGCCAGTGTCAGGAGCAGAATGAGTCGATATCGCATGATCTGCTCCCTGCTCATATATCTGCTCACGATATGCATATGCTCTACAGCGGAGCGCCTTTTGTTTTCTTTCGTCTCCGAGAAGCCGCCGCCCTCATAGGAAACCACTGTCACAGGCATATAGTCCATCGATGCATGCGCCCTGTAATAACACCACAGGAAATGCTCATAGTCAGCACGAACCTTATAACACGTCCGAAATCCCCGCTTTTTCAAAAGCCTCCTGTCATAAAAGCAGGCCTGATGGCACGGTACATTTCGGTAACAGGCAAAATCGTCTATCTGAGGATTCGACATCACATAGGCGCCTGTGCTCCTCTCCAGAATATTCCCATAGAGGATCCTCGGCCTTTGGTCTCTTTTTTCAATCTCCTTTTTCACCTTCGCAAGCACTGTCTCATCCTGAAAATAGTCTCCGCAGTTCAGGAAAAAAAGATACTTCCCGGCCGCATATTCGACCGCCTGATTCATGGCATCATAAATGCCTTTATCCCTTCTGCAAAAGACCTTCATATCCTCTTCGGGGAGAAGCGCCTCCACTGATCCGTCCGTGGAAAGCCCGTCCTTCACGATGATCTCATAATCCTTCTCCGTCTGCCTGCGGATGCTATCTATCGTCTTTTGTAATTTGGAGCCTGCGTTGTAGCAGACTACTATGATACTGAATGTCATGGGATCTCCTTATATATTCAATAGCCATGCACGGGCTAATTAACATCTGATAGTATATCCACCATATCGTTGAAGAAGAACGTCCTGTAGGGCAGAATCAACACCCCGTCTCCGGAGGCTTTTTTCAGGTACATCGCAAAATACAGCACCGCCGCACACAATATCCCCACACGGAAAAGCCGCCGCCATCTCTTATCCTCTACTNTTTGCANNAGCATNGGCAAAAACAAAATCTGGCTCACAGTCAGNTAATANCCNATCCGCGATATGATCGGCAAAAAGGAGCAGAACACATAAAGCACGAGAGCTCCCAGATTCAAGTAAAGATAAAACCAAAACCGACGGTCTCCGAGTAAATTTTTTTNCTTTATTATGACACTTTCGTCATTTTTTATCTCTGATCCGCTCTCCTTTTTCTGCAGCCACCATACGATTCCCGCAAAGATAAGAACCGCCGCACACCGCAAAATATTGATGTAACTTGTGCCGCCTTCCAGATACTCCGTATCCTCGTAGGTGGGATACAAAAATACCACCACCTTCAGATAAAAGTCCTGCAAAAATAAAAAGGTCGTACANAAGAGCGCCGCTATGGCAAGCTGCCATTTTTTCCATGGCAGAGACGCCAGAAAATAGAGCGGGATCACTACCAGAAGAGACTTATGGAAAGCCGCCCCCAGAAGGATCAGCACCAGAAAACGCCCCCACTGCCTGCGCAGNACAAACTTCATAGAATAGAGNGCCACGGCAAGCGCCAGATAATANCGCACCGTNCTGAAGGTCTGGAAATAATACCCCAGTGTCATAAAGAGAAAAAAGGTAAGTGGAAATTCATCACTCTGCTCATACATNGCCANCAGAAAAANGAATACTGTCACAAAAGCATAGACCGCAAACACAAGCAGAAAATTTTCATACCCCGACAGNCCATAGATCAGCTTGACCANAAGATTAAACCCGATCTCNGTGGGGACATAGGCGTTNCAGTTGACCAGGTGCATAAACTCNACATACTTCGCATANTCGTTTCCCACATTCAGCCGACAGGCAGANAGCAGAAACAGGATCATAAANATCGCAGGCAGACAGACCCGATTGCACAGNTGCTGNCTTGTAAGCCTATGAGGTTGTCTTGTTGGATGGTTGTCCACNAGNCCCGCCAGAAGCACCGTGACNGCAGCAACCGTGATATANAGGATCATTTGCCGCGCCCTTCCCGCACGCCNGCGCACATGATAAGGAACGCTTTCCCCACCGGTATCTCACGACACATNGTCTCTCTGTGCGCCAACAAAAACCGCANAGAAAGGGGCAGTGCAAGCTTTCCGTAAAGGTGATGATAGAGCACGCCTCTGTCGCGGAAAAACTTCTCNTGATAGCCACTGAACCATGTAGACTCCCGCTCCTGTTCTTCGCCNATGCAGGCGGTATGCGCATAAATGCGAAGTCCGGCCTTCAGACAATCTCGCAAAAAAAGGCTGTCCTCTCCGTTACTGTATTTCGCCCCGCCTCCAAAAAGCAGGGAATAGTGCGCATTCGCCCGGCGTAANGCAGGGAGCTTTGNNGAGATACTATATGCCGGATATCTGCCGTAGTTGCGNTAAGTGATCCGGCGTATCTCCCGATTCCAATAAGTNCTGCGGGANGGTGCNACNTTCACATTAAACAAAATCATATCCGCGTCGGGAAGCGCTTCATACGCCNGCCGGATCTGTGTCTCNTAATCCGNCGCAAGTGTAATATCCTCATCCGAAAAAAGCACTACATCTCCCNATGCGTGCAAAAGCGCCGTGTTGCGGCTAAGACCCACCCCGCGCTCCGGCATGGAAAANCATTTCACAGATCCNTTCGNCGTTTGCAGCGNATCATAGGCATATCGGTCACACTGGTTTANCAGCACCGCATCCGAACNGATATTCATTTGCGAGACAAGCTCCGCCGGCTCTTTTTCCACCGCNGAGACGAGAACCTCTATTTTCATTTCCGCACCCGAACTCCATAATATTTTCGTAAAAACTTCTCNTCNCCGTTCCGGATCGACACGCCGCACAGCACNCAATCCTGGCTANTCAGCTGCTCGATCACATAGGNTAAAAANGTGCCGTGCACTTTGCCGTAGGGCAGGCAAAGNACCACCCCCTGCGCTTTTCGCATCTTNTCAAAATCCTCTGAGGAGAACGGCTTATCCGGCTCCAGATCNCATANCTGGAGCGTNCCNTGNTTATCCTGNANATAGGAGANATTTNTTTCAAAATCCTCGGCGAAAGTTCCATTTACGGAACTATCGCCTACGAAAATTCCNNTTACGGAATTATCNTCTGNAAGNTTCTCTCCCANAGAANNATANCCCAAAAACGACACATCCGTCANTTTTCTGATNTCACCCGCCACCAGAATTCGATCATCCATGACATAGTAGAGCGNCACGCCNAAAAGTATCAGAAACAATCCCAGAANCAGGCCGANCAGAACAGCCTGCACCAGCCGCTCATCCGCCACCAGAAGCTTCGCCTGTGTTACCCGGACTGCCCTGATCCCGATGAATTCCTTTGCCTGTACCCCGTAGTCCTCCAGAGCCTCCACCGCAGCAGCAAGGATCTCATCCGTGCGGGCCGCAGAGTGGGTCGTGACCGTCAACGTAAGAAGCCGGATATCAGACAGGATCTCCGCCTGCATGGCCTCCTCCACTTCCTCTCTGGCATAATCCGCAGAGAGACCCGCAAGTGTCAGATCCATGATCGGATCAGCCGCCATCAGATCATTCCAGGTGTAGCCATTGTAAGCCTGATAGACTTCTCCCGTCTCATCTGCCGCAAAATCCAGATAGATCTTCGCATAAGCCTGATACTCCCGCTCCGACTCCGGCACCGTACGCACGATCGTGTAAATCAGCGCGCCAAGCAGGGCACCACAGACCGTCGCTGCCAGAAGCAGTGGCAGCCGTCCAAGCAGACAGAGCATATATTTTTTTACATCCATTCCCTCGTCAGCGTAACTGCGCTCTCTCATATAAACTAAGCCTTCCTATTTCATCGCCGTCGTCTGGCTGCTGTCCACACCCTCCGTACTCTCCGGCTTAATGAGGATCTTTAACGTCAGAAGCATCAGCTTCAGATCCAGCCAAACGGAATACTGTTCGATATAGGTCAGATCCAATTTCAACTTATCGTAAGGCGTCGTATTATACTTTCCATAGACTTGCGCATACCCTGCAAGCCCCGCCTTCACCTTCATACGAAATGCAAACTCCGGCATCTCCTCCATGTACTGATCAATGATCTCCGGCCGCTCCGGTCTGGGGCCGATGAAGGACATCTCCCCTCGCAGAATATTAAACAGCTGGGGGAGTTCATCAATCCTTGTCGGACGAATCAGCTTGCCCACCGGCGTAATGCGGGAATCGTTCTTTGCTGCCAGTCTGGCCACGCCATCCTTCTCCGCATCCACTTTCATACTCCTGAATTTCAGGATATAAAATTCCTTCCTGTCCCGTGTACAGCGTATCTGCTTATAAAAAACCGGTCCTCCGTCATATAACTTGATCGCTATCGCCGTGATCAGCATAAAGGGGGACGCGATCACCAAAAGGAGCACAGAGCAGACCAGATCGATCAGACGCTTCGCCACACGCTGCTCCACCTTAAGCGAGTATTCCCTGGTCAGATAGATGGGCGTGTCAAACAAATGCAGCTGATCCGCTCCCCGGATGAGGACATCAGAAATCTTCGGCATTGTGTACACCCGTATAGACAGGCTGTAGCAATACTTTAACAGGGCATTCCGATCCACAGCAGAGATGTCCCAGAGGGCCACCGCACCGTAACCCGCGCCGATCTCTGCTTTTACTGCTTCCATACCTTCAGCAATGTTCATACATTTTCGGATCCGGTACTTGTCCTTTCTCGTCTCAAATTTTTTCACAATATCATCAATAGGCCGTTCGCCGTGAATGATTAGTATCTCTCTGGGCGGAAACGCCTTATAGTAGCAGGCATTACAGAAAAAAATCCACAGAGCGGCAAGCAGAATCTGCAAAAGCATCGTCCATATGATCGGACGTACGTCCACGACCCAGTTTGCCATCAAAGATATCTGGAAATATGAGATCACATTGACAATGAGCAGAGAAAATATCTCTGAAATGAACACATCCACCGGTTTCAGATACCCGATCTTCAATGCGCCATAGGTGTTCGCAAAAAAGAACAGCAACACAAAATAGATCAAGAGGATCAGCACGTGTCCCTTGAAATAGAATCGCAAATTTCTGTGCAGTCTCAAAAACGGATAGTACGCCTCCATCCAAAAGTAAGCGTAGATCGCCGTCTGAAAGATCAACCCGATAAATGAAAGCTGCAATATGATCAGTCTTTTTAAGGTTTCCATTTTTTTCATGATCTTATATCCGCCTCATTGTCGCCCTGTAAGCCCAAAACACAAAATGAAATGCACTGGATAAAACGGAAAGTCCTTCCTGCCTGCGGTACAGATTCCAGATCCGCTTCATTGCCCGCAGCTTATTGGAGGACAGAGAAGCCGCCGGCCTTCTGTAGACCGCAAGCACTTCGTCAAGACCGCAGGCTGTATGTCCCGCCCGCAAAATCTGCCACCAGGTAGCTGTATCCTCACTCTCCACCTCCGGCATCCGCACCAGCTCGTCCGAAATTTTTTCCCGGTCTATCACCACTGTGGTGGTAAAGATGACCGTGCGCGACAGTGCCTTCTCATAAGTCAGCCTGACCGGCACATGCACAACTCTTCCTGTGGGCCTGGCCGCTTCATCACCAAATTCATAGGCGGAAAAAACAAATCCCGCCTGCTGCTCTTTCATAAAGGTAAGCTGTTTTTCAAGCTTTTCCGGCATCCAGATATCATCTGCGTCAAGAAACGCAATGTACCGTCCGCCTGCTGCCGCCAGACCCGTGTTGCGCGCTCTGGCAGCGCCCTCGTTTTTATTTTTACAGATGAGAAAAATCTTTTGACCCTCATCACACTGATATTCTTCGATACGCTCTACATTCTCTAGAGCTGTCTCTACCGGAGCATGCCTGCATGCCGATAATGCACGCTCTATCTCCTCCACACTCCCGTCCCCGGAACAGTCGTCCACCAGCAAAAGCTCCCATGCTTTGCAGGATTGTGCCCGCACCATCTCGATGGTCTGCGCGATATAGGGTGCTGCATGATATACCGGCACGATAATGCTGACCAGTCCGTCCACTTTATCCTTCAATTATTTTCCCTCTGCTTTTAATCTACTTCTTCCCTAACCAGATAGATTGGCCGCTTCTTCACTTCCATATAAGTCTTGGACAGATACTGTCCTAAAATTCCCAGACAAAATAGCTGCACGCCACTGACCAACATGATAATACAAACCAAAGAAGGCCAGCCGGAAGTCGGATCTCCGAACAACAGCTTACGCACGATCGTTACAATGATCATAACGAATGCCAGCACACAAAACAGCACTCCTATCACTGAAGCCATGGTAAGAGGCACCGTGGAAAAAGCAACGATCCCTTCCAAAGAATATACAAAAAGCTTCCAGAAAGACCACTTAGTCTCTCCCTTCCTGCGCTCCACATTTTCAAATTCCAGCCATTTGGTCTCGTAACCCACCCAGCCGAAAATACCTTTGGTAAAACGATTGTATTCCGTCAGAGACAAAATCGCATCCACCACCGGTCTGGTCATCAGCCGATAATCCCGGGCGCCATCCACAATCTCCGTGCGGGAGATCTTATTCATCAACCGATAAAACATTCTGGCAAAAAAAGAACGGATCAGCGGCTCCCCTTTTCTGTTCACCCGTCTGGTCGCCACCGAGTCATAGCCCTGTTCAATATAAGCATACATTTCCGGTAACAGCGACGGCGGATCCTGCAGATCCGCATCCATCAACACTGCCAGATCGCCTCTGCACTTCTGCAGTCCTGCATAGATCGCCGCTTCTTTGCCGAAATTGCGGGAAAAGGAGATGAGACGAACCCGCTCATCTTCCCCGCGAAGCTTTTTCACTTCGGAGACCGTGTTGTCCTTCGAGCCATCGTCCACGTACAATATCTCAAACTCTATTTCCTTTTGCCGGAAAAAATCTGTGTTTTTACATAACTCATCGTAGAAATCCCTGATGTTTTCTTCCTCATTGTAACAGGGTACGATGACACTGAGTAATTTCATAGCCCTTCGCCTTCTCCTTATATGATTCATCTTATGGCGATAATTAAAATAAGTATACCACATTTACATAAAAATGGGAAGAGACGTGTCTCTTCCCATTTTTATCCTATCAAGCCGTTTTTCAGGCGTATATAATCTGCGACCACCGCGATATACTCACTGTTGGTTGGTCTGGTATACTCCGGACTGTTGCTGTACCCAAACAACTCCTCAAAAAGTTCCGTATTTCCTCTCTCCCAGGATACCTCGATCGCATTGCGGATCGCCCGTTCAATCTTTGTATCCGTGGTCTGGTACAGTTTCGCAAGATCCGGATACAGAAGCTTGGTAACGCTTCCCACCAATTCCATATCCTCTACGCACATCTCCAATGCGCTGCGCAAAAACTGATATCCCCGCAAGTGCGCCGGTATACCAAGTTCCAGCATAAAATCTGAGATTGTTTTTTCAATCTCCCCTCTGCTTACCGTATTCTGTTGTATCATTCCCCTTTTACTCCTTTGCACAATGATGGTATTTTTATTTTGACTACAACTAGCAAACGTAGTCCATCTTTCTCTTTCGACATAATACCAAAGATCCATCGCGCTGTAAACGGTAAGTTATCGCCTAAAGTCTCGCCTCCTGCACATTCTCTTTAAACCAATCGTAGGCAAGCTGTACTCCCTCCGCAAGCTCCACCTTATGCGTCCATCCCAGCCCGTGCAGTTTCGTCACATCTGTGAGCTTTCTCGGCGTGCCGTCCGGCATATCCTGATTCCAGACAATATCCCCCGTGTAGCCCACCACCTTCTGCACCGTCTCCGCCAGCTCGCGGATCGTAACCTCCTTGCCGGTACCGATATTGACATGCTGCTCACCGCTGTAATTCTCCAGTAAAAACACACAGGCATCCGCCATATCGTCCACATACAAAAACTCCCTAAGCGGCGTTCCCGTTCCCCACAGCTCCACCGTGGGCATATTGTTTACCTTCGCTTCGTGGAACTTACGGATCATAGCCGGCATCACATGAGAACCCTCCAGATCATAATTATCATGAGGACCATACAGGTTTGTGGGCATACAGCTGATAAAATCATCCCCATACTGCCGCTTGTAAAATTTACACATCTCAAGCCCCGCGATCTTTGCGATGGCATACGCCTCGTTGGTCTCCTCCAAAGGCCCCGTCAGAAGCGCATCCTCCGGGATCGGCTGAGGTGCCATTCTGGGATAGATACAGGTGCTTCCCAAAAACAAAAGCTTTTTCACCTTATATTCGTGACAGCACTGGATCACATTGCACTGGATCTGCATATTCTCATAAGCAAATTCCGCGGGCGCCGTATTGTTGGCGTTGATGCCACCCACCTTCGCCGCCGCCAGAACCACCACGTCCGGGCGCTCCGCCTCGAAGAAATCGCGCACTTCCTGTTGACTTGTTAAGTCAAGTTCCTTGTGCGTTCTGCCGATGACATTCTCATATCCCTTTGCCTGCAGAGAACGTACAATGGCGCTGCCTACAAGTCCTCTGTGACCCGCCACATAAATCTTATCCGTTTTATTCATAAAACCCTCCTTATTTGACAGTTCGACTCAGCATGATTTATCATTCAGATTCAGTCTGGTTACACTTCTAACAGTGTATCACAGCCCCGGTTCTTTTACAATAAACCCATCTGCCAAGCCATCTCCCAAAAACGAGATCTCCGCTTTTGCCGGCGAGGACGGAAAGCTGTCATAACCCGCCTGATCTCCCTCAGCCGGATAATAAAACGTAACCCCCTCAATCTCATAAGCAAGAGTCTCGTAATTCTCATAGTCCTTTTGGGCAAGCCAATAAGCATTCTCATAAGAGCCCACGATCTCACGCCCCAGCGCCAGTCCCTTATACAAAAGAAGCAAAATCGTCAACACAGACGCCGCACGCTTTATCATGATCCGCCACAATGATCTGTCCGGCTCTGTCTCATCGCTCCGGCCAGCCTCACAGCCCGTCGCCGTCTCATAAATCCCGCCGCACACCACCGCAAAAGTCAAATACACCCAGACACAGCCATAGCGTATGAGTGGGGACGTACACAGCCAGAAAAGAAAGGACGCCGCCACCGTGCCCTGTACCAGCAAAAGCTCCCACCGTCTGTGCCACCATCGAAAAACCATTCCCGCCGCATACAGCAGGAGCAAAAACACGGAAATCACCGCCGCGATCACAAACAGTCTGTCGCTGCCCGCAAGCCCCTGAAACCACCCGGGAAGCCACTCTCTCACGGGCATTTCAAAACGTGTCACATCCGTATATCCTCTGCCCCATACCTGAATCTCCCTGGCATCATAATCTGCCACACCCTTAGGAATCTTCCAGATCACCGAAAACAGATCAATCTGGGTAAACGGATAGACCAACCACCCCGATATCACCACATTGCGGATCAGATAGGGCAGCGCCGTCACGATGCCAAGCCCCAGATATATGCCAATCTCTCTCCACTTTTTCTCCCGCAGAAGACGATACGCCGGATAGATCACAAGAAGAAGTATCAATGCCGCAGACAGCTTCACCGTCAGGAGGAACACCCCAAGCACACACAGAAGCCCATACGGCAAGACTGTCTGCTCCCCACGCTCCAAAAGATCCAGCCATCGTATCACAATATAAAAAGCTATCAGCACCATAAAGTAATCAGATGCCGGAGATATCATCTCATCAAAGATATTCACCAGATAATAGACGCACATCACTCTGGCAAAATCACTTGTCCTCAGTCTGCCACGGTGCAGAGAGCGCCCTATTTCCAAACAGATCACGGCCAGCAGAAAAGCCAGAAAACCCGCACAGCAGTGAAAGGAACTGCCACCTAAAAAGGCCATACTGTACAGCGCGGACAGAGCAAAAGAGGAACTGTTATAAGCCAGCCTGCAGTGCAGATTTCCCAGCCCTTTCACAACGCCATACTCCTCGATCCAGCGAATGCTTTGGGCATGGTAAAGTCCCGTATCATAGTGGATCATCCCTCTGGAGGTTCCATAGGCAAAGAGGAGAAACATGCCAACCACCAAAAGAATCCTGCTATCTGTCCGATACGATAGGAACAAAGTTTTAAGGCTCTTCCTCTCCCGCCACAGAATCCAGGCGCAGACCGCGCACAGCGCTCCATTCGCAAGCAGCCCTACTCCAGCGAACAGACTAAAAAACTGTGCATATACCGTGACACATACAATTCCACACAGCACATAGGCATCCCAATTTTTTACCTGATAGGGAAAGTGCCGCGTTATCAAACGCAGCACGCCATACCCGATTATAAATGTAGTTATTAAAATATAGATCCAAATCAGAATTACTGATATCATACTATTTTTCTTTTTTCCTGTAATCCTCGCAGCTCATCCCTGCAATCTCTCTCAGGTCCGCATCCATCATCATGGAAACCAGCCCCTTGAAGTCCACATCCCGCTTCCAGCCAAGCTCCCGCTCCGCCTTCTCACAGTTACCCCACAAAAATTCCACTTCAGCAGGACGATAAAACTCCGGATTCACATCCACCAGAAGTCTGTCGGTCTTTGCATCATAGCCCTTTTCGTTTACGCCGGTTCCCTCCCAGCGAATCTGAATACCCAGCTCTGAAAATGCCGCTTCTACAAATTCTCTGACCGTGTGCGTTTCGTTGGTAGCCAGCACATAATCATCCGGCTTATCCTGCTGCAGCATCAGCCACATACCTTTGATATAATCTCCCGCAAATCCCCAGTCACGCTTGGCATTCATATTGCCCAGAGAAAGCTTTTCCTGCTTGCCCGCGATAATATTCGCAATGGCGAGAGTGATCTTTCTGGTAACAAAATTCTCACCGCGTCTCGGCGATTCGTGGTTAAACAAAATACCGTTGCAGGCAAACATATTATAGGATTCTCTGTAATTCACCGTGATCCAGTAGGAATAAAGCTTGGCTGCCCCGTAAGGACTCTTCGGATAAAAGGGCGTCTTTTCACTCTGGGGTGCCGTCTCCGGAATACCGCCAAAAAGCTCTGAGGTGGAAGCCTGATAAAAACGGCATGTCCCGCCATTTACCCGGATTGCTTCCAAAAGCTTCAGCGTGCTCACGCCTGTAGCCTCCGCCGTGTACTCGGGCACCTCAAAAGATACTCCTACATGGGACTGTGCTGCCAGATTGTAGACCTCAGTAGGCCGAATCTCTGCGATCAGACGCATCAGATTGCTAGAATCCGTAGTATCCGCATAATGGAGGAAAAACTTTACTTTGTGATATTCGGATTCGATCAAATGATCGATCCTCGCTGTATTGGAAATGCTGTGCCTGCGGATCAGTCCGTGCACCTCATAACCCTTCTCCAATAAAAACTCCGCCAGATAGGAGCCATCCTGCCCCGTGATGCCTGTGATGAGCGCAATTTTCTGCATTTTGCTATGTTCTCCTTTCATGTGCTTTGCTTGGCTCGCACCATTACATTAAATATTCCCGAATCGCATCATGCCAGTCCGCAAATTTAAAATCCGATGTCATGTTCAGCATATAATTTTCCAGAATAGAATAGGCCGGCCGCTTCACCGCGGCGCCAAACTCCTCCGAAGTGATGTGCTCCACCACCGTCTTTTTCCCTGCCAATCTGAAAATCTCCTCCGTAAACTGTGCCCAGCTGCAATCCCCCTCACAAGTGGCATGAAACAGTCCGTAATTCTCCGTGGGGAGTAAATATGCAATCGCTCTCGCCAACTCTGCCGCACTGGTCGGAGAACCCACCTGATCCCGCACGACCCGCACCTTATCGTTAGTTTCCGAAAGCCGCAGCATAGTCTTTACGAAATTCTTTCCCTCTCCATAAAGCCACGCTGTACGCAAAATAAAATGTCTGTCACTAAATTCCTTTACAAACTCTTCTCCCGCAAGCTTTGTCCTGCCATATGCTCCCTGGGGACCTACCGGATCAGTCTCCCGATAGGGTCTTGTCCCCTCGCCGTCAAACACATAATCCGTGGAAACATGCATTAGCTTCGCGCCTGTCTCCTGCGCCGCAATGCTTAAATTACGAGCACCGATGGCGTTGATGCGAAATGCCAGATCCTCTTCTTTTTCGCAAGCCTCCACCGCTGTATAAGCGGCACAGTTGATAATCGCGCAGGGCTTGATCCCGCGCACAAATTCCATCACCTGATCGATCTGCGTAATATCCAGCTCTCCAACGTCTGTATTAACGAGTTCATATTCCGAACTCCCTGCATACTGTTTGTTTATCGCACACCCCAGCTGCCCGTTGCAGCCTGTCACTATCAGTTTTTTCATGTTCCCTCCGTGTTAAAATATACTTAGTTTATCATACAACCAACCACCGAATTCGTCAAATCTAAGAGCATTTTCTTCTAAATATTTTGTCATTTTTTACAGAGCTTTTTTCGTGACTCCCCATTCTGCTTATGCTATACTATCATTGTGTATCAAAAAACAGCACACAAAATACCAGAGAAAGAGGAGCGCAAGATGAAAAAAATACTAGTTCTTGTTTTCGTCACACTGTCTTCCGCTTTATTGTTTTCCGGCTGTGGCAAAAAACAGGAAGAAAACACAGAGGTCGCAGCACCTGTGGAAGAACAGGTGATCGACAAACCTTCAGAACCAGAGCCAGAACCGGAACCGGAAGAACCAGAAGAGGAAGTCGAGGAAGATCTTCCCCCTGAGGAAGGAATGGTTCGCAGCCGCATCACTAATGAGTGGGTGACTGAAGATGTCAATGACAGACGCCCCATCGCCTTTATGACACCAAACACTAAAACCGCCTCACATTATGGTCTTTCCAACGCAGACGTGCTCTACGAGTGTAACGTAGAAGGAAGCTATACCCGTCTGATGGCCGTAATACAGGATTGGAAAAACTTCGACAGACTCGGAAATATCCGCAGCTGTCGCGACTATTATGTGTACTGGGCCTTTGAGTGGGATGCCCTTTATATCCATTTCGGCGGCCCCTTCTATATCAATGAGGTAATCAGTCGTTGTGACGACATTGACGGTATCAACAGTCCCAATTTCTGGCGGGCCGATGACGTACATAACACTACTGATAACGCCTTTGTAGACACCGCCGGTATTCTGGCAGATATCGACAGACTTGGCTATGACACCAGACTCCGCAGCGGTTACGCCGATGAGCAGCATTATAACTTTGCTCCTGTAAACGAACCCAATGAGTTGTCGCAGTACAGTGATGCGATCACAGCCAATAAAATTGACATGTCGCCCACTTACCCCCTTACTAAGTGTTATTTTGTCTATAACAGTGAGACGGGGCTCTATGACAGATATCAGCATCTTGCCAGCTCTTCCGAAGGTCCTCACACAGATCTGGCAAACGGTAAGCAATTAACTTTTAAAAATATTCTGATCCAGAATACTTACTATGAGGTTCGCGACGCCAAGGGGTATCTGGCATTCAAGTGCCACGACAACACCCGGGACGGCTGGTTTTTCACAAACGGAAAAGGCATTCATGTGAACTGGGAAAAGACTTCCGATTACGGCGCGACAAGATACTATGACGATGCCGGCAATGAGATTCAGCTAAACACCGGCAAGACTATGGTATGCATCGTGGAGGACGGCGATTCCTTCCTGGTGGACGATCAGAAGATCTCCTCCAAAAAATAAAAAGAGAAGCCAATACACGAGAGTATAGACACGGGGCAGTTTCAATGCACTATTTGAAACTGCCCTTGATTATTTATAATAATAAATCCAACAAAAAAGACGCAGGCAGTTATCTCCCACGTCCTTTTAATCTTCCTCTGTAAATTCCACAATATCATTTGGAGCACAGTGCAATATTTTTGATAATCGGTACAAAGTTTCAACAGTCACATTACGATTGTGTCTTAAGTTGCTCATAAGGTGACTTGAAATATCATAATGATTCACAAGGCTGTATGTCGTTATTCCCTTTTCTTTCATTGTTCTCCAAAGAGGATCATAATTATACATTTTGCCACATCCTTTATAAATATTATCCCCAAATTGTATAAAATGAACATATTGCGTAAATTGAACGCATGGTGTAAAGTGAATGCATATAAAAATAGAGAGGGATCAAAGATGACAAATGCGATTGTAGAATTGCATATGAAAGGCGCGACATGGACAAGATAGGGCTACTGATTATGGCACTTAGTATGATATGTATTATTGTAACTCGTATCATTTATTTATTGATATATCTTATGAAACGCTTTACTTGTAGAGACATAGAAGAATGCAGAAATAGAAGGTGCGTTGTCAATGAGATATGCTCAAAATATGATTCACGACTAACAGATGAGGAAGCTAACGAATTATACAAGTTAATTGAAAGCATGCGCGAAAAAAGGGAGTAATGAAATTTTGAAGTCAAAAAAGGAGATTTGAATAATTAAATCTCCTTTGAAATAAAATGCACAATTTCGTTATTATCACTCAAAATATGCGGTATCAGCTCCAACGGATATACCTTTAATCCATTTTTCAAATTTTCTAGCGGAACCCAACAAAAATCCAAATCAATTCTTTCATGATCTAAATCATCATATCCATGGAACAAACCATCTAATGGTATATCATGATCATTCAGTAAATGAACTTTATAATACAGACAAATTTGGTGGCATGGTTTTTGTCCCCAGGGGAAAAATACTTCACCAATAGCAAATAAACGATCCACTTCTATTTTTGCATGAAGTTCTTCTTCAAATTCTCTTTTCAATGTTTCAGCTGTTGTTTCAAAGCAGGATACATGACCTCCAATAATAGCAAAATCATCGTTCTTAGGTTTTTGCAGTAATATTTTATCGTTTTTTATAAGCAATCCGCCAACTCTGTACGAGAATACAAATTCTTCCGTCTTAAAAAGAATATCTCTGCCCATATACTTATTTCCCTCCCTCAAAAAGAACCCCTAACTTTCCCACAAGCGGCTTGCACATTCCAGACTAACATGCTATATTATAACCATAAAAGGAACAACCTCCCACAAGGGGTTGACCGTTAGGATGATAGAAATTCCACCCTCTCAACTGGTCAAAGTATACAAGGGTGGTTTTTCTATGTCCATTGCTGGGACTTGAAAAACGCTACTGACTCATCATTACGATCAAGGTCAGCAATGCGAGAATGAACATTCCGAAAGACATCAAATCTTTGAAATCAAATTTCATCCGCACCACCTCCCATCTATGTAATAGGAGGTCAACGCCTTGCAGTGACACGGTTGTTCCTGTCCCTCAATACTACCATATATCACACAATTCAGCAATCATTTATAGTATATTTTTAGTCAATTAGACGATTATTTTTGTATATTTTCAATTCTACAAACCAAAATTTGATGTCACTACTCAAAGATCTCTTCTTCCTCTAAATTTCCCTTTTCATCAAAGTAAAACCATTTCCCGGCTTCTTTTCCATTAACATAATCGCCTTCTGCTGCAATTTGACCATTTTCATGATAATCAACCCAATGACCATTCTCTAATCCGTTATCATATAATCCGGTTGATGCAATGTTCCCATTTTGGTAATATTCTGTAAACAGACCATCCCGAATCCATCTCTTTCCATCATCCGAGATCTTTCGTGAGTACCTAAAATGGATTTCGCCTGTTTCATATGGGATTTCTGCAATATACAAAATATTTTCTTTTTCCATAATGCTTCTCCCTTTGTTTGCTGTGGGGTATTGATTGTCTACTTAACATACAGTCTTTATTTTATCTACATCCAGCCCCTTCCCAATAAATTGGACAATATCATGGTGATTCTCTGTAATGAGCCAATCAAACTTTTTATTTGTAATATAGTAATCTGTTGGATATGCATCATTGATAATACGGCAAACAACAGAGGGGTTACATTCCGGTTTATCGACTTGATTGACAGCAGAGAAGATCGCGACCGAAAACCATGAAAGTCGCTCTGGGCTAAGTCTACATACACCTACATACAAAAAAATCGGAGAAGTGCCCATTTTAACACTTCTCCGAGAGGCGCAGACCGGATTTGAATTAGTCACGAGCGCCAAAAATACAGTAAAATAGGAGGTTTGAGAGCGTCTTGTCGCGGGGTTAACCCCAAGGTTAACCCTGTTTTTTATAGTACAAAACAGACTCGCAAGATCATCTGCTTCGAAACGCGCCTATCCTATAAAATTAATTTATCCCATGCAGACTATCAACCGTTGATGTATTGAAATCCATTACTCTGCTGTGTCTGTGCCCTTATCCGCCAATCTCTCAGGCACTGTGCCCTCTTTGTTTATGCGGAAGAATTTTCTTCCCTCAATATAGTTGCTCTCATCAAAAGCATAAAAGATGTCATCTTCAGTGGTTCCAGTTCCCCTAACGGTCTCCGTATCCAATACCCCATTATATTCATTCATTGGAGTTGCCTCAAACACTAAACCATCATAACCCTCCGACACTTTGAAAATATAGGTTGTATAGCATCTGCCGTCACAATGGGCATTTCCGTCATCATCATAAACCCAATCATCCCACTCCCATTGAGTTTCCAGTGTATAAGATAAATCAAAGCTAATCCCATCTATGTCCAGTGTGACACTGGAATCAAATACATCGTCATCAAATATAGTACGAGTTGGCAACATACGTCCCGTATACCAATCATAAATACTCGAACGCGAGTGAACAGTATCATAAACTATATCCTGTGCGGCATCGTAATAAGCCTGCATTGACATGCAAAGTTTTAGATGAATAAGCTGGTATCCATCCTCTTCCGCAGGCTCACTGTAGCATTCAATCTGTTCCCTCGTTCCATCTATAACCATCTGGTATTCTTCCGGATTATCATAGTTATAAAGCAAAGTATTCAGCGTACACGCCACAGGAGCATCAGCTACCTCCGCGCCATGTTCCTCGAAATAACTCTGTTTCGGCTCACCCTCTGTCTTACCACATATCGTACAGACTGCCGCTTCTTTGTAAGTGGCTTCTGTTAAAGTATGACCTAACGCCACACCCTCGGTCTCACCGCATTTACTACAATGTTTCGCTTCTTCACAGGTTGCTTCCACCCATGTATGTCCTAATGCTTCACCCTCTGTTTCTCCACCCACGGTGCAAGTTCTTGGCTCTGTGCAGGTCGCATCTACCCATTCATGACTCATATGGCATCCTGCCAGCATTATACCCATAAAAAAGAGCATTAGGCCACAAAGCAACTTCCTTTTCATTTTCGATAATCTCCTTTTCTTAAGTTTCTCTGGTGCATAGAAAAAGACTACGAAATCGTTCCAATTAATCGTAGTCCCTTCAAACTCCGATTTCTCATCAAGAGTACCCCAGCGGCAGATTGCTCCGCCGCCAACGCACTCCAATGAGAAACCCAGAACGAGGTGCTAAGTATGCGTCCACACTTACACCCCGCTAATATTTCAAACAGGCACAGACCCACTGCTCAAACTGCCACAAAATTATTGCACATTCATTGAAAGTGACCTATAATAATTTCGTGTGTATCGCAGACTCAGTCTGTATCGTGTGGTAGCTATGATACCATCCCTTGCCAGACAGGGCGGCAACCCTGTCTGGTGGTACACCGTTATGTCCTAGATTTCTCAGACACATTGTAGCATATCCGCCAAAACCTGACAAGCAAAAATCGGAGGATAGCTCATGCCCTCATTTGTTGTCTTCGTAATCTCGCACCCTCCGATAAAACGTAGACGGCTTCAGATCTAACTCCCGCATCGCATCCACCCCCTTGACCTCTCCAGATTTCCATCTGCCATACACCTCTGCAAATTTTTCCCCATCAACAGCAATCGCCTTACGTCCTTTGTACTTTCCGTTCTGTCTGGCGATTTCAATACCCTCTCGCTGGCGGTCAAGGATATACTCCCTCTCTAACTGCGCAATCGCACCAAAGACTGTCAGCATAAATTTTCCTGATGGTGTGTTAGTATCAATCTGTTCTTTACGAGAGGTGAAATCTACCCCTTTCTCATTCAGCCGCTCCACGATCTCCAACAGATCTTTTGTATTTCTGGCAATACGCGAAATGGATTCCACCACCACAACATCACCCTCCCGCACATACGCAAGCATCGCCTCCAACTGCTCCCTGCCGCGCTGTGTTTTACCCGATACTTTTTCAATAAAAACCGTCTCCACGCCCAGCTCTGACATAATGGCCTCCTGACGCGCTGTGTTCTGTTCTTCTGTGCTGACTCTCACATACCCTACTTTCATACTGTGCCTCCTAACTCTGCTTGCATTGATCCGCAGGTAAACCAAAATTAAAGTTGCACAAAGGTTAGAACAGCATCAAACTGTGCCAATAGACCTCTCTCAAATACTGGCACATTCCAAAATACCGCAACTAACCCCTGTGACACAGAAAAGAGCGGCAGGAAACCGTGCCAGTAGAGGATACCCCAAAGAACCAGCGCAGAAGCGCGTGTCGCGCCCAAACAAGCCCGCAAAAGGAAAGAAGCACTAACCTACCTCCCCGCCGCAAAGCGCGCCGTGTGGAGGCGGTACGGATGCTCCCAAAACAGAACAAAATCTTACTCAATTCCCTCTTTTTCTTATCCCGTTATTGCTGAACACGATGACCAGATCTGTTAGGCTCTCTTTGCAAATTCTATCAATGAGCGCGTACTTGACCTCGTCTTGCAGTTCCAGCGTCTTGATGACATTCACCAATCCTACCTCTCGCGTCGCAAAATTCTTTAACGTCTCCACAGTGGCCACAGAGAGCGGCTTGATCGATGAGAAATTCAGGTGAGACTCATTTCCCGATTGAAATTCTAGACCTCGACTGGAAAGAAACTGAAGTTTGCAGAAAAAATCGTATGCACCGCACGCAAAGGAGGATATTGTCGGAACGCAAAGCGCATCCCCAGCTACCATCCTGTTGAGCACAGCGTTCATCGCATTCACGCCTACCACATTGCTGTCTGGTACTCCCATTTTCTTCACTACGTGAGACTCGGCATTCCTGCAGATTACTCCGTATTTTTGCGCTCCTCGCTGGACATTTCTCTGACTCCCCGCCGTCTGATCACTCCTCTTTTGTGTTCCTTTCTTCTGCGACATAATTCACACCTCCAAAATTTTTTATAAAAGATATACCATTCTCTTCAGAAAAGAGGCATGGGATCACTCAATACCAGTCAACGGATTCAAACAAAACAGGAGGACTCAAAACAGGATGGTCTGTCTTAAAACAGCCAAGCTTTTCTCGTAACACCACTGTCTTTCTACGATCGTTCTCAAACCATCCTTCATTCGTGAAATTTTCCATTCCGCAAGACGCTGTAAACAAATTTTTTGCAGTTTTTCTATTTTTCAGTGTTTCGCAAAAGCCCCATAAAACCGCGATTTTGAATCACTGAAACTGGTTTTTGCTTATTATTTCACCCCAAAAATAATCAAAAAAATAGGAAAAACCAATCCCTCATAAACAACAATGATAAACATACTCAATGATCCTAGCCCGCCTCTTTTAACGGTTCGTAAAATATCAGCCCCAGTACAACAGCGTGTTGTAAAAACCGCATTAGGCCATGCTGCGCATCGTCTAACGCGGTTTCACAAGCTCTGGAACAATTTGCGAAAAAAATCAGTTTCCCAGCAACAGATGCGGCGGCACTTCCAAGACCTCCGCAATCTTCATGACTGTGTCGGAACGCGCCCTATTGATCTTCCTTTCACCACTCTCATACTTTTGGAGGGTCTTACAGGAAACTCCTGCGGCATCCGCAAGCTGTGCCTGAGTCATCCCTCTCTCCCTGCGGTAAAATTGTAAAGGATTCGGCAGAGCGGCATCTGCATCCGCCACCCTCTGCCATGCCTCATAAAGCTTCTCCTCCTCTAAACCAAAATATTGATATCCTGACAGCACTGCCTCGAAGTACCCCTGAGATGGCAGACGTGGTACTGCACGCGGATTCATCACATAGACTAAACCACTGATCCGCCTACCGTCATCCATCAGGACATCCATGCACTCTCTCGTATAATGAATGGGCTGTCCTTCATATCGGTCAAGCGCCTGCTCATCTCTCCTGCTGATCCGCCAGACTGCCACAGGAACAGCCTCACCCTCACAGGCTTCGATGGTGGCAAATGCACTCGCACCCAAAGCCCGAAATGCAAGCCTGTAGCCCTCAATGATACCTGTACCGACTGCCTCTGCATCAGGACAGCGGTATGCCATCTGCCTGATATTTAGATTACTGCCATACGCTACATATAGTGTCTTTTTCATCATAACTGTCCTCCTTTTGTTATGCTATTAATGGGTTAACTGTTTATATACCCCTGACAGGAGAGGATGCGCTTACGCGCATCGCCCGTGTCTCCATGCAGAATCACCAGTCAGGTTCTTGATCATATGGTGGCGGCAAGTCTTGAATTCATCACCGATCAGGCCAAGCCTTAAAAGCCAGCAACGCATGCAGTACTTCTCGTTATCCGTCACACTCCTGCGGCAACTCGCCTTCTTTTGCGTCAGTGCCTGATGACTAAGAGCCAGACAGAACTGAATGTATGCCTTTATCTCCCCAGCGTGTGTCGTGGAATTGAAGAGCCTGAATTCTACTGTTCCTTTTGTGAATGTTGCATGAAGATTCAACCCGCGGTATCGGCTTGAATTATAGTGGGCATCTCTCGAACCACTCGTCCCTGCATACCACACATCTGCCAATTCTGCCAGTGTCTGGGGCTTTCGGCGGTTGATTACCCCGATCAGATCCTCGTTGACCTTCTGGCAATATTGCAACCTCTCTGGAGCGATCTGGAGTGCCCTATACAGAATATCCTCCTTCTGTGCCATGAGATTTACCAGATTCTTCAAGGTCTGTGGAGTATGGCAACTGGCGTCCACGTGGATATGAATACCGCAGGACTTATTCACAAACGCACCTGCATGGCGGAGCTGTCTGACCACCTCCTGCAAATCCTCGATATCTGCATAGCTGAGGATCGGGCTGACAACTTCTGTGGAATACTCACGCCCAGCCATGCTTTTGCCACCTGATGCTGTCTTCTTCTGGCAGGTGATGGATGCATCGGACATTGCCTTCCATACTCGCCCCTGACGATCCTTTGCATGATATGCACTGTAACTACCCCCTGCATATGAAGATACTGTGCCAAAATACTTTGCGATCACCTGCGCCGCCCGCTCCCTCGTGATCCCTGTCATTTCAATTTCGATACCAAACTTTTGTGTTCTCATAACCTTTTCCTCCTTAGATCGTACATTTGTTCTCTTCCGGTGTGTCCATGTTACCTCTACAGGGGGAGTTGTTCAACTCATTTATGCACTCTAAACTAAACAAAAATGTCTGATAAAATGAATACTGTCTTTGTCAGTTATGCTGCCCATGAGCCAAACTGCGCAGGCTGTGCAGAGAGACAACTCTGCCAATACGCAGATGGCAGAGGAAAGCTACCCCCAGACACAGAAAAGGATTCTACAAAAATCACGAAATACCTGAAGAACAAAACTGGGGAAAAATTATGGCGGTGCCAGCGCACCGCATGGCATCGTTCGAAATGTCTCGCAAAACAGACTGATCCAGTTTTCAGGGAAAAACAGGAAATAAGTAAAGATAAGAACAAACCTTGGATCATGACTAAATAGATGATAATTTTAATAACACATAAAGATATGATAATAAACTAATGCTTTCAGAGCTGCCGATGATGGACTGCCTCCCGCCCAACCACCCCTGAAGAATACGCTCACTATGTCTGGTACATTCATACTACACAAAACAGAATTTACTCTCTGCTCAACTTTCGGAGGTGTCGTTTTTTGTGTCTCTATTATATAAATACTATTAATTTGATATAAATGAACTGAAAAAAGATCTCAACAAAATCCATACCTCTCCTCAGAATTTACTATATATAAATAGCTTTTCCAATTTGACTGAAATAGCAGGCAGGCCTGTATGCACACGTATGACCACACTCAGGATATAATGGCACTATGCAAAAAACAAGATATACACACTACTGATGCCCGAATATAGGCCTGTGGAGGCCATGCAACAGATGACAGATCTGGGGAAAATCCGTGTTCGGATGTTACAAAATCAGGGTTCTGAAAGCCCCTCCAGATTACAAAATCCTTTTTCTTAATCATTCACAGATTACATATGAGACAAAAGCTGTGAATTTGGCATTACAATCTCTAAGCAAAATAACTTCTATCGGACTACACATCCTGCAAAATCGCTTGTCACGAGATTACATCTTCTTCATTTTTACACATCATGAAAATTACAAATTTCCTCAAAAATTCTAAAGCACAGAATACACATACGGCACTTCGCATCGAGTCCTATATTACATTTCTCGCTCCATCAGTAATGAAAAAAAATTACTCCATAAATCAATTTACGCATTCTATAAAGATTTTTTTTGCACGGGTATGGATTTTCATATCGATGAGTTGATCAAAATTGATCCCGAAAAATCTTTTTTAGTTGTCAATATACCCCCCTTTTGAGGTGGATATTGCCATTTTGGCTTAGTATTTTTGTTCAAACTGAGTTGGCACTTGATCTCGGCTATATAAACCATCTTCCTTTTCAAAAATTGGGGAAGATGGAAAGCGAGGTCATTTAGATGACGAAAAAAACATGCGTAACTCAACAACATCAAGGCACTGCACACCCGCCAAGGACCCTGAAATTCAGTCGGGCCTTAATTGCCAAAGCCTCGGAGTTTTTCAAGGCACATTCGAAACGTGAACCCAAATCGGACTCCGAAAGCATTTTATACGGCCTGCTTGCGTATTCAGGGTGTAGAATCAATGTAATCGAGACACGCAGACAACATATCATACTGATCCCGTCGGCTGAAGAACGCCTCACTCTTCATCCCACATCCGTTCGTATCCCCGATGCGCTTTACGCCGATCTGCAAGAAATAGCACTGCAATGTGCAGTTACTGTGCAAGAAATCGCAGCTCTGATTCTCGTGGATGTTGTCACGCAAAACGATCCACCGCGTCATGCGCTCCGCATTCCCGGAAGTAAGCGAGATCCGCGTATGCAGAAAGCGATCTCCAGCATCCTCAGCAACTGCAACAATAATCTCGGCGGTCACTACTACGATGCCAGCGTGGAACCCTGCGGCGGTGCTCTTGAAATTCATCAGAATTT
This sequence comes from Lachnospiraceae bacterium, assembly GCA_014804615.1. GTDB lineage: Bacteria > Bacillota > Clostridia > Lachnospirales > Lachnospiraceae > UBA3282. Next base: position 382,948 of record JAAUZL010000024.1, read on the forward strand.
TAAGGTGGCTGATGAAGAGATCATCTGTGACATTGATCCCGAAAAAATCAACCTTTATCAAGTAATTCAAAAGCAACATAAAGCATTCGTATCGTGTGCCCTGTCACATGGAATTGATTATCAAACCTTCGAATGTCTTAAAGAAAGAGTCTCCCGTAATAGGGTTGAGAGAGCAGCCAGATATTTTTATCTGTGCCTGAATTCTTCGCGCAATAGCGGAGAAAAATACAAAGGACTGAAGCTCCGTACATACTTGAACGCTATCGCCGCTACATACATATTGCAAGCTCGTCTGCAAGCGACACGAATCTACAGACGAGACATCTTCAAGACACTGAACAGTAGAAACTTACCCGCAGGCAAGACTCTGCTGATCGTTGATCCACCCTACCTCGCGACCCACGCATACGCAGACAATCTGACTTATCAGGAGCATGAGAAGCTGGCTAAACGGCTTCTAACTCTGTGCAAAAAAGAGAATCGTGATCTCCTGTACTTTTGCCGTATAACTGACGGACATGACAAGCTTGATTCCAATGAACAGGCAATCAAGCTGAAAAATGACCAAATTATGCAGGGACTGATTGACGACCTTTACTTCGGACACGGCTTATATTATACGGACGTTTGTCTCGATCATGGGATTATCGAACGCATCATTACGTCTTTCCCCTTCGAGGGCGCAACACAGTATGGTAATGAGAAAGAGCGGCATGGCAAGGTGCCAGATACCTCGGAGGAATTTGCCGATCCACATCCATGTGCTTCACCATTGGTTGAAATGGGGGTGAACGCATAATGAAAGTTTATCCCCGTTATCATAAAACAGCCAGCGAAATAGATCTATTGATATTGCAGGATTGCCTCGATTCTGGTATTGTGTCTCATGATAAGACGCTCGAAAATATTATTATGAATCGAAGATCAGAAATTATTAAGAACCACGAAGCAACACGAAGCATCTGGCAGAGTAAAACCACCCTGAAGTGGTGTACTAAACTTGGTGCCGACAAGCAGTTGGTGGTACGGAAAGAAAGGTGGGACTTAGAAAACGCCATCGTAGAATACTATCTTACAAACGAGAAACTCACCGCCACAGTCGATGATGTATTTCAGGAGTGGCTCCAATATGAATCAACACATACGGAACACAGTATGAAAACTATCAACGAGTACGAGGGCGAATATAAGCGGTTCCTTGCAGGAACAGAGTTTGCGTCAACTACTATTCGCTCCGTCACGGAGATGGACATCGTCCGACTCCTGAGATCGATAGTAACAGGGGGTGAGAAAATCCAACGGAAACGTTACGCCGCAGTAAAGACCATCATTCGTACACTTTTTAACTTCGCGCGAATCCACATGGAAATCGACTGCATAACTGTAACGAATATTCTGGCAGATATACACTTCCCAGATGCGGCATTCAAGGAAAAAGATAACGATGATGCCAAGCAGGTGTTCAATCACTCAGAAATCAAATTGATAAAAGAGGAGCTGAGAAATACAGACAATCCTCTGGAACTCGGCATCCTGCTGGCACTCGAAACTGGTCTCAGAGTCGGAGAACTTTGTACTCTCAGGCGCGAATGCATCAAAGACGATTATCTTATAATCAGATACTCTCAGCATAAGTACAAACGCGATGGAAAGTTTTACTACTCTGTAGGCGCGCCCAAAAAGGGGAAAGAAAGAACTGTTGTATTAAACTATGACGCGAAAAAAATTATACAAAAAATACTCGCACTACACGATAGCGAATGGATTTTCCCAGACGAAGCAGACACTACTCAATGGAGGAAAGCGCATTGCTTCGATGGAGCAATTCGCAGAGTATGCAAGCGATTAGGAATTGCTGAACGTTCTATGCACAAACTGAGAAAGACATACGCATCCTATATCCTAACCGAAGAATCTAAGGTAACGGATAAGCTAGCACAAGGACAGCTAGGACACCGCGATATACAAACAACGCGGAATCATTATTATTATGATATCTACGATAAAGAGGAAAAGGTGCGCATCCTTGGCAATATTCGGATAGGTTAACCCCAGTTAACCCCTGAAACCAACAAAAGGAAAATGGCTCAACCCCACTGTTTACAAGGGGTTGAGCCACTCAACACAAGAGGCGCAGACCGGATTTGAACCGGTGAATCAGGGTGTTGCAGACCCACGCCTTACCGCTTGGCTACTGCGCCGTATAGAATTATTTCAGGTCTTTTATGACCGATGACTCCAACGGGAATCGAACCCGTGTTACCGCCGTGAAAGGGCGATGTCTTAACCGCTTGACCATGGAGCCTCATGAAAGGCCTCAGGTAGCCTTAACGAATGATATGATACCACATTCCGTCTCGTTTGGCAAGGGGAAGATTGTAGAAATTCTCTGCTTTTCACAACTTCTCTAAAACGTCATAAACTAATCTCAAAGCCTACAGGAGCTTTCTTATGTATAACTCTCAACTCACACCCGCAACGACTTTCACGCAGCTTCTCTTCCACGATCACCCGGGCGCGATTGCCTGGATTAACGGTAATAAAAATTATCCCGGAATGAATGGTCTGATCAAATTTTATCATACCACTTACGGCGGCGTGCTGGTGGAAGCACAGATTTTCAATCTTCCCGACATCACCCTCCCCGGTTCCAGCAGCTTCTATGCCATGCACATACACGAAACAGGGGATTGCGGCGATGCCTTTGCCCATACCGGCATGCACTACAACCCCCAGAACACAGAACATCCGAATCACGCCGGCGACATGCCCCCGCTTCTGAGCAATCAAGGGTATGCCTACAGCGTTTTCTATGATAAGAGATTTACGATTCAGGAGATCATCGGAAGAGCCGTCATCATACATGAAAAGCCCGATGATTTCACCACACAGCCATCCGGAAATTCCGGCGCAAAAATAGGCTGTGGGGTCATTAAATGGGCTGACTAGAGTGTGTGACAAATCACCGTTGTATGGGGACGGATTATAAATACTTCCCCGTCAGGCTATTCTCATTCCCGCAAATCTCCTGCGGTGTTCCCTTCGCAATAATCTCTCCGCCATGTACACCGCCGCCCGGCCCCATATCGATCACATAATCGGCATTGCGGATAACATCCAGATCGTGCTCGATCACAATAACGGTCGCCCCGTTTTCAATCAATCTCAGAAAAACATGCAAAAGAGTCTCCACATCCAGGGGATGCAAGCCAATCGTTGGCTCGTCAAAGACAAATACAGAATCTGACTGCCCTTTTCCCATCTCGCTTGCCAATTTCAGTCTCTGTGCTTCCCCGCCGGACAGACTCGGCGTTTGTTCTCCCAGCGTCAGATAGCCAAGGCCAAGATCGTGCAGCACTTGAAGTTTCCGCGCTACATTCGGAAGATCTGCACAGGCATCCAATGCCTCATCCACGCTCATATCCATGAGTTCCGGAAGTGTGTACACCCCGTCTTTCTTCTTCGGAAACCGCCGGATCAGACTTGCCTCCTTCGCATACCGCGAACCTCTACAATCCGGACAGGTGATCTCTACATCCGGCAAGAACTGCACATCGAGGCTGATAGAACCTGTGCCGTCGCAGACCGGGCATCGCAATTTCCCCGTATTGTAAGAGAAGTCCCCTGCCTTATAGCCTCTTTCCTTCGCATCCGGCGTCCGCGCATAAATCTTTCTCAGTTCATCATGCACATCCGCATAAGTCGCCACCGTGGAACGAACATTCACCCCTATCGGTGTCGCATCGATCAGCTTAACCTGTCTGATACCATACGCTGAAACCATACGTACATGCTCCGGGAATTTTTCCCCCTTAACAGAAGCCTCCAGCGCAGGAATCAGACTTTCCAGAACCATCGTCGTTTTCCCGGAACCGGACACCCCTGTCACCGCGATCAGGCGTCCTTTCGGGAAATCCACTTCTAATGGCTTCACAGTATGGATCGCAGAAGTGGACAGATGAATGGTGCCCAACTCAAACATGCGCTCCGAAGGAATATGGTTCCCAACATCAAGCACTTTCTCTCCCGTCAAAAAACCGCCGATCTGAGAAGCCGGATTCTGCTCCACATCTGCAAGATTTCCCTGTGCAATAATGGTGCCACCGCCCGCGCCGGCCTCCGGCCCCAGCTCTATGAGCCAGTCCGTCTCGGAAAGCACATGCGTATCGTGATCCACCAGAACCACCGTATTACCATCCTGCAGAAGGTCACGCATAACTCCCTTCAGTCCTTCCACATTAGAAGGATGCAGTCCGATGGACGGCTCGTCAAGCACATACAGCACGCCTGTTGTACGGTTTCTGACCGCCCTTGCAAGCTGCATCCTCTGCCGTTCCCCTGTGGACAGTGTAGAGGCCGCCCGATCTAAGGTAAGGTAAGAAAGCCCCAGATCTATCAGTCGTTTCGCCGCACTCTGAAAGGATTCACAGATACTTTCCGCCATAGGTCTCATTTCCGCCGGTAGTGAACCCGGCACGCCGACGACCCATTCAGTCAATTCTAAGAGTGTCATAGTACAGGCCTCCGCAAGGGAAATGCCGCGAAGCCTAGGAGCACGCGCCTCCTCTGAAAGTCTGGTGCCGCCGCAGTCCGGGCAGACGCCCTGCCGCAAGAACTTCTCGACACGCTTCATCCCTTTCTCATCTTTCACCTTGGACAACGCATTTTCCACGGTATAGGTGGCATTAAAATATGTAAAATCCATATCTCCCGCCGCGCCGCTGGTCTTGTTCTGGTAAATGATATTTTTCTTGACCGCCGGCCCATGAAAGACAATCTCCCGTTCCTTTTCCGTCAGTTCCCGAAACGGCACATCCGTCCGAACGCCCATTTCACGGGCAATATCTTTCATAAGAGACCACATAAGTGTCTGCCACGGGGCGACAGCGCCCTCGTCAATGGAAAGGGATTCATCCGGCACAAGCGTTGCTTCATCCACCGTCCGAACAATTCCCGTTCCGTCACATCGTCTGCACGCACCTTGACTGTTAAACGCCAGCTCCTCTGCGCCTGGTGCAAAAAAACGTGCACCGCACTCCTGACAAACGAGTTCCTGTCCTGCCGCAACGTTAAGGGACGGCTTTACATAGTGCCCGTTCGGGCAGCGATGCTCGGCCAATCTCGAATACATCAGGCGCAGACTGTTCAAAAGTTCCGTTCCCGTGCCAAAAGTGCTCCGTATACCCGGAATACCGGGGCGCTGTCTGAGCGCTAGGGCCGCAGGGACATACAGCACCTCATCTACCTGCGCTTTTTCCGCCTGCGTCATACGTCTTCTTGTATATGTGGAGAGCGCCTCCAAATACCGTCTGGAGCCCTCCGCATACAGGATTCCCAATGCCAAAGAAGACTTGCCGGAACCGGATACTCCCGCTATCCCGACAATCTTATGTAATGGGATGTCTACATCAACATTTTTCAGATTATGTACTCTCGCGCCACGCACTTTGATATGCGTCGGCGTCGTATTTTCATTATGATTCAATTGCTTTTTCCCCCATCCGCTCCAGAATATCCTGCCAAGCTTCCTCGTCGATCTCCTCATCCCGGAACAGTTTGCGCTTATCTTCATCCGTGATCTTACGAATCACTTTGCATGGATTTCCCGCCGCAATACACCAATCGGGAATGTCCTTCGTCACTACGCTTCCGGCTCCGATCACCACATTGTCCCCGATATGCACCCCCGGACAGATTACGGAATTGCCGCCGATCCAAACATTATTGCCTATGGTCACTTCCTTGCCGTACTCATAAGCGGAGTTGCGGCTGACCGGATGTACGGGATGTCCGGCCGTGTATATCGCCACATTCGGAGCCATCTGACAGTTATCTCCTATTTTTATCTTAGCGACATCCAACAGCGTGCAATTATAATTGGCAAAGAAGTTTTTACCCACCTCGATATGTTTCCCATAATCGCAGTAAAAAGGGGGATTGATAAAAGCATCCTCCGACTTCCCCAGAAGTTCCTTTACCACCTCCCTGATCCCTGCAAAATCGGAGCGGTCCATAAAATTCAATTTCTGCAAAATCCTTCTGCATACCATTTGCTCCTCAAAAATACTGTCATCCGAAATATATGCCATCTGCGCGTCCCTGCGCTCTCTGTTTGTCATATCTTCTTTCTCCCTCCATAAATCATTCATTCCGGCTGTTCATCGAACCGTCTGTCTTTAAAATAATATTCATCGTCGTGTTCGTTGATTTCCCTGTATACTTTGCACGGGCTTCCGAACGCCACCACGTTTGGCGGTATATCCTTTGTCACAACCGAACCCGCACCAATCACGGAGTTTTCTCCGATGGTAACGCCCGGTAAAACGACTACATTCGCTCCAAGCCATACATTGTCTTCAATGGTAACAGGGAAGGAATACATGCCGTCCGCGCGGTGCTTCGGATGGACAGGGTGCCCTGTTGTACTCAATGTTACGTTGGGACCTATCAGGACATGCTTGCCGATCGTTATTTTCCAGTCATCAATCAGGGTCAAATTCATATTTGCATAAGTGCCCTCTCCAATTGACACATATTTCCCAACTGCCGCTGTAAGCGGAGGAACAATCCATACATTTTCGCCAACACTTCCGAATAGTTCCTTCAGAAGCTCTGCGCGCTCCCCCATGCTCTCCGGAGGCAGACTGTTAAACTGATTCACAATACCCTTCGCATGTGCCTGCAGAGCCATGTTTTCTTCGTCGTCATCCCAGAGATACCCGTTCTTCATTTTTTCCTGTTCTGTCATCGTTATCCTCCCTCTTCCTTTTTCAACTCGTGATAGATTGATTTGTTATGTTTTTTACCCAGCCATATTTTTTGTAATGCCGATATACAGCCGGCAATTTTATGACTTCATCTAAATTTAATACGAAATAAACAACCAATACCGGGAGTCTATACACAAATGCACATAAGCATCCAAGAGGAATGGTGATACACCATAATGTTACTGTATCACAAACTAACCCGAATTTGGAATCCCCTCCCGCAGGAAAAATGCCGCCTATGGTCATACAGTTTATGGACTTTCCCGCAATATAATAGGAGCATATGACTAACATTCTGCCTAAAATATTTTTGGCCTCGGGCGTCAGATCAACCAGACTTATAATAGCGGGAGACAGTGCCAGTAAGAATAACCCCGACAAAACGCCGCCAATAACGGAAGCCCATGTCAATATTCTGCCTATCCTCTTAGCTTCCTCAAAATGATCTGCACCTAATTCATTCCCTATTAAAATGCTCCCGCCGCTTCCCAGTCCAAGGCAAAAACATATCATAAGATTTTTGGAAATATTTGCGATACTGTTTGCCGCCACTGCATCTGTTCCCAAATGTCCCATAATGATCGAATACAAGGTAAATCCACAGCCCCATATCAGCTCGTTAAACATCACCGGCGCCACTTTCAGACGAAACTGCTTTGCCAGTTCCCGATCCTTTTCTAATAAATGTACTTTTATCTGCCGCATTTCTCGTTTCACATAAACAACGCCCAAGATCATCTGCAGCGCTGTCGCTGTCACCGTGGCCAATGCCGCTCCCCTGATTCCCATGGCTGGAAATCCCCAAAGCCCAAAAATAAAAACTGCATTGAGCACAATATTGAACATGACTGTCAGACTGCTGATGACAGAACTTTGATTGACCGCACCGCAGTTTTTTAGGATTGTCAGACACACCTGCGCTATTGCGGAAAAAAGATAAGAAATTCCTATATACCGCAAGTATTCATTTCCCATCCGGATCAGATCCGGTTCGTTTGTCAAAAAACACATGATCCTATCCGGGAAAAACAGGGAACCAGTCAAAAACGGGATCGCCATAAGACAGGAAATCCGAAGAACCAGAACGAACGTTGCAGAAATCCCCGCATAATCTTTTTTCCCATAATATTGTGCCGCGAACATATTCTCTCCGACCACAAACGCCGTCATAAAAAGATTGAATACAAAGGTCACCTGTGATGCCAGAGACACTGCCGACATAGCATTCTGATCCAACTTTCCTAACATGATCGCATCGCTGGCTCCTACGAGAGCAAGCATAAGCTGCTGAAAGGAAATCGGCAAAACTAATCGCAGCATTTTATTATATAAGTTTTCTTTCTCTGCCATTCCGTTCTCCCCATTCTTTCTGCCTTTCTTTTTTAACAATAACATATTATCTATTTCAATTTCTTTCAAAATATGCTATTATTTTATAACAATCCTCTTCACTTCAAAGAAGCGTATGGCAAAGGAATGACTCATGGGCGAAAGCGATACCTACTGTTCCACCTTCAATTTAGACTCTTCCGAAACGGTGGCATACAATAATCCGCTGTTCCCGGCTTATATCAGAGATGGTATTTTATCCTCCTATCCGGATTACTCTGCCGTCAGCCATTGGCATAAGGATCTGGAATTTATTGTGATCAAAAAAGGAACTATGACCTATAATGTCAATGGAGAATTGTACGATCTGTACGAGGGAAGCGGCATCATGGTAAACAGCCGGCAATTGCATTATGGCTTTTCACCGGAACATAAAGAATGTGAATTTATCTGCATCTTACTTTCACCGGAACTGCTGTCGGGAAATGAATGGTTTTATCAAAATTATATAGAGCCTGTCACAGAGAACTCCCTATATCCCTATCTCCTCCTGTCCGAAGATAACTGGACAAATGCTATCTTAGGAAAAATAAACAGAATATATTCATCCGTCGCTTTACAAACAGAACAGGATCTGCCCTATTTTACCTTGACAGGGGAATTTTTATCGATCATGAAAATACTATTCGAAAATTTAGACAACAAGACGGATAACACGACAAAAGAATCGAGCGAATTGATTTCTTTAAGAAATATGATCACCTATATGGAAGAACATTTTTCCCGGCGCATTACACTTGAAAATCTGGCTTTGACCGGAATCTGTTGTAAAAGCAGATGCTCTTTCCTTTTCAAAAAATATCTCCATGAAACTCCCATGGTCTATCTCGCCAAACTGCGCCTCAGAAAAAGCCTCGACGCCCTATTAAATTCTGATACAAGCATTACAGATATTGCCTACGCTCACGGATTTTGCGGAGCAAGTTATTACTGCGAAACTTTTCAGAAATATTATGGTATATCTCCGCTGCAATATCGCAAAGCGCAAAATAGGCTGCGGGCTCATTAAATAGATGGTGTAGTTTTCATATAAATCAATGCACCATTTGCCTCGTCCTGAGACCAGATCAACTGATAATCATTATTATTTAAAAAGTCAGATATATTATCATCATATCTGGTAGCCTCAACTACAATAATCTTAGGCTGTTCCTCATGCAGTTCCTCCATATACTCTTCCATGATTTCCGGTACTATATTTCCAATAGGAAATTGATAAGAATATCTTGTAGCATGCTTTCTGTCGCTTAACACATATATCAGATCCCAATTGCCATAGACCGAAATTGCATCATCTGTATCTGTTTTTTCACTTACTATCCTGCTTACGGTTATATTCAATCCTGATTTGTACTCATATTTTCTATTCTCATAAATTCTCGGTACTGATGATATACGCGACAACCAGTTCGGAAAAATAATGCCGGCCAGGAAAAGAACACTAAGAACAATAGAAAACGTCTGCGCCACTTGTGGAAATTCTATTTTTTCAATCTCACCAAATAAGGCCGCCAACGGATAGGAAATCATGGGAACCAAAATTATCCCGTAATGTGGAGGCATCATTCCGGATAAACATATAAATAACAATGTGATCAGCATATACGCCAGATAAACCATATTGATTGCTTTTTCCTTTATGGTACACATATATGCCACAGCCCCAAGCGAAATAATAATCACATTCCTGTTTAAATAATATATATATGCTTCCCACTTCGCCGTAAATGAGGCCCTACCGCCCTGTTCAGATATATATATTTTATTAAAGACTATATAATTCTCCCAAAAAGGTACCAAAGAACGATTCACCGCCAACCATATCAAAATGGGGATTATGACAATACACATGCCGCTCACGAACCAAAACAGCAAATATTTCAGCGTATCCCAGTTCTTTTCCATTACCATTTTCACAAAGATAAAAAGAGGAAAAACGATCCACACCGAAATCATGTTGGCACGTAAAAGAAGCGTTGCACCAAGACCGGCTCCACAAATCAACAATCGGATTTTTGTTACTTTTTGATTCATTAGATAATCAAGAAAGCTATATAGAGCTATTGCAATAAATATCATTGCGTATTCTTCTACAAAATTTCCTCCATCAAAATATTCAAACAGTAGGGAACCCGAACACAAGGTTACAAGTACAGAAGAACCAACGGAACATTTTAAACGGGCTATTTTATAAATCACAAAAAAGGTTCCCGTCATAAAGATAAATTCAATGACCCATACCCCTCGGTAAGCTGAGATTCTATTGCCAATCCAATTTAATATGTAAATAAGCGGCCCCTTATGATCAAAGGAATCTCTATAAGGCATATAACCTCTCTCCATCATAAACGCTACCGCCTTAAAAACACCGGAATCCGTTCTTGTATCCCCGCCGATCCACGGATGCAATGGACTCTCCAGCAAAAAAACAAAAGACAAAAATGTCATAAGCAGTCCAACAATGAGATTCTCTTTATTTCTTTTTATCATTTTTATCAAATAAATACCATTTCCCATTCAATTCCTCATTTCTCTCTTCATCCCTTTAAAATCTCCCAACGCCTTCCATCCGGTTTTGATAATACTTAAAATATTGATAGAATTTTTTCCACCTTGACGGGACTGAAAAGAAATCGTTTTAAACAAGGTTTTCTCATTGTAATAAACAAAATAAGTTGTGATTATAATATTGGGAATATGGTAATCTGAAGGTAACTTATATAAATATTTTTTGACAGTCTGTACGTTCATCAGACGAAATGGGGCATTCGCATCAGGAACTTTTATTCCAAAATAAATCCTCAGCAAAAAACAAACTATCTTCTCAACAAAAGACCTTATTCTGCCATCTTCTCTTGCATTGCGATATCCAAAAATACCATCATATTGTTTCCTATTTTCCCAAAAGCCATCAAATTCCACAGGATCCGTCTGTCCATCTGAATCCGTCTGAAAAACATATGCTGCCCCCTGCTTAATAGCATAATCATATAATGCGATCACTTTAGGGCCATGTTGTTTTGGGGTTTCGCTCAGAATTTCAAGTTTTGGATATTCTCTCTGTAATATTTTCAGCTTTTCATGTGTTTTATCTGTACTTCCACTATCCGCAATTACCAACCGCGATTTTTCATCTTTCCCATAGAGCACCGGATACCATTGCTTTACTACACCTTCAATATTTTCTTCCTCGTTATATGCCGGCATCACAATAAATAAAGAATCCACGCACTCTCCTCCAAAACGTATATTTCAATATATTTAAACATATAGTATTGTATTGTTTTTTCTTTTGCTCCAACACGTTTATATATTATCACTTTCACTTTGCATGTGCAATACTATACATTGCAATTACGCGTTCATGTATTGTTTATTTGCACTGTCCTGCTTTGTAAACTATAATATGAGGTGGATTTTATGTGTAAAAAAAGAAAACAAGAATATAAAATGATAGGTTTAAACATTGCTTATTATCGAAAAATGAAAGGATTAACACAATTACAACTGGCGGAAACAATAAATATAAGCAGAACACATATGAGCAATATCGAAGCCCCTAATATGCCAACGTCTATCTCCCTAGACACCTTATTTGATATTGCGGACGCACTGGACATCCCTGTTACACAGCTTTTGCACTTCAATCATGTATAACGCAAACTATTATGTTAAAATAAAAAACACTGGATATAGGCATTTTAAACCTACATCCAGTGTTTTTTAATGTGCTAAAGTTTATCAATGAATCATTCGGGCCATTCAACCTTTACGATCTCAGGATACCGTTTCTTAATCGCTGTCTCAAAATTATCCTTTCCAGCGTCCAGATCGATATAGCCGTCAAAATAGTTGATAAAAGCATTCTGTATCTCCTCATTACATCCCTGATCATAAGCGGAAATATTGCTCATATCAACAGCAGATGCCGCTTCAGAGAACAATCCAACAGGGTTCTGTCCACCCAGTAATTCTGACTCGAAGTCGGGATCAGCAGCAATCTCCTGCATACCGGATACTGTATTGGCATAATCCTGAATATGAGGGTCCTCTGCCATTGCTTTCATAATATCCTTTGTGCAAGTCAGCTTTAACATAACGTCTTTCACCAGTATTGGGTTATCCGTTCCCTGTGCAGCAGCCATCCATGTCCCGCCCCAGTAATAAGGCTGCGGCCCCTGACATACTGCCCAGTCGCCATAGCCTGCTTCGCCGGCTGTACCGGCCAGCATGAAATTGATTCCCCACGTCGAATAGAAGAACCCGAATACCTTCGCATCCGCACCCTGATCCTGCATCCATCTATCACTCCAGAGTGTAGCTTTATGATTATATCCGTTATCTGTAAATTCTTTTGTCTGTTTGACCCATGCCATGATGTTGGGATCTACTGTTACTGTAGTCGTCTCAACAAAAGGCGCATTAGTTCTTCCCACCCAAGGCTTATCCACATTGTTGGAGAATACACGGAAGGAATCATAATAGCTGGAAAGCATATAGTACCCTTTATCCTTCGCCTGTGCTGCAACCTTATTGAACTTATTCCAATCGGAAAGAGCGGCCTGAACTTCCTCCGGATCGTCTGTTCCAAGAACATCCTTTGCGATGGAACGTCTATAAGCAAACAGACCGGGCTCTGCATTCCATGACGCTGCCCTCTGCTCACCGTTTTCATCCGTAACAATATCCTTCGTATACTGATACTGATCGGCAAGATCATCTGTTGTGATTCCCAGCTCAGAAAGCGATATTGCAGCATCTGCATCAGCGCTCACATATTTCAGTGCGTAGTCTGCCTCAAGCAAAAAGATATCAATCTTGTCATCAGCCGCCGCGCTGTCCTGCGCCATCAATGCTTCGTCCAATTCATTTTGATAGTTATTGTCTAAAGAGAGATTGATCGTCCATTTCACCGTGATGCCATTCTTCAGAGTCGTTGTCAACCTGTCTTTTGAAACAGACTCGACATCAGGATAATAGTCGTTGAAATACCTCTGGAACTCATCATTCCAGCACCAGATATTGAGAACTTTCCCCTCCATGTTCTGTCGGGATTGCTGCAAAACCTGATCCGCATCCACCAGACTGCTTCTTATCATAGAGGCCGCAAGCACCACACTAAGTAATTTCTTTATCATATTTGTATCTCCAGCGCTTTTCTTAAATCCCAGATATAGGTTTTCTGCCGCTTTTAACTTAATTTATCCGCCAGTCTCTCAAGACTCTCTTTATTCATCGGCGGAATCAAAATATGATCTGTATCAAACTGCTGAACACCATATTGTCGTATTTCTTCCATAAAGCGCTCGTAAGGATACAAGCCTTCCAACATGCGATCTTCACTGTAAATATAAAATTGGATAAATCCCTCGCTTATTTTTATATCACTCAAATTCAGAAATCCATCTGCGCGAACAGGAAGAACACTTTCACACTCTTCCGTCAACACATAAAAAGCGCCTATTTCCCCTGCATCACCTTTTCGCAGCAGCCGCGGTTTTGCATAATACACATCCCGTGATTGGATAGCGTGCAGCGTCTGCTCAAAGTCGGCTAAATCCGTACGGTTTTTCCAATCCGATACCTTCTCTGTCGGCAAAGTATATGGCCATAACGCCAATGTAAGTATATAATTCTCATATTCCTCATTATTACAAAACTGCTTCAATGACTCTAAACTGAAATCTACAAACTTATCAATATTTTGTTCCAATTCTCCGGTTGTAAAAGTACGTTCTTCCTCTACACAATACATCTCCACCTTACCTAAACGCCGTTCTACTTCTTGTACCAGTCTGGTGAAATCTATTATCTCTCCTCTTGTCGTAGGAATATTGTAACTTATCTCATAAAATCCGTTTTCGCTTTCTGTTCCATCAAAAAAAATTCCTCGTCCAATTCTGTCAGGATTATAAAAAATAGCTGTCTTATTATTCTCCTGACCTTCCTGCAAAACAAAAAAGTCATCATCCGAACCATACTTAAATCCGCACGCACGAGCCAATGCCGGAATATCAAGTTTCGTCTTTCCAAAAAGTTTCTTCTGTTTAATCTGTAATGTAAATGCCATAATATTTCCTCCTTATTATACAAAAAAGAATCTATAAGTAATAACACCTATAGATTCTTTAAAACTCCCCGAGTAGGGCTCGAACCTACAACCCCGCGGTTAACAGCCGCGTGCTCTACCAGCGTTGCGGTTACATACCGTAACCACTCCCTGATAATAACAGGAATAAACCTTTTCTCTATCTCTACCGTTTCTATTCTATATCTATAGATTTTCGATGTTTCCCAACTGTTTCTGCAATTGCCTATCAAAAGTTACAATACCAATGCCCCGCTCCATCTTATAACCGTAGAGCAGACAATCTACAAAATCCAGTTTAGGCGGCTTTTCAAATATTTCTAATGCCCGCAAAAATACATCTACATTTAAAATGGTAACATCAAAATTCAATTTGCGGAAACTATCTGCTATATCCCCTCTCGAGACCTGATATAAGCCTTCCAGAACATAGCACACTTCCGCCATTACTTCAAGCGTTACATAGCAACGGTCTCTTTTAACGATAGATTTCACCTCTTGAAACTGTTCCTCAATATCTTTGAGCAAAAATCTCAACACAGCATTTGCATCCAGCATATGACTATTTTTGAGCATGCTTTTTCACCATCGCCTCTCTCCACGCATCTTTTTCCAATCCGATCATAGATGGATCTGCATATTTATGGAGCCCTCCCGCTGCTGTATCCATTAAGTTCTCTTCATTTTCTATTGGTATAACTATGACTCTTTGATTTATTTGCAACTGTCCATCCACTTGAACAGCCGTTCCGTCATAATACCCCGTAATAGACATACAGACTACCTGCCTTTCATACTTGCTATTTTGCAATTCTTGGCTAACATTTTATCTTGTTACAATATTTCTTTTGGCTTCTCTTTTCTTTAATCATATTATATAAATCTTACAGTCAAAATACAATAATTCTAATAAAATCCCGTTTCCATTGTTTTCTTTTCTCATCAGGCAAGCAATGGATCAGGATATCCTTTTCGGATATCCTGATCATTGCTTCGCCGCCTTAGGCGTCTCGCTTTGCTTGTTGGGGACACCCCAAGCCCCGGCCTTAAGACTTCTCCTCCGCCTCCTTTTCTATTAACAAGCACGGATTCCTACCTTCGCATAATGCAAAAGTCCATCACCACCAGCAATGTATGCAAAACAGACCAAATCACAAGGGAGAGTCTCCTGCTTATTGCTAAGTTCACTAGTTATAATAATCTTTTACAAAAGCAATTACACCCTCCACCTCTTCATTCTCCCCTGCCTTTAGCGTAGGCACATAAAGTCCTATTCCCAAATCATATATTGTACATCCGCATTCATCCTCAACGATTTCTTGTCCGAACTGCAACAAATATTTTTTAACTTCTACATATGGTTTTCCAACTAATTCTACTCCTTTATATGTAATTTTGGACAAAACATTACCTTCAACCGCAACACATTTGCCCTCTTTATTACATACAATACCAATCCCCCTATTATCCCAATACAATTCATATTCATCACAATATTTATTAACTCTCTTATTCAATTTATTTTCGCAGATATCATATATTTGTGATTCTTCCATTCCAAATTGTATTTTTCCAACTCCACAATAACTATTTATTTCATTTTCCATACTTTCTCTCTGCATAATATCATTGAAATATTAAGCTTCTCCTTTCTCCTTAATTGCATCTTCCACAATCTTTATCAGATATTCTTTCTTTGATAAATCCCCCAAATCATCAAATACAGCATTGTAAGCTACCAATGCTGTCCTGACATATTGCGCATTATCCTCAAACAATTTACGATTAGGAGTTAAGCCAATCTCATCAGCATACTGGCAGCAAAAAGTAACTATTGTACGGGTGTTACCTTCTCTAAATGGATGTATCCGCCATAACTTTGCCAATGAATCCGCAAACTGTACCGCCGCTTCATGCAAAATCATGTTCTTCCATGGCTTTTTTGTCATTTCCGCCAGAACATTTTCCACGTCTCTTAATATATCCATCCTGTCAGAATAATCAATTGATAATCCGCCTAATACCGGCTCTTCTTTATAAATATTTAGTTCCCTCGACTGACCTGCCCATTCATAAATATCTTGAAAAATATATCTGTGTACTCTCAAGAGATGTTCGTAATCGTATGCTCCCGGTAAAGGATCTATCGCAATTTCTTTCAAACGATATGTCACATAATCTGCCTCTGCATCCTCGAGAATCTTTTTATCTTTTATATTCATGAGGTTTTTCAGAACACCACAATCTTCATAAAGATAAATATCCCTCATAGGATTATCCTTCTTTTACTTTATATTTTTTGTCAAGGTACTGTTTAATATCTGCCATCGTAACCTCACCACGCTTTTCTTTCTCGATATATTCCTTAAACTCTTCCGTAGGTTCAAGACCATCAACCTTTATCATGCCTATCGCATAATCCCATGCCTGTGTGTTTGTCATTACACTGTCCTCCGTTTTATCAACTTATTATGCTGTTCTCAACCACTATTATTCACAATAATCGTTCTGTTTCAATTTAGGCAGACAATGTCTACTTAAATTTTATCATACCAAATTATCCTTTCATTTTCAAATTTCATCGCATTTTTCACAGATGATTACCACACATAAAAAGGTCTGCAGCCACCTTATCCAGACTCCAGACCTTTTATGGCTCATTTGTTTTTAGACCTTAAATATCTTATTCGTAAGAAATTTCTCTATTGATACACGATCTCCCGCAGCACCACTTCCCCTGCCATCGCCCTTAATGCATTGACCTTCCTCACCCACGCCATCTGATCCGAGGCTTTCAGTTCCTCATCTACACATTGCCTCTCCATCATCTCTCTGAGCAGACATTCCACTTCTTCCTCCGTGCTGCCGTCTGTCTCACCATCCATAATAAGGTTTGGTATCAGATAATCTCCCTCAACTCTGTATGTGACATCGCTCATCGTTCTTCCTCCTCTTCTTCACTCATACATATCAATGTTCTACATTGCCGGGGGATCGTGTAATCAATTCATCCCCGAATCTTTTTCCAAGCAATCCACGCTCAAAAGCTTACCAGCAGAAAAAGAAAAGTGAGATAAGAAGAGCAGCGCCGTCCCTGTCTGTTTCCGGTTACCAGTCGCATGGTCGTTTTAGCAGCCATGCGATCTATTTCTTTGTCTTATAGTAAAATTTTTTGCATAACAAAAGCCCGTAAACGATGATGTTTACGGGCTTTTCTCAACTCCCCGAGTAGGGCTCGAACCTACAACCCCGCGGTTAACAGCCGCGTGCTCTACCATTGAGCTATCGAGGATCGCAGTATTGCTTCGCAAAACTGCCAGAGAATCACTTC
>JAAUZL010000025.1 GCA_014804615.1 Lachnospiraceae bacterium
AGATACCGCCTAACACCGGAGCAGATTGTTTCGGATATTTTAGAGGAAATCAGAATTTAAGTAAAAAAGGAAAGGTGTGTTTTATTTATGTTAAAAAAGATGCTAATGGTAGGAATTNCAGCTTTTATGATATTTACACTTGGAGCGTGTGGAAATAGTAATTTANCAGNAGAGNGAAANCTGAATACAGATTCGTCAGTGGAAAATAGCACAGATTCTGCATCTAAAACCCAAGAAAATGAAAACAGTGATAGTAATAGCGAAAAAGCAGATGCCGNTTCTGAATCNGCAGTTTTAATTGCTTANTTTTCATGGTCGGGGAACACAAAGCAGCTCGCTGAAATGATTCAGGAACAGATGGGTGGNGAATTGTTTGAGATTGAACCGGAAACACCATATACNGATGATATTAACGAACTGTCCGGTATCTCTTTGCAGGAACAGCGTGATAACATCCGACCGGCTCTTAGCAGTGCTGCNCCAGATATGAGCCAGTATGATGTGATCTTCGTCGGTTTTCCTAATTGGTGGAATAATATGCCTATGCCGGTATTTACGTTTTTAGAGGGATATGATTNCTCTGGNAAAACNGTAATTCCNTTTACTACTTATGGCAATGGTGTGTGGGGGAAAAGCNTTGATTCAATCCGGGNTACNNTGCCNGATGCNANTATTTTAGANGGACTTGCAATTCAGGAACACGAACTGCAGGATGCGTCCTCAGAAGTTTCTGAATGGTTACAAGGACTTGGATTGATTAGGTAGGCAGACTTCTCTGGTTTTTAATGGATTGGAGAACTGAGAATCTTTGATATGGAAAGATGGAGAGGAACGCTTTTTCAGAGAAGCCAAAATGTTATTCCAGTTAAACCATACAAATTCATCGGCATAGGTCATTCCCGGGGAGAGAAACATGATTGATATAAATANGCTTTAGCGCATCCGNATATGCTCTTGCNTGAGAATGGCAGGCCAGATANTAAGTCACATTCGCGTCCGAATCGNTCACAGGAATTTTGATTCTGTCTGCCAGAAGGTTTTGTTCATCCTTCGCAAGATTTGTTGTAAAGCAGGGCAGTGAAGATTCCCTGACCAGTTCTTCAAATTCAAATTGGTCTTTCTGTACTAAAAATTTGGAGGCNGGCATTTGAAGCCGGCACATTTCATCCCAAAATCCGATTTCTGATTTGAGTAGGAAATTAAACCCGTTCAGCTCAGAAAANGTTACGGAAGACNTCTCTGANAGGGCATGGGAGGCCGGTACACAGACCGACAGATTTTCTTTCAGAAAAGGGATATTTACGTAATGCTCGTACTGTACATTTTGTGGNAGAATCGCCAGCTGGCAGAATCCTGAATCAAGGTCTTCGCAGATAGCAGGCATGCTTTTTATGGAAGATGCGATCGTCATATCGGGATATGCGGAGGAAAGGACGGGAAGCACATACCATAGAGGGGCAGGCGCACAGGAACTGATGGTGATGGTGTGCAGGCTCTTATCGAATGCCTTTACAGTTCTTAAAACGTTATCTGCTGCTGACAGGAGCTGCCTTGCCTGCTCTACCGCTTTTAAGCCCGTGTCATTGAGTGTGATCTTGTTTTTTCCTCTTACAAACAGGGATACCCCGAAAACATCTTCAAGGTGCTGCATTGTCCTTGTGATCGTGGGTTGTGAGATATGAAGNNTNTCTGCNGCCATAGATANNGTTCCCATGTCTGCAAAGGCGGTAAGCTGTTCTAATTCGTTCAAATCTAACATCATGTGTCTCCTTGTTCAGTATTCGTTTTATGAAATGCANGTTTCGATATTTATATTGTACATTTTCNATAGAAAAAAGTAAAATGCAATTANCAAAAGAAAACGAGAATGCAAAATATGAATATCAGGAGGTATGAAAATGGAATATGTCAAATTAAACAATGGAGTAGAAATGCCTGTGCTTGGATACGGAGTCTATCAGACACCGCCGGAGCAGACAGAGGAATGTGTTCTGGATGCGATTCGCATCGGATACAGAAGCATTGACACGGCNCAGGCGTACGGCAATGAAGAAGGGGTAGGAAANGCCCTGGNAAAATGCGGACTGCCNAGAGAAGAGTTNTTTATNACCACCAANGTATGGATATCCAATGCAGGTTATGAGAAAGCGAAAGCCTCCATCGAGGAATCTTTAAATAAGTTACAGATTTCCTATATTGACCTGTTGCTGATTCATCAGCCGTTTGGCGATTATTATGGAACCTATCGGGCGATGGAGGAAGCCTACAAGGAAGGAAAGGTAAGAGCAATCGGCGTATCCAACTTTTATCCTGACAGATATCTTGATATCCACCATTTTGCAGAGATCAAACCGGCTGTCAACCAGGTGGAGACCCATGTATTTCAGCAGCAGAAGATCGCGAAGGAATATCTGAAGAAAAACGGTACACAGATTGAATCATGGGGACCGTTTGCAGAGGGAAAAAATGATTATTTTAATAATCCTGTTCTGAAAGAGATCGGTGCAGGTCACGGCAAATCTGCGGCACAGGTTGCTTTGCGCTTTCTGATTCAGAGCGGCGTGGTGGTGATTCCAAAGTCTACGCATAAGGAACGGATGGAGGAGAATTTCAATGTGTTTGATTTTAGACTGACAGCGGAAGAGATGGCGAAAGTGGAAGCGCTGGACGGTGGAGAGAGCCTGTTCTTTTCTCATCACGATCCTAAAACAGTAGAGTGGTTTATGACGATGGTTTAGAAGTAGCCACCTTATCGGTTCGGAGAAAATACAAAGATAAAGGCTTTTGGCATATGCAACGCCGAAAGCCTTCTTTCTTTTATTATGGTTATAAAAAGACACTGGAAACTACAGTTATTTTGGATTCATTACGGTGTTACAATAAACGCCAACACGCCGGTACCTGTCAGATTCACTACAACATGATCCGCTCTCTTTTCGGTAACAGTAACTTCAACCCATGTGTTGGTGGACTCATTATAAGTATAAACATGAATATTCTCTGCACCTGTGATGCCCGGCATATAGTAGTTAACGTTTGCAACACCAAAGCCTACATGTGTTTCGGTCTTTATTACATTTAATACGGATCCGCCTAAAGAAGCAGCGAGATCCTTAGCAGAATACACGCGGGATAACTCGGGTTTGAGAACCGGGAATGTCACGTTGGATTTCTGACCGTCAAGGATCACGTCTCCGCCCTGTGCAACAGGAATCACGCTGTCCATAGCCCAGATTCCGGTAACTGCATTTGCCATGTATTCGTCAACCATTTTATCTTCGTCAATAGCGNGAACAGTAATGGCAGGAACGCCGATGTCAGAGGGCTCCTCCAGATAAACGGCAACCGGTGCACCGACTTCTTTTGCCATAACGGGTGTAGAAAAAACCATGGCGCCAACTAATGTAAGTGATACTAATTTTGCTAATCTTTTCATTATATTTTATCCCCTCTCGTTTATTACCATATCTTCCAGTGTCTTTTTATAGTCATAATATGTGTTGGATCACATCCAGTTGGCAACGGTTTCCCATGAGTGTCGCCTGTCAAAACCGTATTTCTTATAGTACGCGGCCTTATCCTGATACATTTTCTTTTCCGCTTCTGCGATCAGTTTGTCACCGGAAGCATGCCCTTTCTGGTCGTTGACTTGTTTCAGTCCGGTCACATCACAATAAACGATTCCCAGGCTTTGTTCCTTTTGCAGATTGTCTATGTACTCGTTCATAGCGTGACGGTTTCCAATCTGGGTAAGCTGATCGCGGTAACTCATTTCTTTCAGTTTGTCCAGCAGTTCCTGCCTGTCGGAGTCAATGGCAAGCTCCATGCGGTATTCTTTCCCGTCCGCCTCCACCAGTGTATCCTTGAGCATTACCTGCCGCTCAAGAAAGGGATTGTAATACCATATTTCCTCCATCGTATCAAAGAACTCCCATATTTTACTCATAGGTGCTGTCCTCCTGTCTCAAGTTATACAAGGGTAAAATATTTATATCTATATAATCATATTTTTTCCCTCTTTTTTGACATTTTGCGTGAATGGTAAATATANGGTGTGGATTGCAAATGCCGCACATTTACATTTATCAGGTGAAATGTTAGAATTGCAGTAAGACGGGAAAACAGGAAGAATTGATCAATGTTGTTAGAAGTTTTATCATTTACATATTATACCATCACTCTGCTGTTCGGTTTTTACATGTCTGCTTTCTTTTTAGGGGTAAAGCAGAACCGGAAAAATATCGTTACGCTGTATTTGGCGGCTCTCTGTGAAGGATTCTTATATGTTGTCGGCTTTGGACTGATGGGCAAGGTGATCTCCGATCAATATGTGATCATCATTCATCTGCCGTTGATCCTATTTTTAGTTCTGTATTATAAATATCCTGTTGTTTCATCCTGCATTTCTGTGTTTTCTGCTTATCTCTGCTGCCAGTTGAGCAATTGGATCGGATTATTGATATGGATGTTCACGGGCGAAGAGTGGTGTTATTATGTTTCACGAATCCTGATCACAGTGGTTACGTTTTTTCTGTTGTGCAGATATGTATGCCGTACCACCGAATCTATCTTTGCCAGGGATACACGGGAGCTTTATATCATAGGNTTTCTTCCCACGGTATATTATTTCTTTGACTATTTCTTNGCNAAGCTTTCCGGTCTGCTTTATTCCGGCAATAAAGTATTAGTTGAATTTATGGGATTTGTTTTTTGNATCTCATATCTTGTTTTNCTGATCGTTTACTTTCGGGAATATGAGNANAGACAGGAGATGAAGCGGTACANTGATCTGATGGAAATGCAGTTTCTCTCTATCCAAAAGGAGATCAATCAGGTAAAACGCAGCAAGCAAAAGCTCTCTATCTTAAGGCATGACATGCGGCATCATTTAAATATCATTCTGATACAGCTTCAGAATAACAATGTGGAGAAGGCGATTGACTATATTGAGGAGATCGGAGATTCCAGTGATGATACGGCAATCATGACCTACTGCAAAAACGAAATGATCAATTCTGTCATTTCTATTTATCAGACGTGGTTTGATGAGAAGGAGATTACATTAAAATGTGATATTGCTGTAGGAGAGGGCGGGCTGCCCTGTCCGGATATGGCGATTGGCACTATTTTATCCAACGCTCTGGAAAATTCCATGCATGCATTAGAGGAAACGGATATGGAAGAGAAGTGGATAAACCTTTCTGTTTTTGAGAGGAAAAATCATCTTCTTCTTGAAATCGAGAATCCGATCGAGAAAATGCCGGTATTTGTCGATGGTATTCCCACCTCCGGACAAAAAGGGCATGGCATTGGTGTGAAAAGCATTGTATACTATGTGGAGCAGTTAAAAGGGCAGTGTCATTTTTCGACTACGGATCATTCTTTTGTTTTGAGAATCATTATTTAGAGGTGATATGATGAAAATAGCGGTTTGTGATGATGAAATACATTTTATAGGTGCCGTCTGTTCGATGTTGGAAAAGTGGGCGAAAGAACGGGAAATCAAACTTACCATCTATCGGTTCACAAATGGAGATGATCTGATTGATGCCCAGATGAGTGAGTGTATGGATCTGATCATTCTGGATGTGATCATGCCGTTATTGAGCGGTATCGATGCGGCCAGAGAACTCAGGAATACAAATCAGACAGTTCCTATTATATTTCTTACCTCATCCAAAGAATTTGCTGTCGATTCCTATGAGGTAAAAGCTCTCAATTATCTGATAAAGCCTGTGGATGCGGCAAAGTTATTTCTCGTGCTGGATGATTTTTTGAAAATATTCAGGCAGCCGGAAACTTTTTTTACTGCAAAAACGGCTGACGGCTTTCAAAGAATTGCTATTGCCGACGTGGACTATCTGGAGGCACAGAACAAGCAGGTTCTGGTCCATTTGTCAAATGACAGGACGATCGCGATCCGTGAACTGTTCTCAAAGTGCGCGGAAGTGTTTTCGCCGAAAAACGGATTCTGCTGCTGTCACCGCAGTTATATTGTGAATTTGAGCAATGTGGAGCGGTTCTCAAAGACGGAGGTCACCACGGTTCACAATGCAGTGATACCGATTTCGCGAAACAGTTATGCAGCGTTTAAGGGAACCTACTTTAACCATATGTTTGAAAAGGCGAAAACTTCATAACAGACTTGATCTCTTAACGATATCCGCCATATCTTTCCACTTCTTTTCCATATCCGCCACCAGTTTAAACTGGGTTCTGGCCCGGTCCAGATTATGGTTTTCCCGGTGAATCTTGAAATAAGTGTCCCCCATAAGGAAGTCCGCCAGAAAGCGGATGCCGCACTCGAAGGTCATCAGCTTCGCACCCATAGGAAGAAGGGCNATCTCCCGGTCGGTGAGGCTGCCCTGAGAGCCTTTCAGGAATCCTTCGGTGAAAGTNTCAAACAGGGANANATCCAGCATAACCTTGGACAGATCCGTCTCGTCCTCCGCGCCGGTGCTGGCGCCGGTACGGATGGAGTCTCCGAAATCATAGAGGGACAGACCAGGCATCACGGTGTCTAGGTCTATGATGCACAGCGCCTTTCTCGTCGCGTTGTCAAAAAGAATATTGTTTAACTTGGTGTCATTGTGGGTCACCCGGAGAGGCAGTTCGCCCTTCTCCAGAAGATCCGTGAGGATATGAGTGTCNGCTTCCCTTTCCAGGGCAAAGTTAATCTCCGGCTGTACCAGGGCAGCGCGTCCAAGAGGGTCCTCCGCCACCGCTTTNTNAAAAGCCTGAAAGCGGGAGGGGGTATGGTGGAAGCGGGGAATCGTCTCGTGCAGGGTGTCTGCCGGATAGTCNGNNAGCTGNCTTTGAAAACCGCCGAAGGCCACTGCGCAGTCATGGAAATCCCGGGCNTTTTCCACNTTTTCCAGACAGAAGGTATCATNGATAAAAAGAAAGACACGCCAAAAGTTGTGGCGGCTATCNTCGAAATANTTNTCNCCGCNTTTGGTTTTNATGACNCNNAAAGTCTCNCTTGNGGGATCGCCGCCTCTTTCCAGGATTGCCTTTTGCAGATAGGCGGTGACGNTTGCCACATTNTCCATGAGNGCNGCNGGNTCNTGAAAGATACTGTGATTCATCCGCTGCAGGATGTATTTTTTTTCGCCTTTCGCCGTGCCGCAGGTGAGCAGAAAGGTGTCGTTGATATGGCCGTTTCCGTAGGGGGCTTTTTCCCGCAGTACACCCTCCAGAGTAAAGGCCGGGATGGCTTCGTCTATGGTTTCCAGGGCAGGGCTCATTGGCATTGCAGTTCCTCCGTTTTTATATTTCAATCCATTTTAATTCCATAGGAGCGAGAGACAGATGGGTTTTCAGGGCTCCCTCGATATAGAGATCCGTTTCCTTGGGTACCTTGGTGTTGTTGATGACGGCGATTCTTCCCGTCTTTTCAAACACGGCAATCTCTGTCTCCACGTCTGAAACGTAGTATTTTTTCATTTCTTCTTCCCGATGCGCCGCGTAATAGATGGCGCGCAGCAGGATACGGCAATTTTGCGGGGAGTAGGGCAGTCCAGTGAAATAGACGCTGCGGCCCTTGCCGTACTCGTTCACCACCAGACGGCTGTATTTGCCGTCCATGTCGAGGATCTGGTAGTTTTCTCCCTGGGCGTAGATGCGGCTCTTGCCCTCACCGAAATCGATGTCGCCGCTCACGTCCTCCAGAATAAAATGCTCTCTGTTCAACTCGTTGTATTTGTCGGTGCTCATGGAGAAGCCCAGTTCTCTGTCCACGCCAAGTACATCGCTCAGCTGGAAGAAGCGTCCCTGATACTGGCAGGCGGTGGGTTCGCCCACGCCGATGAAGCCGCCGCCCTCGTCCACAAAGCGCCGCAGGGCACAGACTAAGTCCGCATCCTTCCAGTGGTCGCCGCCGCTGAAAGCGGTGTAGGCGTCTCCGGCGTTGATGATGACCCGGATGGCGGGATCGATTCCCTGCTTCATTTCCTCAAAGGTGATAAATTCCACGTCTATGGGCATACCGCTCAAAGCCTCGATCACACCTACATAGGAGTAGATTTCGCGATACCAGAGAGCGTGATGCACCTGGTTTGCCATCCAGCGCCGCAGATTCCCCCAGCTGTTCAGAACTGCCACCTTAAAAGGAGCGGTGTAGGCCTTGGAATCTTGCATATTGGCATGGATCTGGCGAAATTCCTCCACAAGATGACTTANCTGGTCAATAAAGCCGGGCCACTCGTTTGCCAGCTTCAGATAGCCGCCGTAGCCGATCCGGTCCAGAGGGGAACGCAGGATCGCGCGGCGGGCTTTCAGCCAGTTATCCTGAGCTTCGCCGATGGGATCGCCGCCCTCTGTGAATACATCCGGGAAGAAGTAGGGCAGNAGTCTGCCCTCCGTGTAGGTTACGCCCNGAATGTCGGAGATCATGCGCAGGGTCACGCCGTCGCCCACGGAGCCCACCACCGCGTCCAGACCGATGTTTGCAAAGTATTTGCCNAAGGGCTCGGTGCCGATCCAGTGGTCGCCCAAAAACATCATGGCTTCCTTGCCGTAGCTGTGTACGATATCCACCAGCTCTTTCGCCAGCTTGCTCACCTCGATCTGCTGGAACTCTATAAAATCCAGAAACTCCCTGGAAGGGATACGGAAGATGGAATTGTGATAGCCCTCGTCCACGATATATTCCGGGCGGAAAGGGTAACCTGCCCACTTTTCAAACTGCTCTAAAATGTAAGGGCTGACGCTGGCGCTGTAGCCGAACCACTCCACGAATTTTTCCCGCTTCTGGTCNTCGAAGGTCAGGGTNAACTGATGGAAGAAGGTGGTGAAGCGCACCACGTCNACNTCNGGGTTCTCNTCACACCAGCGTCTTAATTTCTCCTTGACGTAAGCCTGGGTCTTGGGCTGNCGCACATCGTAGGTCAGCTGGTGGGGCGCATCCTTCCAGTCATTGGTGATAAAGTTATACATATGCACCGGATCCCAGATCAGAAANGCCAGAAAGCTCACNGTGTATTGNTGATAGGGAACCGAGTCGATCTCCACCTCGCCGGTGCNTTCGTCGTAGCGCCAGTGATCNGTNGNAACGATCTCGCCGGTNGTTCTGTCGATCACNTCCCACCAGCGTTTCGGATCGTCAATGGTGTTGACCTTGAGCTGCTGGGTGTGGAAGCCTTTCATCAGGCGGATCCGGAGAGTGGTATCTCTGGCAGTCACCCGGTCACTGATNAGGTATTCCTGCTGGANCTCATCNGGATTCGCTTCGGCCCAGGCATTGTCNTTNCNGGTGGTGTANTAGGTGGCNTANATNTTGGCGTCCTGAGANAGAAGAGCCTCCGGCATATCGGTGCCGTCACAGTCACGCAGGGCGTCNGCNCCCAGAAGNTCCTTNAGGCGTATGGTCTCCTCCACCATATCCACNTCTGTGGGCAGNGTCAGCCGCCCGNTGGTGTTGTCNTTGTACATGATCACACCGTCCTTTCNTTTTTCNTGTAAAACGGTTCTTNGTATTATTNCTCTGTAAAGTGCAGATAATTCAGGGTTCCCTCNGGNACNCCNGTGCCCTGTTCCAGCAGNGCGATCAGNCCNCGGATNGTGTANTCGCANTCNTCNGGTGTGGCGGAGAGAAANGTGTTGTTCANCTTGANACCAAGNACGATCAGNNCGATCTCCGCNAGNGCCTCNGGNTNNTNNAANTGGATCTCNCCGGCGGCNATNCCCTGTNNGATGATCTTNGNNAGNTTNGGCTTNANCTCNGAAANCATATANTTTAAATATTTCTGGTNCAGATAGGCGGATTCCTGGAGAGTNACCGCCCGNTTNTTTTCNTTGNCCTGTTTNANNAAGGCGGCGGNGGANCTGCGGCAGGCNTGNAACAGCATGGCCATACGTGTAAAGGGNGGNATATCTGTCTGNTCCGCCAGATCCTTGGCAGTCNTTAAGGGCTTTTCNTAGTTTCGCTGGATCAGNGCNTCNAGGATNGCCTCCTTNGAGGGAAAATAGTAGTAGATGCTNCCCTTGCCGATNCCGGCTTTGGCGGCGATATCGCTNACNGANATATTCTCNATGCTGCTGTCGATCAGAAGCTGTTCCAGCGCATCCAGGATCCGGTCGNATTTCTTCGGGTCTGCCATGATGTAAAATCTCCTTANCNTNNAAAGATTGGAAAAAACGGCCGTTCTCCGAAAGAAGAACAGCCGCCGTTTNTTAATGACGTTTCAGCCGGAAAGNGCTGGTNTGGCTTCGCANCAGATTGACCTGTTCAAACAGCTCAGCGCTGACNGCGGCGGATTCCTCACTNTTGGCNGTATTTGACTGNACCACATTGGANATCTGNCCAACNGCCTCGGCCACTTGCGAAATGGAAGTGGCTTCCGCCTGTACGGCGTCCGTAAAGGNGTTGATGGCNGAGTTGGANTCCATGACCAGCGTGAGTGTTTTCTGCAGGGAATCGGAAACCTCATTGACGATCTGATTGCCGCGCGCTGCCGCCCGTACAGAATTTTCAATGAGCTCTTTTGTGGCTTTCGCAGCCTGATCGGACTGCCCGGCAAGATTGCGCACCTCTCCGGCTACCACCGCAAATCCCCTTCCGGCCTCACCTGCCCGGCTGGCTTCCACAGCGGCATTCAATGCAAGGATATTTGTCTGGAAAGCGATATTTTCAATGGTGGCAATGATCTTTTCAATCTGCTCGGATGTGCTGCTGATATCCTGCATGGCGCTGATGAGCACTTCCACCTGTTCACTGCTTGTGTTTACCTGTTCGCCGGTGAGCTGTGCATTGTCGCGCATCTCGGCGGCTGTCTGGATATTCTGCTTGGCGCTTCTGGACAGATCATCCAGAGTAGCGGAAAGCTCTTCCACAGCACTGGCCTGTTCGGTGGCACCCTGTGCCAGAGCCTGGGAGCCGTCCGATAGGCTTTTCGCCTGTCCGAACACCTTGTGTTCCACTTCCTGAATATTCGCCATGACGGCGGAGAGGGAAGCGGTAAAGCTGTCGATCGAGTCTGAGATCGAACGGAAATCACCGACAAAGGGCACGGAGGCCGATACATCAAAATTCCCTGCGGAGAGCTGGCTCATAATATGGTTGATATCCTCGATATACTTGCTGGTCTGTTCTATGGACTGTTTGAGAGTCTGGGACAGATCGCCGATCTCGTCTTTTGCATTGTAATCGAGTTCCAGTTTCATGCGGCCTTCCTGTAAAGGCTGGGTCTTATTCGTGAGGATAAGGATAGGTCTTACCACACGCCGCAGGATATAGCCCACCAGGATCAGCAGGAAGAACAGTGTCACAAAAAGGCTGACAGCAGTGACAAGATGCATGGACGAAACGGTCTGCTGCATATTCGCTGTGCTTGTTTCGTTGAGGGCCGTGCCCCGTTCCACGACCTGATCCAAAAGCCCTACAATGACGCCAAGATTCTCCAGAATCGTATCCCGATAATAGGAAAGCGCCTGCTCCTGATCTGACTCTGCAAGCTCTAAAACGTAAATGGCTGACTCGTGCAGCTCCTTATGTAGCGGTTCCAACTGGCTGCGCAGATCAAGAATGGCAGCATCGTCTGTGCCCGCCTCACCGTAAAGCCATTGTCCCAGCACACAGCCGGTGGGATCGGTACTGCCGGTAAACTCCTCGCCGTTATACAGAGCGTGGCTGAGATTGGTGACCCATTTATAATGCGCCACTTCCGCTTTCTGGGCTCTCTGCAGGAGCGCGTTCACCTCAATGTTGAATTCTTCCGAGGCTTTCATATCGAGAATATTAGCGGTGGTGAGGAAGCTGGACAGCACAACGGCCAGTAAAGTAACAGCTACCAGAGCACCGACGATGATTTTGATACTTTTTCGCATGTGATCTCTCCTTTGATTTTTAAAGGGTTAATGATGCAAAAATTGTAGCATAGCTGCTGTTTTATTGCAATCGTTTCTTTTTCCCATATCGCTGGAAAAATTTATGTTACAAAGCAGTTGACCGATGGTCGAAAGTAGTGCTATGATTAGGAAGTATAAATTGACCGTTGGTCGAAAAAGGAGAGGGAGAAAATGACATACGCAGATTTTTTTTATGACATGAAAGGAAGATTTATGGGTGCGGATGTGAGTGATATCCACGAGCATCTGGCTTTTGAATTTAACATCGAGGACGAGGAGGCGGGAGGCGCTTTCTATGTGGAAGTAAAGGACGGCGTGCTTTACGTGGAGCCCTACGAGTATTATGACAGAGACGCCAGATTTATCTGTGCACCGGACGTGCTTGTGAAGATCGCGGAAGGAGAGATGGATCCCATATGGGCGTTCACGACCCAGAAACTTAAGGTGGAAGGCAGCATTGACAAGGCGCTCCGCTTAAAGGATATTATCGAGGCAAAACAGAAGCAGATGAAAAAGGAAGCAAAGAAAGCGGCGAAGAAGAAATGAGAAAAAAGACAGGAAAGAAGGGTAACTTTCTGCTGAAAGCAGCGGCAGGGCTGGGCATTGCGGCGGCAGCCTGCGGTGGAGAGATCGCCTATTTTTATGGACGGACCATGAAGCGGAGCCGGGCGAAGACCGAGCGCACCATGAAGATGTCCGGTACGGATTGGAATCAGTACATGCCTTTGATCGAAAAGCGTAAAGAGGCGATGCTGGACAGGCCCCACAGCGATGTGTGGCAGGAAAGCTTTGATGGGCTGAAGCTTCACGGGACCTATTTCCCCGTGCTGGCAGCAGGCCAGAGAAGGAAAAGGATCGTGATCTGCTTCCACGGCTATACCAGTCAGGGCATGTCGGATTACATCGGATTGTCAGATTATTACCAGAAGAGGAACTTTGCCATGCTTCTGCCCGACGCAAGGGCCCACGGCATGAGCGAGGGAGAATATGTGGGCTTCGGATGCCCCGACAGGCGGGACGCTCTGGTTTGGATCAACTGGGTGATCGCAGAGCTTGGCAGTGATGTGGAGATCCTTCTGCATGGCACTTCCATGGGAGCGGCGACGCTCCTGATGCTGAGCGGGCTGACCCTGCCGGAGCAGGTGAAGGGAATCGTTGCGGACTGTGGTTTTACTTCTCCCAAGGAAGTGTTCACCCATGTGCTGCACTCTATGTATCATCTGCCTGCGTTTCCGGTGATTCCGGGCGCGGATATGGTGAACAGGCGTCTTGCGGGCTACGGTATGGACGAGTGCAATGCCAGACGGGAGGTGGAGAAGGCGACCGTGCCGATCCTCTTTATCCATGGCGAGCTGGATACCTTCGTGCCCTGCAGTATGTGTGATGAGATGTATGAGCACTGCGCTTCGCCCAAGAGCAAGCTGATCGTGGCGGGGGCGGCTCATGCGGAGAGTTATTATAAAGATATGGAAAGCTATGAGAGCGCACTGACACAGTTTATAGAGCAGACAATGGATTGACAGTTTGGCAGAGAGAGGGGAAAATATTTATGAAAACGAGATACGGGCACAAGACTTATCCCTTTACGGTGGCACAGAAGTTTCATATTTATTATATGGATTTCTGTCCGAAGAAGGAGGTCCTCAACATCGGCACCAGCCTGACCATTGAGTATGAACTGGACAAGGCGGCGTTAAAGGAGGCAATCTACAAGGCTTACGAGCGTTGTGAGTCCATGCGGGTGCGTTTCGCCTACGATAAGAAGGAGGAGCAGTGGTATCAGTATCTGGCTGAGAAGGAAGAGCGGGATATTGAGTATGTGGACTTTACGGGCAAGACCATGGAGGAGGCGGCAGAGATCATGACTGCCTGGACCAGAGTGCCCTTTGAGAGAGAGGACAGCCCCATGAACCGGGTGGTGATGATCAAGACGCCGGACGGCTGCGAGGGACTTTATGTGCTGGGAGACCACATGTTGATGGACGCTCAGTCCCTTATCTGCTTTTTGCGGGATGTGATCGAGCTTTACTGTAACGCCATGTTTGAGGGGATCGCTTATCCGCTGGATATGCGTTCCTATGTGGAACAGATAGAAAAGGACTTGGCCTACGAGGCGGGAAGTAAGGCGCAGGCCAGAGACAGGGAATATTTTCAGAAGCTGATCGGGGAGTCGGAGCCGATTTTTAACGGCATCCAGGGTCCCGGACAGTTGGAGGAAGCACGGAAGAAATTCCCGGGTACCCGGGCGGCATTTTCTGCGAAAAGTCAGGTGGATTCGGCGCTGGATATCTTTCATCTGGAGGAGGAGCCGACCCAGAGGCTCATGCGCTTTTGCGAGGAGCAGCATGTCTCCCTGCAGTGCCTTCTGATCATGGGTATCCGCACTTATCTGCAGAAGATGAACGATAACGATGATGTGTCCATCAATGTGGCTTACGCAAGACGCGCCACGCTTTTGGAGAAAAAGTCCGGCGGCACCAGGATACACTCTTTCCCGTTCCGGACGATCCTGACAAAGGATCAGAGTTTTATGGACGGCATTTTAGCGATCCGGAACGGTCAGAATGAGATCTTCCGTCACACCAACTTTGATCCGGTGGAGTATTTTGCTTACAGAAGCAAGCTTTATAATACGCCACAGGGTGCGACCTATGAGCCTATGTCCCTGACCTATCAGCCTTTGACCCTGAAGGAAAAGGGGTTAGAGAATCTGGGGGATATCCGCTATAAGACGAAGTGGTATGCCAACGGAGCGACCACCCAGGCGATGTATCTGACGGTGATGCACCGTCCTGACGATAACGGACTGGATTTCAACTTTGAGCATCAGGTGGCGGCTGTGAGCCGGGAGACTTTGGAGCGGTTCTATTACTATCTCTGTAAGATCATGTTTAAGGGAATTGAGAACCCGACGCTGAAGATCGGGGATATCATAAAGCTGATATAATAATTTTGTGAATGGCGTGGGCTGAACTGTTATATTTATAAAAAGGAGGTTGACATAACATGTTTGATCAGTTGGCAGAAATCATTACGAACTATGTGGAGGTCAAGAAGGAGGATATCAAGCCGGAATCGCGGTTTATGGAGGATCTGGGCTTTTCTTCCTTTGATTTTATGAGCATGCTGGGCGAGGTGGAGGACACTTTTGACGTGGAGATCGAAGAGGAGAAAGCGGCTGGCATCCGCACTGTACAGGAGGCTGTAGAGTATCTGGAAGCGATTCAAAATTAAAATTTTGAATCACGAGATTTGTGTCTGCACGATGTTTGACACAAACTCGGTGTGAGGGAGGAAAAATATATGAATGTTATGAGCAGCACGATCAGGGAACTGCTGGTCAGGGCGGCGGAAGCCTATGGGCCGCAGGATGCTGTGCGCTACAAGGCGAAGCGGGAGAAGAGCGGCGGTAAAAAGGAGACTGTGGTGGAGGCAAAGACCTACACGCAGCTTCGGGAAGACAGCGAGCGGTTTTCCGCGGCGCTTGCGAAGCTGGGTGAGCAGGGCAGCCATATCGCTATCGTGGGAGATAATTCCTATGCCTGGCTCGTGTCTTATTTCGGCACGGTGAACAGCGGCAGCGTGGCAGTGCCTCTGGATGCCAACCTGCCGGCGGAAGAGCTGTGCGAGCTGATTGACCGGGCGGATGTGACCGTGCTGGTGTACGATAAGGCGAGGGCCGCTACGGCACAGATGGCTGTGGAGAAGTGTCCCAAGTTAAAATATTGGATTGCCACTGGACAGGCGGATTCGGAAGGGGAGCTTCTCGAGAGGGCAGTTCTTTTTGAGACATTTTTGGATGAGCAGCAGCCGGGCTTTTCCCACAGTCCTGCACCTGAGGATCTGGCGACGATCATGTTTACCTCCGGCACTACGGGGAAGAGCAAGGGCGTGATGCTGACCCACAGAAATCTGGCGGAGAACGCCACAGCGCTTGACATGGGCTTTGAGCCGGGGATCGTGCTGCTCTCTGTGCTGCCGATCCATCATGCCTACTGTCTGAGCATGGATATTCTGAAGGGCATTTCCGTCGGGGCGGTGATCTGTATCAACGATTCCCTGCTCCGGGTATTAAAGAATATCAAGCTGTTTGAGCCCAACATTATTCTTATGGTGCCGCTTATGATTGAGACCTTTGCCAAGAAGCTGGAGGAGACGGACTGGATTCCCGCGCCCCTTGTGAAAGCGAAGGTTTTTGGCAAGCAGTTTCACACCATATGCAGCGGCGGTGCGTACCTGAATCCGGATTATCTGAAGCGGTTTGAGAAATACGGCATTACGATTCTGCAGGGGTATGGTATGACGGAGTGTGCACCCGTTATCAGCAACAATTCACCCAATGATAAAAAAGACGGCTCCATCGGTAAGTGTATACCGAACTGCCAGGTGAAGGTGGTGGACGAGGAACTCTGGGTGAAGGGCACAAGCGTCATGCAGGGCTACTACAAGATGCCGGAGGAAACTGCGGAAACACTGGTGGATGGCTGGCTTCGGACAGGAGACTTAGGCTATGTGGACGAGGACGGATTCCTCTTCCTCACTGGCAGAAAGAAGAATCTGATCATCACGCCGAACGGAGAGAATGTTTCTCCTGAGGAATTGGAGAATAAAATCGGCAGTGCCCGTCTCGTGCAGGAGATCCTGGTGCGGGAGAAGGACGGCGTCATTGAGGCGGAGGTATTTCCGGATCTGGAGTACGCTTCCAAGAAAAAGATCAAGGATGTGGGAGCGGAAGTGCAGAAGATCATTGATGAGTACAATGAGAATGCACCTCTGTACAAGAGGGTAGTCAGCCTCAAACTGCGGGATACGGAGTTCGAGAAGAACACCACCAAGAAGATCAAGAGATTCTGATAATAATATAGGGCAAAATAAAAAGCCGCTCCTTATCATGTAGATAAGAAGCGGTTTTCTCTGTACTCAGACGGTAAAATCAAAATTTTTGCCCGGCATGGGAATCGTGGTCTCTTCCTTGACACTGTTCCAGTCAAAGTTCTGGATCATCTTCAGCAGATCGTCCGCGCTGTCTGCGGAGAGGGTAGTCCGTTTGCTGTGCTCGAAGTTGTAGGGATCACGATTATTAGGTCTGTTATACCGCTCAGCCTTCTCAGCGTCAGCAGCCTCCTTGGCAGCCTCTTTTTTATCTTCGCGCATCTTATCCACGAATTCTTTCTGACGCTCGCCGGCTTTCTCAAGCTCTGCGAAGTAGGACACTTTCCCGTCCTTGCCGATGTTCACTCCGAGGGTCACGACTTCGTCCTCGCGACCGGTCTCTTTTAACTCTTCCTTCATCTCACTGAGCTTGTTCAGGGATTCATCCAAAAGGGAGAGATTCTGCTTCTTGACATCTTCATCGTTTGCCATGCGCTCCAGCTCTTCCGGATCGATTAGAACGCTGAAGTCCTTGGAACCGCGGGACATATACTCTGAAGCTTCCTCCTCGGATTCGTACTCAGCCACATAGAAATCTGCATTGTTGTAGGTTTTCTTCAATTCCTGTAAAAGAGCTTTTGCCTTATCACTCAGCTGTACAGAATTGCTGTTTGCCTTTTTTGTGTCGTTGGTTTTCTTGTCGTCAGCCTTAGCAGTCCTTCTGCTCTGTGCGGAAGAAGTGTACATATTCTTCTGCGTTGCATTATAGCTGCCGACACCGTTCATATTGTTCATGATTTTCGCCCTCCTTAGCTTCTCTTGCGAATGTTGTAAATCCGTTTACCTGTCCTGTGGATCTCACAATCCACCTCTTATCTTATATATCGTTTCGAGTATAGCTTTTCTTAAGGGGAAATGGAAATTTTTTGGAGTGTATTTTCAACAAATTTGTATCATACTAACCAAATAAAACAGAGTTCGGAAAGTGTAAAAGCGGAAAATGTCTTATTTGGTAAAAAACAGCATCGATTTCATGTACTATGTGTGGCTCTTTTTTCTGACGGCCATTTTTGGCTGGCTGTGGGAAGGTATTCTGTATCTTGTTAAAGATGAAAGCTATGTCAATCGAGGTTTCCTGACGGGACCCTGGCTGCCCATTTATGGGATGGGAGCCGTGCTGTTAGAACTATTGTTTCATAAATGGCGTAACCGCCCGGGAATGATATTTTTTTCTTCTATGCTGCTGTGTACCGTATTGGAATATGCGGCAGGATGGTATCTGGAATCGGCCTGGGGCGTGAAATGGTGGGATTACAGCGGGATGCCGTTTCATCTGCACGGCAGGATATGTCTCCTCAGCAGTGTGCTTTTTGGCATCGGGGGAATGCTGCTGGTGTGGGCGGTCAGTCCGCTCTTTTTTGCGCTGTACCGACGGCTTTCGATGAAGTTTCGGGTGGGACTTGGTCTGCTGGCAATCGGATTATTTGTGGCAGATGCGGCGTACAGCGCCATATCGCCTCATGTCGGGGCAGGGATCACTTATCGGTGAAAACTTGACAGGACGCTCCTTTCATAGTATAACATTCTTATAATCTATATTAAAATGATAGGAATATAGTAGAATACAAACTTTTATAGATTAGAGAAGGAGCAGGGGAACATGAAGATTTCAACAAAGGGCAGATATGCACTTAGACTGATGCTGGATCTGGCAATCCATGATACCGGGGAACCGACCAGGATCCGGGACATTGCGGCGAGACAGGAGATCTCGGAGAAGTATCTGGAACAGATCATTTCCACGCTGAATAAAGCGGGATATGTAAGGAGTATCAGAGGGCCTCAGGGGGGCTATCATCTGGTGAAAAAACCGGAGCAGTACACGGTTGGTATGATCCTGCGGTTGACGGAAGGTTCCCTTGCACCGGTGGCCTGTCTGGAGGATGAGGTCAATCTCTGCGAGAGACAGGAGGGGTGTGTCACCCTGCGGCTGTGGCAGATGTTGGATCAGGCCATCAGTCAGGTGGTGGATAAAGTAACATTGGCGGATCTGGTGGAATGGCAGAAGCAGAAGTCAGCAGATTATATTATTTAGGTATCGTTGATCAAAATCAATATATATAGACAAAAATCAAAAAGCTCAGATCGGACGCTCTGAGCTTTCTGATTTCTTTTGTATTTTTTGCAATTCTAAGAATATTCCCGTAAATTTACAAAATTCTGAAAAGGAAGAGCGTTTCTCGTGTATCCGGAAGTCTGGATTTCGATATTTCGATCTTTTTCCTTCTCGTATGCCTCGTCCAATACCTCGGAAAAGAACTTCTTAGCGAATGTTTTGGACGGGTTCTGCTTGGACTGGCGATTTTTGTCTTCCGAAGCAACCTTCGTTACCGGGGTGACCGCCATAACCGCTTCCACTTTATAATACCATTCATTTGCATAGATTGCGATAATCCCTCCTTGGATTCATATTTGTGCGTATCGATATGGCCATATCCCTGTTGCACAGCGAACTCCTTGTTCTGTAAAGGATATCGGCATGAATTCCATTTCCTTAACCCTATTTTAGCAGTTTTTAATAATAAATGAAATAAAAATTCTAAAAAAATACAATAAAAATACAAAAATTCTGAAAATAGAAACGCTCTAGCGATAAATACAGACAAAATAGGTAAAATTAGTGGTTGACACTTGATTACCAACAGGATATCATTGAAAGAAAGGTGGGCAAATGTAAACCATACATAAGACAGGAGTACGGATATGATCAGGTTATCAGAAGCGGAGTGGAAGGTTATGAATGTACTGTGGGAGGAGTCGCCCCAGACGATCATGCAGTTGACCCACCGGTTTCAGGGAAGGACAGACTGGACGAAGCATACCGTTATGACTTTTTTGAAGCGGATGGAGGATAAGGGAGCTGTCGGCTATGAGACGGTCGGGCGGGCGAAGCAGTATTATCCGAAGATTGAGAAGTGTGAAGCAGTTCTGCAGGAGACGGAAGAGTTTCTGGAGAAGGTATTTGATGGCCGGATGGGACTGATGCTGAACATGATGGTACAGCAGAAAGCTCTTTCCGGGGAGGAGATCGCGGAGCTTTACGATATCCTGCGGCAGGCCGAGGAGATGGCTGAGAAGGACGAAGAAGGAACAGGTGAGACAGAGAGCGGAAAGGACGGTGGACGACTGTGATGGTTGAAGTATTGGTTACATCATCAGTGATGATCCTGGGAATTTTATGTCTGCGGAAGCTGACCATGGGGAAAATTTCCATGAGGGTTCGATATGCGTTCTGGCTTCTGGTGGCGGTTCGGCTGCTTATGCCGGTGTCTGTAGGGACAAGCCCCATTAGCGTGTTGAATCTTGTTTCGGGCATCCATCAGGAGTATCTGTTTTCAGACGGCGTGGCACAGGAAGCAGACGGACAGGAAAATGCAGTGAAAGAGGAAGAGTCTCGGGCCGCACAGAGGAAGGAGGACGGTGCAGAGACTGTCCATGATCTGCAAAACACGGCACAGGAAGCAGACGGACAGAGTTTGGACAGAACGCCTGTTATTGGCGGAGCACAAAAGATTCCGGGCAGTTCTCCGGTTGATGTGATATGGGTGGTGTGGTTTTTAGGCTTTCTAACTGTGAGCGGATACATGCTTTTTATGAGAGTGCGCTTTGTGCGGTATCTGCGCAAAAATCGGAAGAAGATTGCCGGGGAGGAAATTCCTGTCATAATAGGAGAAAAACTTGCGGGACGCGGCATGCGGGTATACCGGGTGAAGGGACTGCCGAGCCCCTGTCTGGTGGGACGGCATATTTACATCGGCGAACAGACAGCGGAGGTTGAACAGGGACTGGCGCATATTCTGGCACACGAATATTGTCATGCGGTGCACGGAGACGGTTTTTGGGCGCTCCTGCGATGTGCGCTTGCAGCGGTCTACTGGTTTGATCCTTTTGTGTGGGTGGCGGCTTTCGCAGCGAGGCAGGACAGCGACCTTGCCTGTGACGAGGCGGCAGTCAGATTGTTGGGTGAGGAGGAGCGGTTTGCTTACGGAAGAACCTTGCTTGCCCTTTTGCAGAAGAGTGGAGGCAAGGCAGAATGTCCCGGTATGCCGCTTATGTTTTCCGGAGGCGAGCGCAGTGTCAGGGAGCGGATCGTGGCGCTGGCCGATAGAAATAAGGCAGAAGCGGTTGTTCTTGTGGCGGTGCTCTCTATGGTCTGCTTGCTCTGCGGCTGTGCCTTTACGGGAGCGCAGACGGACGAGGCGGTATCCGATCAGGAAGAGAACGGTCAAGAAATGGATGAAAATGTGCAGCATGCGATAGAATCCGTGGATCGTCGCAATGAAGAATTGACCTCGGAGATGGACATAATACGGGCCCTTGAAAATGAGCTGAACAAGGAAGCTGCGCAGATTCAGGCGGAGTATGAGGAGACTGATTTGGTAAAGCGGCCGTCTTTTGAGGAAGTTTTGAATTATCACGGCGTTATGGAAGGGAAGGACGACAGCGAACTGACCCTGAACAGGAAGATCGATTATCAGGCCTACTATGAATATCTTCAGGGAGAAGGCGAGAATCCCATGATCAATGGCTGGTATCTGCTGTGCGAAAATGAGAGGGAGGGGATTTCCCTCTACGGACTATACACAGAGCAATTCGGCTTCCGGGGTGTAAAGACACAGATGGAGGTAGGGGGCGATGTGAATACCTTTGATATCGAGTGGTATCCGTCCAGGCTGAATCAAAACAAGGAAAATATCCGGGTGCTGGAGCGGGAGAGCAATGGCCTGGCGAGGCGCTTTGTCTGGAAGCTTATGGCGGAGGAATCTTCGGTGGTGGAGATCTGGCATCTCTACAGTGCGTACCAGTATGACACCGGCACCATTGATTTGAAGGTGCTCACGGAGAAGGAGTGTATCGCCTGGGCGGAGCAGTATCTGGCTTTTTCAGTAAATCAGGAGACAAACCGTGTAGGCGTGGTCTGCGACGGGGATATGGCGCTGGGCGGGCTGGATATTTCGGCCTATGAGGGGTATGAGATAGAAAGTGCACAGATCGATCCTTATGCCCTTGCATTTGATCTGTACAGTGATGCTTACGGGGAAGATTACGAGGATGGCTATGAGGGGATCGTGGTGCAGCTGGCGCCGGGACTTAAGCTGAAAGACTCCGATAAGGTCTGGATCGATCAAATGCAGATCATAGATGTACAGGTGGCGGAGGAGGAATCCGGATTTCAATTGCAGCAGCCGAGGATTGACGAGAATTTTGTGGCGCAGAATATCGCACAGCGGAATGGACTCGCGGAACTGAAAAAGGGACAGTCCAATGTCGGGCGATAAGTTTTTTTCTTATTGCGTATTTCTGTGATACTATATATAATGATAATACGAGTACGTCAGGAATAGATAGGGAGCAGGAAGCTACATGAAATACAAAAAGATCAATGATGCAACGGTACAGTGTATTGTCTCGGCGGATGATATGACGGCATATGGACTCACGCTATCGGATATCTTCGAGCGCAATGAGAGAGGCGAGGAGTTTTTAAGGGATATCATTGAGCGCGCCCATGAGGAGGTTGGATATCAGATCAACAATGGCAATATCGCCATGCAGATCACCCCGCTCAAGGATGATGGACTTGTGGTCACTTTTACGGATGAGGGACCGACGGCATTTAAGGAAATGCTGCAAAACTTAAAAGATGTACTGCAGGAGTTCAGCGCGGAGCTGGCAGGGCAGGAGGAGCAGGCTAAAGTAAAGGCACAACAGGCGGATAAGGAGTTTGATGAAAACCGCAGGATGTTTGTCTTTCATACCATGCACCAGACAATGCAGTATGCGGCCACGATTCCGAATACATATTCTGTGAAGAGCCATCTCTATAAAGAAGGGGATGCCTATTATCTGGTGCTGGAAAAGAACAGGCTCTCTTACAAGATGTTCAATAAGATCAGCGCTCAGGCGGTAGAGTTCGGAAACCTGATCGCAGTCTGTGAGGAGCGGATGCAGTACCTGGAGGAGCATGGAGAATGCCTGATCAGGGATCGTGCGGTGAGCAAGCTGCGCAGAATTTATCTTGCTAAGTAGGCAAGATTTCATAGGGAAAAACGGGTGACAGTGCTGCCATGCCTCAAAAGCTGGCAGCAATTCTTATTGTGTGCAGACCCATGTAGATATATTATGTAAACTAATATTAGGAGGAAAGATGAGTAAAGGGAAAAAGAAGGGCAATGAGCAGTTCGATGCCTTTTTAGAAAAAGAGATTCAGACGGCAAACCGATATGATGATTCCGCACAGGAGAGCGGGGAGGGACTGCGCTATGAGGATGCCGGGATTGATAGCAGAATCCTGCGCGCCGTGAAGGAGCTGGGCTTTGAGCATATGACGCCGATTCAGGAGCAGGCGATTCCTCTCTTTATGACGGGGAGGGATATCATCGGGCAGGCACAGACAGGCACCGGTAAGACGGCGGCTTTCGGGATTCCGATCCTGCAAAAGATCAATCCGGAGAACCGTTCTCTTCAGGCGGTGATCCTGTGTCCTACCAGAGAGCTTGCCATGCAGGCGGCGGATGAGCTGCGCAAGTTTGCCAAGTATATGAACGGTATCAAGGTGCTACCGGTTTACGGCGGGCAGGAGATCTATAAGCAGATCAAGAATTTAAAGACCGGCGTACAGATCGTGGTGGGGACGCCCGGCCGTGTGATGGATCATATGCGCAGACACACGCTCAAGATGGAGAATGTGCACACGGTGGTCTTAGATGAGGCGGACGAGATGTTAAATATGGGTTTTCGGGAGGATATCGAGACGATCCTGAAGGAGATGCCGGGAGAACGGCAGACAGGACTGTTTTCAGCCACTATGCCCAAGCCGATCCTGGATATCACCAAGACTTACCAGAAGAATGCTGCTTATGTGAAGATGACGCCGAAAGAGGTGACTATCCCGCTGATCAAACAGGCTTACTATCAGGTGCGGAAGCAGGATAAAGAGGAAGTGCTCTGCCGCCTGATCGATTACTATGATCCCAAGCGTGCCCTGATCTTCTGCAATACTAAGAAGATGGTGGATGAGCTGACAGAGCATTTGAAGGGAAGAGGCTACGAGGTGGAGGGACTGCACGGGGATCTGACCCAGGGACAGAGAGATACGGTGATGAATCTGTTCCGCAGCGGCAGGACGAATATCCTGATCGCCACCGATGTGGCGGCGAGGGGCATTGATGTGAACGATGTGGAGGCAGTCTATAATTATGATGTGCCGGAAGATATTGAATACTATGTCCATCGGATCGGCAGGACCGGGCGGGCAGGAAAGGCCGGAAGATCCTTCACCCTTGTGGTAGGGCGGGAGGCTTATAAGATACGGGATATTGAGCGCATTTGCCACACGAAGATCAAGGAGCGCAAGGTGCCGAATGCGGCGGATATCACGGCGAGAAAAGCGGAAAAGATATTGAAAGAAGCTGTGGCTGTGATCGAAAACGAAGACGTAAGCAGGGCTACGGAATACATTTTAGACGCGGTGGCGCTTGGGCAGTACAGTGCGACCCAGATCGCGGCGGCCTTTATGAAGATGAAGCTGGGGGATGAGATCAAGGATATCCGGACGGAGAAATTCTTTTTTGAGAAAAAGCCCGGCAAGTCTGCCAGGGGACGAGACGGCAAAGGCGGCTATGGCGATAAGAATGGCCGGAGCGGCAAAGGTGGCTATGGTGACAAGAACGGCCGGAGCGGTAAGGGCGGCTACGGCGATAAGAATAGCCGGAGCGGTAAAGGTAGTTACAGCGATAAGAACAGCCGGGGAGGCAAAGGTAGCTACAGCGATAAGAGTAATCGGAACAGCAAACCAAAAGACGTAAGGCGTGACGGCAGCGCTTACGACAGGCGCGGCGACAGTTTCGGCAGCCGCTACAGTGGACTGCGCATCAAGACAAAGTGGGATTAGAGCA
This sequence comes from Lachnospiraceae bacterium, assembly GCA_014804615.1. Classification (GTDB taxonomy): domain Bacteria; phylum Bacillota; class Clostridia; order Lachnospirales; family Lachnospiraceae; genus UBA3282. The sequence continues at coordinate 24,678 of JAAUZL010000025.1, forward strand.
CAAGTTCTTGTCCGTGTTCCTTCAGCCATTTGCGGTGGGTGCGGTAGTCGGGACAGACCTGTTCCACCAATGCCCAGAATGCAGCAGAGTGATCCATGTGGGTCAAGTGGCAAAGCTCGTGGACGACCACATAATCCAGGACGGCAGGCGGCGCCAGCATGAGCCGCCAGTTGAAGGAGAGAGTGCCTCTGGCGCTGCAGCTTCCCCAGCGGGTCTTCTGATCCCGGATGGTGATGCGTTCGTAGCTGCCGCCGGTGAGGGGCAGGAAGTAGGCCACCCGTTTGGGAAAATATTCTCTGGCAGCCTCGATATACCGCTTTTCCAGTGCGGCACGCTGTGTGTCTGTCAGGTCGGAGACAGGACGGCGCTTCGTCCGCTCCACAGCCTCTAAATAGTGGGTGATGATCCAGTGCTGCTTTTCCAGCAAAAGATGCTGAATCTGTGCTTTGGAGGTGCGAAGGGGAACCCGCAGAGTGATCTTGCCATCGGCGGAGACACTGATGGAACAGGTCTTCCGGCGGCTGTAGACCACCGAGTAGGGCAGTTCATAAAGTTGGCTCTGGTATTTGATGCGATATAGGTTTTCCATAGTTGTGATTATATAATGCNGANANANNAAAAACAAGCGGNGGAAGTNNNGAATNGCTTTACACTTTTTNNTAAAACGGCTATAATAAGGCTGTAACGGTTAGGACAGATTATTATGGAAAGTAGGTGATCGAATGCCAAACGGCGCAGAAATTATAAGAGATGCCATAAACGATTTCCAGAAGGTGCAAAAACGTATGCTGTTAGCAAAAGAAGAAAATGCAGTGAGAACCTACGCTGATCTCAAGGAGGATTATGTTTCATTAAAAGCGCTGCTTACAAGCTTGGGAGTTAATCTTACAGAGATTGATAGAATAAAAGAGTAAGAAAGAAAAGGAGAAAGAATCATGGGAAGTAAGAAACCGGCAGTATTGATGATTTTGGATGGCTACGGCCTCAATGAGAAGACGGAGGGCAATGCAGTGGCGCTGGCGAAAACGCCGGTGATGGATAAGCTGATGGCGGAATGCCCCTTCGTGAAGGGTAATGCCAGCGGTATGGCGGTAGGTCTGCCGGACGGGCAGATGGGCAACTCCGAGGTGGGACATCTGAATATGGGCGCAGGACGTATCGTATATCAGGAGCTTACCAGAATCACGAAGGAGATTCAGGACGGCACCTTCTTTGAGAATCCGGCNCTGCTTGATGCGGTGAATAACTGTAAGAAGAACGATTCCTCTCTGCATATGTTCGGCCTTTTGTCGGACGGCGGCGTGCACAGTCACAATACCCATCTCTACGGCCTTTTGGAGCTGGCGAAGAGAAACGGTCTCTCCAAGGTATATGTTCACGCTTTTCTGGACGGTCGTGACACACCCCCTGCAAGCGGCAAGGGCTATGTGGAGGATCTGGAAGCTGAGATGAAGAAGATCGGCGTAGGCGAAGTGGCAACCGTGACAGGCCGTTATTATGCGATGGACCGAGACAATAACTACGACAGAGTGGAGAAGGCTTATCTGGCGCTCACCAAGGGCGAGGGCCTNGAGGCGGAGAGCGGCCCTGCCGGCATTCAGGCTTCCTATGACAGGGACGAGACAGACGAGTTTGTAAAGCCCACGGTGGTGAAGAAAAACGGTGCACCGGTGGCTACCATCAAGGACGGCGATTCGGTCGTATTCTTTAACTTCCGTCCGGACAGAGCCAGAGAGATCACCAGAAGCTTCTGCGACGATGATTTCAAAGGCTTTGCAAGAGAAAAGAGACTGGATCTGACCTATGTGTGCTTTTCCGATTATGATCCCACGATCCCGAATAAGGAGGTGGCTTTCCACAAGATCTCCGTTACCAACACTTTCGGAGAGTGGCTTGCCGCGAACGGCATGAAGCAGGCGAGGATCGCGGAGACAGAGAAGTACGCGCATGTGACCTTCTTCTTCAACGGCGGCGTGGAGGAGCCCAACGAGGGCGAGACCCGTATTCTGGTGAACTCCCCCAAGGATGTGGCGACNTACGATCTGAAGCCTCAGATGAGCGCTTACGAGGTTTGTGATAAATTAGTGGAAGCGATCAAATCCGGCGACTATGATGTGGTCATCATCAATTTCGCTAATCCTGATATGGTGGGCCACACCGGTGTGCAGGAGGCAGCCATCAAGGCTGTGGAGGCGGTAGACGAGTGCGTGGGCAAGGCTGTTGCGGCGATCAAAGAGGTGGACGGCGTGATGTTTATCTGTGCAGACCACGGCAATGCAGAGCAGCTCATCGACGAGGAGACGGGCGCACCCTTTACGGCACACACCACCAATCCGGTGCCCTTCATTCTGGTCAATGCAGATCCGGCTTATAAGCTGCGTGAGGGCGGCTGTCTGGCGGATATCGTTCCTACCATCATCGAGCTGATGGGAAAAGAGCAGCCTGCGGAGATGACAGGAAAATCGCTGCTTGTGAAGTAAATTTTTGATTTTTTGGCGGAGGCTTGACATGGCCTCCGCTTTTTAGTATATTAAGTGTACCACCACTAATAGTACACTTAATATTGCTGGGGAGGTAAAATACAGGGAAAGGAGAAGACATGATAATCATAGATTACAAAGATACCCGTCCGATTTATGAGCAGATCGTGGAGCGCTTTAAAACCCTGATGCTGAAGGGCGCCATGCAGTCCGATGAGCAGATGCCGTCGGTGCGCAATCTGGCAATGGAGCTTTCGATCAATCCGAATACGATCCAGAAGGCTTATGCGGAACTTGAACGGCAGGGATTTATTTATACGGTCAAGGGAAGAGGCAGTTTCGTGTCCGGGGATAACAGTCTGGTGGATAAGAGGAAGAAGGAATATATCGAACAGATCCTGACTCTGGTGAGAGAGGTTCTGGAGATTGGACTGACGAAGCAGGAGATTATTTTGGAGATTGAGAAATTGCAAATGTAGCCCTGTGCCAATGACTTGCGAATCAGACATAAAACAGGACACTGCAGTGCAGTGGGAAAAGAGGAGCTTATGATAGAAATACATAATGTGACGAAGNATTTTGAAAAGATCAANGCNGTGGATGAGGTCAGCGTCACCATCAGGGAGAAGACGGTGTTCGGCCTGATCGGTACCAACGGTGCGGGAAAGAGTACGGTACTGCGCATGATAGCGGGCGTACTGAAACCCGACGAGGGCACGGTGGCAGTGGACAATATGCCGGTGTATGACAATGTGGAGGCGAAGGAACTGCTGTTTTTTATTGCGGATGAGCCGTACTTTTTCGCTAATGCCAACGCCCGGACCATGGAGCGGTATTACAGTGGCATTTATAAAGCGTTTGACAAAGAAGAATATTATCAGTATCTGGAGAAATTTAATTTGGAACCGAACCGGAAGATCGGCACTTTTTCCAAAGGTATGAAAAAGCAGCTGGCGCTGTTGCTCGGCATCTGTGCACATACAAAATACATTCTCTGCGACGAGACTTTTGACGGGCTGGATCCTGTCATGCGGCAGGGAATCAAGTCGATCTTTGCCAAGGAGATGGAGGAGCGGGGACTTACGCCGGTGATCGCCTCCCACAATCTGCGGGAACTGGAGGATATCTGCGATCATGTAGGACTTTTACATAAGGGTGGCGTTCTGCTCTCCAAAGATCTGGAGGATATGAAGTGCAATATCCAGAAGGTGCAGTGTGTTTTTTCTTCTGTGGAGGATGAACTGAAGGCATTGAACGGTCTGGAAATTTTGAAAAAAGAACAGCGGGGATCGCTTTCCACGATCACCCTGCGCAGTACAAGAGAGGAAGTGGAGGCGAGATTCGCCACGGTGGACACGATCTTTTACGAGGTGCTTCCCCTTTCTCTGGAAGAGATCTTTATCAGTGAGACGGAGGTGGTAGGCTATGACATCAAAAAACTTATTCTGGGCTAGTTGCAGAGAAAATCATAAACGACGGATCTGGGTCTGGATCGTGGCGGTGCTGTCACAGCTTCTGCCCTATGGCGGTATTACCATGATCTATTTAAGCCGTATCAAAGATTATAATGCGCACGGTATTTACAGGACGGCGGCGGAGTTTCAAGATGCATTGTATCGGGCAGTGAAGGATGCCCTGGGATTCTCGGATGATATGTACAAGATCATCATTCCTTTGGCGGCGCTCATCGGGATGCAGGGCTTTTCCTATCTGTATAGCAGACGGAAGGTGGATCTGTATCACAGCGTGCCGGTGACCAAAAACAGAAGATTTGCGGCGGTCTATTTAAACGGACTTTTCATGTATCTGGCGGCGAATCTGACAGGCATTCTCTTCGGTCTGGTGATCGCGGCTTCTCAGGGGGCGGTGAACGGATCAGTACTCACGGATGTGGGTCTGGCCTTTTTGTGGAATCTGGTCATGTTTCTGGTATTTTACCATATGATGATCCTGGCGGTGATGCTGACAGGAAACTGGTTTGTGACAATCTGCGGATTCGCGGCGCTTGCACTGTATGAATTCGTTGTGCGTCTTCTGATAGAAGATATGATGGAGAATTTTTTCAGAACCTATACCAACTATTTTCAATCTTACGGGTTGAAACTGTCAGTACTTACGGATGTGACCAACAATATCTGGTACCTCAAGAATCTGCCGGATACGGCGGCCAAGGCGGCGCTTGCACTTCCGTTTGTGGGCAGATGGATTCTGATTGCGGCAGCACTTCTTTTGCTTGCCTATGCGGCTTACAGAAAAAGACCCTCCGAGGCGGCGGGCAAAGCCATCGCTTTTCCGATTTTGGAGCCTGTCCTTAAGGTGGCAGTGGTGATCCCAGCAGCGCTTATGGTTGGCATACTGGTATATTCCACCTCTATGAAGAATGAAGTGCTGCAGGTACTTGCTATGGCAGTGGCGGGCGTGATCTTCTGCTGCGTTATGGAAGTGCTCTATGATTTTGATATTCGCAGTCTGTTTAAGCATCTGGTATCCAGCGGTGTGGCGTTAGTAGGTGTTTTGGCAATATTTTGCATCTTTAAATGGGATCTGTTCGGGTATGACAACTATCTGCCGGCACAAAATAAGGTGGAGAGTATTGCAATTTTGACAGATGGATATTATGATGGCTATTGGGACGAGAATTTGCAGTACATGGAGGACAGCGCATATGTGAGAGAGCATATGTTTTTGACAGATGCAGAGCCGGTTTTGGCGCTCGCGCAGGCTTACCTACAGACGGACGAGGCGGCTGTGGAGGAGATGACAGCTCCCAGAACCGTGCGAATCCTGTATCGCCTGCATTCCGGCAGGGAAGCGGTCAGAGCGATCCGGGTGGACTATGAGGATCCTGAGACGGCAGCGCTTTTGGATCGAATCTTTCGGACGGCAGAATTTAAAAAGGGAACTTTCCAGGCGATGACCGACGAGACTTCCTACGACAGAGTGACAGGGATCGCCTACACCAACGGCGCTGTCAGAGTGGCGGTTCCCAAAGAGCAAGTGCTGCAGCTGAGAGATGCCTGGATCAAGGATATGGAGCAGGTTGATTTTACCTTTGCCAGAGACAACCGTCCTTGCGGACAGATTTATTTTGACTATGACAACTATTCCTCAAGACAATGGCAGGTGTATGACAGCTTTGAAAATACCATTGCGCTGCTTCAAAAGCTGGAGGCCTATTATTCGGTGCAGCTGAATGCGGAGGATATCGACAGCATTACGGTGACCTGTTATCACAACGAGTTAACGGAAGCAGGAGCGGATACGATTTCCTATCCTACGGCGCGTGGAAATACAGCACAGACTGTGCGGGTGGACAGTGTTTATACAGATTACACCGTACGGGAGACCTTCTACGAGGAAGAACAGATCGCGCAGATTTTGCCGCACATTCATCCGAAGTATCTGGATTCTTACTGGGGCGGCTATAAAGCAACGGATGAGAATTATTCGGTGGAGGTCGTGTTTAAGAAGAATACCGACTATCCTTATCAGAGAGACAGCTATTATTTCAGTTATGATTTCATCACCGGAGAGGTGCCGGATTTCGTGGCGGAGGCCACAGCATATACGGAGTAAGGGAGCCAATGTTGGACAGTAACAGATATGACAGACCTGTGATCGAGGTAAAGGATCTCTATAAGATATACCGGGTCGGGGAAGAGCGGGTGCGGGCTTTAAACGGCGTCAGCTTCTCCATCAGACGGGGACAGTTCTGCTCCATCGTGGGCGCGTCCGGTTCCGGAAAGTCCACCCTGCTCAATATGCTGGCAGGGCTGGAAAAGCCCACCAAGGGCGAGATCGTGATCGCCGGTGAGCACATGGAAAAAAAGACGGAGAATCAGCTTGTGGCCTTTCGCAGGGAGCACATTGGATTTATCTTTCAGTCCTTTAATCTGATGGGCACCATGAACGCCATCGAGAATGTGGCGCTGCCCCTGACATTTCAGGGAATGGATAAAAAGAGCCGCAATAAAAAGGCCGAGGAGATGCTGGATCTGGTGGGTCTGACCAAGCATAAGAGGCACAGGCCCAACCAGATGTCAGGCGGACAGCAGCAGCGTGTGGGTGTGGCCAGGGCGCTGGTGGTGGAGCCGGAGATCATCTTTGCGGACGAGCCCACCGGCAATCTGGATTCCAATACTTCGGTGGAAGTTATGAATCTGATGAAACGGGTGGTGCGGGAGAAAAACCAGACGTTGGTGATGGTCACCCATGACAATTATCTGGCGGGATTTGCGGACGTGATCATTCGAATCCGGGACGGAAAGATTCTGGAGGTGGAGGACCACAGCGGAGAGGAAATGCCGGATGAAATTACAGCGTTGACGTGAACGGTCCACGGTGTTATAGCAGTGGAATGATCTGATAGAACGGAAACAGTGCTTTTGGTGGAAGGATGGAGAGATGAAGAGAGAGCGGAACGAGAGAGGAAGGGTTACAATCAAGGAAGCGATGTGCAGGGCACTTCTTAGTGTCGTGCTTTGCATTGCTGCTGTTTGCATGATGCCACAGAGCTTGGGGACGATGCCTTATGTGGAGGCGAGGCAAGAGGAAACTACCAGTGGAAATTCTACATCGCCGAGTAAGCCATCCAACTCAAAAGATAGCAATGACGACAAAAAGGACGATGAGGATAATGATGAGAATACATTAAACCGCTCATCCAGCAGAGTGATCAATGATGACGACAGAGCTGCGGCAGATGCGGATCTGCTCTATTATATGCAGAGCCTGGAGGTTCGCTATCATTTGGATGAAAAGGTGATGGAGAGCCTTCATAAGGTTTTTGACAGTGCGGTATATTATATTGCCAATACAGACATGACCGTAACGGAATTATGGAGTTATGTTGCATCGACTAAAAGCGCTATGGAATCTGCGGCGGTGGCGAAGGTGTCCCAGACCACCAGCGAGTTTTTACAGGTGGCGGACAACTGGGAGACACCGATCGTGAGCTACGGGCAGAAGGTGGCCATCGTGCTGCCTATTATGAATTTCGGTACCGAAGAGCTGAACGATCTGATCGTGGAGCCGGTGATCTCCAATCTGGTGACAGAGTGGCCCTTCGAGCCGGACACAACGAATTACCTGCAGACAGAGCCTTATATTCCCGGCTGCCAGACCAAGGAGCAAGCAATGCAAAATCGGAGGGAGTTCACCTTCCATTTCACTACCAGAAGTGATGTGATGAGCGGCTATTATCCGTTAAAATTCCATGTGTCCTATACCAAGGCGGGTATCCGCAGCGAGGAGCCGGCGGAACTTACGGTGTATGTGAAGACTATCGGCAAGCCGGGCAGCGGGATCATCGGCGGCAACGGACAGGAAGCAACGGGTTCTAAGCCCCGTATCGTTGTGACGGGCTTTGAGACAAATCCGGCGGATGTGTACGCAGGGGAGACCTTTACCCTGACGATCCATGTGAAGAACACTTCCCGGGACACAGCAGTGACGAATGTGCTTTTTGATATGCAGGCAGCCCAGGAGGGGGAGGATAAGACCAATACCTACTCTGCGTTCCTGCCTACTTCCGGTTCCAGCTCTGTTTATATGAATCAGATATCGCCGGATACGGCGGCGGATATCGTGATCGAGATGACGGCGAAGGCGGATCTGGCGCAGAAACCTTATGTTCTTGATGTGAACATGAAATATGATGCGGGCACGGTATTTGACCTGACAGACAAAGCCAGCGTGTCCATTCCGATCCTGCAGGAGAGCCGTTTTGACACCAGCATTCCGGAGGTCGTGCCTTCGGACATCGAGGTGGGCTCCCAGTCTAACGTGATGTTTAGCATTTACAATACGGGAAAGACTACGCTTTACAATGTACAGGTAAAATTTGTGGCGGACTCCATAGAAGAGGCATCGGCTTTTGTGGGCAATCTGCAGTCCGGCAACACGGGCAATGTGGATGTGATGCTCACGGGCGCGGCTCCCACCATGGACGACGGCATTGTGAAGGTGGAGATCTCCTACGAGGATGACGCGGGAAATGTGACCACAGCGGAGAAGGAGATCACCCTCTTTGTGTCGGAAGGGTTTATGGATGACATGATGTTTGACGATATGATGATGGGTGATGATATGATGATGGGCGACGAGGAGGGCGGCAAACCCAAGACGGGGCTGATCGTGGGCAGCGTTTTCGGAGTGGTGATCGCGGCGGCAGCAGGCCTGACCGTATTTTTAAAGCTTCGGAAAAAGAAGAAGGAAGCTCTTGAGCGGGCGGAGGAGATAGCAGAGCTGGAGAAGGATCTGTTTAGATAGCCGGATGGCGGCACAGATTGGGGATTTTTATGAAATTTCTCGATTTGCTGCGGATGAGCAGCAGTAATCTTTGGAAAAGAAAAGTGAGAACGGTCCTGACGGTGCTCGGCGTAGTGATCGGTGTGGCTTCCATTGTGGTCATGGTTTCTCTCGGCCTTGGACTGAGCAGGTCCTTGATGGCGCAATACGAGTCCTACGGGAGCCTTACTCAGATCACGGTGAATGAGCCTTGGGATGATTCGGATGGCGAGAAGCGTCTGGATCAGAATCTGATTGATGAGATTATGACGATGGAGCATGTGGAGTCGGTCTATCCTGTGTTGGAGACACAGGCGTATGCCCTATACGGAAGCTATCAGGGTTATCTGCAGATTCAGGGGATGCCGGCGGAAGCCTTTCAGGATATGAATATCACGGTGGGACAGGGGCAGCTTCCCGGCGGGGATAAAACCCTGACCTTCTTTTACGGCTGTGAAGTACTGCAGAATTTTTATAATTCCAAAGGAAACGGCGGTTCCTACTGGGAGACAGGCGTTTTGCCGGATATCGATCTGATGAATGATCCGATCTTTATCGTCTTTGATATGAATGCCTACTATGAGGCGGGCTCCACAGATGAGAACGGGCAGACGAAAAAACCGCCGAAGAAGTATCTGATCGATACCTGCGGGGTGGAAGCGGATCCCGGAGAGAATCAGTGGTCCCAGTATGGCTGGTATACCTATTGCGATATTGAACAGCTTACGGCGGAACTGAAAAAGATTTTTAAAAACAAGGTAATCCCGGGGCAGCCCACCACAAAAACGGGAAAACCTTACAAAGAGATTTTTTACAGCGAGCTTCTGGTGAACGTGGACAGTATGGATCATGTGGTGGAACTACAAAACCAACTGACGGCGCTGGGTTATAATGCGTACAGTCAGGCGGAGTGGGTGGAGTCCGAGCAGAGGACCATGGGTTATATTCAGGCGGTGCTCGGCGGGATCGGCGCAGTGTCTCTTTTCGTGGCGGCCATCGGCATCACCAACACCATGATGATGTCCATCTATGAGCGTACCAAGGAGATCGGCGTGATGAAGGTGCTGGGGTGTGATCTGAGAAATATCCGCAGTCTGTTTTTGATGGAGGCCGGATTCATAGGCTTTATCGGCGGTGTGATCGGCCTGATCTTAAGCTTTATTCTGTCTGTGGTGATCAATAAGGTGGCGGCGCAGGCCAATGAATACATGGGTGACATGGGAGGCATCTCCTATATTCCTATCTGGCTGGTATTCCTGTCTCTGGTATTTGCCATTCTGGTAGGTATGATGGCAGGCTTTTTCCCGGCGAGACGTGCTATGCGGTTGAGTCCGCTGGCGGCGATACGAAATGAGTAAGAAACACTATATTTTGTGTACAAGAACGCCTAAACGGAGGCGTTCTTCGCATATATTGGGATAATTTGGCGAAAAAGACTTGCATTCCTTAACAAAAATGTTGTATGATTGATTTACATAAGTATTTATTATGGTAATCCATTATACACATAGAATGGAGGAGTGCGTATGAAAAAGAATAGAATAGCACGTCTGTGTGCGGCGGGCTGCGCAGCTTTTGGACTGATGCTTTTATCGGTGGCAGGTATGAGTATGGAGGTACAGGCGGCGGAGATCATTGCCACAGTGCAGGGAAAGGTGGTGGAGGGTACCACCTCGCAGATCCTTTTATTAGATACCTCTGACGGCAGGATGGAGATCAAGGTTGATGCGGAGAGCAATACCAGCGGCTGTAAGATGTTACTTCCCAGAAAGTCGATCAGCGTGTCCCTCTCCCATGGTTCCGATGGTTATCTTCATGCGGTTACGATCTCGGACGATCTGAAAGGATCTAATGTTTCCATAGATATGGACACGGCTTCCACAGTGACCGGCACAGTCAATAGCAAGACCACGGAAGATGTTCTGCATTTGGATACTGTGCAGGGCGAGATGGAATTAAAGATAGACACCACTACGGACATGAGCGGCTGCTCTGTGCTGGTGGTGGGCGGAAAATACAGCGTAAGATGTGCGCGTGGGGAAGATGCTTATATGCATGCCGTCAGTATTTCGGATACGGCAGCGGTGCCCGCTGCGGACGCGCCTCAGTCTGGCGCATTGTCTCCGGTATACAGTCAGCCGGTGACCAATGTGTCGGGTACGACCCGGACTGTTACCGGTACCGTGAAAGACAGCACGAGCGAATCCACACTTGAACTGGCAACCTCAGAGGGCGATTTTGTCTTTATGATCGATGACAATGCGGACACTGCCGGAGGGTGTGTCCTGACATCGGACAATAAGCTTATGGTTACATTTTATCGGGGATCGGACAGCAATCTTCATGTCACGAAACTGGTGGGCGTCAAGGACAGCTCCCTGGCCACGGTAGATACGTCGTCTCAGTCTACGGTGACGGGAACGGTGAAGAAAAAATCCACGGAAAACATTCTCCTTCTGGATACCGCGCAGGGAGAGATGGAACTGAAGCTGGACAAGCTGGAGAGTTTAAGCGGCTGCAAGGTTCTGGTGCAGGGCAAGAAGATTTCCGTGACCTGTGCGAGAGGGTCTGACGCCTATATGCACGCGCTCACGATCACGGCGGTGAAATAAGCGGTTTGGAACTGTCAGAAAGAAAAATACATTTTTAGAGCCTCCTTTGCGCATACTAGATTCAAAAAGTGTGCAGAGGAGGTTTTTTATGGGAAGTAAATTGAGGATCGTGGATGTACGGGCGAGAGAGATTTTGGATTCTCGCGGCAATCCCACCGTGGAAGCGGAGGTAACCGTGGAGAAGGAGGTGGGCGGTAAACAGTACACCGGACGGGCGGCTGTCCCCAGCGGCGCGAGCACGGGACGTTTTGAGGCGGTGGAACTGCGGGACGGGGAGACCAGATATTTCGGTCTGGGAACCACGAAGGCGGTGCACAACGTCAACACTAAGATCAGGGAGGCGCTGCTTGGCGTGGATGCCTTTGATCAAGGCTTGGTAGACCGGATTCTGATCGAGCAGGACGGCACGGAAAACAAGAGCAATCTGGGCGCTAATGCCACATTAGGGGTATCTATGGCATGTGCCAGAGCAGGAGCGGCAGCGATGGAGATCCCGCTTTACCGTTATCTGGGCGGCGCCTACACAAGACTTCTGCCCGTACCTATGATGAATATTTTAAATGGCGGCAAGCATGCGGATAATACCGTGGATTTTCAGGAATTTATGATCATGCCGGTGCAGGCGGAGAGCTTTGCGGAAGGGCTTCGGATCTGTGCGGAGATATACCATAACCTGAAAAAGATCTGTAACGACAGGGGCCTTTCCACAGGTGTGGGAGACGAGGGCGGATTTGCCCCTTCCCTTCCGGATGCCTTTGCGGTGTTGGATCTGATCGTGGAATCCATCAAGGCGGCGGGCTATACGCCGGGACAGGACATTAAGATCGCGCTGGATGTGGCGGCCTCGGAGTTGTATAATGAAACGGACGGCGTCTATCATTTTCCGGGAGAGACAGAGCTGAAGCAAAGAAGACAAGATGCCGATGGTTCCTTTGTTTCTTCCTGCTATGAAGCCGGCTGTAGAACGGCAGACTGCGGGGAGGAGCCGGAGATCACCCGCAGCACGGAGGAGATGGTCGCTTACTATGAGGAACTGGTAGAACGCTATCCCATCATTTCCATTGAGGACGGTCTGGCGGAGGATGACTGGGACGGCTGGCAGATGATGACGAAGAAGCTGGGCGAAAAAATACAGTTGGTGGGGGACGATCTTTTTGTCACCAACACGAAGCGTCTGGATGCAGGGATCAAGCTGCAGGTGGCTAATGCGATCTTAGTTAAGGTAAATCAGATCGGCACGGTCAGCGAGGCGATGGACGCCATAGAGATGGCACAGAAAAACGGTTATAAGGCAGTGATCTCGCATCGCTCCGGTGAGACGGAGGACACCTTTATCGCGGATCTTGCCGTGGCGGTGAACGCCGGGCAGATCAAGACGGGAGCGCCCTGCAGGAGTGACAGGGTGGCGAAGTATAACCAGCTTCTGCGGATCGAGGAGGAGCTGGGGAGTGTGGCGTGTTACAAAGAGCCGTTTAACAAGATCTAAGCGAAATCACAGATTGAAGGTGTACAAATAGTATAATCAATGCAGACGCGCTTGCGCTCCGTTCCAAACGTAATGGTACTAGGCTCGAAAGTACCTCGCCAAGTACCAACGTTTTCCAAGGGCCTGCTTATGATTATACTATTTGCACAATCTGGCATCGACGATTAGATGCTGATATTTTGAAGTTATTTAAATTGTGTTGACAGGAGAGAGAACCATGAAAAAAATCGGTGTTTTGTCAGATACGCATGGAAAGCTGCGGGAGGAGGTTGTGGAGATATTGCAGGAGTGCGATGTGATCCTGCACGCGGGGGATATCAATACGCCGCGGGTAGTCGAGAGCCTGCGGGAAATCGCTCCGCTTTATGTGGTGCGGGGGAACGCAGACAAGGACTGGGCGGCCGATCTGCCGGAGCAGCTGTCCGAGCAGATCTGTGGTCTGCGGATCTTCATGGTACATAATAAAAAAGAGATTCCCGGGGACACAGCCGGATATGATCTGATCATTTACGGCCATTCCCATAAGTATGAGGAGAAGGAAACGGAAGAATGCTTTTTCTTAAATCCCGGAAGCTGCGGTCCCAGACGCTTCTCTCAGCCGGTGACCATGGCGGTGGTGGAGGTGGAAGAGGAAAGCGGGAAATTCCATGTGATCAAACAGGATATTCGTCAAAGCGAAGAGGTGTCCGGAAAAGAAAAAACGCCGGAGACGGTTTTTTCGGAAAGGACACTGAGCGCCATCCTGCGGGATGTGGACAGGGGAAAAAGTGTTTCTGAAATTGCCGGGAAATATAAAATCGACCCGGAGAGTGTTTCCCAGATCTGCCGTCTGTATCTGACCCATCCGGGGATCAGCGCAGCGGGGGTCAGAGAGAAAATGGGACTTCCCAGGAACAGATAGGGTAATTCTTTATCATAATCAATAAAAAGGGGATGGCATTATGGCGGTGATATTGGGAATCGATATCGGTACATCCAGTGTAAAGGCGATGCTGATTGATACGGAGGAGGGGCCTCTGGCCGTTTGTGCAAAGGAGTATGAGGTTATGATTCCTCATCCCGGCTATGCGGAGCAGGATCCTGAGCGGTGGTGGATGTCGCTAAAGGAGGTGCTTAGCGGATTGCGGGGAGAGAGACCCGACGCGTATCAGGCAGTAGCGGCGGTAGGTTATTCCGGGCAGATGCACGGCTTAGTTCTTGTAGATGAGGCAGGAACCCCGGTTCGCCCGGCAATTATCTGGCTGGACCAACGATCTAAGGAACAGGCTGCAAAAATCAGCAGTCAGATGACAGAGAAAGAAATGGGCGAAGTGTTCTGCAATCGTGTCGGCAGTGGTTTTGCTTTTCCTTCCCTGTTGTGGGTGAAGGAAAACGAGCCGGAGGTATTGGCAAAAACGGCGGCTGTTCTCTGTCCGAAAGATTATCTGCGGCTGAAAATGACAGGAGAGGCCGGAGCGGAAGTGGTGGATGCCTCATCTACCTGCATGTTTTCGACCAAGGATCGGGATTGGGCATGGGATATCATTGACCGATTTAGTCTACCGAGAAGGATTTTCCCAAAAGTGGAGGAGTCGATGCAGATCGCGGGAAAGATCAGCGCTGCCTGTGCTGCAGAGACAGGACTGCCCAAAGACATACCGGTTATTTATGGAGCAGGGGATCAGCCGGCCCAGAGCATTGGCAACGGGGTGTTTGACGAAGGGCATTTGATCAGCAATATTGGCACCGGCGGACAGATTTCTGCTTTTATCAAAGAACCGGTTTATGATAAACGGCTGCGAACGAACACCTTTTGTCATGCGGTTCCCGGCGGTTATACGATTTTTGGCGCAACGCTTTGCAGTGGAATGTCCATGAACTGGGCTAAGAATAAACTATTTCATCTGCAGGGATATGATGTTGTGAATCAGGAGGCAGCAGCGGTTCCGGCGGGTTCGGCGGGCCTGATCTATCTGCCCTATCTTTCCGGTGAGAGGACGCCCCACATGGATCCCGATGCACAGGGCATGTTTTTTGGCTTAAAGCTGGTTCACGAGCGAGGCCATTTTCTGCGGTCTGTCATGGAGGGAGTTACCTACAGTCTGCGGGATTGTCTGGAATTGATGCAGGAATTGGGAATCGATGCCCAAACGATCATTGCCTCCGGCGGCGGCGCGGCGTCTTCCCTGTGGCTGCAGATTCAGGCGGATATTCTGCGCAAGCCTGTCCGTGCCTGCGAGGTGAAAGAGCAGGCCTGTCTGGGGGCTTGTATTCTGGCGGCTGTGGGCTGTGGTCTGCTGGATTCCCTAAAGGAAGGCTGCGACAGATTTGTCAGGATGGGCGATCGAGTCTACGAGCCGGATCAGGCACATGCTGCAGTTTATGAAGAGTGTTATGAAACTTTTAAAAAGCTGTATCCACGCACCAGAGACCTTTATTTACATACCGCAGATTCAATGATAGAATAAAACCAGTCTTTTTAGAGAACGATTTAGAACAAAACAGGAGGGTGACAGTATGAAGGTATTGATGTTAAACGGAAGTCCCCATGCAGAGGGCAACACTTATATGGCACTGCAGGAGATGGAAAAGGTTTTTGTAAAAGAAGGCATCGAAACGGAAATATTACATATCGGCAACAAGGATATCCGTGGCTGTATCGGCTGTGGAAGCTGTGCCGGAACCGGGAAATGTGTCTTTGATGACCTGGTAAATGAGACCGCCGGGAAGTTTGAGGCATGTGACGGGCTTGTAGTGGGAAGTCCCGTTTATTACGCTTCGGCTAACGCAACGCTGGTGGCTTTTCTGACCAGACTTTTTTACAGCACCCATTTTGACAAGACCATGAAGGTGGGGGCGGCGGTAGCGGCGGCAAGACGCGGCGGACTGACGGCTACCTATGATGAGTTAAATAAGTTTTTCGGTATTGCGGGAATGCCCATTGCTTCCGGTCAGTATTGGAACGGCATTCACGGCGCTGCGCCGGGAGAGGCGGCGCAGGATGCGGAAGGCCTGCAGATGATGCGCACCCTTGCGGAAAACATGACATTCTTAATGAAGAGCATTGCGCTTGGGAAAGAGAAATACGGTGTGCCGCAGAGAGAGCCTTTTACGCGGACGAATTTTATCAGATAGGCAGAGTGCAGGATCATGCAAATCATTAAAAGCAATAAAGACCAATTTCAATATGATATACATGCCCTGGTGCAGTCTTTTTATCCGGGCTGGGAGCCCAGACTCCTGGCACCGGATTCCGAGGTAAGGGACAGAAGGATCCTGGAGGGAGAGCCCGTGATGGAGCTTTTCTTCGGGGAGACAGAAGTGACTTTAAAAATGCTTTCTGATTTACATAACTCTGATGCAGCGAATGGAGATGAGAAGGACGGCGCGGGGCATGTGTACGTCTGGCATCCGACAGAGCCGGCGGATACCCCGGCGTACAAAAACGCTTTCAAACAGTTTCTTTACACTTCCCTGCGGGAGGAGACAGGCATTTCCCTGCCATGGGGGAATCTGACGGGGATCCGTCCGACCAAGATCGCCATGACCATGATGGAGCAGGGAGAGAGCGAGGAGGAGATCGCATCCTTCTTAAAAACTTTCCATTTTGTCAGTGAGGAAAAGACGGCACTTAGCATTGATATTGCGAAGCGGGAGAGGGAGATTTTGAGTACCCTGCATTATGAGAACGGCTACAGCCTCTATGTGGGCATTCCTTTCTGTCCCACCACCTGCCTGTATTGTTCTTTTACTTCCTACGCAATCGGTGCTTGGAAAAAGAGAGTGGCTCAGTATCTGACGGCGCTGGAGCGGGAGATCGATGCGGTGGCGGCTCTTTACCGGGATAAAATACTGGACACCGTGTACATCGGCGGCGGTACACCGAGCTCTCTGTCTGCGGCGGAGCTTGACAGACTTCTCGGGAAGCTGAGAAGCGCTTTTGACTTTTCTACGGTACAGGAATTTACGGTAGAGGCTGGCAGGGCAGACAGTATTACTGAGGATAGACTGCGGGTGCTTTCCGAACACGGCGTGACCAGAATTTCCGTGAATCCCCAGACCATGAAGCAGGAGACTTTGCAGCTGATCGGCAGACAGCACACGGTGGAGCAGGTGGTAGAAGCCTTTCACCTGGCAAGACAGGTGGGCTTCGACAATATCAATATGGATATCATTCTGGGACTGCCGAAGGAGGATGCGGCGGATGTGGCGCACACCATCGCGGCGATCAAGGAGCTGGCTCCGGATTCCCTGACGGTGCATTCCCTGGCAGTAAAGAGGGCTTCCAAGCTGCATCAGTGGATAGAAGAAAACGGCGTAACGGCCTACAATAACACGGAGGAAATCATGGAGATCGCGGCCCGCGGGGCGGCAGAAATGGATATGGTGCCCTACTACCTTTACCGCCAGAAAAATATGTCCGGCAATTTTGAAAATGTGGGCTACTCCAAGCGGGATAAGTATGGCATTTATAACATCCTCATCAACGAGGAGAAGCAGACCATTATGGCTCTGGGAGCAGGTTCCATCACCAAAGGCGTTTTCCCGGACGGCAGGATCGAGCGGTGTGAGAATGTGAAGGACGTGACGCAGTATATCGAGAGAATCGACGAGATGATCGAGAGGAAGCGCAAGCTGTTTGCGGCTGAAATGGAATGAGAGTTCATAATAGCCGAAAAGAGTAATTGTGAAGGAAAAGTATAATCACAAAGGAGGAATATAACATGCAGTACAGAATTATTGGAGACACAATGCCGGCGGTGGAGGTTATCTTTGATGCGCCGGGAGAATCGATGTACACCCAGTCGGGCGGTATGGCGTGGATGTCGGAAGGCATTGCCATGGATTCCAACATGAAAGGCGGCTTGGGCAAAAGTATCGGCAGAATGTTTTCGGGGGAATCTCTGTTTATGGCGACCTATAAGGCGGAGCGTGCGGGCAGTATGGTGGCTTTTGCCTCCACGGTGGCAGGAGAGGTGCTCCCCATTGACGTAGGAGCGAGCGGCGGCATGATCTGCCAGAAGGGAGCGTTTCTCTGCGCCCAGGAGACGGTTAACCTGAATGTGACGTTTACCAAGAAGTTTTCCGCCGGCTTATTCGGCGGTGAGGGATTTATCTTACAGGATATCAGCGGAACCGGCATGGTATTTCTTGAGGTGGATGGTAATAAAGTGGAAAAGAATCTGGCGCCCGGAGAAGTCCTCAAGGTGGATACGGGAAATGTGGTGGCTTTTGAAAGAACCGTGCAGTATGATATTGAGACCGTAAAGGGACTGAAAAATATCTTTCTGGGCGGCGAGGGACTGTTCTTAACGAAGCTGACAGGGCCGGGCAAAGTGATACTCCAGACGCAGAACTTTAATGAGTTCGCGGGCAGGATCATCAGGATGGTGCCGTCGTCGAGGTAAAGAAACGAGGATTTTAAGAATAAAGGATCAGGAGGGCTGAAAATGTTTGAAGGGTATTTTCAGTCCTTTTGTGTTTACTTTTTTGCAAAATATGATAAAATATAAACAGAGGAGGCGGTGAGATGTTTAGTAAAAATCTAAAATATTATAGATTAAAAAATGGTATGTCGATGAAAGAACTAGCCTCTTTAGTTGGCGTGTCCTCAATGACGATCAGCTATTATGAAAGCGGCGAGCGAAAACCGAGTATGGATACGATGAAAATGCTTGCAAAGGTATTAGGAGTAAAGGTCACGGATTTTTTGAGTAATCGCAATGAAAATCTTGTGTTTGCGCACGGAGAATTCAGAAAAAGCAGTAAACTTTCTGTTAAGCAGCAGGACTATATAAAGGAATCCGTTGAGGAGTACCTGGGTAGATTCTATTCTGTTATTGATGTGCTCGGCGGAGATGTATTACCGGAGGCACCAGTTTGTCATGGACTGATTCTGACTGATGATATAGAAGAAAACGCGCTCGCAATGCGTAAATATTTGGGCATTGCAGAATTCGGACCGGTTGGAAATCTGGTTGAACTTCTGGAGAATAAAGGGATTTTGCTTTATATAACTGAGATTGATAATGATGCTTTTTCAGGAATGAATGGATTGGTAAACGGGCGGCCTTATATTATTGTTAACGGTCAGATGAGTCCTGAGAGAATCAGATCTACGATTGCCCACGAGATTGCGCATTTTATATTTGACTGGCCGGATGATATGGAAGAAAAGCAGATAGAGGATATGGCTACTGCTATCAGCGGTGCATTTCTTTTTCCTTTTATTGATGCAAAAAGGGAATTGGGAATCAGAAGAACTTCCATAACGAAAGATATGACGCTTACGTGCAGGGAATATGGTATATCCATGTATCTTTTGGTGAAGAGGGCAAATCTATGCGGAATCGTAAATGATAACGTGGCAAAAAATTTCTATATTAAAGCAGGGCAAGCCGGATGGAAAAGACATGAGCCGTCGCGTATACAGAAAGAAGCCCCCCTACTCTTTATGCAATTAGTATTTCGAGCAGTCAGCGAAAATGAAATATCTGTGCAGAAAGGTGCAGAGTTATTGAAGCGACCCTATTCATTTGTGGAGGGACAGTGTTTTGCGGAAGAAGGGGTAGGGGATGGAATATATTAGTAGTGACACAAATGTCTGGCTAGATTTCATGACGATTGGACGGTTGGAATTGCCATTTAGGTTACCTTATATTTATTTGATGAATGAGGATGCGGTGCATGATGAGTTATTGTCGCCGCCGGAGTTAAGTAAAAACTTACTGGCTCTGGGATTGGTTGCAGCGGAGCTAACGGAAGAAGAGTTTTTTTTAGCGGAAAAATATACGGAAAGTTTCTCTAAACTTTCTATTTATGATTGTGTTGCGTTGGCAATAGCAAAATGTAGAAATATTACTTTATTAACCGGTGACGGACAGCTTAGGAAAGCGGCACAGGCTGAAAGAGTGTCTGTGATAGGAACGATCAGTATTCTTGATCAATTATATGATGGTGATTATATTGCAAGGGAAGAATACTTGGAGTGTTTGAAACGATTACAGCAGTATAATGGCGGGAAAGTTCGGCTGCCGGGGAAGGAGTTGGAGAAGAGGATTGGGGAGAAGTAAATATGGGATTGATTGAACTTGCCAGTGGGAAATCTGTGTGGCGTGGAATGGATTATTACAATGAAAAAAAGGTACTCTCTTGGGACAAGACTGGTGATTTTACTTATGATGGTACAGTGTCTGGAAGTAATGGAGAAATTTATGATGTTCATATAGATAAAGAACATCAGCGTAAATCTACCTGTACTTGTCTTTTTGCAGAAGGTAGGAGAGTTATTTGTAAGCATATGATTGCGCTGCTGTTTACTGCCGAGCCGAAGCAGGCAGATGATTTCATGAAGCAGGTTGAAGAGTATGAGGCAGAAGCAGAAGCCCGCGAAAAACAACACTATATAGATTTAAAAAAATATGTAATGAGTCTTTCAAAAGCAGAGTTGCAGGAACGGCTGTATGATGCGCTTTGTGAACTTGAGTATTATACAAGAGTGACTTGGTAAATTGGTTTTTAAGTGGCTGGAGATGCCATGCCGGCGGTGGACGTAGGAAACTGACAAGTTAAAGCAGATCGGATCAGGAAGGTTGAAAATGTTAAAGAGCATTTTCAGCCTTTTTATATGCCCGAAATAGGTACAGGATTTTGGAGGGCTGTTGACATTGTATAAGGGTTCCTTTACAATAATTATTGACCAATAGTCAATAATTATTTTGGGGAGGGAAAATGAGTTGGCGAGACCGGTAAAAAAACAGCCGGAGCAGTGGAAAAAAGAGATTCTGGATGCGGCGAAGGAACTGTTTTTATCAAAAGGATATGAGGAGACTGCTGTCTCTGACATTATGGAGCGGGCAGGCGGGGCAAAGGGAATGTTTTATCGCTTTTTTCAGAGCAAGGAGGAGGTCATGCATGCTCTGGGGGATCAGATGTTTTTTGAAAACAATCCCTTTGAGGCGGTAAGAGGACGCTCCGATCTGAACGGACTGCAGAAGATCCGGGAGATGCTTGCTCTGGACAGGGCTGATAAAGAACGGGAGGAGATCAATACACAGGCGGTCACGATCCTGAAAGACTCGCGCATTCTGGCGGCAGCAGTGGAGGCGAATCGGCGGGTGCTGACGCCTCTGTGGTTTGAGCTGATCGAGGAGGGCAGGCGCGACGGCTCTATCCGGACGGAATATGCAAAAGAACTTTCCGAACTGCTCCCGCTTATTAATTTCTGGCTGATGCCGTCCGTATTTCCGGCGGACGCGGAAGAGATCAGACATAAGTGCCGCTTCCTTACGGAGATTCTCTCTGCCATGGGCCTTCCGATCATGGAAGAGGAGATGTATGCGAGGACAGAGAAAATCTTTGGGAATTGGAAAGAGAAGAGGTAGCGGCGGATGGAACAGAAACTCTTTACGAAAAATTTCATACTCCTTGTATTGGGACAGGTAAGTTCTTTGTTCGGCAATTACATACTGCGGTTGGCGCTTTCTATGTATGTGCTGGAGACGACCGGTTCGGCTGCCGTATTTGCGGGTATTTTATCCGCAGCAACCATTCCCACAATCCTTTTGTCACCTCTAGGCGGCATCCTTGCCGACCGGGCGAACCGAAGGAATATCATGGTGGCTTTAGATACTTTGACGGGAGTATCTGTCTTGTGTGTAGCAGTCGTTTTGTCCGAAAATCATGCGCTTATGGTGATTGGTGTGCTGCTCGTGACGCTTTCTGTTTTCGGGGCATTTGAGACGCCCACGGTGCAGGCGTGCATTCCGCAGATGCTTGCAGGCGACAATATTATCAGGGGAAATGCGGTTGTCAATCAGGTGGCTTCCATATCTTATCTGATCGCACCGCTGCTTGGCGGCATTCTGTATGCGGCCTTTGGGTTAAAGCCTGTGATGTATGCGAGTGTTGTCTGTTTCTTTATCACGGCATTGTTTGAGTGCTTTATACAATTGGGGCATCAGCACAGAATTTATCAGGGGAATGTTCTGTCTATGGTGAGAAATGATTTTTCCGACAGCATTCGTTTTATTACAAAGGAACGGGCAGATATTATGAAACTGCTGCTTCTGGCGGCGCTTTCCCGTTTCTTTGTCATGGGCGTTACGATGGTGGGAATTCCCTTTATCGTGCGGACGATCCTCGGGCTGGATGCAGCATACTACGGCGGAGCGGAGAGTGCGCTGGCGGTTGCCACGATTCTGGGTAGTATTGTGGCGGGACTTCTCACGGGAAAACTGAAAACGGAAAGATTATCGCTCGTGCTTGCAGCGATCGGCATTTGTATCATTCCGGCAGGGGTAGTATTTCTTTTCTCGCTTGGTGCGGTTATCAAGTATGCTGTGAGTGTTGCGGCTTTCTGCGGTATGCAGGCTGCAATCAGTATTTTTTCTATCTTTGCCGTGTCCATGATCCAGCAGAGTACGCCGGATCATCTGCTTGGAAAAGTGATGGCCTATACCTCTGCGATTACCATGTGCGCGCAGCCGATGGGGCAGATGGTTTATGGGTTTTTATTTGACGGATGCAGGGAGGCGGTATATCTGGTGCTGATTCCTACGGGGGTTATTGTGGGGATGATCGGAGTGGGAGCGAGGGGGGTCTTCGGGAGGATAGAAAGGAGGATGCAGGAATCTGAGGGTTCGGATAAGTAATGGGGAAGAGTTGCTTGGGTTAGGGGTGTGAAAATAAAATATAGTGTCGGATATTGTAAAAAAGACTACTTTATAGTACACTACATATAGTAGTCTTTTGGCTGCTTTTTCTATATCTTGGTAGAAAAGAGCAGAATGAGAGAAGCCTACTGATCGTAGGAAAATTGAAGCAGACTGATGGCAATAGAGAAATAGGATGATCTGGAGGCGGCGACGGAGGCGTTTCTCGGTGTGAAAGAAAAGAAGCTGATTTTATCAGTAAGGGTGGATTCACGGAGGCGGTACGGAGGAGAACGGGGGAAGAGTGCGAAATTGCTTGAAAATATCAGATAGGACTCTGTGTGGCGAATAGAGTGTAATTGAGCGAAAAAAAGACCACAGACCGTTCTGTTTGTTGTGTTTATGCTCTAGGTAGATTATAATATTTTAAAGACTAACAATATACCCTGTTTTATAATGAAAGGTGATAAGGTCAAAATAAAATTATATTTAATATCCTGATACAGTGTTGTGTTTTAATAAAGAAAGTTTAAAAAATGAAATTTTTATAAATAGTATTTGAATTAGGAAAAGAAAGCTAAAAGTTCGTGGTGCTATAGATAATTGTAGGGGGAAAGATGGACAGACATACTCCGGAGCAACGACGTAAAAATATGCAAGCAGTTAAAGCAACAGATTCAGAGATTGAATTGATTCTTCGAAAAGAATTATGGCGTCGAGGGATCCGTTATAGAAAAAATGTAAAATCAATCATAGGAAAACCAGACATTGCATTTATTGGGAAAAAAGTTGCAATATTTTGTGATAGTGAATTTTGGCATGGATATAATTGGGATATGTCTAAAAATAAGATTAAATCTAATAGGGATTTTTGGATTCCGAAAATAGAGAGAAACATTCAGAGAGATATAGAAGTAAATAATGCGCTGGAGGCTTTAGGATGGAAAGTTTTACGATTTTGGGGGAATGAGATTAAATATAGCTGTTCAAAGTGTGCAGATTGTATTGAAGAAACGTTAAAAAATAGATGACATATTTTTGAAATGGATCAATGATAAATTGTAAATATAATTTGTATTGAAATTAGAAGGTAGGGGATAGAGGGATAAATGAAATATAAAACAATTGATTTATGTGCGGGGATCGGTGGAATCCGTAAAGGTTTTGAGATAACCGAAATGTATGAAAACGTGTTATCGGCAGAGATAGATGAATATGCGGCAAAAACATATGAACATCTATTTAATGATGATCCGAGAAATGATGTAACAAAACGTGAATTTAAGCAAAAAGTATCGGAAACAGAGTACGATATTTTACTTGCAGGGTTTCCTTGCCAACCTTTTAGCAGAGCTGGAAATATGGAAGGATTCGATGATCCGACTCAGGGTACTATCTTTTTTCATATAAAACAAATAATTAAACAAACTCGCCCGAAAGCTATATTTTTAGAAAATGTGCAAAATCTTATATCACATCGTGAAGGTGAAACAATTCGTATTATTATAAAAATTTTAGAAAAAGAACTTAACTATAAGGTGATAGGAGTGACGAATGATGGAAATGGCGGATATGGGTATTCACAATCTTCATTTGTTCGTAATACTGTGAATTTTGGGTTACCTCAGAACAGACCGCGAGCATACATAATAGCATTTGACAGAGATTTATATGGAGCTGCACTTGACAAACTTGATAACAAACTGCCTGAAAAACGAGAAGGTGTAGAAATATTTCCTGATGTGAACAGCATTATGGAGCATGAGGCAGATATACATTATTATATGTCTGCTTCATATTTAAGTACACTTGAAAAGCATAAAAAAACACAGAAAGAGAAGGGGAATGGCTTTGGATATTGTATTGTGAATGATCCGAACAGACAGAGTAATATTGCAAATACTATATTGGCAACAGGAGGATCAGGGAGAGAAAGAAATTTGTTGGTACAGCCGATGCCCGAATTTAATCCGGAGGATTCTATCGTCAAACGTAAAAAAGGGGGGATTAACACCCAAAATGTACGAATAATGACACCGACTGAATGGGGAAGATTGCAAGGATTTATAGGATATGCTTTTATAAATTCGAAAACGGGGATTGATGAATTTTCATTTCCTAAGGGGATGCCTGAAAGTCAGCAGTATAAACAATTTGGTAATGCAGTTTCGATTCCAGTGGTTGAAGAAATGGCAAGATTTATGATGCAGTGTTTTGTACAATTAAATCAAGAAAAAGAGACAATTGTAAAGTGTGTAGTTCAAAACAGGGGGTATATAACGAGAAAAATGATTATGGACATTTTTAAGGTAAATGGGTCTCAGTCAAGTTATATTTTAAAGAAGTTAATACAGAAGAATGTATTGGTTTTGAACTATAAAGGACGTAATTCTAAGTATGAGATTTATCCAGAGGAGCAATAAATTAACAGAAGCGATGTGGGGTTACATATGAAAAACGCGGTTGAAGTGATGAAAATGGCGTTAGAAAAATGCCAAATTTCATTGGGGGATAAAATTTTTTCAGAAGAGGTTTTGATACAGACTTTTTCAGAATTTCTATTCCAAACGATGGGGAAAAGGAAACATAATGTTGGTTTTATTTTACATTCAGGTTCGGAATGTTTTGATGCGCTATTGGTAACTTATGCTTCCATATTAAATTTGATTTCTAACGAGACCAGCAGTACCGACATAATTGAATCTTTAGATCCAGGCGATATTGTTCTGTACGGAGAAAAGAAAAAGGAAAGATTTATTTTTGACGGCATTATTGACGGATCAAAAATTGACAATTCGAGGAAAGGGAAAAAGTATATACAGCTTCGACAAAAAGGAAACAATTTAAAATATATTTCTATGGGACAAGGAAGATTTATTGAGCCATATAACGGAATTTCTCATAGATTGGACGGAAGAGGAATTCGTCGAAACACAGCTATAAGAGATGAGTTTTATATTGATGTTTTAGGTTTTGATAAAAGTGAGATTCCTAGTGTAATCGATACCTCTACTGTTTTGATTATACAAAGGGAAAGAGCTGAAAATATAATTAAAGGAATTGAAATTTGCTTTTCGGGGAAAAAAATTAAGCTGTTGGATTTAATTACTGCTTCATATTTTACGGAAGAGGATGAATATTCTCTTGGGAGAAACGCAGGTAAAAGTGAACCCATTTTAAAAATTTGTTCAAGAATGTCTGTAGCGAGAAATCTCATTTTTACCAGAGAAGGGAATCGACATATCGGAGTTATTGTATCTGGTGAGGAGATAATTTCAAGGGGGAGATTTGAACTTCCTGAATTTATTAATCGAAAATCACTTCAATATGTTTATGTTTGTGAGAAGATAGATAATGAGCATATTAGTGAATTGTTTGAAGTCAACAGTGAAATTGAAGTGTTTGCATGTACTAAAGAATTTTTACGTGCATATTCTTCAACTGAAATTTCAAATAAAAATAGCCTTACAGTTGAACTGGCAAAGGAAGTAAATATTATTGTTGAAAAAAAGATTCATGCAATAGAATTTGAGGAAAGTCCCATAGATCCACACAGTTATTTTGAGTTTAAAAAGATACTTATGCAGTTGAAAAAAGCCGATTATGAATCGGATGAAAAGAATAATTTTATTATACAGGCATATTCATTGATGCGGTTCTTTTTGACGGCCGTTTTTCCATTAAAAAAGATATCTGATCTAAAAAATGCCGGAATAATTGAAGTGGAGACTCCCGATCGAAAGCTGGTATTTCTTCAGCAATGTGCGGAGGTATTTCCACCGTTTTTACAGAGTGATGTAATGAGGGCATTAGATATATTGAATATAGTTAATAAAAAAATGGAAAGCATAAACAGCAAGGAGCGTTGGCTCAGAAAGTATATATATGAGAATAAGAATAGCAGAATTGCCATTGTAGTACCGAAAGGATATTATATTGCAATTCTAAAAAACGGGTGTATGTTTTCGCCAGCAGTATTAAGAAATATTAGTATTTATACTTCTGGAAGATTTGAAAAATCAGAAATATTCGATACGGTAATTGCAGTAGGAGACATTGAGGGGAAAAGCTTTGATGCATTTAGCTGTAATGCATCGTTAAATATATTTTCTTTGCTTTATCCAGTTGAACAGAAGTCTTTTCTGTTAAAAAGGAGAAACGCAGAAATCAAAGAGCAAGTCTATAATGAAAAATTGACGATTGGGAGGGAGAGAATTAATTTTTCAAAACATGTTCTGGTGCAAACGGATGAAAGGATTGAGAATGATGAAGAGCTTGAAGAATATATTTCTACATTGAATGCATCAATAAATATTCCCAGATGGGTAGAGTTGAATGATAGTATTTTAAGAGATAACGCAACTACAGAGATAGTGGCAGTGGCAACATTTAGCGATGATTCGATAGCTTTTTTTAGTAAACATTACAGGGCGTATGTACTGGATGAAAATATCGGAGATGTTAAAGAAATAGACGCGGCAGATTTGTGTGAAGGAGATTCTGTTATATTTACAAAGAATAATAATGATACAAGAGACATTGTTGATTCTATATTAAGACAACTGATTTCGGACGGAAAACTGGATGAAAAAAAGATTGATCAGTACAGAAAATCTAAGGCATGGAAACAAAATTTGTTTTCCTATTCAGAGCGCAATAATCTTAATATGAATGAGGTCGCTGAGTCAATGATTAGCATAGGAGTTCCGGTTCAAGCAACAACAGTATTGCACTGGTTGGACGAGGACTCACATATCGTAGGACCACAGAAAGTCGAGTCGATAAAGGCTATCGGTATACTAACTGGTGACAAGGAGATGGAAGAAAATGCAGAGGTTTATTTTGAAGCGTGCCGCGCAATACGAACTCTGCGAAAAAGAATATTGAAACAGGTCGGTAAGGCAATAATTAATAAGTTGGTTGGGAAGAAAACGTATACCGGAACGGAAATAGAAATTGTATTTGATAAGATTGATTCACTTTCGATGGTATTACAGATTGATAGAATAGTTTTTTCGGAAAGAGTGGTCCCGATAAATATTGCGAATAGACCAATAAATGTATGAGGGGAATAACATATGGTAAACAAAAGCGAAATGATTAAAACAAGGGATGAGTACATTGATTTAATTAAGAGAGAATTATTAGGACCGGGATCGGAAGTCAGTTTACCGGATATTGAGCATGAGCTGATTTCTGATTCGCCAAACACAAGATATTCAGTAGGGATTTTATATACCAGAGAGAATAAGATTAATGCTGATAATGATGATGTTGCCAGAGTTGAGGAGCAAGATGATAAAGTTGTTTTAAGTGAATCCTCAGAAATAGAAATTAATGATCAAGAGGAACCGCCTAAACCTGTGAGAGCAGTAATTGTACAAGATGAGGATAATTTGGATGAAGAAATAGGACTTGCTGCTCAGAATATGCCGTCCTCTATGGGAATTACTTTTTTAGCTAAGGGAAATAGTGAAAAAGTTACATGTAAGTTAAATTTTGCTACATACAGGAAGGCATTGGCATCTGATTGCAGAATCCCTGTTTTTTTTGAGGGAATGGAAGAATTCGAACTTCCGGAGATGTTTAAATCAGTGGTATATTTTGATTTGGAAGAAAAGACCCTTCGGTTAACGAACGGAGGACTTAGAAGAAAAAGAGTTCATGAACTGAAAGAATTGGATTTATTGGGTGGAGATGAACATGGAATTATTTCGTTGATGTATAAATTGGCGGATCAATTGGAAAAAGGGTACGTCAGGGAACCGCATAATGTTTCAATTGAACTTGTTTATGATAACAAAGAGTATATTGATCAAAACAAAGAGATTGACGGAACAAAACTTAAACTAACCTCACTTCGCCGAAGTGTAAAAGATGATATATATTCAATTACAATAATGGTGGTGAATGATGATGTACATAAGGCGCAAGCTGATCTATGCATTTATCAGCCCCAATTATCTGTCTTAACAGAAGATAATTCATTTATCTTAGAAGAATATTCTGGAAATGTAGAATTTAATGCTTTGAATGAAGAAGAGCAGTCATTGGTGTTGCAATACAGAAATAAAAAGGTGTATGGAACAGGTCTGGGGACATCCGTAGGATGGGATATTGATGAGAACGGTAATGGGAAAATATATAATGATTATTTTCCTGAGGTAGAGGTGCCCTCCATGGAATTCAAACTTCAAGACGAATATCATGTTCCTAATCAAACTTTATCCATGAAATATTTATCTGATCTGGATAGTGATGCGAATGAAAGTAAAATTGAAAAGCTTAATTCGTTGGTGAATGCATATGATACTTGGATAGAAGGGATTCAGAAAAAAAGAGATTCACTTGACAAGAAATACCAAAAAATTGCAGACAAAAATATTGATGGATGTAAATATTCTGCAGAGAGGATGTACCGTGGAATCAAGATTTTACAATCTGACAATATGGCATGGGATGCCTTCCGATTAGCAAATAGGGCAATGTTTATGCAAAGGGCACATTTAAGAATACAAGATAAAACATCAAATGTGAATCGATATCCTGATGATGAGGAACTTTCAGCTGTTCTTAATTCTATAGATTATAAGAATATAGATAATGTTTTTGAGGATCAATATGCATGGAGACCATTCCAGTTAGCGTTTATATTGTTGAGCATTGAGTCAATAGTTAAAGATGATTGTATTGACAGGAATATAGTAGATTTAATTTGGTTTCCAACAGGGGGCGGAAAAACGGAGGCATATTTAGGATTAACAGCTTTTACTATTTTTTACAGAAGATTAGCCCATTTGGAGCAATCTGAGGGAACAACTATTATTATGCGGTATACGCTTAGATTATTAGCAGCACAACAGTTTACGAGAGCTTCAACTTTAATATGTGCTTGTGAATTTATTAGAACTGATGCAACAAGCAAGAAACCTAAGTATGGACGATATCAGTTAGGGGATGAAAGGATAAGTATAGGGTTGTGGATTGGGGGCGATCATACTCCAAATAAAAATGATAAAGCTAAAGAAGAATTAGGATATTTGATGAAAGCAACTGTCACTGATTTAGATTATGTAAAAGACAGGCATAATAAATTTCAAGTATTGAAATGTCCGTGGTGTGGTACTAAATTAGTTAAGGACAAGAACCAACCCTCCAGTTTGTTCGGATACAGAATGAAAAATAACCGTCATTTCGAAATATTTTGTCCTCAAGAGAGTTGCTTTTTTAATTCAGAGGGAAGCCTGCCTGTGCAAGTTGTTGATGAAGAACTATATGATAATCCACCGACATTATTGTTTGGCACTGTAGATAAATTTGCAATGTTACCGTGGAACCCGAAAATCGGTTTTTTCTTTGCAACAAACTCATCGAACAGATCGCCTGAACTTATTATTCAAGATGAGTTACATTTGATTTCGGGTCCGCTGGGGACGATGGTTGGATTATACGAATCCATAGTTGACGCCTTATGTGCGAATAAGGGAATAAGAACTAAAGTGATAGCTTCTACGGCTACTATTCGGCGGGCAGCAGAGCAATGTGCGGCTCTTTATAATCGAGAAGTTTATCAATTTCCTCATCCGGGAATTGATGCAGAGGATTCCTTCTTTGCCAGAGAGTCAGTAATTAATTATAAAGAAGGTATATATGGGCGCAAATATGTTGGTCTGATGCCAGCCGGAAAAACAAAAGCGATGATGGAAGTTAGGTCCATTGCTGCGATGTTGCAAAAGATACATTCAATGGATTTGCCGTATGAAATAAAAGATAAATACTGGACACTTACAGTGTACTTTAACAGTTTAAAGGATCTTGGGAAATGTTCGACGTTAGTTAATGATGACGTAAAGGATTTTATTATTAGAATTGCCTATAGATTAGGTACGAGAGAAGATGCAAGAAAAATTATCAGTGCAGATGAGTTGACAAGCCGAGTTTCAACGACACAACTTAATGAAACACTAGATAAGCTTGAAAAATTAAGCTATAGTCAGGCTAATTTGGAAAATAAAAGGTATCCCTCTAATGTTTTGTTAGCAACCAATATGATATCTGTTGGCATTGATGTTGCTCGTTTGAATGTAATGTTGTTGGTCGGACAGCCTAAATTGACAAGTGAATATATTCAAGCATCCAGTAGAGTGGGGAGAGAGTTCCCGGGAATAGCGTTTGCTATGTATGACGGTTCAAAAAGTAGAGATAGGTCCCATTATGAACAATTTAAAGCTTATCATGAATCATTTTATAAGCATGTTGAACCAACGGGGGTAACACCATTTTCTGAACCAGCGAGGGAAAGAGCGCTTCATGCTGTTGTAGTTGCTTTGCTCCGACAGTTTAATATCGAATTATTAAAGGAAAACACAGCAGGGAAGTTTACCAGAAATAAATTTGAAAAAGAGGTTAAAAAGATTACAGAATTTGTTGTTTCCAGAAATAATGATATAATACGCAAAATTAATCCTAAAATGGATACAGAAGAATACGAGATTCGTGACGAGATTGACAGTATTCTTGCAACTTGGGAATCCTTGCATAGCAATTATGATGACGATCATTTCTTTTTCGGAGAAAGGTTCATGGTACGTCATCCCGATAAAAGCGAAGGACGCTTGTTGAAAGCATATAACACCAGCCAAAATGATCCGGCATTTGACACAATGACTTCTATGAGAAGTGTTGATATTTCAGTAGGGAGTAGTGTGGTGATTTGGGAGGATAAAAATAATGGAAATTAAAGAAAAAATTTCTCTGGATGAAATAACACATGCAGTTAGGGCTTCTCAAGCAGTTTTGCAATATGGCGTCGGAGCAATGGTTGATTTTCCGGAACAAACACTTATGACGGCAGCACCGGAAACTTGGAATACAAGTGTCAAAGAAATACATGATGAGCGGTTAGAAAAAGTGCTTCATGTTGATTATTTTGGAATGCCGGGCAGTAAAGATGAAGGGAGATTTCAAAGTGGTATTTCATATACAAGATTTCCGGAATGGTATTTTTGCCCGAAATGCAGAAGTTTTAAGCCTATTGGTGAATGGGTGAATGAATATTTAAAATCGCCTAAGATGAAGAAAAAAGCGGAGCGAGACCCATATATGGTCAACAGACTTCAATGTCCTACATGTCTTCAGGACTTAGTAGTTGCACGTATTGTTGTTGCGTGCGGTCATGGACATATTGATGATTTCCCTTGGATAAAATGGGTTCATGCGAGAAATCTAATGGGTTCAAAAAAGGTATGTGAACATCCGAAACTTAAGTTTACAACTAGTGCGTCATCTACGGAAGGACTGGAAGGATTAACAATTACTTGTATCAATTGTAATTGTAAAACAACTCTAAAAGGAGCGTTTGATAAAAATGCACTGGATAAATTAGATAAAAAAACAAGTTTTGAATATGGATTTAATTGTACGGGGAGGCATCCGTGGAAAAATGAAAAAAGCGCATGTGACGAATATCCACATGTGCTACAGAGAGGTAGTTCTTCTGTTTACTTTCCTATTTCAATGAGTTCGCTGGTTATTCCGCCGTATTCTAGCAGATTGACGAGTGATGTGCAAAATAGCCAATCTTTTTCTGATTTGAAAAAGGCAATAACTGAGTCAATAAAAACATTGAATTCTTTAGGGACTCCGATTACACAGGAAATGAAAGATAATGCTATAGTTGCAAAAATTGAAGAATTTACAAAAAGGATAGCATTAGAAATCGGAAAACCGGAAAAACAAATTCGGGGTATTCTGGAAAGAAGATGGAATAGATCTGATGATCCTGAATATACAACAAATAGTGTGAAATATCGATCAGAAGAGTATGTTGCTCTTAACGGAGAAGTAGGCGCTTCTGATAAGACAGGTGAATTTATTAGAGAATCTACAAACATTAAAGATTATGATCTTCCGTTTGTGAAAAGTATTAGTTTGATACATAAAGTAAGAGAAGTTCAGGCACTTATCGGCTTTTCTCGTTTGGAACCGGTAGACAGTGATAATCTTGATGATAGCGACAAGATTATTGCTATAAATGTAAAGGAAAAGGAAACTAATTGGTATCCAGGGTATGAGGTTAGAGGCGAGGGTATTTTTATCGAGTTTTGTGAGGATGATATTGATGCGTGGAGAAATGAGAACCAGATAATAGGGCAGAGAGTAGATTTATTAAATGAAAATTACAGAAAGTCATATTATGGAGCTAAAAAACCAAGAGAAATCACTGCAAAATTTCTGCTTTTACATACTATATCTCATTTACTTATGAAACAATTGAGCTTTGAGTGCGGATATA
The DNA here is from genome assembly GCA_014804615.1 of Lachnospiraceae bacterium. GTDB lineage: Bacteria > Bacillota > Clostridia > Lachnospirales > Lachnospiraceae > UBA3282. Next base: position 57,470 of record JAAUZL010000025.1, read on the forward strand.
GTATCGCATCTATAAAAGAGCGTATTTATTGTAGTGAACCTTCGGATGGATGCTCTATGTCCGGCATATTTATTTACACAGCCAGTGGAGATTCTGAGGGGACGTTGGGTGGGTTGGTGCGACAGGGTAGAGCAGATGTATTTCCGACAATATTTAGAAAGGCAATTGAAACAGCGATGGCATGTTCTAATGACCCAGTGTGCAGTTTAAGCCAAGGACAAGGGCGAGATTCACTTAATTTATCAGCCTGTTATTCATGTGCTTTGGTACCAGAGACAAGCTGTGAGGAATTTAACGTTTTTTTGGACAGAGGAGTAGTAATAGGAACTTTTGAAAATCCCTTAATCGGGTTTTATTCGCAACAAGTTAATGGCGGAAAACGATGGAGAATGATAAATAGGAAAGAAAAGAAAGTAAAAGAGCAACAGGCTTTAATTATTTCGGATTACGGGATTGATATGTCGAATTCCGATTACGCGGATGTATGGAGTAATATTCGTCAGTTTTCTGATGATGAAAAAGAACAAAAGTTACTTAAGGAACTTGTAGAGCACAAGGCGGAGTTTACAAATAAGGAAAAACCAAGATGGAGATGTACAATACAAGTCATTGGCATTGATAGAAGCATAAGCGTTGATCTTGTTTGGCAAAAATCAAAAGTGATGTTCTTTGCATCTGAAAATAAAGATGAATATAAATCGGTCATTATGACAGGATGGAAAAGTTTTTGTGGCAATGAGGATGTTAACTGGAATGATATTCTAGTCAGCTTGGAGGAAAAGTAAAATAATGGCAATAATGATTCCGAAACTTCCCAGAGATTATGAACCTGCAAGTTTAGAGGGAGAAATGTTTGAGGCATTATCAAGATTATCAGAAGACTATTATGTGATACATTCATTTAAGAATGTATTTGTGAAAGATAATATTTTGCACGAGGGAGAGACGGACTTTATTATTTTTAATCCAAACGATGGAATTATTTGTATTGAGGCTAAAGCAGGACAAGTAAAATATTCAGCAGGAGAATGGCAATATTCTACAGGAAAACCGATGAAGCATGGAGGACCGTATAATCAAGCGGCCCAAAATAAATGGGATTTGTTGGCGGTGATTCGAAGCAGTTCGCTCAATAAATTGCAATATCGAATTAAGCTATTACATGCAGTGTGGTTTCCGTCAATAAAGGAAAGCGATATGGAATCAAACAGATTTCCAGCGGAATTTGACAGGAATATTACGCTTACAATGGAAGCACTACATGATCCGATAACGGCAATTAAGAAGATTTTTGAGATTGAGCTTGAAAACAATATAAAGACAGACTTAAGCAGCAATGATGTGGAACGTTTATTACGAGAAGTTATTTGTCCGGAATTTAACATATTTCCGACATGTACTTTTGGTATTGATTTAAAGAAAATAGTCTTTCACAGATTGCTAAAAGAGCAACAGGGATTGCTTAATTACTTGACGGATCAGAGAAGCGCTGTAATTAACGGAGCAGCGGGAACCGGCAAAACTATGATAGCTGTTGAAAAAGCCATGCGACATGCCAGAGTCGGACAAAAAGTTTTATTTTTGTGTTATAATACATATTTACGAGAATATTTAGTTGAGAAATATTATCATGAAAATATTGATTATTATACAGTGGCTGGATTTGCATGTTGTCTTTGTGACTGTAAGGAACCTGATTATAAAGCTGCTGCGGATAAAATATTTGAATTATATTTGAAAGAAACATTTCAATATACTCATGTGATAGTGGATGAAGGACAAGACTTTGGTGCCGACCAAATAGAGGAGGCTGAGCTATTACAAAATATTCATGATATCATGATAGATAGTGATAATGCGAATGGCACATTTTATGTTTTTTATGATAAGTTACAATTGGTTCAAGCTGAGAAGGTGCCGAAATATATAGCTGATGCGGAGTGCAAACTTACCTTATATAAAAACTGCAGAAATACGGAAAATATTGCCATTACATCTTTAAAGCCCATTACAGAGCGTAGAGCAATATTGTATGAGGGGGCTGTTAAAGGTGAGCCGGCAAGGATACATTTTCGATCGGATTCGAATTGCGTAATAGAGCGAGTGAAAGAAATTATACAAGGTCTTGAAGATAGAGGCATATTTGATATAGTTATATTAACATGTGATACAGAAAAAAGAAGTATTTTAGCAGAGGTTGTTAAAAACGGGAAATTTCAAAAGAAACTTTTTACTACATGCAGAAAGTTTAAGGGACTTGAAGCTGATGCTATAATTTTGGTGGATATAACAGTAAGTACTTTTCTGTCTGAAAATGTATTGAGATATTATGTTGGTGCATCAAGAGCGAGAATATGTCTTGAAATGATAACAACTATGGGGGATGAGGAGTGTACAAGTGTTTTGGAAAATATAATTTGTTATAATAATAAGATTAGAAAGCCTAAAAGAGAACTGGCAATAGCTTTAAATGCACTTCCCAATATTGAATGAAGATTGTTATCAAAAATTGGGGGATATTTTGTTGGTGTAGATGAATGATTATATGTGTAATTTATGAAAAAGTTTGAGCCGAATAATGTGTTATCTGATTAAATTTGATTATTTAGAAGATTATTTTATGTCAGAAACAGGGAAAAATGACATGAGGAAAAAATATAATGAATGAGTATGTACTTATGGCGTATTACAAAAAATATCTAAAAGAGATACGAAAGGTTTCCGATTCAACTGTGAAACATTATCAGGATGCATTGAAATATATCTCACAATATCTGGTTAAAAAGGGAAAATTAAGACAGACAGTGTATGAAGTTCAGGATATTGGCGAATTGGAAGTTATTAAGGCGTATCTTTATTCAGAGCAGGAATTTATAGAGTTGGACAAGCGCGGGCATCAAATGTATAGTGCCGGATTCAATCATTATTATAAATTTGCCAGTGGAGAGGGCTTTTCCAATATTCGGCGACAGATTGAGATGATGGATATAGAAGTGCCGATACCAGGGAAAAATATTGGCAACGTGGAAAACTGGAAACGCTCTTCGATTATTAAAATGCAGTCTATTGAATCAGCAGGATATCAATGTGAGATTAGTCCAAAACACACGACTTTTACATCTAAAAGTTCAGGACATCAGTATATGGAGGGGCATCATGCGTTGCCAATGAAATATCAAGATAAATTTGAAAAAAGTCTTGATGTATATGCCAATATTATTTGCTTATGTCCGATTTGCCATAGACTTCTTCATTACGGAGTCGCTTCTGAGAAAGAAAATGTATTGGACAAAATTTATTACGATAGATCAAAACGGTTGGCTGTAAGTGGGATTAAAGTCAGTAGATCCGAATTTGAGAGTTTGGCAATTTAGCAGTGAAAGTTTTTTGTTAATCCTATTGAGATATAGCATGTGAAAATTTGTCATAGAATTCATTTATGTCTGAGTTTAAAAGATTGTGATAAGCAATTGCAACTATAGTCGTTTAATAAAGAAGGGATATGCTGTGTCCGAAACTCTTAATTATTACAACCAAAATGCCGATCAATTCTGCGAAAACACCATATCTGTAGAATTTTCAGCCACCCAGAACCGCTTCTTATCCCATCTCCCTGCCGCCGCACACATCCTCGACTTCGGCTGCGGTTCCGGTCGTGACACAAAAGCCTTTCTCGAACAGGGCTATCATGTAGAGGCCATAGATGGCTCAGAAGAGTTGTGTAAACTAGCGTCCCAATACACAGGTATTCAGGTGCGTCACATGCTTTTTCAAGAGTTATCTGCGGTATCCGAGTACGATGGTATCTGGGCATGTTCCTCTATTCTGCATCTTTCGCGGGATGAATTGTTTGATGTTATGCGCAAAATGGCTACTGCTTTGAAGCCGAATGGTATTATCTACACATCCTTTAAGTACGGAACCTTTTCGGGAGAGAGAAACGGACGCTATTTTACGGATATGACGGAGGAGACATTTGCAAATTTTATAAGTAAAATAGAGGATCTACAAGTAGAAGAAGAATGGATAACTTCCGATGTACGTCCGGGGAGAAGTGAAGAAAAATGGCTCAATTTGATCTTACGAAAAAAATAGATATTGATGAGACACAGGCAACACAATTACATATAGAGTCTATTGAACCGACAGACGTGATGACAGGAGATCGTAATAGGAGGCGTTTTCTGTATTACCAGTTAAAAATGAGTATGCAGAATGCTGTTCGCATTGATATTATTGTCTCTTTTTTAATGGAATCAGGCGTGAAAATGATTTTGAAAGATCTGCGGGCGGCATTGGACAGAGGTGTGCAAATTCGCATTCTTACGGGCAATTACTTGGGAATTACACAGCCTTCGGCTTTGTTTCTGATTAAGAAAGAACTGGGAGATCGAATTGATTTAAGATTTTATAATGACAAAGAACGGTCATTTCATCCGAAAGCATATATTTTTCATTATGAAAACAGTGGAGAGATATTTATAGGTTCTTCCAATATTTCCAAAAGTGCACTGACCTCTGGGATAGAATGGAACTACCGATTCAGCAGTCTGGCTGACGGTGAAAATTTCAGATTGTTCTACGAGACTTTTTTTGATTTGTTTGAGCATCATTCGATTGTGATTGATGATGCGGAGTTGACTGCCTATTCCCGTAACTGGCACAAACCTGCGGTTTCCAAGGATCTGGCAAGATATGACGACTTGGAGAATGGGATTAACAGAGCCGCAACAAATGAGATTATTGACACTGTCGGCGACACAAAAAAGGAAACATTCTTTCAGCCAAGAGGAGCGCAGATAGAGGCTTTATACGCTTTGGAGAACAGCCGGGCAGAGGGTGCGGTAAAGGGCTTGGTTCAGGCGGCTACGGGGATAGGAAAAACCTACTTAGCGGCCTTTGATTCTGCGCCGTATAAGCGTGTATTGTTTGTGGCGCACCGGGAAGAGATATTACAACAGGCGGCGGTGTCATTTCAAAATGTAAGGCAATCGAAGGATTACGGATTTTTTAACGGGAAGCAGAAAGATACGGATAAAGCGGTTATTTTTGCATCGGTGGCGACACTTGGCAGAGAGGAATATCTGAGGAAAGAGTATTTTCCCTCGGATTATTTTGATTATCTGGTGATTGATGAATTTCATCATGCCGTCAACGATCAATACCAAAGAATTGTGAATTATTTCAAGCCTCAGTTTTTGCTGGGGCTTACTGCTACGCCTGAGAGAATGGATGGCAGGAATATTTACGAAATCTGTGATTACAACGTACCCTATGAAATTTCTTTAAAAGAGGCAATCAATAAAGGCATATTGGTTCCGTTTCACTACTACGGAATCTATGATGAGACTGATTATTCTTCCCTGCATCTCGTGAAGGGGCGTTATGATGAAAAGGAACTGAATGAGACATACATCGGCAATGTCAGAAGATATGATTTGATTTATAAATATTACATGAAATACCATTCCAAGCGAGCGTTGGGTTTTTGTTGCTCCAGACAGCATGCGGAGGAGATGGCAAAAGAATTTTGCGCAAGAGGTATTGAATCTGTAGCGGTATACAGCAATGCGGACGGCGACTTTTCCGAGAATAGGGACAAGGCTATTGCAAAGCTGAAAAATCAGGAAATCAAAGTGATCTTTTCAGTGGATATGTTTAATGAAGGCGTGGATATTGCGGCACTTGATATGGTTATGTTTTTACGTCCGACAGAATCTCCTATTGTATTTTTGCAGCAGTTGGGGCGCGGGCTGCGTACCTGCCGAGGCAAAGAGTATCTGAATGTGCTGGATTTTATCGGTAATTATGAAAAAGCAGGGCGTGCTCCTTTTCTTCTGAGCGGCGAGAGCAGTTACATAGAGCGTGCGGCAGGTGATTATTACAGGCTCGAATATCCCGATGATTGTATTGTGGATTTTGACATGAGACTTGTGGATCTTTTTAAGGAACTGGATAGAAAGTCCTTATCGATCAGAGAACGGATCAGTTTGGAATATTATAGAGTCAAAGAATTGCTGGATCAAAAGACTCCCACAAGGATGGAACTCTTTACTTATATGGAGGATGAAATTTATCAATATTGCATGAAACATGCTAAAGAAAATCCGTTTCGACATTATATGGAGTTTTTAAAGGAACTGCATGAATTGTCCGATGAGGAGCAAACGTTGTATCACAGCATTGGTCGGGAGTTTTTGTCACTGATTGAGACAACGGATATGCAGAAGGTTTATAAGATGCCGGTTTTGTATAGCTTTTATAATCATGGGAATATTCGAATTTCAGTCACGGATGATGAAGTGCTGGAGAGCTGGAAAGCATTTTTCAATACAGGGACAAACTGGAAAGATTTAGCGACAGATATATCTTATTCTGATTATCAGAAGATGACGGATAAACAGCATCTCAGCAAAGCAAAGAGTATGCCGATTAAATTCTTGAAAGCTTCCGGCAAGGGCTTTTTCATAGAGCGAGAAGGTTATGCGCTGGCGATCAGGGAGGAAGTGTCCGAAATCATAGAACAGGATGCTTTCAGACGGCAGATGAAAGACATCTTGGAGTATCGGACCATGGAATACTATCGGAGGCGGTATGCAGAAGAATCTTAGACCCTACCGCTTTTTTGTATAGCACTATTGACCAAATTATGGATTATGTGTAAAATGTAGGTTAGGAAAGTGGATATTTATGATATAGTACCGGAATATATGTGTAATAGGATTGTTTTGTTTCAAGTGCGAGAACTGGAGGCGGTAAATGATGCACAGGAAATGGAAGAGCGTGTCTGCATTGGGAATGGCGTTGCTGCTTGGATGCTTAATGCCGATGCATACGATGCTGGCAGCGGAGGACGATGCAGAAGTGGTTCAGGAGATCGAGGCGGATTCTGATACCGATGAGGTTTCTGATGATGAGGTAATCTCAGACGATAATGAGAGCCTTGACGATGAAGCGGATGCAGGGGATGAGAATCCCGATGATGAAGTAAATGCAGGCGATGAGAACGCTGATGAAGAAATCGATGCAGAGGGCGAGAACGTCGGTGATGATGCGAACGCAGCAGATGAGAACGTCGTTGATGAAGCGGATACAGACATGGATGGACAGGAAGGCATTCAGCTCATGGCTGCAACAGAGGAGCCGCAGGCAGGGGCTGTAGAGGCTCAGGCGGTCGCTGCCACATCTCTGATTGATATCAAATGGAACGGAAATAGTTACATTTATGATATGGGCGGCAAGATTGATTATCAATATGTGAATAATGCGGATCAGTCGTTTCAGATTACAGCAAGTCAGGCGGGACAGGAAGTTTCATTCTCTTACTATTTAGACAGAGTGGAAGATCTTACTGCAGAGGCTAAGAGTGCGTCGGAGATTCAGTGGCCGGATACACAGCCTACGCCGCTGAAAATTGATCTTGCGGTTAATACAAACTATGTTTTATATGTGAAAGCAGAGGCAGATGGGCAGACTGTGTATGCCCGGTCCGGCGGCGTTGTGATAGATACCGTAGCGCCTAAGATCGTTGGAGTAGAGGCTGGCAAGGTTTATCCGGCAGGAACTACATTTACAGTGGAAGATGACAATTTAGATTATGTCATGGTAAATGAGTCACCTGTAACTCCTGCATCAGATGGCAGTTATAAGGTGAAAGCAAACGGCACAAACTGTATGATCAGGGCAAAAGACAAGGCTGGAAATGAACAGACCTGCAGTATTACCGTTTTTGGGGAAGAGCCGGAAGATAATACGGTTATTTCCAAGAGTGGAACTTATTCTCTGAAACCGGGTGTTTCCTATCAGCTGACGGCAGGAAAATGGAAGGTAGGCGGTGACAGCACGGTCTATCAGGGCGGCAGATCTTTTTATGTAAGTTCAAGTGGTGATTACAGTTTTACGAAACAGTAAGAATAGTGAAAGCAGTGAGCCGAAAGAGAGGCGTGGTTAATGATGCAGAAACTGATGTCAAATAAGAAGGCCTTAATTGGTATTTGTGCGGTGGCGGTCGTGATTGTTGCCGCGGTGGGGATACTTTTATCCACGAATAAGGAGGAATTATACCGCTCCATACTGGTCTATGAGATCGATGGAAGCGCAGTGATCGAGCGGGCGGATGTGGGTTCCATGAACGCGGCGGAGAACCTGTATCTGGAATCCGGTGATCGTGTTACCGTGGCACAGGATTCCAGCATGCGCTTGAAACTGGATGATGATAAGTATGTGATGGCAGAGGCAGATACGATCTTTTCCGTTGAGGCGGAAGGAGCAGCTGAGAATTCCAGGACGAAGATCTGTCTGGAACAGGGAGCCGTTACCAATGAGATCCAGCATCCGTTGAGTGAAGGATCTTCTTATGAAACTTCCACACCGAATTCGGTCATGGCGGTTCGCGGAACCATCTATCGCGCGGAATTATATACGGATGACAGTGGTGAGCAGAATACAAAGATGTGCTGTTTCCAGGGGAAAGTGGAAATGACGCCGATTCTTCCGGACGGAACTTACGGGGAAGCGGTATTGGTTCCCGCAGGCAGCGAGATGACCGTACATAGTGACGGAACTACGGATGATGTCAGAGATATTGTATACGAGGAACTTCCCTTGCAGGCGATTCAGAACCTGATAAGTATGTTGGAAAATGGGCAGACCATGGAAGGCATAACCTTGGAAGCGTTGTATAGTTTGTTTGACCAAATGTTGGATACAAGTGACATATCCGAAAGCAGCGAATCGGAGCAGACGCTGATGGTGGATGCGGAAGAGAGCTCTGAGCAGGAGGATGCGGACACTGACACAGATGTGGCAGAGGATGTTCCCGCACAGACAGACAAGAATGTGAAAGATTCTACCTTGCCGCAGCCTAAGAATAATACCAAGCCCAAAGCACCGGAACCGGCAAACGACAGCAGTTCTGATAATAAGAATACGGGAGCGGACAATTCCCAGGGCGGAAATAGCGGCGGATCAAATGTTGACAAACCGGATACCGGGGAACCGGACAATGGTTCGGATAATGATAACGACGCGGATAAGGACAAAGATCCGGATAAAGATAAAAAACCGGAGAAGCCGTCTAAACCGGCGACTTATACGGTGACCTTTGAGTATCAGGGCACAACATTTGCTACCCAGAAAGTAAAGAGCGGAGAGAAGGCATCGGCGCCTTTGCTTGTTCCGGCGGAGAGCGGAGCGTGGGATTTTGATTTTGGAACCGAGATCAAGGCAAATACGACAGTAAAGTGGAAATAATAGTACTTGACCGGGGAAGGACATTAGACAGAAAATTATGAAACATCTGAACAGAATGAAAGCGGCGGCGATTACAGCCGCCGTTATTCTAGTATCTTTCACATTTCTGTATTTTGGGACGGCGGGCTTTTGGGATATGGGAATATCCGACAGGCTGAACCAAAAAGAGACAGTCACCAATAAAAAAATCTATATCATAGGAATCGATGATAGAACACTGGATCAATATGGGCCTGTGAATACCTGGAGCAGGGAGATTCCGGCGCAGCTGGTGTCCATATTGAACGGTGCGGGTGACGCGCGTCCCGCAGTCATCGGATTCGATGTGATCTACAGCGAGAAGGCGGACGAAGCGGCGGATGATCATTTTGCCGAGGTCTGCAGGGAGGCGGGGAATGTTGTTGCCGCCATGAGCTTTTCTTTTAAAGAACAGCCGGAACAGGATGAGAACGGCAGTATCGTCTATAATCCTTATTATGTGGATCATGTAATCGAACCTTATGACAGCTTAAAAGATGCGGTCATGTGTGCTTTTGCCAATACCTTCGTGGATACGGACGGATATGTGCGTCAGGCGATGGCGTATCTGGATCATGAGGGAGAGAGAAAGTACAGTCTTTCCTCTCAGGTTTATAAAGTTTATCAGGAAAGCAGGGGAGAGGAAGCGGTATTCCCTGCGACTTACGGAAGAAATAACCGATACTATTTCACCTATTCCGGCAAAGCGGGAGGTTACAGCGTAGTCTCCATGGCAGATGTGTTGGACGGTACTGTGGATGCTGCCATCTTTCGGGATGCAGTGGTGTTAGTGGGAGCTTATGCCGTAGGAATGCAGGATTCCTACATGCCGGCTATCGCCCACAACAGCCAGATGTATGGGGTGGAAATACACGCGAACATCATAGAAGCTTTGCTGGAGGGAAAGACGCAGCTTCCGATATCGCCCTTGCTGTATGCGCTTGTGGCGGCGATCCTGTGCGGCGTATTCTATGTATGCAGCGGAAAGATGCGGCTTCTGTATTCCACGCTGGTTTTTGCAGGGCTGACAGTTCTTGATCTGGTTTTTGCACGGGTAATGTATGGGAAAGGACGGATCGTTCCGACGATCCTTTTGCCGGTCTGTCTGCTTATTATTTATCTGATACAGATGGTGCGCAGATATGTGGCGGAAATCATGCGCAGACGGCAGGTGATCAATGTATTTAAACAATATGTAGCGCCTCAGGTGGTAGATAAGATCAGCAAGAATAAAGATTTCGAGCTGGTGATCGGCGGAGAGAACCGCCACATTGCGGTGCTGTTTGTGGATATCCGGGGATTCACGACAATGTCGGAGAGCTTGAAGCCGGAGGAAGTGGTGGAGATCCTGAATGAGTATCTGGGACTTACCACGCAGTCCATTTTTGACAATGGCGGAACCCTTGACAAGTTTGTGGGAGATGCTACGATGGCGGTGTTCAATGCGCCCTTTGAGCTGGATGACTATATTTTCCGTGCCGTTGCCACCGCATGGGATATGCAGGCGGGAGCGGAAGCCATCGCGGAGAAATTCCGGAAGAGATACGGCAAGAGCGTATCGTTCGGAATCGGAGTGAACTGCGGCAATGCCGTTGTGGGAAATATCGGATGTGATTTCCGTATGGACTATACGGCGATCGGCGATACTGTCAATACGGCAGCCAGATTGGAGAGCAATGCACGGCCGGGGCAGATCCTGATCAGCAAAGATGTCTATGAGGCGGTCAAGGACAGAGTGACGGTGACGCCGATCGGAGAGATCCCTTTGAAGGGAAAGAGCAATGGTGTTTTTGTATATCAAGTAGATCATGTGGAGAAAGATGCGTGAAGAAATGAGTAAGTTGTATTTGGTCCCCGACAGGGCAGATTTGGAGCGGGTGTGCGGTCTTGCAGAAGAATACGGCTGTGCATTTGAATATAACGAGTTTTATATCCCGAAGAATATGGATGATCCCGGGATGCAGGAGGAGATCATCACGGGCTATGAAAAATATAAGAAAGATTTTTCCATGGATACGATGCATGGGGCGTTCTTGGATGTGACGATACACAGTGACGATCCTCTGATCAGAGATGTTTCCATGCGGCGGGTTCGCCAGTCCATGGAGACAGCGAAGCGGATGGGCTTAAGAGGGGCTGTGTTTCATACGGGACGGCTTGCCGGATTCCGTGCGCCGGATTATCTGAGGAACTGGTGCGACAGAAACGTGAAATTCTTTACGGAAATTGCCCGTCAATATCCCGAGCAGCAGATCTTTATGGAAAATATGTTTGATGAAGCGCCGGATATCATGGCAGGGATGGCGGAGAGGATGCAGGACGTTGAGAATTTCGGGATCTGTCTGGATTATGCCCACGCCATGCTTTCGGGGCTTTCAGGGCAGGAGTGGATCAGGACGCTGGCGCCTTATATCCGCCATATCCATATCAATGACAATGATCTGGAGAATGATCTGCATCTTGCGGTGGGCGCTGGGAAGCTTAATTGGCAGGAATTTGACCGGCTGATCAGACAGTATCAGGTCAATGCGTCTGTGCTGGTGGAAGTAAGCGGGTATCAGGCACAGAAGGAATCGTTGGAATATATGAAGCGGCACGGAATATATCCGATGGAACAGGAGAAGGAGAGATAAGATGCATTTGCAATACGAAGATTTTGAAAAGATAATGAATATTGGAATACGTCTTTCTACTGAAAGAGACAGAAACCGGCTGCTCATGACCATTTTGGATAAAGGGATGGAGATCACGAATTGTGACGCCAGTACCTTGTATTTGTATGAGAATGAGGAATTGTATTTTAAATATATGAAGACGCTCTCTAAGGGCGTCAGCCGGGGAATGGACGGAGAACGGATCGATCTGCCGCCGGTGCCTTTGAAAGAGGAAAATGTCTGTTCCTATGCAGCGATTCATCAGGAGGTCGTAAACATACCGGATGTCTACGCCAGCAGCCGGTTTGATTTCTCAGGGCCGAGACAGTATGACAGTCTGACCGGATATCGCACGAAGTCGCAGCTGGTTGTGCCCCTTGCGAACAATGAAAATGAACTGATCGGGGTACTGCAGTTGATCAATGCGATGGATGAAGAGGGAAATGTGATCGCCTTTCATGAACAGTATGAGATCATCATCCGTGCGCTTGGTTCCATGGCGGCGATCGAACTCACGAATCTCTCCTATGTGGAGGCGCTGAAAGCACAGATCTATTCCTTTGTGGAGGCGCTTACGACAGCGCTGGAGGAGCGGACGCCGTACAATGCCCTGCACACAAGAAATGTGGAAAAATATGCGAGCCTTTTGGCGGATTATATTACGCAGTTACATAAAGAGGGTAAGAGTGAATGGACATTTGAGCCTGCCAGAAAGGAGCAGTTGATGCTTGCGGCGCTCATTCACGATATCGGGAAGATGGTGGTGCCTTTGAGCATTATGAATAAGGCCACCAGACTGGGCAGTGCGCGCGAGAAGATAGACGACCGGTTTACGCTGCTTAAGGCATTGTATGAGGTCGATATGCTGCGGGGCAGGATCATGCAGGAGGAATATGAAGCGGTCATGGCTGATCTGGAAGCAGAACTTGCATTTATCCATGAAATCGATGTGATCGATTATGTGGATGATGCGGCGTATGAACATATAGGAAGTCTTTCGAAGAAGCAGCATGTAAAGGAGGACGGATCCGTCCTTTCCTATCTGACTGCGAGAGAGGTGGAATGTCTGAGCATCCGAAGCGGCACATTAACCTTGCAGGAGCGCAAGGAGATGGAGAATCATGTAGTCATGACATCCAGGATTCTGGAGAAAGTGCAGTTCTATAAAGGGTTTTCCATGGTGCCGAAGTGGGTGGGAGCCCACCATGAATATCTGGATGGCAGCGGTTATCCGAATCATTTGAAAGGGGACGAGCTCGATCTGGAGACCAGACTTCTCACGGTGGTAGATATCTATGACGCGCTTGCGGCCACCGACAGACCCTATAAAGAGCCGATTCCGAGAAAAAAGGCAATCGAGATACTGAAGAGCATGGCAGAGAAAGGAAAAGTGGATCTACAGCTTGTGGAGTGGCTGGATGAGGCGCTTGAAAAAGACGCAGAGATTCACGAGAATGGAGGAAGTTATGACATTAAATAAAAAACCCGTCACCGGCATGAAGGACATCCTGCCGGAGGAGATGGAGATCAGAGATTATGTGATTGGCGTGATCAAGGACACTTACGCCGGCTTTGGCTTTACGTCTATCGATACGCCCTGTGTGGAGAATATCGCCAATCTGAACTGTAAGGCGGGCGGCGAAAATGAGAAGCTGATCTTTAAGATCTTAAAAAGAGGCGAGAAGCTTCGTCTGGAGGAGGCAAAGAATGAGGAGGACCTGGTGGATGGGGGCTTACGCTACGATCTGACGGTCCCGCTGGTGCGCTATTATGCGGCGCATGCCAATGAGCTTCCCTCGCCATTTAAGGCGCTGCAGATGGGCAATGTATGGCGGGCTGACAGGCCCCAGAGAGGGCGTTACCGTCAGTTTATGCAGTGTGATATTGATATTCTGGGGGAGGCAGGGAATCTGGCGGAGATCGAGCTGATCCTGGCTACCACCACCACCCTTGGCAGGCTTGGGTTTCAAAACTTTCAGATCCGCATCAACGACAGACAGATCTTAAAGGCGATGGCGGCTTACAGCGGATTTGGAGAAGAGGACTACGATGCCATTTTTATCACGCTGGACAAGATGGATAAGATCGGGATAGACGGTGTGCGGGAGGAGCTTCTGAATGCCGGATACCCGCAGGAATCCGTAGAGAAGTATATGGCGCTGTTTCAGGGCGTGGAAGCCTCTAAGACGCCCGTGGCGTATCTGACAGAGCAGATTACAGACTTTCTGCCGGAGGGCGTGAAGGAGAGCTTTCAGGAGATCATAGACAGTGTGGAAGCGGTCAAGGGAGACTTTTTCGAGCTGGTATTCGATCCCACGCTGGTGCGGGGCATGTCCTATTATACGGGCACTATCTTTGAGGTGGCCATGCCGGAGTTCGGCGGCAGCTGTGGCGGCGGCGGAAGATATGATAAGATGGTGGGCAAGTTCACAGGCAATGATGTGCCGGCCTGCGGTTTTTCCATTGGCTTTGAGCGGATCATTTTACTGCTGATGGAAAACGGCTTTCAGGTGCCTAAGGCTGGGAAAAAGATCGCCTATCTGATGGAGAAGGGGCTGTCCTCCGAAAAGCTGTGTGAGGTGATGGCACAGGCACAGGCGGAGCGTGAAAAGGGAAATCAGATTCTGGTGGCACGCATGAACAAGAACAAGAAGTTCCAGAAGGAACAGCTCACAGCCCAGGGCTATGAGGCGTTTCAGGAATTTTACCGCGAGGAATTAAAACGATAAAGGAGAAAGACAATGGCAGAATCAATGAAAGGCTGGAAGAGATCTCACCGCTGTGCGGAGCTTTCCGTGCAGAATGTGGGAGAAGAAGTAACCGTCATGGGATGGGTACAGAAGCAGAGGAATAAGGGCGGTATCATTTTTGTGGACTTAAGAGACCGCTCCGGTATTTTACAGATCATATTTGAGGAGAAGGACTGTGGGCAGGAGGCTTTCGCCAAGGCGGAGAAGATGCGCAGCGAGTTCGTGATCGCGGTGGTCGGCAAGGTGGAGAACCGTTCCGGCGCGGTCAATGAGAATCTGGCAACGGGACAGATTGAGATTCGTGCCGCACAGGTGCGTATCCTGTCGGAATCCGAGACGCCGCCCTTCCCGGTGGAAGCGGGCTCTAAGACCAAGGAGGAGATCCGCTTAAAGTATCGTTATCTTGATTTGCGCCGTCCGGATCTGCAGGAGAAGCTGATCCTGCGCAGTAAGATCGTTTCCGAGATGCGTGCTTTTATGGCAAAAGAAGGATTTCTGGAGATCGAGACGCCGATCCTTTGTAAATCCACTCCGGAGGGAGCCAGGGACTATCTGGTGCCCAGCCGGGTGCATCCGGGCAATTTCTATGCGCTGCCCCAGTCGCCGCAGCTTTACAAACAGCTTTTGATGTGCTCCGGATATGACCGGTATTTCCAGATCGCTAAGTGCTTCCGTGATGAGGATCTGCGTGCGGACAGACAGCCGGAATTTACCCAGGCGGATATGGAGCTTTCTTTTGTGGATGTGGATGATGTGATCGATGTCAACGAGCGGCTGATCCGGCATATCTGCAAGGAGGCNATCGGGCTTGANGTGCAGCTTCCCCTGCCCCGCATGACCTGGCAGGAGGCNATGGACCGTTTCGGNTCCGANAAGCCGGATACCCGGTTNGNCATGGAGCTTACGGANGTGTCNGATGTGGTGGCNGGCTGNGGNTTCGGCGTGTTTACCTCTGCGCTGGAAAACGGCGGTTCTGTCAGAGGCTTGAATGTGAAGGGACAGGCGGCTATGCCCCGCAAGAAGATCGATGCGCTGGTGGATTTCGCCAAGGGCTACGGCGCNAAGGGGCTGGCTTANTTAAGTGTACAGGAGGACGGCACCTACAAGTCTTCTTTCTCCAAGTTTATGACGGAGGAAGANCTGGAAAANTTAGTNCAGGCGATGCAGGGAGAGAAGGGGGATCTGCTTCTCTTTGCNGCAGATAAGAAGAATATTGTNTACAGCGTTCTGGGAGCGCTCAGAGTGGAGCTGGGCAAACAGCTTGGTCTGATCGATGAATCACAGTTTNATTTCCTCTGGATCGTGGAGTTNCCGCTTCTGGAGTGGAGCGAGGAGGANAACCGNTTTATGGCGATGCACCATCCNTTNACCATGCCNATGGAGGAGGACTGGCAGTATATTGATTCCGATCCGGGAAGAGTTCGCGCGAAGGCNTATGACATTGTGTTAAANGGCGTGGANCTGGGCGGCGGCTCTGTCAGNATCCATCAGGATGANATTCAGGAGAAAATGTTTGAGGTGCTGGGCTTTACCAAAGAGAAGGCNTGGGANCAGTTCGGTTTCCTCTTGAGTGCNTTTAAGTACGGTGTGCCGCCTCANGCAGGGCTGGCTTACGGTCTGGANCGTATNGTNATGCTGCTGACCCATGCGGAGAGCATTCGTGANGTCATTGCNTTCCCNAAGATNAAGGANGCNTCCTGTCTGATGACGGAAGCGCCGGGAACGGTGGATGAAGAGCAGCTTGCGGAGCTGCAGATCGCGATCGTNCCCGCACAGGAGGANCAGGAGACAGANTAGAAGCCGAAAAGGAGCAGCTATGGCGGAGCAGAAAACAGATAACAAAAAANTGGAAGAGGCGATAGANGCCTTTCTGGCAGACAAAGAGAGAGAAAGCTTTGTGAANGTGATGGAGCTTNTGGAGCAGTCGNTCGTGCTGGTGCCGGCTATGCCGCCGGCNGATCTGCCACCGGAGCTCAAGGAGCAGATGATGGCAGGAAANCCGGTTCGTCTGCCNAAGGAGACGAAGCTNGCCCCCTGTCTTTTGCGCAAGGAGTCGGGAGAGCAGGGGCTTCCCATCTTTACTTCACCGGAAAANATNCCGGCGGATAAAAAGCCGCCCATGGTGATGGCGATGCCNTTNNTGGGCTGNGTCTCTATGGTGATGTCCGATCCGGATAAAGTGATGGAGATCGTGATCAATCCTTTCACCGGNATCATGGTNTTAAACAAAGCNATNCTGGANGTNGCGGAAAANCGCAGACAGGCNGCCGGACAGGTCAANACCGTNAAGATGACCANNGAGCAGTTTCGGANTTTNGCGCANAATCGGGTTTCCCTGTCNCTNTTGCCNAAGTATCTCTTCGAGCATAANGAGGAGGGNCTTANGAGACTGCAGCAGGANGAGGGNGCCTTTNTGGTCNGCCTTTANGATGANGTATATCCNAAAGGGGAAAAGAGCGGCCATCNGGCNGNAGATTTCTCGCTTATGACGCTCAACCTGACNGACAANATACAGCTCACTCGTCTGGATATGCCTGACGAGACCATGAAAGACGGCCTTTGCTACCGTGTCTACGCGGTGTGGAAGCGGGATGCGNAGGAGGTGTTCTACTANACGCTGGAGAAGACGAAGGANGGTAATTTTATTGCGAAAGTCACGTCAGAAGGCAGGCATGAGATGGTAGAGCCGGCNCCGGACAACGGGGCNGAGATCGAGGCGATCNTGAACCTTGTAGANAGGAATTGATCCATAATGGACACGNTNATNTTTGANNTGGACGGGACCCTTCTTGANACCCTGGAGGATCTGACAGACAGCGTAAANTATGCTATGGAACAGTTTGGNCTGCCCACNCATACGCTGGATGCGGTGCGCGGTTTTGTGGGAAACGGNGTGGCGAAGCTGATCGAACGCGCGATCCCGCAGGGGGCCAAGAACCCGTCCTATGAAGCGATTTTTGAAGCCTTTAAAGAGCATTATGCGAAACACTGTGAGGATAAGACGCGCCCTTATGAGGGGATCATGGAACTGCTTGCCCAGCTTAAAGAGCAGGGGTATCATCTGGCGATCGTCTCCAATAAGTTCGACGGCGCAGTAAAACAGCTTTGTAAAAAATATTTCAGGGAATACATCTCGGTGGCAATCGGAGAGAGTGATCAGGTAAAAAGAAAACCGGCGCCCGATACGGTGTATCAGGCGCTTCGTGAACTGGGGAGCGAAGGCTCCCGTGCGATCTATGTAGGGGATTCCGAGGTGGATCTGCAGACGGCACAAAATGCGCAGCTGCGCTGTGTCAGCGTTACCTGGGGCTTTCGCACGAAGGAGCAGCTGGTAAATGCCGGCGCCGGGCTGATCATCAGGACTCCGCAGGAGCTTCCTGCGCTTCTGGCTCGTCTTCAGGCGGAAGGGTGATCAATACCTTTACAATGCGGTTATCCTGAACGCCGCAGGCCTGCAGTGAAATGCCGTTTTCTAAAACGATGGTTTCCTGATCCTGAGGCAGGCGGTCCAGCTGTTCCAGCATAAGGCCGCCCACGGAATCATAATCTTCAGAATCCAGAGAGATATTCAGGGCGTCGTTGATGTCGTTCAGCTTCATGCCGCCTTCCACCAGGTATTTCCCTTCTTCGGTCTCCTGAATCAGTTCTTCTTCATCTGCATCGTACTCATCCCGAATCTCACCAACCAGCTCCTCGATCATATCCTCCATGGTGATCATTCCTACGGTGGCGCCGTATTCGCTTAATACAAAAGCGATATTGCAGGATTTTTCACGGATCTCCATCAAAAGATCCGAAACCTTCTTATATTCATAAGTATAGTAAGCCTCCCGCAGGATCTTCTTGAGGCTGAATTTTTCTTTATCCTTTACCAGAATAAAATCTTTTATATTGACCATGCCGATGATGTGGTCGGGATCGTCGTCGTAGACGGGGATTCGCGTAAACATACAGGACTGAAAAGTGGAGAGCAGTTCCTGATAGGTGGTGGTTAGGGGAATCGTCGTCATCTGGATCCGGGGGATCATAATGTCCTTAGCCACGGTATCGCCGAAGTCGAAGACGTTGTAGATCAGTTCCCGCTCCTCCTCCTCGATCACGCCGCCCTCGTGACTCACGTCCACGTAGGTCTTCAATTCTTTTTCCGTGATGCGGAAGTTGTTGCCTTCGGAACTGATATGTAACAGTTTCAGGATGCAGTTGGAGAGTTTGTCCACCAGAAAAATGATCGGCGTTAAAACCGTCATCAGCATACGGATGACAGGCCCGAACAGGAGGGTGATAAACTCTGCGCGCTGCATAGCCCAGGTTTTGGGGATGATCTCGCCGAACATTAAGACCACGAAAGTCAGGATTCCGGTGGCGATGCCTACTGCCGCATTGCCCCAGAGACTGATAGCAAAGGTGGTAGCCACGGAGGAAGCGGACAGATTGACGATGTTGTTGCCGATCAGAATGGCACTCAGCATTTTACCGTACTGGTCTAAAATGGCGAGTACCCGGATGGCTCCCTTGTGGTTTTCTTCTGCAAGAGCTCGGAGCTTTACCCGATTGACCGTGGAAAAGGCAGTCTCCGCCGAGGAAAAGAAGGCCGACAAAAAAACGAGAACGGCCAGCGAGATGAGTTGTATGACACCTGTGGTATCCAATGGTAATGTTCACTCCTTGTATTTGGTAGATTTTATAAAGCATATAAAACAGTTCAGCCCCGTGCAATTCGCAAAGTCAAGCTGCTGCGCAGCGACTTTTGCTCATTACGCGGCGCTCCGCTCATGCACATGCCCGATCGCAAAAACAAGCAAGCTTGTTTTCCGCGTTCGAGCATATGCATGGCTGAACTGTAAAGAAATATTACTGTAAGAACAAGATTGTGTCAAGTTTTTATGCTCGGAGGAATATATATGTAGCAGAAAAGACAAGGGGGTTGTCATGGGGAAAAAAGAGATCTATATGGAAAAGGTGATCTTTATCATCAGGTGTATGCTGGGAGCCTATATTCTGACGGCGGGCCTGCTTTTGCTGCTTGCCTTTATGCTGTACCGTTTCGGGCTGTCAGAAAAGGTGGTGTCCATCTGTATCATTGCGGTTTACATAATTGTCACTTTTCTGGCGGGTCTGCTTGCCGGAAAACGGGAGGGACGAAAGAAGTTTCTGTGGGGACTTATGATGGGAGTGCTGTATTTCGGTATCCTGGTGGCTGTATCTCTGGTGGTGAACAGAGGACTGGAGGATGTGGCGGGAAATCTGATAACAGTCTTTTTTCTGTGTGCCGGCAGCGGGATGTTAGGTGGGATGGTCAGTTAGTGGCACGTTTTGCGAATGGGCGTGGGCTGAACTGTTTTCTAGCTGATTTTCTACAAAAAACACTTCCCGTATGAAGAAAACTGTGGTATACTACATAAAGTTATGAGCAAGGCGATACATAAGGAGGACAGTTTCATGAAGCATATTAAGACTTTATCTACCAGAGATTTAAAGGAATCCATGAAGAAGGGCGGCTGCGGTGAGTGCCAGACATCCTGCCAGTCGGCTTGCAAGACCTCTTGTACAGTGGGAAATCAGAGCTGCGAGAAGGCTAGATAAAGCCTCTTTGATTGCAGACAGCAGCAGAAAAGACAGAAAAAATAAGCAGACTCGGAATGCGGTGCATGACGGGTCTGCTTGTCTGCTTATCAGATAGGAGAAAAATCTGTGATACATCAATATATCAGTAACGGCTATCATATTGTCATGGATGTCAACAGCGGCAGCGTTCATGTGATGGACAAGGCTGCCTACGATGCGGTGCCTGTGGTGGAGAGACTGCTGACCCAGGGCGTGGAGGACAGTGAGCAGCTTGCCCTTGCGGTGGCAAAAGAAGCCTCTCTGGAGCCTGCGGAGGCGGCGGAGACCGTGGAGGAGATTCTGGCCTTAAAGGAGGCAGGACAGCTCTTTACAGAGGATATCTATGAAAACTATATTGACGCCTTCCAAAATCGGGAGACGGTGGTGAAAGCGCTTTGTCTGCACATTGCGCACGATTGTAACCTTGCCTGTAAGTATTGTTTTGCAGGAGAGGGAGAGTATCACGGCAGGCGTGCCCTTATGAGCTTGGAAGTGGGGAAAAAGGCGCTGGATTTCTTGGTAGCAAACTCAGGAAACAGAGTAAATCTGGAGGTGGACTTTTTTGGCGGAGAACCGCTTATGAATTGGCAGGTGGTGAAGGATCTGGTGGCTTACGGCAGGTCTTTAGAGGAGCCTCATCACAAGAAGTTCCGCTTTACCCTGACTACCAACGGCGTGCTTTTAGACGATGAGATCCTGGAATTTGCGAATAAAGAGATGGGGAATCTGGTCCTGAGCATAGACGGCAGGAAAGAGATCCATGATCTGATGCGGCCTCACAGGGGCGGACAGGGCAGCTATGAGGAGATCCTGCCCAAATATAAAAAGGCCGCTGAGAGCAGAAACCAGATGAACTACTATGTGCGGGGCACCTACACCAGAAACAATACGGATTTTTCCGAAGATGTGCTGCATCTGGCGGACGAGGGCTTTGAACAGATCTCGGTGGAGCCGGTGGTAGCGGATAAAAAAGAGGATTATGCTCTTCGTATGGAGGATGTGCCGGAGCTTCTGGAGCAATATGACAGACTTGCACTGGAATATATTCGCAGAAAAAGAGAAGGAAAGGGTTTTCAATTCTTTCATTTTATGATAGATTTAGAGGGTGGCCCTTGCGTGGCAAAGCGATTGTCGGGCTGTGGGTCAGGGACGGAGTATCTGGCGGTGACTCCCTGGGGAGACTTGTATCCNTGTCATCAGTTTGTGGGACAGGAGGCATTTCTCATGGGAAATGTGGATGAGGGAATCATTCGCAGCGATATTCGGGAGAAGTTTAAGGCTTGCAATGTCTACGCNAAAAAGGAGTGTAGAGATTGCTTCGCAAAATTTTATTGCAGCGGTGGCTGTGCGGCCAACGCCTATCATGAGTGNGGTGACGTGAACGGGACCTATGAGCTTGGATGTNAGCTGCAAAGGAAGCGTGTGGAGTGCGCGATCATGATCAAAGCGGCGNTNGCNGATGAGGAAAAGGAGNGTTANNTATGAAAAAGAGCAAAGCGGTTGTCAGTCTGATCGTCTATGTGCTGATACTNGGACTGCTGGGATATACGGCAGTTTTCGGTGTCGGCTCNGACNANTCNGGNGCGGCNNAGAGCATTAANCTGGGTCTGGATCTGGCNGGCGGTGTCAGCATTACCTATCAGGTNGTGGGCGACAAGAANCCCAGTGCGGCGGATATGAGCGATACCATNTACAAGCTGCAGCAGCGTGTGGATGGCTACAGCACAGANGCGCAGGTGTATCAGGAGGGCACGGATCGNATCAACATCGAGATCCCNGGTGTCACCGATGCCAANGCGATTCTNGAGGANCTGGGNAAACCGGGCAGTCTGTACTTNATTGCCCAGACGGACAGCGAAGGCAATAATAACTATGATCTGGGCTANGGTGTGGANGCAGAGGGAAATCTGATNCCNCAGTATCAGTTAAATAAGACAATAGAGGAGCTGCAGGCAGAGGGCTCCATCGTNCTTACCGGTACAGAGGTGGCGAGCGCGCAGGCGAGAGCNCAGCAGGATTCCATGGGCAATCTGGAAAATGTGGTATCNCTGACCTTTAATGAGNCGGGNAANCAGGCCTTTGCNGATGCNACTACGAAGGCATATGAGAATGGAGAAACCATTGCGATNTATTATGACGGAGAANTGGTGAGTGTACCNAACGTCATNTCGGCNATCACNGACGGCAGNGCNGTGATCACGGGACAGAGNACGGCGGCGGAGGCAGAACAGCTGGCTTCCACGATCCGTATCGGTGGCCTGAAGCTGGAGCTTGAGGAGCTTCGTTCCAACGTGGTNGGTGCCCAGCTTGGNTCNACNGCTATCCAGACCAGTNTGGTGGCGGCAGCAGTNGGNTTTGCNCTGGTNGTCATCTTTATGATCGCTGTGTANTATGTAGCAGGTTTTGCGGCTTCCNTGGCTTTGTGCCTGTATGTGGAACTGCTTGTNATCTTAATGTATGCGTTTGAAGTGACACTGACTCTGCCCGGTATCGCGGGTATNATCCTGACCGTAGGTATGGCNGTGGACGCGAACGTGATCATNTTTGCNCGTATCNNGGAAGAACTTGCGGCAGGCAAGACNGTGCAGAATGCGATNAANATNGGNTTCCAGAAAGCATTATCCGCTATTCTGGATGGTAANATCACGACTCTTATCGCGGGTCTNGTGCTCTACTTTATGGGAAGCGGTACGATCAAGGGCTTCTCCATNACNTTGATGCTGGGTATTATTNTNTCCATGTTCACGGCGCTNTTNGTGACGAAGTTTTTGGTCAATATCTTCTATGCCCTGGGNNTNCAGAGCGAGAAAGCATACGGTGTNGCGAAGGAAGTAAAGAACATCGATTTCCTTGGAAAGAGGAAGCTGTTCTTCGGTATCTCCATCGCGGCGATTCTGGTTGGNTTTGTTATGATGGGTATCAATAAGGCNAGCATCGATATGCCTTTGAATTACAGTCTGGATTTCGTGGGAGGTACTTCCACGACCATGACGCTCAATGAGGATATGAGCATCGAGGAGATCGATGCACAGATCGTTCCCTANGTGGAGGATATNACCGGCGACGGCAATGTGCAGACCACCAAGGTGGCGGGNTCCAATCAGATCATCATCAAGACCAGAACCCTGAATGTGCAGGANAGAGAGAAGTTTAATGAAGTGATGGTCAGCAATTTCGGTGTGGACGAGAGCAGTATCACGGCGGAGACCATCAGTGCGACGATCAGCTCCGAGATGCAGTCCAGCGCGATCAAGGCGATCATCGTNTCCACGATACTCATGCTNCTTTATATNTGGTTCCGGTTTAAGGATATCCGNTTTGGCGCAAGNTCGGTGATCGCNCTGNTGCANGANGTGCTGGTGGTGCTNGCCTTCTACGCNGTGGTACGGATCTCCGTGGGCAATACCTTTATTGCNTGNATGCTGACCATTGTGGGTTACTCCATCAATGCCACCATCGTAATCTTTGACCGTGTGCGTGAGAACNTNCGGACGATGGGCGGCAGAGAGACGCTGGATGAGATGGTCAACAGAAGTATCTCNCAGACGCTCTCAAGAAGTATCTTCACTTCCCTGACCACCTTCTTCATGGTGGCATCTCTGGAGGTGTTCGGTGTTTCCTCGATCAGAGAGTTTGCGCTGCCTCTGATGGCNGGTATCATCTGNGGTACCTATTCTTCCATCTGTCTGACAGGTGCACTCTGGTATGTNCTGCGCACTAAGATAGTAAAGAANGCGAAATAGGATAGTTCAGNTCANGCCATTCGCAAAGAAGACATGACAGNCAAATTCGGTCTGGCTGAACGATAGAACAAAGTACTATAAATTACCCTCCGGGAATGTTACAATAGATGTGACTTTTCGGAGGGTGTTTGTTTATTATATAGGGGATGGGACAGGAAAGGTGCGGCAGTATGGGAAAATGGATGGTATCCGCTAAAAAAGCGGATTTTAATGAGATAGCGAAGCGTTTTCATATTGACCCGGTGATCGCCAGGATCATACGGAACCGGGATGTGGTGGGGGAAGAGGCCATAGAGAGGTTTCTCCACGGCACGCCGGCAGATCTGCACGATCCGACCCTGTTAAAGGATGCGGAGAAGGCGGCGGATATTCTCTGTGAGAAGACGAGAGAACAGAAGCGGATCCGTGTGATCGGTGATTATGATATCGATGGGGTCTGTGCTTCTTACATACTGACGACTTGTCTGGAACACTGCGGCGCGGCGGTGGATGTGGTGATTCCCCACCGGATTCAGGATGGCTACGGTTTGAATGAGAGACTGATCGAGGAGGCCCACGAGGCGGGCGTCGATACGATCCTGACCTGTGATAACGGAATCGCGGCGCTTCCCCAGACGGCCTGTGCCAAGGCATTTGGCATGACGGTGATCGTGACAGATCACCATGAGGTGCCCTACGAGGTGCAGGAGGACGGCAGCCGGGTGGAAACCCTGCCGGAGGCGGATGCAGTGGTGGACCCGAAACAGGAGGGCTGTCCCTATCCCTATAAAGGCATCTGCGGTGCGGTGGTTGCATATAAACTTATGGAGATCTATCTGCGAAAGTGGAGTGTAGAGACAGGGAGCGGGGAGAATGATGCGGATATCGATGCGCTCTTGCAGGAACTGCTGGCTTTTGCCGGCTTTGCCACGGTGGGAGATGTAATGGAGCTTACCGATGAGAATCGCATCATTGTCAAGTACGGACTGGAACAGATCGCTAAGACGAAGAATCCGGGATTGCAGGCGCTGGTGGCGGTGAACGAGCTGACAGATAAAAAGCTGACAGGATACCACATCGGCTTTATTCTGGGGCCGTGTCTGAATGCCACGGGCAGACTGGACACGGCGGCACGGGCGCTCTCCATGTTTCGGACGAAGGATAAGGGGGAGGCACTCACGATTGCGGGAGAGCTCAAGGCGTTAAATGACAGCCGGAAGGAAATGACGCTCCGGGGCGTGGCACAGGCGGTAGAAATGGTGGAGGACACAGCGCTTCGGGAAGATAAGGTGTTGGTGATCTATCTGCCTGACTGTCATGAGAGTCTGGCGGGCATCATTGCCGGGCGGATCAGAGAGCGCTATGACAGACCGGTTTTTGTGCTGACNAGGGCCGAGGAGGGCGTGAAAGGATCGGGACGGTCCATCGAGGCCTATCATATGTATGATAAGATGAGTGAGTGCAAAGANCTGTACACAAAGTATGGCGGNCATAAGATGGCGGCCGGCGTATCCATGCCGGAGGAGAATGTGGAGGCTTTCCGCAGATATCTGAACGAGCATAGCGGGCTGCGTGAGGAGGANCTGGTGGAGACGATCCACATCGATGTGCCCATGCCTATGTCCTATGTGACGACGGAGCTGGTCAGNCAGCTGNCNCTTTTGGAGCCCTTCGGAAACGGCAATCCCAAGCCGGTTTTTGCNCAGAAANCAGGTCNGAGTATGCCGGGGCAGGATTNTGGGGAAAAATAGAAATGTGGGAAAATACCGGGTGGCAGATGAAACGGGCGCGGGATANGACATGATGTATTTTGGAGATCTGGAGAGGTGGCACGCCTTTTTGGAGGCTCATTTCGGNCCGGAGGAGTTGAGCAGGCTNTACGNNGAGGGCAGCGATTCTATCGTGGTCAGCGTGATCTATTACCCCGATATCAATGTNTTCAGNGGANGAGANGANCTGCAGATGGTCATGCAGGATTATAGCGTNTGAATACGAAAAAGCCCGGAATAACCGGGCGTTTTCGCAGTTTTCTTATGAGGGGGAGATAGTGAATTCATCAACTATCTTGATTTATATCATAAAGTGTAATTGTGTCCAAACTGTGTTTAGATTATGAAGGAAAAATAAAAAAAGATTAAGAAAAAGAAAAGAGCAAAAATTGCCAAAATCGCTTTTTCGTGCTATCGTACTTATTGTAAGAAGAGAATGTCATAAGGAGAGAAAAATGGCAGTTTTAGGGAAATTATTGGAAAAGATTTCTTATGAATGTGTCCGCGGCACACTGGAGCGCGAGGTGACAGATATCATCTATGATTCCCGGAAGGTTACGGCGGGCTGTATGTTTGTCTGCATTCCGGGNGCGAAGGCGGACGGCCATATCTATGCGAAAGATGCGGTGGCAGCCGGTGCGGCTGCGCTTCTGGTTGAGCGGGAAGTGGAGCTTCCGGCAGGAGCCGACGTGACGGTGATCCGTGTGGAGGATACCCATTACGCTATGGCTTTTGTCTCTGCCGCCTATTTTGACTATCCGGCGGAGCAGATGAAGATCATCGGCATCACGGGCACGAAGGGGAAGACCACGACCACTTATCTGGTCAAATCGATNCTGGAGCAGGCGGGAAGAAAGGTGGGCCTGATCGGGACGATAGAGACGATCATCGGAGAGGAGCATATTCCGGCGCAGAATACCACGCCGCAATCCTATCTGGTTCAGAAATATTTCAGAAGGATGGCGGATGCGGGATGCGATACGGTGGTGATGGAGGTTTCCTCTCAGGGGCTGATGCTTCACAGAACCCAGGGATTTGTCTTTGATTTCGGGATTTTTACCAATCTGGAACCGGATCATATCGGGGAGAACGAACACAAGGATTTTGATGACTATCTGCACTGTAAGAGTCTGTTGTTTAAACAGTGTCGTGTGGGAATTGTTAATCGGGACGACAAACACTGGGAGGAAGTCACGAAGGACTGCACCTGTCAGCTGGAGACCTATGGGATCGACACGCCGGCGGATCTTCGGGCGGAGGATATCACCTTTTTGAATGAGGGCGGGACACTCGGCATGGCCTTTACGGCGAAGGGACTGCTGGAGCTTTCGGTCAGGACCGCATCNCCCGGCAGGTTCAGCGTCTACAATGCCCTNACNGCCATTGCCATCTGCAGGCACTTCGGCGTGCAGGAGGAGAATATAAAAAGAGCNCTNGCNGCNGCGNAGGTGAAGGGCNGGACCGAGATGGTNAAGGTNTCCGATGACTTTACTTTAATGATCGACTATGCCCATAATGCTATGGCGTTAAAGAGTCTGCTGGAGACGCTTCGNGCTTACAAGCCTCACAGGCTGGTCTGCCTNTTTGGCTGNGGCGGCAACCGGGCGAAATCCAGNCGNTATGAGATGGGAGAAGTCAGCGGCAGGATGGCGGATCTGACCATTATCACTTCCGATAATCCNCGCACTGAGGAGCCNCAGGCGATCATCGAGGATATTAAGATCGGCATCGGTAAGACNGNGGGANAATATGTGGAGATCTGTGACCGGAAGGAGGCCATAGCCTATGCCATNGCCCACGGGGAGCCGGGAGANATCATCGTGCTGGCGGGAAAAGGGCATGAGGATTATCAGGAGATCAANGGTGTGAANTANCCNATGGANGAGAGNGTNTTGATCCGAGAGATNTTAGAGGAACAAACATGACGGAGCGATATGCGGATGTCATCATAGATATTGCCCACGAGAAGGTGGATCGGATCTTTCAGTACCGGATTCCGGAAGAGCTGACGGAATCGGTGCGGCCGGGTGTGCGGGTGCATGTGCCCTTTGGAAAGGGAAATCAGGAGAAGGTGGGATATGTGGTAGATATCTCGGAGCAGACGGATTATCCCTTGGAGAAGATCAAGACGGTAACGGCTGTGGATGAGAGAGGAATTTCTGCGGAGAGCAGGCAGATTCAGATTGCCTACTGGCTGAAAAGTCAGTATGGCTCCACCATGATCGCGGCGTTGAAAACCGTCCTTCCCGTAAAGCAGAAGCAGCGGATGCTGGAGAAAAAGAAGGTGCTGCGCTGCCTCTCCGCTTCGGAGACTGCCCGGGCGGCAGAGGAGTGTGAGAGAAAACATCAGAGGGCGAAAGCCCGTGTCCTTTCGGCGTTACAGACGGAGGAAGAGCTTCCCTATGAGCTGATACGGCAGAAGCTGAATGTGGCGGCAGCAACTTTGCAGACGTTGGAGAAACAGGGATATCTTACAATAGAGCGGGAAGCTTACTACCGCAATCCGGTTAAGATGGCAGATCGGGACGAGATACGTCCCAGACTTACCTCGGTCCAGCAGCACATTATAGAGGAGGTCCTAGCGGCTTACCGGGCGGGGCGGCCCGGCGTACATTTGGTGCATGGAGTGACCGGCAGCGGGAAGACAGAGGTGTATCTGGGGATCATAGAGCAGATGATCGAAATGGGAAAGCAGGCCATTGTGCTGATCCCGGAGATTGCATTGACTTACCAGACGCTTCTGCGGTTTTACAAGCGGTTTGGAGACCGGGTGTCGGTGATGAATTCTACCCTCTCAGCGGGGGAGAAGTATGACCAGATTGAGCGGGCAAAGGCTGGAGAGATCGATGTGATCATCGGCCCGCGCTCGGCGTTGTTTACGCCCTTCGCCAATCTGGGCGTCATCGTCATAGATGAGGAGCATGAAAACAGCTATAAGAGCGAGGCGAGCCCCAAATATCATGCCAGAGAGACCGCTTTGCAGATTGCTTCCATGTGCGGCGCCAGTGTGGTGTTAGGGTCTGCGACCCCATCGCTGGAGGCATATTACCGGGCGTCCCGGGGAGAATATCAACTGTACGAGATGAAGGAACGGCCGGGGGAGAGTGTTCTGCCTGTCGTTCATACCATAGATCTGAGGGAGGAGTTAAAGCAGGGAAACCGCTCTGTGTTCAGCAGAAAACTGAAGAGCCTGCTGGAGGACAGGTTGTCCAGAGGAGAGCAGTCGATCCTGTTTTTAAACAGGCGGGGGTATGCGGGATTTGTCTCCTGCAGAGCCTGCGGACATGTGATGAAATGTCCGCATTGTGATGTCTCTCTCTCGGAACACAGGAACGGGATGCTTGTGTGCCATTACTGTGGTTATCAGGAGATGAAACGGGGGAAATGTCCTTCCTGCGGCTCCCCTTATCTGCTTGGCTTTAAAGCGGGAACGGAGCAGATCGAGGAGGCGATCCACAGGGAATTTCCGACTGCCCGGGTGCTGCGCATGGACGCGGACACGACTCGCACGAAAGAGAGTTATGAAAAGATACTCTCTGCCTTTGCGGATGAGAAGGCGGACATTCTGGTGGGAACCCAGATGATCGTGAAGGGGCATGATTTTCCCCGCGTGACACTGGTGGGTGTGCTGGCGGCGGATCTGTCCTTAAACCAGAATGACTATCGGGCCGCAGAACGAACCTTTCAGTTGCTTACCCAGGCGGCTGGCCGTGCGGGCAGAGGCGATCGGCCCGGCGAGGTGGTGATCCAGACTTATCAGCCGGAGCATTACAGTGTGGTGTATGCGGCGAGACAGGATTATGAGGGGTTTTACGAGGAGGAGATTGCCTACCGGGAGCTTATGGGTTATCCGCCCGCGGCACATATGCTGGCGGTTCTGCTGATCTCGACTCTGCAGGAGGAGGGAGAAATGCTGGGCCGTGAAATGACTGAATTGGTCAAGAAAGAGATGGGGAGCGTGGATGGCTTACAGTTGATTGGACCCACGGAGGCGGCGATCGGCAAACTATCCGATCTCTATCGACATATTTTTTATCTCCGGCACGGAGACTATCAGGTGCTGGTGGAGGCGAAAGACCGGCTTGAAAAATATTGCAGAGAACGGGGACTGAAAAATCAGACGGTACAGTTTGATTTTGATCCCATGACAGTATACTGAGATCATATAACGGGATAAAGACAGGAGGAAGAAGTATCATGGCAACCAGAAAGATCAGGGAGATCGGTGATCCGGTCTTGACGAAGCGATGCAAAGAGGTGACGGAGGTCACGCCCAGACTGCGGGAGCTGATCGATGATATGTTTGAGACACTGTATGAGGAAAACGGCGTGGGCCTGGCAGCCCCCCAGGTGGGCATTCTGAAGCGGGTCGTGGTGATCGATGTGACGGGGGAGGATCCCATGCTCCTGATCAACCCGAAAATACTGGAGACCAGCGGAGAGCAGGAGGGCTACGAGGGATGCCTGAGTGTTCCCGGCAAGACCGGACATGTGAAGCGGCCCAACTATGTGAAGGCGCTTGCCTACGATGAAAATATGCAGCCCTTTGAGATCGAGGGGACAGAGCTGTTAGCCAGAGCCATCTGTCATGAGCTGGACCATCTGGAAGGCCATCTCTATGTGGAGAAGGTGGAGGGGCCGCTCTTGAATACGGAAGATCTGACGGATGAAGAAGACGAAGCAGAGGAGTAACGGGATATATGAAAATTGTATTTATGGGAACGCCGGATTTCGCGGTAGGTGCGCTGCAGGCGCTCATAGAGGCGGGACATCAGGTGGCCGCCGTGGTGACGCAGCCGGATAAGCCTAAAGGCAGAGGGAAGGAACTGCAGATGACGCCGGTAAAGGCCTGTGCCATCGCCCATGATATTCCCGTATTTCAGCCGGTGAAGATCAAGGATCCGGAGGCGGTTGCCGCGCTGCGTGGCTATCAGGCGGATATTTTTGTGGTGGCGGCTTTTGGGCAGATTCTGTCGGAGGAGATCCTTGCCATGCCGAAATACGGCTGTATCAACATTCACGCCTCGCTTTTGCCCAAATATCGGGGAGCCGGGCCGATCCAGTGGGCCATCATTGACGGGGAAAAGAAGACCGGCGTTACCATTATGCAGATGGAGAAGGGGCTGGATACCGGCGATATGCTCATGCAGACAGAGGTGGAAATTACCTCCCGCGAGACGGCGGACACCTTGCATGACAAGCTGGCAGCGGCGGGCGCGCGTCTTATTGTGGAGGCGCTTACGAAGATAGAGGCGGGACAAGTGGTAGCCAGGAAACAAAATGACGCCGAATCCTGCTATGCGAAGATGCTGACCAAATCCATGGGAAGGATCGACTGGAGCATGGAGGCGGAGAAGCTGGACTGTCTGATCCGGGGGTTGATCTCCTGGCCGGGGGCGGCCACACTTTTACGGGGAAAGACCTTGAAGATCTGGGAGGAAGAGCCTGCGGACGCGGATTCTTTTGAGGCGCAGACGGCGGCGAAAGAGCCGGGCACTGTGCTTGCGGTGGAGAAAGATGCTTTTTATGTGCAGACCGGGGCCGGTGTGATCAAGGTGACGGAGGTGCAGCCGGAAGGGAAAAGGCGCATGGCGGTGAAAGATTTCCTGCTGGGTTATCCCATAAAAGCCGGCGAGATGTTTACGGCGTTTACACCGCAATAAGGAGGAAGTGATATGGGACATTACGGATATTACGGTTATTATTATGATTCGAGTTATTTTCTGGTTTTGATCGGAGCGGTTCTGTGCATCTGGGCACAGTTCAGGGTCAAATCCACCTTCAATAAATATGCTCAGGTGAGAAGCAGGACAGGTATGACGGGAGCGCAGGCGGCGCAGAAGATATTACAGATGTCGGGCATCTATGATGTGCGGATCGAGCACATAGGAGGCAGCCTTACGGATCATTATGACCCGGCGAATAAGGTACTTCGCCTTTCTGACACCGTGTACGGTTCTACTTCGGTGGCGGCTATCGGGGTGGCGGCTCATGAGTGCGGACATGCGGTGCAGCATGATAAGGGCTACGCACCTTTGAAGTTCCGGTCGGCATTGGTGCCGGCAGCCAATATAGGTTCCAAGGCGGGAATCCCACTGATCATTCTGGGTGCTGTTCTGGGAATGAACCAGCTGCTCATTCAGATCGGCATCTGGGTCTTTGCTCTGGCGGTGCTCTTTCAGGTGGTGACCCTTCCTGTGGAGTTCAACGCTTCCGGCAGGGCACTTGCTATGCTGGGCAATTACGGTATGATGGAGCGGGACGAAGTGAGTGGCTGCAAAAAGGTATTGAGCGCGGCGGCACTGACCTATGTGGCGGCAGCGGCTTCATCGATTTTGCAGCTTTTGCGGCTGGTGCTTAGATTCAGCAGGAGAAGCAGCAGAGATTGAGGCTAAAGGATCGCGTGTTATGAATGAAAGAGAGATCATACTGGATATTCTATTAGAGCTCTCTAAAGAGGGGGAGTACAGCAATGTCCTGATCGCGGCAGTGCTTGATAAGTACGATTATCTGGATGCAAAGAAGAAGGCGTTTATCAAGCGGGTGAGCGAGGGGACCATTGAGCGCAGGATCCAGATCGACTATGTGCTCGATCAGTATTCCAAAACGCCGGTGCGCAAGATGAAGCCTCTCATCAGGGAGCTTCTTCGCATGAGCGCTTATCAGATCCTGTTCATGGAGCATATTCCCGATGCGGCGGTCTGCAATGAGGCGGTGAAGCTGGCTAAGAAGCGCAGATTTCAGTCTTTGCAGGGATATGTCAATGCTGTGCTGCGTAACATAGCCAGAGGACGGGAGACGATCAGTTATCCGGACCGGGAGAAAGATGCGACTGCTTATCTGTCTGTGCGCTATTCCATGCCGGCCTGGCTGGTGACGCATTTTCAGAAGGTTTATGGAGAGGAAGCCTGCGAAAGGATCCTGCAGGCTTATCTGGAGCGGCGGACGGTGAGCGTTCGTCTGCGGGAGACGCTGACGGAAGAGGAGCAGGAGAAGCTGCTTGCCGCCTGGCGGAAGGCCGGTGTGGAACTGCAAAGGCATCCCTATCTGCCCTATGCCGTAGAACTGCAGAAAGCGGCGGGGATCCATCGGCTGGCAGGATACGGTGAAGGCCTTTTTGCGGTGCAGGATGTGAGTTCCATGCTGGTGGTGGAGGCAGCGGGAATCCGCCCCGGCGACACGGTGCTCGATGTCTGTGCCGCACCCGGCGGAAAGACCCTTCACGCGGCGGACAAGCTTGGGGGCACGGGCGAAGTGATCGCCTGTGATGTGAGTCAGTATAAGACAGACCGGATTGAGGAAAACAGAAAACGTCTGGGTGTGGAAAATGTATCTGTCAGAGTGCAGGATGCNNGNNTGCGGGACGAANCGCTTNTNNAGNGTGCGGATGTGCTTTTGGCGGATGTGCCCTGTTCGGGGCTGGGNGTNATCGGCCGCAANCAGGATATCAAGTANCGGGTAACGGCAGAGTCGCTGAAAGAGATACAGANNTTACAGAGNGAGATCCTGTCGAATGNCNTAGNTTATCTNAAACCCGGCGGGATCATGATGTNCAGCACCTGCACCATGAATCCCGGAGAGAACGANGAGATGGTGGACTGGATCTGCGATACCTTNGGTCTGGAANGGGTCAGTATGGCNGGACAGATNCCGGTAGATNCTTGCNGGNGAAGCCGATCAGGGNATGCTNCAGCTTTTGCCGGGNGTGCATGAGACGGACGGGTTTTTCCTNGCGAAACTGAGNAAGAAAGCGGAGTAATATGGAAAAGAANGATATCAAGTCCCTCACNCTGTCGGANCTGAAGGAGGAGATGGCGCTGNTNGGGGAGAANCCTTTCCGGGCGGTGCAGNTNTATGAGTGGATGCATAANAAGCTGGNCAGGGGATATGAGNAAATGAGTAACATTCCNCTGGCTATGAAAGAAAAATGTGGGGCAAACTATACNTATACGGCGCTTCAGACAGTGGCGGTGCAGGAATCGNCCCTGGACGGCACGAANAAGTATCTCTTTGCNCTCTCTGACGGCAATGTGGTGGAGAGCGTGTGGATGNNGTATAAGCANGGNAATTCGGTTTGTATCTCCTCTCAGGTGGGGTGCCGCATGGGCTGNCGGTTCTGTGCATCCACCCTGGACGGGCTGGTNCGGAATCTGACNCCNGCGGAGATGCTGGANCAGATCTACGCNATNACNCTGGAGACNGGAGAGCGGGTATCCAACGTGGTGGTCATGGGNAGCGGAGANCCNCTTGACAATTATGANAATCTTNTGCGTTTNATCACTCTGCTTACNGATGAAAACGGATTAAATATCAGCCAGNGAAATGTGACCGTNTCCACCTGCGGCATTGTGCCGGGTATCCGGAGACTGGCNAANGAGAAGCTGCAGATCACGCTGGCNCTTTCTCTCCATGCNGCCACAGATGAAAANNGNCGGGAGCTNATGCCGATCGCCAATCAGTATTCTCTGGAGGAGNTCATGGCGTGCTGCACCGANTATTTTGAACAGACCGGCAGAAGGATCACCTTCGAGTACAGTNTGGTGCGGGACGTAAACGATACGAAAGAGGATGCCGGATTGCTTGCGGNNTTGCTGAAGGGATTAAACTGCCATGTGAATCTGATNCCGGTNAATCCGGTCAAAGAGCGGGAATATGTGCAGTCTGANAGACATTCGGTGGAGGCCTTCGCGGCACTTCTGGAGAAAAANGGNATCAACGCTACGGTACGNAGNGAGATGGGAAGAGACATCGANGGNGCCTGNGGACAGCTCAGNAGGCGATTCCTTACAACCGGAGCTGCTNCCNCNGAAAAGTGAATTTACTTGCTCTTTTGTGTTTTATATGCTAACATTGGTAATTGGAAAAAAATGCTAAANGGAGGAATAGGTTGTGCTCAGGTCTTATGCGCTGACGGATATCGGGCNAANAAGACAACTGAATCAGGATTTTATTTATNNNTCTGAGACNCCNGTCGGGAATCTGCCGAATCTTTTTATNGTGGCAGATGGNATGGGCGGTCATA
Organism: Lachnospiraceae bacterium; assembly: GCA_014804615.1. Taxonomy (GTDB): domain Bacteria; phylum Bacillota; class Clostridia; order Lachnospirales; family Lachnospiraceae; genus UBA3282. The sequence continues at coordinate 92,261 of JAAUZL010000025.1, forward strand.
AAGCAGGAGATTATGCTTCTGTTTTGGCTGTNGAGACTGTGGTGGAGGATATTTCCGCTTCCTTTGAGAAAAATCCNGTAAGGATCATGNAACACGCNATCACCCGGGCGAATACACATCTCAGAGAGCGGGCAAANGANGACTTTTCTCTGAACGGCATGGGAACGACTCTGGTGGCGGCCACCTGCCTGGGNCGGTTTTTGCAAGTGGCAAACGTGGGAGACAGCAGACTCTATGTGATAANCGATGAGATCATACAGGTCACNGAGGATCACTCCCTGGTGGAGGAAATGGTCAGAATGGGCGGCATNGGCCGCGAGGAGGCCAGGAATCATCCGGATAAAAACATCATCACCCGGGCGATAGGNGCCAAGGATGATGTGGAAGTAGATTTNTTTGATTGGGAATTACAGACAGGAGATATGGTTTTACTTTGTTCTGATGGCTTGACTAACATGGTGGACGACGAGACGATATGCCAGATCCTGAAAAGCGGCGGCAGTCTCAGGGACAGGGTAGAAAAATTGGTGCAGACTGCCAACTTAAACGGCGGCAGGGACAATATATCGGTGATCGTGATCGAGCCGTTATCGGACGAGGTATAACATGATTAAAATAGGAATGATGATAGGGGATCGGTATGAGATCTTGGAAAAGATCGGTACCGGTGGCATGTCAGATGTATATAAAGCGAAGGATCATAAGCTGAACCGTTTTGTGGCGGTGAAGGTTTTAAAGCAGGAATTCAGCGAGAATGCGAATTTTGTATCAAAATTCCGCATAGAAGCCCAGGCGGCAGCAGGGCTTATGCATCCTAATATTGTGAATGTTTACGATGTGGGTGAGGAAGGCGAAAATCATTACATCGTCATGGAGTTAGTGGAAGGAATCACCCTCAAAAAGTATATTGAGAAGAAGGCGAGACTTTCCGTAAAGGAGGCCGTCAGCATTGCGATCCAGGTTTCTATGGGAATAGAGGCGGCTCATAACAATCATATCATTCACCGTGATATCAAGCCCCAGAATATTATCATCTCCAAGGAAGGCAAAGTGAAGGTGACGGACTTTGGCATCGCCAAGGCTGCCACCAGCAATACCATCACTTCCAATGTGATGGGCTCCGTGCATTACACCTCGCCGGAGCAGGCCAGAGGCGGTTACAGTGACGAAAAGAGTGACATCTATTCTCTAGGTGTCACCATGTTTGAGATGCTTACGGGCAGAGTGCCCTTTAACGGGGAGACTACGGTGGCGATCGCCATCAAACATATTCAGGAGGAGTTCCCTTCCCCCAGAGAGTATGTGGCGGAGATACCGGTCTGCGTGGAGCAGATCGTGGCAAAGTGTTGTCAGAAGAGTCCGGACAGGAGATATCAGTCCATGTCCGAGCTGATCGTGGATCTGAAGCAGTCTCTGATCAGTCCTGACGAGGACTTCGTCAAGGTGGTGGATCCTGATGAGGAGGCTTCCACCCGCATGATCACAGACAGGGATATGGCGCAGATCAAGCGCCAGTCTGAGAGCCGGGATTCCATGGATGAGGCGATGCGTCTGAAGAAGGACGTCAGAGATACGGTACATGTCTATGACGATGATGAGGACGAAGAGGATGAGGATTGGGAGGATGACGAGGAGGATTACGATCCCAAGATGGAAAAGATCACTACCATATTGGCGGTAGTGGCGGCGCTCCTGATCGGCTGTGTCCTTGTCTTTTTGGTGGGCAAGACGATGGGCGTATTTTCTTTCGGAGGCGCCAGGTCGGACGAGAACCAGGAGACGGAAGAGACTGAGCAGGTAGAGATGATCCGCGTGGTTGGTATGCATGTGGATGAGGCTAAGCGAGAGCTGTTGGAGCTGGAGCTTGTGCCGGAGATCAAATATGAGGAGAACAGCTCCTATGACGCAGGTACTGTGCTGCGTGCCAGCGTACAGGATGGCTTGATGATAGATAAGGGGACCACCATTGTTCTCACGGTAGCCGAGGCAGAGGAGGGCGTGCAGGTTCCCGATGTGACAGGAAAGTCACGGGAGGAGGCAACCTCTGTGCTAGAGAAGGAAGGATTCGTGGTCAATGTGGTGGAGAGCCCGGATTCGGCTGTGGAGAAAGGACTCGTGATTTCCCAGTCGCCGGAGGCACAGACTACAGCAACCATGGGTTCCAGTATCACCATCCGCGTAAGTCAGGGAGCCGAGGATAACAAGGTAAGAGTGCCGGATGTGGTCGGCATGACAGAGGAGGACGCTATTGTGAATCTGACGGAGAGTGGTCTTTCTGTGGGAAATGTGACGGAGACCACCCACGAGGATGCAAACCTGACGGATAAGGTTTGCTATCAGAGTTATTCCGTAGGTTCTTATGTGGATAAGGGCACGCCCGTAGATCTGCGGATCAGCACGGGACCTGCCCAGAAGACTTATCGGTATTCCGAAGGGATCACGGCGCCTACAGAGGACAGCGATTATCAGAGCGGCATGCAGGTGGCGGTGACGCTCACCACACAGGACGGTACACAGCTTTTGAGTACGCAGACATCTTCTTTCCCGGTGGCAGTGAATTACACAGGGATCAAATCCGCTTCCGGTACGATCCGGTTCACCTTTACCGTAGTGACGGAGGAGACCACCATTACGGATCCGGAGACGGGAGAGAGCACTACACAGGGTGGCGAATCCCAGTTGAAGACGGTGGAGCGGCAGGTCAATTTCGTGGAAGAATAAAAGGTATGCAGGGAAAGATCATGAAAGGCATCGCCGGCTTCTACTATGTCCATGTGGAAGGCTGTGGCATATATGAATGCAAGGCGAAGGGAATATTCAGAAAAGATCATATAAAACCCCTTGTGGGGGATAACGTAGAGTTGGATGTGCTGGATGAGACAGAGAAGCTTGGCAATATCCGCAGGATTCTACCCAGAAAAAGCGCACTGATACGGCCCGCAGTGGCCAATGTAGATCAGGCGCTTATTCTGTTTGCCATCGTAAAACCGAATCCCAACTTTAATCTTCTGGATCGGTTTCTGATCCGGATGGAAAGGCAGAAGCTCCCCACGGTCATCTGTTTTAACAAGGAAGATATTGCCTCCCCCTCGGAGAAGGAGGCACTCCGCAGCGCCTATGAGACCTGCGGATATCAGGTGCTGTTTATCAGTGCGCTGGAGAATCGGGGATTGGAGCAGGTAAGATCTTTGCTCGCGGGTAAGACGACTACGCTGGCAGGTCCCAGCGGCGTCGGTAAGTCTTCTCTGATTAATCGGTTATCACCGGACACGCATATGGAGACGGGGGAGATCAGCGAAAAGATCGAGAGGGGAAGACATACCACCAGACATTCGGAGATCATTGCTTTGGGGAATGAGACTTACATCATGGATACCCCCGGGTTTACCTCCCTAGATATCTCGGAGATCACCAAAGAGGAGCTGGGAGGCTACTATCCGGAGTTTCGGGAGTATGAGCCTTTCTGTAAATTCCGGGGATGTGCCCATATCAGCGAGCCCGCCTGTGGGGTCAAGGAGGCTGTGGAGGAGGGGAAGATCAGCCCTGTGCGGTATGAGAATTATCAGGTGCTCTATCGGGAGCTGAAAGAGATCAGACGCTACTCTTGAGGGGAGGCAGTTATGTTTTATCATGCTAAATACGGAAGTGTCCGTGTCGGAAACTCTGAAATGGATTACATATCTTTTGGGAATGGAAATAAAGATCTGATCATGCTTCCCGGATTGGGGGATGGCCTGAACACAGTGAAGGGAATGGCTCTTGTATTTTCCGTGCTATACAGAATCTATGCAAAAGAATTTACCGTGTATGTTTTCAGCCGGAAAAATCATCTGCAGGAGGGATATACTACCAGGGAAATGGCAAAAGATCAGGCGGAAGCCATGGCGGCTCTCGGTATTTCCAAAGCAAATGTTATAGGCATATCGCAGGGCGGTATGATAGCCCAATATCTGGCGATCGACTGTCCTGATCTGGTGGATAAACTCATATTGGCTGTGACAAGTGCAAAATCCAATGAAATCACAGAGAAGGTGGTCAGTGCCTGGATGGAAATGGCGGCACAGGGGAAATATAGGGAGTTAATGATCGATACGGCAGAGAAATCCTATTCAGACAGTTATTTAAAAAAATACCGACTGTTTTATCCGCTGCTTGGAAGAATAGGAAGGCCAAAAAGTTTTAGCCGTTTTCTGATACAGGCAGCTTCCTGTATTGCGCATGACGCATATGCCGAATTAGATAAGATAACATGTCCCACACTAGTGATCGGTGGGGATTGCGATAAAATTGTAGGATCGGATTCGGCTTCTGTGATAGCGGATAGAATCAAAGGAAGTGAATTGTTTATTTATAAAGATCTTGGCCATGCTGCGTATGAAGAAGCGAAAGATTTTCATGAGCGGATTTTGGGCTTTTTAAATTTAAAGTTTCGTTAAAAGAGTTATTGCTGCAATATTTATTTTACAAGGACATTAAGAGTGAAAGAATTTGACAAAACTTTCACAACTTGTTTGTGCCTTGGAAAGTAATGGTGAAAAATATGAAAAAAATATTCAAAATAGTCAGCATCATCGTTTTATTACTTGTGTTTATGTTGAACGGATGTAGTACTAAAAGTGGCGATGGCGGGGAAAATGACATTACATTGGAAGATGAAATTTATTTAAAAAGTCTCGAAGTGTATTCAAATGCAGTAAATCCGGAACAGATTTATCATATTTCATATCCCTATTACTATTATGCATTTACAACAGATTCAGACGGAAGTATAAGGAGTGGACTGTTTGACTTTACAGATAACATTCCGCCCGAGGAACTTAAAGGGCAGGAGAATGGATTTGAGTATTATGTAGAATACATTAAGAGTCTTCCGGAAATGGAAAAGGGTGACAACCTTGCCTGTTATGTGATATGCAGATATATTGATGCAGAAGGAAACGAAGAAAGCTTTTATCGCAGATGCTATGATGATTTCCCAGAAGACTGGGAAGAGTTTATTGATTGGTGCAATCAAATATGTGGCGGAGAGTATCTTTCAGGCCAAGGGCAGTTACAGATAGTTACACCGGAGTTTCTAACGGAAATTTTTGGGATTACAGATGAAGATGTAAGGGAAGGGACTCTTCAGGATATGATCGACCTGCTGGAACTTGATATGAAAGATGTGACGGAGCTGTTTCGAATCCAGGAGGCTCTCAACGAGTATTATGCTACAGTAAAGGAGCCGTTTATTGAACCGCACCGTCCCAAGGAATTGGTCTCAGTAGACAGTACACAAGAGGAATACGAGGCGTTTCTTGCACAGTTTTTTGAGAAGATTGGCGCGGATAATGTGACGGAAGAGGAAAGTGATCAAGAGTATTTCAGATGTTTCTATTTATTAGATAAAGGGAAATATTTCTATACGGCAAGAACCAGTGTTATAGAACAACTGCCTGCAAAGAGGCGAGATACGGATGATTACTATTCCATGGAATTAGATGCGCATATAGAAGACATGGTAATGAAAACGGATTTTATTTACAATGCAGATAAAAAATACATTCTTGTGTCAATGGAAAACGATCCGGATATGATGATCGCATTTTGTGAGTGATGAGGAAGTGATTGTGAAAAAAGGTATGTAATTAGAATAGCTCAAATTATTGCTGCAGTAAAAAATGCAGGGTATAGCAATGTGGAATACGATGTTATTACAGGAAGAATGCCATGTGCTATTGCTATTATTACGAAATCATAAAATTCGCTTGGTGAAATGAGGGAAGTATAGATGGAGCGAACAAATTTAAGCGATATTATCTTAGTGGGTGGGATAATTGTTGCCGCAATCTGGCTGTTTGTCTGTATATTCTTAGAGGGAAAGAACCGGAAATATGTAATTAGGGCAGGGATCTTGATTGACCTTGTACTATTGATTATTTGCAGGAATGTTCAAATGTTATGTGTTGGTGTGTTAGGCGGTCTGTTTTGTGGGTTAATTCCTTTCGTTAGCACTAGAAAATATGAGATGGCAGTTCAGGAAATGAAAGGTGTCAAGAACTGGGTGGTAGTTACCGTTATTTTTTGTGTTATGTTGTTTATGGTCATGGCCATTGCTTATCCACATATAAGAATTGTATGGAAAAACTAAGAGCTAATGATAGATGGAGGATTCGTATGACGAAATTGGAGAAGGCAAATCGGTATCAGGAACTAAATCGCATTGATTAAAGAGAAAAGCCGATATTTCATGTTACTACACCAGTGGGATGGATAATATTGCAAATCAAGAACTTGATGCGAAAACGAAAATTTGCCAGATATTTAATGATGTGTTTTTGAGAAAAAATTGGCTTATATATTCTTTGCAAGAAAGTGATATTCAATATATAGCTAGAAAATTACCATTAGAATTATTAGAAGCAGATAGAGAACGTTCCTATGAGCTGAATAAAACCTTATTGTCGTTATGTAATCTTAATGAAAGTCAAGAAAATATAGATTTTTTGATTACTACAATACAGATGTAACGATTAATAGAGACAAATTGTATAAATCAAACAGAACAGAATAAAAAGAGAGTACATCATATATTAGTCGTAACGGTTATAGACGATTTATGTGGTAAAAAACTTTTAAAAAAAACAATAATTTGTTGAAACGGAGGATTGATTATGAAAAAGACATTATTAGCCTTTTTACTTTTTGGAGTTGTTGCATTAGGAATTACGGCATGTGGGAAAACAGATAAATCTACTACTATAAATGTTACTTTAAATGATAATATTAATAGTATAGAGATTAATGTCGGGAAGATATTAACTTATTCTTTAATGGGGAATGAATATGAATTTAAAATAACGGATATTAATGATAATGAAGTTAGTATTAAAGTAAATCAGTATGGGTTGACCAATACAAGTAGTTTGATTTCCAAAGAAAATAAATTTACTATTGAAAAAGGTGAAAAATTAGAGTTGCATACTCAAACTACTGACTATCAAGAATCAATTACTTTTGAATATTAGACAAATTACAATTTTCTATTCCAGCAACATTTATCGCTGTTCCGAAACTTGAGTTTGCTTGCGTTAATTTCTTCCTGACTAAGACAAATATTTTACTTCTTTTGCTTTTTCTTCAATACCAATCCAAAAAGACAACGGACAATTCCTCCGCATATGGAAATAAGAAAACCCTCCTTTACAAGTATGCCGCCAATTCCCATATTGATGGCATATTGTATTTGTAACTCTAATGGCGGGTCTTGATAAGGGATCGTCCATTGCAGCGTGGGCCAGCTATCAGCGATCAGAGGATGAAACGCCATATTGGCGCACACTGAAAGCCAACGGCGAGTTAAATCCAAAGTACCCCGTGGCGTTGAAGCGCAGAAAGAAAAGCTGAAAGCGGAAGGACATACTATTATTCAAAAAGGACGGACGAATATCAGGTATTATGTAAAGGACTATGAGAAGGTTCTTTTTGAACTTACCTAAAAAAGTATGAGTTAAAAAAATTTTTGTAAGCTAAGGAACTCTGAGTTATATTCTGACTTAATTCGTTGCCGAAGTGCTGTATGACGAAAAAGGCGAGGTGGTTGCGGCGGCGCCGCTTTTTGCGTGGAAGTCAAAATCTTGCCATTCCAGCTGCGAGGCATAAGAGATATTATTGACGCCGGCCAGCCGGTCGCCTTTGATATTCTGATCGCTAAGATCAAGGGAATATTCAAACGGCGGTATCAGCGGGATACATTGTCGGCGGACGGTGTGACACTCAATCTTGCAGACAAAACGGCGATTATCGATGGAAAGCCCGTGGAACTGCCTGCAAAGGAATTTGATCTGTTGGCGCTTCTGATCGAGAATCAGGGCAAAGCTCTGAAAAAAGAGTATCTGTTCAGAAATGTCTGGGGCATCGACAGCGATTCGGAGCTCCAAACGCTCCATGTGCATATCAACCGCCTTCGCCAGAAACTCGGTGATGATCCTAAGAATGCAAAGCGTCTGTTGACCGTCTGGGGTGTGGGGTATAAGTTTGTATGAGGGCTTTCAGAAGACTGTTTATCGCAGTGATAACTGTATTTCTTTTGCTGACGGTATTTTTGAATCTGTTTTTTGTGGGGGCAAAAGACAGGAATGAAGGCATATATCGAGTGGAAGCCAAGCGGCTTGCAGATGAGATAGCGGAAACAGGCAAGTATGACCTTAAAAACTATCCTCATATTACGGGTGTGGCATGGGATGATGACGGCGGACTATATACCTCTGACGAGCATTATCTGATCATAGAAGCAGGCGGAACACTTTACCGTGTGGAGTATACTGTCGGAAACGGACAGCATGGCATTGTGGTGGTAAACTGTGTATTGGGGGTCCTGTTTCTGCTGATGACAGGTCTTTTGTATTATATTTGGGTGCATATCATCGTGCCGTTCGGCAGGCTGAACGATGTTCCGAAAGAGCTTGCAAGGGGCAATCTTGCTGTCCCGATATCTGAAGAAAAAAGCCGTTTCTTTGGAAAATTCACCTGGGGTGTGAATCTCTTGCGTGAGAGTATTGAAGAGAGCCGCAAAAAAGAGATCACGATGCAGAGGGACAAGAAACTTTTGCTGCTCTCCCTTTCCCACGATATCAAAACGCCGTTGTCGGCGATCAAGCTGAATGCGAAGGCACTTGCAAAGGATTATACAAGGACGAGGAAAAGCGCCGCGCTGCTACCGAGAGCATTAATATCCGCGCAGATGAGATAGAGCGTTTTGTCAGCGAGATCACAAAGGCGGCAAGCGAGGACTTTATGAGTTTTGAAGTCACACAGGGAGAGGCATTCTTAAGTGCTGTCATCACAAGGATAGATGCAAGATATGCTCCCCAGCTTGCCATGTCGGGAACGGAGTTTGTGATTCAGAAATATGATGACTGCATTCTTTCCTGCGACCCTGACCGCCTTGCAGAGTGCCTGCAAAATCTTATCGAAAATGCGATCAAATACGGTGACGGCAGACGGATTGAGATCAGCTTTGATAAAATGGACGGCTGTGAGCTTATCACGGTGTTAAATGCCGGCTGCACGCTTGAAGCAAAAGAACTGCCTCAGATATTCGAGAGCTTTCATCGGGGAAATAATGCGAGAAAGGTACCGGGCAACGGGCTTGGACTTTTTATCTGCAAGCGGCTGATGTCGCTCATGGGCGGAGAGGTGTATGCGGATATTCGTGATGAATGTTTCTGCATCACGCTTGTTGTAAAAATGGCGTGAAGGGTGATAAATACCAGGGCTGAGAGTAATTTGATTACTCATACATCCAAGACTACAGAAGAATATCTTTCGGCGATCAAAGGGATGTTTGAGTGCTGCAGGATAGATATGCAGTGAAATCAGGAAGAAATTTCTTAATGAATTGTAAACTAAAAAAATTAGTGTATACTAAATGTAGTAGGTGATGCACAGCCTTATAAATAAGCGAGTTATAATTGGGTGATGCACAGCCCATAAGTGAGCGAGTTAACAGATGGCAGGGACTACTTTAGTCTCTGCCTTTTCTGTCAGATAATACGGCGACGGAAAGATATCGCTTTTTATTAAGAGAAAAGACTATGCAGTTATCAATATTAACAATATGATTCCTGTACCGAAAGGGCAACTGATTGAACTAAATATTAATGCAGAAAAGGATCCGCACTATAAATTTTTATTACGGGCTGAAAGCCGGGAAATCAATAGGTAGAAAAGTCGGATCAGAAAAAATGCGGAGATTGTTTATAATCATAAGAAGCGGAAGGACAATGTAATGTGCCAAGAAAAAATTGCAAAAGGATAGGTAATATATAAGAAATACTATATCTTATTTATGGTGCTTAGTTTGGAAGAGTATTCAAAGTTGACAGATAGTGTAGAGGTGGCATTTAAGAAGTGAGATAGATGTTATTGTTGCTGATTTAGAAGGTGGTGAATAATAAAATGAATGAGATTGAGTTGTCAGCTTGGTTAGATGATTATAGAGAAAATGCAGAAAAAATCCATAGTGTAGCAAATCAGATCAAAAAAATAAATGGGCGCTTAGGCATTGGTGGGGTAACGATTGAACAGGTGGAAATACTCAATAACAATATAATCACTATTTTAAATAATTGGGTGGACAGTGCATATGTTGGAAAAAGAAAGGAAAAAGTATTAAAAAGAGCATATCAAGCATTTTTTGAAGCATTATATGAATGGTTGTTTTGTTTAAAAAGAATACCTGATGAAAATATTCAGCGGTTTGTTGATGAAGCACTATTTCAGGGGACTTTATATAGATATTTGGGCTATGGGGATTGCAAAGATAATATTGAAGAACAAATAGAGCCTAAATATGATAAATATTATGTTTCGTGGAGTAAAAAAGAAAAAAATTCATATTTTGAGAGTAAACTGTATGGGACGATAACTCATATAACATGTGAGTTAAAGAATATGCATTATGGTATAGATTTGAATGCATTTGGTGTGGGACGAGAAAATGAACAAGAAGTATTATTCCCGACTATAAAAGATACCATTACAAATATTGAATACATAGAAAGAGATTGTAGTGAAGCCGAATAGAATTTAGCCACTTATTTCTGAGAGGAGTCTAGATGGTGTTGAGTATTATCCCTATAAAATGGTTGAAACGCTGATAAATACTAGGGCTGAGAACAATTTGATTTCTATGTAATTCTTTATATCTTCATAAGGTTTTAAGAGAAATTGGTACGTTATTTGGACGTGGAGAATGAGATATGAAACTGTAGATTGAGCCTTAATACCGCAATAAGAGGGGCAAGTCAAATGGCTTGTCTTTTGTAATATAGTTTGTCCTCTAATTTTATCAAGGGAAATTCAATTTTATCTTTTTGGTTAAAATGACAAAATTAAATTGACAATGGGAAAAGAATGCAATATATTTTAATTGTATCATATAAATGATTATGAACAAATTAAATTATGAATGAGGTCATTGAATGAGACAGTTTGATTATCGCGAAAAATGGAAGGAATTGCTTACCCCGGAGATTGTGAGTTATCTTTCACAAATACATGAATTTAAAGGAGAGCAGACTCTTTTTCTTGAAGCAAAAGCAGATACGTTGACACAATTAGTGGAGATTGCAAAAATTCAAAGTACTGAAAGTTCCAATAAAATTGAGGGGATATATACGACAGATGATAGATTACGTGCTTTGGTAAAGGATACCACAAGACCAAGGTCGCGTAATGAACGTGAGATAGCAGGTTATAGAGACGTACTCAATACCATTCATGAGAACTATAATTACATTCCTGTTAAGCCGTCTATCATTTTACAGTTACATCGAGACTTGTATAAATTTGAAGGTGCTGATGTTGGCGGTAAATATAAGGCGGCAGATAATGTTATTGAGGAAGAGGATGCTAAAGGAAGTAAATTCGTCAGGTTTAAACCGGTGCCGGCATGGCAAACTGCTGAAGCGATGGAAGAACTGTGCAAGGCCTTTGAAGAAGCGATTTCAACAGAGCAAATTGATCCACTCATTTTGATTCCGATGTATATATTAGATTTCTTGTGCATTCATCCATTCAATGATGGCAATGGCAGGATGAGCAGATTACTTACGCTTCTTTTATTGTATCGGGCAGGTTATATCGTAGGTAAATACATCAGTATAGAAAAGCTGATTGAGAACACCAAGGAATCCTATTATGGTTGTTTGCAGGATAGTTCGATAAAATGGCATGAGAACGAAAATGATTATGAGCCGTTTGTCAGATACATGTTGGGTGTTGTAGTTGCTGCATACAGGGATTTTTCGTCAAGAGTGAAGTTAATCACCACAAATGGCATGTCCAAGCCGGAGCGTGTGCGGGAAATTATTAAAAATACGCTTGGAACAATTACCAAGACGGAAATTCTTGAAAGATGTCCCGACATCAGCCAGGTTACAGTTCAAAGAGCTTTGGCTGATTTAGTTGAATCCGGTGAGATCATCAAAATTGGCGGCGGAAGATATACCAAGTACACGTGGAATAATAACGAAATGGAGATACGGTAGATGATTACAGGTGAATTAAAAAATAAAGTTGATAGTTTGTGGGATATATTTGCAGCGGGAGGATTGGTAAATCCGCTTGAGGTAATTGAGCAGATTACTTATTTAATGTTCGTTCACGATTTGGACGATTCGGATAATTTAAGAGCAAAAGAAAGTGCAATGCTGGGGCTGCCTTATCAGAGCATTTTTGCGGACGAAGTAAGGGTTGGTGAAAGAATAATAGACGGTACTCAGCTTAAATGGTCTGTATTTCATGATTTTCCTGCAGATAGAATGTATTCTGTTATGCAGGAATGGGTATTTCCGTTTATTAAGACATTACATGGCGATAAGAATAGTGCTTATTCAAAATATATGGATGATGCGATTTTTAAGCTTCCGACTCCTCTGTTATTGTCAAAAGTCGTGGACTCTTTGGATGAGATATATTCCATGATGAATGAAATGCAGACTGCTGACGTAAGAGGAGATGTGTATGAGTATCTTCTCTCAAAGATTGCACAGTCCGGGCTGAATGGTCAATTTAGAACTCCGCGGCACATTATTCGCATGATGGTAGAGATGATGGATCCGTCTGCAGATGAGGTAATCTGTGATCCGGCCTGTGGCACTTCCGGATTTCTGGTGGCTTCAGGGGAGTATCTTAAGGAAAAGAGAAAGGAAGAGATATTCTATGACAAACAGAAAAAAGATCACTACATGAATCATATGTTTCATGGCTATGATATGGATCGGACAATGCTTCGCATTGGTGCTATGAATCTGATGACTCATGGAATTGATAATCCCTTTATTGAATACAGAGACAGTCTGTCTGATCAGAATCCCGACAAGGACAAATATTCTCTGGTATTGGCAAATCCGCCTTTTAAGGGAAGCCTTGATGCGGAATCGGTATCGGGTGATCTGTTGAAAGTATGTAAAACCAAAAAAACAGAACTCCTGTTTTTAACACTTTTCCTTCGTATTTTAAAAGTAGGTGGACGCTGTGCCTGTATCGTTCCCGATGGTGTCCTGTTTGGTTCGTCAACGGCACACAAGTCCATTAGAAAAGAAATCGTGGAAAATCAGAGATTAGAAGCGGTTATCTCGATGCCATCAGGCGTATTTAAACCTTATGCAGGAGTATCGACGGCTATCCTGATCTTTACTAAGACGGAGCATGGCGGAACGGATACTGTATGGTTTTACGATATGACAGCAGATGGATTCAGCCTGGATGATAAACGTTCTCCCATTGCAGAAAACGATATTCCTGATATTATCGAGAGATTTAAGAATCTTGATAAAGAAACGGAAAGAAAGCGCACAGATAAGTCGTTTATGGTTTCGAAGAAGAATATTGTAGACAATGATTATGATCTTAGTATCAACAAATACAAAGAGATTGAGTATGTTGCAGTAGAATATCCCCCTACATCGGAAATTATGGCGAATATTCGCAAAATAGAGGCCGAAATTGCGAAAGAGATGGATGAGCTGGAGAAGCTGCTGAAGTGAATGTTTTCTACATTTGAAGATGCAAAGTGTATGCTTTTTTAAATGCATTATTTAGCAACAGTGTCTGTACATTAAGGAAGTGGGGACAGTTTTTATGGACAAGGATAATTCGTTATGAAGTATGTTCAGTTGAAGGAAATCGTATTTACTGGAAAGCAGCATATAAATAATGCCATAAAAGAATGTTATCGGTATGATACATGTTTTAGTATACCGGTACAGGCAGAAAATGAAGAAAAAGTTCGCTGGAATTGTTTTACCGCGACAATGGTGGTTCGAATTAATGACCAAGGGCTTTTCTTGTATGATATTATTAATATAAAAAAAGAGGCACGTACGCCGCGAGAATCATAGAAGTAAAAGACCACCCGGTTAAAAACTGCCTCTTTTTCTGCTATTATATGATTGGGGTTAAGTTTTGTCAAGCCGAAAAAAGGGAACAGAAAGGAAGCGCACAGGTAGGGTAAGAATTGTTAAATTGCTATTCACCCCACAGAAAGTATATAGCCAGATATACAGATTCGGGTTTGTGGGGATGAAAATGAAGGTAAAATTGATAGATATAACTGAAAACATTTTTGCGGGCGGAGATGTTCCAAAGGATAGATTTTCGGAAGTAGTAACTGATAAGTATAGTA
>JAAUZL010000026.1 GCA_014804615.1 Lachnospiraceae bacterium
GCACTGACACCGACATAAATTCCCTTGTCCGCAAACATCTCAATATTGTCCATCTCCATAATCCGATACTGAATACCATCCTTTACAATCGCCGAATATCCGCCTCCCATGCTCATAATACTATACTGCTTCGGGTCTAATCCGCAAATATAATGTGACGCATAAAATTCTTCCTTTCCGTATTCATCAGAGGACATAGCTGGCATGGGCGTACCGTCCGCATGTTCAATCGCCACAACCGTATAAATTTTATCCTCCTCGATTGTCCCCGTATCGTCCGTCTCCAGATAATCGCTGATGCGCTTCCCCGCAACGCTTCCTAACAGCGTAACGCGATAACCGCCGCTCTCCTGTGTTTCATTGACAAGCACTGCACCCTCGCCCATAAACGCATTCTGTAAAGTATTGTTGTTTGTTTCCGCCGCAATTTCCGCCGGACTTAAATACCGGCGCGCCGCTGCGACTGTAATTGAAGCTAAAAGCATTGTACACACCGCCACCAATACTGCCATCGAAATTCTTTTTTTATAATGCATATTTTTCCTCTCCTTTATCCTCCGAAGAACCTGCACATTCAACTGTTCTGAGGGCACATCCATCGGAATAAGCGAAGCTTTTAACAATTCATCCATATTGTCTTTCATGACCATATCCCTCTCTTTCCTCCAATTTCTGTTTCAAGATTTTTTTCGCCCTGTGTAATCGGCTCTTAACCGTTCCCTCCGGCAGTTTTAAAACCGCCGCAATCTCTGCCAGCGGCAGTTCCTCCATATAAAACAGTAATATGGGAAGCCTGTATTTGTCCGGAAGCTGCCCGACCGCACTTCGGATAAACCCACACTCCTCCTGCTCAATCACTTTCTCCTCCGGCAGCCGCGCCTCCGATACAGGTTCTACGTCCATCTCCTCAACAGATTTGGTTACTCCTACAATCCGCTGCCTGACCGACAGCTTGCGTTTATAATTTCTGTAAATGTTTACGGAAATGCCCATCAGATAACTCTTCGGATTTGTCTCAATCACCAGTTTCTCACCGATTTCATAAAGTTTGAGAAACGTGTCCTGATACAATTCTTCTGCCTCGTCGCGGCTGCGCGTTACTGAACAGCAAAACGAAAATAAATCTTTGCCATAATCCTGTATATATTGTTCAAGTTCTTCCTGCCTCATCCATAACCTCCAAGTGCGTCGGCTGCCTCATGAAAACAGCCATAAAATAGGATACCCTATATCGTAAAGGGATAACTCCCTTCACTGATATAGGGTAACCAGCCAAAAAAAAGTTTCACAACTTTACAATTCAATCAACGCACTTTATCACCGTCGGCTTCATAGATCCCGGCATAATCACCATCGCAAATTTCAATATGCGCTGGTTCTCCCGGATAGTAACCAATCATTGTGCCGTCATCGCAAGTATAAACCTTCCAGTTATTTTCCTGCTGAAAGTTATCAACTGTCGTAATATACAAGGAAAGGCCATTGACGGCAAATTCCAGTGTACCGTAGTCGTTGAAAAACACCTCCAGCCGATTCCCTTTATCGTCTGTGTAAATATTCCCTTTTATGTACCACTCATCATCGGCAGCACTTGGCAAGACTTTATCAAGATCCTCACCTGACGGTTCCTTTTCTGTTTTCTCACCTGACTCTACCCTGTCTGCTTTCTCGCTCTTCTCAACCGATGCCGCCTTTTCTGTTTCCTTACTCTCCTCACTCGAAGCTGTCTGCTCTTTCTCACTGAAAGTATCCTGCTCCGTAACCTGTTTATCCTCAACTTCGATTACAACCCGCCCGTCATCACCGTTGTCATCAGCATCGCCGCATCCATTCAACCCGCACAACATGGCCGCTGCCATAAATATACCGATCAGACATCTTACATTCCTTTTCGTCATTAAAATTTCCTCCCAACAAATGCATATGATCTACAAGTTATCTTATCGTTAATGAAGAACATCCATTTATCATGTTCTCAAAGCCTTTCATGGTATTGCTGTAAAATCAAAAGCATCAGCCAGCAGTTCCAGCCTCTCATCATTCACATCAGTAATATCTGATGACATATCACCGAGAACATTTATCACGATGAAAGACTTTTCTCTATCTGCAATAATGTATATTTTTTCACCCCACCCTTCGTTTGTAATATTTGCAAAGAAAACATTTTCTCCTTTTTTCGTTGTATATGCTCGAACATTACATTCCGTAAGGTCTCCAAAATCAAGATAGGCGGATGTAAAATAGCCTTTCACAACACGCGAAAACTGATAACTTACTTCATGAATTGATGAACCTGCAAGCGCAGCAATGCCTTCCATAAGAAATGCTCCATCATACATATAACTGGATAAAATAGTCTGCTTCACATTTTCTGACGCTCTTTCACAAAAATCCCCAATTCCCGCCTTACTGCACAAATCATTGTAATCATCAACAATCCGGAATCCGCTTAACTTAGTCAAACCGTACTTTTCACAAATTTCCTCTATCTTTTCTTCCATCTCCGGCGAATAGCAGCAATATGCTTCATATTCATAATCCGGATCCACCGGCTCATTCCCGACTTGCTCAAGAATTGCAAAATCTGTATCATATCCGTCATCAAATTCCCGCCATTCTTCAGATGCCTTATATTCCGGACTATCCGTGAGGAACGCTAACAAATCGGCGTTTCCCTGTGGTATTGTTTCTTGTTCCGTACCAGATATCTCCGTCTCAACTGTGGTTTTTTCCACTGTCCTTTCTCTCTGCCAGTCGCTGCTTTCTGTCTCGTCCCCTGTCTTCTGACACGCTGTCAAACTGCAAATCATTATCATTGCCGCAATCAAAATAATCATTACTTTTTTCTTTATCATGTTGTATCTCCTCTCTATACTTTACATTCCCTTATGGTATTACCGAAAAATCAAAAAGGTCTGCCAGTTCTTCCAGCATCTCATCACTCATCTCCAATGTATCCGATGGCAAATCGCCCAGAACATTCACTACAATAAACGAATGATCCCTTTCTGCAATGATTAATGCTTTTAGGCTGCTATTTGCCAACAGCACGGTCTGCCCACTTTCAGACAAATACTCCCATTCATGATATTCCTCCATCTCGCCCACATTCAGCGTAAAAGGATTAAAAGAACCTTTCATGGTGCGTCCAAATTGATAATCCGTGACACATAATAATTTGGATTCAGCGGGGCCTTTCCATATCACTCTGCCATCCATGTCAAATGACCCGTCATCATACAGACTGCTGCCGCCAAAATCCCATCTCACACTTCCATCCGCACCTGTGCAAAAGTCTCCGATATTCGTCTGCCTGCACAGAGCGGCATAATCTTCCACAATGGTTAAGCCTTGCAGTCTGGATAATTCATACTTCCCGCAAATCTCATCTACCTTGTCCGCCATATCCTGCGTATAACATTTATAGACAAGTTCGTATTCTCCTAAGCCCGCGAAACCATTTCCGATCTCTGATAGGATTGCTCCATCCGTATCATACCCATCAAGAAATGCCTTCCATTCGCTACAGGCACTGTACTCCGGACTCCCTTCTATCCCACCCAACGAAATGATATCCACTTCTTTTTTGGGAATATCTTTTTCAGACACTTCCCCCGGTAATTCCTCTCGCTTGGATAAATCCAAAACAGTTTCTTTCCCCAGATGAAGATCACGTAAACTATAGGTATAAATAGCATATACGGTTGTTGCTACTAACAGGCTCCCTGCCAAAACCGCAGCCAAAACAGCCCCTGATTTCGCATAGTATACACTATTCTTTTTCAAAATCTTCCTCCCTCTTAGCAATTGATTTCGTACTGTAGACTCCGAACAATGCAGCATACCTGCGATTTCCGAAGTGCGGTATCCCTCGTAATAATACAAATAAATAACCTGCTTGTACTTGGTCGGAAGCGCCATCACCCATTCAAGTATTCTGTCATCTTCCTTTCGGACAACATCCTCCTGCCGATATAATGACTTGATATTTTCCAGTCTCCTCTTCCATCGCCTCAGTTCATCTTTGCAGGTATTGGACGCCGTTACAATAAGCCACGCCTTCTCATGTTCCTCCGACTCGAACTGCTTTTTGCTCGAAATCAGCTTCAAAAATGTTTCCTGCACCATATCCTCCGCATCTTCTGCATTTTTCATAAAAGAAAAACAAATACGGTAGACCGTATTATAATGACGATTATAGATTTCTGCAATTTCTTCATCCACATGCAATGAAGAATCCATTATTTTTCACCTCCCTAAAACAGATACGATTTAATAGGGAAAAATGTCGCACCTTTAAAATTATTTTATTTTTCTATGTTGTAAGAGGAGTATAACATTATCCTTAAATGTGGAAAAGCGTTCATTGGTTTTTCCAACAAACGCTTTCTCCCCTACTCTACGCGTATCTCCTTTGCAATGACCGCCTTGTCTGCGACACTACTGTTCATTCCTTCCGACTCCATTCGATCCCAGTCATCAAGATTATCAAAAATGAAAATATGCAGGGCTTTTATCTCTTTTCCCTGGACAGCAAATCCCGCCCAGCCTGCCATTTCCATATCCGGGTGAAGGATTTCGCCATCCTGATTAAATACGATTGTATAACAGGGTTCATACGTCCACCCAATTATCTCGAACATCTCTGCATCTGTCATATCAGGATCTTTTGAAAGCAATTTTTCTCTCCAGTCATCCGTTAATTCGCGATGCTCTCCCGGTGTTGTTGCATGGACAATCACCTGATACGGAGACACCACCACATTATCCAGTGTAATGTACCCTTGCTTCTCATCTACCGCAATCGTCTTTACATCTGTTTCGTTTACCTCAAACGGAATGACAATATTCCAGTTTCCATCCGTCCAATGGGATGCAGATATTTCTTCGCTGTCGAGCATCCTGTCATCGTCATAACCAAGACCGTCTACATTCAGGTTAAGTTCGCCGCTGCCTGAAACTTTTTCCTCAAGATCCATCTTCAACATACCTGCAAATGTATGGCTGTCGATCACCTCTCCCTCAAACGTATTTTTTAGCATCTCAGGTGAACTTCCATCAATACTCCATGTTCCGCCTATATAAAATCCTGCGGCAGTCCGGTTATCTGCAACATCCATACCTGTATAATGCTCCGGAATATGGGTAAATTCTGCATCTTCTGCTTCAATATTTACCGTAAGAAATATGGAATATCCGTCACA
>JAAUZL010000027.1 GCA_014804615.1 Lachnospiraceae bacterium
TGCCCATCTCTACATCTCCCATTCCCAAAAAGCCTGCCTGCTCTTTGTTGCCTTATTGATGATATGCGTCCGGTAATTTACCGTTTTACTAAACCCAAAAATGTATCATAAATTTGTTTCTGCTAATTGCATCCTGTATTTTATCTACCAAGTCCCTCAAATGGGCATCCCTGTTGATTCCAATTATCTTTAATTCAGCGGCTCCTCCGTCATTCAGAGCCGCCCTCCTGCCCCCCGCAATAAGTCCGGGCAGACCGCACAAATAAAGGTCAATGCCCTCCGTGGAATAGGGTGTAAATTTTATACCTGTATATCCAATGAACTGCACGAAGACGTTTTTCTCACAAGAGAGCCGCCTGACTTCACAAGCGAATTGTCAATGGACTCCCTTGTAATTCCGTCCAATGCCCCGGACGGAATCGGTTTGCCTGGTTTCCATTTCGGATCAACAGCTTTCACTGCATCGACAAATGCCTGCGTATATGCCCGTTCGTACTGGCTTAATGTATGCCCGGCTGCCAATCGGTCATTTTTTGTTATTTGGGGATACATCTTACGATATACATCACTCCGCCTTGTCGTATCCCCGTTTGCAACACCGTTTTCCTGCAAAAACTCTTTCTTTGTAAGCTCAAACATATCGTCCTTAATGCTGTCTGGTATGGAAATAATCCTGTTCTTGCCTGCAATGTTCTTGTCAGTTACCGTAAGGCCAGATACTCCAAATGCCTGGTTGATATGGTCTCCATCCTCATCATAGTATTGCATCCGGTTTTTAATTCCCTGAACGGTAAAATAACCACCACCACGGCCAGCAGCCATCATGCTTTTTACAACCGTTTGGTACTGCTTGCTGTTTGTATCAATTCCCGCCGCTTTTAACTGCGACTGCACGGAGGGGCTTGACAGGTCTGACATCTTAACCATATTCCCTCCTGATGCTACATTCTTTGCAATATTTGACACTCCAAACATCTGCTCGAATAAATAGCTGTAATCCATATTTATTAACATAATCATTACCTCCTACACTACCCAAAAATTTTTGTATAAACAATATTTACGGTCTTGCCTATGATCCCACTCACCACAGCATTCCTCACTTATTTGTCACGCTGTACCAGCTGGAACTTATGCTGTTCTTTATCCATTCGCTCTCCTTTGCATAAACAATGGACTGCTTCGTGTCAATCAGCCTGCCCGACTGAAAAAGTATGCTGAGTTTCATATCTGCCTGTTTACAGTCCGCCGTTTAAACATAATCCTGTCATTATCCACCACATCTCCGTTTATCTCAATCCCCCTGAAAAGGGAATCCTGATAACTTACGCCGTTTATCTTTCCGTCCTTATACATCTGCATTTCATAATTATAGGCAATCCGGCGCTCCGTGTCTGTCAGGTTCGCTTCATAATACCGTGAGCCTTTGTCATAATATTTCCCATAGATATGTTCTTCTGGATTGGAATGCGTCTTCGCTTCTGCCGCCAGCCTGGAATATTTATCCGTCAACGCCGCCCTGAACGCTTCAGAACTGCTCGTGTATGAAACAGCATTGACATCTATCTCATTGCCCGCATTTTCCAATGCTGCGCTGTTGCTTTCCCTGGCAGCGTCCACATACTTCTGCAGATCAATCGTGCTGTCTATGCTTGTATTCCGCGTCCTGCCCGATACGTTTTTCTGCACGGACAGTTCCTGCGCCTCTGCTGAATATGGTGTAAATATTATATCTTCATGTCAAATGAACTTCCTGAAACAGACGACCTTTTCACAAGTTTGTTGCCACTTTTGACAAGCTGACTTTCTACACTTTCTCTTGTAATGCCATCCAATACCCCGGACAGAACCGGCTGCCCAATTTTCCAACCTGGATCAGCTTCCCTTACTGCAGCATAGAATGCGTTACTGTACGCCCGCTCATACTGCCCCATCGTATATCCCGCTGACAGCCTGTCATTTTTTGATACCTTCCAATACATATTGGTATATACATCTGACCGCTTCGTCGTATCACCATTATGAACACCGTTTTCCTGCAAAAATTCTTTTTTCGTCTGTTCAAACATTTCATCTTTGCTGCTTTCCGGAATATCAATTATCTTTTTATAGCTATCGCCCATTTCATCTGTTACCAAAAGTCCTGTCAAACCTGTAGTCGGGTCAACCCAGTCTCCGTCTGAATTATATTGCTTCATTAGGTTCTTAATTGCTTGGACATTCGTAAACATGTTGCCGGTACAACCATCCTTTGTCATTTGCCGGATAACGGCCTTATACTGCTTGCTGCCTGTATCAATGCCCGCCGCCTTTAACTGCGACTGTACGGAACTGCTGTTTAACTGTGAAAACTGAAATACTCCGGGTAATGTTGAACCTGTTCCCCAAGTTGTCTTTGTTCCCCCAAACATACTTTGAAATAAAAAACTGTAATTAGAAATATTTGACATACCATCATCCTCCTTGACTAAATTTTTACGCCAACCTTGGCCTGCATATAAAATATACCGTTTCATAAAATCTGTCGGCAAATTCTGTTCATTTTCCTACCCGGATTGCACGAAATTACTATTTTTGGCACGAAATGACTATAAAGTTTATAACATTACCACTGCCTGGAACTTTTCCTGGTCACAGGAGATGGCGAAATCGCCGCTGTATTTATCCACTACCGCCTTTACGTTCATAAGGCCGACACCATGCATCCCTCCGCCGGAATCCAGCACGATGCCGTCCTCAACCTGCACTTTTTCCGCCACAGGGTTCTTTACGGAAAAGATCATCTTCCCGCCCTCCTGCACCAGCTTGATGTTTATGACGGCTTTCCTCCCTGCATTCACGACCTTCGCACACTCATGGATGGCATTGTCCAGCAGATTGGAAAGCAGAATCACTGTTTCCTCCCCGTCCAGCCGCATTTCACGCATGTCGCCCACCTTGAAAATCATGGACACCCCCTGCTCCCTTGCGGCATGGAACTTCTGGTTCAAGACTGCGTTCACGACAGCATGGTTCGTATTGACTGCCGACATATCCACCGATATGCTCTCTGTCAGCCGCTCCGCAAGCTCGGCGGCGGCCTGCGTGTCCCCCTCCTTTAGCAGCACCTGTATTGTCCTTATCTGGTTTTTATAATCATGCATCTTCCGCCCCTGCCGTTCATAGACCGCCTGCATATCACGGTAATGCGCAAGCTGGCTTTCCTTCTTCTGATCTGTCAGCGCACTTTCCCGCAACAGCTCCCCTTTCACAAGGACGTCCTGCATCAGCATCATCACAAGGAAGTTCATCACAATCAGCCCCGACGCAAGAAAAAGGTAGGCTGCCTGCACTTTTTTCTCGCCGCTGTAACAGAAATACATGACCAGCATGGATACCATGGTGAACACTGGCACCATGCCAAATTTCCTCCATTCCTTATGGGAAAGTGCGCCGTAGCTGTTCTTCCCTTTCCATATCCTGCGAAGTACAAAAAGCAGAAAAACACGAACCATTTTCATTGGTAAGAGCCAAAAAGGATTCTCTAAAGCATACAGCTCATCTTTGGAATTCAGAATATTTTCAATCAACAATGAAAGAATGTCTGTCAAAAATAACAGCGAATAATTCAACATAGAAAAGAAAATACACTGTTTCAACTCCGCCTTATAAAATACCACGCAAAATACCATGAGTTCCAAAACTGCTACCAATACCTTGATTACCATTGTTCCTGGGTATATGTCAAGCAACGCAGTGGGCACAGTAACAAAATACAGAATCATATATCTGCTCTTATCCAGCCATCCCCTCTTTTTCCTCTCCATGAAGATGTCAAAAAAATACACAGCTCCCCATACCTCTATCGCAATGATGCAAAATGAAATTATCCACCTTTCCATAATTACTCCACCCCTTTAAACAGCGTGTACTGCCGCTTCACTTCCGAATATCTTGACTTCGGCACGGATATCTCCTTCCCCGTGGTCAGGACCATGACATAACTGCTGATCCTCTCAATATATTTCATGTTGATGAGGAAACTCTGGTGTATCCGCACAAAGCCCATCCCCTTCAAGTCCTCCTCCAGCTCATCCATCTTTTTATAAATGTTGAATGTCTGTTCCTGTGTATAGAACACATTCTTGTGTTTGCTCGTTTCGATATAGATGATATCGTCCACCTTAAGCCGCACATTCCCTTCTACGAAGCCAAACTCCATCACCCGCTCTTCCAGCAGGCTTTCACGCAAAATATCATCCATGCACTCCTGCAGGGTCTGTTCCAAGTCATCTTTTAAGAGAAACCGGCTCGCCTTTACCTTGTACCCGTCCAGCGCATAGTTCACATAGGCAGTAACCAACACGATATGCACCTTCGGACATACCGCCTTTATCTGCCTTGCTACCTCCAAGCCATCCATGCTGTCCATGTTGATGTCGAGGAAAACGATGCCGCATTCCCTTATATAATCCATATCCCCGCACAGGCTTTTCCCAGAATCATATTCCATTATTTCAAAATCCTGCCTGTAGGCTTCCAGCAGCGTCCTAAGCGCGCCGCGGTCATCCTCCCTGTCATCGCAGATTGCTATCTTCATCGCACTAACCTCCTATTGTATATAATATCGGTCTAGAGGGTATCTTACCAAATCCCATCGCACCAAACTCCCATTTTTGGCACCAAACGACTATAAAGCCGTGTCTGCAATACTTTCAATCTCAATCCGATGACATTCAGAATACTTGTCATACACACCGCAGGCAAGCATCCCTGATCTCTTTGCTCTTTTTATCGCCGTCAGGACATCATCAAAAACGATGCAGTGCTTTGGCCGCACACCGACCTTATATGCTGCCAGTTCAAATACGTCGGAATGCCACTGCGATGAAGAACCATTACCTGATGACGCAGATATCAGATATGGTAAAGCAACTGTATGAATGGTTCTGTCTGAAAGCAAGGGGGATAAAAAAGATGCAAAAAAATATATCTTCCGAACTGTTAGAAAGCTTTGGACGGCAGCTAACAGAAAGGGAAGATATAATCCGGAATGATACGCACTGCGCACCAGTCAACTGAAATAAGTATAGCAAAGGAAGTGATGCCTGCCAAGAGGGAAAAGAAAATTTTATCCACAAAAAATAAGCGATTTTAGAAATGGAACCGCGGTTGTTCATCCTTTTCGCCATAGCATTTGGAAAAGCAACATCCAATTTTGTCCCAACTGGCGTCAGTATATTAGTGTTTGCTGCTTATCAGCTTATCGGTTATCTGTGCAGATGGAAGCATATCTTTTGCTCTTTTCAAAA
>JAAUZL010000028.1 GCA_014804615.1 Lachnospiraceae bacterium
TCAAAGGAAAAAAGAAAATGTTAAGGCTTTGAATAACACAGGATAACCTGAGAATAAATCATAGGTTATAAACATTCTCTTTGTTAACTTTAAAATGACATTTATGTCATTAAAATATAATTCACACAGTTTAAACAATAGTTGTAGAAAAAAATGTGTATAAAAATATTTAAGGAAGAATTTTTTTACGGATAACTTCTATCTTATTACGAAGATCCTCATTAGTTTCTATTTCTTCCGATATTTTATTGATACCATGTATAACAGTAGTGTGATCTTTCTTTCCAAGAATCTTAGCTATACTCTGTAGAGAAGTTGCTGTCAGAGTTCTGCAAAGATACATAACTACCTGTCTTGGCTGCACAAATTCAGAGTTTCTTTTTTTTGAAGTAATATCTTCCGGATTTACTCCAAAGTGTTCTGCCACTACTTCTATTATAAGAGAAGGTGTAATATCCTTTGGTTTATCAGGATAGATCACATCTTTAAGAGCTTCCTCTGCATATTCAAGATTAATATCTACCTTATTTAATTTAGAGAAAGCAATAATCTTATTTAAGGCTCCCTCCAGCTCTCTGATATTTGACTTAATGTTATCTGCTATATAACGTAAGACTTCATCATCGATTTCTTTGCTATAATTTTCAGCATTTTTTCTCAAGATGGCCATTCTGGTCTCATAATCAGGTGGCTGTATGTCAGCAATCAGTCCCCATTCAAATCGGGAACGGAATCTTTCTTCCAGAGTTTCCATATCCTTAGGCGGTTTGTCAGAAGAAAGGATGATCTGCTTTCCGGCAGAATGTAGAGTGTTAAAAGTATGGAAAAATTCTTCCTGTGTACTTTCTTTTCCGATGATAAATTGAATATCATCTATCATGAGAATATCTACAGTTCTGTATTTTTCTCTCATATTATTCATTTTGAGAGCGTCACCACTTCGAATACAATTGATCACTTCGTTTGTAAAGTTCTCTGAAGTGACATAAAGAACTTTCATTTCAGGATTTTTTTCCAAAATGAAATGTCCTACGGAATGCATTAAGTGTGTTTTACCAAGGCCGGCACCTCCATAAATATAGAGAGGATTGTAAACTTCTCCCGGAGATTCCGCTACAGCTAAAGCAGCAGAATGTGCCAGTTTATTATTGCTGCCTACAACAAAAGTATCAAATTTGTATTTAGGATTTAAATTTGTATTTTCATAATTATTGTTGTATAAATGTTTTTCTGCAGGAAGTGTCTCTTTTTTTTGCTCTACAGCATCTTTTTCTAATATAAAAGAGATATCATAGGTATGATCCATCATTTCAGAAATGATGACTTTAAAAAAATTCTTATATTTAGAAGAAATATAATTGAGAGCATGAGCCTGATCGGAAGGGATCATAATGATGACAGAGTCATCTCTTACATCATAAAATTGAAGAGGTTTTACCCAGGTATCATAAGAAACGGCAGTAAGTTCATATTCTTTTCTGATCGTTTCTTTTATTTCATTCCATTTTTCTTTAATAGAATCCATTGTTATAACCTCTTTGTTTGATAAAAACACTTAATAAATCCCACATCGAAATTACCCTACCATATATAATAATATAAAAATCTTAAAATTTCAAATGTTAGTTAAGTTATCCACAAATAAAGTAAAATTGTGAATATCTTAAAATGGGTTTACATATTTTAAGGAGGTAAAAAAGGTATGTGAATAAGTAAAAATCGATTTATTAACAGTTTTCACATGGATAAAAACGGGATTTCTAAATTATTTCAACATATTTTCACAAAGTTATCCACATTTTATAAACATATTGTGGATTAGTTATGTTAAGTGTATATCTTTTGTAAATATGTTTTTTACTATAAAAAATCAAAAATATCCGCAGTTTTACTTGACGTTTTCCTGTTTATTATATATAATCAACATGTTGTTTTCCAAAAAGATAATAATAGGTTTACCTTATAAAAACGATAAGGTTTGTTGAAGGAGGTGTGATGGAATGAAAATGACGTTTCAGCCTAAAAAAAGGCATCGGTCTAAAGTCCATGGTTTTAGAAAGAGAATGAGTACCAAGGGTGGAAGAAAAGTCTTAGCTGCAAGACGTGCAAAGGGAAGAAAGAGATTATCAGCATAGGCCGCATTTATGTGGCCTATTTTTCTAACTAGGAAAGAAAGGTACAATCAGAATGGTATTTTCTGAATCCTTGAAAAAAAATGCAGATTTCCAGAATGTTTACAGAAACGGTAAGAGTTACGCTAACAAATATTTAGTGATGTATGTATTGGAAAACAACAAAGAAATAAACAGACTGGGAATTTCCGCCAGCAAAAAGGTAGGAAACAGTGTAGTGAGACACCGTTTTGCCAGGCTGGTGAGAGAAAGTTACCGGCTACACGAAAATATATTTAATAGTGGTTTAGATATAGTAGTCGTTGCGAGAAAAGACGCTGCTTCAGTCGGATATTATGAGATTGAGAGCGCACTATTACATCTTTCGAAACTTCACCATATGATAAAAATATATTTTTATGATGAAGAGAGCTGAAATTAGTGATGAAAAAATTAATGATCTGTCTTATAAAACTCTATAGAAAATATATTTCTCCTATGAAGAGCACGAAATGTCCTTATATACCTACCTGCTCAGAATATGGATTGGAAGCTATTGAGAAGTATGGCGCCTTAAAAGGCGGGTTTCTCGCTTTCTTTAGAATTTGCAGATGTAATCCCTTTTCAAAAGGTGGTTATGATCCTGTTCCTTAGAGACAGATGATGGCACTTATTTATTTTATGTCTAAGGAGGTAAGAAATTTTGTCAGATATTTTATTGACCCAGGATACAGGAAAGATCATTGGTCCTGTAGCTAAATTATTGGGTTATATCATGGAAGGTATCTTCTATGTGATAGATAAAATAGGCATTCCTAACATTGGACTTGCTATTATTTTATTTACTATCGTTATCTATCTTTTGTTGATGCCTCTTACGATCAAGCAGCAGAAATTTTCAAAGCTTTCTGCAAAAATGAACCCTGAATTGCAAGCAATTCAGGCAAAATATAAGAACAAAAAAGATAATGACTCCATGATGGCTATGAATATGGAGACGAAGGCTGTTTATGCAAAATATGGAGTATCTCCTTCCGGAAGCTGCGTACAGCTTTTAATTCAGATGCCTATCCTGTTGGCTCTTTACCGTGTTATTTACAATATTCCTGCTTATGTCGGTAAAGTGAAAGAAGCATTTTTTCCTTTGGTAGATAAGCTCATTGCAGAAAAGGGAAGCGTAGAGTTTATTCAAAATTTTGAAAACGCCCGTATGTATACCAAACAGTTTGAAAATGAAAACTTTGTGGGCGGTGTTACCAGCTATGTACAAAATACTTTTGTAGATGTATTGAATAAAGCTTCCAGTGCAGAGTGGATGAGTTTGAAAGAAAATTTTTCTAATCTTTCCTCTGATATAGATCATACTTTGTCATTGTTAGATCAGTATAATAACTTTTTAGGTTTAAGTATGTCTAACTCTCCTGCCTTTACCTTCAGTGAGGCAAGAGCTGCAGGATCCTTCTTGATGATGATTTCTGCTTTCATTATTCCGGTTTTAGCGGCAGTGACACAGTGGATCAACGTAAAGTTGATGCCTCAGCAGCCGACAAACACAGACAACGAGCAGCAAAATACCATGGCGCAGTCCATGAAAACCATGAATATGGTAATGCCTGTTATGTCAGCAGTTTTCTGTTATACACTTCCCGCAGGTATGGGACTTTACTGGGTAGCCGGTGCGGTGGTAAGATCCATTCAGCAGGTTTTGATCAATAAGCATATCGATAAGATGGATCTTGATGAAGTGATCAAAAAGAATGAAGTAAAAGCCAAGAAAAAGATGGAAAAAGCTAATGCACAGGCAGAACAGATGGCTGCTTATGCAAATATGAATACCAAAAAAGTAGGCATGGCTTCCAAAGCGATGGTTTCTAACATGAGCCAGGAAGAAAAAGATGAGATTGTTAAAAAATCTACGGAAAATGCCGCTAAAAATGCAAAGCCGGGCAGTATGATGGCTAAGGCAAATATGGTAAGAGATTATAACGAAAAGAACAATAAATAATGGATTGAGAATGGAGGTAAAAAATGGATTTTATTGAAGTATCTGCAAAAACTGTTGATGATGCGATCACAGAAGCATGTCAGAAATTTACTGTGACCAGTGATAAGCTGGAATATGAAGTCATAGAAGAAGGAAAGTCCGGATTGCTTGGCATTGGTGCAAAGCCTGCTGTTATTAAAGTAAGGGTAAAGTCTTCTGTAGAAGATAAAGCAAAAGATTTTCTCAAGGATGTGTTTGCTGCTATGAATCTTACTGTAGTGGTAGATGTAAAATATAATGAAGCTGAGAGTACAATGGATGTGGATCTTTCCGGTGATGAAATGGGAATTTTGATTGGTAAGAGAGGACAAACTTTGGATTCTTTACAGTATCTGGTATCTTTGGTGGTAAATAAGGATACAGAGAATTATATCAGAGTAAAGGTTGATACAGAAAATTACCGCAAGAGAAGAAAAGAGACTCTGGAAAATCTGGCTAAGAATATTTCTTATAAGGTAAAGAGAACCAAACGGCCTGTTTCTTTAGAGCCTATGAATCCTTATGAGAGAAGGATCATTCATTCCGCTCTTCAAAATGACAGATATGTGACTACTTACAGTGAAGGGGATGAACCTTTCCGACATGTTGTAGTGGTTCTGAAAAAATATGATAAGAATGATAAAAAGAATGAAAGAAACTATGACAGCAAGGATGATGAGTAATTAAAATAATTGCGGCATTGTAAAAATAAAAAATCGAGCGCGCAGGCGTTCGATTTTTTACTATAGTAAAGTGAGGTTTTTTATGAAAACAGATACGATCGCATCCATAGCCACTGCTGTCTCTGATTCCGGGATAGGTATCATCAGAGTAAGCGGTGAAGAAGCAATTTCTATTGTTCATAAAATATATCAGAATAAGAAGAAAGAATATGTATTGCAAAGTTATGCTTCTCATACGATTCACTATGGATTTATGATAGAAGAAGATGGAAGCATCATAGATGAAGTGATGGTATCTGTTATGAAAGCGCCGCGCAGCTATACAATGGAAGATACGGTGGAGATCAACTGTCACGGCGGCGCATTGATGATGAAAAAGATACTTATGGCAGTGACAAAGGCGGGCGCCAGAATCGCAGAACCGGGAGAATTTACGAAGCGGGCTTTTTTAAATGGAAGAATTGATTTATCAGAAGCGGAAGCTGTTATGGATATCATTCATGCAAAAAATGAGTTTGCTTTAAAATCTTCGGTAAAGCAATTGAGAGGATCTGTTTTTGATAAGATCAAAGAACTTCGAGATAAAATTTTATATGAGATCGCTTTTATAGAGTCGGCGTTGGATGATCCGGAGCATATCAATCTGGACGGATATGCGGACAGATTATCAGAACAGGTTATTTCTATTGTAAAAGAATTGGAAAAGCTTTTATCTTCTGCAGACGACGGCAGAATGTTAAAAGAAGGGATTCGTACCGTTATTGTGGGAAAACCGAATGCGGGCAAATCTTCTCTTTTAAACCTATTAGTTGGTGAAGAACGTGCTATTGTCACAGATATTGCAGGCACTACAAGGGATACTCTGGAGGAGACAGTAAATCTTGGAGATGTCACTTTAAATGTGATCGATACCGCAGGTATCAGAAATACAGAGGATACTGTAGAAAAAATCGGCGTGGAGCGGGCAAAAAAAATCTCTGAGGATGCGGATCTGATTTTATATGTGATAGATTCTTCTGTTCCTCTTGATGAAAATGATGAAAATATCGTAAGATTGATACAGGGAAGAAAAACGATCATTCTCTTTAATAAATCAGATCTGAAAGAAGTAGTTACAAAAAAAGATGTAGATATACTGCTCTCTGATACTTTTGAGTCTGAAAAAAAAGAAAATATTTTTATGATCAGAATTTCTGCGAAAGAAAACGATGGTATGGATTCTTTGATGGATTTAATCAAAGATATGTTTTTTCATGGACAGATCGGATTTAATGATGAGGTTTATATTACAAATGCTCGTCATAAAGAGGCTGTTTTGGAAGCTCTTGAGAGTATGCGTCAGGTTCAGGTCAGTTTAGAAAATAATATGCCGGAAGATTTTTATTCGATTGATTTGATGAGTGCTTATGCCTCTCTTGGCAGGATCATCGGTGAAGAGGTCGAGGATGATCTTGTGAATGAAATTTTTTCAAAATTTTGCATGGGAAAGTGAATGTAAAAAACGCATTCTTCGTAGTTGAGAATTGATATAAGGAAGTGACATATATGTCAGAATTGAGAGAAAGTGTAGATATCTGTGTAGTAGGTGCGGGGCATGCCGGATGTGAGGCAGCACTTGCCTGTGCGCGGCTTGGATTAGAGACTGTGATCTTTACGGTGAGTGTAGACAGTATTGCTTTGATGCCATGCAACCCCAATGTGGGAGGTACTTCAAAAGGTCATTTGGTAAGGGAAATTGATGCGCTCGGCGGAGAGATGGGTAAAAACATTGATAAGACTTTTATCCAGTCTAAAATGTTAAACAGATCAAAAGGACCGGCGGTACACTCTCTTCGAGCGCAGGCGGATAAAGCGGAATATACCAGGGCCATGCGTAAAGTTTTGGAAAATCAGGAACATCTTACGATCAAACAGGCGGAGGTCTGTGAGCTTCTGGTGGAGGATTGTGACGAAGTAACAGAAAAAACAAGTAAAACGAAAAAAATTGTTGGAGTAAAGACTTTTACAGGAACTGTATATGAATGTAGAGCAGTCATCTTATGTACAGGCACTTATCTGAAGGCCAGATGTCTTTGTGGGGAAGCAATCACTTATACCGGACCGAATGGCCTGCAGGCAGCGAACCATCTGACAGATTCTCTTTTAAATCTGGGAATTGAAATGAGACGTTTTAAGACAGGCACACCGGCAAGGATGGACAGGCGTTCTCTGGATTTTTCAAAAATGGAAGAACAGTTTGGCGATGAGAGGGTAATTCCTTTTTCCTTTTCTACAGATCCGGAAGATGTACAGATCGACCAAGTATCCTGTTATTTGACTTATACGAATGAGAAGACCCATGATATTATCAGAGCAAATCTTGACAGATCTCCTATTTATGCTGGTATCATTGAGGGGACAGGCCCTAGATATTGTCCTTCTATAGAAGATAAAGTAGTAAAATTTGCGGATAAGGACAGACATCAGGTTTTTATTGAACCTGAAGGACTTCATACCAATGAAATGTATGTAAGCGGTATGTCATCTTCTCTTCCGGAGGATGTGCAGCTTGCTATGTACCGGACGGTACCTGGATTGGAAAATTGTAAGATAGTCAGAAATGCTTATGCGATTGAATATGACTGTATTGATCCAAAGCAATTGAATCCTACTTTGGAATTTAAGGATATCAGCGGACTTTTTAGTGGCGGGCAGTTTAACGGCAGCAGCGGTTATGAGGAGGCGGCGGCCCAGGGTTTGATTGCCGGTATCAATGCATCTCTTTTTTTACAGGGCAGGGAACAGATCGTTCTTGATCGATCACAGGCTTATATTGGTGTGTTGATCGATGATCTGGTGACAAAGGAAAATTTTGAACCTTATCGGATGATGACCTCCAGAGCAGAGTATCGTCTTTTATTGCGTCAGGATAATGCGGATCTTCGTCTGCGTCAGATTGGTTATGAAGTAGGTCTGGTTTCTGAGGAGGTTTATCAGAAAACACTACATAAGAAAGAACAGATCGAGCAGGAAGTGCAGCGCTTAAAAAATACAATAGTAGGTGCTTCCGGTAAAAATCAGGATTTTCTGACGGCTCATGGGAGCGCTCCCTTAAAGACAGGCGTGAGTCTGGCAGAACTGATCTGCCGTCCGGAGCTTACCTATGAGATGATTTCTGAGATAGATATTGAGAGAAAGTCTCTTCCTGCAGAAGTGACGGAGCAGGTAGAGATTGAGATTAAATATGAGGGTTATATTGACAGACAATTAAAGCAGGTAGAGCATTATAAAAAGATGGAGAAAAAGAAGATTCCTGCAGATTTGGATTATAATGATGTGGGGAGTTTGCGGTTAGAGGCAAGACAGAAACTTACCTCTCACAGACCTGTTTCTGTCGGACAGGCTTCCAGAATATCAGGTGTTTCTCCTGCGGATATCTCTGTGCTTTTGGTGTATTTGGAAAGTTATAAAAAGTGATTCTGAGACAGAAAGGATAGCGGGTATAATTTTGAGATCAGAACAGTTATCACAATTCGAAAAAGATTTAGAGGAACTTTCTATCACATTATCTTCTGAACAGATAGATCAATTTCTCAAATATTATGAAATGCTTATAGAAAAGAATAAAGTTATGAACCTGACTGCGATCACGGCATTTGATGAGGTGTTGAAAAAGCATTTTATCGACAGTCTTTCTCTTATAAAGGTTTGTGATCTGAAAAAAGAAATTTCTATGATCGATGTAGGAACCGGCGCCGGTTTTCCAGGTATTCCGCTTAAGATCGCTTTTCCGAATCTCAAATTGACGCTTTTGGATTCTCTGCAGAAAAGAGTATTCTTTTTACAAGAAGTTTCGGAAGCATTAGGGCTTCACGATGTGGAGACAGTTCATGGCAGGGCAGAGGATTTTGCGAAGCCGGATCAACTGAGAGAAAAGTTTGATCTATGTGTTTCCAGAGCCGTAGCAAATCTTTCTACACTTTCGGAGTATTGTCTTCCTTATATAAAAGTGGGCGGAAAATTTATTTCCTATAAATCCGAGAAAGTTTCTATGGATTCTGGTGAAAGTAAAACGGAAGCAGAACAGGCGGAGCATGCTATTACTGTTTTGGGAGGAAAGATGACAGAGCAAAAGAGTTTCTTTTTACCTTCCTCTGATATTTCAAGAACTTTTATTGTAATAGAAAAATGCCGTCCGACTCCGAAGCAATATCCTCGGAAAGCCGGAACGGCAAGCAAGAAACCTTTATAAAAACATGCGGAGCTGATCAAGCACCTCATCAGGTGATTCGAGTTGTGGTAAATGTTTTGTTTCGGGTATGTAATAATTCTCGATGGCAGCGTTGTAATATTTATAGTTTTCTATGATTGTATGAATATCTTTTTCTTTTTCTCCGCCGATCATCAAGATGCTGTTGTCAATTTCTTTGAGTTCGTGAAGAATATTCATGTTCATATATTTTCCTGCGTAACTGGCAAAAGCATATTTGGAATGGTATCCTCCCAGATGAGCGGCCTCCAGATAATTGAAAATATATTTTTCACGAACTTCATCATGGTGATAAAAATAAGTTTTCCAAAATGTCTTTTCAATACTTGTCCTGTTGGCAAACAGGTGATAGACAAAGGTGCCGATCACAGGCGTTTCGATGATAAGCTTAAATAAACTTGTCTGCCTGGAAGGAATCTGATTCTGTAGATAAAGATTCTGTGGATTGATGCAGACGATCTTATTAAATATATCGGGATAACTGTGACATGCCATGATCACAAAAGAAATAGATTCTCCGGTTACCACGACAGAAGTTTTACGACCAATCACATTCTTTATGAAATCCGCGATAAGCTGCTCATAGAGATTATTTGTGTAAGTCATTGCGGGTTTATCAGACATGCCATATCCTAGCAGGTCTAAAGAATAGATTTCATGTTTTTCTGTTAGGTTATTGATCAATCTGTGATATTCATAGTTGGAACTTCCAATTGTCAGATCATGTATGAGAAGAAGCGGACTGCCGCTGCCCTTTTTCTGATATCTGATTTTTCCGAAGCGCCACTCATAATATGCGTTTTCCGAATTATGCAGAAGATCTTTAGCTGTGCTAAGTGAGGTATGTACTCTGTTGATACCGTGGATCGTAGCGACAGAAGCTGCTGTTAGTGTAATTCCGGTAGCGAATTTTTTAAGCATGTTCGTATCCCTTCTGTTTTTCTTGGGTGAGTCAAAATTATAGATTAAATTATGAAAATAGTATACCATTTTTTGTCTTTCTTTTCCATAATATTCTTTCCTTAAACCTGGTTTTGGTATATAATAGCGTTACAGTTCAGCCAGA
This sequence comes from Lachnospiraceae bacterium, assembly GCA_014804615.1. GTDB lineage: Bacteria > Bacillota > Clostridia > Lachnospirales > Lachnospiraceae > UBA3282. The sequence goes on from JAAUZL010000028.1 coordinate 10,133, forward strand.
CCAAATATATCTGATAAACCATAATAGTTTTTTGTTGAGGTAATATGGTATCCAAAAAGAATAAACGTAAAATACAATATGAAGGAGCAAACTATTATTGGTATGTGAGAGTAAATGATCATGGTCATAGAGTGCATATTATATCTGATGACAAAAAAGTGCATTTAGAATATCCTTTCTTTGATACGGAAATTCCTGTTATATCAAAAGATATTAGAGAACATTTGAAAAAATATTATAGTAATATTTTATAAACACGTTTAGAAATAAGATTGCAGAAATTTATTTTTGAAGCGTATGGAGCAGACATGAATACAGAAAAAAATGTATCTACAGATGAGTTTCACATGAAACAATTTTCGGTACTTGATGTACAGGAAAAAGAGAGACAGAGAATAGCGAGAGATTTACACGACAGTTCTCTTCAGGATCTTACTCACTTGATACATCAGGTAGAATTATGTTCTCTTTATATTGACGAGGATTCTGTGAAAGCAAAGTTGGAGTTGGCTACAATTGAGACAGGTCTCCGTAAAGTTATTGATGATATCAGAAATAGAATCTATGATCTCAGGCCAATGACCTTTGACGATCTGGGTTTGCGTGACACTCTTTTAAGTTTATTTTCCGCTTTAAATCATGACGGGCATTTTGAAATTTTTACGGATATTGATGAGATTGATAGTGATTCAACAGATGAAGTTTTACTTATCATGTTATATCGTATCATCCAGGAATGTACTCAAAATGCTTTAAAGCATTCAAAGGGAGACCAAGTGAAAGTAAAATTAAAGGAGAGCGATACTTCTTATTCCATAAAAGTAGAAGATAATGGAGTAGGTTTTGATTTAGCAGAAGCTTCAAAAAAGGACAGGCATTTTGGATTGTCTGTTGTAAGAGAAAGAGTTTTTTTATTAAATGGAAAAATTCAGATAGATACCAAAAATGGAACTTCTATTATGATAGAAATTCCCAAAGAAAAATAGAGTCAAATTTTATAATCAGGGGGTAGGTATATTAATGGAACCAATTAGGGTAATGATTGCGGATGATCATAGTTTGATCAGAGAGGGGCTGAGACAACTATTGGAATTTGATGGAAGTATCAAAGTAGTAGGAGAGGCATCTAATGGTGAAGAATGTCTTATGAAACTGGAGGAGTTCAATCCGGAAGTCTTATTATTGGATATCAATATGCCGGAGAAAAATGGAATAGATGTCTTAAAACAGATGAGGGCTGATCAATCGCAAATAAAGGTTTTAATTTTAACAGTACATAATGAACTGGAATATCTTATAAGTGCTGTTGATATTGGAGTAGATGGATATATATTGAAAGATTCTGAATCTTCTGAGTTAAAAAATGCGATTAGAGTAGTACGAGATGGTGAGAACTATATACAACCAAAATTGATTCCTGCCATGAATAATCAGCTTATAAATCGTGATGCTGATAAGGATAAGATTTCTTCTTTGACAAATAGAGAACTGGAAGTTCTGGTACAGGTTGCTAATGGAATGTTCAACAAGGAAATTGCCACGAACTTAAATATTAGTGAGAGAACTGTAAAAAATCATATTTCTAATATTTTTAAAAAGATTGATGTTTCGGATAGAACACAGGCAGCGGTATTTGCTATAAAAAACAATATTATAAAATTATTTTAATGTTTCACGTGAAACATTTGGAAATAAGTGGTGTATTGACACAAGATAATGTTTCACGTGAAACAAATCGACCCAAGATATTGTAAAAAAATCCGTGAAACATCAAGAAAGGAAGTTTGTGAAACATTAAGATTCCATTTTTAAAAGGAGAAGGAGTTCCTAAAGTGGTAGATCAAGAAAGTTTGGATAAGATAGAGGAGCTATTAGAAAAATATAAGTATAACTGGGGAAGAAAAGTTGACTTGAACTGTATGCCATTTGGAATATCACAAGAAAAACTTATAGTTGTGTTGGAACGTATAGTAGAGACAGGAGAAAGCGTTTTAGTTGGTTGGAATAAATGTTATTTAACAGATGAGCAAAAATAAAAAAATTAAAGATAAAGAAAGAAGGGAAAAGTATGAAGATTGGAATACTGGGTGCAGGAGGAATTGCCGCCACCTTGGCAGAGACAATGAATAAGATCCCGGAGGTGGAGTGCTATGGAGTAGCTTCACGAAGTCTTGAGAAGGCAAAAACATTTGCAAAAGACCATGGTTTTGCTCATGCTTTTGGTTCCTATGAAGAAATGCTTGCAGATAAGGAAGTGGAATTGATTTATATTGCTACGCCGCATTCTCATCACTATAGGCATATGAAGATGTGTCTGGAAGCAGGAAAACATGTACTCTGTGAAAAGAGTTTTACAGTAAACGCAAAGCAGGCGGAGAAAATCTTCTCTCTTGCAAAGGAAAAGAATCTTCTTGTTACAGAGGCCATCTGGACCAGATATATGCCGTCAAGAAAAATGATAAACGATCTGCTCGATGAAAAGGTGATCGGAGATGTTACAAAGCTGACTGCAAATTTAAACTATCCTCTCTATAATATAGAGAGAATCATAAAGCCTGAGCTTGCGGGTGGTGCACTTCTGGATGTGGGAGTGTATACTCTGAATTTTGCTTACATGCATTTTGGGAATGAAGTGAGAGAGATGCAGTCTGCGGCGCAGTTGACGAATGCGGGTGTGGATGGAGAAAATGGAATACTTTTGCTTTATCAGGATGGAAGAATGGCAGTTTTAAATTCCGGAATCCATGGCAAGTCAGACAGTCAGGGTGTTTTTTACGGATCAACGGGATGTATGGTAGTGCAAAACATCAATAATCCTGAGCTGATAGAAATATATGATAAGGACAGGAATCTGATCCGGGAGATCAAAGTTCCTGAGCAAATCAGCGGGTATGAGTATGAGATTTTAGAAACCATTTCCTGTATTCAGGAAGGTAAATTGGAATGTCCTTCTATGCCTCACAAGGATTCCATTGAAATAATGCGCGTCATGGATGAACTGAGAGAAGCATGGGGAGTAAGATATCCGGATGATATAGAGAGTGTGTAGTAGGATATTCAAGAAATAGTTCAGCCTACGCCCATCATCTGGTTGAACTGGAAATTTATTTTATAGGTAGATTCTCACGTGGTTTAGTGGTACAATAGACGCAGACTCGGCAGTCTGCGTCAAAAGAATTACTTCGTAATTCTTCTTGGCGCTGCCAAGGATTACAGCTTCTGAGATATAGCGTAATAATAAACAGACACAAAAAGAAAAAATAAAGGTAAGGTAAGTAAATGGGAAGAGCAATCGCAATAGCAAACCAAAAAGGCGGCGTTGGTAAGACAACGACAGCTATCAATTTATCGGCGGCATTGGCGGCAAAAGGAAAGAAAGTATTAGTGATCGATGCGGATCCGCAGGGAAATACCACCAGTGGTTTCGGTGTTGAGAAGAATGATCTGGAAAATACGATCTATGAATTATTTTTAAGTGAATGTTCTATCAATGAATGTATTTTAGCCGATGTGATACCTGGTGTCTCTATCATACCTTCGAACGTTAATCTGGCGGCTACGGAGATTGAACTGATCGGCGTAGATAAGAAAGAATTTATTTTGAAAAATGAGATTGACTGGATCAAGGACAAGTATGATTTTATCATGATTGATTGTCCTCCCTCTTTAAATTTTCTGACGATCAATTCCATGACTACGGCTGACACTGTGTTGGTTCCGATCCAATGTGAGTATTATGCACTGGAGGGATTAAGTCAGTTGATACATACAGTCAATCTTGTAAAAGAAAGACTGAATCCGGATCTCGATATGGAGGGCGTGGTCTTTACCATGTATGATTCCAGAACAAATCTCTCCATGCAGGTGGTGGAGAATGTGAAACAGCATATCAAACAAAATGTATATAATACTTTGATACCCAGAAATATCCGGTTGGCGGAAGCACCGAGTTATGGCATGCCCATCAATATGTATGATCCGAAATCTGCGGGTGCGGAGGCATATATGCAGTTAGCAGATGAAGTGATCGCCAGAAAGGTGGTGTAGGGATGGCAAAAGCAGCAAGAGGTTTGGGAAAGGGATTAGATTCTCTGATACCGGCGGCGGTGCCCAAAGCAGAGTCCGCAAGTCCGGCGGAAAAAAAGGAAGACAACGGAAATGGTACATATGTCAAAATTACTAAGGTTGAACCGAACAGGGAGCAGCCTCGGAAAAATTTTGATGAAGATGCTTTGCAGGAATTAGCAGATTCCATTAAGCAATATGGCATTGTAGAGCCTCTTATTGTTCAGGACAGAAAGACCCACTATGAGATCATAGCCGGAGAGCGTCGTTGGCGGGCAGCCAAATTGGCTGGACTAAAAGAGGTGCCGGTTATCGTTCGAAATTATACGGAGCAGGAAATCGTAGAGATTTCTTTGATCGAAAATATTCAGAGAGAAGATCTGAATCCGATTGAAGAAGCGCAGGCATATAAGAGGCTGCTTACGGAATTTAATCTGAAACAGGATGAGGTTGCGGAGAGAGTATCTAAGAGCAGGACAGCAGTTACGAACTCCATGCGTCTTCTTAAATTATGTGAGGAAGTGCAGCAGATGATCATAGATGATATGATCAGCACAGGACATGCCAGGGCATTGATTTCGATTGAAGATCCGGAACAGCAGTACACGATAGCACAAAAGGTTTTTGACGAAAAACTGAGTGTCCGTGACGTGGAAAAACTGGTTAAAAGCCTGAATAAACCGGAGAAAGCTAAGAAAGAGGTTATAGAAGACAAAGCTCTGGAAGCAATTTATCAGGATTTGGAAGAAAAGCTGAAGCAGTCTCTGGGAACTAAGGTTGCCATTTCTTCTAAGGGAGCCGGAGCCGGCAAGCTGGAAATTGAATTTTATACTCACGATGACTTGGAGAAGATCACAGATCTGTTGACCGGAAAGTAATAGAGAGGCTAAGGATAAATGAATTATAATTTACTGAATGATATAGGGCTTGGCGGCATGGATTTATCTTATCTGTTCATTGGGGCGTTTGCAGCGATTATTCTTTTACTTATTATATTGATCGTGCTTGCAGTCAAACTGGGCAAATTGTCTAAGAAATATAAAATGTTTATGGGCGGTAAGAATGCAAAAAGTCTGGAAAAGGATATCATGGGACTTTATGAGGATAATAAACTGATAAAGGTGTCCATGGATAAAAACAGAAAAGATATCGAGAGCCTGTACAAAAAATTTGAGGGCGCCTTCCAGAAGATTGGCATTGTAAAGTATGATGCTTACAATCAGATGGGCGGGATGCTCAGTTTTTCATTGGCCCTGTTGGATGAGAATGATAACGGCTTTGTTTTAAATTCTGTTCACAGTGCGGATGGCTGCTATAATTATACGAAGGAGATAAAAGAGGGATTGTGTGATATCTCTTTGGGAGACGAAGAGAAACGAGCACTGGATATTGCTATGGATCTGCATTAGGTCCGAGATCAAAGGGATGAAAATACGATGAGACTGTGCAAAGTAGACGATCTGAAAGGAACAGAGGTCCTGGCGAAAGATGCCATGACATTGGAATACAAAGTTTTGCTTTCGGCAGGCACACTCCTAAAACCGGAATATATCGAGAAACTGAAGGAGCTGAATATTCGGGATGTGTATGTGAAGGAGGAGGTACCGGATACAAAAGAGGTGGCTATCCTGAAAGAGGAGGTTGAAGCTGACTTCAGATCGAAAGTAAAAAGTATTTTAGAAAAGCATACTTACAGTCACAATGAGAAATTGATGGAGCTGAGTCAGACAGCAGATTATATTATCACAAATATTTTGCAGGAAGAAGAGGTCGTGGAAAAAATTTATGATATCAAAGAGAGAAGCTCTGATATCTATGAACATTCGATCAATCTCTGTAGTCTGGCTACACTTGTTGCGCTTAGAATGGAGCTGCCGCAGGATATTGTCCATGATATAGGTGTTAGCAGTCTTCTTCATGATCTTGGTTTGCGGTATCTGTCGATTCCGTACGAAAACCAGAATCTGGATGAGTTTTCCGAATCAGAATATGCAGAGTATAAAAAGCATCCTATTTATGGTTATTCAGCACTTCGTGACGAAAATTGGATTTCGGAAACCGTAAAAAATATGATATTATATCATCATGAACGTTTAGATGGTTCGGGTTATCCATTAAAAGCAACTGACATATCCAGAGAATGCCGTATCATACAGATCTGTGAGGCTTTTGATGAAATGATCTGTGGCATCGGCTGTAAACGGATGAAGGTTTATGAAGCCGTAAAATATCTGCGGCTCAATAAAGATATAAAATTTGACGGGAAAATTGTCGATATTCTTTTGGAGTTTACCGCAGTATATCCTGCAGGATCGGTCGTCTTGACAAATGAGGGAGAGACGGGTATCGTAATTTATCAAAATAAGCAATACCCGGACCGGCCGGTGATCCGTATTACCAAAGACAGAAACGGAACAGCAGTGGACGTGGTCAAAGATCTGACGGAATATAATGATTTGTATATTGATGAGGTAAAATAGAAAGGACAGGAATTATGATTGACATCAAATTTTTAAGGGAGAATCCCGAGGCAGTTAAGGAAAACATCAGGAAAAAATTCCAGGAGCAGAAGCTCCCCTTGGTGGATGAGGTGATCGCACTGGATGCAGAGGTGAGAGCCGCTCAGCAGGAGGCGGATGAGATCCGCGCAAAAAGGAATAAGATATCCAAAGAGATCGGTGCATTGATGGGGCAGGGAAAGAAGGAGGAAGCCGAGGCGAAAAAGGCCGAGGTAGCAGCCGGTGCGGCGAGACTCTCTGAATTAGAGGAAAAGGAAAATGACCTTCGCGAAAAGATCAAGAAGGATATGATGACGATTCCAAATATCATAGACCCTTCTGTTCCGATCGGCAAGGATGATACAGAGAATGTAGAAATTCAAAAATACGGCGATCCTGTGGTACCCGATTTTGAAATTCCCTATCACACAGAGATTATGGAGCGTTTTCACGGCGTGGATATGGATGCAGCCGGACGTGTGGCCGGAAATGGTTTCTATTATCTGATGGGTGATATTGCCAGACTGCACTCTGCAGTGATCGCTTACGCGCGTGATTTTATGATCGGCAGAGGTTTTACCTACTGTGTACCGCCCTTTATGATCCGAAGCGCTGTAGTAGACGGTGTTATGAGTTTTGCAGAGATGGATGCCATGATGTATAAGATCGAGGGAGAAGATTTATACTTGATTGGTACATCGGAACATTCCATGATCGGAAAATTTATTGATACGATCATTCCGGAGCAGGAGCTTCCTTATACGCTTACCAGCTATTCTCCCTGTTTCCGCAAGGAGAAAGGTGCACACGGTATAGAGGAGAGAGGAGTATATCGGATCCATCAGTTTGAAAAGCAGGAGATGATCGTGGTATGTAAGCCCGAGGAGTCCCCGATGTGGTTTGACAAGCTTTGGCAGAATACCGTGGATCTGTTCCGTTCCCTGGATATTCCGGTGAGAACGATAGAATGCTGCTCCGGCGATCTGGCTGACTTAAAGGTGAAATCCTATGATGTGGAGGCTTGGTCTCCCAGACAGAAAAAATATTTTGAGGTCGGAAGCTGCTCCAATCTAGGAGATGCCCAGGCGAGAAGACTCCGCATCCGCGTAAACGGAGAGAGCGGGAAATATTTTGCACACACATTGAATAATACTGTAGTAGCGCCGCCCAGAATGTTAATAGCTTTTTTGGAAAACAATCTGCAGACGGATGGCTCTGTCAGAATTCCGGAGGTATTGCGTCCATACATGGGAGGCATATCGGAGATACGCTAAACGATTGCGCTGCGCGTAAAAGGGGGTGAGATCTTTGCATAAATATATGCGGGCGATTGGATTCAGCAAGCTGAGTGACAGACGGGAGGAACAGCGTCTGATCACAGATATTATAATGAATGCCACATACCGTTCCTACACTTCCAACGGGGAAGATACCATACTCGCGGAGTTTTGCGAAGATTTTGCGCCGGGTATGGGAATTGCTGTCTGCGGTGAGTTTGATGCAGAGGAGAAGTTCAGCTATGATTATTTTTATCCCTATTTGCGTGGCACGGGAATCAGTTCTTATGATGATGTGTCTGTGGAACGTCATGCAGACAAAGAATCCTATGCGGGAGTCTGTGATGACATTAAGGTGGGAGTCAGTCTGATCTTTTATCTGCAGAATATTGTCCCTTATGTAAAAGCGCAGAGCATGGATCTGCTGCCGGTTACGGGCACAACTTTGACATTGTCAGGATTGTCAATTAGTGGTAATATAATATTGCCGATCGGCAAGGATGAGAGTGAGAAACAGAGAATCCAGAGAGCTTCCATGAGCCGCAATAAACTGATTGCAGCGGCCCGCAGAGGGGATGAGGATGCGATTGAGAGCCTGACGCTGGAGGATATGGATATCTACTCAACCATCTCTAAAAAAATTCTCACGGAAGATGTCTTCAGTCTGGTAGATACCTATTTTATGCCTTATGGTGTAGAGTGTGATCAGTATTCAGTGATGGGAGAAATTATGGATATTTCCCTGCGTGTCAATAAGATCACACATGAAGAGATCTATGTGATGCATCTTTGCTGTAATGATCTGGAGTTTGATGTTTGTATCAATAAAAAAGATTTATATGGAGAGCCGCAGATTGGCCGTCGTTTTAAGGGGGTCATCTGGATGCAGGGTTATATCAATTATCCGATGTAAGTGCTTTTCCTATAATATAAGCAGTTGTTCCCTTAGTTAAATGGATATAACAGGAGCCTCCTAAGCCCCAGTTGTGGGTTCGATTCCCGCAGGGAACATTAAAAAATGCCGAAAACATCGTTTTCGGCATTTGTGTTTGACAGCAAAAGATTGCCTAGAAATCAAAATCATTAAAATCAGAATGTCCATAGGAGCGGCGTGTCTGTTTTCGTTTGATACGGTTTTTTCTGCGTCTTGCTGTTCTTCCGTTGGCAATAATAGCGTGCACCATAAATATGGCAATGGCAATGGCGGCGAAAATCAGAATGCCAAGCAATACCTTTTTAATATTGATAAAGATGGTATCCTGCTCCGCTTCCGGTTCTGACTCTGCAGTCGTCTTTTCCACGCTCACATCTGTGGAAGTCATGTTGGTATCGAATTCGTAGGTGGAAGCATTATCGGTAATAAGATTCAGATAAGCATTCCCCACATATATGTCATGATAAGAATATGCAATCCCTGCAACGCGGTTCTCATTCGATATGCTGTAATCGATGTCTGAGTCGAGATCCTGAAAAGATACCGTATTAGGAATTATGACATAACTGTCAGTATCTATGGAAAGAATCGGCTTGGATCTGCCGAATATATCGTTTCCAATCTGCAAAAATCCCGTAGATTCAATATTATATTTTTTTTCATTTTCCGAGATATTCAATACCTGGAAATTATGAAAGCCATAATCGAAAAGCTCTACAGTATCGGTAAACTGATCCGGAGATTCTTCCTTAAAAACAATACAGACAAGGCGCATACCATTTTGTTCCGCACAGGTCACAAGAGTCTGGCGGGAATCATCCGTATATCCGGTCTTACCGCCCAGAATGCCGTCGTAGGAGATTTCTCCATTGACCAGCCTGTGTTTGTTGCTTTTTATGAAATCATCGGGCTGGGTTGCGGTAGCTTCAAAATGATAGCTCGCTGTGTTACTGATCTTACAGAGCATTTCATTTTTAAAAAAAAGGCTGGAGATCAAAGCAAGATCATAAACACTGGTGTAGTGCTCCGAATTATGAAGTCCATTGGGATTTGTAAAATGAGTGTCCGTACAACCAATCTCCTCCGCCCGGTCGTTCATCAGAGTTACGAAATCCTCGATGGAACCGGAAACATACTCTCCGACCGCATTGGCGGTTTCGTTGGCGGACGCTACCATGATGCCGTAGAGACATTCTTCCAAAGAAAGAGATTCTCCTTCATCCATACCCATATTAGAACCATCGGAGGGCACACTAAAAACAGCCTCATGACTGAATTTCACCATATCATCCAGATTACCGTTTTCCATGGCGAGAAGGCAGGTCATGATCTTAGTGGTGCTGGCGGGATAAAGCCGCTCATGAATATTTTTAGAATAGAGGATAACGCCTGTGTTGGCGTCCATCAGGATAGCGGCCTGTGCTCTTACCTGGGGGCCGGTGGGCCAGTTGTCGATCTCATTTGACTGAATGGGGAGTGCCTTGCGGGCTTCCGCTTCCTCCTCCAATTCCTCTAAAGTGGCCTGAACAGGGAAACTTTGCGTCCAGAAGGTGCCGAGAAATAGGGAGAGCGCGAGAAACAGTCCGGCGCGCCGTTTTATTTTTAAAAGCATATAACAAACCTTTCTATGATAACAAGTATATGTAAAAGTCAATCATCCTATGAGTCTGTCCTCTAACATCATACACTATTTGAAAGAAAAACTGTAGTGTATTCACAAAAAATACAAATTGATGTAAAATAAAGCCAGCGTAGACATATATAGAAAAGGATTTTACAATAAATGAGACTACGAAACGTAACAGGATCCCGTGAAGTGATCGCAGCCAGCGATCTTGTGGTGCATGAACCGCAGGCATATCGGGGGAAATGGCACGAGGTATTTGGGAATCATAATCCCATCCGTCTGGAGATTGGCATGGGGAAAGGCCGCTTTATTATGGATCTGGCGAGAAATAACCCGGATATCAACTATGTGGGAATCGAAAAATATTCCAGTGTATTGATCCGAGGAATTCAGAAACTGGAGGCGGATCCATTGCCCAATCTTTACTTTATCCGTATGGAGGCGGAAGAGATCACAGCGGTCTTTGCTGCGGGTGAAGTGGATCGTATTTATTTAAATTTTTCGGATCCCTGGCCTAAGGATCGGCATGCGAAGCGCAGGCTTCCCTCCCGTGAATTTTTACAGCGATATGATGAGATACTAATACCGGAAGGCGTGATCGAGTTTAAGACAGACAATCACGATCTCTTTCAGTTCGCACTGGAAGAACTGGAACCGGCGGGATGGCATCTGGAGCAGATGACGGAGGATCTTCACCATGATGCACAGATGATGCAGGATAATATCATGACGGAGTATGAAGAACGGTTTTCTAAAAAAGGAAACCCTATTTATAAATATGTGATCGCAAGATAAAACTAAAAATAAAAAGAAATGGAGGACAGGCTATGGAATACACATTTACGACCGAAAATTTTGAGAGTGAGGTACTGCAGTCGGAAGTTCCGGTGCTGGTAGATTTTTATGCGCAGTGGTGTAATCCCTGTAAGATGATGGCGCCGATCCTGGAGGAGCTTGCTGAGCAGTATGACGGCAAAATAAAGATTGGAAAGTGCGACATTGACAAAGAGGACGGTCTTGCCAGAAAATACCGTGTTATGAATATCCCCAATATGAAGATTTTTGTGAAAGGGGAAGTCGCCGGAACAGTTGTAGGAGCTGTGGAGAAAGAAGAGCTGGAGGAAGAAATTCAGAAGGTGCTGTAATCTGTAAAAATAAAAACACCGCTTTTGCGGTGTTTTTTGTAAATAGTCGAAGCGACAGGATTTGAACCTGCGACCTCTGCGTCCCGAACGCAGCGCTCTACCAAACTGAGCCACGCTTCGATTTGAACAACTATGATAATACAACACTTTTGATAGAGTTGTCAATGTTTCTATGCACTATCTTTGAAAAAGTTTTGTGACGAGGAACCTTTTGCAGGTAGAAACAGAGGATGTTTGAATGGATACACACGCGCTCAAAATTCCATGCAACGCCATGCCTTTTGTTTGTGAGGCAGACTACAGTGTTACACTGGGACAGATGATCCATGCGGACAGGGTTGCACCGTTCCATGTGGCGATTTATCTGCTCAGAGGTTCTATGGAAATTATTGAAGATGGCATCCGCTATGAACTTATGCCGCATCAGCTCTTTTTCTTAAAAAGTGGTGTGCATCATTGGGGAGAGAAGGCCTTCGAGGAAGGTTCTGCCTGGTATTATGCCCACTTTTATTGTCCGGACCCGGAGCCACAGATGCAGAAGCTTTCCGGGAATGTTTATCACGATTTCAAACTCACTCTGGATTTGCACGACAACGAAAAATATCTCATTCTCCCTAAGTTGACGGACTGTGATCCGACGAGTCGGATACGACGAAATTTTGAACAACTGATAGAGGCACATAGTTATGGGAATATTCCCCAGGCGTCTGTCAAATTATGGCAGATTTTCTTGGAGTGTGTGAAAAATGTCTCAGAAGATTATGTGGGAAATACCTATGTGAGAAAACTTCAGGAGTATATTCGTTCTCATTATATCAATGGATTTACTGCGGAGGAGATTGAGGCAGCCTGCGGTCTGTCCTATAAATATGCGGGAACGCTCTTTAAGGAAGCGACAGGGCAGACCATTCGGGAATATCAGCGGATATTGCGTATTCGCCGGGCAAAGCAGTTATTGGAGGAGACGGATACTTCGGTTACCGAGATTGCTCAGATGACAGGTTTTTCTGATGTGTTTTATTTTAGCAAGGTGTTTCGCGCCGAGCAGAGGTGTTCCCCCAGCGAGTATCGCAGGACGTATATTCCGGGAATTTAAAAAGCGCGAGGTTTACAGCTGTACGCTATCGGAGTACAGAAACGGAAAATAATACAAATATAAAAGAAAATAATCTATTTAAATGCCATATCTTTCAGAATATAATACATATTAACGGAGCAAGAAAATGGAGAATACATATAATTTGGAGGAGAAGATATGGGTGATTTAAAATTGGTCAAAGATTTTCAGGTTGGGGATGGATTCTTCGGCAGATATGAGAAGCTCGTAAAAGACGTGGTTTTGCCGTATCAGGAGCGCGCCCTAAATGATCAGATCGAAGGTGCAGAAAAAAGCCATTGTATCGAAAACTTCCGTATGGCGGCACAGAAGCTTGAAAACGGAAGCTGTGACGGAGAGTTTTACGGCATGGTATTCCAGGACAGTGACGTGGCGAAATGGCTGGAGGGCGCGGCTTATTCTCTGGCACAGAATCCTGATGAGGCGTTGGAGAAACGGTGTGATGAGATCATAGAGCTGATCGGCCGGGCGCAGCAGAAGGACGGCTATCTCAACACCTATTTTACCGTGAAGGAGCCCGAAAAACGGTGGACAAATCTTCATGAGGCACATGAGCTTTACTGTGCAGGACATATGATCGAGGCGGCTGTGGCTTATGCGGAGTGTACGGGAAAATCCAGACTCTTAGAGATCATGTGTGATATGGCGGATCATATCTATCAGCATTTTATTGAGGAAGGAGCTGAGGGTTATCCAGGACATCCTGAGATCGAATTGGCACTGATGCGGCTGTTCCGCAGTACGAAAGAGGAAAAATATAAAGAGCTGGCTTTGCATTTTATCAATGTGCGCGGCGTAGACAGCGATTATTATAAGAAGGAAATGGAGAAGAATCCTTGGCGGGTCTGGGGAAATAACCCGGAAGATAAAGAATATGCCCAGAACTATGCTCCGGTGCGGCAGCAGGACAAAGCGGTGGGCCATGCTGTCAGAGCCGTATATCTTTACACGGGTATGGCGGACGCTGCAATGGAGACAGGTGATAAAGAGCTTGCAGATGCTTGTAAGACACTTTGGAATAATATTACCCAGCATAGGATGTATGTCACGGGAGCCATCGGCTCCGCTTATGAGGGGGAAGCATTCACGAAGGATGACCATTTGCCTAATGACACGGCTTATGCAGAGACCTGCGCGGCTATTGGTTTAATTTTCTTTTCCAATAAGATGCTGTATCTGGAGCGGGACGGCAAGTATGCAGATGTGATGGAACGCGCATTGTATAATTGCGTGCTGGCGGGTATGCAGTTGGACGGCACGAAGTTTTTCTATGTGAATCCGTTGGAGGTGCTGCCGGGGATTTCAGGGGAAGCCCAGACTCACAAACATGCCCTTCCTGTCAGACCCAAGTGGTTTGCCTGCGCCTGCTGCCCGCCTAATGTGGCCAGACTTTTAGGATCTGTGGCGGAATACGCCTGGCATATCATACCGGGATCCCTGTTTTCCAACCTTTTCATTGCGGGAACCCTTGATGTGAGCGGACATTTTGGAGGTAAGGTGACTCTGCAGACAGACTATCCGTATGATGGCGAGATTACCTATCATTTTGAACCGGCTGAGGGTAGAAAATCCATGGAAGTGCCTCTGGCAATCCGAATTCCTGCCTGGAGCCTGCGGACCACAATCTGTCTGAATGGAAAGCCGGTAGACTGTGAGATTCGAGACGGTTATGCTTATATGAGAGGAGAGTATACGGCACAGGATGTCATTACAGTGAAACTGGATATGGCGGTTAGAAAGGTATATACCAGCAACCGGGTCGCTGCCAACAACGGTAAAGCAGCATTGCAGAGAGGGCCTGTCATTTATTGTGCAGAGGGTGCTGATAATGAAAGCGATGTACTTTCCCTGCGATTGAAAAAGGATGGTAAGGTTACGGTCAGCGAGTATCTGGCGGATAAACTTTTTGGGGTGCAGGAGCTGTATGCGGAAGGATACCGCGAGACAACAAACGATGCGCTTTACAGCTTTGAGAGACAGGAGGATGCGCCTTGTCAGATCACGTTTGTTCCTTATTATACCTGGGGTAACAGGGGTTTGAACCAGATGCGTGTGTGGATTCCGGAGAAGGAATAACATTGGAAGAACTTTTAAAAAGGGAATTGTATTGATGGGAATTTGCCGTTATACTTAATTTGATATGGAGATCCGAAGCGAAAGGGCGGTGTGTCCATATGGATGCGCCGCCTGTTTTTGTGTAACAGTCTTAAAAAAAACCCCCTGCTATGCAGGGGGACAACAGATGCTTTAGCTTACGGTAAAAACCTCCAGTGCTATAATAACGTTGGTTCGCCAACCGAGTTAAAAAGCAA
>JAAUZL010000029.1 GCA_014804615.1 Lachnospiraceae bacterium
CCCGAAGCGTCGTTCTGCTGACTCCTAATTCATTAGAAAGCACATTTTCATTTGGAAGTTTATCACCGAACTTATATATATTTTCTGTAAGTATCAAATTTCTCAGCTTATCTGCGGTACGCTGTGCCAGACTTTCTTCTTGCATATATTTATTCCCTTTCTGGTATGTACTTCCGCTATTTTCCTTAATTTATTGAGACAAGTATATCATTAAACTATTGATCCTGCAAATAATCCAATCACATTAACACTCAAAAAATTTACAATTTTGAAAACATTTACATTTTATTTCGTAATTCCCATAAATGCATAAGTTATGCCTCGCCGTCCGCCTTTTCCTTAAATCCGGCTTACCGGCATCTTGGTGAACCATCCATGAGAGCCCAACGGGCTTATACAAAATATATATTTATTGTATACAGCCATACAATGTATGTCAAGATTCGAAGATTATGATATCTTGCGTTCCTCGGCTTTTTTTTGGTTGATCAGCTTCTTTTTGCGGTTCTGCAACTACCTTATTTCTTCCACGGCTTTTGCAATCTGCTCGTTGATGTTCCCCATGCGTTTCCCTCCTTTCTGCGCTTACGCTGTTGGTAGGATATTTGTGTAAAAGAAAAAGACATCTCCGTTATTTGAAAATGCCTTTTTCAGATACACAACTATTTAATTCCCTTTAGCTCTGACATGAGCTTTATTCCGTCCTGCAATCCCAACTCATAGGCAACTGAGCCGTATGTTGCGCCGCATTCATTGGCGGCTGAAATTGCCCTGTCAACAATGGCTTTCTGTTCTTTGCTTAGACTTGCCTTGTCCAGTTCGTCAAATGCTTTGTCCTGCCGTTTCAATGTTTCTTGGTAGGCACTGTTTTTGTCAACCGCTTCGTCTAAAGCTTTGACCGTCCTCGTCTTGACAAGTATATCCAGTAGGTTATCTTTGTCTTTTTTCTTCATGCCCTTATCCGCTTTCCCTTTCTGATCCGTCCACAAGCCGCTTGCAAGACAGAACCGTACAGTGGTATAATATTTGTGCTGCTCGCCTTGTTGCGGGTGGCATGAGGGAAGTAGTGTAAATACGTTTGCCAACGGCACTACTTCCTTTTCATTTTTCTGCATTGAGAGCCTTAATGCCGTCACGCAATCCCTGTGGACGTGATACGCCTGCCCGTTGACAGTATTTGTCCAACATTTTCAGTTCTTCTTCCGTCAAACGCACATCTACACGCATAGTCTTGGGATTGTCCGTTGTTGGTCGCCCTCTATGCTTCTCCGGCATACTTCCCTCCTTTCCTTGCCAACACAAACAGTATAATATAATACCGCCAATAATTCAAGGAATATTTTACCGCCAATAAATAAAAAAAGAACTGCAATCTGTCTGTACAGTCGGCACTCCTTTTGGATATGTTAAACAATTTTATAAACAGTGTTCCCTATCTCTCCGTTTTCTCTGCATATCCTCCTTCACTCCATAATGCTTTTTCCTATACTCATACTCTTTCAGAAATTCATCATAGACTTTCATCTTATATTTCATACTTTTCATTTTACTTTCATCGTATCCCATCCGTTTTTGATACTCTTTCAGTTCTGCCATTTGATCACTTGTCGGCGGCGGAAGCAGCTTTGCACGCTCTTCTAACGAAAGCTTTGAAAAATCTACTTTTTCCGCTTTGCTTACTTCTGATTTTTGCTTTGAAACAGCTTGGCTTTTCCCCTGCCATTGTTCATTGAACTCCTGAAAAACACTTCCGTAAAAGATTTCTTCATCATTTTCAGATACATCATGATCTGCCTGAAAGTGGTCAAATGCTTCGTAAAATGAATCCCCAGCTTTTTTCGCCTCCTCTCGCCATTCCTCATAATCATCAAGATACTGTTTTGCTTCCTCAATATCCTGCATGGTACGCCTGTATTCCACCTGCTTCTGCTCTTTTTCCTGCATATACTGTCTGATTCCCGCCACTGTAAAACGGTTCCCAAGTTTGCTTCCCCTGACCGCCTGCGCTTTTCCTGTTTTACCCGCATAGTACGGAAGTGCATAACTAATGGTATTCCCTTTTAACCGTATATCCATAAGATATATTTTCTTTAACATCTCCACCACATCCTCAAGCGTTCTTGTTCCAGTGCTGTTCATTGCCAAGCGTACATATGTCTTGATCTCTTCTCTGAAAGACAGCTTATCATGCTTCTGCATCTGACATTCCGCAAAACTTTTCCGTTCCTGCGTCCGCTCCTCATTATAAAATGTATCCCTGACTGAATGCGTCAGCCCCCGCTCCCTGCACTGTTCCCCGAAAAACTGTGACATTTTTTTCAATTCCGGCATCCCCCTGCGGAAAGATTTACCGTCCTTCAGATTACAGTTGCTCACAATAAAATGCACATGGATATGCTCTGTGTCCGTATGCACCGCCCACATTGCTTCATATCCTTTGCTCCAAAAGAATTTATACGCAAATTCCCTTGCTATCTTATCTGCTTCCTCATAGGTCAGCTTATCGTTATCATCCGGATGAAAAGAAATCGACATCTTATGCACCAGAATATCTTTCTGCTTGTAACGCGAATACTTTTTATCGTGCATCTTCCTTGTTATCAGTAGACTGTTAGCAAAATTATCCCTGCTACATCCAAAGGCTCCGTACAAATCCGATCTTGTCTTCTGGATCCCTTCTTTTATCTGTTCTTTTTTCGTTCCAAGAATATAATCTGCCGCACTTTTCAACTGTGCGACAGATTTGCAGTAACTGTAATTCACATTGACATTTCCATAAACCTCTGCCATAGACCATATCCCCCTCTTATTCTTTATTCCGATCAGGCTATTTTCTCCCATATGCGGAGCAGGCTGTTTTCAATCTGTTTATACCTGTATTCCGTATATTCAAGAGACTGCTTCATATCCATGCCGCCATAGGTATTGAGTATCTTTGCTATCTGGTTGATATTGACTCCCTGTTTTTTCAGTTCTGCCGAAAGCTCTGACAATAAATTACGCACATCCTTCAGCGTAACGCCATCTGCCTGTTTTCCTTCGCTTACCCGCAACAGATAATCTACAAAGTCTGCATTGCTGCCATATCCGCTGGCTTCTTTTTGTTTTTCAAACTCTGCCTGCAGCTTTTCATCGGTTCGGATATAGATTACTCTATCCCTTGTCCTGTTTCCCATAAATTTCCTCCAATCTGATAGTGATCTCTCTATCTTCTAAAAACAACCTTGCATCAAAAAAGAACCAGACACATTCTTCTCAGTGTGTGTGGCTCCCAAATTTTCACTTTCTGTATCCACCTTTATTAAATTGGCTACTGACATTTGCAGTAGTGGCTACATTTTCAATATCATGATTTCATTTCAAATATTGGCTGCAATCCCTCTTTCCTATGTGTCCGTTCGATGCCATTTACCGCATTTTCTGTAGCCTTATCGCAGAAATGCTCCGTGAGCAGGGCACATCATTCCCATAAGTCTGTCCGCTGCAAAGAACGCAGCTCCCAGACGAAAGCCTCCCCTCGCTCTGCGCTCCGTCCGGCTTTCCCACATCGCTTTCCTGCTCTGGCACTTTTCCACCTGCCGCCGATGTGGTGGGAATGATATAGGCAGGTAGTACCGTTGGCTTGCCAGCTTGTCAAAAATAAAAATCGGAGTGCCTGCCGGACACTCCGATTTTTATTTCTTCCTCACTGTCTACGCCACCGGTGCTACCTGCTCAGGGGGCTTTGCCCCCTAAGAACCCCCATTCCGGCTATCCTCCAAAACTGAAATCAAGGAACTCATTCTCCTCCGGTTCCCCTGTTTCAGCTTCTCCGGCATCTTGCAGAATACCACCGCCGGAACTTAATACCTGCACATCCCTATTGTCTTTCAAATAATTCTCCACCCTTGCATTATTTCCCATTGCCAAGATATTCTGCTGCTGCAAAAGGTGAATCCCGATAAGCTGTGGCAGGTTGCCAAGCACTTTCTGTTCCACCTTTTCCACGATCCTGTCTGCAAAGGCATCCTCTTTTTCCCTTGTTTCCAGATACGGATCATCAGATATTGCCAGATGCCTGTCATAAAAATCATTGACTGCCTGAATGATAAAGTCATTCTGCGAAGGAAATGCCCTGACAGCTTCTGAGTGAAGTATTTCCCATGCCCGTCTGTCAGCTTCCTTTTCCTCATAAAACCGCACATTGCGGTTACGGATATTTCCTGCCATTCCTGCACCTTCTTTCTAGCTACACTTTTTGTTGTGGCGCAAAATCATGTAACAGTAATATTCATATCCCTTTGCAGTCGCACAGATATCGTGATTGAAATGCGTCCTCTCCCGATTATATTCCCCAACAGCTTCCACGATTCTTGCACCGCCGCCCATAAAGTGAAGCTGCATAAGGCTTTCATTGTACTCATAATCCTTCAGCTTCTGAAAGATCTCCTGTACATAGGAAACTGCTGCTTCTTTCATAAGTGAGGCATAAGGCTCTGCAATATCCGTTTCCCCTGTCCTCAGATAATTTTCAATGACCTCGTTCATCAGGTTTGTCCCCGTTTCGTCCAGCACCTTATTATGGATACGCTTCATACACTGGAAAATACCGAGCTTCTCTGTCCATGATTTACTTTCCATCGCCCTGCCATTGTTTAAATACATGATGTTCATTGTTCCGTTGCCAATGTCGGCAAGTAAATTCATCCCTTTAAAATCTTTCAGGCTTTCCGCCACCGCAGAATAACATTGCGGCATGACCGTACATCCGGCAATCTCGACCTCATACTGTCTACCCTTATAGCGAAACTGCACAAATTTATTCTGCATCAGATATTTGCGGAAGGATTCTCTCTGCGCCTGCACCCACTTCAACGGAAGCCCTGCTGCAAGATGCACTCTGGCAGAGGTTAATTCCCTTGCATTCAGTTCTTTTGCTATTGCCGCAAAGCGTAAAGAACTGCTAAAGCAGTTCTTGGATATAATTATCATCATCTGACTGCTTTTCAGCGATAAAGCTCTTATGACCTTCCCCGATAATGTAGAAATATCCGTCATACTCCAGATAATCCTTGCTGAAAGTTGGCGCTTTCTCACTCTTAATCAGTGCGGTTGGAAATACCCTGTGTGCTGTTTTGATATTTCCATATCCATGATCAATTCCTAAAATCAATGTTCCATTCATGTTATATTCTCTTATATTCGCCATAATTTTTCCCTCTCTTCTCGTTTTGTTTTAGTGATAACAATAGACAATATCTTGAAGAACCACTTCTTCTGCCATCGCTTTAGCTTGTTCCCGAAGCTGCCACATTTCCATTGTAGAGTCCGGATTCTCCGGTTTATGCTTCTGTAAATACTGCTGCATAATCCTGTCCAACAGTTCATTTGCTTCCTCATTGATTTCTGCCGCTTTTTGTTTCAACTGTCCTGTACGAACCAAATGATAATATCTATCCGACTGGTTTTCTTTCATGTACCTTTTCCATAAATCTCCGTACTTTCCTGCAAACACATCCTGCATTGTTTCTGTTTGCTCTTCATCAATATGGATATTGGGATATAAGATACCGTCTTTCTCTGTGTAAGTACCGCCCATCTGTTCAAATATTGATTTTTCTCTGCCCATTTTCGCTTCCTCCGTTTCTGCTGTCCATTTATAGCTTCTAATAAAAATGACAGACACTTGTATGCCTGCCACTACATCAGATAATTCCTCTCCATAGATTGTGCTTCCTGTGAATAACAATTTTAATTTGATTCTTCACACAAATACATCATTTCATCAGTCAGATTTGTACACCATTTTTGACACCAATTTTTCTTCAAACTACAC